>CAXTYH010000001.1:0-382485 GCA_964248405.1 uncultured Bryobacteraceae bacterium
AACGTCCCCCGCCCCCGCGACGACCCCCCCGACCGAAGAGCCACAGCAGCAAGAAGATGATCAGGATAAAGACCGACAGCCCGCCTCCGCCGGATCGTCTCCGGGGTTGAGGCTCATTGCGGCGGTCCATGTCACGGGGCCCCAGATCAGGTGCTTGCGCCGAATCGATGGTGAAGGCGATGTTTTTGCCTTGTGCAATCTGCCGAGCCATCTCCTGGGCGGCAGCCATCAGTGCGGGTCCGTAATTGCCAGCTCGCAGTTGCACACGCATAGCGCGCAACGTGCCGCCAGAGAAGCCGTCCGTGAGGTAAGGCTCTGTACCTCGACCGGTCTCTATGTCGCTCTTATGGTCTTTGATGGCAAGCAGCAGCAGAACACCCTGGTTGTTTTTCTTGTCGCCGACGCCCCAGTGGCGCGCCAATGCGAGTGCAAAATCCCGGATGGGTGTATCTCCAACCGTGTCAACGGTAACCAAGGCAAACTGCACGCCGAGATCCTGATCGACTCTGGCGCAGAACGCTTCCAACTGATCTTTGTCAGACGCATTCACCACTCCTGCCAGGTCGCTGACGTAGCCGGTGGGAGCGGGTAGCTTGTTCGGATCGGTCACGGCTGGGCAGAGCCGCACCAGCGTTACCAACAACAGTAGTATTTGGCAAAGGCGCTTAAGATTAATCGCCTCGCTCGGTCGCATGCAATCAAAGGGTAGCAAGCTAACTACAAATACGAGCGGCAGTCCAAGATTGTTCAATCACCAGGACCGGAGCAGTCCGGTGATGGAATACTGAGCTTTTGATGTCGAAACAGGGCAAACGTATAGCTTGGGGTGTCGCTGCTCCGGCGACGCTGGTTCTGCTCAGCCCGGTGCTCTTATGGCGTTCTTAATGGGAACAATCTAGTGAGCGCTCTATTGTCTCCGACGCGAGATGCTGCAGTAGTTGAACCAACCGAGAATGCATTGGCTGGAAGCTATGTCTCGCTCTCCAGTACGATCATCCTGAAAGCAGATCACACATTCACGGTCACTGAGCTGCCTTCCTTCAACGTAGAGGGACGCAAGAATGATTGTAGATGGAGCGGTATGGGGCGCTGGACAATTGCAAGTTCGCATGATCTCAGCTTGCAGTTCAAGAGTTCATTCAACCGAAACGGAATGGTTTATTGCCGGACGGCACTCCGAACACCGGATTCACCATGCTTGGTCAGAAAGCGCCTTATAAGCTCTACCTGACGATTGGCGACCAGGACAGTGGTGAAGGGCTAGAGTTTATAAAGATAGCTCGCTAAGGAGCCGTTGCCGAATGTGCGATTTCGCCCGCCATTGTTACCTCAAACTCAATCTTGGAAACGCAGCTTTGCGGGCGGTTGCGACTCGTGGGACTTTGCCAGCTTTCTTCGATCAACTTCACATCCGTCAGTTTCTCGATGGCAATGCAGCGCCAATTTTCATCTGAGCCTTTGTGTCCGAGTCCGCTGCGACTCTCGCCGCCAGATTGGTAGCAGAGAACCCGCAATGAATCATCCTTCGTCCGCCCCAGGACATAGGGGCACAGTACTCTGCGGAAGTCCTTGTATACTGCCGAAACAGGTTGTCGGGCAAGCATTGCTTCCTTCAGCAATGCGTAGATGGCTTCGTAACTCTGTTGCCGGATGACGTGGACGGCAGCCATGTCTATAGCGTACCGTCCAGCGTTTCCCAAATTACTATGCGGTGCGCTGCTGCTCCGAGACGCCGCTCTCACGCGTTAGAGCCGCCTGTGCCGCAGCCAGGCGAGCGATCGGCACACGGTAAGGCGAACACGAAACGTAGTTCATCCCAATCCGATAGCAGAACTCAACGGAGCTCGGCTCACCGCCATGCTCGCCGCAGATGCCGACCTCCAGATCGGGGCGTGTCTTGCGGCCGAGTTTGACTGCCAACTCAATCACTTTGCCCACCCCATCCTGATCGAGTACAGCAAATGGATCAGCCTTGAAGATTTTTAGATCTTCGTACTGCTTGGAGAACTTCGTATAGTCGTCGCGCGATAGACCCATTGTGGTCTGGGTCAGATCGTTGGTGCCGAAGGAGAAGAACTCAGCTTCGCGCGCGACTTCATCAGCAGTCATGGCAGCCCTGGGAATTTCGATCATTGTGCCGACGTAGTACTTCAGGCTGCTCAGGCCGGCAGCGGCCAGCACCTCGTCTGCAATCTTGACCACCAGCGCTTTCTGGTTTTCCAGTTCTTTCACGCTCCCTACCAGCGGGATCATCACTTCAGGAATGACCTTTATGCCTTTCTTGGTGACCAGAACGGCCGCTTCGAAGATGGCTCGCGCCTGCATCTGGGTCACTTCCGGATAAGTGATGCCAAGGCGGCAACCACGATGGCCCAACATGGGATTGAACTCGTGCAACTCTTCCACGCGGCTCAGCAGTTCGGGCAAATACTTCTTCAGTTCGCCCGTAGTCACCTTGTAAGAGGCAGCCATCTCCTTCTTCTCCCGAGAAGAAGCATGCGGCAGCTTTGCCAGATCGACCATCACGTTTTCACGCTTAGGCAAGAATTCGTGCAGCGGCGGGTCAAGCGTTCGAATCACGACAGGGAAGCCGTCCATCGATTCGAACAGGCCCGCAAAGTCTTTGCGCTGCATCGGCAGCAGCTTCAACAGCGCTTTGGAGCGTGCTGTTTCGTCACGAGCCAGAATCATCGCCTGCATGAATGGGATGCGGTCTTCGGCAAAGAACATGTGCTCCGTGCGACAGAGGCCAATCCCTTCAGCACCGAACGCTCGCGCCGCCTTTGCGTCCCGTGGAACGTCTGCGTTTGCGCGCACGCCAAAGCCGCCCCGATACTCATCGGCCCACTCCATGAACGTTGCGAAGTAGTGGGACTTCGGGTCCGGCTCATTCGTCTTGCACTGCCCTAGATAAACTTCGCCGAGCGTGCCATCGAGAGAAATCCAGTCGCCCTCTTTCAGGATCTGCTTCTTGCCTTCTGCGCTGATGGTCGCAATCTTCTTGTTCTCATCGACTGCAACCGTGGAGGCGCCGACAACGCACGGACGTCCCATGCCGCGAGCCACTACCGCAGCATGGCTGGTCAATCCACCAACCGCCGTCAGGATGCCTTTCGATACATCCATACCGTGAATGTCGTCCGGCGTGGTCTCTTTGCGAACTAGAATGACTGGACCTTTCTTGGCCAGTTCGACTGCGTCTTCTGAAGAGAAAGCTGCGCGTCCCACAGCAGCGCCAGGGGAAGCAGGCAAGCCCGTCGCAAGCTTCGTCAATCCCTTGCGCATGGCCGGATCGAGCACCGGATGCAGCAGTTGATCCAACTGGTTCGGAGCGACTCGCTGAACAGCCTCTTTCTTGCTGATCAGATTTTCGTTGACCATGTCCACAGCCATGCGGACTGCTGCCGGACCGGTCCGCTTACCGTTGCGGGTCTGCAACATGTAAAGCTTGCCTTCTTCGATGGTGAACTCAAAGTCCTGGACATCGCGGTAGTGCTTTTCCAGATTGCCCGTGATCTCACGCAACTGCCGGTAAGCCGCCGGCATAACCGTTTCCAGATCTGAGATGGGTTGCGGCGTGCGGATACCTGCGACGACGTCTTCACCCTGCGCATTGACCAGGAATTCACCATAGAAAGTGTTCTCCCCGGTGGAAGGGTTGCGCGTAAAGCCGACTCCGGTTCCGCAGGTGTCACCCATGTTGCCGAATACCATCGCCTGAACGTTGGCGGCCGTACCAATGGAGTCAGAGATCTTTTCCATGCGGCGGTAATAGATCGCCTTGGGCGTGTTCCAAGAGCCGAACACTGCATCGCGCGACATCATCAGTTGCTGAACAGCGTCTTGCGGAAACTCCTTGCCGGTCTCCTTCTTCACCAGCTTCTTGTAGTCGGCAATAATGGCTTTCAGGTCGTCAGCCTTCAGTGCGGTATCGAGCTTGGCCTTTACCTTGGCTTTACGCCCGTCAAAGATATGGTCGAATTTCTCCATCTCAATATGGAGTGAGACTTCGCCGAACATCTGGATGAAACGCCGGTAGCAGTCGTAGGCAAAGCGCGGGTTGCCGGTCTTCTTAGCTAAGCCCTCGGTCGTCTTATCATTCAGGCCCAGGTTGAGGATGGTGTTCATCATGCCGGGCATGGAGAACTTGGCGCCCGAGCGCACGCTGAGCAGTAGTGGATCATCCACGCCGCCCAGCTTCTTGCCCATTTCGCCTTCGAGCTTCGCCAGTGCTTGATGAATCTGATCGTCTACTTCAGCGGGCACCTTGTTGCCGTTATCGAAGAAGAGATTACAAACTTCAGTTGAGATAGTGAACCCTGGAGGAACGGGCACACCGGCCTTACACATCTCGGCGAGACCAGCGCCTTTGCCGCCAAGAGTGTCGCGCATCTTCCCGTCGCCGTCCGCGGTGCCTCCGCCGAACGAGTAAACATATTTCTTTGTCAAATCAAGTCTCCTACTGCAAAGTCAAAGTCTGTTGGGGCCACGTCAGGAAGCAGTGCCTTCGGTGACGATCTCCGAAAAATCGGCGATGGTTGAGAACTCTGTCAGCAAGCTGGAGAGCAGCGCCAGACGGTTCTGACGGATCGCCGGATTCGGATCGTTAACAAGAATAGTATCGAAGAACCGATCCACTGCTGGACGAAGCGAGGCCACGCGTGTCAGTTTCTCGCGATATCCAGGGGCGGCCCGTGCTTCTTCTCGTACCCGGACGAAAGCCTGGTAGAGATCGGCTTCAGGCCCGGGTTGGAGGGAGGTTTCGTCCGGTGAAGCAGCGCCTTGGACGCCCGCCTGGCTGAGGATGTTCTTAGTCCGTTTGAAGCTGGCCGCTAACGGCTCGAAATCTTCAGTGGGACGGATGTGATGCAAGGCGTCGACGCGATCAGACAAGTCGGCCAGAGTCTGCCAGGGAGCAGCCATGGCGGCGTTCACTTCGTCATAGGCGAAGTTGCGTTGGTCGCGCAGATAAAAGCTGATGCGCTCGCGCAGAAAGGAAACCAGTTCCGGGAGATCTTGCACTAACGACAATAACGGCAGGGCAAGCCGCGCTTCGAACAAAATCTTCACAATGCCCTGGGCTGCCCGGCGCAACGCAAATGGATCTTTGGAGCCAGTCGGTATCAGGCCAATTCGGAAGCACTCGCGCAGCGTGTCCAGCTTGTCAGCGATACTCAGCACCTGACCTTCGAGTGTGCGCGGGATGCTATCTTCCATGCTGACCGGCTTGTAGTGGTCGTAGATAGCGTCGGCTACCGCTTTGCCTTCTCCTTGCGCCTCCGCGTATAGTCCGCCGACCACGCCCTGCAGATCGGTGAACTCTTTCACCATGTCTGTGGTGAGGTCGCACTTGCAGAGGAGCGCGGCTACCGACACAGTACCGGCATCAGCGCCTACTGTGTCTGCGATGCCGGCGGCTAAAGCGGTAAGGCGCTCCGTTTTGTCCTGATAGGTGCCGAGCTTGGCCTGGAAGGTGACCTTTGCCAGATCAGGCACACGCGCCGAAAGCTTCCGCCGGTTATCCACGTCCCAGAAGAAGCGGGCATCGTTGAAGCGCGCCCGCAGTACGCGCTCGTTGCCTTGCCGAATCAGACCGGCTGGATCACCATCCGTGTTAGTCACGGCGAAGAACTCGGGCGCCAGAGTGCCATCCGGGCGCAGCACCGAAAAGTATCTCTGGTGATGGCGCATCACGGTCGATAGGATTTCGCGCGGCAGTTGCAGGTACGACGCTTCGAAACTGCCATGAACCACCGACGGATACTCGGTTAGGTAGGTCAGTGTTTCGAGCAGTTCCGGGTCGTGATGAACCGCGTCGCTCAATCCGGCTGTGATTCTGTTGCGCCGTTCCTTTGCGGTGACAAGGACGAAGTTATCTCGTAGAGTCTGCTCATAGCTGCCGATTGCGACCGTCAGCGGCTCTTTCGATCCGAGTATCCGATGGCCTCGCGTTGTGTTGCCTGAGCGCACTCCAGCGACTTCGATCGGCACAATCTCGTCGCCATGCAATGCTACGATCCAGCGAATCGGCCTGACAAATCTGACTCCACCGCGTCCGGTCCAATACATTGACTTAGGGAAGGGAAGACTGGAGATGATCTCCGGCAGCTTCTGCTGCAATGCCTCGGTTGCTTGTCTTCCTTTCACATGATGGTGAAAAACATATCGCTCGCCTTTGGCGTCCGCTGCCGTCGCCATCTGGTCAATGGATACGCCATTCTTGCGCGCAAAACCTTCGGCTGCTTTTGATCCGGCTGAAACATACGGGCCCTGCACGACAACTTGAGTATCAGGTTCCTGCTCGGCAAGTCCTTCGGCTCTCAATACGAGTCGTCGCGGTGTTCCATCGGTGCGAATTGCATTGCCGCCAAAGGACCCGAATGCCGCTTGAAATCGTTTGTGGAGCTCGTCCAGGGCAGGAACGATCATCCAATCCGGAATCTCTTCCGTGCCAATTTCTAGCAGAAAATCGGGCATCAGGCGACTGCCTTCTCGTCCGGAGTCTGTTGTGCAACCCATGCCTCTGCGACCCCCACTGCCAGCTTGCGGACTCGAGCGATGATGCCGACGCGCTCGGTTACGCTGATTGCCCCACGCGCATCCAGCAGGTTGAAGAGGTTGGAGCATTTCAGGGCCTGGTCATAAGCGGGAAGCACTGGAAAGCGGTTGCGGTCACTCGCCTTCGCGAACAGCTGCAGCAGGCGCTGGCACTCACCCTCGTGCAGCTCGAACTCTCGCCACAGAAACGAGACATCCGCCAGTTCGAAGTTATAAACGGAGAATTGTTCTTCGTCTGCTAGCCGAACGTCAGCGTACTTGAAACCCGGAGCCCAGCTAATGTCGTAGACGCTGTCCACATTTTGGAGGAAAGCAATGATGCGCTCCAGGCCATAGGTAATCTCAGCGGGCACCAGGTCGAGATCGATCCCGCCGCATTGCTGAAAGTAAGTGAACTGCGTAATCTCCAAACCGTCGAGCATCACCTGCCAGCCAACGCCCCATGCACCCAGCGTCGGGGCTTCCCAGTTATCCTCTTCGAACTTGATGTCATGCCGGCGCAGGTCAATGCCGATCGCTTCCAGGCTGCCCAGGTACTGCTCGAGCACATCGTCCGGCGTCGGTTTCAGAATCACTTGCAGCTGCTGGTGCTTATACAAGCGATTCGGATTTTCACCATAACGGCCATCCGCAGGCCGCCGGCTTGGCTGCACGTACGCGACACGATAAGGCTTCGGTCCCAGCACGCGCAGGAAAGTCTCGGGGGCCATCGTGCCTGCTCCTACTTCCAGATCGTAGGGCTCTTGAATAATGGCCCCGCGGCTGGCCCAGTATTGCTTCAGTTTGAAAATCGTGTCTTGAAAAGTGTCCATCAGTTCAGCGTCAGAGCCCCTCCAGCAGAGTCGGCGTATGGAAGCGCCGCTCCACATGTTGCTCCATTTGCTTGATCAGGAATCGGCGCAGATCCAGTGCCGTGTCCTTATTCCAGTTTCGTTCCGGCATGCCGGCTATATGCGTTCGCAGCATCGTACCCGCCAGTTCGCGTGACTCCTCTGTTAGACTCCGGTCCGGATGGTTCTGCAAATCCGGCAAGAAGCCGGACAGCCGTGTCGCCCAAAGAGAAAAGTACAGTGCGGCACTCCAGATTGCGCCCGGTGACCGCCTGTGCAGATGATCCAGACACGTAGCAATGAGACGAAAGAACTTTTCGTTAGGCTCGTCAGCCGGAAGAAGATGCTCACTCACTTCGGCAAGGTAATCCAGCACGAGGCTGGTGTCAAAGTCGGTCACCAGATTGAATTGCGACTGCACCAAATCACAGCTGTTCAGATTCACCAGCTCACGTGTTTCCCGCTGCGAATAGGAAACATTGATCAGCGACAACCGTTCCAGGCCAGATCCATAGGTACTCTTCGGTTTACGCGCGCGCCGGGCGACCCCGCGCAGTTTGCCTTGGTCCCGAGTAAAAAAGCTGACAATCAAATCTGATTCACGAAACGGATACGTCCGGAGCACATAGCTTTCACTGACCCGGGTCGGCATACTGCTGGTGAAACAAGAGGAAGAATGGCCGTTGCCAGGGCAGGTGCATCCGTTAGAACCCTCAGGGTAGCAAAGTGGGTTGGTGCTAAGCCGGGTGGAAGACGGAGAAGATTTCAGCCACGGGAACCTGTATCTCACCAGCTCGGATGTATTCCTGGGAGCTAACTTCGTCCAGCTTGGCATCTTTGTGCAGGGTCCAGGCGCACTCGTTTTCAGGATCGAATAACCAGCAAAAGGGTACGCCCCAGACATGGTACTCGCGTAGTTTGTTTTGTAGCTCGGTAAAAGAGTCTTCTGGAGAAAGTATTTCGACGGCTAGAAGAAGAGGTGCAAGCGCATATTTCTCGTTCTCTGCAATCGACTCAACCTGGACCGCTACATCTGGAATGCGCCAAATTGTCTTGTTTACTTTGCCATGAAGTTCCGAACCGATCGCCAGCCCGCGGGTATGCCGAAGCAGCAATGCACCTAGCCAAATCTGCAGCTTTGAATGTTTCCAAGTAGGCACAGGCTTCTCGATCAAGCAGCCATGGACGAACTCATGCCGCTCAAAGAGTGCGGGGTTCTGTTCGTACTCTTCGACACTTACCTGGGCCGATAACGGCACCGTCGCCATTTCCATAGCTTAACTCTTGATCCAGGGCAGGTCAAAAAGAATAGCGCATTGGATCTTTGCGGCCGTGAACCACGTGCATGATGTGTATGCCAGGCTCCTGGACTCGGTACAAGATCAGATACTCTCCCACCGGAAAACCACGATAACCGGAGCGCAATCGTCACTTTGGCGGCCTACGTAGGAAGCGTTCCCGAGCACCCGGAAGCGACGTGTAAGCGCATCAATCACGTCTTGACGAGCTCGCCGTGATAGTCGATAGCTCATCAGTCAACGCCGCAGCGCACGTGCTTCGTATTTGAGTTCTTCAGCTAATTGCGGAAGTGTCTCGTCACTGTAATCAAGGTACTGCCCGGCAAGGATATCAGCTTCAGCATCATCCAGTGCGGCCAGCAACTCTAACCGTGCCCGCTCGTCTTCTTCCCATCGAGCCATAGCCTCCCGTAACGCATCCTCGGCGTTCCGATAACGGCCGCTCGCACGTTGACGGGCTAGCCCGCCCGGTGAAACACCGAGAAGATCTCAGCCAACGCGAACTCGATGTCACCAGCGGTTATCGATTGGCGGCCAGTCACTTCGTCCAATGCACCGTCTGTACCGACTGTCCAAGCTCACTCGTTCTCCGGGTCGAACACCCAACAGTAAGGTGCGCCCCAATCGCGGTACTCACGCATCTTGAGTTGTATATCACTTAACTTCTCCTCAGGTGACAAGATCTTAATAGCTAGAAGCAACGGAGTGACCGCATACTTTTCGGCGCCTGCGGCCTCACGCGTTTGCACAGCAAAGTCAGGAATACGCCAAAGAGTTGGACGAATCTGACAATGCAGTTCAGGGCCTGCTTGCAAGCTGGGGTAGCTCCTCCAGAAAAGCACACTGAACCAACCGTGAAGGAGAGAGTGTTTACGAGATGGCAAGGGTTTCTCATTTAGCACGCCGTTGACAAACTCGTGCCGCTCAAACAGCGCAGGTGTTCGCTCGTACTCCTCCGCCGTCACCTGAGAGGAAACAGGTAGTGTCGCCACACTTTTACTTTAACGAATCTGGGCACCCGTGAAAGAATACCTGCTTGCGCCTCCTTTACCTTCTGGCCGCAACGGCCCTTGTCTTTGATTCTGTTGCGGCGCAACAGTCAGAAGGCCACTCGCCGGGCCTGATCTTTACCCCGCAGCGCATTAAGCGCATTAAGCGCGAACGCGAGCGGCAGACCCCGCGCTGGAGTAACTTCGAAGAGCGCTTGCGTACCGTTCCTGATTCACCGGAGCGAGGCTTTGAATTGGCGCTCTATACAGCGGTGACCGGCGAAGAATTTCACCCAGGTGAATCAGATAAGTGGGCCCTTGCTCATCCTTGTGAACATCGCCAGGTGGCGCTCATTCGTAGTGTGAGTGGGCAGGCTAAATCGGCGTCCGCTCCAGTTGCGAACCCGTGTCCTTCCACGGAGGCTGGTCCCATTGCGCGTATGCGCGATCGACTGTTCGAGCATCCTGATAGCCCGCCCGACGAGACACAATTCCTAATTGCTCTTCGGGCGACGCCACTCGACGATGCCAGAGAGCTCTATGCGGCTGCCGAGTACCTGATGGCTGCAAAAGCTCTGCACATCGCTGATCCACGCGAGGCCGCCTCGCAGTTCTTCAACTCGCTACCTGTTCAGTTTCTACTCAGCCTGAAGCCGCAACAGGTAGACCGTCCCGATTGGCAGACCCATGTTGCCGCGCTTGCCCTGGTTGCGCTGGACCCCAATAGCGACAGTGCGCAGTTCCTGCAGGGTTGGGCTATCGAAGATCGTCAAATGCTTCACGAAGGTCCAGGTGTCGCCTATGAGCTCCTGTGGGCCGATCCGTATCTGCCCGGCGTCGGTTATCAAAATCTCGACTCCTGGTGGTTCGACCCCGATAATGCGCGCCTGCTTGCTCGAAGCGACTGGACGGTAAACGCTTGCTCGATTCAGGTTACGGCTGCGGGGGTAAAAGACAAAGGCTGTCCGTCGGGTTGGCAGGAGCGGGTGACCACTTTCGGCAGGCTGCGATTGATCCCTCTGCCGGAAGGCTGCACACAATTGACCCCTCGCCCTTCGAACATTTCAGCGATGCTGTGGAAGCTGCCGCCTAACAGCCACATTCGATACTCAGATGATCGAAAAGCGCAGACCACTACGGTGAACAAGGCCGGCCTCTGGCTGGTTCCCACCAACGTCTCCGGCAAGGTGTGTAGCGTTCGCTAGCCCACGGGGCCTTCCTTGTTAAACTGGGACGTTTCCCATGATTGCTGCAACACAATTGCGTCCCGGTATGGTGGTGAAGTTCAACAACGAACTGCACTCTGTTTTCAGCATGGTCCACCGCACGCCGGGCAACCTGCGCGGCTTTGTCCAGGCCAAGATGCGCAACATCCGCTCCGGCTCAATGATTGAGCATCGCTTCTCTTCGGAGGATAAGGTTGAGCGAGTTTCCTTCGATGAGCAGGAGATGGAGTATCTGTATGACGACGGCGAGTACTTCTACTTCATGAACACGGAGAATTATGAGCAGACCCACTTCACCAAGGCAATTCTGGGTGACGCGGTTCTCTACCTCATTCCGCAACTCAGAGTGAACGTGGAATTCTATGAGGGTAAAGCAATCAGCGTGGAGCTTCCAGCCAGTGTTGAAATGACTGTCATGGAAACTGAACCTGGATTGAAGGGCGCCACCGTTTCCAACGTAACCAAACCAGCCAAGATGGAGACCGGGTTGGTTGTGCAAGTGCCGCCATTCATCAACCAGGGCGAACGCATTCGCGTCAGCACGTCCGAAGGGACGTATCAGGAACGAGCCTAACGCCCGGTCCTGATACCTTACCTTCCGCTAGCTTTTAAACTGCTTGCTTAGATACTTAAAGCTTTGCCGCAAGCTATCGATGGGGTCACCGGGCGTGTGGTCTTGCTCGACAAAGTAGTTCTTCACTCCTGCCGTATTCGCGGCGGCCAACACGGCGGGAATATCAATCGACCCGCTACCGTCTTCCTTGAACGCGCTTTCCGGCACCTTCTCGTTGAATTGCACCGGCACCCCTTGCGCCTTATCTTTCAGATGGAGTAAGGGTACGCGACCGCTGTATTGCTTCAGTAGCGCCACTGGATCATGGCCGGCAACACTCACCCAGAACATGTCCAGTTCCAAACTGAGCGTGTCCGGCTGGGTTTCAGACAGGATGATCTGAAGCGGAGTCGTATCGCCCACCTTTCCGAATTCGAAAGCGTGGTTGTGGTAGCAAAGCGTTAGCCCATCAGCTTTGGCCAATTGGCCCGCTTGGTTGAGAGTGGCCCCCAACCGCTTGTAAACATCGGCGCCTCCGCGCTCCGGTTCCGGCACATAGGGATAAACCACATACTGAAAGCCGCGCTTCTTGAAGTCAGCGAATTTCGCCTTCAATTCGTCGGTTTTGGTGAAGCTCGCGGAACTGACGTGGATGCTCACCAATTTCAGCGACGACGCTGCCAGTGCTTTCCAGACTGGGTCGCCCTTGGGGAAGTCGGTCGATTCAATCTCCTTATAACCAATATTCTCGATAGCTTTCAGTGTGGTGGCGGGATCTTTTTTGATCACATTACGAACTGTGTAGAGCTGTACGCCCAGATCGCCATCGTTTAATGGATCTGAAAATAGAGGCTTCACCAGAGAAGCCAGGACCGCGGATTGCGCAACAAAGCCGCGCCGGGTTGTGATCGACATGGAACTATACTACTCGCGCCCGATTCAGGGCTTTGTTACCCAGACTCCTTCCAGCCGTCCGCCGGTATGAAATCTGCGGCCAGAGTACAGGAACTCACCCTCTCTGGCCTCCAGTGCGATGGCCGGACTCAGGTCTCGAGAGCGGTAGATTTGTCTCAGCAATTGCCAGTCTTCGCCGGACGTCCTGGGCTTCGTATGGAGGAGAAAAGTCCGATTACCGTCTATGATCTTGTCGATCGAGATGACCAAGAGATAGTGGGGCTCGGGGAAGTAGCGAAAAGCCAAGCGAGTAATCACGCCCTCTACTTCGGCGCCTTTCCGGATGCGGGCTTCAGTCGCGGGGATCTTGAGCGGACTCCGCAATGTGCCGCGTACAAGATCTCCGGTGTAGGAGGACTCGCTCGTAATGTTTGTGTTGATGGTTGCGTGGAGCCGAACGTTCTCCAAACTTCCTTCAATCTGCTGGGAGGCGGTGGGAGCCGCAACCGAATCTTCGACGTCGGAGTAGCGCACCTTCGATTCGCCGTGGAACGCGTGGCAACCTGAAAATTCCGTTTCGGTCTTGCTGAACTGGTGTTGAAGTGAGTCGATGGCCAGGGTGGAAGTATGCGGAATCAAGGCAGCCGTCCCGGATATTTGTGTTACCGAATATGTAATGGTCTGCTCGGCAAAACACACGAGCGAGTTCGCGGGGGTGTGATCGATAGCGACAGTGAGACTCCTGAGCTGATTGGTTTCGAGGTCGGCGACAAACGAGCCGTGGAACGGAACGGGTACTCGTTGCGAGCCGACCAGTAATCGCTGGCTACTGCTCTGCAATGGCACATCATAGTTGAACGTCATTGCGTCTTGCGTACCGCTCCGCATGCGTCCGCCATAACGGATCGAAACACCGCGTGCAGAGAACACGTTGCGCAGGTACCCGATGAATGAGCCCGAAGAAACCGCTCCCGATTGCACAACGCTCTCAATGCCGGTACTTGAAAACTCTCCGGCGCCATGCCAGGAAAACATCTCGCCAGTGCTCGCTACGGCAACGTCCAAGCGAAGCCGGTCATGCTGATAGGGCTGCTTGAAAAGGGAAGAATCGCGAGGACCGCAACTGGGCTCAGGGTCTGCCGAGTGGTAGTAGTCGGTTCGGTCAACAGTTTCTACACAGGTGTAGTCGGCCGCTTTGGTGACTTGCTGATTCGTGTTCTTTCGTAACTGTTCCAGAACCTTCTCGGGAGCAGGTTGCTGACCCGCACAGCACATTGCGCAGATATAAAAAGCAGCGCCTGCCCGCAACATCATTCATTCACAGTTTATCGAGGCAGGTCAGGGGTTCCGATTTAATTCATTGAGCCGGGTGAGGATCGGGCCTAGCGCTACGGCGATCAGCTCATGCTGAAGTGAGTGAGACTGTAAACCGGTTTTCAGCAACAGGGGCGGAGGTTAAAGTCTTGCGTGAGGGGCTTACTTGAAAGGCTTACTTGAAAGGGCTTACTTGAAAGGGACAGCCTGACTTGAGCAGTTCGCTAGATCGCCGAACTCGTGCCAGCTGTCTGCTGTGTTCGTGAATCAGGCATTCCTAACAGAGTTTTTTCGAGTTTAAGCAAAAAGCTATTTGTTATCAAGAGCTTAGTTGCTGAAATCGTACGGACAGCTGTTCATGAAGAAACCGGCTAGGCTTAAAACAGCCCGGGATGGATTTTGCACAATGTTGTCATCGCCTGTGCTGGAAGCTGATTTTGCCTGGCATTGCGGTGCCATAGGAGTGGGTTTGCTAGAGGATGCGGCTCAAATCCCCCGATCACCGAACTCGACACTCTGCTATGCGGGTTTCGTTGATCTGCTCAACCGCTCAAGTCAGGTGTCCCCTTGGCTCTCCTTGGCTCTCACCCGACCGGACCAAGCAACTCATTGTTGTTCTTGTTGTAGTCGGCGTCTTGATTGCATTAATTGGAGATGCCGCCGCCACGAAGTAAAGTCGGGGTGGTTCGATCTTCGGTGGCTTCTTGGATTGCCGAAGTCCAATTCATTAAGACATATCGGGATAAGCATCTGTACTAATTCAATTTGCACATGCGAACCAAATAGCGACTCGCCGATTTAACAAACAGATGAATGCTGGCGAATTCCGGTTGGCTTCCGCTTCGCTCTAGGTCTATCGGTACCAGCGGGAATAGGCTGTTGGCGGGAGCAACCGACCTCGCCACACCGACGTCATTGAATCAGTCTGATGAAGGTGAATAATCTGCTGCAATATGTAATTCCCTTTCTCTGCGGTGTCCTCCTGGCACCGACTGCTTCTTTGGCGAACGCTGCCATGCTGCCGGAAGCTCCCCGAAGGGTTCAGGCTGAAATTAAGGATAGCGAAACCGCTCGCTTGCCCGGCAACACCAAGCCGATCCCCGCGCTGGCTCAGGCTGACGGCCAAGTCAGCAGTACGCAGATTCTGCCGCACATGGCTTTGCGTTTCGCCCTGACGGTTCAGCAGCAGGAGGATCTGGATCAGCTACTCAGGCAACAGCAGACCAAAGGGTCGGCACAGTTCCATAAGTTTTTGACTCCGGAAGAGTACGGGGCGCGGTTCGGACCTAATCCGCAGGATGTTGCTCAGATTACGGCTTGGCTCGAGAACGAGGGGTTCTCCAATATTCAGGTCGCTCGAAGCCGAATGTTCGTCAGCTTTGACGGAACGGCAGGAACTGTTCAGAATGCTTTTCACACGACAGTGAATCGCTATGTTTTAGATGGTGAAGTGCACTACGCGAATGCGAACGATCCTTCCCTGCCCAAAGCATTCGTGGGCATGGTGGAAAGCGTGCGCGGTCTGCATGATTTTCGCATGAAGCCTAAAAGCATTCGGAAGAGAAATCCCCACTTAACGTCTAATCTGACGGGCAACCATTTCCTTGCGCCTGGCGATTATGCGACTATCTACAACCTTCAGTCGCTCTACCAGGCAGGGTTTGATGGAAGCGGGGTAAAGATCGCTGTTGCAGGACAGAGCGACATCCAGCTAAGTGATATTCGGGCCTTTCGCACGGCCTCTGGACTTGCTCCGAACGACCCGACCATATTGCTGACCGGTACAGATCCGGGACTGCAATCGAGGTCCGGCGACGAGGGCGAATCGGATTTGGATGTGGAGTGGGCGGGAGCGATCGCCCGGAATGCAACGATTGTCTTCGTCACCTCAACCGATGTCTCTACCTCCACCACCTACGCGATCGACAACAACGTAGCCCCGGTACTCTCGCTTTCTTACGGCATCTGCGAGGCTGACGAGGGAAGGGCCGCAAGCAATACGGAATCCTCGCTCTACCAGCAGGCAAATGCGCAGGGAATGACGGTGGTAGCAGCATCAGGTGATTCGGGTGCAGCAGATTGCGATGGTACATCTCCTGCCACGCAAGGACTAGCCGTGGATATACCAGCTAGCTTCCCCTACGTGACCGGAATTGGCGGAACGGCTTTCAACGAAGGCTCAGGGACATACTGGGCGGCCACGAACAATAGTTTTGGCGGCTCGGCTCTCTCATATATACCCGAGATAGCATGGCATGACCCAGACGAGAACGGCCAGACCTTCTCGGCAAGCGGCGGCGGTGCGAGCACCTTCAACGCAAAGCCGTCTTGGCAGACCGGCACTGGTGTGCCAGCGGATGGAGCGCGTGATGTGCCGGACCTTTCGTTTGCTGCCTCTCCCAGTCATGACGGCGTTTTGGTCTGCTCGGATGGCGACTGTGTCAGCGGCTTTCGAAATACTGACACTACCTTCGATGTAGTTGGCGGAACTTCGGCTGGCGCTCCTGTGTTTGCTGGAATGGTTGGTCTGATGGTGCAAGCGTATGGCCCACAAGGCAACGTGAATCCGAATCTGTATGCGCTCGCGGCTGCTTCTGCCGATGTTTTTCATGACGTTACTTCAGGTGACAACATCATGGCTTGTACCATTGGAACTTCCGGCTGTCCGGCCGGTGGAATAGGCTATTCGGCTGGGGTGGGCTACGACCGCGTGACCGGACTCGGGTCCGTGGATGCTTACCGATTAGTGAGCGAGTGGACAAGTGAAGTGCTTCCTCCAGTTGGTACTTCCAGCGGGCCATTGGTTTTCGTGCCGCTTACACCCTGTCGCGTGGTCGATACCAGGAACGCCACCGGTGCATTTGGAGGGCCGGAACTCGCGGCAGCTTCCATCCGTGAATTTGCCATTCCAGGCAGCACTTGTCAGATTCCGACAACCGCTGTGGCCTATGCCATGAACGTGACGGTTGTTCCCGATGGCCGGCTTGGTTATCTGTCAATCTGGCCAAGCGGTCAGTCACGACCGGTCGTGTCAACACTCAACTCGGACGGGCGCGTAAAGGCAAATGCAGCCATTGTTCCCGCGGGAGTCAACGGCGGGGTCAATGTTTACGTGACCGATGCAACGCAACTAATTGTGGACGTTAGCGGATACTTCGTTCCGGCCGCGAGTTCATCCGGGCTACAGTTCTTCCCCTTGCAGCCCTGCCGAATCGCCGATACTAGGGGCGCGGCGGGTGACTTTGGAGGACCATTCCTAGCAGGTGGAGCGACTCGGAACTTCCCTGTTTTGTCGAGTGGCTGTAGCGTACCGGCGAATGCGCAAGCATACTCGTTGAACTTTACCGCTATTCCCCGCGGAGCGCTTTCCTTCTTCTCGGCTTGGCCCACAGGCCAGGCACAGCCTAACGCTTCGGTCCTCAACGCCCCAACGGGCACAGTGACAGCAAACGCCGCGATCATTCCAGCCGGCACCAATGGAACTATCGCCACGTTCGGCAGCAACAATACCGATCTGGTCATCGATATCAATGGTTACTTCGCACCGGCTACGACGGGCGGTAACAACTTCTACACGCTCTCACCTTGCCGCATTGTGGACACTCGAAACCCAGTGGGAGCGTTGCCCTTGACTGGAGCGACAACCATCAACGTGACCACGAGCGGCTGTCAGAGCCCGGCTGCGGCGAAAGCTTTTGCTCTGAATGCAACGGCGGTCCCGGTGGGAGCTCTGCAGTACCTAACGCTCTGGCCGAATGGCGAAGCTGACCCAACCGCCTCGACTCTCAACGCAGATGCGAACGCAATTACTTCCAATCTGGCGGTAGTGCCTAACATTAACGGATCGATTAACGCATACGCGGCAGGCTCGACCTATCTGATCCTGGATATTTCTGGTTACTTTGCACCGTAGCGCCAGTTTGGCTCTGAATAACGCGCGCTGTGACGCTTGAGTGTGCAGGGAATAGGTTCGCCTCACGAGACTTATCCGATCAACGCCCTCTGCCCATGGATGTTATGCTTCGCTGATATGTAAGAGCGTCACGCTGACATGAAACTGGTGCAACGAAGGTCTGGAGCCGCGCTGAATCCACACAGATCTCAACTGACCGGCCGCATTGGCTTACTGCCGGCGCTGTCGGCCAACATGCTCAACATGGTCGGCGTTGGGCCATTCCTCACCGTGCCTCTTGTCATAGGAGCAATGGGCGGTCCCCAGGCCATGATCGGTTGGGCTGCCGGTGCTCTGATTGCGCTCTGCGACGGGCTGGTCTGGGCCGAGTTAGGCGCCGCTCTACCGCGCTCGGGCGGCTCTTACGCTTATCTGCTGGAAGCGTACGGTCCGGCCACCTGGGGCAAACTATTCAGCTTTCTTTTCTTAAGCCAGACCATCGTGGCTGCGCCCCTGACTGCGGCTTCGGGCGCGGTCGGCTTTGCTGAATACGCAGCCTATCTGGTGCCCTCCCTTTCTTACGGGCAATCGAAGGGCATTGCAGTAACTGTCTGCGTTCTCTCCACGTTCCTCCTGTTTCGCAATATCCAAGCGATTGGAAAGATCTCGACGCTTCTGACAGGCCTGCTGCTGGGGACCATGGGATGGATCATCGTTACCGGCGCAACTCACTTTAACTCGAAACTGGCATTCGACTTTCCGCCACAAGCATTTCACCTGTCGAATCAATTCTTTCTCGGGTTAGGCGCCGCCACCCTGATCGCCATGTACGACTACAGCGGATACTTCAACGTTTGCCTTATCGGATCCGAAGTCAAAAACCCAGGTCGCAACATCCCGCGCTGTATCCTGCTTTCGATCATCTTGCTGGGTGCGTGTTACGCAGCTATGAGTCTGTCAATCATCGGCGTTTTGCCTTGGCGTGAAGTGGTGCAATCAAAAGCGATAGTTTCTGACTTTGCCCAGCGAGTCTTGGGTCCCATTGCCGCCCGAAGCATGACAATTCTGGTGTTGGTCGCGGCCTTCGGATCGGTTTACACCGTTCTGCTGGGCTACTCGCGAGTTCCTTACGCTGCCGCAGTTGATGGAGCATTCTTCTCCGCCTTTGCCAAAGTGCATCCGACCAGGCGCTTCCCTACGTTTTCAGTATTGGCGCTAGGGGCAGCATCGGCTGTGGCTTGCTTTTTTGCGCTTGCGACGTTGATAAAAGCTCTATTGGTAGTCCAAATCATGACTCAGTTCGTGACCCAGTGCCTGGCCGTGATCCTCATTCGCCAACGCCGCCCGGACATCCAGCGACCCTTTTCCATGTGGCTGTATCCGGTTCCGGCCCTGATCGCTTTGCTCGGGTGGATTTTCATTCTGATCTCGAGCGGCCTCGGGTACGTGATGGCAGGCTCCGGCTTTCTAGCGCTTGCTGCCGCCGCGTTCCTCTACCGAGCATGGAGGCATAGGCAATGGCCGTTTGTAGGGCAGAATGCTCTCTGGAGAACAGACTCTCACAACACGGGAGAGAAACTAAATTGAAAGCCGAACTAACTCCATTAAAGGAAAAATCCCTAGACACTCTCAAGAACGTTGATCTACGTCATCTGCTTCTGGATGCTTCGGCTGGAACTGCCCTCTTGCAGTTTACGTTTTCGCCAAGCGAGCCCGACACCACGATCGAACTCTCTCGCATCAGCCTGTTCAAGGTGTCCATAGACTCAGACGTCGGAGGAGAACTAGCATTCGTGGGACAGGTCGAAGCTTTTCAATTTGAAGATGCCGGCCAGGAGGTTCTGTCAAAGCTGGAGTACTGTTTGCAGAAGGAACCCGGTGTCGTTCGGACGCCTCCCGAGCAGGTCAGCTTCTATTTTCACATTGAAGGCGATATGTGCGCGGACATTGTCTGCGGTGCTTACTCAGTTCGAAGGGTTCCCTTTGGATCTGCTGCAAATCTCGCAGCTTGTATTTCTCAGAAGGGTCGGCACAACGGCAAATCTTGAAGAACGTCAGTGCCAGATAAGACGGCATTCTAAATGGAGGGCAGTCGAAAGCGCTATCGTTCGAACACGCGATGCGGGCGCCAGGACAACAGAGCGTGGCGCAGAAGCCGGCGAGTGCTCATTACAACTACCCGGACAATTAGATGAAGAAGATCTGGATACTTATCGTCGAAGTTCTTGTGAAGCCTGGCGATCTGCCGTCGAGTTCAACAAGGGCTTTCACCACAGTCACGACTTGGGCCACGTCAGCCGACGAAGCCCGCGAGAAGCTTGCGCAGTATTTGCGCAAGTTTAATTGAACGTTACTGGAGATGGAGCAAGCGCGTGCTCATTCCGATTGCGCGACTTACCAGGAGAGTGTTGCTGACATGATTGAGACAACCAGGGACAATCCCCAGGCAATCATCTTGGGAGAGTTCCACGCCTACAAACCGAATTAGACCCTACAATCCCGCGACGGAGGCGCAAATCTACTTGCGAAGGGTTGATCGTTTTCAGACATAGCGGCCCTACGGTGATAACGAACAATCAGGCCGGAGTTGCCAGGAAAGCACCTACGATGCCTCGGCCGTCAGGTATGCGGCTGTTTGAGCTTCTTCACATTCCCGAGCGGCTGGCGAGATAGCGGTCCGCGCATTATATGACCTCAGCGCGGTCTCGCGGTCTATGGCGCGCAGATCGAGACGGGCCCGCTGGACCAGATGACTGCTTCGCTGAGGAGCAGGTTCCGGATTCACTGGCTCAGGCCGGAATCACGCAGGCTCTGTTGATGAGGAATTCCTTCGTCGCGTGCCAGGGAGGCTTTCGAGCAATTTAAGGCTCGCAGCCGTCTCCGGCGTAATCTTTTCCTTCTTCCACGGGATGAATCTATCCTCGATACCGATCTCGGCTACGCCCGTAGAAAAGAAGAACAACCTTTGACAAGTAAGTATGTGCTTACTTATTATGTAAAAAGTGCTCCGCCCACAAACCGATCTTGCCCCGCCCCGACTCGACTCGGAACTGGCCCATGCCCGTTTGTCTGCCGATAAACGGCGTGAGCAACTGATCGGGGTGGCTGTTGATTTGTTTTCCCGCAAGGGCTTCAAAGGCACTACGACCCGTGAGATTGCGACTGCGGCAGGCGTAACGGAAGCCATCATCTTTCGCCACTTCGCTACGAAAGAGCAGCTCTATAAAGCCATAATCGATCAGAAGCTGAGTTCTCCTGATGCTGCTGATTGGATCGTTGGATTCCGGTCTGCCATGGATCAGAACGACGACGGAGCTGTGATCCGGCAATTGATCATCGCCATCATCGAGACTCACAAAACAGACCCGAAGTTTGAACGGCTCATGCTGTATGCAGCGCTGGAGGGCAATGAAATCGCTCTGCTGTATATGCGCCAGGTGACAGTCTCCATCATCGACGCATTTCGAAGTTACTTTCTTCGCCGGCAGAGAGAGGGCTTTTTTTCTCCCGTCGGTCCGGACTTGGCGCTGATGGCGATTGTCGGCATGGCTCAGCACTATGCGTTGAACAAATACGTTCACAAATTCAAGGACATGGATGATTGTTGCTCTGACGAGGGAGCTCTTGAAAGCTTCACGCAAATCGTGATGGACGGCCTCTGCCTAAAGCGGCGGGACAGAGTTACGGGGGAGGCGGAAGCTCGATGAAAAGTAACTGTGTACTGATACTCTGCGGCTCTACTTTGTTTGTAAGCCTGGTGACTGCTTCGTGTACCAGCCCCAAAAAGGCGGCGTCCGAGGCTCCAACTGTGAAGTCTATCGATGTGACAACAGCTCCATCGGTAGTGCGCCAGGTTTCGGCAGCGTTCAACGAGACCGGCACATTTGTGGCTGACGAATCCTCTGATCTTGCGCCGCCGGTTGCGGGACGGGTGATCCGAACGCCGGTTGATGTCGGGGCATTCGTCAAAGAAGGGCAGGTCATTTGTGAGCTCGACCATCGGGACGCCGAGCTAAAGCTGCAGCAGGTCCGGGCACAGTTGGCCGAAGCAACGGCGGGTGTGCGACAGGCGCAGTCTCGCATTGGATTGAGCTCAGGGACTTTCGAAGAGGGGAAGGTGCCCGAAGTAGCGGCAGCACGCGCCAACTATGAGTCGGCTCAGGCACAAGCAAAGCTCGCGGCAGCCGATGCGCAGCGGTACGCCAATCTGGTGGCATCCGGGGATGTGTCGCGCAGTGCGTTCGAAAAAGCGCGCACGCAGCAAGCAACGGCAGAAGCGCAGGCCAATGCCAGTCGGCAGCAGTATGAGGGAGCTATGAATGGAGCGCGGCAGAGTTACCAGGTGATCTCGTCTTCTGAAGCATCGCTCGATGCAGTACGCGCCCAGGTTGCGCAGGCTGAGAAAGGTCTTGCTGATACGTACATCAAGGCGCCATTTACCGGCTACGTCAGCGCGCGCCCGGTCTCGGTGGGTGAGTATGTCGCGCTGACCAGTAAGATTGCAACTGTTGTTCGCGTAAAAACCTTGAAGCTTCAGTTACAGACGCCCGAGCAACGTGCGGCGAAAGCAGAGCTCGGAATGACCGTGCTTGCTCGTGTTGCGGCCTATCCTGATCGGCCCTTCCAGGGCAAGGTCTCAGCAATCAATCCGGCTGTCGACCCGAACTCACGCGTGTTTGTCCTGGAAGCGCGATTCTCTAACCCCGACAATGCCCTGCGCCCCGGCATGTTCGCCACTGCACGAGTGATTCTTCCCGGCGGCGAGGAGGCCGTCTTCGTTCCGCGCCAGGCAGTCGTGCGTGACAAGACCACCGACTCCAACCTGGTCTATGTTGTCGATCACGGCCAGGCCCGACTGCACGTCGTGCTGGTCGGCGAAGCTCAGGGCGATTCCATTCGTATTCAATCCGGGCTGTCTGGAAAAGAAGTAGTTGTGACCAACAATCAATCCCAGCTTTTTGACGGTGCCCTCGTGCGATCGCAGGTCAACACGGCTGCCCTGTAGGTATTCAATGCATTCATTAGCTCAGCTGTGTATTCGCCGGCCTGTTTTCGCCACCATGTTGGTTCTTTCGCTCGTGGTGGTGGGAGTGTTCTCGTACTTTAGCCTCGGCGTTGATCTATTTCCCAAAGTCGATATCCCGACCGTCTCGGTGCGGGTTGAAGATCGCGGCGCCTCTCCCGAAGAGATTGAAACGGAAATCACTAAGAAAATTGAAGACGCGGTGAACACCATCAGCCTGGTGGACGAAGTGCGATCCGTTTCGTCCGAAGGCCAGGCGCTTGTCATTGTCACCTTTGAACTCGCCAAGAACGGCGATGTGGCAGCGCAGGAAGTACAGAACAAGGTCAACCTGGTTCTCAATGATCTGCCTCAAACGGCCAAGACACCTGTCGTCCAGAAGTTCGATCCGGATGCGACGCCGATTCTACAGGTGGCGGTATCGGCTCCTCGCTCGTTGCGCGATGTGACTCTGATCGCCGACAAGCAGATTAAGCAGAAGCTGGAGAACGCACGTGGCGTAGGACAGATCACTATTGTGGGCGGCGCACGGCGTGAGGTGCACGTATTGGTTGATCCGGACCGTCTACGCTCCTACAACCTGACCGTCAACGATGTCTTCAATGCGATGAAGCAGCAGAATCTCGAGCTGCCGGGCGGAAATCTCAACGCCGGAGCCCGCGAGTTCACCATTCGTACCACCGGCAAGGTGCTTGACATCGACCAGTTCAACCATCTTGCTGTGGCAACCCGCGACGGTTATGCGGTCAAGGTCAGTGACATCGGTGTGGCGGAAGACAGCTACGAAGAGCCCCGCAGTTCAGCGCGACTGAATGGCGTCCCGGCCGTGACGCTGGTTGTCGCCAAACAGTCAGGCGAGAATACGGTCGCTACCGCCAATGCTGTCAAAGAACGGCTCAAAGAGATCAGTGCGACTCTGCCGAAAGACATAAAAACC
This sequence comes from uncultured Bryobacteraceae bacterium, assembly GCA_964248405.1. Taxonomy (GTDB): domain Bacteria; phylum Acidobacteriota; class Terriglobia; order Bryobacterales; family Bryobacteraceae; genus Bog-105. The sequence continues at coordinate 23,515 of CAXTYH010000001.1, forward strand.
CAGGTTATCGGCGATCAATCTATTTTCATCCAGGCTGCGGTCGATTCCATTAAGCATCATCTGATTGAAGGAAGCATCTTCGCCTCGCTTGTCATCTTTATCTTTCTTGCGAACTGGCGTACGACACTGATCGCCGCCATCGCAATTCCGACCTCCATCATCTCCACGTTCGCACTCATGGCCGCCATGGGATTCACGCTGAACCAGATCACCATGCTGGCGCTCACGCTGATGGTCGGCATCGTAATTGATGACGCAATCATCGTTCTCGAGAACATCTACCGGTTCGTGGAAGAGAAGGGTATGACGCCCTTTCAGGCAGCCATGGAGGGCACGCAAGAGATTGGACTCGCGGTCATGGCGACCACGTTCTCTCTGCTTGCCGTCTTCCTTCCGGTCGGATTTATGGGCGGCATCGTCGGTCGCTTCATGAGCTCATTTGGATTCACGGCCGGGTTCTCGATTGCGGTCTCCCTGCTGGTCTCCTTCACCCTGACGCCCATGCTCTGCTCTCGTTTCATCAAAGTCCCCAAGAGAACGCCCGGGCAACACTCGTCCAAAGATACTGGCATCTTTATATGGCTCGACCGGCACTACACGCGCATGCTTACGTGGTCCATGAATCACCGGAAGCTGGTAGTTGCCATGAGTGTACTGACGGTGATGAGTATTGTTCCTTTGTTCATGCTGGTGGGAAAGAATTTTCTTCCAGCCGATGACCAGTCGCAGTACAACGTGCTAATCCGCACGCCGGAGGGTACCTCACTGGCGGCAACCACGCAAGTTGCCGAGCGTGTGGCACAGCAGATTCGATCGCTGCCCGGCGTAGAGAGCACTCTGACAACGGACGGAAACAGCGCTGACGCATCCGTCAATAACGCCGCTATCTATGTAAAGCTTGCCGACATCAAGGAGAGAGCTGTTTCTCAGCAAGATCTGATGGGCAGGACGCGCACTCTTCTCCGGAGTTTCCCCCCAGATATCCACACTGGAGTGGAGTTGGTCAGCACCATTGGCGGAAACCAAAGTAATGCTGATGTCCAATACTTCATCCAGGGTCCGGATTTGGATAAGCTCGCCAAGTACTCGGACGCGCTCCTTGCCAAGATGAAGCAGATCCCGGGCGTTGTCGACGCCGATTCTACGCTGCGTACGGGCAAGCCTGAACTGAATCTCGATATCGATCGAACACGCGCTGCCGATCTTGGTGTCTCGGTATTGGATATTGAAGGAGCGCTCAATACCTTAGTGGCCGGACAGGTTGCTTCCACTTTCAACGCCGGCGACGATCAATATGACGTGCGCGTCCGAGCGCAGGAGCAGTTCCGGGGCGGGGTGGAAGGCTTAAGCAAGATGACGGTGCCGTCATCGAACCAGCGCAGTTCTGTTGGGCTTGACGAAGTCGTTCGCATGCGGCCCGGCACTGGTCCTTCCGCCGTCAATCGCATTGCTCGTCAGCGCCAGGTGACACTCACTTGCAACGTTCTTCCGGGCGGCTCGCAGGCAGCCATTCTTTCGGCGCTCAATCGCGCCGCTACCGAGATCGGCATGGACTCGGATTACCGGACTGGTCTAGCGGGCGCATCAAAAGAACTGAATCGCACCGGCTACTACTTCGCTCTGGCGTTCTCGCTCACTTTCATTTTCATGTACATCGTGCTCGCTGCACAATTCGAGTCCTTCGTGCATCCCATCACCATTCTTCTTACGCTGCCGCTCGCTGTTCCGTTTGGCATCTTGGCCTTGCTGATTACTCATCAGACTGTGAACATCTTCTCGGGGCTCGGCTTGCTGCTTCTGTTTGGAATCGTGAAGAAGAACGCCATTCTGCAGATCGATCACACCAATGGTTTGCGGGCCGCAGGCTTGCCACGGTATGACGCCATTCTTCGAGCGAACCGGGATCGCTTGCGACCGATCCTGATGACCACCATTGCCCTGGTGGCCGGTATGCTTCCACTGGTTATCAGTAGTGGAACCGGCGCGGCTACCAATCGCTCAATTGGAGTGCTGGTGGTGGGAGGGCAGTCGCTGTGTCTGATCCTCACACTGCTCGCCGTCCCGGTTTTCTACTCGCTTTTTGAGGATCTATCGCAGTGGCCTGCACTGAAGCGCTTCGGCGGCCTCTTCCATCGTGCCGGCCAGTGGTTCCCAAAACGTAAGTCACGCGGCGGCAAATCGTTGGAAGTGCGACCGGTGGTGTCCGCAGTTCTCCAGCCCGCGCGTTTGGACCAGGGGGATGTGGCTTGACTTCGCGTTGTACCCTCTCATTTCTTTTCTGTTTGCGCCTGCTGAGTGCTCAGAGTGCGCCGGCGCCTGTGGCCTCCGACGAGCCGGAGACTCCTGCTCTCCCGGCTGTGAAGCCGCTGGAAGTTCCTGCCCGGGTCGGCATCTCCGGTGAGGCAAGTATCCGGCTTTCTGACGTAGTTCGCAGGGTTCTCGACAATGACCGCGACCTGGCCGTCTCTCGTTTTGCCACGCAAGAAGCCGTCCTTAACGTGCGTGGGGCAAAAGGTTACTACGATCCGGTCCTGGGCCTGAATGCCTATCGGGTGAAGAGTGTGGTTCCAGTTGCCTCACTTATCGGCGGCGCCGCCAACGGCAGAATCAGTCAGAAACAGCTCTACGCGGACCCTCAGCTTAGCGGCAGCTTTCCGTGGCTGGGAGGCACATACAAGCTTGATTTCGCATCGGCGCGGCAATCCACCGACAGTACTTTTGTTATCTTGAACCCGCAGTTCCCCACTTCGGTCAACCTGAATCTAAACCAGCCCTTATGGCGCGGCTTGCGGTTCGATGAAAATCGATATCGGATCCAAGTAGCGGCCAGGAATCTTCAACTCACCCAGGCGCAGTTGCGTCAGCGGGTGATCGAGATCGTTACTCAGGCCGTCGAGGCTTACTGGGAGCTTGACTTTGCATATCACAATCTCGGTGTGCAGATTGAAGCCGTCCGTCTGGCCGAGCAACAAGATCTCAGTAATCGCCGTCAGGTGAAGCAGGGCATACTCGCACCTGTTGACGTCATTCAAACACAAACGCAGGTCTCTACTTTTCAGGAAAATGTGTTTACGGCTCAGGACGATTTGACTCGTGCCGAGAATGCGCTCAAGGTTTTGATGCTGCCGACAAGCGACGACCCGACCTGGAGTAGTGCTCTGGTCCCCATCACTCCTGTCAGCCCGGAGACAACACTGCCCAAGGTGCAGGATGCACTTAGAGAGGCAATTGCGAACCGTCCGGAACTGGCCGAGAGCGGCATTAATATCGAGGTTAACCGGCTCGAGACGCGGCTGAACCAGGAACAGGCCGCGCCTCAAATCAATGCAGTCGGAACGTTCAGCTTGCAAGGGTTGTCGGGTCGCCCGATCCCCCTGGCACCGAATCCGTTGCTCCAGGCCTTTGGATTGGCATCCGGTGTTTTGCCTCCCATCTTCCCTGGCGGCTATAACCAGTCGCTCAGCAATCTGACCAATGCGACGTTTCCGACTGCTCAAGTCGGAGTGCAGGTGTCGCTACCTATCCGGAATCGAACTGCGCTTGCTCAGCTTGCCGCTGGTACTGTCGCCGGTAAGCGACTAGCTGCTCAGCAACAAGCTGTTGAACTGACGGTCGAGGCGGATGTGAGAAATGCGCTTCAATCCGTAGCTGTGGCACAGGCGCGACTCAACTCCGCTGTCTCCGCCCGCAAATTTGCTGAAGACCAATACGGAAGCGAACAGCGACAATTTCAAGCCGGCACCTCTTCCGTTTTCCTGGTGCTGCAGCGTCAGACGGATTTGATTGCCGCCCGTTCCCGGGAGATCCGGAGCAAGGCAGACGTGGGAAGAGCTGCCGCTGAGTTAGACCGCGCTACTGCGCATACCATCGTGGCGCAGAAGATTGAACTTGGACCTTAAGAAGTAAAAATCCCAATTCGCATAAAGCATCGGCATCTCGAGGGGCGACCAACTCCCGGTAGAATCATGCCAGTGCTGGTACGAGCCATCAAAATAGTTGCGTTCCTGGCGCTGACGGTCGGAGTTAGCGGCGCTTCCGAGGATCCGATCAACGGTGTCTGGCGAAGTAGTGGCTGGGGTCTCGTATATAGGATCAATGACACATCGCTGGAGGCGTTCGAAGTCACAACTACGACCTGCGTACCGGGTTACAAAGCGAAACGCATGGTCCAGGGGATGCCTGGGTACGAGGCCAGCTTTCATCGTCAGGACGGCGAAAGTCTGGACATTGCGGCGGGGGACGATAGCCACCATAAAGAAATCAGGCAACGTGCCGGACTGACCAGCATCGCGCTGGAACGAATATCCACGCTGCCCGACGTCTGCTCGCCGCCGACTGCGAACACTCCGCTCGGCAATTTCGACGTATTCGCCCGGACATTCGCCGAACAATTTATTTCTTTTGATCTTCGAAACGTTGACTGGAGCCGAGTGGTCGCGCAGCAGCGAGGGAGGATCACTCCGCACACTAAGCCGCAGGAACTGTTCGAGGTTCTGAAACAGATGATTGAGCCGCTAAGGGACATTCACACCGGGATCGAGGCTCCTAAGATCAAGCGGAACTTCGATGCGGAGCTGCGGCTCGGCACAGATCGCGTCGTTCGAGGAAACATCGAGCGGTTCGCAAAGTCAGGGAGAAAGCAGTTAGCGGCGGTAACAAATCGCGCGTACTTTCCCCATGCGCCTCTCTCGCTTTGCCGTGGCCAATGGCAGTACGGACTTACGGAGAGCGGCATAGCTTATCTCCGCATTCTTCAATTCGGTGGCTACTCTTGGAGACACGGATTCGATGCCGACATCCGGGCGTTGAACCGCGCACTTGACCGGATTCTCGGAAACCCCAAGCTGCGAGGCTTGATCATTGATGTACGACTGTCTTTTGGTGGCGACGATCGGCTAGGGCTTGCGATTGCGGCTCGTCTTACCGCAACGGAGTACATGGCTTACGCGATCCAGGCGCGGGCGGATCCTGCTATATCGAGCATGCATACGCCATTACAGCCAGTGCCTGTGCGGCCGGGCAACGCGCCAATCTTTAGCGGACCTGTGATCGAGTTGATCGGACCTATCACCATGAGCGCCGCGGAAACATTTACGCAATCACTCATGGAGAGGACCCCGCATGTTGTACGCATCGGTGAGAATACTCAAGGGGTTTTTGCGGACGCGCTTGATCGCCACCTGCCGAATGGGTGGACTTTCGTATTACCAAACTCCGTTTACCGAACGTCGGATGGGAAAGCATTCGACGTCTCTGGTATCCCACCCGATCTCCCGGTGCCAGTCTTCGCGGATCAGGATGTTGCCGCTGGCGGTGATCCGGCGATGGCTGCGGCTATGCGATTACTCACCGGGAGATAGGCGAGCGAACCTGAGACCTATGATGGTTTCTTCAGAAACCGTACAATTTCCGGCACCACTTGCTTTCCACAAGCCTCCAGTAACAAATGGCCGCACCATTCATACGTAACCAACCGTGAATGCAGCAAACTGCGCTGAAGCAACTCTCCTGTGGTGACCGGGATCAATCTGTCTTGTTTTCCCCCAGAGGATCAGGGTCGGCGCTGAGATAGCGCTGAGCTTCTTATCAACCAGATCGCGCTTGCTGAACATGGACGTCATTGCGCGGTGGATTACCCAGCCGTCAGCAGACATGGTTCGCAGCATGTCGCGTGCAAAGAAGTTCGGCAGCTTCACTGGGTAGGGCGTCAGCAAGTCGAATAAGTTCTGCAGTTGTGGGCCCGTTGTCGGCTCGAAAAGGCTGGGTTGAAAGGCAGGGGCAAATGTTGTCCCTGCAGTGTCCAGCAGAACCAGACGGCGCACCGCATCCGGATACCGAATAGCCAGATCCATCGCGATCCAACCTCCCATGGAAACTCCGGCTACGTCCGGTTTAGTCAGCGCTTGCCCTTGGATGAACGCGTATACGGTCTCTGCCTGAAAGGCAATAGAGTGATCAGCATTCGGCTGGCCTGATCGCCCGGAACCGGGCAGGTCGAGAGCGTACACTCGAAACCCAGCCACCACCGGCGTGCCCTTGCCCGCAACATAGTAATGCATTTGAGAGCAGCCTTGCGCCGTACAGACCCGGGCATAACGGCTTCTTGCGCCATGCCGCCATAGATCGAAACGAACCAGTTGCTGAATGGCTAGAAGCGGTCGGAGATAGACAAACAGCGCGACAACCGCAGCCAGCGGAAGCAGAACGGAAGCGACCCCGGCCAGCCACTTTAGAAAAGAAGTCAACCCGCAGACTAGCGCAAGCGTCCAGAACGTGAAGATGCCCTCGAAGATAACGAACCCTCTCGAAAACAGTGGACTGAAGCTCCTTCAATACGGCTCACCGAAATCTCAGTTCGAGTTAGCGCGACTGCTTACACCAGAAGCGATCGCGAAGGCACAACCGTTTCTGCCCAATTCCGTAATTGTGCTGAATAAAACAGGACGATTTCTCTGGAGCTTCACAATCGTTTATACCTATCCAGATCAAATCCCCGCGAGCGGAAAGCCTTGGACACATGAAATCAGTCCGACTGCTGGGGTACAAAACCGTTCACTGCGCGCAATTACGCTTCAGGATCGAGCCCGTTCAGTTTCGCCGATCTGATCAGGCTGTAAACGGCAGCCGCGCTCTCCCCGCCCGAATCTGACCTGCGAACAAATAGTTTTTACGACCAGCGGCCACTGCCCGTAGCGCACCAGACGCTTACAAACTAGCGCAGGTCAATCGAGAAGCATCTATTTAGTTATGCCGACCTCACTCAGCATCCAGGCGTATTCGAAGGCCGTATCTTTTAACCGATCGTAACGGCCCGACGCTCCTCCGTGACCCGCCGGGTCCATCTTCACTTTCAGCAGCAGCGGTGTTGTGTCGTCCTTCACAGTACGTAATCGTGCCACGTACTTGGCAGGTTCCCAGTACATCACCTGGCTGTCATTCAAGCTGGTGGTGACTAGCATCGCCGGATACGCTCGGCTTTCAAGATTGTCGTAAGGGCTGTACGTTTTCATGTAGTCGTAAGCGGGTTTCTCGTTCGGATTACCCCACTCCAGATACTCACCCACGGTTAGCGGAAGCGTGGCGTCCATCATTGTGTTCATCACATCTACGAACGGCACCGCCGCGTGAACAGCGCGAAACAGATCCGGCCGCATATTCACGACCGCGCCCATCAGCAAGCCGCCTGCGCTGCCGCCTTCGATCACCAGCCGGTCCGGCGATGTCCACTTCTCTTTCACCAGATACTCAGCACTGTCGACGAAATCTGCGAACGTGTTTTTCTTCTTCATCAACATGCCCTCTTTTCGCCAGTGCTCACCCATCTCGTCTCCACCACGAATGTGAGCGATGGCGTAAGTCATGCCACGGTCAAGCAGACTCAAACGATGGGAAGAGAATGTTGCCGGCATGCCAATGCCGTAGCTTCCATAGGCGTACAAGAATAACGGCGCTGCGCCATCTCGCTTCAGCCCCTTCTTATAAACGATGGAGATGGGCACCTTAACTCCATCGCGCGCGGTTGCCCAAAGCCGTTCGGAAATGTATTGACTCGGGTCATAGCCGCCCAGCACTTCCTGCCGTTTGAGCAGCTTGCTCGTATGTGTCTGCGGATCGTAGTCGAGGACACTGGGCGGGGTGACAAAGCTCTGATAGTGGTAGCGATACGTGGGTGAATCAAAGTCCGGCGTCCCCCCGGGACCGGCCGCATAGACGGGCTCAGGAAACGTCAGGTCACTCCAGCGCTTGCCCGCAAAATCATAGAAGCGAAATTTGCTCACGGCTTCTGATTTGGAGACCGCCACGGCAAAGCTGTTGAATAGGTCCAGATCTTCCAGCAAGTGGCCGGGTTGATGCGGCACGAAAGTCTGCCAATGCTGCGGCGCCCGATTGTTTTCAGACGCAGTTACCACCTGGAAATCTTCCGCATTTTTATTCGTGCGGATGTAGAACAGGCTGTCTCGATGGTCAATGTAGTAGCGGTGATCTTTCTCGCGGGGCAGGAATACCGCAAGCTCCGCAGTGGGATGATCTGCCCGGAGATAACGAGATTCGGTGGTGTCCTTACTGCCAATGTCGAGCACCAGATACTGCTTGTCACGAGTTCGGCGCACCTCTATGTCATAGAGTTCGTCCTTCTCTTCGTACACCGGCTCGGTCCGGTTTCCAATAACCATGTGGCGGAGCAGTTTGTCCGAACGTTTGGTGACTTCGTCCTCTGTCGTCAACAGAAGCGTATTGTTGTCCGCGGCCCATGCAACCGAAGTAACGCGTTCAACCGCATTCGGCAGTAGCTGCCCGGTCTGCAAATCCTTCACCTGCAGCGTGTACTGCCTGAACCCGGTGAAATCTACCGTGTAGGCTAGCTGCCGGCCATCGTCGCTTACCACCATTGAGCCGACGCCTACAAACTTCTTGCCTTTTCCCAGCTCATTCAAATCAAGCAGGACTTCCTCTTCAGCGGCGAGGCTGCCTTTACGCCGACACTGAATCGGATACTGCTTGCCCTCTTCGGTCCGCGAGTAGTAGAAGTAGCCACCTCGCTTGGCTGGCACACTCAAGTCAGTCTGCTTGATGCGTCCCAGCATCTCCGTGTACAGGCTGTCGGCAAATGGTTTCAGGGGTTTCGTCATTGCCTCGGTATAGGCGTTCTCGGCTTCCAGGTAGTGGATCACTTCGGGATTCTTCTTGTCCCGCAGCCAGTGGTAGTTGTCAACAACGGTGGCTCCATGCCGCTCTTCCCTATGCTCGATCTTGGGAGCAACCGGAGGAGCAATGGGCGAAGCTGACAAGTCTTTTGAGGTATTGGTCTGGGGATGGCCGACCAGGAGTGAAGAGAGAATGGGCATGGATTGGAGTATCGAGCGTAATTTCATTATGCGAGCCTCATTGGGAGGATGTTCGCAGGACAGCGGTGCGCTGGTAGCCGGGATCTGTCAATCCTTGCGATTGCGCCGGTACGCCTTCTTTACCCATGCTTCGGGCGGGTTCAAAACTAAGGCAATTAGAGCAATGACAAAAACAAATCCAAGAATCACAGCAGTCAGCAGCATGTTTTATTGTCCCGTGGAGCGTGCCAGTATGGCTGAGTGCGTTCCGTTTCTCTCGTGCTTCCGTTCCTTGGCCTGATGGCAGGCTCTTGCTTTACACAAACAGCGATGACACCGTTCAGCGTTCCTCCCGCAGACGCGCCCGAACTGGGCCCCCGTGGCCCCTACGCGGTAGGCGTCCGTACTTTAGCGTTGGTTCATCACGACCAGATCGACATTCTGCACTTTGATCCGAAAACCGGCACCGCGCCAAAGTACGATCGTCCACTGCCGGTGGAAGTCTGGTATCCGGCAACCATCCCTGCCGGCCAGACCGAGGCCACATTTTATACCATGATGGCTCCGTCAGCAGGCGAAAGAAGCTCCGCGATGTCCTTCCCCGGGAAAGCACTGCGCGACGCGCCCCCGGTAACTGGCAGCCGCTTTCCATTGGTCATCGTTTCGCACGGCTATCCAGGCTCCCGCTTTTTCTTGACATATCTGACTGAGAATCTCGCTTCGAAGGGCTACGTCGTGGCTGCCATTGACCACACCGATTCGGTGGTTGGCAACGTCCGGCCTTTTCCCAGCACGCTGCTGAACCGATCCGCCGATCAGCTGTTTACCATTGCAGCGGTCACTGAATTGGCAGCCTCCAGTGGTCACTTTCTTTCTGGCCTGATCGATCCGGAGAAGACCGCCATCGTCGGTTATTCGATGGGCGGATATGGTGCCTTGATAAGTGCCGGCGCCGGCCTGAGCGCCACGAGTCCTCTGACCACCAAAGTTGTAGCGGGGCACTATCTGGATGCCTGGACCGCTGACAACGCAGCTTATAAAGCGATGCATCGGGAGTCTGTTCGGTGTATTGTCGCCATTGCGCCCTGGGGCGGACAGCCGCCTTATAGTGCCTGGGATGCGGAAGGCTTGGCCGGTATCTCCGTCCCCACTCTCTTTATCGCCGGCGATCAGGATGACGTGGCGGACTACCCTCACGGGATTAAGCCGGCTTTCGACTCAGCGATTCACTCTGGGCGCTACTTGCTCACATACCAGAACGCCCGACACAATACCGGCGGCAATCCTCCGCCTCCCGGTATGCAGCTTGACTATGACCAGACCCAATTCTTCGACGAACCGGTGTGGCGCAAGGATCGTATCAGTGCAATAAATCAGCACTTCATCACCGCGTTTCTCGATTTGGTGTTGAAGGGCGATACAGGGAAGCGCCGCTTTCTCGATGTGCCGGTGGCTAGCTCAAGCGAGGGTAAGTGGAAACAGCCCGAAAGCACGAAAGATACGGGACAGTTCAGCACAGGCCGCGACGCGGAGGGCAATCCGTTTTGGACAGGTTTTCAGCGCCGCTGGGCGCTCGGCTTGACTATGGAAGCTAAACCTGCGGTAACCAAGTAGTCAGCCTTGAGCCGCTAGAAGAGCTCTTAACCGGAGAGCATCCTGCGGCGCGAAGCCTGAATCATCGTTGTCGAAATAGATGTATATGGCGGAGAGTTTTCTGTTCCAGTCCTGAATCTTTCTAGCCCAGTCCTCCAAGGCTGCGTCACTGTAGCTGCCCTGGTATTTGCCTCCTGGCCCATGCAAGCGGATGTATCCAAAATCGGCCACTATCTCGATTGGTGAAAGATAACCGGCCAGATCAAAAATGCAGTATCCGACGTTATAACGGGCAAGCAGGTCGTAAACTTCCGGCGTGTTCCAGCTGGGGTTCCGAAATTCGAAAACGCAGCGCCGATAGCGGGGAAGGATGGCGAGGAAAGCAAGGAGGCGATCCCAATCGAGTTCCCAATTTGGAGGCAACTGAAATAAGATGGGACCGAGTTTGGGCTCGAGCACATCGATGGCCTCAAAGAAACGATTCAATCCATCTTGCGCATCCCTGAGTTTCTTCATATGAGTAAGAAAGCGGCTGCCTTTGACAGCAAAGTGAAAATGGGACGGAGTGGCTTCGCGCCACGCTGCGAGGCTGCTCTCAGCCGGAAGTTTATAAAAGGTGTTATTGAGTTCGACCGTATCGAAGTGCTGGATATAGTGCGCCAGCATGCGGGCGGCGGGCAGACGCGGAGGATAGAAGTTCCCCAGCCAATGCTTGTAGTGCCAGCCTGATGTTCCGATCCAGATTTTGCCCACTCTTTATAGTCAGCCTGACAGGACAGTGAGCGTGACTAGACAGTAGAGCTAACCACCATCTCGCGAGGGTGCTCTGCCGAACCCAGGTCGCCTCGGCTACTCCAAACCGTTTCGAATCAAGGAACGAGTCTCTGCCGGGCAGTGGAGATCGATTACAAGTAGCGGTTCCGGATTTTGACTAGGTCGGAGGCAGCGACGAGGAAGTCCTGCGCTGAGACTTTTGAGCCGGCTACGTCTTCCCAAGATTCAAGCGGAAACTCATAGATCTGATCTTCAATGGCGCAGCCTCCTTCGCTCTTCAATTTTGTAAAGCGGGCGATGATTTCTACATCGAAAATCCATTTGGAAAGAAAAGGGCGGCTGAAAACCTTCTTCAGATCGGGCGTGACGCGGAAGATTTTGGCACCGCACTGCGTGTCATAGATGGGCAAGCTCAGAGTGGTGGAGACAGCAGTAGCAAAGACTCGGCCCAGGTAGTGACGCCGGGGTTGCCGACGGATATTTCTGCCGAGGAGCCTGACACGTGAGCCAAACACCATTTCAATGTGTGGCTTGCTGTCGAGAACGTCCACGAACTGACTGATAGCGGAGAGCGGGGTCGCCAGATCGGCATCCCAGAATCCAACGTAGTCGGAAGTCCCCGTCCCTAAAGCTTCCAGGACTCCCAGGCGAACGGCTTCGGCTTTACCTTTATTCTGGGCCAGCGAAACAACGCGTGCGCCTTGCTTCGCGCCACGGCAAATGGATCCAAGCACTTCGTCGGTGCGATCCCGGCTTCCATCGTTTACAAAGAGGAGCTCTATGTCCGGATGCAAGGCCAGATGCTGCTGGAGGCGCTCCACCGGTAGCCGCTTTTCTTCGTTATAGCAGGGAATTACAATTCGTGCCTTGGGCCTAGCAAACGTTCCGGAGTCCTGACCGAGGCCGTACGGGCTCGGCCGAAGGAATTCCGACGATTGTTCAAGGGAAACCGCCAAATCATACTGTGCTGTCGCCATAGAGTTTTCTTCGGCTGAAATCCTTCAGCGCAATAGTGTGGTGGTCAAATTCCGCCGATTCTCGCCCATCGGATTATTCCGACCTTCGCCTTGAGTACTGTGTTGAACCGTGCAGGACTACTGATCGAAGCGAAAAGGGCCGAACAGAGGGGTGTGAATTTACCTCTAGCGACGAAACAAATAAGCGGAACCAGTTGGCTGAAATCTGTACTGATCTACCAGCCTGACCTAAGCAAGGCGATACCTGAAGAACCGAAGTCCTATCCGGGAGCGTTCATAGCGATGCTGGCGTTGTATTGCATCTGGGTACTTTCGCTTCCACTCTTTCCAACCCAGGACGGTGCGGTGCACCTTTACTACGTTCATGCATTGCATCAACTGACCGGTGGAAACGAACTGTTCAGCAGCTCGTATGCGCTACGCAGTCCGCTTCCCCCGTACACGGTCCAGTACGCGATCTTATATGCGCTCACCTCCGTGATGGATGCGATCTGGGCAGAGAAGATCATGGTCTGTTTGATCCTCACCGCATTGGCAACTGGTTTCCGAGCGCTCGCCAGGTCGATCGGACAAACGGGCACACTGGTCTCACTCTGGATCTTCCCAGTCATTCTGGGCTGGCCGCTATTCATGGGATTTCACAATTTTTGCTTTTCGTTGGGGCTTTCTCTCTGGGCTATGGCTTTCTGGTTGCGGGCGGTGGCGGGACGTCGTAGGTACTTCGTCCTGTTTGGCTGCGCCACGGTGGTGGTGGAATTCACGCATCCAGTGCCACTTCTGATGATGATCGGCTGCCTTTTAGTCGATGTATGTGTCCGGATCTTCAATCTTCGTTCGGCCGCGGGTCTTAGCTGGAAGGAGACGGCAGGCAAGCTTCGAGTGGAGTTGATGGTGTTTGGCGCTGCCGTCAGCTCAGTTTGTTATCTGCGTCTCTTCGTGAATTCAAGCCATGTAGCGACGGCGGTTCCGAACCACGTACCGATCACAACCTGGTTGCGGCAACTCGCCCTGCTGCAGTACATGTGCTTAGGCTCCGGGGGCCTTTCTACGAAGCTGTACCGCTTTGTTTTGGGCACGGCTTTCCTGTTCTTCTTCTGGTTGGGTTGGAGACGCTTCAAAAGTTGTTGGATGTATAAGCAGCTGGAGGCATCTTCGACGATGCTGATTTGCGCTGCCGGAGTAAGTCTGTTGCTGCCGTTGCTGCCCTCACGAGTGAATGGGCTGGACTGCTTCCGCGAACGACTAGTCATCTATGCATTTCTGTTTGCATTTGCTTCGGCAAGTTCATGCCGCGGCCTCAGCCTTGGGACGCGAAGGGTTCTTTACGTGGGCGCTCTGCTCTTTGCCGGCTTAAATTTGACAGTCGCTGAAAGGTTGGTTCGGCCGGTGGCACGTGACCTGATGCAAGTGGAAAGCATAGCTGCGGGAAGTCATAGCAAGGCGGGATTGCTCTTAGACGCCTCCAGAACGATCGGCCCTCGCAGGCTGACCGAAAATCCTTATCATCTGTGGAGCGGCGCCCGATTCTTCCGTCGATCGAACGTCTTGCTTCTGAACGATCCATGGGCCGGCCCTCCCAATATTCTGCCCATCAATCGAAGTGCGGGGCGGCGGCCGAATAGCCAGCTGAGCAACTTCGAACTGCTTAATCCAATACAGACACGCCGGGAGTTGTTGCAATCAAAAGAAGCGCGAGACCGGATTCTCACCCGCACTGATCTGATCTTCTTTGTCGGGCTTCCCCAGAATGGGCAGATAGTAGACCCTCTGCTGCAGCTCTCAGGGCGTGCCTGGACGTGCCGCCAAGGAGAATGGTTCTTCTACTGCGAAGCGGACCCGCACGCGACCAGAACCACCATTTCACCTCTACCTTCTTCGTCGATGGAGCCGCATGCTGAAGGGGCTTTTAAGGAACTCAAATCGACGGATAAGCGCTATTGGGAGGGTGAATGACGCGCCTTATCTCTTTGGTGGGCTGTAGGAACTCGGCTGAACCTTCACCGCCAAGTGTAATTCGTCGGAATTGCTGAGATAATTATAAAGTGCTGACCGACCTCGTGCAGATTGAGCGTCACGGGGAAAAGAACCGTGTTGAGAATGGCAAATTCCGAGCCTGGCTACGGCGTCGCAATTACCCGGAGCAGCGTCTGAAGGCTATTGCCCAGGAAGTGGAAGAGAAGATCGACTGTACCGCCTGCGCAAACTGCTGCCGTGTCGCAACTACCAAGGTGAACGATCGCGACGTAGAGCGCTTGTCAAAGTTTATTGGCGTTCGGACTCACGAGTTTCTGCGCGACTACACCGTGGAGACTCCTGAAGAGGGGCGCATCCTGCGCCGAGGGGAGAATGGCTGCGTGTTTCTGGATGGGAATCTCTGCTCGGTGTATGATGCGCGGCCCCAGACGTGCGAACTCTTTCCTCATCTGGTGAAAGGGAACGGTTCCTTCATCAGCCGCATGTGGGACATGCCGGACCGGGCTGTGTATTGCCCTATCGCGTACAATTCGTTGCAGTTGTTTAAGGCGGCCACCGGATATCCCAAGTGATAGTTGCGGTGGTTCTGTGTCTGCTGGTGCTGCTGTTAGCAGTGGCTGCGGCGGCCTATCAGTGGTCAGAAGCCCGGCGTTGGAGAAGCGAGGCGACCGAGGTCCGGGCTGAGCAGCGGCATACCCGAACGGAGCTGGAATCAGCGAGGCGACTCGCCCTGGAGAATGAAGCCGAAAGCCGGCGCATTCAGGAAGTAGCCGATGTGCAGATCCGCGTGCTTAGTGAAACCAAGTTCCAGTTGGAAGAGAAATTTCGCGGGCTCGCCAATGACGCGCTTCACAGTAACAGTCAATTGTTCCTGGATCGCAGCCGGGATCAGATGCAGCACTTGATCGAGCCCGTTCATCAGAGTCTAAAGCGCTTCGAAGAACAGGTGCAGGCCATCGAGAAGTCTCGGGTGGGCGCTTACTCCGACATCACGGCCCAGGTGCAAACACTCACCCACCTTCAGGAGCGAGTGCGGCTCTCTACCGAACAACTGAAGACAGCACTGCGGTCACCTGTCCAGCGCGGACATTGGGGCGAGATGCAATTACGCCGCGTAGTCGAGCTGGCCGGCATGTTGGAATATTGCGATTTTGCTGAGCAGAAAACTCTGTTTGGCGAAACCAATCAGCGGCCGGACCTGACGGTTCGACTGCCGAACCAGTGCCAGGTGATTGTGGATTCAAAGGTATCGCTGGAAGCCTACTTAAAAGCCGTTGAATGCCACGATGATGGGGAGCGGGCAAAGCTTCTGGCTGATCATGCGCGCCAGGTTCGCACACACGTTAAGAGCCTTGGGGAGAAAGCTTACTGGGAGCGGCTACAGCCCTGTTCGCCCGAGTTCGTTATTGCTTTTCTGCCATTAGAGTCGCTCTTCAGCGCAGCGCTGGAAGCTGACCCGACACTGCTCGACTTCGGTGTGGAAAAGAAGGTTCTGCTGGCTACGCCTCTGACGCTCATTTCGCTGCTGCTGACCATCTCGCACGGCTGGCGTCAGCAGGCTCTGGCTGAAAACGTAGAGAAGATTCGAGAGACCGGGCTCGAGCTCTACAAGCGCTTGAGCACCATGCATGGGCATTTTTCTAAGCTGGGGGACGCAATCGAGAAGACTGTGACCACTTATAACGACACAGTAGGTTCCTTGGAAAAGAACGTCTTAGCCTCGGCCCGTAAGTTCCAAGGTTTGCGACCCGCGATGGCGGAAGTGCTGCCGGAGAGCGAGTCTGTCGAAGGCAGTCCGAGACGTCTCGACGCATCCAGGTGGCGGCTGCTCGAAGCGCCTGACGGCAACTCACCGAGCTCCGCTTAAAATAGAGAAGCATGCCGGAATTTCCCGCACACTATTCAGTTGGCCCGATCTCTATCGCGCCCGCTACGGTGCTGGCGCCCATGGCAGGCGTCACCGATACCGTCTTCCGTCGACTCATTCGAAATCAGGGTGGGTGCGGGTTACTCATGACCGAGTTCACCAGTTCGCATGGCGTTATCAGTAACGCCGCCGTTCGGCCAAACACCCGTACGTTCCGCTATCTTTACTTCCAGGAAGAAGAGCACCCGATTACCTGTCAGCTTTTCGGCTCCGATCCAAAGGTGATGGCTGAGGCCGCCCGGGTCTGCCAGGACCGTGGCTTCGATATTGTCGATATCAACTTCGGCTGCCCGGTGAACAAAGTGGTCAAATGCAATGGTGGCTCCGGACTGCTGCGCGATCTGCCGTTGGTGGAAGCCATCCTGCGGGAAGTCAAGGCGGCGATAAGCATTCCCTTGACGTGCAAGTTCCGAGCTGGTTGGAGTGATCAGGACTTAGTCGCGGTAAAGATGGCAAGGCTGGCCGAAGATTGCGGGCTATCCGCAGTGGCCTTACACCCCCGCACGCGCGAGCAAGGCTATAGCGGGCGCGCCGACTGGACGCGGATCGCCGAGG
The DNA here is from genome assembly GCA_964248405.1 of uncultured Bryobacteraceae bacterium. GTDB lineage: Bacteria > Acidobacteriota > Terriglobia > Bryobacterales > Bryobacteraceae > Bog-105. Next base: position 40,140 of record CAXTYH010000001.1, read on the forward strand.
TGAAAGCCGCGGTAAGAATCCCTGTAATCGGTAACGGCGATATCGAAACGCCCGAAGATGCCGTGCGCATGGTGCGGGAGACCGGATGCGATGCCGTGATGATCGGGCGTGCCGCCTCGTACAATCCTTGGATCTTCCGCCAGCTGGCCGAGTACCTGGCAACCGGTGGCTACGTCGTGCCGCCGGAGCGCGATCGCTATCGAATGATGAAGGTTTACTACTTGATGTTGCAGGAGTACGGTGCCGTGGATGCTGTCGGGCGCATGAAGCAGTTTGCCACGTACTTCACGCATGGCGTACGCAACGGCTCGAAGCTGCGCACAGACGTCTACCGCGCTACCAGCGTAGGACAGATTTTGGAAACGGTCGACCGGTTCTTCAGCGAAGAGCTGGCAGAAGTCGCTTGAAACAAGTCCAATTGATTACCGACGGTGCGTGCCTGGGCAATCCGGGCAAGGGCGGATGGGCATGCATCCTACGCTTCGGCGATTTCAAGCGGGAGATGTTTGGCTTCGAATCGCAAACCACCAACAATCGCATGGAATTGACTGCGGCAATCGAGGGACTGAAGCGGCTAAAGGAAAGCTGCGCAGTTGAAATCGTTACCGATTCCGAGTACGTCAAGAACGGTATCACCACCTGGATTCATGGCTGGAAGCGGAACGGGTGGCGGCGTGCAGACAAGAAGCCGGTGGTCAATCAGGATTTGTGGGTGGAACTTGATCAGCTGGTTTCAACCCATAAGGCGCAATGGACCTGGACCAAGGGACACGCCTCGCACGCCGACAACAATCGTTGTGACGAACTGGCAACCCAGGCAGCACGCGACCAAATCACCAGCGAGGTGGGACAGAGCAAGGCATGAAGCAGGGCCGGCGGATCTGTCTCTTTGGCGGCACGTTCGATCCGATTCATAAGGCTCATCTGCAGATTGCCGATCAAGCGCAGAAGCGCTTCAATCTCCAGCAGATTGTGTTTATTCCGGCGGCCAACCCGCCGCACAAAGATATAGCGGGGCTGGCCAAGTATGAAGATCGATTTGAAATGGTTCGGCTAGCGTGTATACCGTACCCGGCGTTCTCAGCATCTCGGTTGGAAGAAGGCAAAGAGCGCAGCTATACGGTGGACACACTGGAGCGGTTCCGAAGGGAGATGGCCCCAGACGACCACCTGTGTTTTCTAATTGGAGCAGATGCGTTCAACGACCTGAAAACATGGCGGCGCTGGCAGGAGGTTGTTCAGATAACTACATTCATTGTGGCGACACGTCCGGGTGAGACGTACGAGGTTGCTGCGGGAGCTCGTGTCCTGCCCATGAATGGCCTGGAGCTCCCCTTTGCCAGCACTACCATTCGAGCCAGGCTAGCTGCCGGTCAGCCTACGCCGGAGTTGCCCGACTCGGTGCGCCAGTATATCGACCGACACGGGCTATATCGAGTCGTGACCACAATGCTATCGCCGCCAAAGTAGTCTGGCTTACAAGGAGCAAGCGCTCCAGATTTCCTGGATTGTTACAATTCGGTCTCGTCCAAAAATGGAAGCAGTAGCGCCGGCCCGTGCGAAATCCAAGACAACTACCGCGGCAGCACGACGGGAGATGCGACTGAAGGAAGGTCGCAAGCGACGCGAAGCGTTAAGCCGAAAGCAGCTGTCTCAAGTACACTCTCGTACCCGCCAGTTCAATCCCATCAATCTTCTTCTGCAACATGATGGGGGGCGCATCAAAAAGCTGCTTCCCTTAAAGTATGCCCGGATGGCCGTCTCGCCGTTCGCCTTTTTCCGAGGCTCGGTCGCGATTATGGCTGCCGATCTGGCGGCTGAACCACATACGGAGATCAATGTTCAACTCTGCGGCGATGCACACGTGCAGAATATGGGTTCATTCGAAGCTCCAGATGGACGCGTGGTCTTCGACATCAACGATTTTGACGAGACAATTTCCGGCCCGTGGGAGTGGGACGTAAAGCGAATGGCAGCGAGCCTGGTGCTGGCTGGGTTTGAATCGAACCATGGGAGGTCTACCTGTACGCGCGCCGTCCAAACCTTTGCGGCCAGTTACTGCAGACTGCTGGAGGAACTCGCTGAAGAATCAGTTTTAGTCGCAGCGCGTTACCAGATTCGCCGGATTAAGAAGTCGCAACCGGTTCTGGCGGCTCTGAACCAAGCCGAGCGGGCAAATCCAGCGGACCTTCTTAAGAGGTATACAACGAAAGGGAAAGACGGCAGATACTCTTTCGAAAAGATTGCTGATTTATTATGGCGCGTCATTGGTAGAGAAAAGGCCGGAGTCGTAGCATCGCTGGAACCGTATCGAAGCCGGTTGGCGCCCGAGCGGGTACACCTGTTCGACTTTTACCAAATTGAGGACGTCGCATTCAAAGTAGTGGGCACGGGCAGCGTTGGGTTACGAGACTACGTCGTGCTGCTCTTCGGCAATGGCGACCAGGATCCTCTATTTCTTCAAATCAAGCAGGAGGTGCAATCGGCTTATGCTCCTTACCTGGAAGATTGCAGTACGTCGAATTGCCACCAGGGTCGGCGAGTAGCAGAAGGCCAGCTGAAGATTCAGCCTCTTTCGGATTTAATGCTGGGGTGGACGGAGTGGGAAGGGCAGCACTTCGTGGTTAGACAGCTGAACGATCACAAGGGAAAAGTAGATCTGGAGCAATTGAAGGAAGATGGACTAGGCGCTCTGGCATCAGTGGCCGGCGAACTGTTAGCTCGCGGTCATGCCCGGTCGGGCGATGCTTTGAAGATCAAGGGATACATGGGTGGGCCGGAAAAGATCGTTGACGCATTGGTGGCGTATGGGCTTGAATACGCAGGCCAAGCCCAAGCAGACTACGAGCAATTTCAGAAAGCGATTCGCGAAGGAAAGGTCCGGGTGGCTGCTCGAGCTTAGACCCGGACCGATGCGGCTCTACTGTTTTGCTCTTGCGCAGAACTCATCGAACGCGCTGGTAAGGATCTGGGCAATCTCCGGCGCTTGCCGAGCTTCGATCTGGTGCCGATGAAGCATAAACAAAGGTTTGCCATTGCGAAACAAAGCCATGGAGGGCGAGGAAGGCGGTAATCCGGCGAGCAACTCGCGGAGGTGAGCCACCGCTTCCACATCGGCTCCGGCGAATACCGTTCCGACAGCATCCGGCTTATGCTCGTTTGCAAGAGCCATTCCGACTGCCGGGCGTGCCTTACCAGCTGCACATCCGCACACTGAATTAACAATCATCAAAACGTTGCCGCTATTTGGACCAAGCAGGCGATCCACATCGGCCGGAGTGCGGGTTTCCACCACTCCGTATTGGGTCAGGTCTGCCCGCATGGGGGCGATGAGTGGTTCAGGATATCTCATTGTTTTTTCTCCGGTTCGGGTTAGGCGCCCGCTCGCCCATTCTGGACTTTAGGGGTGGCCAAGTAGCCGACGATCTTGTCTTTGGTAACCGAATTGACGACGATCTCATCCGGCTGCCGGGCTTTCAGGGTGTAGAACTGAATGGGTTCGTTCAGCGTACGGTCTCTTTTCTCCACAACCTTATCGTCGGCCGTGATTGCAATGGTAAAGCGATTCCGCTTAGGATCAGCTTTCTTCAATTGGACCATGACGTCGCCGACACGAGTTGGGGTCTTATCTTTATTGATGGTGAACTCGGCGTAATTGCGCTCGCCAAGCTCACGCAAAGCTTGCAGCTCTTTACCATTGGTGGCAATCAGGCTGGAGTGGCTGTCGAGTTCGCCACGCGCACTCTTGAGGCTCGAGACCGTTTGGTCCAGGGTGCTTTTAACAGAGCCGACGTCCGTGGAGACACTAGCGATCTGCGTGGTTGCGGTATCTGCAGTCTGCTTCACGGCGGCAATGGCCTGCTGCTGTTGCGCCTGCTCTTCGGTGACTTTGGCTTGCAAACTATCGACTTGGCGCTGAGCGTCAACCTTGGCCTGGCCTACGGCGCGTTCTGCCGCACGACGGGACTGAGCCAGCTGCGATTGCAAAGCTTCTACGCGCTTGGAAGAGCGTTGGACGGCAGCCGAGGAATCCAGACGCATCTGGGCGATGGAGCCATTAATTTGCTGGGTTAGTTTCGCCATCTCCCCTCGGCTGTCAGCTCGGGCATGTTCGAGTTGCACATAAAGGAAAATGTTGGAAGCGGCCAGAAGAAGAAGAACAACTACCAGAAGAGGCGTCTTCCAGTTCGGGGCGGCGGGAGAGGGAATGATGTAGGTGGGCTGTGATGTAGTGCTCATGGGTTGCTTGTACCGAAGGACGTTCCTGCTTACTATTATGTTTCAGATGGCCCGACAGTTGCACCTATGAGAGTTGACCGCTCCGATTAAGATATGTTTGCCAAACGCCTGATACGGCAGGAATTGCTTGATAGCGCCGACCCGGAAGAAGCGCGGCCGAACCTCCAGGACTTGATTCGCATAAACCGCAACTTCGGAGGCCACTCCGCGATTCGCAAGACGCTGGCTCAAGTGGTAACGATTGACTCTGCGTTCACGCTCCTGGATGTGGGAGCGGCATCCGGCGATACCGCGCGAGTACTTCAAGCTGAGTACCCAAAAGCAGCTGTGGTGAACCTGGACTACAACCTGACCAACCTACGCGATGCTCCGATGCCGAAAGTGATCTCTGATGCGTTCAGATTGCCCTTTGCCCCAGCAACTTTCGATTACGTGCTGTGTTCGTCCTTCCTCCACCATTTTCCTGACGACCAGATTGTGGAACTCCTGCGCAGCTTCTACGCCGTTGCCAAGAAAGCGCTTTTCGTTTGCGACCTGGAGCGCAACATATTGCCTTATCTATTTCTTCCGGCAACCCGACTGCTTTTTAAGTGGGGGCGCCTGACGGTCCACGACGGCATAATCTCTGTCCGGGCAGCTCTGCGAAAGGGTGAACTCCTGGAATTAAGCAGGCGGGCCGGCATTGCGGGCGCACAGGTGAAAGTTTATCGGCCGGCCTTTCGCCTCGCGATGGTAGCGCGAAAATAAGAAGATTCTGGGTGGACAACTCGGAGGAAGGCAGCCCACCCAGAGACGGTTCGTGCACCAGCAGCGTGGGCCGAGGTGACTCAACCTAATTGCTTACCGATGCAGGGTTAACCACAGTATCCAATGGAAGCGAGTCTGCTCGCCACTTGACCTGGTTTGGCTCGCCGACGACCAGAGAGAAGCCAAGTACTCCCAGTAAGAGCACCACCCCCGCAATCATAAAAGCAACGATGAACGAGTGGAACTGATGAAGAGCAAGCCCGGTCACCCAAGGTGCAATCACGCCGGCAAAGTTGCCCAGACAGTTTTCGAAGCCGGTCCACTTACCCGCCGCTTCCGGCCCGGCCAGAGTTTGGGTGAAAGCCCAGTGGTTGGATGAGAACCCGCCCATGCAGACGCTGGCGAGCGCGAACAGCATATTTGACACCCAGTTTTGGTGCACCAACACGGCCGGCACCATGAACAGGCAACAGCCGGCAAGTCCCACCGAAACGAATGCCTGGCGGACACGGCCGGCGTGGAAACCTCGCCGAACCAGCGCATCGGCAGCCAGGCCGAACAGCATGGACGCGATCGAAACCGACCAGAAGGGAAGGGAGGCAATCCAGGCTAGTTCGTTCTTCGAGTAGTGGCGGTCGTTCTCGAAGTAGTACGGCAGCCAGGTGAGAAAGAAGTACCAGGTGTAATTGGCCCCGAACAGGCCGAGTATCGTGCCCCAGACTTTCCGCTCCGTGATGAGACGCCAGTACGGGGGTGACCACTGGGACGCTTCCAGAACTTTGCGGTAAGGCAACCGCGGCACAATCAGGCACCAGGGCAGGAGCCACAGTAGACTAGCGCCGCCAATGATCAGGAACATGGGCCGCCAGGAGAGCATTTGGATCATTTTGACTCCGAGCAACACCCCGAGAGCCGGGCCGATCTTAGACCCGCAATCGATTAGCGCATTGGCGGTGCCGCGTAGGCTCTCAGGGAAGCTGGTGGCGATGATCTTCGAATAAGCCGGGTAGGCAATTGATTCGCCCGCCCCGAGTATGAGCCGCAAGAAGAAAAAGCCGGTGAAGGAAGTAGCCAGGCCTGTCAGCCCGGTAGCGGCGGACCAGACCAGAAAACCGGCCGCATAGACCCAGTTCACATTCCAGCGATCAATCAACTTCCCGGCGATGAGCTGACAAATCGAGTAAGTCCAAAAGAACGCGCCTAGCAAACCCCCAAGGCTGCCGGCGCCGAAGTGCAAACTATCTTGTATGCTCTTGGCAGCCACGCCGAGATTGCCGCGGTCCACATAGTTGATGCAGACGGAAATGACAAGCAGGCTGAGCGCAACCCACTGCAAGCGTTGCGGGCGCGGTTCTTCAATTGCCATTGCAGGAAAACTGTATCAGACCTAGTGGAGATAAAACAGGCTCAGACGCGGGACATTCGATCGTTCCAGCAACGCGTTATCCAGATACCGGCGTTCCAGCGTGGCAAGTTGGTCGGCACTCATCCTACTGCGGTAAGGCTTTAGCTCAGCAGCCAGCGTCTGACGCAGTTGAAAAAGTTGCTCATCGGTTTGATTGGCGCGCAGGATGGCCACTATCTTTTCTTCAAAAGCCGTGAGGCGCTGTTCCAATTGCTCCAAATCTCGAACGTGAGTTTCCGCTTCAGCGGCTAGCTGTTCCAACGCGGAAGCGACTTCGGCTAAGGACGGTTCCGGGCGGTCGCGCAAACTCTTGGCGGCTTGCGTTAGATGTGCAGCAATCTGACTTGGTTCGAAAAGTGGGTCGCCCGTGGCGTCTGGACCTTGGGCACGGGACGGAGTTCGTTCCGCTGCCCCCATCACGCCCTGTGCGCAATATGCCAGCGAGTTTACAAGGCGGCGTTTCTGCTTGCGGCCTCGCCACTTCTCAAATGCCTCGTCGATGCCTCTCAGAACCGCCTCAAGCGGAACGCCTGCGGTTCGCCAGCTGTCAATCAAAGCCCAATCGAGAGGTGAGAGTAAGAACAGCCCCGTTCCGCGCGCCCGCTGAAAACGCTCCTCTACTTCAGTGAAGTAGTTGAAGTAGTTGGTCGGCCAGTCCTCTTCAGGCTGATCAGACAACGGGACGAACTCCGCCGGAGGCAATGCGTTCGAGCTTGCCGGAGCTCGTACGAAGCAGCAGGAATCCATGATGGTCAAGACCTGCCGTCCATCCGCGGACTCCAGTATCTTCTAGAACCACTTCTCGATTCTGCGCGTAACTGGATCTCTGGGCAAAAGCGTCGCGAATGGCTTGCGGCCCGGTGTCGGCCAGCATCTGACAGTTGCGATCGATCGCTTCGAGGAGTTCAATCAGGACAGCTTCACGCGAAACGGGTGCGCCGGTAGCTAAAGCTAGTGACGTGGCCGGCGTGCGAAGGTTCGGATCAAACGATTGCTGATTGACGTTGATCCCGATACCGGCGACGATACAGCTGGAGACAAGATGCGGCAGGATGCCGGCTACCTTCCGTTCGTCAACTAGAACATCGTTTGGCCAGCGAAGATCGCACTTGCACCCTGCCGATCGCTCCATCGCTTCGGCTGTCGCAAGCGCAAGCAGCAGGCTGGCAATCGGCAGTTGAGCCGGTGCAAGCTGGAGTCGCAGGAGTGTGGAGGAGTAGAGCCCAGCCTCTTTCTCCGAGATCCAGGTGCGGCCCAAACGCCCCATACCAGAAGTCTGCTCTTCAGCCAACACCACTGTTCCATGCGCCGCGCCGGCCTGTGCCAGCCGTGTGCCTTCGGTCATGGTAGAGCCGATGGTAGCGAAGTAGTGGATGGTGTTCTGGGGACGGGCGAGTTGAATTGATGCGAGGTTCAGCGGCACTGGCAGCTACTCGAGTTCGAGGCGAAAGCTGATATCAACAGCAGTCGCCGAGTGAGTCATAGCGCCACAGGAGATGTAATCAGGGCCAGCTTCGGCATAGGCGCGGATTGTTTGCAACGTAATTCCACCAGAGAGCTCGACTGTTGCGCGGCCGTTGATATGCCGAATCCACCTTGCAGCTTCGGCGGGAGTTAAGTTGTCCAGCAGAAGAGCGCGGGCACCTGCAGCAAGAGCTTCGTTCAGTTCGTCAAAGGTGCGCACTTCAATCTCGACAGGACCATGGAATGCTTTCGCGTTGGCGAGGGCTTGCGTCACACCGCCTGCCGCTGTGATGTGATTGTTTTTGATGAGGACGGCATCATAAAGACCGAAGCGATGATTGGTCCCGCCCCCGGCAGCAACAGCCATCTTCTCCAGTTGGCGCAGGCCGGGTGTTGTCTTGCGTGTATCCAGCACCTTGGCTTTTGTGCCTGCTATCGCTTGGACGTATAGCTGCGCAGTGCTGGCAACCCCGCTGAGACGTTGCAGAAAATTCAAAGCCGTTCGTTCACAGGTCAGCAGGGTGCGTGCCGGTCCATGCACTGTCGCCAGAATGTCGCCTCCATCCGCCTCGTCTCCCGATTGGCACAACAGCTGAACGGATGCGCGCCCAGCCAGTTCGTATACCAGCGGAAGCAGTTCGGCTCCAGCCACAATCATATGATCTTTAGCGAGAAACTTGCCGCTCGCCAACCTCTCTGCCGGAACGGTAAGGGCAGTGGTGATGTCACCCGTGCCAATGTCTTCGGCCAGCGCACGTTCCACAGCTTCGCGAACTTGCGGATGCTTTACATCGAACATCAGGCTCAGGCCGTACCCTGCAATTTGTTCAGCTGTGTTTCGTACTCGCTCAGCTTCACGCGGATAGAGGCAACAACGTGCTGGGGCGCGCGGCTCAGGAACTTCTCGTCGCTGAGTTGACCTTTGGACTTCTGAATGTTGATCTTTAACTGCGCGACTTCCTTGGCGATGCGGGCCGGATTCTCCCCTGCCGCCGCCGGCGCCTGGATATGCAGATCGAAACCTGGGCCTGATCGGGTCAGCGCAGTCTCCACTTTCCCAGTAAGATCGAGCTTCGCCAGAGCACTGATCATAGCGGTCTCGTCCGGTGTAAGCAAAGCAGAAGTTTGTAAGGAAGCCGGCAACTCCGCTTTGGGATCGAGCTTGTGATCGCCACGTAACTCCCGCGCAGCTGTCACAATCGACTGCACTAACTGAAACCTCTGAACCAACTGTGGATTCGGGGCTTCGGTCAACGCTTGCGGGTAGGGAGCGAGGGAGATAGATCCGCGCGAGCCCTCCGTTAAGCGCTGCCAAAGTTCTTCGGTGACGAACGGCATCACTGGATGTAGTAAGCGCAAGGATGCCTCATAGATGGAAAGCAGCGACTGCCAATGGGCATCGATACCGGACCGTTCCTGGAAGCGCAACTTTTTCACTTCCAGATACCAGTCGCAAAACTCACCCCAGATAAAATCCCACAAGGTCTGCGCCGCCTCGTGGTAGCGATGCACGGCCAGCGCTCGCATCACGGTGTCGCGAGCTCCCTCGAAGCGATCGTAGATCCACGCATCCTCAACCGCGTCCGATTGCAGTGTGAGCCGCTCAGGCGGAGTCCAGCCGCTGACGTCCGATCGCTCCATGTTCATAAAGAGCAGCCGCGACGCATTCCAGATCTTATTCGCGAAGTTACGACTCGATTCGATGCGATCAGGCTTCAGTGCAATATCGGAGCCAGTGCCGGCCGAAGTCAGCAGCGCAATCCGTAGAGCATCAGTGCCGGAAACCTCGATGATCTCCAAAGGATCGACCACGTTGCCCTTCGTCTTGGACATCTTCTGCTTTTCTGCATCGCGTACCAAGCCGTGCATATGCACTTCACGGAATGGAACCTCGCCGGTCATCTCCAAGCCGAGCATCATCATGCGGCACACCCAGAAAAAGAGAATGTCGAAGCCGGTGATGAGCAGCGAGGTCGGATAGAAGGCGCGGAAGTCGGGCGTCTCCTCGGGCCAGCCAAGAGTGGAAAAAGGCCAAAGGCCGGAACTGAACCAGGTATCAAGAACATCAGCATCTTGCTCTACTTCAGTCGAATGGCAGTGCGGGCAAGTCTGCGGAGTCTCGCGCGCTACGGTGATCTCTGTGCAATTACGGCAATGCCAGGCAGGGATGCGGTGGCCCCACCAAAGCTGGCGCGAGATACACCAGTCACGGATGTTCTCCATCCATTGAAAGAAGACCGGTTCGCGATCGTCCGGAACGAATCGAATGCGCCCGGAGCGCACCGCGTCCATTGCTTTCTCAGCCAGCGGCTTGGTACGGACGAACCACTGCTTGGAAACCAGCGGCTCAATGATGGTCTTACAGCGGTCGCACCGGGCAACATTCACCCCATACGGTTCAGCTTTGATCAATTCGCCCGATTGTTCCAGGGCAGCGACGACGCGCTTACGTGCTTCAAACCGATCGAGGCCGGCGTAGGGTCCAGCCGCGGCCGTCATGCGCGCATCCTCACCGATCACCTTCAACGACGGCAAGCCATGGCGTTTGCCTGCTTCGAAATCATTGGTGTCATGAGCAGGAGTTAGCTTCACAACACCGGTGCCGAACTTTGGGTCAGCCATCGCGTCGGCAATGACGGGCACCAGTCGATCCGTCAGAGGAACATGCACGAGTTTGCCGTGCAGGTGCAAGTAGCGTGAATCATCCGGGTGAACCGCAAGGCCGGTGTCGCCCAGCATAGTCTCTGGACGCGTCGTAGCGATGGTCAGGCCCTCGTCTGAATCGGCCAGCGGATAACGAATGTGCCAGAGATGACCGTCGATGGCCTGGTGCGTTGTTTCCACATCGGAGATGGCGGTCTGGCAGCGCGGACACCAGTTGACCATGTACTGGCCGCGATAGATAAGACCCCGTTCCCACAGTCGAACGAACGCCTCGCGGACAGCCCGTGACAGACCCGCATCCATAGTGAACCGTTCACGCGACCAATCAACACTCGCGCCTTCACGGCGAATCTGATTATTGATGCGGCCGCCGTACTCTTCCTTCCACTGCCACACGCGGCGCTCGAATTCAGCGCGGCCCAAGCCTTGACGAGTCAGGTTTTCAGCAGCCAACTGCCGCTCTACAACCATCTGGGTTGCGATGCCCGCATGATCGGTTCCAGGGAGCCATAAAACAGCTTTCCCCTGCATACGATGCCAGCGCGCGGCGACATCCATGATGGTGTGGTCGAGCATATGCCCGATGTGAAGCGAGCCGGTCACATTCGGTGGCGGGATCACCATCGAAAACACGTTGCCGGGTTGGGCAGTTGCAGAGTCTGCCTGATAAAGGTGCGATTCAATCCACCATTGCACCCAGTGCGGCTCCAGACGCTGGGGCTCGTACACCTTCTCAAGTTGCATGGAAGTTTTCAGCGTAGCATCCAAAAGCAATGTTCCAGGCGAATGTGATTTAATGGGGAAGACCTCACGCGTCAGCACGACGTCAGATGCTCCTCAGTAGCTCAATGGTAGAGCGTTCGGCTGTTAACCGAAATGTTGTAGGTTCGAATCCTACCTGGGGAGCCAAACAACTTTCGGCTTCAAACCAACAATGGGGGCCAAAGCTGACCGGTTAACAAGACATCAAATTGCTTCGGTCAGAACTTCACGCAGTCGTCGTGCCACGATGGCGTCCTCACCGGGCTCCAGCATCCAGACGCCCACCACAATCGTGTTCTCGTTAGAATCGTTCACCTACGAACACGTTATGACGTGCACGTTACTGAATTTACTTTATGAGAAATGCGAGATGATCCGTTTTTCCTGGGGTGAGTGCCTGATCTGAGGCGGAAAAGATCTCCGGCTAATCTGAACCGGTGCTGGATTGCCTTTGGACGAAGGAAGGGATGGGTAGAAGCGGTCTGCATTCAAGGCACAAGGTGATTGGTTAAGGCCGGGTTGCGTGCAGGAGAACTCATGACCAAAGTCGTCGGCTTCGAATCCGGTTTGAGTAGTAGAGGAGCAGGGATCTGCAGACAATCACTCGGTATTTGAATCCATTCCGACAAGGTTTGCTGCCGGTACTGAAGCTGCTCAAAGAGATACTCAAGTTCGGATCGTTCGTGCTGTTTCAGCCAAGCGGCGGGTAGCCCAGCGAGCGCTGTTTGGCAGTCGGGCAATGGTCGGGATCCGACGAAGTCCAACGCTTCTAGCCAGCAAGCTGGGGCAAGGGCGGAGTATGGATGCCAATTGCAATACAACTTAAGGTTGAGCCGACTCTCAATCTTCCACTCGCTGCCACCAAGGATGTCCTGGTTCGCAATCATGTAAGCCCTAAATAAATTGGGATGACAAGGCCGATCGCGAGTGAACACAATATTGCGGAAGTGGTTCATCCCGAGTAGTTGGTCCAAAACAAAGGTTGTTGCCAGATCGGCCGGATTAGCGATTCGGCTGCCCCAAAATCTTCGGGGTAGGAACCCGAAAGAAAAAGTCTGCTCGGGATGAGCAGGGTATGGCAAACCAAGGCATTGCATAGGCTCTTGCTTATGAGTCTGCTGATTGAGCAGGACGTATAACTCAGAATCATTCCTAGCGATGTCGCGAGGTAAGTTCAGGATCTGTGCTCGTGTTGTAGACACTCCCAGATGCCGTAAGAAAAAGCTGTCGAGCCATTGGTTGATAAGGCGTTTGTTCGAGTCTGAAGTGCTTAGGAATTTAGCTCGATAACAGACTCCGTCGCTGCCTTCCACTACCCTCGAAAGAGTAGAGCGAGGCTCCTGGAAAAGAATCCGCTGAATGCAGACGGATGTCTGCTCCGGGCGAGCGAGCAGAGACGTCGGGCCTTGGAACTCGTTCATAATGGAGACAGGGATACCTCCCTTATCGAGCTAAGCTTGCGGTTGTTCTAGCATTTTCGCGACAGAAAGTAAGCACGCAGTTAGGCCGCGAAGCGAAGAACGGCCAGGTCGGGATCTAGTCCGGATTTCCTTTGTGAAAAAGACGAAGGAGACAAGTGTAGTCTCTGCGCTGCAATCGCATGCTCCTCGACGCTATACGTGTCTTCATCATTTTCTCCATAAGCTTCCGTGAGATAAAGCAGGGCTGATAGAGGTGCATCTGAACGAGCTGGATCGTGATGAGCGGCCACGGCTTCCACCATGTCAGCCGGAAGGGACCACGAAGCAAGTAGGCTGCCACCTAGTTCTGCGTGGCTAGCACCGCAGAGAGCTCGCTCTGCTTTTACAGCAGTGAATCCTTGATCCCGAAGCTCTTCGAGCCGAAAAGAAAATGTACTTCCTAGACCGAAGAGCACGACTTGCCCAACGTCATGGAGTAGGCCAAGCAGTCCAGCTTCACTTGGAGGAATCGTTGTGCGTTGCGCCAGTTGCCGCGCAAGCTGGGCGGTCGTGACAGAGTGATCCCATACTTTGCGAATTGCGGGTGCGGAAAATACCTTTCGAATTGTCAAGGCTAGAACTTGGAATTTCACCCCATCCACCCCGAGCCTTTGCACAGCGCTGAACAGCGTACGCGCAGGATCATTGAAAGACGCTAGATTGGCAACACGTAACAGGTGAGCAGCCAGCACGGGATCTCGGCTGACAATTTTTTCAAGCTGCCGAAAGTGCATGTTCGGGTCTTCCAAGAGAGTGAGGATTTGGATCGTTGCGGAAGGAAGGGGCCCTACTTGCTCTTGGGCCTTTCGGATTTGATCTGAACTGAAAGTTTTTTCTGAGAAGCGCTTCCAATTTTCAGAAGTTTTCTGATCAGCAAGCACATACTGGCGGAATAACTCCTCCAATGTTTTGTTCGGATCACCTGAGACACCTGTGATCTGCCGACGTGCACTGAGTTGAAAGGTATGCGAAGCATCAGCTTCTAGCCACTCTAAAACCTGACTTGCTCCCATTTTCAGGGCTTTTGATCGCAAATCGTTAGCTAGCTCTGCCCAAATCTCATTTAGGTCTTCGTCCTCTTCATCAGGAAAAAGATCCCGAAGGGATAAATAGAGTTGATCAGTGCGACTATCGAGAAGCAGAATACCGGCAGGTCTCAACTCCTGTCCGGGAATTTGCAATTGAAATAGAGCCCACTCAGCAGTCCATTGTGATTCTGGTCGTGAGGACTCCGGAAGAGGGGACCGAGCACTGCGAGCGGTTACCATCAAGTCAAGCCTTAGCTATACGCTCCAGCATAAGGTATATCCTTGGCTCCACCAAGCTGGACAACGCTGAACGATTCTTTGAAATAGCCGCAAAACACAAGTTGCTCGCTCAGATTCAGCATTCGTGCGTTCAACTGAACACCACGCTTCGACTTCAAACCGCAACTTCGCTGAGTGAGGTCTGTCCCTAAGCCGGCCAGAGAAGGAGTAGGCGTTTTTGTTTAATCGGCGACTCGCAGATTATTGGAAGAGAAATGAAATGAGTGTTAAAACAGTTTCGCAGATAATCGGGATGTGCATAAGTTCCTGCACAATAGTGGGGCCGGCGAGGTACTAATTTCCGAACCGAGCAGCTTTACGGAACAAGTTCCCGGTCGGTAAATCCTGTACTTCTAACACCTCGGGATAGGTCATACTCTATCTCTCAGGTGAGGGTAGATAGTGTTATAGAAGACGGGCCAAATTTTTTCTGAGACAAAGAGCATACAGCTTCCACACTGAAGAAAGTCCACTGCATTTCGGTCGGAAGATGCTCTGCCGAACTGCTTAAAGTCAGCCCGAGAGCGCCTTTTGGGTTCAAGGCGCTCAGCTGACCTTGGTTCTCTGCAGTGAGTAGTTGGATAGCTAGTCAGACCGAGGCAAGCCACCCAGCTGCCCGCATTGAGAAAGCGCTCTGGCGCTTGTTCACTTGCTCCATTCAGCACCTCAGTCAATCGAAGTTTGCCAGGTGCGTACCACATCGTTTCTTTCCTGGTCGGAACAATCCGATCTACTACTGAATCGAGACATAAACGATGAGGCTGTATGCACCCCAATTGCGTACCTCCAGCATCGCTGTGCAGACATGCCATTGCGCTTGCTTTCTTTGCGCTAGTTGTCCCTGCCACTCAAGCTGCTGTTCCCTCGTCGGCTGTTACGGCAATCTGGGCCAATGAGGGCGGCGACAAGGTGGCGCAGGAAGAACTCCGAGCAACTCGGCATGTCGAAAACAAAACCGGCACTGTGCTTAATCGAGCTTGGAATGGATCGACCATCACCTTAGCGGGTGCACATAACGAAGTCGTTAGCTTCAATTTGATTTTGGAGGCAGGAAGTCAACAGGCTCAGAATGTCAGTGTGTCCTTCGACACGCTAACCGGGCCCGGAGGCGTCCAGATCCACTCCATACCGGCAGTTGGCGACGGCATTTTTAATTGGACCCAGCGGCCTATCGAACTCTTTTACGTACGTTATCTCCAGATACGTGGGCTCAGTTATTTCGGGTACGGCAAATGGGACGAACGGGCTACTCCCGTTCGCTTCCAACGGTCTTGGAGTGGCAGCAATGGGCAAGGCCAGGGCTTGTGGACCGACCGTCCGGACCATGACCTTCACTATCCAGACATCATGGTGCCGTATGACCTGATTTCCAATTTTGGCATTGCAGCCGGCCAGAACCAGGGAGTCTGGTCCGATATTTACATCCCCAAAAACGTTCCGGCAGGAATCTATAGTGGGGTCGTCACGGTTAGCGAGAACGGTTCCCCTACTCATACGGTTCCGGTGCAGTTGACCGTTAACAGCTTTTCTCTCCCAGACACTCCGTCAGCTAAGACGATGATTCCTCTCGATACGAGCGACATTGCCTGGCGGTATGTAGCCGGCTATCATCAGTACGCCAACTGGCAAACGCCGGCGGGCTTACGCATCCAAAAGATCACTGACCGGTATTTTGAGCTGTTTCACCGGCACAAGCTCACCATCGTGGGCGAGAACGAATGTCCGATCATGGATCGGCCTTGTGACAGTTCTCTGCCTCGTCTGAATGGATCTTTGTACACGGCGAACAATGGATATGCCGGGCCCGGTGTCGCTACGGGCGATGGTTTCTTTTCCATTGGTACTTATGGAGGATGGGGCAACGCGCACTACGGAGTCGCAGCATGGCGATACGACGAAACACTTTTCCGCCAACACACAGATGCTTGGGTCTCATGGTTTGGCGCCAATCTTCCAGGAACAGCCTTTCACCTGTATCTGGAGGACGAGCCTCCGCCACAGGACTTTGCTCAAGTAGAGACTTGGGCGCAATGGATCCGCCGCAATCCTGGTCCGGGCCAGAACTTGCCGTCCTTCGTCACTCACCAAGCGGTACTAGCGCAGGCGGACTTCCCGCATGTCGCTATTCCGGCTATGCCCGCGGGCTTTGGCGTTTGCCGTGGCAATGCTCCTAGTTGCGATAGCCCCACCCTAGGGCAATCTGTTGCAGATGCCTATCGAACTACTCCCGGATTCCAGTTCTGGGTCTACAACGATGAGCGACCAGCCACGGGAACAGCGCTGACCGAGGACGACGGAGTCTCCATGAGGCAGATTCCCTGGATGTCCTACAAAAAACAGATTGCCCGCTACATGTACTGGTATGTCAACGTGAACACCCCTTGGGATTGGTTTACACAGGCTTTGACTTGGGGCGATGACCAATTTGTTGATCCGGTGCTGGGCCAGACCGGGACGGGTGCCTCCAACGGGAATGGACTACTTGTCTACCCTGGCACCAGCGTCTACCCCGGTCACACGTCATACGGCGTGGACGGCCCCTTTGCGAGCCTGCGGATTAAAGAATGGCGACGTGGCATTCAGGATGTCGACTACCTGACCTTGGCCGCTCAGTTCGATCCGGCCAGTGTGCAGGCAATTGTGAATACCACAATCCCCCAAGTTCTGTGGGAATACCAAACCGACACTCCGTCCTACTACACGGGGGGAGGTCCCTCGTGGTCAGTCAACCCGGATGACTGGGAGCAGGCACGGGCTCGGCTGACACAGATCATCATCAATCACTGTGCCAACCTCACCGGTGCGCTCCCTTCCACTTCGCCCTGTACCGACACAGGAAGCAGTGTGTTTGGTGCATCCCCGGCGCCGCCGGCTGCTCCTGTTACTCCTCCAGCGCCGGTCGTTCCCGCACCGAGTCCGGCTCCTGTCACTCCCGTCACACCCACAGCGCCGGTTGTTTCCGCACCGAGTCCGGCTCCCGTCACACCCGTCACGCCCACAGCGTCGTCCGACATTGGTGGCAATAACGCGCTGCGATTCGTTTCGATTGCACCATGTCGCCTAGTGGATACCCGCTTACCGGGAAGCAGATCTGGTGGGCCCTTTATTGCTGGCGGAACCAGTAAGAATTTTCTTGCATTCAGCTCTTCCTGCGCGATTCCGCCGGCTGCCAAAGCGTTGGCACTGAACGCGACGGTAGTTCCTCACTCTGGCCTGCGATGGCTCACCATTTGGCCAGGAGGCGAACCGCAGCCATCCGTCTCTGTTCTTAACTCAATGGACGGCAGAGTCAAAGCGAATGGACTGGTCGTGCCTGTAGGCACTAACGGTAGTATTGAGGCCTACGCAACCGATGACACGGACTTGATCCTGGATATCTCCGGGTATTTCGTTCCGAGCGCGCAGTCCGGTTCGCTTGCCTTTTACCCGATTACTCCCTGCCGCCTCGTCGATACCCGCTCTGGAACCAGCTCTCTAGGAGGACCATCGTTGCCGGCCGGAAAGGAGCGAAGCTTCCCCGTCCTCAGCTCCTCTTGCGGCTTACCGGCCCGAGCAAATGCCTACTCGCTGAACTATACAGCCATTCCCAAAAGGGGTTTGGGGTGGATGAGTACTTGGCCATCCGGGCAGACACAGCCAGTTGCATCCACACTCAATGCGCCTACGGGAGCAGTCACAGCAAATGCTGCAATTACAGTGGCAGGAAACAACGGTGCTATTTCCGTCTTTGCCAGCGACGATACGGATCTGGTGATCGATGTCAATGGATATTTCGCTTCGCCCGGGGATGGAGGTTTGTCTCTTTACACCCTCGCACCGTGCCGTGCTTTCGATTCCCGCACGGTCGGACAACAAAAGCCCATTGAAGGGCAGATTGCGATTGACTTTGCTGCGAGTAGCTGTGGAGTGCCACGGGAAGCCGAGGCCTTGGTCCTAAACGCGACAACGATCCCAGTCAATAAATTGAGTTTTCTCACTTTGTGGCCCAAAGGTTCAACCAGACCCCTTGCATCGACACTAAATGCAAGCGATGGTGCCATAACATCTAATCTGGCGCTTGTGCCGGCACAAGAAGACGCGATCAGCCTGTTCTCGACGGACCCGGCGCACTTCATCACGGACGTCTTTGGTTATTTTGCTCCCTAGTTCAATCATGATGAGCAATTCGAACTAACTCTTGTTGACCGAAGTTTGAGAGTAGGATGACCTAATTACACTTTGTAGAACGAATTACGCTCCTACTAGAGAAAAGGGGGGAAAGATGCTGACGTTGAATGAGATGGAAGCTCCGCGTCACCATAGTCGAAAGATCAACGTCTCATTGCCGGCGACATCCGAGAATGCTCGACCAGCTCGGGTGTGAAGTGGCAGGGCAAGCTGTAAGGGACGCTGAGGCTCTTTGGGTTATCTCTACAGTTCCAGCCGGTCTAATCTTGACGGAGATCAACATCCGTGGCACAAAGACAGCGATAAAGATTCAGATGAACTCGAACCCCTTGTCTTTCGTACGTCACATACTGACCCGGAGAGCTAAGGAATTGACCTTCGGTGATGGCGTCAAGCCTCCATCCGATTGATAACGACGGCTTAGTTCGTTCGTTTGCGGAATACGAAACATCCCATTTTCTTTTGGCTCTACAAAGCTTGGCACACGACCGACGAGTATTAGAGCCAAGTCCAAGCTTAAAACTACCCAGAGACTTGCATTATTAGGAGTTGACAAGTGATTGTTGAATCTTCCACGCGGCTGAGCTGCAAGATCACATTGATTCCGTTCAGCAGATTCCCGCCAAAAGAGTATATAGCAGGTGTCTTCCATAGTCTCGAAACTAAACGACTCCGTTTATTTTGCCACCGGCCGCTCGAAGTGTCTCAAGCTGTCACAGTAGAGCACGATGACATGCTCTTTCTCGGCGAAGTATTGGCCTGTACTCGCGAGTCAGAGGGCAATTGGACGCTACTGGTGGAAGTCGAACAGATTCTAACAGCTCTAAAATGTCTGCTTTGTTTACGCGAACAGCTGCTGGAAATTGACGGCCAGTCAGCTTGTACATTACGAACCTATCTGCCTCCGTTGCCTCTTCCGCCTTTCTGCTCGCGAGCAGCAAATCACAAACCTTCCCAGTCTCCTGGTGTCATGAATAGGTTTCAATCAATGTCTTCAAACGATGCCCAGCGCCTTGCCCTGGTCTACTCCTACATAGCGATTAGAGTCTTATCATCTATTTTCTTGAGCGCAACTCATGTCAATCAAAAACAGAAATAGCGCTAATTCGTTCCGCCGCTAAGCATGCATCGCTTCGGTCAGAACTTCACGCAGTCGTCGTGCCACGATGGCGTCCTCACCGGGCTCCAGCATCCAGACGCCCACCACAATCGTGTTCTCGTTAGAAATCAGCCCTGCGGAGCCTTCTCTCCTGCCGGTGGATGGATTCAGCTCGATACTGGGACGGCCCTCGCGTAGTTTTCTGGCTACCTCCAGCGGTGCAATCTTAACGTGCTTCTGATCGTACCGGAGCAGCAGGTGAGGCACGTGGTTCGCAAAGGACGGGACTGCAATCGTCGCCTCCAGGGTGGGAATAGCTCTGAGCTGATCCGAAATGCGGTTAGCCCGGCCCCTGAACTCCGCTTCCATCTGTTCGTCCGATTGACTCAGCAGCCAATCCACTGCGGCCACCATGCCCACGATCTGCTCTTTGGCTACTTTCATTCCACGACCGACACCGTCATCAAAGGGGCTGTTAGTCGCTGTGGCTGCCGCAATCAGATCTTCGCGCCCTAACAGAAGGCCTGCACTTTGCGGACCGCGAATACCTTTCCCGCCTGAAAATGTCACCAGGTCGAAACCCATCTTTGTATAGTTCCAAAGATTCGAAATTGGCGGGACATCAGCGGCCGCGTCGTTAAAGCACGGCACCCCGTACTGGTGCGCCACTCGTATCCAGTCCTCACGGCTGATTGCGCCTTCTTCAGCAGCGTTGAAGAAATGAGCCATTACGGTCCGTTCGTTTAACGCGTTCCGATACTGGTCGACCGTTTCGACTTCTTTGAACCGGACCCCGCAGATCTCAATCGAATGATCATATCCATACCGGTGGGCTTTCTGGATCACAACCTCGGTCCTCTTTAACTCCGAAACTCTGGTTGGCACGGCAGTGATCGGAGCATGATTCATGACTTGAATGCACGCCGCCGTGCCCAGCGTTAATGCTGATGCAGCACCTGCGGTGACCATCGCTGCCTGGCACTGAAGCTTTCGCGCCAGGTACTCGCCCGCTCTTTTCTGCAAGTCGAAAAGGCGCACTGGATGCTGCGCAGCTTTGGCCACCGCGGCCTGTACAGACGGCGGCATCACGGACGCGGTTAGAACGGTGTAGGTGCCGGCGGCGTTGATTATTTTAGTGACGCCCAGCTTTTCGTAATAGTCTTCGCCTGCTGTAGCCAGCTGAGCCCCATCAGCGTTGCCGGCGCGTGCCTCACCCGCCATGCTGAGGCCTCCCAGAACACTTCCCGCCTTGCCGAGAAGATCACGTCGGGTACTCGCATCCTTCATTTACAGCTCCTTCCACCTACGAACACGTTATAACGTGCGCATCGCTGCCAAACCGCCTCGCAGGTTCAAGCCCAATGGCAGGCCCATCAGAGAGTGGCAAAATGAATCAGCCATGGCCGCCCCTATCACCAGGCAGGATCCTCGCTACAACACGCTGAGTAAAAGCCGTAACCTTCGCTGGCCGGTGTCCCATACCGACGCGGTGCATTCGGTCGAACTGTGCGAAACAGCAGAGGAGGCAGCCGCGGTCCTGCAGCGTGTGGTCGATGAGGGCCGACGTCCCACTGTTCGAAGCGGCGGGCACTGCTACGAAGACTTTGTGGTGAACAATCCAGGCGGTTCGATCTTGGACCTGAGCCTGCTGACTGCCCCCAATTTGCCGGGCGACAATGGCCGTTATCGGATTAGCGCCGGTCGCCAGCTTGGCGATGTTTACCAGGATTTGTTCAAGCGGCATGGCGTAACCATTCCTGCGGGCTCATGTTACTCGGTAGGGGCGGGCGGACATATCTGCGGCGGTGGATATGGTGTCTGGTCACGGCTCCAAGGCCTCACTGTTGACTGGCTGTCGGCTGTCGACATTCTTACCGTCGACGCCAAAGGCAAAGTTCAACTCCAGCGTGTAGATCAATCTCACAACCCTGATCTGTTTCGCGCCTGCCGCGGCGGAGGCGGCGGAAACTTCGGCATCATCACCGGTTACCTCTTCGACAAACTCCCACACCCCCCGGCAGAGATCGTGAGCGGGGGCGTCTCTTTCGACTGGGCCACTATGACCGAAGAACGCCTCGTCGACATCTTGTTGACTTACGGTGATTACTGGGCCACTCGCGGTAAGGATCCTGATAACTGGGGTTTGTTTACGGTTTTGGATTTGACCCACTCATCGTCGGGCCGCTTCCACTTAAGTTTGCAGTTTTGCAACCCTGATGGAACTTGCCAGGATCTGCGCGTTGTGAATGAGTTCTTAGATCGATTCGGGGAGTGCCGACCGTCTGCCAAGCCGTGTCCTGGACAGCATGAACTGACCAAACAGCTTTGGCTGGATGCCACTGTGAATGGCACAGGCAGCGGTTTGTATCGTGCCAAGTACAAGTCAACTTACATGAGGGAAAACTTCACGTCCGCAGAAGCCAAATGTATCTACAAGCATCTCCGGCGTGTCATTCCAGGAGTAGACCTGAAGGGTGCTGTTCTGGCCGTTGACTCTTATGGCGGCGCAACCAACCGGCCGAATCTTGTCGAGGAAACCGCAAGCTGGCAGCGGTCTTCCATAATGAAGCTGCAATACCAATCCTATTGGCATAACCGGGATGATGACGCGGCCCGTTTGCAATGGATGAGCGACTTCTATACGGATCTGTACACAGGTGAGAACGTCCCAGCTGAGTTTGCCGGAACGCCTTACCCGGGCAAACACTATGAAGGCTGCTACATCAATTATCCGGATCGGGACATGCTTGCCTACCAATTCTGGCCGCAGCTCTACTACGGCAATGGAGATCTGTATCCGTTTCTGCAGGAAGTAAAACAGCGCTACGACCCACATAACGTTTTTCATCACGCTATGTCGATTCGGCCTAAACGGGAGCAGGCCTGATGGGGTGGACATCCAAGGGTAGCCGCCGCCGCTTCTTACAGGCAATTGCATCGGTGCCGGCTGTAGCCGCACTAAATGCAACGGCAGCAACTCCTTCGGTTGCCGGGTCGTCAGAGCCGCTGTTCGCTTACGTTGGAGGCCCGGACCGTATCGACGTATATAGGGTTTCCCCATCGCGCTGGATCCTGAAGCAATCCATCACCAGCAGGCGGCCCGCCTCTCTCGTGCTGAGCCCGGACAACAAGCTGTTATTTGCGATCAACGAAGTAGAAGAGTACTTGGGATTGCCGAATGGTTCGGTGGAGTCTTACGCCATTGCTCCAAACAGCGGGATGCTCAGCTTAGTTGACCGGCAACCGCTTTCATTGTCGGCTACGGGGCCACGACACTTAGCTCTCGCTCCTCATGGTCAGTACCTGGTGGCTGCTGCTTACGGCGGCGGTGCGTATAATCTGTTGCCCATTTCCGGTGGTGGAAAGCTCGGTCCGGTGACCCAAGTCCTGAAAGAAATCGGCTGTGGCGCCGGAAGCGCCCAACAAGCTTCGGCCCACCCTCACTCCATAGCCGCTCATCCTTCTGGGAAATTCTTAGTCAGTACCGACTTCGGAAGTGATCGTATCAACGTATTCGCAACGAAGGGCGGCCTGATAGAACGAGTTTGCCGAGCGGACGTTCAACCCGGTGATGGCCCTGCTCACATTGCAATTCATCCGTCGGGCGCGCTGCTTTTCATCTCCAACCAGTTGAGCCGCTCGATCGCTTCGTATCGCATCGATACCTGTACTGGGCAGATTATCGATCCAAAGATCAGGGCCATGGGAGCTGGTGGTGCTCTGGCAGTCGATCCTTCCGGCTGCTTTCTATACTCAACGCATCCTGCATGCTCAGAGACTATTGCCGTGTGGACGATTGACGGAGAGACCGGCATTTTGTCGATGTCCCGCTCCATTAAAACCGGCCTTCACAGCTCGTTGCTGCTGTCTCGCGCCGGGGAAAGTTTGTATTTTCTCAAAGGTGAGCAGGCTGGCTCTGCAACACGTCTAGCAGTCGAGCCCGCAACAGGAGCCCTCCATCGACCGGTGATGCTGGCGCATATGCCGGCTCCCCTCTGCCTGGCTCTGCTGTACTCCTGATCGCGTACCAGCTTTGGCACTATCAATTCGACAAAAAGCGATAATTGCCAAATACAAGTTGCTGTAAAGCTATTGTTCTAGTAGGACCGGAACACGTCGCACTATGAAAAACTCTTTTCTCTCAAGGCTGCTGAGAGGTCCATCGGGTCTTAACCGCCGTGATCTTCTTCGCACAGGCGGATGGTTGACGCTGGGCAGCGCGGTCTTGCCTTCAACGGTGAACGCGACGAATAAAACCGCTGCGGCAGCAACTACCGCCGGGGCTGGTACTTCCACTTCACTCTACACGTCAATCGGCGTTCGTCCAGTAATCAATGCGCGCGGCACGTTCACGATCCTCACCGGCTCGCAATCGTTGCCGCAGGTGAAAGAGGCGATGAATCAGGCCTCGCGCAGTTACGTGCAAATGGACGAGCTGATGAACGGTGTGAGTCCGCGGCTGGCAGAGTTGACTGAAACTCCATGGGGCATTGTGACCGCGGGTTGTTGTGCAGCCTTAACCAGCTTTACTGCTGCCGTCATCGCCGGCACTAATCCGGAGCGCATGCAGCGGCTTCCAGAACTAACTGGCCTCAAGAGTGAAGTAATCATCCCGGCGTACTCACGCAACGTCTACGATCATGCCATTCGCATGCTGGGCGTTAAGATTGTCGAAGTCAAGACGCCTGCGGAACTTGAAGCAGCTTTCAATGATCGGACTGCGCTGAGCTATATCTATGCCGGACCGGGCGACGAAGGACCGTTGGGCACCAAGGCAGTATCCGAAATGGCAAGCCGGCACAATGTTCCCGTTATCGTAGACGCCGCAGCCGAAGGCTTGACTTTCCCGAATGTTCATCTCCAGCGAGGCGCAACGGCAGTCGCCTACAGCGGAGGCAAGTGCATACGCGGTCCGCAAGCTGCAGGGTTGTTGCTCGGTGATAAGAACCTGCTGCAAGCCACTTGGGCGAACAGCGCGCCGCACCATGCCTATGGCCGATCGTTAAAAGTCGGCAAGGAAGAAATCATGGGGATGCTGGCGGCAGTTGAGGCCTGGAAGAGCCGCGACCACGAAGCCGAATACCGCAGTTGGCATTCGCAACTGGAGTTCATCTCGTCTCAGGTCCGTGCCATTCCCGGCGTGACTACGCGCGTCGAAGAGCCCGAAGGATTGTCGAATCGCACACCAAGTCTTCATATCGAGTGGGACGCCTCGCAATTGGGAATCACGGGTCAGGAAGTAAGCAAGATGCTGATGGATTCCGAGCCGCGCATTGCTCTGGGCGGTGCTTCCGGGGTTCGACCCGACAAGATGAAGAGCTCGGTCACCGTCACGCCCTGGATGATGATGCCGGGCGATGACAAAGTGGTAGCCACACGAATCTGCAGCGTTCTGAAAGACCACCCAGCATTTGTAAATCCGCCAGTTCCACAAGGTAAACTCGCCTCCGTTGCCGGTCAATGGCTGGCGACCCTCACCTTTGCACGCGGCTCTGCCGACCACACACTTGTCTTCGAGCAGCAAGGGAACAGCTTGGTAGGCACGCACTATGGTGAGTACGGGTCGGGTGATTTGACCGGCAGCGTTACGGCCAACGAGGTTCATTTCCGGAGCGCTCAGAAGATCGAAGGCCAGACGTTATCTTATGTGTTTGCCGGCGTCATGCAAGGCGACAAGATGGCTGGAACTTTGGACATGGGCGAATACGGTTTATCGAAGTGGTCCGCCGAACGACACCAATACGAAATGCCGGTCGGACAACCGAAGCCGGTCAAGAAAGCCTAGCTCGTCGGAACACAGGAGATTCAATGGCGAAATCAGACAGAAGAAAGTTCATTGGAAAGAGCGCTGCGGCGGTAGCGGCCGGTATATCCGGGGAGGGCTTGGCGGCTGGCCAGGAAGCAAAGACGGGAAAGAAAGTCTGGTGGAAGGATGGTAAGGCGCCTCAATCACAAGCCCTCTTCAGTCCTGCTGTTTCCTACGGCAATCTCTTGTTTCTCTCCGGAGTTGGGGCCCATTTCGAAGGCGACATCAAAGCTCACACGAAAAAAGTTCTCGATGACATTGAACAGCAATTACAGGCATGCGGATCATCTATGAACAAGGTTTTGAAAGCCCAGGTCTACCTGGCTGACCTGAAAGACTACAAAGAGATGAACGAGGTTTTCCTCGGGCGCTTTGGAGCCGAACCGCCTGTTCGCACTACGGTCTCGGTGGCCGGCGTTCCTGGCAAATCGTTGGTCGAGATTGACGTGATCGCGTATATCTAACCCGCGCTCAATGTTCGGACGGTGCGTGACTTGGATTCAAGCCGTCCCAATGAGTGTCGCCTACGGCAGTGTAGTTTGTCGGGAGTGACTTCCAGTCTGGACGGCTGATGCCATTCAGGTCATACACGACCTTTCCATCGTGTACGGTCATCTGACACTCGAACCGCTGCTTGCCGTTCATGCGGGCGCCGTACATATCGGTATACCCGAACTTACCGGTCTCAAGACTGAGCACCGCAATGTCCGCCGTTGATCCAACCGACAGATTGCCGAGTTCCTCATGATGAATCTCGCGGGCGGGATTCCAAGTGGACCAGCGAATTACATCGTCAGCCGACGCGCCGAGAGCCATGAACTTGCCCATGAGGTTGAGCATGTCTTTCATGCCGGCGTTCATGCTTCCAAAGTGCAGATCGCTCGAGATAGAGTCAGGAAGGAAGCCTTGTTGAATCATAGGAGCGGCTACCCGCCAGGCAAAGCTGCCGCCGCCATGTCCCACATCGAAGATTACCCCGCGCTGCCGGCCCGCAATCATTCCCGGGTTCACCTTACCGGACGCAGTCAGCTCGTTGCGCAAGCCGGAGTAGCAATGCGTATAGATATCTCCGGGCCGAAGCTTCTGCGTGAGCAGCACATCGATGGGCCGCTCCGGCCTATTGGCGCCGAAGTCCACCATCACGGGAATGTTTGCTAACGTGCCAGCCTTCACTGCGTTCTCGACTGGCGTCCACTCGGGCCCTGAGTAGTGTGCGGTCTTAATGCCGACAATGACATTCGGATACTTCTTGGCCATGTCTGCTGCTGGTCCGGGTTCCATGTCCTGAAGATTGTCCTCGAACTTCGGACCGCGCATGCCCGCGCCTACAATGTTGATAAACGCCAGAACTCGAGTCTTTGAGCGATCGATGATGTGCTCTTTGAAATCTTCGAAGTTCTTGTATCCCGACGATCCTGCGTCAGCAACAGTTGTAACACCCGTGCGGAACGTAAAATCATCTGGCCAGACGCTGTTATCGCCCGCATATGAGCCGCGTTCGCCGGTGCTGGCATAGGCGTGAACGTGAATGTCGATCAACCCGGGACTGACATACAGATCCTTCACCGAGACAGTTTTAAGCGCCGTTGCCGGGTCGATGTGCTCGGCTACCGCTGCAATCTTTCCGTCCTTTACCGCGACGTCACGAACCGCATCAATCTTGTTCTTGGCATCGACAATGTGACCACCTTGCAGCAGGAGATCATATTTGGATTGAGCAGCGGCCGGACTGGCGAGCAGCGCTACGGCAAGACATTGCGCAACGCATAGGAGTGAATATTTGATTGATCGAGAATTCTGCAAGGCCGATCATAACGAAATGATTCGTCCACCGCAAGAGAGCAGATGCAGTTCCTGATATCCTCGCGTGAGCTACATACAATGCGGCTTTTCTTTGCACTTGTGGTCTTAACGGGCATTCTGCATTCCGCCGAACCGGTGCCCTACCAGACTTGGCAGGAGTACGGCGGCAGTCCCGATTCGGCTCAATATTCGGGGCTGGGACAAATCAATCGCTCAAATGTAAAGCAACTTAAACTTGCATGGACTTACTCGACGGGCGACCGCAGCCGCTATGCTTTCAACCCGATGGAGATTGATGGCGTCGCGTACGTCATGGCAAAGAACAACTCCATTGTTGCGCTCGATGCGACAAGCGGAAAAGAACTTTGGGTTCATCCGACCGATCCGACAACGCGGCTCATCACCAATCGCGGTTTGAATTACTGGGAGAGCAAGGACAGGACGGACCGGCTTTTGTTCTTTGCGGTCAACAATCAGCTGCAGGCGATCGATGCGCGAACTGGCAAGGCGATTGAAAGCTTTGGGGAAAAGGGCAGCGTTGATCTCCGCCAGGGGTTGGGTCGCGACCCGGCCAGTATCGTTCTGGTGCAATCGTTGACGCCTGGGCGAGTCTTTGAAGATCTGCTGATACTGGGGTCGGCCACCAACCAGGAGTATGAGTCGGCACCGGGCGATATCCGCGCTTATGACGTGCGGTCGGGCAAGCTGGCCTGGAGTTTTCATACGGTGCCACACCCGGGCGAACCAGGATATGAGACCTGGCCCAAGGATGCCTGGAAAACTATTGGCGGCGCGAACGCATGGGGAGAGCTCTCGGTAGATACGGTGCGCGGCATCGTCTATGTGCCTACAGGCAGTCCGAAGTACAACTTTTACGGAGCGAACCGGCCGGGCGCAAACCTCTATGGCGATTGTCTGTTGGCGCTGGACGCACGAACCGGCAAGCGCCTGTGGCACTTCCAAATGGTTCACCATGACATCTGGGACTACGACAATGAGACTGCACCCAAATTGCTCACGCTGCGGCATAACGGAAAGCTCGTGGATGCCGTCGCTGTAGTGGGCAAGGAAGGGTTCATCTGGGTGTTCAACCGTGTCACAGGCGAGCCGTTCTGGCCCATTGAGGAAAGGCCTGTCCCGAAGTCGGAGATACCGGGCGAGGAAACTTGGCCGACTCAGCCGGTTCCCGTAAAACCTCCGCCGTTTGCGCGACAAAAATTTACGGTTGACGACTTGAGTCCGTTCATTAAGGATCCGGCTGAGCGGGCACGCATCCGAGATGAGATCCAAAGCGCGCGCAACGAGGGCATGTTTACGCCTCCTGGCGTGCGCAACACGATACAGATGCCGGGCAACAACGGCGGCGCAAACTGGGGCGGGGCAGCCATCGATCCGCAAGCGGGAACGCTGTACGTGGTTTCAAAAGACATGCCGGCCATGTTGAAGCTGGAGCGGGAAACAGTGATGGCAGCACCGGCGAACGGGTCGGCTGAAGAGAAGGGCCTGGCGTTGTATCAGTCAAAGTGCCAGATCTGTCATCATGCCGATTTGAAAGGGCAGCCTCCTGCCGTGCCTGCGCTGCTGAATGTGGGAAGCCGACTGAGCGTGGCGCAAGTAGAAAGTGTGGTCACGCATGGGCAGGGATTGATGCCGGCCTTTGGAACGTTCTCAGAAACTCAGCTTCAGCAGCTGACGGCTTTCCTGTTCCGCAAAGATCAAAAAGCGCCATTACATGTTTCGAGTAGCGAGGCGATTACAGAGGCGGGTAAGTCCGGGGAACCTCGCTATCGCAGCGGCTTTGGATTCATGACCACGAGCACGGGGCTGTCACCCATTAAACCGCCGTGGACATCGCTGACTGCTTATGACCTGAATGAGGGAACGATGCAATGGAAGATCCCGCTGGGCGAAGTGCCTGACCTGGCAGCTAAAGGATTTCACGATACCGGTTCCCACTTTCCGAAAGTGGGTCCGGTGGTGACGGCGGGCGGACTGATTTTCACCGGTACTCGAGACCGTAAGGTAAGAGCGCTGGATCAACGTACCGGCGCAATACTTTGGGAAAGAGAAGTGCCATCAGCACTGGAAGGAATGCCGGCGATCTACCAAACTGGTGGGCGCGAGTACGTGCTGTTCTGCGCTGCGGCGTCGGCTACAACGCAGGGCACTCCGGAGCACGGAGCCTATATGGCCTTCGCGCTCCCCGATGGCAGTCAGGCTACAAAATGAGAGGCGGCAAGTAATGGCGTGGCAATACGATGAAGCGGGCAGGCGCGGATTCCTGAAGCGTGCGGGTACCGGTCTGGCGGTAGCGGCGGGTTATCCGGCGCTGGCCGATACACCCCGGACTGAAACACCTAAGACCGCACCTGAATCGGTGGTTCATGCGGGTGTCACTCGCCCGCTGACCGATAGCGAAAAGGTGCAGCGCATAGCTTCGAACAGCTATCCGATCCGGTTCCAATTTAAGATGCGCAATCCCCTGAGCAGCCCTGATCAATTACAGGCCGCAAAGGAAACGCGCGGAACCATGACGCTGCTCGATTTTCCTGCTTTTACCAAGGAACACTTCCCTGGAGTAACGAAGATGGATGTCTGGAGTTCGCTCTTTGGCGATCCGGGCGACGACAGTATGTTCGTCGAAACGCACTTTGAATCTTACTCGCATCAGCCGCAGATGCTGTGGGAGTTTGACCCGTCAACTCCTGCTAGTAAAAAGTGGCTGGAGGCCTTTGCGAACACTTGCGTCAAGACCGGTACGCAGGTTCATCACATTTCGAACAATGCGCCCCGTGATATCTGCGACCTCGATGCGGACAAGCGCCGGCACGGCGTGGAAGTCGCCAAGAAGTGGCTGGACGGCGCGGCGGTGCTGGGCGCCAAGTCAATGCGGGTGAACAGTGGAGGTCCGAGGATTGCTCCCATTCCCGTGGCCGACCCCAGTTCCTACCCTAAAAACAATGAGCTCGCGCAATACATGACCAACTGCATCGAGTCATTCAAAGAAATGGCGGACTACGGTGGGCAGCGCGGCGTCAAAGTGACACTAGAAAATCACTGGGGCCTAACCGCTAATCCGATCAACATCAGAATCATCATTGAGGAAGTGAACAATCCTTTCTGCGAGGCCTCTCCCGATTTCTGTAACTGGGAGCATGAATATCTGATGTACCATGCCTTGAACGACCTGGCTCCCTACGCGCACACCAATGTGCACGCGAAGTATTGGAGCCGTTGGAAAGATCCGGATGTACAGCGGAACGTGCGCATCATGCTGAACAACGGGTACATGGGCGTGTTCGCCTTGGAGTATGAGGACGGCCCGTGGAACGGCTTGGAGGGCGCGCAGTATTTGTATCGGGAAGTCATGGCAGCGCTGTAACGCATGACACGACGCAACCTGCTTCGGCTCGCCCTGACTGCTCCTGCCGCGGGCTTTCTTTCCCACTTGCAGTTGCAAGCGAGACCGTTCGCGGGCAAGGTCAAGATCACGGACATCAAAGCAATGGGACTCGAGCATATCGCCGGCAATTGCCTGATTCGCATCGACACCGATAGCGGGCTCACGGGCTATGGCGAGGCAGGCATCACCGGTCCCATTGCTCGTGGGCGTATCGAAACGATGAAGCCGCTGCTGATCGGCAAAGATCCGCTGGCCATCGAAGTCCATTTTCAACGCATGAGTTCGCTGATGTATAACTACGTCGCGAACATTCCAACTGTGAGCGGAATCGACATCGCTCTCTGGGACCTGGCAGGCAAGATCACTGGTCTTCCTGTGAGCACATTGCTGGGCGGCCGCTTCCGCGACACGATACCGATGTATTCGCACGGCACTGGGCTCGACATGTTGGACAAGAGCGCCTGCCACGACTGGGCGCAGAAGATCAGAGAGCTGCCCGAAGGCTTCACCGTTTATAAGTGCGATATTGACCGGGTGCTCGGGGTCACGCGCGGTGAGTTTGCCAATACCTTGACGAGTACGCAAGTAAGCGACGTCAGGCGTGCCTATGCCAATGTGCGGGACGCGGTGGGCGACCGGATCGACATCGCAGTTCACTGTCACGGCGAACTCGACACACCGAGTGCGATTGCTGTGGCAAGGGCAGTGGAGCCGATGAATCCGTTCTGGATTGAAGATCCGCTGAACCCGGTCTTTTCGGAGGGCTGGCTGGATCTGCGAAGAGGAACAACTGCCCGGCTTCTGACCGGTGAAAAGATAGAGTTGGTCCGCGGCTTCCGGCCTTTTCTGGACAGTGGTGCCGTGGACATCATCCACCCTGACCTGGCCTTCGCCGGCGGCATCACCGGTACGAAAAAGATAGCCGACTACGCCGCTCTTTCCCGGACGCCGGTGGCCTTGCACAATGTCGGTTCGCTAGTCATGACCTATGCGAATGCTCAGTTTGCTTCTTCAATTCAGAACCTGTTCCGAGTAGAAAGCGCCCTGGCGCATACGGGCCGCTATGTAGAGGCAATGGCCGCGTCCAATCCACCGCATGTCAGTAAGGGAGAGATGACGGTGCCGTCAGGTGTGGGGCTTGGGCTGGATTTGAATCAAGATTTTTTGCGGAAGAATCTGGCGGCCGGCGAGGTGTTCTGGGGTGAGAGCTCTCGGTAAAAGCTTCCATTCTTATTTCGCCGATGCCTTAAACTCCGCCTGCTGAGCTGTGAAACTGTGTCTAAATGGGACGTTTTATTGCAACCTGAATATCCTAAGACGTCGAGACCAGTAACTATGCTTCGGAGCATCAATTTATTGCGACCATTAACGAAACAGTTTGAGTACGCTATAACAATTGGACAAGCTCCTGTCAGCGTCCGTCGTGAGGCGTGGCTGGATCGATCTCGACGACTCGGCCCATTGGAAAGAGAATAACTAAGAACTCGGCGGCGTTGCCTCTTGCTGCTGGCAAACTCTGCCCGAAGTTTCTATAGTCCTGCTTGTCGACAACTGTTTACAGAAAGCAAATTCTTGTATCATAAAAGCTTAAAGTTGACCTCAACTCGTGCACTGTAGGCAAGTGGGCTCTCCTCTAAAGCTCCATTCGCGAGAACAACTCGCTCGATAGCAGGTCTAAATTTCCAGGCTCTCACTGCCTCGACAGCCTTCTCGTCTAACCCATAGCCGATTCCTTGTTGAACAACAATGTTTCGAGCATGGCCAGATTTGTCGATCACAATACTCAGAAGCACTGTACCTTGAATTTTCTGGATGCAACCATCAGGAGAATAGGACGGTTCAACTTTTGAGATGAGCATAGGGTTCTGTACCTGCTTTGAGGAACCGGATGATTGGATTACGGGGGAGTAAGCTTCGCCATTGTAATCGTGCTTGTAGGATTCGACTAATTCCTTTGAGAGCGGCTGTCCATAAGTGCTTTTGCATGAGGCCTGACGTCGCTCCTCTTGGGCGATGGTAGGATCTTGCAGGTTTCCGATCGTGGTGTTCCGAGATGATCGAATAGCCTGTGCGACGCCGGGTGAGAGTGGCACTGTTTTGAGCGGAGTATTGTTCGGCGCATAAAGATAGTTCCTCGTCATTACTTTCAGTTCGCAATAGTGCCTCTTGGAAGGATTATTGAAATCACCCTCTTGAATCACGAGGCGTTGATCATACTTCCTCCAGTAAGCCGGATAGAATCCATCACCGTTCGTTGCCAAGAATCCAGATTCACACGAGAACGCATAATCGAAGCCTCGTCCTGAGGTGCCCTCGAAGACATTGCCGTGACCATAACCCGAAACAGACCCCATCTGTGATTGCCAGTGCACATCCGCAATCTGTACCCGCAAGCCGGGAGCAGGGCGGGCCTTTCCTAATCCATTTGTGCTTATGGCGGTAAGCACAAGCACAAATGAAGCAGCTACTTGAACAGGTTGAAGAAAGGAGATTCGACTGTTGATCGATCTGAGCATACTGACACCTCTACGGCATTGTGTCCGTAGCAGCTGGCAGGGTAAATCAGATCTGTCTGTATACCGGAAGGGCAGCATGGTTCTATAGCCGATTCTGCTCGCAGTAGTTCACGCTGGAAGGTTCGCAAGCAGCGGGAGTCAGCTGATTCAATTGGACTCAAAACTGAGACAGGGGTCTAAGGGTTGCTCGCTTAGGAGTGTTTACGCTCTTACCTCACCCGTTGTTTTAAAGTGGTTCAATGGTTTCATGAACGTTGATCTCACGCCGGAACAGCAGCGTTTTGTGCAGCAGGCGATCGCGAGCGGCAGAATTCACCGCCCGGAAGATGCCGCGCAGGAGGCCTTGTCCCTGTGGGTGGAACGTGAACGCGCCAAGGCCCGTACTCGTGACGCCGCAAGGGCGCAAGCAGCCGCAGACCGGATCCGCGAATTGCGCCAGGGAAACCGGCTCCCTGAAGGCGTTACCCTGCGCGACATGACCGAAGCGGGACGAGATTGACCGTTTTCGTCCTCGATAATTCCGTCAGTATGCGTTGGTGTTTCGACGACACTCACCCCTATGCGGATAGTGCCTTGCAGCAGGTAATAACCGGGGAAGCTTTTGTTCCAATCATATGGCGCTACGAAGTTAGCGCGGTGCTTGCCCGATCACAGAAGGACGGTAGTATCGTACCGGCAAAGGCGGATGCGTTTCTGGCGCTGATGCAATCTCTAAACATCACGCTCGACAATGGGAGCGCAGACAGCATTTTCAGCGACGTTCATCGGACTGCTACCACTTATGGCTTAACATCCTACGATCTTGAACTTTCCATTCGAAAAAATCTTCCCCTGCCACGCTCGACGAAAAAACTGATTAGGACTTGCAAGGCCATCGGCCATCCGTTACTTTGAATGGCGAATAGGTCGTAAGTCATAAGGCCGTCCCCTGTTAATCGCTTGTAGCAGCTCCTGAACAACGGCACAACCGACTCAGCCTGTAGCAACTGTCACGAAGATACCTATTACGGCTTTCTCCTTTACTTAACTGCTGACGAGGACCGCCATCGCGGCAATTTGCGGACAAGGTGGGGTTGGCTCCATTGCCAGCCAGCTTGTCTCAAGTCCTAACGGATCTAATCGTCATCGCCACGGCCTGCCGCAGAGACGCGACCGCGTACTGCCTTCCAAACGAGGGCCCTCGCGATCACAGCCTTCCGGTGGCGCGATAGAAATTCTCGATATGGCGACCGTCGATATCGGTGAAGCGATACTCCTCAGCCGCATCTCCAACGAAGATCAGTTGCCCTGACTTGGCAATGATATTCGGATCGGAAGCTAAGGCGACAACGGCGCGGCCCGTGTATTCGGGACTTTCCGCCAAATCGTATCGGTAGAGCTTCTGAAGCGCCTCGTTCTGCATGTGGGCCTGCACGCGCTCGGTTTTCATGAATCCCGGCAGCAGACCCAGCAACGTGATGCCGACCTTACGCGCATCCGGAGCCAAACTCACCACCAGCCGATTGAGGGCGTAGTGCGGAAGATGCTCGAATAGATCCCACTGCAGATTGCCGCTGAGCTTGTCAGGTCCGATGATCGGTTCGCTGATTGCCGCGATCAATCCAGAGCGCTGCTCGCACATCAGCCTGGCGGCTTCACGGGCAGCTATCCAGAATGCTTGCGGCCCGGCACTCATGAAATCGTTCCAGAATTCGACCGGAAGACTCCAGAACGGTTGCTTCCATATCGGGTCTAAGAACCGCTCATTGCCGCCCCATACAGCACAGACGAGAATGTCCAGACGGCCCTGCTCGGCCTGCACGCGATCGAAGAGGATCTTGCTTTGGCCCGGTTCCGTGCCATCGACCCTCACGGGTATGCCAACGCCACCACGACGCGTAACTTCCTCGGCAGTCTCTTCAATAGTGCCGGAGATCCCATCAGTCGGTGGCGGACCGCCACGGATGGAGCGGCCAGTAACGTAGACCGTAGCGCCCTGTTCACCAAGCGACACTGCGACGCCTCGTCCGCAACCTCGGCTCCCTCCTGCAACCACCGCAATTTTGCGTTTCAGCCGGTCAGACATTGGTTCAATATATCGGCAAACCAGCATGGAAAGTCCAGCCAACGATCCTGAGACAAGTTTGGAGGCAACATAGGTTGTAGGTGATCGCAGAGAATATGAATAAGCCGGAGCAGGATAAGACATCGGCGCGTTTCGACCTCAACGAAGTTGCCAAGGCTTTTCCGGAGCAAGCAAATTCGTTGCTCTTGGATCGATATTTGATTGATCGCGAGACTGCAAGTGCCCGGTCCTTTCGCGTGTACCGTGGAACTCCACCTCACTTTCACACCAAGTGCGATGAGTTTCTTTACGTACTCTCTGGCCGGGGAACGTTTTGGATGGGTAGCGCCGAACATGGCGGCGAATTTGGACCGGGCACTTTCCTATTTTTCGAGAGAGGCACGGTGCATGCTTTGCCGACGATCATCGAACAACCGGTGGTCTTCCTCTCAATCGATGTACCGCGCCGCGACCCAGGGGATATTCATTTTGTCAATTCCGAAGAAGGGACACCGGAGAGCTTCATTCGACCAGTGAAGTGACCAGTTATCTTCACAGCGGCAGAATCTCTTCCCGTTTGTGATGGCTGTTACACAATCTACTTTCCTCTTAGTATCATTTCGACGATTGTACGAATCACGCTGTCAGTATTTGATATCGTGCCAAGGACGTTGTTCCATGTCTACGAATCGCAGAGAGTTTCTGACGCGGTCTGGCGATGCTGCTGCTTTGGCGCTCGGCGGATCCCTTGTTCTAGCGGGCCATAAGGCAAGCGCGCAAGCTCCGAATCCTCTACCTCCCTATCTGATGCAACAAATTGCTGGTCCAGCAGCGAGATGTATATCCAGGCGTTTATCCGGGACCCTAAGAATACCGTTGACCAAGGCGGAAGTTTCGGCGGGACGCTGCCGAGTCTCAACCCACAGACGGTTCAGTCTTTCTTAGGTGCATGGCAGGGCTTGGATGCTTTCATAGCCTCTAGTGGGCTCTATGGACCGTACAATATAAACGCCATGACTCCCATTACGGATATTTCCGCGGCGTGGAT
This sequence comes from uncultured Bryobacteraceae bacterium, assembly GCA_964248405.1. Lineage (GTDB taxonomy): Bacteria > Acidobacteriota > Terriglobia > Bryobacterales > Bryobacteraceae > Bog-105. The sequence goes on from CAXTYH010000001.1 coordinate 76,074, forward strand.
GACGTTCGTGGCAAATCAGGCGCAGCTCACGTTGAAGAAGGATTTCTTTAGCTTGGTGCCGTTTCAGCAGATCTTCGATGAACTGGGTATAGGCATTGGTAATCCAATTCTGTTTGGTACCGATTTGCAGTCCGCAGTCCAGACGGTGATTTCTGGTTTGCAAGATTACGCGAACGGCAACTACGCAGGCGCTCGTGCTAACGTGCTGCGTCCTGGGCGGGTCCCCTTGGTAAAGGCTCACTTCTATCAGGGTGCGCCGACGAGCAATGGTCAATTGCTGCAGGCGGGTGGAGCGGTGGCGGCCGCCGGTGCCGCGGTTCTGAATATTGCGGGTGGGACGGCAGCCTTGGGGCTGGGTACTTCTGGGGTTACTGCTTCTGGTTTGACGATAGCAGCGGCTGCTCTGGGATGGACGGGCGTCGGGCTGATTGTGTTAGGCGCGGGTGTTGCAGGTTACGCGGTTTACCGGATTGCTACCCAGAAAAATGGTACGAGCGGCCCTTGGGCCCATCCGGATCATAATCCGGGTGATCCTCCGTACTTACAAAGGTTAAACGCCAGACCGTCGCTGTTTCCACCTTTGCTCCCGCCCTCTCCGCAACCGAACTTCGAGATGTAGGATCTATGCCTCCCCCGTGGTTGGTTCGTAGCACTCTCCTGCTCGCTGCAGTGGCACTGTTGCTTCTAGCTGGGGCAGTGATCTGGTCCGATGGATGGCGAAGTTACTCGCCGTGGTTGCTGGTTGCGTTGTCGGCGAACCTGTTGCTCTCGGTATTATGGATTCGCCCCTCGAAGGCTCGCGACCTTTTTGCGAAGGCCAGTTTCACCGTTTCCCTTACAATGCTGGCAGGTAGTACATTGGCTGTGTTTAGTCCCCAGGGTAGTCGCGTAGAAGAACCGACGTGGCTGCTGCTTGGAGCCGCATGGTCCATTCTCTTCGGCGCATTACTGGTCCGCGCGGCGATCTGGCTGCGTTCCAGGGCGCGGCCTCCGTTGTCATAGCAAAAGGTTGCCTCTGTGCAAGTCAGCAGCTTCTTGGCAGATGTAGTCACCTTTTGAATTAATGCAGCTACCAATGCTCAAGTACCTCATATCGCCCCGTCCCAAGTAGGACTGCTGTAAACAAACGCGCTTCGCGCTGCTCACAATTGCGCAACCTTCATTTTTTCTACTATGCGCGACAGAGCAGCGGCAAAGTTACTGCTGTGAGTTCACCTGCATGCTTCCCTGCTCGGCTGGGGAATGAATGCCGGAGTTCGATATTCGGACGGCAGGGGTGAGTTGCCGCTGGATGTTTATCTAGTGACAAGGCAGGACTGTCGTTCGATGTTCCTGAACAAGCAGCAGGATTGGTCGTAGCCTTGCACTCTTCGATTTTCTAGCAACCTTGCTTTTACGGGGTGCCTACTGGGTATGTAATCGATGGTTGTCCTGACTATCAGGTGCTCTCAGGTAACGCTGTTTACTGCTCACTGCCGGCTTGGAAGACATCGAGAGTCTATGCCGCAGTGTCTTTGCAAAACGTGTAAGCAACCGGCTAACCTGCCAAAATAAGAGCCGATTCAATCCGCTCAGCCTCTACAGCGGCATGATCTCTTCCCGTTCGGCATTAAACGCGATGCGCCGCTTCTGCTCGTAGGCAATGTTTCCCAGATGCGAGGCTTGTGCGGAGCGGTGTCCGATGAGAACATCGCCGTTGGGCCGACGCCGGCTCTTCACGCATTCTAGGAAGTTGTTCACGTGCTGCTGAGTGAGAGAGTCGCGAGTATTAGGAAGCACCGTCGCTTGCACGATGTCTGCGGGCTGCTTAGCGCCTTTGGGCGTGTACTCGTAGCGTGAGCGGTCAATCCAAAGCTTGCCCTCGGTTCCGCACATCTCAATTGCCTCGCCAGTTATGCCCGGAGCGAGCGTTGCTTCAAAGGTCGCGGTGAATGGATTCGGTTCGGGATATTCTAAGAGGACATTGATGGTATCCGGCGCGGTTCGCCCGTCGCGGTAATGGTAAACGCCGCCGGCCGCTACGGCCGACAGGGGAAACTCCTTGCCGGTGAACATATGGACGACGTCAATCCAGTGTGTGAACAGATCGGTCACCTGACCCCCGCCATAATCCAGATACGCGCGCCAATTAAAGTATTGCTGCCCATCCCAGTCGCGCCACTTGATCGGTTGAAGGAAGCGAGCCCAGTCCAGATCTTTGGGCTGGGTCGCTAATTCAGCCGGCGCCGTTCGCAGGTGCCAGCTGTTGCCGTGCCACCAGGTCCGCGCCATGGTGATGGCTCCCAGCCGACCCGAGTCAAAGTACTTTTCTTTAGCGTCGAGATAGTGCTGGCCGGAGCGCTGCTGCATACCAACCTGGCAGATGCGATTGTTTTCACGCGCCGCTTTCACGATCAGCGGCCCTTCTGCCGGTGTACGCGTCAGTGGCTTCTCTACATAAACATCCTTGCCGGCATTGAGCGCGTCGATGGCGATTCGGGTATGCCAGTGATCAGGCGTTGCAATCAGTACCGCATCCAGATCCTTGGCCTCCAAAAGCGCGCGATGATCGGTGAACGCTTTGGCGCCGGTAGCCTTTGCCTGGGCTTTCTCTACATGCTTGCCGTAGATATCGCAAACGGCCATAACCTGCACCGAGGGCACATTCATGAAGTTGGCCATGACGCTTTGGCCGCGCCCGCCTACCCCGATCACGCCGAGTCGCAGCCGGTCAGCCGCCCCGCTTACTCGTCCGTAGGACTGCGCCGATTGCGCTGCCGCACCCGTTGACGCCAGCACGGCAGAGGTCTTCAGAAAATCGCGGCGACTGTTAAAAGCCATGTGCGAATTATATGACCCTGCCGACACTGCATTGATGAAAGTTTTCCGAGCATTTATTTCCGAGCATTTATATGACACGATTTTTCCTGTCGCTGTTCGCGCTGCCACTCCTGCTGATCAGCGCTGTTTCTCCGGCGGTTGCCTCCTCAACAACCCGAACTGCGGCTGCCCATGCGGCTGCTCTTTCGGATTCTCAGATTGACGCGACCATTCGCACGAAGCTCGCCAAATCGAAGATCGGCAAGGATGGGTTCAAATATCACGTTTCCCATGGCGTCGTGACTTGGGAAGGCAAGACCGACGTGATTCAACATAAAGGATCAGCCACTCGCATGGCTCACTCCGCCGGCGCTTCACAGGTTGTGAACAACATCCAGATCAGCGCCAATGCGAAGGCTAAGGCCGCAGGGAATCTCCGCAAAGCCTACGTAAAACAGTAACCGCCCGAGCGTCAGCCTGGCTCGCCGGAGCGTATCCAGGCCGTTCGCACATGTTAATCTTGAGGTGTTTACCCAACATCTGAATGAAACGTTGTGCTGTCTTTTTGCCCGTCCTGCTCTGTCTGGCCGCGCCCTCGAACCCCTTAGCGCAGGCCCAGACAAGCGCTCCCTCCCAAGGTGCATCCTCCTCCGCTCCGCAGTCTGCAACCCAGTCCGCCACTCGACCGGCCGGGTCATCGTCCGCGCAAACGGGTCAGTTACACCCGCGCGGTCCTGAGGCTAGCGCCCAGCAGGATCCGAACCATGTAGTTGCCACAATCGCCGGCAAGCCTGTCACAGCCAAGCAAGCAATGGATATGCTCGCGACGTTGCGGCCGGAAGACCGCAAGCGGTTCGAAAGCAATCTGCCGGCCTTGGTGCAGCAGCTCTACATGACAGACCAGCTTGCGACTGAAGCAACGCGGATGAAACTCGATCAGCAGAGTCCCTGGAAGGAACAGCTGCACATGAGTCGGGACAACATTCTTACTCAGGCTTACTTAAGTCAAGCAAGTTCCGCGGGCGGCGGCGAGGATCCAGCAGCGTACTATCAAGCGCACGCAGCTGACTACGATCAGGTAAAGCTGAGCGGAATTTTTATCGCATTCAATCCTCCCGGCACCCCTGCCGCTTCCGGCGGGATTCAGCGAACCGAAGCGGCTGCTCAGGAGAAGGCAGAAGACCTTGAGAAGAAGTTGAAGGCAGGTGGTGACTTTGCCGCTTTGGCCCGCACCGATTCGGATAACCAGCAGTCCAGCGTCAAGGGTGGGGACTTGGGTACGTTTGTGATGGGAAACGCGCAGTTACCCGCTCCTATTCGCGACCGCATTACCAGCCTTCAGCCAGGACAGATTTCTGAGCCAGTGCGTGTACCGAACGGTTTTTACATTTTCAAGCTGGACAGCCGCAACCGGTTGCCCCTCGAGGCCGTTCGGCAAGACATTGTTCAGAAACAGCAGAGTGAGCGGGCGCAAGCCTCCCTAAAGCAGCAAATGGACAAATATAAAATTGAGGTACAGGACAGTAACTTCTTCGCTGCGCCCAATAGCAATGGAACCTCAGCTTCTAGCATTCCGTCGTTGCAGCGGCCTGCTGGTCCTCAATCCTCACCGCCAAAGCAGTAGTCTGCATTCCGACCGTGGCCTGCTGAAGCAGGTGTACCGGCTACATACTGAGCTGCCGCCCTTGATCGGTAAGCCAATTCGGATCGAGATGCAGGCGCGGCTCACAGCCTACCGTGGGCGATTGTTCTCTTGTACCGAACGCGGCACGCCGGTTTATGCCGCAAGCTTCATCCGTCGACGTTCAGTCGTGCTTGAATCTGCGCTCCTGCGCACACCGCGTCTGCTTCGGGCTATCGTGGTTCACGAACTGGCGCACTTCGTCTGGACCAGGTTGGGCAACTTGCCACGAGAACAGTTCTCGGCGCTCCTACTTCAGGAATGGCTTCGCGGAGCTCGCGGCGAACTAGGTGAATCGGCGGCCGTTCACAAAGCCGGCTTGCCCGAGTCTGCCGTGATGGAAAAGAATCGACGCTGGCGCGACTACGTTTGTGAGAGTTTCTGTGACACATCGTCCGCCTTCCTTGTGCCGGGAAACTTGTATCCGGGTCCGCGTTTAGCTGGACGCTTCGTCCAGCGCCGGCAGGAATGGTTCTCAGAATATTTACGTGAATGTTGGTATCTTTGACTACTTCCGTAAACGCTACACTTGAGCTAGATGCCCATGCGGATACTTTGTTCGTCTTCGTTCTTGCTTGCGACATTTCTCTTCTCTTCGTGCGGACCGAGCAATGATATGAAGTCGATGTTTGTCCCCGCCAGGCAATCTCATACCGACCGTAAGCCTGCTCCTAATTTTGAACTGAAAGATGCGGAAGGCAAAAGCCTTAAGCTGAGTGACCTCCGGGGCAAAGTAGTGTTGCTGAATTTCTGGGCGACCTGGTGTCAGCCCTGCGCGATGGAGATCCCTTGGTTTGTCGAGTTCGAACAGCAGTATAAAGCTCGCGGCCTCGAAATCGTTGGTGTTTCGATGGATGAGGATGGATGGACTGCAGTGAAGCCCTACATCGCCCGTCACAATATCAACTACCGGATGGTATTAGGAAATGATTCAGTAAGCCAACTGTACGGGGGAGTCGATTCGCTTCCCACCACTTTTCTTATTGATCGCGAGGGACGCCTTGCTGGGCCGCCCTATGTTGGTTTAGCCGGCAAAAACGAATATCTGCATGAGATCCAGAATCTCCTTACTAACCCTCAATCGACTACTGCTCTCTTTACTCCTCGTCTGTTCCGTCAAAGCCCAGTCGCATCGCCTAACAGTTAAGGATCCGACGGCGATCGAGCTGAAGCGAGGAGCTGCGGTCGTCCAGACTACCTCCGTCATCGTCGAGCCCGGTTCGCACGTGAACACGAATCAACCCCGCGGTGAGTTCCTCGTACCATTGCGCCTTACCTGGGATTCCGGGCCACTATCGGTCTTATCAATTGAGTATCCACCAGGTGAGGAGCTGCAGGTTGGACCGGATAAGCTGCTGGTTCTTACTGGGGCATTCGTCATTCGAACTGAGTTTAAGGCGACTCAGTCTGCTATTCCGGGCCTTGCGGTACTGAAGGGAAAGCTGCGCTATCAAGCTTGCAATGAACAGATGTGCTTCCGCCCCGCAACCGCAGACATCTCTCTTCCGGTGACAATTCAGTGAGGCTGGGATGAAAGCTTCACAGCTGAGGTCGATCAGATTCATTCTGGTGATTGGCTGCTTCGTCTTGACAGCGGGGTGTTCTCAGAAATCCTCCGACCAATCGAGCGATCCAGCGATTCAGGACCAGGTAAACCGAATCAGCGCAATCGACAATCATGCGCACCCGACGAAGGCGCTGACTGCCAGTGAGCAGGACAGCGACAATGATGCACTACCGGCTGACGGGATAGTAGATCTTTCGCTCCCCGTACCCTTTCGCCCGGGCAGTCCGCTATTTGTGCAAGCCTGGAAAGCTTTGTTCGGGGTCCAGGTCTCGTCACCTGCTGCGAGCGACGAGGCAGCGCAGGTCAATCGACGGCGTCGTGAACTGCAAGCGCAGAAGGGTGATCTGTACCCATCTTTCATCCTTAATCAATGTCAGACCGACGTCATGCTGGCCAATCGGGTTGCCATGGGAAGAGGTCTTCCGGCTGATCGCTTCAAGTGGGTTCCGTTTGCAGATATGTTTTTGTTTCCGTTAAACAACTCTGCGAGTCGGAACAAAGATCCGGAGCACGCGGCTTTCATAAGAAATGAAGAGGTACTCCTGAACCGTGCTCTCAGTGCCGGCGGGGCCCGTAAACTGCCATCGAATCTTGATGAGTATCTGACGTTTATCTCCCATACCTTGTCGAGCTGGAAGGCGGGCGGCGCCGTTGCTGTCAAGTTTGAATTTGCTTACCTGCGCGATTTGCAAATCAGCAATCCACCGCGGGAAAGTGCAGAGCGGGTGTATGCCATCTATGCGCAGTCGTCTGAGCCTACTCCGGACGATTATAAGCTGCTCCAGGATTTTCTCTTTCGATACATATCGCTTGAGGCGGGGCGGCTTGGACTTCCTGTGCACATGCACTCGTCCATTGGCGCCGGCAGTTACTTCCAGACTTCGAATGCGAATCCGCTAGCGCTCCAGTCTCTGTTCAATGATCCCAATCTGCGCAAAACCAAATTCGTGATGCTGCACTCAGCGTGGCCTTTCGAGCGCGAAGCAGCGGCACTTATCCTGAAGCCGAATGTTTACCTCGATACCTCGGGTCTCAGTTATCTCACCTATCCGGTTGAGGCAGCGCATGCGATCCGACTCTTCCTGGAAGCTGCACCGGAGAAGGTTCTGTATGGCTCTGACGCTACTCCTCTCACGGCCGAAGTCGGTTGGGAAGAGACGGCATGGCTTGGCTCAACTCTGGGACGGAAGGCACTGGCAATTGCATTGACCGGCATGGTGCGGGACGGTGAGATCACAAGGGACCAAGCCGCCCAATACGCCCAGATGGTTTTGCGCGGTAACGCTCACCAGCTATACGGCTTCTAGGTTGTGCGCCGACTCCTGATCCGTCCGGGTGGCATCGGAGACTGCCTCCTGTGTCTACCTGCCATGGAGTCGCTGCAGGCTGAGGATACCGAGGTTTGGATCAGCACCCCGGTTGTACCACTGATTCGCTTTGCGGATAAAGTACATTCGATCGCTTCTACGGGTCTGGACCTTGTGGGACTGGAGGAGGGGCAGATCGATCCGGCGATGCGCGAGCGCCTGGAATCGTTCGATGAAATTGTGAGCTGGTACGGCACGGGCAGAGCAGAGTTCCGAGCCACGCTGCAACAACTTGCTGTGCCTTGTCGCTTCCTACGTGCGCTTCCGCCGGCAGACAACACGCTTCATGCGGCTGATTTCTTTTCGCTTCAGGTCGGTGCCCCAGCGGGCTGTGATCCGAAGTTGAATTACTTTCGAGGCGTCCACCACCGAGATTCTGTGGTGATCCATCCTTTCTCAGGCAGCCCCCGTAAGAACTGGCCCCTTGACCGCTACCGGCAACTGGCTCAGCGACTACCGCTGCGAGTCGAGTGGACGGCCGGCCCGGATGAGACCCTGCAGAATGCGCACCGGTTTGCAGATCTGGGCCAGCTCGCGGCCTGGCTCCTTAGGGCTCAAATTTACATCGGAAACGATTCTGGCATCACTCATCTAGCGGCTGCGCTGGGGGTACAAACGCTTGCTTTGTTTGGTCCTACAGATCCCGCGATCTGGGCGCCACGAGGCAGTCACGTGCGAGTCCTAGAGCACCAACCGCTAGACGCTCTCAGTGTTGACTCAGTTTTTCAGCAATGCACAATAGAAGCATGGAGCTAATCCTGCAAGATCGAGCGTGGGTGACAGTTCGTGTTCCGGGCGATCCGGATAAGGCTTTTGCCACGATTTGTAGGAACAATCCAAATGCCCGTGTTGAGCGATGGAGCAATGGAACTATCACGATTATGCCTCCGGCAGGGAACGAGAGTTCTTACCGAAATGTAGAGCTAATTGCTCAATTAAGAAATTGGGCGAAAAAGGATGGCCGTGGGAGGGTTTTTGACTCCAACACTGTCTTCGGGTTGCAAGACACGTCACTTCTTGGACCCGATGCTGCTTGGATTTCTAATCAGAAGATTGCCTCCTTTTCGCAAGAGGAACGGGAGAAGTTTCTTCCAGTTGCCCCCGAATTCTTGATTGAGCTTAAGTCCAGAACTGATCGACCTGCAAAGCTTCGTCGTAAGATGCAGGCCTGGATTGACAATGGAGTTGAACTCGCCTGGCTGATAGATGCCAAGAAACAGATAGTCTCGATTTACTCGCCAGGAAAAGCAATCCGGGAATTAAGTTCGCCGGCAAGAGTCCTGGGCGAAGGACCAGTGGCTGGTTTCGAGCTGGATATGGATGATATTTACCGTGGGCTGAGCGACTAAGATGCTACTAACATTACAAGACGACGTTAGCGCGATTGTGCAAACTGATGGTGACTCCGACGCATTGTTTTACAAAATATGCGAAGACAATCCGGGCTTGAAGATAGAGCAGGCGAGTTCGGGAGAAGTGATCATAATGCCGCCGGCCGGAAACCAGAGTTCAAATCGAAATGGAAAACTTCTTCGCCAGCTTGGGAACTGGGCCTTACACGACGGTCGTGGAGAGGTTTTCGATTCGGATACCGCTTTCCGTCTGCCGGACAAATCTAAGCTGGGACCAGACGCGGCTTGGATTAGCTTAGAGCGCCTTCTTCCCTTTCAAGAAGCTGATCTGGATGACTTCTTTCCTCTAACACCTGATTTTGTGATCGAACTGAAGTCTAAAACAGATCGAATCAAAAAGCTCAAGAGCAAGATGCAGGACTGGATACGCAACGGGGTCCAACTTGGCTGGCTGATTGACGCGGAAGAGAAAAAGGTCTGGATCTACCGGCCTGATGCCGAACCGGAAGAGTTGCACTCCCCGACGGTCGTCATGGGTGACGGACCGATCGCTGGGTTCGAGTTAGCGATGGACGAGATCTATCGTGGATTCAAGCGATAGACGCACTCTGTCCTAATCCGCAGCTTGACTTGCCGTAGTACGCGGAGTCCAGCGAACAATCGGCTTTCGTGCAGCGGAGACTTCATCGACTCTCTGGGTGCGCGTTGAGTGCGGAGCTTTGGTTACGAACTCCGGCGTCTCTTCAACTTCTTTTGCGATGGAGATCATGGCGTCGGCAAACAGGTCGAGCTCACGCTTGCTCTCCGTCTCAGTCGGCTCAATCATCAAGGCTCCCCGGACGATCAGCGGGAAGCTTACCGTATAGGGATGGAAGCCATAATCAATCAACCGCTTGGCGATGTCGCCTGTTCGAACACCCTTCTTTGCCTGACGATCATCGCTGAAAACGCATTCGTGCATGCTGGGCGACTTGTACGCTAACTCGTAGTAGGGTTCCAGCAGCGTGCGCAAGTAGTTCGCGTTGAGCAGGGCATCGAGTGTTGCTTGACGCAGTCCATTGCCGCCATGCGCCATAATGTAAGCCAACGCGCGCACCAATACGCCGAAGTTCCCGTAAAATGCCTTCACGCGACCAATGGATTGCGGCAGATCGTAGTTCCACTTCCACCGCCCGTCTTCCTGTTTGAGCCGTGGGCTGGGCAGGAATGGAGTGAGCACCTTGGCCACAGCTACCGCCCCTGAACCCGGACCACCGCCCCCGTGCGGAGTCGAGAAAGTTTTGTGCAAGTTCAGGTGCATCACGTCAACGCCGAAATCGCCCGGCCGTGCTACACCGACGAGCGCGTTCATGTTGGCGCCGTCCATGTAAACTAATGCGCCTTTGTCGTGCATCATGGCGCAGATTTTCTGGATGTTTTCCTCGAAAACTCCGACCGTGTTGGGATTAGTAACCATCAATCCGGCCACGTCTTCGGTAACGGCTTTCTCCAACACAGCCAGATCAACAACGCCGCGGTCGTTAGACTTGATGTTCTCAACCGAATAGCCGACCATCATGGCCGTAGCAGGATTGGTGCCGTGCGCTGAATCGGGCACCAGGATCGTCTTGCGAGCGTTGCCGCGCGCCTCCTGCAGGGCACGGATCATCAGGATTCCTGTGAACTCGCCGTGTGCACCAGCAGCAGGTTGCAGGGTCACCGCATCCATGCCGGTGATCTCCGCTAATGCTTTCTCCAGGGTGGCAATCACTTCGAGACAACCCTGCGCCAGATGCTCCGGAAAATAAGGATGCGCCCACGCCAGACCTTCTGTTCGCGCTACCAACTCGTTCACACGCGGGTTGTACTTCATGGTGCACGAGCCAAGCGGATATAGCCCAAGATCAATGGCGTAGTTCCACGTTGACAAGCGCGTAAAGTGCCGCAGCACTTCAAATTCGCTCACCTCAGGGAAGCCGTCGATCTCGTCACGAACATTGCCAGACCCTAAAGCATCAACGACATCTACGAGCGGCACATCAAGGTCCGGGAGTTGGTAGCCCACCTTACCAGGAGAGCTGAGCTCAAACAGTAACGGCTCTTCCTGAACGATGTGTTGGGATACCTTCTTGATCATGCGAGTCTCTTCTCACTTCCGAACGCTTGCGCGACCCGATCCATATCGGAGCGTTTGTTCATCTCCGTTGCACAAAGCAGAACGCATCCGTGCAACTCAGGGTAGAACCGGCCGAGTGGTAAGCCTCCGATGATTTTCTGCTCCAGTAACTCGTCATTGATCTGCTCCGGCCCCTTGCCATTGGTCCGAACCACGAACTCGTTAAAGAAGGGTCCATCGAATTGCAAAGGCAGCATGGCGGCGAGATAGTGAGCCTTCGACAGGTTTTGCACCGCAAGTTCCCGCAAACCTTCCTTCCCATAGAGCGCCATATAAACAGCCGCCATCAAAGCCAGCAGGGCTTGGTTAGTACAGATGTTCGAAGTGGCTTTCTCACGCCGGATATGTTGCTCGCGCGTGGCCAAAGTTAAGCAGTATGCGCGTTTGCCGTTGACATCGATGGTTTCTCCTGCCAACCGCCCAGGAAGCTGCCGAATGTACTTCTCACGTGTCGCGATAATGCCGACCGAGGGACCGCCGTAGCTCGGTGAAGTTGCAAAGCTTTGCAGCTCCCCGACAACGATATCGGCACCGCGCGGAGGCTCAATCAAGCCGAGTGCGACGGCTTCGGTGAAAACAACTACCAGAAGTGCACCCTTGGCTCGAACGATGCGGGAAAGCTGATCTACTTGTTCCAGCACGCCGAAGAAGTTGGGAGTTTGCACAATCAGCGCCGCTACGTTCTCATCGAGTCGCGCCTGCAAGTCATCGAGATCAAGGCGGCCTTTTGCGCTGTACTTGATCTCTTGAACCGGCATGCCCTGGTGTTGGGTGCAGGTCTTCAAGGTCTCGCGATACTCAGGATGTACAGAGCGTGCAATCAGAATCTTCTCGCGGCGGGTAATTCGAACCGCCATCAATGCTGCTTCAGGCACTGCGGAGGAGCCGTCGTACATAGAAGCGTTTGCGACTTCCATGCCCGTCAGCTGACAAACCATGGTCTGAAATTCAAAAATCGACGTGAGAGTCCCTTGCGAGATCTCGGCTTGGTAGGGCGTGTATGACGTCAGGAACTCGCCGCGCGAAACAACCGTATCTACAATGACCGGCCGGTAGTGCTGGTAGACTCCGGCACCGAGAAAACTTGCATACCCCAGAGCATTCTCGTCCCCGCGCGCTTTGAAGTAATCAACAATCTCAAATTCGCTCTTGCCATCTGCAATTTCAAGTCTCTTATCGAACCTGATCTCCTGCGGGATGTAGGCCAGAAGGTCGCTTTGTTCTTTCAGGCCAATGGTTTCGAGCATGTCGCTGCGCTCGGCATCAGACTTGGGTAGGTATCGCAAAGATCGGTAACTCCAGAAACAGAAAAGGCGCTGAGGTCACGGCCCGCGCCACCTAGACATGAGGGAAGGGAAGGCCTCTTTAGTTGGACAGATCTCTATTCAGTCCCTATATACTTTTGATAATCGGCTGCCTGCATAAGTTCATTTAATTCAGGCGCGCCTTCCAGCTTCACTTTAATCAGCCACGCCTCCCCATGTGGATCTTCGTTTAACTTCTCGGGTGTCTGCTGCAGAAGATCGTTTATAACGGCAACTTCGCCGCTAATAGGCGAGTAGATATCGGACACCGCCTTTACGGACTCGACAGACGCGAACGTCTGGCCCTTGATGACTGCAGAGCCGACTTTCGGAAGATCTACGAACACGATGTCACCCAATTCGTGCTGGGCATGATCTGTGATTCCAACCGTGGCCTCACTGCCGTCAACGTGCACCCACTCATGCTCTTTGGTGAACCGGTAAGTTTCTGGATAAGTCATTACTTTTCTCGTTTATAGAACGGCGTAGCTACCGTGACCGCATCGACCGGAGCATTGCGCACCATCACTTGGATCGGTACGCCGGGTCGAGCATGTTCGACCGGCAGGTAGCACAGACCGATGTTCGAATTGGTGGTGGGAGAGGGGCCGCCACTGGTGACCCAACCCGCCGCAAAGCCGTTAATCAGAACCTCGTAACCGTCGCGACCGATGCCGCGCCCGCGCATCTCGAAACCAACGAGCTTGCGGGCGATGCCGCTTTTGAGACTCGTTTCAAGTGCTTCACGGCCTACGAAATTGCCCTTGTCCATCTTCACGATCCATGCCAGGTCCGCTTCGAACGGGTTGATCGTGGCGGTAATTTCGTGCCCGTAGAGCGCCATCTTCGCCTCCAGACGCAGCGTGTTGCGAGCCCCCAGCCCGCAGGGCTCAATGCCGAACTCCGCTCCGGCCTGCAGCAGCTGGTTCCAGACAGAGGCGGCAGCTTCGGGGTCGACGTATACTTCAAAGCCGTCCTCGCCGGTATATCCGGTTCGAGCAATCCGGGTTGGAACACCTGCGAACTCGCCATCGCGAAACCAGTAATACCGGATACTACTCAAGTCGGTGGAAGTCAGCTTCTGCGCGGTCACAAGCGCCTTCGGGCCTTGTACTGCAATCTGGGCGTAGCGGTCACTGGCGAAGACTACCTCTGCCTCCGAGCCGCTTTTCTGCTTCATAAGCTCAATGTGCTCGTGGTCTTTCCACTGATTCGAAGCATTGACGCAGATAAAGAAATGAGTGTCAGAGACCTTGTGGACCAGGATGTCGTCGACGAATCCGCCATGCTCATATAAGAGCGCTGAGTACTGCGCCTGCCCGATCTTCAGCCGTGCAGCATTGTTAGTTGAGACAAAGTTGACCAGCTGTTCAGCATCCGGTCCGACCACTTCGATCTCGCCCATGTGACTGACATCGAACAGGCCAACGCCGGTGCGGACTGCATGGTGTTCACGTAAGACGCCCGCATACTGCACAGGCATATGCCAGCCGCCGAACTCCACCATTTTGCCGTTCATCTGGCAATGGATGTCGCACAGAGGGGTGCGTCTTAGTTCGGAAACAGCAATGCTCATCGAAGGAAAGGAACCCCCAGCGTAACACGCGGAACAGCGCAGAACGGGCCCTAAACGAGGTTGTCGCTGGGCTCGGACGCGCCGTATTCTTTGAGTTTATTGAACAATGTTTTCAGGCTGATGCCCAGGATCTCGGCGGCTCGGGTCTTGTTGTTTTTAGTGTGCTGAAGAGTGAGATGGATGAGTGCTTTCTCCGCTTCGCCAACGGTGGTTCCTACCGGCAGCCGCACGCTTTCAGGCTCAAAGACCTGCGCCGGTGGGCGCGAGCCAACTGAGACGCCGAAGTCGTAGGGAAGGTGTGGGATTTGAATGGTTCCTTCGCCGGCCATGATCACCGCGCGTTCCAGAACGTTACGTAACTCCCGTACATTGCCGGGCCAGGCGTATTTCCGGAAGGCATCCATTACCTCCGGCGTGATGCTTGTAACGTGACAGGTATGCTTCCGGTTCAGATGCTCAATCAGTGTGTCGCAAAGAACGTTCAAATCGCTCATGCGGCTGCGCAAAGGGGGAAGAGCGATTTGGAATACGTTCAGGCGGTAGTAAAGATCTTCGCGCAGATCGCCCTTCTTAAGAGCATCATCCAGGCTTCGATTGGTAGCGGCAATTACTCTTACATCCACAGAGATTTCGCTTTTGCCTCCTAAGCGGCGAACCCGCGAATCTTCCAACACGCGAAGAAGCTTGGCTTGCGTGGCGGGCGGCATCTCAGCTAGTTCGTCTAAGAGGAGCGTGCCATGTTGAGCCAGCTCAAAGCACCCGGCACGGCGCTCCAGAGCGCCCGTAAAGGCGCCTTTCTCAAATCCGAAAAGCTCGCTTTCCATCAGAGTTTCCGGCATCGCTGCGCAATTGATCGCGACAAATGGGCCTGTACGGCGATTGCTCAACTGATGAATGGCGCGTGCCACAAGCTCCTTGCCGGTGCCACTTTCACCTACTACGAGAACCGATGCTTTGCTGGGTGAAACCTGCTGAACCAAGGTGAACACTTGCTGCATTTGGGGCGAGGTGCCCACCATATCGACCAGCACGCCCGAGTACGAGAGTTGCCGATTGAGCCGCTCGGTTTCCACTTCGAGGCGACTTTGCGAAGCTGCGCGTTCCAGCAACACGCGTAAGGCAGCCGGTTGGATAGGCTTCTCGAGGAACCAGAAAGCGCCGAGATCATGGATAGTCTGAATCGCCGTTTCGATATTTCCGAAAGCTGTCAGCACGATTGCCGGCGGCATATTGCCATCGGCGCCCAGCCGCTTCATCAATTCGAACCCGTCCACCCGCGGCATCATCAGATCGGTCACGATTACATTGGCAGCAAAGGTCGCCAGCTTGTCGAGTGCTTCCTGGCCGTCGCTCGCTGTCTCTACGGTAAAGCCCCACGCGGAGATCATGGCGGCCAAGGGTGCCCGTTGCGCCTCTTCGTCGTCAACAATCAGGACACTTACGCCGTTCCAGTTGGTTTGGTTTGCCAAAGTAATATGCAGCCTTAGATCTGGTGAGCTTCTTCAGCCACACTAGGCCAGATGTATCGGCCAGTTCCTCAATCAGGTTCTGAATCTTATAGGATAAACCGCGCACCTGCATAATGGCTATTGCGCATGGGGAGCGGGGACATGAACTCGGACGGAAAGCACGTCGAGCCTTGCTACGTCCCCCCGCCAGAGGAGCGAAAGGAAGAACCGCCGCCGTTCCTCCGCACTTGGCCACGCGTGTATTCGGCTGTGCTGCTCTACCTTGCGGCTCTCCTCAGCGTCTTGTCGTGGATCTCTCATGCCGCCAGATACTAGGACGCGGCTGGAAGTAATTGTTACGGCAGTTGAAGAAGCGCGGGAGGCTGAGGCAGGGGGAGCCGACTGCCTTGAGATTGTGAGCGAACTCCGGCTCGGCGGTTTGACTCCTGATCTTCTCGTGGTTGAGCAAATACTCGCGGCTGTTTCAATTCCAGCCCGCGTTATGCTGCGCCGCAGCCCTTCTCCAGAAGTTCATGACCGGGACGAAGTGGAGCAGTTGCTGCACGATGCCAAAGCCCTGGCTGCGCTGCCTATCGATGGCCTGGTTCTCGGCTTTATCGAGAACGGAAACGTGAATGTTGAAGTTCTGAGTCAAATCAGCCGGATTGCTTCGACAGTTCCCTTCACCTTTCATCGAGCTTTCGAGGAGTTAGCCCATCCGCTTGCCGCTATCGAAACTCTCAAGCAATTCGGTCAGGTGGATCGAATTTTGGTGAGCGTTGCCGGTTTGGAGCGAGACATAGGAGTGGCTGACCTGCGACGCTGGCAGGCCGCCTCATCTCCTGCGATTGAGTTCATCGCGGGCATCGGGCTGAGCTGGGAGTTGTTAGAAGAGGTCATCGCCGATCCATCCCTCAAGTACGTGCATGTAGGTCGTTTTGCGCGAGAGGGACATAGCATCTCGGCTCCGGTTTCGCGCGCACAGGTTGCCAAACTGAGGCGTGCCGTCGAGAGTGCGCTCGCATGAGCGCTCTGAACTGGGTCGTTCTTCTTCTATGGCTCGTTTCGCTGGTTGGCTATGGCCTTTATCGAGGTCGCGGGAGCAGCACGGTAAACAGCTACCTGCTCGCCGGCAACACGATGCCGTGGTACGCGATGGGACTTTCGATCCTGGCTACTCAAGCCTCTGCGATCACCTTCATCTCAACCACCGGTCAGGGCTTCGTTGACGGCTTGCGCTTTGCACAGTTTTACTTTGGGCTGCCCATCGCCATGGTGGTTCTTTGCATTACGGCTGTCCCAATCTTTCACCGCGCGAAAGTTTACACCGCATATGAATACCTGGAGAGCCGCTTCGACGCGAAGACCCGTGCTCTGGTCAGCGCCATATTCCTGATCCAGCGTGGCCTGGCCGCCGGCATTGGCCTTTACGCGCCTGCTGTCGCTCTGTCCGCTGTCCTTGGTTGGTCCGACCGCTGGCTGGCTGCTTTGATCGGGCTACTGGTCGTGCTCTACACCACAACCGGTGGAATCAAGGCCCTTACCTGGGCCGATGTGCAGCAGATGACCATGATCTTTCTCGCCCTGCTGCTCAGCTTGTTCGTTGCGGTACACGCGCTGCCCCACAACATTTCGTTTCCCCATGCCATTCGGCTGGCGAGCATTGCAGGACGCTTAAACATCGTGGACTTTCGCTTTCATCCGAGTGATCGTTATAACGTGTGGAGCGGTTTGATCGGTGGCGGCTTTCTTGCTCTGGCCTATTTCGGTTGTGACCAGAGCCAGGTTCAGCGTTACCTTACTGGTAAGTCCATTGCGCAGAGCCGGCTTGGCTTGCTGTTTAATGCGTTGGTGAAAATCCCGATGCAGCTCTTTATCTTGTTCATTGGGGCAATGGTGTTTGTACTCTCACTTTTCGCACCATCGCCGGCAATCTACCAACCCGCCGAGGCGGCCCGGGTAGCGCAGAAGGCAACATGGCCGGCGGTCGAGGCCCGTTACCGTGCGGCCTTCGATGAGCGCAGACAGGCTGCCTTCGCTGCCGCAAATGAAAACGCCGCGATACCTGCCTTTCGCGCTGCTCAGGCTAAATTCGAACAGGCACGGGCTGGCGCTCTTCACCAGGTCAGCCGCGATTTCGACGACACCAACTACATATTCCTTTCATTCATCAAAGCTTATCTGCCGGTGGGTTTGGTTGGCTTAGTGATTGGAGTAATCTTTTCGGCGTCGATGGGCTCCACATCCGGCGAGATCAACTCTCTCGCCACCGTTTCGGTTATCGACATTTACAGCCGATTTCTCGTACCCAATCGAAGTGACCGTCACTACCTTTGGGCTTCACGAGCGTTCACGGTTTTCTGGGGCGCTTACGCGGTGTGCTTTGCAGCCTTCGGTGAGCGCGGCTTCGGTGCACTCATCGAACGAGTTAATATCGTCGGTTCGCTATTCTATGGCGGACTACTTGGCGTTTTCGTCCTGGCGTTCTTCTGCAACCGTGTGAAAGGAACCGCTGCTTTCTTCGCCGTTCTGGCCGGCGAAGCGGCTATTTTCTGGGCAGCGACGTTTACTCAACTTTCGTTTCTCTGGTACAACGTGGTCGGCTGCACGGTTGTCGTAAGCACTGGCTTGCTTTTGTCCGGCCGGCGAGATGCCCGGAAGAGCTAATCACCACGAGAAAAAAATGTTGCATCGCGCACGGACAAGATATCTGCTTCTCAATTTGGGGATTGCTGGAAGCGCCATGGGCTTCATCAAACAGCAAACCCGCCTCAGCAAAGGCGGGTTTGTTGGAAGCAGAAAAAGGTGCTTCATGCACTTTCTAGCGTTGGTCGTTCTCCTGATCTTACTCAGGAAGCGGCGAACCAGGTTGGTGATCGAAATCGATCTCTAGCCTGATCGATTGGGCTGACATCCCCAATGTCGGCCCAACGATGCAAACATAACATGACGGTACGTTATTTACAAGTACCGGTGTTTCCCGGCCTTTCTAGACCTGTAGTACCGAAATATCGACGCTTGATCGCTTGCCCTCGATGACCACAATCCCGCTGTCAGATACGTGCCATTTTTTGCGATCTTCATCCAGGTTGTAGCCGACCTCTGTACCGGGTGGCAGCTTCACATTCTTGTCGAGAATGGCGCGACGCACTTTGCAGTGCCTGCCAATATCGCAGTTGTCGAAGATGACCGAGTCTTCCACCGACGCTCCGGTGTGCACACGCACGCTGCGACCTAGCACTGATCGTTTTACAATCGCGCCGGACACAATGGAACTTCCCGCGACAATAGAGTCAATGGAGAGACCACGCCGGCCTTCCTCATCAAAGACGAACTTGGCAGGTGCGTCAAAGTACCCGGCCGTGCGTAGCGGCCACTGACGATTATAAAGATTCAACTCCGGCGAGACCGCGCGAAGATCCATACTGGCCTCGTAGTAAGCATCCAGCGTACCGACGTCACGCCAGTACTGCGGTGCGCCGATCGGATCGCCAGGGATGATGTTGGTCTGGAAATCGTAGGCGTACATGTCCGCACGACCGATCAGCTTCGGCAGGATATCCTTTCCGAAATCATGTGCACTCTTCTCGTCTTCGGCGTCTTTCCGAAGCTCCTCCATCAGCAAATCAGTAGAAAAAATGTAGTTGCCCATTGAGGCGTACACGCGTGTGGGGTCGCTCGGCATGGTCGGCGCATCTTTTTTCTTCTCATGAAAGCCGATGATGCGTCCTTGTTCGGTGGTCTCGATTACGCCAAACTCACTGGCAAATTGCTTGTCAACCGGAATAGCCGCAACCGTTACTCCCGCACGCTTCTCTACGTGATATTCGATCATCTGGCGAATGTTCATCCGGTAAATATGATCGGCGCCGAAGATCACCACGACGTGTGGATCGGCCTGTTCGATCAGATTACAGTTCTGAGAGATAGCATCGGCCGTCCCCCGATACCAATCTTCGTGCGCTGACCGCATCTGTGCAGGCACGGGGATGATGAAGTTGTTGCGGAGCAGTCCGCTGACCTCCCATCCCTCCCGCAAGTGCTGCAAGAGCGACTGGCTCTTGAACTGAATCAACACGTAAATCGAGTAAATGCCTGAGTTGACCAGATTGCTCAGGACGAAATCGACGATGCGGTAACGACCTCCAAACGGAACTGCAGGCTTAGCCCGCTCCTTGGTTAAGGGAAACAGTCGCGTTCCTTTACCGCCCGCCAGCACAAAAGCCAATACGCGTAGCTGCATTGAGCTACCTCCGCCGTTCAGCATACCCGACGCGGCTGATGGCAGTTACTAAGCTTCCGTTGCAGCCCACATTGGAAGAATGTTCTGACCCTGATTGCTGGTAAAAACTCCTGGGTTGCAGCTTCTCTGTAACCAAGGTCCTTCCATTCCAGTTCTATGGAGAAGAAAGTAAGGTTCTACAGTAATGAAAGCTCTCACATGGCACGGTAAACACGATGTACGCGTCGACACCGTTCCCGACCCAAAAATTCAGGCTGAAAGCGATGTCATTGTTAAGATTACGTCGACGGCGATCTGCGGCTCGGACCTCCACCTCTATGACGGCTTAATGCCGACAATGGAGAGCGGAGACATTCTTGGCCACGAACCGATGGGTGAGGTAGTCGAGATTGGCAAGTCGGTTACGAAGTTCAAGAAGGGTGATCGCGTTGTCGTTCCGTTCACCATTTCCTGCGGCGTTTGCCGGTTTTGCAAGATGAGCCTTTTCTCTCTCTGTGATAATTCGAACCCAAATGCAGAGATCGCCAAGAAGGCCATGGGTCAGTCTCCGGCGGCCTTGTTCGGGTACTCGCACATGCTGGGCGGCATTCCCGGTGGGCAAGCACAATATCTCCGGGTGCCTTACGCTGACGTTGGCCCTATTAAAATTCCGGAAAGCCTCACTGACGAGCAAGTGCTTTTCCTATCTGACGTTTTTCCTACGGGCTACATGGGGGCCGAGAACGCCCAGATTCAGCCAGGGGACACCGTTGCTGTTTGGGGCTGCGGTCCGGTTGGGTTGTTTGCCATCAAGAGCGCCTGGATGTTCGGCGCCGGTCGAGTGATCGCTATTGACGGCGTGCCCGAACGCCTGAAGTTGGCTCACGAGTGGGGTAAAGCCGAGATTATCGATAACTCGAAAGAGAAAGTCCAGGAGCGTTTAATGGACATGACGGCGGGCCAGGGCCCGGATAGCTGTATCGATGCTGTCGGCACCGAAGCGCACAGCCATGGAACCTTTGATGCGGTGCTGGATGCTGCAAAGATGGCCGTGAAGCTTGGAACTGATCGTCCACACGTCCTGCGCGAAAGCATCATGTGTTGCCGAAAAGGTGGAACGCTTTCCATTCCTGGCGTCTACATCGGCTTCCTCGACGAGATACCGTTCGGAGCATTGATGAACAAAGGCTTGACGGTGAAATCAGGGCAGACACATGTGCAGCGTTATCTTGGGCCACTGCTCGGAATGATCGAATCGGGGAAGATCGATCCGTCTGCCATCATCACGCATACGGTTCCGCTGAATGACGCGCCCGACATGTACAAAACTTTCCGGGACAAGAAGGACGGTTGCATCAAGGTTGTGTTGAAGCCGAACTCCTAGCGGAAGCAATTGCTCGTTCCGTCGAATGAAAAGTGCATCAATTGGCTCAGGCGAGAGCAGAGCCAATTGATGCACGGCGATGGCCAAAGAGAACGTATCGCAATCTCTTTTCGTCACTCAAACACTACGCGAGTACCTCATCACTAGAACGGTCATGTCGTCGTGCTGCGATGCACCTGCGGCAAAAGCATCGGCTGCGTCGAAGATCGCCTTGACAAGGTTTTCAACGGTTCCGTCTATGGCTTGCTGGGCGGCTACAATCATCGCTTCTTCGCCCCACTCTTCATCCGCCGAGTTCATCGCTTCGCTTATACCGTCCGTGTAAGTAAACAACAGGTCGCCGGGTTGGAACACCACCGAGCCTTGCTCATACGATGCGTCAGGCAGGAGCCCGACCACTGGTCCGCCGCACTCCAGGCGAGTGCATTCGTAGCTGCCGTTCACCGATTTGTGGAGCAGCACGGGAGGGTTATGGCCGGCATTGACGTAACGAAACTTGCACGCTGCCGGATCGAAAATGCCGAAGAAGAAGGTGGCGTAACGATTGACCGCCGAGGCTTCATAGATCAGACCGTTCAGGTGTGACATCAACTGCGTGAGTTCACCCGACGTGGTGCGAGTCATGGTGCGGAGACAGGCGCGCAAACTGGCCATGAGAAGCGCAGCCGAAATGCCTTTGCCCGAAACATCGCCGATAGCTAACCCGAGACAGCCTTGGCCGATTTCAAATGCATCGTAATAGTCGCCTCCAACGCCAAACACCGTGCGGCACGCTCCGGCAATTGTGATGCCAGGGATCGCGGGTAGACGCTGCGGGAACAGCCGCTCCTGAACTTCACGCGCCACCTCCATCTCTCGCGCGATGTTTGCTTGCTGTACGGCCGCATATGCGAGTGACGCAGCTGCCTCGCTCAATTCGAGTCCCAGGCCCGTCTGTACACTCACCGATTCGAGCAAACGCAAGTCGACGGGCGTGTACGGTTCTTCCGAGCGTTTTGGACCGAGCGCCATCGCACCTAGTAGCTCCGTACGTCCCGGTAAGGGAAGCAGCAGTTCCGGCGCATGGGAGTCCGGAGTGAAGCCGTCGTTTGCGCTGTTGAAGATGGGCGTTGATGTACGCACCTGGTGAAGCACGCTAGCTGGCGTGTGAAGTGCCGGCCCGATAGCGTACGAAGGTTCGAAGCCACCGTTCCTGCAGAGCAGCACTGTCAATCGGTCGATATGCAGAACCTCCGAAATCTGATGTGAAACTGTTTGGATCAGCGCTGCCGGATCCGAGATCGTTTGCGCGGTCTTGGAAAGCTGGCTCAATAGCACTTCGGCGTCATACGCTTCCCGAAAGAATCTGCGGTCGATCCACCGTTGCAGAAGGTCGATTGGCGACTTCTTCTTGAGAAAGAGAAAGCCGAAAAGCAAGAGCACCGCACCCCAGAACGCGGTGGTTACCAGGTCGTGGGCATGGGTAAACAGTGGAACCGCAACCAACCAGATAAGAGCTGCGACCCCGGCAATCCGGAAGATCATCAGGGTAGCACTGGCCAGCAAGTACTTGCTTCCCATGCGCAGGAGAATGCGAACGTCCATGGCGCGCTGGACGATGACGACGTAGGCGAGCGTTAGCGGAAAGAAGAGCATCAGTACAAGGCCAAGTAAGAGGAGCCAACGATGGTCATTTGGATCGGCGATACCCAGGTAAGGCAGTAAGCCAAAGACCACAAGAATGCTGCCGAGCCCTACAACCGAGCCCGCAAGTAACACCTGAAGCCGACGCCTTGCATCTGGCGAATTTGCCGCTCGCAGTTGATCGAACAACAAGATCCAGTAGAGGCCAACGTAGAAGAGAGAGGACCATATGAAAACCGGGTTAATGAGGCGGTCAATGGTATCGACTCGTGGAAGCAGAGGAAGGTCCTACCACACGCCGTATTCCGAGACGAAGGCAGCAACCACCATCGTGCCTGTAAGCGCGATCACAAACCACTTCAGCCAAGGGAGCGCTTTATCGAGCCGCGAACGCACTGGGAAAAGCAGTCCAAGAAGAAATAGGGCTGCCGGGACCAGGAATTGAATGAGCAGATGCCAGAACAACCGAAGTGGCAACCAATCCGGGATCCACCAACGAAATGCCCCTGGATTGAGGCACTGCGGGTAGGTGAGGAGGAATAGAATGAACCAGGCATTGGGATCGAAAGGCCGGGCAAACGCGACCCAAACGCCCAGCGCCACGCAGAACAGCGGAACGACGAGGATCATCACCAGGGTAAAGATCGCTCCGGTCACCGTGGTCGGAACTGCTGGATCCTCCACTGACCATCCTTTCGGATACCCCGTAAGAGGAACCGTCGCGTCCATCGTGGTTCCATTCTGTTTTCGGACTCGAAGCGCCATCGTGTCGCCGGGTCGAGCGTACCAGCGAATGCGCTGCCAAAGCGCCTGGCCGGTAAACGGTTGGCGATTGATGGCAAGTACGGCATCGCCTTTTACAAGGCCTGCATTTACGGCAGCCGCGTCGGTGAAGGTAATCAGATTTCCATAAAGGTTAATAGGCCCTTGTACTTGGTTCCGGAGATTGAAATTTCCGATCGTTGATGAGACGGAGTTTGCCAGTTCATATATGCCCGCGATGCCTGCGTATAGAAACAGCAGCGCGTAAAGAATACGGGGTGTAGCAGCTTTCGTTGTCGTAAGAGTCGCCATGGTAGACCGGTTCAGTGAAAGGGAACGTAGACATTAGATCGTATAACCTAAGTGGATCGTCGAAAGCAACCTTCACGCGACCATCTCAAGGCAAGCGCAACAACCTCATGATTGTTTGGGCCTTGTGGCTCAACTTATGTTTTTTCGGTAACTAACAGCCGGTACTGCCCGCAATTCGACACGGCCTGGCCTGTAAAGTGAGGGTTGTCCCTTATGAACCAAATTGGCTCTACCGTGCCGTTGAGCACCAATAAACATCTCATCCGCTGGGTGGAAAAGATGGCCGATCTGACAAAGCCTGCTCGTATCCACTGGGTAGATGGTTCTGAAGCAGAGAACGCAGCCCTTTGCCGGCAGATGGTGGAGGATGGTACTTTCATCAAGCTGAACCAGGACTTATGGCCGGGATGCTTCTACGCGCGGTCAGATGCCAACGATGTGGCGCGTGTGGAAGACCGTACATTCATTTGCTCTCTCTCTAAAGAGGCAGCCGGGCCGACCAACAACTGGGTCAATCCGTTCGAGATGCGCCGCAAGCTGAAAGCTCTGTTCCGGGGGTCTATGCGCGGGCGAACTATGTATGTGTTGCCGTTCAGCATGGGGCCGATCGACTCGCCCATGTCGCAGATCGGGGTGGAACTGACCGATTCGCCTTACGTGGTTGTCAACATGCGCATCATGGCACGCATCGGCATGCCTGTGTTCCAAGAGATCGATAAGGACATCAAGCGCGTCGTGCCTTGTATGCACAGCGTGGGCGCGCCGCTCGCGCCGGGGCAGGCCGATGTACCGTGGCCGTGCAACCCGGACAAGTACATCGTTCACTTTCCAGAGACCCGCGAAATCTGGTCATACGGGTCAGGCTATGGCGGCAACGCGCTGCTCGGCAAGAAGTGTTTTGCGCTGCGCATCGCCTCCAACATGGCGCGTGATGAAGGCTGGATGGCCGAGCACATGCTGATTGTCGGAGTCGAGAATCCTGAAGGCGAGAAGACCTATGTGGCAGCTGCCTTCCCGAGCGCCTGCGGCAAGACCAACTTCGCGATGTTGATTCCTCCGGCCGGCTTCGAAGGCTGGAAAGTTTGGACTGTAGGCGACGATATTGCCTGGATTCGACCGGACGACAGCGGACAGCTGCGAGCCATCAACCCCGAAGCAGGCTTCTTTGGAGTGGCGCCGGGAACATCGCCCAAGACCAACCCGAATGCCATTGCCACTCTGTCGCGGAATACGATTTTCACAAACGTGGCGCTCACTCCCGAAGGCGGCGTTTGGTGGGAAGGCTTAACGGATGAGCCACCGGCGGAGTGTCTCGATTGGCAAGGCAAGGGTTGGACTCCGGAGATTGGACGAGCAAGCGGAAAGCCGGCAGCCCACCCGAATTCACGTTTCACGGCCCCGGCCTCTCAGTGCCCCTCCATCGATCCGGCTTGGGAAGACCCGGCAGGAGTGCCGATTAGTGCTTTCATCTTTGGCGGGCGACGAGCTACCACCACACCCCTTGTTTATCAAGCGTTCAATTGGAGCGCGGGTGTGTACCTGGGAGCCACGATGGGCTCGGAGACAACAGCCGCAGCCGCTGGCGCTGTTGGCAAAATTCGTCGCGACCCGATGGCCATGCTCCCGTTCTGCGGCTACCATATGGGCGACTACTTCCGGCACTGGCTCCGCATGCAGCGTTCGCTCAGCATCACCCCACGTATTTTTCACGTTAACTGGTTTCGCAAGGACGCGAATGGACGGTTCATCTGGCCAGGGTTCAGTCAGAATATGCGCGTACTGAAGTGGATTGTTGATCGTGCAAACAGCCGGGCAGCCGGTCTGGAAATGCCTATTGGCTGGGTGCCGCGTTATGAGGATATTGACTGGACAGGCCTCGAGTTTTCCAAGGAGCAGTTTGCTGAAGTGGAGCTCTTCAATGCAGCCGCCTGGAGGTCCGAAGTAATCGGCCACGAAGAATTGTTCATCGACCTCCACGACCATCTGCCGCCGGAGATGATTTACGAGCGTGAACTTTTGATTTGCCGGCTCTAAACAGAGCGGCGCATGGCATCCGCGCCGAGGGCAGGGAAAGCGTGCCGTTGTCAAATACCACTGCTTCAATCACATTGCCCCAACAAAGCCAAGGGCAGGAACTAATGAAAACCTAATGCCGATAGATGACGCCGTCCTTCATGACGAACGAGACTCGCCGGAGAGAGGATATGTCCGTTAGAGGATTGCCATCCACAGCAATCAGGTCGGCCAGATAACCGGCGCGCAACTCCCCAATCTGGCCGCCCCAGCCGAGCAGTCGAGCGCCGTTCAGCAGATCTGCCTGGAGCACTGCAGCGGGCGTCATCCCGTATTCCACCATCAACTCCATCTCGCGCGCTTGTGTTCCATGAGGAAACGGTCCAACGTCTGAACCCACCGCCATGGGGACTCCGGCTGCCAGTTGCTTGCGGAACTCGGCAGCATGAAAGGCCAAGCCTTGGCGCAACTGTTCGGCCGCATTTGGGATTGCCGCATGAGCCGCGAAATATTCGGATATCGCAAAAGTCGGCACAGCGAAGATTCTTCGCTCTTTCATAAGCGCCATGGTCTTCGCGCTGAGGTAGTCTGCGTGATCCACTGACGCCACCCCTGCTGCAGCCGCGAAACCGGTCCCGGGCTCGCCCGTGGCGTGTACTGCTACCACCTTGCCCACTCGTGCTGCTTCCTCCACCGCCGCTCTCAGCTCTGCCTCCGAATACTGAAAAGGCGTGCTGAACTTCCCGTCGACCAACTGATCGCGACCGGTTTCGTAGATCTTCGTAAAATCAGCGCCTTCCTTGTACTGTTCGCGCATGACAGCGATCAATTCAGCAGTGTTGTTAGCGCGACTCGCATTCGATAATACGTGCTGCTCCGGGTTGAAGCGGTTCGCATCTTCATGACCCCCCAGGATGTCGATCGCATTACCCGAGACTCGGAGTCGCGGCCCGGGAATCAGACCTTTATCGATTGCATTCCTCACGGCGCTGTCGGCCGATCCGGCTCCCTCTGTTCCCATATCCCGTTCGGCAGTGAATCCGGCCAGCAGATCGTCCCGGGCAGCGGTGGTCGCTATGATCACGCGCTCCGGTACTGACTCCTCTACCGTTTGCAGATCCTCAGCTCCCGGGTGGAGGAACAAGTGCACATGCGCGTCAATCAAGCCTGGCACGAGCGTCTTGTTTCCCAACTCAAGCACTTGCGCGCCGGTCGGATGATTCACATGCGACCCCACCGCGACAATCCGGTTTCCCTCAATCAGGATCTCAGCCGGCTCAATCAGACGGCCAGCTTGAACATCGAGCATCCGCGCAGCTGTGATAAGAACCGCGCTTCCGGTCGGCTTGGCAGAGTAACCGGGAACCGCTGCGGTCAAGATAAACGCCAAGATTCCGAGGGCTCTGGCTCTTTGCCGGATGACTTGCCGGTCGGCTGGAACTGCATGCGCCATCCATAAATTATTTGAGAGTGTCATGCCAACGTCAGTACTAAAGGATAGTTCACGGGAAAGGGATAAGTCTGACGGGCAGGATTCCGAGGACGGCTTTCTCAACCCGGCCGGACGTAATCGAAGCAATTTACCTTAAAACCAGGTACAATCCTGGAATTTAACAGAGTACTATTAATTAAGTAATGAGACTAAACCGAAAATACTTCGCTAGCCTTATCGCCCTGTCTGCGATTTTCATTCCCCGCCCTGTAATTGCGACTCCTGTTACGGGTCTCGCCAACATTGCCGGAAATGTAACCGTGTCAGGAAACGGCGTTAATTTTATGCCTACCTTCGACGGCACCAGTGACGCGATGGAAACCGGAGATTTCACAGGGCTGACCGGCGGTACCATGATGAGCCTCAACAACGGTCCTGTCACGGGGCCGACCTCTGTCCACGACTTCATTGTTTTCAGCGGTTTAGCTAATCCGATCCATTTCGATCTCACCTACATTGCCCCCGGGGTCGGCTCATTGAGCGGATGCAGCAGCGCAGCACCGGGGTCGTCCTGCACTCCATCCGGGTCGCCTTTCAGCTTGTTTCAGCTTTCCAGTAATTCCTTAATCGCCGCTCTCCAGCTCAACGGCGTTGCTTACACCGGCAGTGCAGCCACTGGTGTGTCCGCAGTAACCAGTATCTTCTCCACCCAAACAGTACTGAATGGCAACATCCCTGAGATTGTCAGTCTTCTTCAGAGCGGGCAGAGTCTCTCGGGCATCACCTTTTCGGCTTCCTTCCAGGTGACCCCGCCTGCACCAGACACCAACCCTGTACCCGAGCCGGCTATCGTGGCGCTGTTCGGTCTCGGCCTCTCTGCCATACCCTTTCTTAAGCGACGGCAATCTCTGAACTAGGGAACGTCAAAGTAGAATAGGATTCGTCTAACCTACTTAATTCTGAATAACTCTGATTACAGGTAATCCCGGGTTGGAATAAGGTTACTGTCCGGTTAAAGTCTGTCTAACAAACCCGTCTTTCGGCAGATTAGAACTTTGCTTTCTTCCGCATCAATTTGCTTTTCCGATCAGAGCGCGCGCGACACCAAAGTCGCTGGACGAGGACCGACTTTCACCGGTGGTGGCCGCCACGGCATGCACACCGGTCTGTTCGGCCTGAAGTAGGCCTACCACAAAGGCCTTATACTGATCCTGTCAGTACGCCTCGTGACGTACCGATTTGTTGCTTCACTAAAGCGAGGTACTTCATGCCTAACTTATTGCGTGTCCTGTCTGCTACGACGGCATTCGCTCTTCTATCCCCCGGGCTTGGTTTTGCTCAGGGACTTATTTCAACTGTGGCCAACCGTTCGAATCCGACTCTTGCTACAGCCAGCCTGTTTGGCCTTGCCGCGCGGGACTCTTACACAATCTTCATTACCGATTCAGCAAATAATCAGGTCGATCTCCTGAATCGGCGTACCGGCCAGATCACGGTATTTGCAGGTACAGGAACTCGGGGCTTCGCAGGTGATGGCGGGCCGGCTACCCAGGCAGAATTGAATCAGCCCTCCGGCCTGGCTCTCGACCATGCCGGTAACTTAATAATTGCTGATACCAACAACCAGCGCATTCGAAGGATCAATCTTTCCTCGAATACAATCACAACGATTGCCGGCACTGGCGCGGTAGCATTCGGTGGTGACAACGGACCGGCAACGAGCGCCAGCTTCAACTCGCCGAGCGCTGTCGCGGTTGACTCTTCCAACAACATCTATGTGTCCGATTTGTTGAACTCCCGGGTTCGGTTCATCAACGCGTCTAACGGGATCATTTTGACGGTTGCCGGCAACGGTGCGGCGGGCTTCTCGGGCGACGGCGGACCGGCCACCAGCGCCCAGTTAGACGGACCGGTGGGCATCACACTTGACACAAACAACAACTTATATATTGCCGATGTTCTCAACGATGTGGTGCGCGAAGTTTCAGGTGGGATTATCAGAACGGTCGCCGGGCAGGGTCAATCGGCGGGTTACGCCGGCGATGGCCAGCTAGCCACCAGCGCGCTCCTGAACTTTCCCTACGGAGTGCAAGCGAACGCTAATGGTGATCTGTACATAAGCGATAATCGCAACAACGTTATACGCAAGGTGTCGGGCCCGGCAAACGCCCGAGTGATCTCTACAATCGCCGGCACGGGCGCTTCAGGATATACAGGAGATGGTGGTTCGGCCACCCAGGCCACGATGGGTGCGCCTTCCTATTTGAGTCTTGACGATCTGGGCAACGTGTTATTTATCGACACGGGGAATCAAGCAATCCGCAGGGTCACCACCGGTCTCTACTTCATTCCGGTCCCGCCCTGTCGCGTGGTGGATACGCGCCTCGCATCTGGACCCTTCGGGGCTCCTTATATGAGCGCAAACACCAGCCGCGATTTCGCAATCCGCAACAGCAACTTTTGCTCGGGTACGGTTCCGGCCAATGCCGACGTGCAGGCTTACTCATTGAACGTGACGGTGGTACCGCACGCATCGCTCAGCTTTCTGACCATCTATCCCACAGCGGCAACACGGCCCGTTGTCTCGACGCTGAACTCTTACGATGCGCGAATCAAAGCCAACGCAGCGATTGTCCCGGCCAATACCGCTGACGCGAACCGCTCGGTGAGTGTCTTCGTTACAGGCGATACGGACCTGATCCTTGACATTAACGGCTACTACGTTCCAGAGGCGGCCGCTAACTCGCTGGCTTATTTTCCCCTCGCTCCCTGCCGCCTTGTGGATACCCGCGAATCGAACCAGCCTCCTGGCCTGGGCGCGCCTGCCTTGGCCGCCAATCAAAGTCGTGACTTCGCGCTCCAGTCCGGTACCTGTGGACTTCCCGCCAACGCGCAAGCCTACGCGCTGAATTTCACCTCGCTGCCCCATGCCCCGCTCAGCTTCCTGACAACCTGGCCCACCGGAACCAATCGGCCGGTTGTCTCAACGCTGAACTCAAACACGGCTACCGTGACCGCTAATGCTGCCATTGTGCCGGCCGGTTCCAATGGAAGCATATCTGTGTATGCAACCGCTGCTTCGGACCTACTCATTGATGTCAGTGGCTACTACGCTCCGACTAGCTCGGCACCCAACGGGTTAGCCTTGTACAATCTCACACCCTGTCGTGCCTACGATTCGCGTCATTTCGGCTCCGATTCTCCCATCTCAGGAGCGAACAGCGAGAACGTCGCGGGGCCATGCGCGGCTCCGTTAACGGCGCAAAGCTTAGTTCTGAATACCACGGTGATCCCGGTCACCTCGGTTAGCTATCTCACCCTCTGGGCGCAGGGTGCAGCGCAGCCCGTCCAGTCCACCTTGAATGCCTATGACGGCGCCGTTACTTCGAATTTAGCGGTGGTTCCAACCACCAATGGCTTCATCTCGAACTACACGCCGGAACAGACAGGGCTGCTCATCGACCTCTTTGGGGTCTTCGCGCAGTAGCAGGTCAGGCGCGGCACAAGGGGGAGAAAGAGGCGCTTTACCCTCTTTCTCCCTTTCAGACCCTTATCTAGAATCGCCTGCCAACAAGACTCCTCGTATCACCTCCCGATCTGCTGCGTTAAAGGAGCCAATGCGTTTCGACCAGCTAAATCTTCCGCCTCACCAAAGAATCGAAGATGGTACGTTTCGTCGCGCTGTCGATCTAATCGATTCAGGAGACGTGTCAGGCCTGCAGGCTCTCCTGAAGCAGCATCCTGGCCTGGTACATCAGCGCGTGGCATACGAGGAAGAAAATTATTTCCGTAATCCAACACTGATCGAGTTCGTGGCGGAAAATCCTGTTCGCCACCGTCGCTTGCCGGCCAATATCGCTGAGGTAGCGCGCGTCATTCTCGATGCAGGCGCAAGTGGTTCGTCCCGGGATGAGGCGTTGTTGCTGGTGGCAACGGGCAGGATTCCACGTGAACAGCACCAGCAACTCCCTTTGATCGATCTACTCTGTGACTTTGGAGCAGACCCTAATAGCGCCATACACGCGGCTGCGGTACATGGCGAGCACCAATCTGTAAGCGAGCTAATCCGACAGGGCGCCCGAGTCGATCTGCCGGTTGCAGCCGCTTTGGGGCGCGTAGCTGAGGCGAATGATCTTCTCGCCGCGGCAGGTCGCGAGGAGCGTCATCTCGCCCTGGCACTGGCATCTCAATTTGGTCACGTGGAGATTGTTCGATTACTGCTCGACGCTGGTGAAGATCCGAACCGTTACAGCCCTGCAGGCGGGCATTCTCACTCGACGCCTTTACACCAGGCCGCTTTCGCAGGGCACGGCGAAGTAGTACGCCTGCTCGTTGAGTGCGGTGCAAGA
Organism: uncultured Bryobacteraceae bacterium; assembly: GCA_964248405.1. Classification (GTDB taxonomy): domain Bacteria; phylum Acidobacteriota; class Terriglobia; order Bryobacterales; family Bryobacteraceae; genus Bog-105. The sequence goes on from CAXTYH010000001.1 coordinate 107,420, forward strand.
GTGGACCTTAAGGACCTCCGCTGGGAAGGTACACCGGCTGACTGGGCAAATCATGCAGGTCGAACAGACATTGAAGAGTACCTTCGAGCGCCAGAAACTGACCGGACCCAAGAGCGCTAGTCAACGGCGATGTACTGCGCCGGCGACAAGATCGGAATTCCACCAAAGCTGCGGAGCGAGAGCAGGTCTTGTCGCCGGAGATGATCAGATCGGCCTTGCCGTTTAAAGCCACTTCTAGAATCATGTCGTCCTTTGGATCGCGGCAGGCGCGAACTCGCCGGGTGACCGTAATCCGTTTCCCAACTAGCTCTTCGAAAGCGCTTCGGCGGTTTTGGAGGGCAGCGTAGCGATCAAACTTCGGGTGAAAAAGCACCCTGGTCAGCTCGTTCCAGCTAGCGTCCGAAAAGAGTACAGTATTCTCAGCCGCTCCCTTCTGTACAACTCGTCCAGGCAGAGATTGGGGAAACACAATGCCACTAACCAGTACATTCGTGTCCAAGACCAGCGATGGAGTATCACTCATCCGCCAAGAGTTCAGCCAATTTCTCCTCGGTCAACCCGTTTGCTTGCGCCTCGGCGCTCAGTTGCTCACAAGCTTCCAAGAACCGTCGGGCACGCCACTTCCGCCATTCCGTGTATTCCACCGGTGAGAGCAGCAAGACCGACTCTCCGTTCCCGATTTCGATGACAACCGGCGCGTGTTGCGCCGCACTCACCAACGCGCCAAAGTCTTTTTCTGCCTCTGAAATCGAGAATGAACTGACCATGTTTCTCCTCTCCCGCGATTGGCGGACAACCGACCGTCTATAACCAGATTGTTGCAGGTCTCGGCGGGTTCTACAAATCCTGCATCTCTCCCGGGCGTATCGAATTGCGAAGGAACGAGCCGCCTCCGAAACCATTCTGCCTGCCTGATGTCACACTTCTGGAGACTGTCATCCAATGAACCAAATGCGAAACGCATTTCTAATCTCGATGGTGCTCGGTTCTGCCTGTCTGTTCGGGCAGACGCAATCGGGCGAGACAAATCACCAGGACGTGCCCACCCAGCAAGCGCCCGGTACGAACAATCCAGATGTCGGTAAGCAGCGGCGCCCAGCACCGGCGACACCTCAAGGAGGGGCAGCGGACACGCACACTTCTGATGTACCAGATCAGCAGCCTGGGACCAACAATCCAGACGTTGCTAAGCAACGCCATGAGACCAAAGTGACAGGAGCGACCGACACCTCAGGAACCGCTCAAACAGGAACCGCTCAACAGAGCGGAGGGAAGAAGAAGAGCAAGCGAAAGGTTTCTCCAAAACAAACTTAGTGCACGCCCATCCCTCGAGCCGGCAAGCAGTAGTATCATGTCTTCTATTCGCTGAGTAGATCAGCAGAGTGGAAGGACAGAACCGGTCATGAAGGGCTTGAGAACGTTCCTGCTAAGAGGGAACATCGTCGACTTGGCTGTTGCCGTCGTTATGGGCGCAGCTTTTGGTGCAGTAGTAACAGCATTGGTGAAGGACCTGATCACGCCCATCATTGCTGCCATCGTAGGTACTCCCGACTTCTCCGGCATAGTTTTCACCATTAACCACAGCCAGTTTCTCATCGGAGATTTCATCAATGCTGTTCTTTCGTTCCTGCTGATTGGCTCTGCTGTTTACTTCTTTGTGGTGTTACCAGTCAATACGGTTGTCGAGCGCGTTCGTCGCGGACAGGCACCGCCCGATCCGACAACCAAGAACTGCAACGAATGCCTGAGCAGCATTCCCATCGGGGCGCGTCGTTGCGCGTTTTGTACTGCCATGGTTGCCTAAACGCTCTCGGAAACGGCTTCGGTCAAGCGCTCGCGAATGACTTGCTTCCAGCTGCCTTTCAGGGGAGAGGCAAGGGCTCGCTGCCGGAGCTTGCCATCCCATTCCTCCCCCTTGTAGAGCCGCAGTATGTCGCCGACGGTAACCTTCTCGGGACCGTCAGCGGTTTTTTGTATCTCGTCCCCCGCAGCGAGTTCGCCTTCCTGGAGAACAGAGAAGTAGAAGCCCGAGCGTCCGCTCATCCAGAACTTCTTAATCATGTCGGTCCTCTCAAAGCGCAGGGCCAGCTTGAAACAGGGCATTCTTGGCTGCGAGACCTGGAGGATTGCTGACCCGATACGAAATTGGTCGCCGATCAAAATAGTTTCTTCGCTTAGCCCCGCCGTGGTCAGGTTCTCCCCAAATGCACCGGCTAATAGATCCGGCCGAGCCAGTTCGTCCTGCCAGAACGTGTAGTGCTCGCTCGGGTAGGCGTAAACAGCTTTGTAAGGACCGCCGTGTACGCGCAGATCCGCCTGCTGGTCTCCTTCCAGGTTATGGCCCCGCAACGAAACTCTTCCTCTCACCGGGCTCTTAAAGAAGCCGGTTTGAACCTGGCCCCTACCTGCTTGGATCGGTTGAGCCCTTCCAACATTCAATGAGACCACGTGTGCGAAGTCGGGCATGTCCAATCTTCGCGCGCCCGCAAAGGCGCTGGACACCACTGCTTATTTACTCTACAATGTAATACAATGCTGGGCGAATTCGAGTACCTTCTGATCACTGCGAGCATTCGACTCGGCGAGCACGCCTATGGCGCTTCCATCCGACAGGAGATTGCAACTACCACCGGACGTGCTTGCTCAATCGGAGCACTGTACACCACCATTGATCGGCTCGAAAGGAAAGGGCTGGTTCGAACGTGGATGGGTGAGCCGACGGGAGAGCGCGGTGGTCGTGCGAAACGAATGATCGAAGTGACTCCGGCCGGTATGCAGGCAGCAAAGGAATTCTACGGTGCTGTCTCTGCTATCAGTCGCGGAGTGGTCTGGGCAAAGCGGGAGCGGGCGGTATGAACCGCTTACTGTGGTGGGCCGTCGAGCTTGCAGCCCGTCCGCTTGAGCCGGATGAGCGTACGGCCGTGCTGGGCGATCTGGCTGAGTCGGAGGGCAGCGGCGGAAGAGCGCTGGTTGAAGTACTTGGTCTTGTTCTGCGGCGGCAATTGGTTGCGTGGCGGAGGTGGCAACCTTGGGCAGCACTGCTCGGCGTGGCATGTCTTGCAGGATATTACTTGAGTCAGCTGGTGTTTCACTTCGATGCAGGATCATCGCTGCAAATCAGAACCTATTGGAAGTACGGCGTCCGCTATCGGCAGGGTGTAAGCGCGGCGCAAGATGTTGTCACCCTGATACTAATGCTCCTGGCTCTGATTGTGTGGTCGTGGACGAGCGGGTTCGTGCTGGCGTCTTTATCGCAGCGCTCGATGTGGCTTACCGGTGCCTGTTTCTACTTAGTGGTAACAACGGCTTTTCTACTTGAGCTCCTGTCAAACGGGAACGTTGTCTACGCGCAACGCCCTTCACCGCTGATCCTACTGGTGAGATTCCTCCCTTTAAGCCCGGGTAAGATTTGCTTTGTCGCGGCCGCAGGCTTGGGCCTAGCGGCCGGCAGGCGGCAGCAGATCCATCTCGGAACAGCGGTCGGTTGGGCTGTTGCCTTCGCTGCGCCAACTTTAGTTCTCTTGCTCCTTTGGACTGGCAGTTGGTACGAAGCGGCCAGGGAGACCTGGAGCAATGGGTCATGGCATGCGACGCCGTGGACCCAGCGTATTGTGCCGCTCCTGATTATGAGTTGGCCACTCATTTACTTGCTCCGAAGAAGCCAAAGCTCAGGAAGAAAGTTGGGGATTCATGATGTGTCGGCTTAAGATACTTTTCTGCTTGCTGGTTGTGACAGGCAGCCAGGCGCAGAAGCTAAGTAGCACGAGTCACGAGCTAATCGTTCCAGCCGAGCGCAAACCCGCTCCTGCTTTCACGCTTAGGAACGAGCGAGGCCAGCCTGTAAGTCTATCGACCTATCGTGGCCGCGTCCTGCTGCTCGACTTCTGGGCGACATGGTGCGGAGGCTGCAAGACAGAGATCCCCTGGTACATGGAATTTGACAGGAAGTATCGCCGCCGCGGGCTAGCAGTCGTTGGCATAGCGATGGATGACGAAGGCGCGAAGGTGGTCAGCCCGTTTGTCAAACAACGGCGTATCAAGTACACAATCGTTATCGGAAACGAAGCTGTCGGTAAACAGTTCGATCTTGGTGCGATGCCGCTTACATTGCTCATTGATCGGGAGGGACGCATCGCTCTATCGCACGCAGGTGTGGTCGATAGAAAAAATTTCGAAACTGCGATTCAGAAGCTACTGAAGTAGCTTGGAAGCATAGCCTAAGAGTCAGGCGCACCCAGCAAAGCAGCGCGATTCGACTACTATCAGTGACAAAACAAACAGGAAGCAACGTTGGAACGGATCGCTGCTCGACAAGCGGAGGGCAATGATGCGGAAACCAACTACTACAAATCGCATCCTGCGAACCGTCATGGGACAATCGGTAAAACCCGTCAAGCCCAACCCGCCGCGCCCTCCGCGAGCAGCCCCGTAGGACAGTTTTCTAGAGACTGAAGAGGAGCTCGAAAGCTCACCTTAATCAAGGCGGAAACTTTCAACCCTGCCGCTCCATCCAGCCGGTATGGAATATCGACAGCTTGGTTACTCGGGCTTGAAGGTGTCGGCTCTCAGCTACGGCACAGGCACCTTCGGCGGCTCGACTGAGTTTTTCAAAGCCTGGGGCAGCAGCGACGTAAAAGAAGCCACGGAGCTAGTGGACATTTGCTTGGAAGCGGGCGTTAATCTGTTCGACACGGCCGATGTTTATTCCAATGGTTCGTCAGAAGAGATCCTCGGGGAGGCGGTCAAGGGCCGTCGTAATGACTTGCTGATTGCGACTAAGGCATCCTTCCGTACTGGCCCGGGCGTGAACGATCTGGGCAACTCGCGGCATCACCTGATTAACGCCTGCGAGGCGAGCCTCAAACGTCTGGGGACCGACTACATCGACCTTTATCAGATGCACGGGTTCGACGCGATTGCGCCGGTGGAGGAAACTCTCAGCGCGCTCGATACGCTGGTCCAATCGGGCAAAGTTCGCTACATCGGCTGCTCCAATTTTTCGGGTTGGCATCTGATGAAATCGTTGTCTGTGTCGGAGCGTTATGGCTGGTCGCGCTACGTTTCGCATCAGGCTTACTACTCGCTAGTGGGACGCGACTACGAATGGGAACTGATGCCGCTGGCAATCGACCAGCGTATAGGAACGATGATCTGGAGTCCGCTGGGATGGGGCCGGCTGACCGGAAAGATCCGGCGCGGTCAACCGCTGCCTGAACTGAGCCGACTGCACAAAACTGCCGAAGCCGGCCCGCAAGTTGAGGACGAATACCTCTACAAAGTTGTTGACGCCATTGATGATGTCGCAAAAGAAACCGGCAAATCGGTTTCGCAAATCGCCCTGAACTGGCTGTTGCAAAGGCCGACAGTGATGTCGGTCATCATGGGTGCGCGAAACGAGGAGCAGCTGCGGCAGAACTTGGGAGCGGTCGGCTGGAACCTCACCGCCGAGCAGGTTGCAAAGCTCGATACCGCTAGTAATCGACCCATGGCCTATCCCTATTGGCATCAACAGACCGCTGCCGCTGAACGTGTTCCGCTGCCCACGGCTCGCAAGTGAAAGCTGCCCCTATCGGGACTATGGCGGTGGCCTCGGCAGTGGCTGCCGCAAACATTTACTACAACCAGCCGATGCTGGCGGACATGGCGCGATCGTTACATGTGGATGAGCACTATGCGGGGTTCGTGGCCACCGCAACGCAGGCTGGTTATGCGCTGGGCATGCCGCTGTTTATCCCGCTCGGCGATCTGTTCGAGCGACGTGCCTTGGTGGTCACCCTATTCGGCGCAGTGGCAGTGTCCATGTTGATAGCCGCATCGTCTTCCAGTTTGGCTGTGTTGATTGCGGGTAGCTTCTGCATCGGCCTGACCAGTGTCATCGCGCAAATCCTGATCCCGCTGGCCAGCGATTTGAGCCCTCCCGGCTCAGCCGGCAAAACGATCGGGCTCATGCAAAGCGGCTTACTGCTGGGCATTGTTCTGGCCCGGACGGTGAGCGGCATCGTTGCACACCACTTCGGCTGGCGAGCTATGTTCTATACCGCAGCCGTAATTGCCATCGTATTTTCCGTTGTGCTACGAACGGTCCTTCCGCCGGTGCCCGCAAAGGCCGGTGTCCTATATGCGGACGTAATGCGCTCGCTGTGGAGATTGATCGTAGACAATCGGAAGCTACGCCAAATCTGCTCAAACGCTGCCCTCTTTTTCGCAGCATTCAGTGCATTCTGGACCACGCTGGTGTTTCTGCTGGAACGCCCGCCGTACCACTACGGAAGTCAAACGGCTGGGTTATTTGGGCTAGTCGGAGCTGTGGGCGCCGGGGCTGCTCCGTTGTCGGGCTACTGGTCAGACCGCAAAGGTTCACTCTTCGTGGTTGCGCTCTCCATCGCCATCGTGGTGGCTTCGTTTGGTATTTTCTGGGTATTCGGATTGCACCTCATTGGCCTGGTGCTCGGAGTAATCGTGCTGGATGCCGGGGTACAGGCCGCTCAGGTGGCAAATCAGTCAGAAGTAATGAGCATCCAACCGGACGCGCGCAACCGGCTGAACTCGGTGTACATGGTGTCGTACTTTGCCGGCGGCTCCCTAGGCTCCATTGCAGGCTCGTATTTGTGGAGCATTTGGGGATGGGCAGGAGTGTGCGCGACCGGTATCGCCTGCATGGCGCTGGCGGCGGAAGTCCTGCGCGCTCGGTACTATGTATCCACATGATCTACGCGGTTACTGTCAGCGCAGTCGTCGTACTGCTCGTCTCGATCACGATTTATAAGAGCCGAGCAGTTAACAACACAGCCGATTTCCTGGTCGCCGGACGCTCGCTCAGTTGGCCGGTGCTGGTGTTTACTTTGCTGTCTTCCTGGATCGGCGCAGGCAGCCTGTTAGCAGGAGCAGAAAACGCCTACCGAAACGGATTTGTAGCCATTTGGCAGCCCGTTGGCGGATGGGTAGGCCTGTTGCTGATCAGCTTAATTGCCGGTCGCGCGCGTCACTTTGCGCAGTTTACTGTTCCTGATTTGCTGGAAGTTCGCTACAACGCGACTGCCCGAGTGCTGGCCACTATCGCCATTGTGGTCTCCTACACAATCATCGTCAGCTACCAGTTCATCGGCGGCGGCGACATCCTTCATCTCATCTTTCCTGAAATTGGGCGGACCACGGGGCTGTACGTCATCGCCGCCTTTGTGATCTTCTTTACAGCGGCGGCGGGAATGGAATCGATCGCGTACCTGGATCTTGCCATTGGGTCATTGGTTACCGCAACCATCCTGGTAGCTGTGCCCGTGGTTCTGTCGCGTGCCGGCGGGTGGGCTCACGTCACCCGGGCGCTGCCGGCCACTCACTTTACGCCCTGGGGAAACCTGTCGGTCAGCGGTGTTGTCGGACTCGCGCTGCCAACCATGCTCCTGCTGATCGGCAATCAGGGCATGTACCAGAAGTTCTTCTCTGCCAGATCGGAGAGCGACGCGCGCAAGTCGGTGATCGGCTGGATCATCGGCACGGTGATTATTGAGACGCTGCTGATCACCCTTGCCATTGTGGCCAGCTCGGTTCTGCGCGCCGAACATCCGCGCGAGATCATTCCACTGGCGGCTAAGCAACTGCTGCCCCCATGGCTGGGCGCCATTCTGCTGGGCGGTGTCTTCGCCAAGGTGATTTCTACTGCCAACAACTACTTGTTTTCGCCCGCGACCAACCTGATTCACGATGTCTATCAGCGATTCATTCGACCGGACGCAACCGGCGCTCACGCTCTGGTGGTCTCGCGCATTATCGTGGTTCTGCTGGGCGTGTTTGCAGTCTTGCAAGCGACCCAATTTGAGTCCATCTTGAAGGCATCGCTCTACGCCTACACCGTGTACGGAGCAGCCGTAACACCGTCGGTTATGGCGGTGTTCTTCTGGCCCCGCGCCACAACGGCCGGCGCGCTTTCGTCCATAAGCAGCGGGACCATTGTCACAGTAGGCTGGCAGGTCTGGCAGCAGCATCCGGCTTGGCCAGGCTCCGCGGTAACTCAAGACGTGGATGCCATTTTTCCGGCTCTCTGCGTCTCGCTGGTGAGTCTGGTGCTGGTCAGTCTAGTGACGGCGAACAGTCCTAAGCAGTTGGAAGCGCGCTCGGCTTACCATGTAAGCCAGCGATGATCTCCGCCATTCAGAATGCACTGGGACGGCACGGCTTGGGGGGCTGGCTGTTTTTCGATCACCACCATCGTGATCCGCTGGCGCACCGAATCTTAAAGCTGTCGGGAAGCGCGCAGGCATCGCGCCGCTGGTACTACTTCATACCGGCCGTGGGCACGCCTTGCAAGCTGGTGCATCGGATCGAGTCGCACGCGCTCGATTCGCTACCGGGCAGAGACGAGCAGTATTCCAGCTGGCAGGAGCAGCAGTCTGAGCTCTGCGCAATGCTGCACGGGGCAGGGAAGGTGGCCATGCAGTATTCGCCCTTTTGCGCGATACCCTACGTAGCAACCGTGGATGCAGGCACAGTGGAGTTAGCCCGGAGTTGCGGAGTCGAGATTGTCAGCTCGGCCAACCTGGTGCAGGAGTTCGAAGCGCAGTGGTCGGCAGACCAATTGGAGAGCCATCTGGAAGCCGGTCGACGGGTCGATCAGGTTCGGCGCGCTGCGTTCAGGTTTGCGGGTGAGCGGGTCCGGAGCGGCGCAGGCGTGACCGAATACGAGGTGCAGCAGTTTATTCGCAATGGCTTTGAGCAAGCTGATCTGTTCACCGATCATGGCCCGATTGTAGCCGTCAACGCCAATGCTTCCGATGCGCACTACGAGCCAACACGCGAACGCCATTCAGCGGTTGAGCTTGGTCACCTGCTGCTGATTGACCTATGGGCTAAGCGCAAACTTCCGGAGGCGGTCTACTATGACGTAACCTGGACGGGGTTTTTGGGTGAAGCCATACCCGCGGAGATTCAGAACGTCTTTGAGATTGTACGCGATGCGCGCAAGGCGGCGAGTCAGCTGGTGATAGAGCGGTTCAGTCAAGCGCGGGAGGTCTTCGGTTGGGAAGTGGACGATGCCGCTCGCGGACACATTCGCAGCCGCGGCTTTGATCAGTATTTCATCCATCGAACCGGCCATAGCATCGGCACTGAGGTCCACGGCAACGGCGCCAACATGGATAATTTTGAATCGCACGACGACCGCAAAATCATCGCCGGCACATGTTTCTCCATCGAGCCGGGAGTATACCTGCCGGCCTTTGGAATTCGTTCGGAAGTGAATGTATTTGCCGAGGCGGGAAGAGCGTTTGTAACCGGTGAGGAACAAGAGGAACTTGTACGAATATAGGTAAGGTACTGCAAACGAAGAGACTTGCCTTCTTGGCCGGGATCAATATCCTGGATAGAAAGATTTAATTTGTATCTTCCGTGCAAAGGGTTTACTGTTTGGTATGGCGACAGCAAGTCTCGTTGAGCCTCCGACCTCTCAGGTCCTGCTCTTTCACCGCATCAGTAACATAGTCAGTTCCGAGCTAACTCTGGACGAAATGCTCGGGGAAATCGTTGGATTAACCGTACAAGTTACCGAATGCGACGCCTGCCTTGTTTATCTGATTGAGCGCGAAACAAGTGAGATCGTTTTGCGAGCTTCGCAGGTTCCTCATCAAGTCGATCTCGGCAATATACGGTTGAAGATGGGCGAGGGTGTTACTGGTTGGGTGGTAGAGCACCAGTCGGTGGTTGCTCTGGCTCAGAATGCGGGCGCTGATCGGCGCTTCAAGCGCTTTCAGGCGCTGGTGGAAGACACGTATGAGGCCTTCCTCTCCGTTCCTCTCCTCAGTGGCGGCGAAGTAATCGGCGTCATCAATGTGCACCATCGTGAGCCGCACTTCCACACGCAGGATGAAGTCTCGCTGCTGACCTTCATCGGTGAGCAGATGGGTGGAGCGATCTCGAAATCGGTTCTGGCCGAAGAAAATGTCCGGCTCCAGCAGGAAACGGCCGAAATGCGACGGCAATTGGAGACGCGCAAGATCGTCGAGCGTGCCAAGGGTCTGCTGCAACACCGGCACAGCTTGACCGAAGAGGAAGCTTATCTGCGTTTGCGCAATGAGAGCCGAAGACTCCGCCGTCCGATGCGGGAATTGGCCGAGGCAATCATTCTTTCTGAAGACCTCAGCCGGAAGAGCGACTCGCTCCAATAAGCGCGCACTCTCGAAGCAAGTTCACCGAGTTTACTCCGCTCTTTCGCAACCCTCACGTTGCCTCTATCGCTGGGAACTTCTGGCGACGACCTATTGCCGGTAGTTCAGCCCGGGGCGTGCGCCGGGAGTACGCGGTTGACGAACACACTACGGTAGTTTCCTACGAACACCAGCCCACCACCCGCGTCCGTGGACAAATTGTTTTCCTCCACGGGCTGGAAGGCTCGGCTGACGCAGGGTATATTCTCAGCTTCACGGCTGCAGCACTTGCACTTGGATTTGCTGCGCATCGCATGAACTTCCGCACCTGCGGCGGCACTGAGGCACTTTGCCGGACCATGTATCATTCCGGCCTGACGGGTGATACGGCCTTCGTCATTGAGCAGATTCGCAAACGGACGGATCTGCCGATCTTCCTTGTTGGGTTCTCATTGGGCGGTAACGTTGCCTTAAAGCTCACAGGCGAGTTGGGCGCCAATGGGCTGTTGGCCGGAACCGTGGCAGTCTCTCCTCCTGTCGATCTGGCCGCTTGTGTGAAGGCGATTGATCGCCCGAGCAACATTGTCTACGCCCGGCGCTTCCTCGATCGGCTCCGCTCTCGTATCCGGCGCAAGATCGCGCTTTCTCCGGGAAGCTACAGCGCTGAGTTCCTCGGCTCGGTCCATTCAATTTGGGACTTCGACAATCGGTTCACTGCGCCACTCTTCGGCTTTGGGCGGGCAGCTAATTATTATGCGACTCAGTCAGCTATCAACTATGTAAGCCAGATTCGGACTCCGACACTTTTGATTGCAGCCAAGGACGATCCGCTGGTGCCCTTCGAAATCTTCACTCATCCCGCGATAAAGCGAAACGAAGCCATTGAGTTGCTGGCTCCCGAGTATGGGGGCCACATCGGCTTCCTGTCTCGAAGTAGACCGCGGTTCTGGGTGGACCTCAATGCGATGAATTGGATTCAGCGATTGGCGGATGAGTATGCCTGATCGAGTAACTCGACAACGTGGACAACTCGTTGCGCCTTGCCGAAGAGCCGTGCACCCGCATCCAATTGCAGCAGGCACCCCGGGTTAGCGGTCGCGATGATCGAAGCCCCGGTATGCGCGGCCGTCTCCATCTTCTTTTCGAGTATCTGCATGGCCATTGGAGTATGGACAACGTTGTAGATACCGGCACTGCCGCAGCAGAGATCGGTGCCCGCCATCTCGCGGAGTTTCAGTCCCGGGATAGCGCGTAGAAGCTGGCGAGGAGCCGAACGAATCTTCTGCCCATGCAGCAGGTGGCACGAGTCCTGATACGTCACGACGGCGTCGACTGAACCCATATGGGGATTGAGCGTGATGGAAGCAAGGAACTCAGTCACATCCTTCATCTTGTTCTTGAATGCGACGGCTTTGTCCAAGTAAGCCGGATTGTCCCGAAGCAGTTGGTCGTACTCCTTCAACGTCGATCCGCAGCCGGCAGCATTCGTGATAATGGCGTCTACGTTTTCGTCGGCCAAGGCATCGATGTTCTTGCGGGCAAGACTCTGAGCGTAGGTCAAATAGCCGGAGTGAATCTGCAGGGCCCCGCAGCAGCCTTGACCGCCAGGTATAACCACCTCGCAACCGTTTGCCTGTAGGACCCGAACAGTCGCCTCATTGAGCCGTGCGAAAGCCACGTTTGCAATGCAACCGGCTAAGAACGCAACCCGAAAGCGCCGCTCGCCAACCGGAGCGAAAGTCTTGCCGATTTTGGAAAAGAAGAAGGGCGCCTGCGCGGTAGGCGAGAGTGCCTCAAGGTCGGCCAGCCTGGGCACAGCGCGTAACAAGCCGCTCCCTCGCACCAACCGCTGCAATCCGGAAGCTTGGTATGCATACAGCATCGCGCCTGCAAGTTGGAGCCCGCTCCGGGAGTCAAGCAGTGTGCCAAAGATGAAGCTATTAAGACGGCGGGCTGCCCAACCCGGCTTGTCGTTCGCTCGTATCTGGACACGAGCCGCTTCGATCATTCGACCATAGGGCACACCCGAGGGACAGGCCGTTTCGCACCCACGGCAGGCCAGACAAAGATCCATATGCTCGCGGTAGGAATCGGTGATCGGCGCTCCGTTAGCAACCAGGTTCATCTGATAGATACGTCCGCGTGGCGAATCCATCTCGACGCCCAGTTCACGGTAAGTGGGGCAAGCGTTCAGGCACAACCCGCAATGGACGCACTTGTCGAGATCGGATTGCGCGGGGCCATTGTGGCTTAGGTGCGAGGCGGCGAGTGTGGTCGTGGGAATCAGATTAGAGGCGGCCATACAAGCGAGACCGGTTCAATAAATTGCCAGGGTCAAACATACTCTTCACCTTTTTCATCATGGCAAAGCCGTTGGAATGTTCCGCAGAGAGGGGCAGGCGCCACAGTCTTTTATCGGCGCGAAGTGCATGGGGCGCGAAAGCGACGGCGGCGCTCCAGCCCAATTCGCAGGCTGCGGTCCATACACTCTGGCAAGTTTCCCAACTGTTGCAGTAGGCGTAGGTAACACCAGAAGCTGCACGAGAAACGTACGTTCCGGCTCCGATACGAAAGAGTTGGGCCAGAGCAGTCAAAGGCGTGCCCAGGCGCAGCACAACGCCGTTCGGGCTTCGAGCGAGAAAATCTGAGGTGTAGTTCGAAGTGAGGTTCCAAAAGGCAGCTTCGTCGTCACCCAACAAAACTTCGTCGGCGTTCAGGTCGCGGGCATAGCGGGCCAGAACAGCCGGTGAACCGGCGGCGCGAACGGCCAGCAGAAAGTGCCGGCGACCCAGACGAGCTGCGGCCGGAGGCGAGAGTAGCTCAATTGAAATGGGAGTGAGCGGACTGACCATGATTTCGTCACGCCGGACGAGCGCCGCTTCTACTTCGCCCAAAGAGAACAGGAATGTCTGGGTGGCCGGCGGGCGCGGATGTACGCGCAGGTTGACACTGGCGATGGCAGCCAATGTACCGAAGCTGCCGATCATCAGCTTCGATATATCGAGGCCGGCCACGTTTTTGACGACCATACCGCCTGCTTTAACAATGCGTCCGTCAACGGTTACAAGCGTCAGGCCGATTACCTGGTCGCGGACAGTTCCGAAGCGCTTCCGAAGCGGGCCGTTTGAATCAGCAGCTAGGATGCCGCCTACTGTTGCGTCCGCGGAGAAGGGTGGATCAAGCGCAATCATCTGGTTGTGCCGGCGCAGGTACGTCTGCAAATCCGAGAACCGCATTCCAGCCTGGACGCTGATGGTGAGATCGTTCCTCTCATGTTGCAGGATGCGATTCAGACCAACTGTGCTGACTGCCATGTCGGCCGGCAGAACAGGGCCGGCAGCTAACCGCTTCGAGTCGTCGCCGTAAAGACGGATTGTCTGTCCACGCGCGCATGCGTTGTGCAGAAGAGCGGCGAGCTCCTGTTCGGTCGAGGGTTGAGCGGCTTCGATCGGCACTGCGTCCTTATTCCAGATCATCTAAGATTATGCGCTGTGCATCGAGATTACGTGCTGTGCATCGCATAACTAGCTGCCTTGGCGCACGCGAGTCTTGTAGGCTGAAGATACCTTGCCGTCCACTCCGTTGGTTAATACCGAAGAGGGTGCTCCAGCCAAACGTCCCTCCATCGATGACACTGCGCAGCTGTTCAAGGGGCCACTCGGCGTTCGATCACTGGCGCTAACCGGCATCTTCCTGCTGGCCTGTTTTTATACGCTCTATTTTGCCCGTGACTTCTTCCTACCAGTGGTTCTGGCGCTTGTCCTGAACTTCTTGCTGGCGCCGCTGGTTCGTCTGGGTAAGCGCTTCCGCATTCCCGAAGCGTTGAGTGCTGCGCTTGTGATGGCCAGCTTAATTCTGGGCCTCCTGGGACTGGCTTACCAACTCTCAAGCCCGCTTGCGGAGTGGCTCGAGCGGGCTCCTGAGATTGGAAGCAAAATTCAATCCAAAATGCAGCCCCTGCGTGAGCGATTGCAGAAGATCACCAAAGCAAGCGATCAGGTGGAAGGCCTGGCAACGGTGAAGGCCGAGGGTTCCAAAGCTCCCCAAAGCGTCGAGCTAAAGCCCACAAGCTTTTTGAACCTTGTGTTCAGCGGCACTTCAAAGGTTGTCTTCAGCACTCTGGTGGTAGTCGTGCTGCTCTTCTTTTTCCTCGCATCTGGTGACCTGTTCTTAAGCAAACTGGTTCATGTTCTACCAACTTTGTCGGACAAAAAGAAAGCCGTACAGATTGCGCGAGAAGTAGAAAGAAACATTTCCAGGTACCTGGTCACTATTACGATAATCAACGTTGGGATCGGCGTAGCGAGCGGCTTCTTGTTTTGGGCTTTCGGACTACCGAATCCGGCCTTGTGGGGAGCTGTGGCTGGAGCAATGAACTTTATTCCCACAGTGGGCGCCCTCAGTGTGGCAGCTGTTATTACCTTGGTAGCAACCGTAACTTTCCCTTCCTTGTCGCATGCCTTGCTGTTGCCCGCAGCCTTCCTTGGAATCACAATCACGACGGGGACGTTCATCTCGCCTATTCTTATGGGTCAGAGACTGACGCTCAACCCCGTGGTGATCTTCTTGGGGCTGAGTTTCTGGGGTTGGTTGTGGGGCATCCCAGGCGCGCTTCTCGCCGTGCCGATGCTTGCTATGTTCAAGATCTTTTGCGATCACATTGAGCCCTTAGCGCCGATTGGTGAGTTTCTCGGGCACTAGGGATCGACAGCCTCGGCGGCTAAGCTCATTCTAAGAAAAGAGCAGCAGTCTGGAGAAGCGCCGTACCATAGCTCGGCGGGCGGTCGGAACTACGGATGGATCTCCACGCCGATAAGCGGCCGCTACAAACCAAATGGCAGACGCCCCGAACCAGATAAGCGCTGAAGGAAGGCCAGCCTCAGGGAGCATGACCAAGCTCCCAAATAGAGAGACGGAGGCGGAGATAAAGTTCAAACGGGTGCGCGTCATTCTTCGAACCTGAATCTCAGCCTATCAGCTCTGCCGATCGCTTAGCTGGTGCTTGGCGTGTGCTCGAACGTCAAACTGCGCTGTAAGTAATCCGCGCAGCTTGGCTGTTGCTTTCGGCTTGACACTCACCCAACGTCAGGGTTGATGATGCTTGTGGGAATAGGAACCGTCGTGTATCGGGTGCGAGAGTTTCGCGGAGTTAACTGGCGTTACAGTCAGGACGCTGCATCACTATGACCGGCTCGGGTTATTGGCGGTAAGGTGGAACGCACTCGTCGAGGCGTTTACGAATCGCGATAGAGACATCTAAGATTCGGTTGCCAACGTGTGGGCTAATCGGGAAAGCTGGCCAGTCGGCATGGATGGGAAATCGCCTGCTATCAGACCGCAAGCGTGGGAATTGATAGCTCGTGCGAATCGAACTAGTGGATATTCGGGCTCTGAGAAGTAAGCCGCCCTTCAGGCCGGAAGAGCAGCATCGCTAGGGTGACCTGTTTTCCAGGGTGCTTTGGATTTTGAGGCTTGGTTCACCTTGCCGCGGCGGGTTCTGCCTGATAAAGACTCTGCAGCTCTTCGGTTTTTGCTTGGAAAAGCCGGGATGCCGCTTTCACCAAAGCCGGGTCGTCAAGCCGGATGTTCATAGATGCGAGTAGCGTTGAGGGTGGGACATCGAATCCTCGTCGGAGCAAAGTCTCATATTTGCCTGCAAAGTCGGGGTCGGCGTGGGCTCGATCATAGAGCGCGACCGCGACTACGGCTGCATAGAGATAGTTCACCAAGTACAAGGGATCCTCGAACAGCAGCGACTTACGCATCCATTCGCGGGAGTTCCCCACTTCGCTCATGGGCCAATACTCATACGGGGCGATGGACTTGCGGTAGATCGCGTCGATACTGACTTTGTCGAGGAGCGGGTGTCCGCTGGCTTCTGTATAAAGACTTCGCTCGAAGGCAGTCTCCTCGGCCGACATGAAGAGTTCCGCAGACATCTTCCACAGCAGGCGCTCCAGTGCGTACTCGTGCTCTGTAGGAGTCTTGGCCGCCTGAGTGGCGTGATCCAAGAGAAGCAATTCATTGAAGATAGCGAACCCTTCAAAGAGGTAGTGAGGGCCGGTCCGTTTATAGATAGCTACCCCACTTGCATTCATCAGTTCCCGATGAATCGCATGGCCGCCTTCATGAGCAATTGTGCTGACGCTCTTCAGCGATCCGTCGTAGCCGCCGAAATACAAAGCTACCGGGGCGTCGTAGGCGGTAATGGACGTGCCAGTATGAGCACGATGGCTTCCACCGGTGAGATCGAGCCGTCCGTTCGACGGGTCAAGCAAAGCGGCAAAACGTTGGGTGTAATCTTGGCCAAGAGGCTGAAAAGAATCAAGGATAAGCTGTCTTCCCTCCGCCAGAAAGATTTGCTGCGAAGGTGTATACGCGAATTCCTGCTCGGCTGAAAGAATCGAAGGAACGCCGAGTTTCCGGGCAGCATGTTCCGCGAGGACCTGCTCATAGCGGCGGTAGACCGGAGCTTCGGCCTGAACCTCCCAGAGCGTCTGGTCGATAAGCGTTGTGCTCAGCCCAAGGGAGCTGTACTTGCGCGCGGCAGCATTGGCATATCCTTGCGCGGCGGCGTCTCTGTTTTCGATCTCAATCAGACTAGCCAACAGGGTAGCGGTGACAGGTGCGGCGTGATCGTAAGCCTCGTTTCGCGAGGCGATAGCTGCACGATGGGTGGCCAGATCGGGGGACGTGATGCCTGTGTTGCTGCTTATTGTATTGATCAGCCGATTGTAGGCGTCCGCTATGCTCCCCTCAAAGGGAGCTGTGACCGCACCTCGATAGCGCTCTGCATTAGCAGAGAAGTCATGCGCTGTATCCTCTTGAGCCAGTTTTGCCAGATCGGCATAGCGTCCGAGTCGTGCAATCTGGTCTGGAGGCACCTGTCGCAGACGGCTTCTCATCGCGGCGTCCAAGATCGATTCGTCAGCATTGACCGCGCCACCGGCTGCCTTTGCATTCCGGTCGCCGGTGTTCTCCAAAGCTTGCACACGAAGATACGCCGCATGTCGCTGTAAAGCAATGATCGTTTGCTCCGCCGCGTCAAGGTCTTTGGCTAGTGAGGCCGGACTTGCTGCGGCCAACTCCTTCTCCAGCGAACCAACACGAGCATGGAGCGCGATACGACTGGTCAGCTCCTCTGAAGCTGACGGGAAATATAGGGTTGACGAGATGTGGGCCGCCTCAATGGACGGCGTCTGAACGGACTGCTGAGAAGCTGCTGGAACACTGACAAGAGATGCCAGCGTAAGCCCGATTGCGGCATGCTGTGTGCTTCTTGAAAAACGTCGCCAGTTCGTCCCTATCCCGATGGTCATCCTCTCGCCTTAGCGTACATAACCTCCCTTTCTTGAGGAGCGTTCCGCTAAAGTCTCGGTCCATTTCGGCCGCTTTGCCTCGCGAATACGATGGTAAGCTTTCGTCAGCAGAGCCGAAATGGATCTACACATTGTATGGACTTTGAGTTTAGTTCCGATCAAATTCAGCTGCGTAAGGCCGTTCGGGATTATGCCGAAGCTGAGATAGCGCCCCATGTTCTTGAATGGGATGAGGCGCAGACCTTCCCGCAGAAAGCGGTGAAAGAGTTGGGCGGGATGGGACTGCTTGGGTCCATCTTTCCCGAAGAGCTGGGTGGCGCCGGCTATGGGTACATCGAATATTCCATCATCATTGAAGAACTAGCGCGTGTTGACCCGAGCGTAGCTCTGATTGTGGCCGCGCACACGTCGCTTTGCAGCAACCATATTTATCTGGCGGGTTCGGACGAGCAAAGGCAACGATACATTCCCAAGCTGGCCACCGGGGAGCACCTTGGCTGCTGGTCACTTACCGAACCGGAGGCGGGCTCAGATGCAGCGGGAACCCGCAGTACGGCGTTTCTGCAAGATTCGCATTGGGTGCTGAACGGCGGTAAGACCTTCACCACCAACGCCCATTACGCCGATGTCTGCGTTGCCATGGCGGTTACCGATCGGGCCGCCACACAGCACGGCATTTCTGCGTTTGTGCTCGACAGAGGAACGCCGGGGTTTACGGTCGGGAAGAAAGAGAACAAGCTCGGCATGCGCGCCAGCGCTACGGGCGAAGTGCTGTTTTCCGATTGCCGTTTGCCTGAACAGCAGTTGCTTGGTAAACCGGGTGAGGGCTTCATCGATAGCCTGCGCGTACTGGATGGCGGCAGAATCTCTATCGCGGCTTTATCGATTGGCTTGGCGCAGGGTGCGTACGAGCAGGCATTGAAATATTCGAAGCGGCGCAGGCAGTTCGGCAAGTTTATCTCGGAGTTCCAATCGATTGGGGAGAAGCTTGCCAACATGGCCATGTCGATAGAGGCAGCTCGCTGGCTGACCTACTGCGCAGGAGCGAGGAAAGATGCCGGCCGCCGGGTAACGAAAGAGTCCGCTATGGCGAAACTGTTTGCCTCCGAGATGGCAGTTTCCGTGGCTGACCAGGCGCTCCAGATTCATGGCGGCTACGGCTTTATCAAAGAGTATCCGGTGGAGAAGTTCTACCGCGATGTAAAGCTGTGCACCATCGGAGAGGGAACAAGCGAGATTCAGCGCCTCGTGATCGCCAGGCAGCTTTTGAAAGACTGATGCTGAAAAGCAAAACGGCCTCGGGCGTAAGCCCGAGGCCGTTCAAGCGGACCTACCTTGGGTATCTTGAGCTACTACTTAGCGAGAACGAACGACCATTTCTGGTTGTCGCCGCCGTTTGACTGCCACTGTTGAACAGTGGCTCCATCTGCCTTAGAGACACCTGTCACATCCAGCATCTTCCTGCTGTAGACGCACATGATGGATGCATAACCGTCGGAGGTCTTTTGAACCACGAAGTTCTGGTTCAGCGTTCCGTTGTAGGTATATTGAATCAGATATCCACCATTCAGCGTAGATGCACCGGCCACGTCCATGGAAAGCCCGCTTCGTTTGCTGGTGATCTTATAGCCGGCCTTTCCTTCTGCGAATTGCCACTTCTGGCTGTCGTCGTTGGCGCAGGTCGCCTGAATCAAGGTAGCCGCCGAAGCAGTCGAATCGGACTTTACCTGGATACACTTACCGCTGTTCTTTGACACGATGTAGACCCAGCCACTCTGCACGGAGTTAATGGGGGCCGGTGCGGGAGCAGGAGCCGGCGTCGGAGCGGGTGCCGGCGTCGGAGCGGGTGCTGGCGTCGGAGCCGGCGTAGGAGCTGGGGCCGGGGTAGGAGCTGGGGCCGGGGTAGGAGCCGGTGCCGGGGTAGGAGCCGGTGCCGGGGTTGGCGTAGGCTGAACCGGGTTATAACCGATATCCTTGCCGTCACTGCCTGCATTCTTGAAGGGGCTACCGGCAGCGAGTTGATAATTTCCGTTCGCGAAATCAACGAAGCCAACCTGGGCAGTCGTGCCCACGAAAGAGTTATTGGATGGGTACTTAGCCGGGTTTCCGCCCGCGATCACCACATTATTCTGGAATGATCCGCCGGCATCGTATTGCTGCAACGTTCCCGTGCCCTCGCCTGATCCATCGCCTTGCAAGCCCTGGCCGTACATAAAAATGTTGTTTGTGTACGCCATGTTGTAGCTGACGCCAAGGTCGTACACTGAAATCCAGCCCGTTTGAATGGCTGTGTTGTGGTCGATTGTGGCACCGTTTACGCCGTTCAAAACTTCGAACAAGCGACCGTCACCGCCGTAGCCGCCAATGTCTTGAAACAAATTATTCTGGATCACAATATTGCGGGCTGAGCCTTCGTTGGATGATGCGCCATCGAAGCCCATAAGGAAGACGCCGGCTGCCGAGTGACGAATAATGTTATTGGTCAGTTTGACATCGCTTACCGTGCACCACGGCACTGCTCCGCTCTCGCAGCGTACGTTGAAGAGGAACATGAATCCAAGCTGGTCGGCGCCAACCCAGTTGTTGTCGAAGGTGTTGCTGTCGATAGTGACGCGCTGAGCGTTCTTTAGCTCGAGGTGGTTCTTGGCCCAAACTTTCACGCCGGCATAGTTTGGCGTACCGGGCATCCAGCTCCAAGGCTTGTAGAAGGTGTTGTGCTGAATAAAGATGTCGGAAGGGATCACTCCGCTGATGGCCGTAGTTGCTCCGCCGAATGCCACAATCTCCGTGCCGGCTTCCAGGTAGTTGTTGGTGATGGTGTATGGACCGGGGCCGTTCCATCCTGCGATGGCTTGGGTGTCCTGCCAGGTGCTGGTGAATGCTGAGAGGTAAGAGTTCTCGATCGTGACCGAGGCGCCGTTCAACGAGATGCCTCTCTTTGAGCCTGCTGTGACGTCACCATGGATGTAGTCACGGTCGAAGGTGATGTTGCGGGGAACTTGATCAACGGTTTTTTCCGAACCGGACCCGCATTGGATGATTTGGTCCGCGTACACACCCGCGGGGGCTGCAAATTCCAAGCCTTGCAGGAGGTAGTTGTTGGCGCCGGTAGTCATTGAAAGGGCCGGCGAATTATCCGGGCTCATGATCTTAGCCATAGATCCGGCCTGTGCGATTGATACGCGCTGCCCACTGGGCATTGCGCTTATGGCCGAGCTCTGAATAGTGATTGTTTGTCCACTTAGGTTGGAAGCTAATTGGAAGTGGCCAGTATAAGTCGCGCCGGCAGTGAGGGTGATTGTATCTCCCCCATGAGCTGCATTAAGCGCGGCCTGCAGGTCTCCACCGGCCGGAATCACTTGGTTAGCTGCCAAGGCAGTCTGCAGACAAGCAGAAGCCAATAAAAATGGTAGTAGTTTAGTCATTGCGTTCCGAAACAATGAAGTGGGGCAATGACCGGTGCAGGCTTGACAAGATTTGCCTGTAGTTCTTTCCGAATTTATAGGTGTATAAGGTAGTTATTTCTTACGTCATGATGCTGGAGTAGGACTTAAGTTTTGGCCAAATGTTAGATCACATCGGCATTGCAGTTAAGAGCTTGGCGGAAAGCGCACGGTTTTATGAGAGGGCGCTTGGATTGACGGCTTCGGAGGTTCAACACATTGAGGGTGAGTCAGTCAGGATAGTCGGTCTCGGAAATCCGAGTGTGCCGTGGCTGGAATTAATCGAGTCATGTGATGAGCACTCTGCGATGGGAAAGTTCGTGGACAAGCATGGACCTGGCCTGCACCACGTTGCACTACGTGTCAGTAATCTGGAATATGCGATCAGTCGGGTGAAAGCAGAGAATGGACAAGTACTGGGTGAACCCAAGATCGGCGCAGGCGGAAGCAGGTACGTTTTCGTGCACCCCGGTTCGACCGGCGGAGTTCTAATCGAACTCGTTGAGAGTGCCAGGATGGCAGAGGATTAGTCTAAGAATTGCAACCAAGAGCAAGAGTTGGAGTGATCGGCGGCAGCGGCCTATATAGCATGCCGGGCTTTGAGGCCGAAGATGAGGTCAGGCTGGAAACGCCATTCGGTGAGCCTTCAGACGCATATATCGTTGGGAAACTGGAGGGTGTGCCGGTTTCGTTTCTACCGCGGCACGGACGTGGACACCGCATTCTGCCTTCGGAATTGAATTTCCGCGCGAACATCTTCGGCATGAAAGCCTTGGGGGTCGAGCGGATTGTTTCGCTAAGCGCAGTCGGCTCATTGCAGGAACACCACAAGCCGATGGAGTTTGTTATACCCGATCAGTTCTTTGACCGGGCGCCCCATCGCAAGGCAACGTTTTTCGGGGATGGGCTGGTGGCGCACGTCAGCTTTTCCGATCCAGTATGCCCGCAATTGAGCCGCTTGGTGCACGAGTGTGCGCAACAATTGCAGATCAGCAGCAAGGCCGGTGGAACGTATCTGTGTATGGAAGGCCCGGCATTCTCAACGCGCGCCGAATCGAATGTGTACCGCACCTGGGGCATGGATGTGATTGGCATGACCAACCTGCACGAAGCTAAGCTGGCGAGGGAGGCCGAAATCTGTTACGTAACGGTAGCGATGGTGACCGACTACGACTGCTGGCATCCAAGGCATGATGCAGTGACCGTGGATCAAATTGTCCACGTGCTCCACCAGAATGCGGACAACGCGCGAAAGCTGGTCCGCCAGATTGTCGGGGCATTGCCAGGTGAGCGCTCCTGCAAATGCGGTTCGGCATTAGAGCATGCGATGCTAACCGAGCGCGCTTCCATTCCGGAAGGGACCAGACAGAAGCTGGAGATCATCATTGGCAAGTACACCGGCAGCTGAACTCGCGCAGGACATTCTGGACGACTGCCTGCTTTACGGCACTTGGCCGTCGCGAGCCCTGAACGCGTTAGTCGAGCGCGCCCTGGACGAAGAGGACGCCTTTGTTGCAGCTGCAGCCACCCGAGCTCTGTTCAGCGTAGTGATCGAAAGATTGGCCGACCTCTTTGAGCCTGCTTTGTGCGAGGTGTATGCTCGCCTGTTCGCACATGTGATCGCGCGAGCTTTACCGGGCTATGATGCCGACGAACTGGCGCTTCGAGCCCGCCGCATGGGTCAGTCGAAGCGCTTTGTGGGCGGAGAAGTGCAGCGTGTGGTGGTGCTCTCCCGCATCACCTTGGGCGCCGACGTTGCCGTGACCAGCGTTGCTCTGGATGCCATGAAGAAGCGCTTTCCCAGAGCTGAGATCTGCCTTGCGGGCCCAACTAAAAATGCAGAGATGTTTGCCGGCGATCCCCGGATAACTCCCATTCCGCTACAGTACAAGCGCACGGGCACGCTCCGTGAGCGCCTGGTGGCAGCAGTCGAGTTGCGCAGCATCCTGGACGAGGCTGGAACACTGGTGGTGGACCCGGATTCGCGCCTGACCCAACTTGGGCTGATACCGGTCTGTGACGACGCCCGGTACTACTTCTTTGAGAGCCGGTCCTATGGAGGTGTGGCTGAGGAAAACCTCTCCAGCCTGATTTCGTTGTGGTTGGAGGACGGCTTCGGCGTCTCAGGGGCGCGCCCTTACGTCGCACCCCCTCCGGTGCCTTCGAGTGCCGATATCTGTGTGAGTTGGGGAGTGGGCGAGAACGAGGATAAGCGGATAGGTGACTCGTTTGAGCGTGCCGTAACAAGCGAGTTGTTGAAGCTGGGCGGAACGGTCGTTTTGGATTGCGGCGTCAGTGAGGCGGAAAAGCATCGTGCGGAGACATTGCAGCGTGAGCTTGGAACAAACCTCCAATTGCACGAGGGCAGCTATGCTTCCTTCGCGAGCCAGATAGAAAAAGCAAAGCTATACGTCGGCTACGACTCGGTAGGCCAACATGTGGCGGCAGCTGCGACCGTTCCGCTCATTTCTGTATTTGCCGGCTTTCCGTGTCAGCGCATGCTGGCCAGATGGCGGCCAATTGGGCCATCGAGTCACGTCATTCCGATTGACTCTGGGGAGCACGATCGCGCGCTCCCGCAGGTCTTGGAAGCATTGAAGGCGGTCAACGTTGCTTGAGCCTAAGCTAAATGCGGAACCCGCCCGAATCCTCAGACCAAGCTCTCCAAGGCAAGAACAATGTCCTGCATCGATGCGGCTTGCGCCTTCAGTTCTTCACCGGCCGAGGCGCTTTCTTCAGCACTGGCAGCCGTGCCCTGTGTGATTTGTTCCATGGCGGTGAGAGCTCTTGAGATCTGCTGAACACCCCGCGTCTGCTCCGCTCCACCTTGGCTTACTTCCATTACCAACTGCTTGACTTTCGCGGTGTTTTCCGTAATGAGTCGGATAACGTCGGTCACTTCAGTCAAGCGTACTCCCCCAACTCGGGAGCTGGAAACGGAATTTTCAATGAGGCCTGTCGTATCTTTGGCAGCCTGAGCGCAGCGTTGAGCCAGATTTCGAACTTCGTCCGCCACAACCGCAAATCCCAAGCCGGCTTCCCCGGCACGTGCGGCTTCAACGGCTGCGTTTAGAGCCAGAATATTCGTTTGGAAGGCAATGTCGTCGATCACCTTGATGATTCTGGCAATGCTGTCGCTGGAACTGGTGATCTGCTCCATGCTGACGAGCATCTCGGTCAACTTCCGGTTTGCTTCTGCGACCTGTTGATCTACATCGCCCATCAGGCTTGCTGCTGACCGGGCATGGTCAGCGTGGCTTTGGGTCAGCGCTCCCACCTGCTGGCTAGAGGCAGAGGTTTCCTCGAGAGAAGCCGCCTGCTTACTGGCGCCTTGAGAGAGCTGGTTGCTCGCTGCAGCCATCTGTGTAGAGGCGCTGGTAACTTGTTCAACACTCCTGCGGATCTCCTCGGTTGACTTGCGCAGGGCGGTGTTGATCGTTCGAACAGCGACGAAGCCCAGGAGAGAACCTAGCGCTACTGCGAAACTCACAAGGGCGATACTTGCAACGAGAGTGGAGCGGGCTGCTGACGTCCCTTCCGTCAGATAGGTTTGTGCGCCGCGCTCATTCAAAGCAATCTGCGCGGATAACGCTTCTCGCAATGCAGACCAGTGGTTGGTTCCCCCAGACTGTAGTAAGTCGCTCGCATCTTGCAACTTACCCTCATAGGCGAGCTGGCGAACACGAGCGCACGTGTTTAGAAAGACTTGACTCGCCTTTTTGGTCTGCTGCATCTGTCGCTGTTGTTCGGGGCTAAGATAGCTTTCCTGCTCATACTTGTTCAAGATTTCCGGAATGCGGGCTTCGAGGGCCGCTATGCGCGTTCGCTGCTTAGCTTTGTACTCTGTCAGTCCGGGCAGTGCCATCACATACGTAGAACCCCGAATCTCTAACGCTGCCGCCTGCAGTTGAGTTAAACTCACGATCCCGGGCAAGGCGTCCGTTCCCATCCCATTCAAGTCGGCCGCAGTCTTTCTGGTTCCAACGATGCTGGTAATTCCAATCGCAACAGAAAACGCAAGCAGAACAAGGCAGGTAACAGCGACTCTTTTTCCTATTGACCAACGATTCATATTTTCCTCTCTCAGGTAAGGGCGCATGATGAAGTGTTTGCTGTCAAGCCCCTGAGCCAAGCTCCCTTTATAGTTCAGTCGCAATTGCATTCTTCTCGGGTAAGATACGCCCCCCCGGTAGCGACGGGTAACAATTCTAAGATCAGAGGGTGATGGAAGGCCTTGCGATGGGATTGCCAGTAAGCCTAGCCTGGCAAGAGCGTGCCGCGATGGCCGTTACCCTCTGAGTTTCATACTCTGTACCCTAGGCAAAGCGAGAAATA
The DNA here is from genome assembly GCA_964248405.1 of uncultured Bryobacteraceae bacterium. Classification (GTDB taxonomy): domain Bacteria; phylum Acidobacteriota; class Terriglobia; order Bryobacterales; family Bryobacteraceae; genus Bog-105. The sequence continues at coordinate 132,653 of CAXTYH010000001.1, forward strand.
AGGGGAACCTCAAAGGTGTCGTGCGGCGGCCTTCCCCTGAGTCAAGCTTGGTTACTGGCTATGATTATCCAAAGTCCGGCGGCAAGGCAGAGGAGAGCACCGACCAGAAAGAGCCTTGCTGCTCGAGGCGCCTGCGCAAACTCTCTCCAGAGCAGCAGCCCAAGCAGAACGGGCAGGAGAACAGAAGCAATCGGTAGATTGTTAAAGCCAGGGGCAGTGACAGCCGTCGCCCTGGCCCCAGCAGGGGTTCGCGTCAAGGCAACCGCCAGTGCGCCGGCAGCCCAAAGCACGCCGCCTAGCAGACCCGCCAGGTGCTTGCCGGGCCAGCCTTTTAGATAGCTGCGTAAGGGCAGGGCAGCGCCGTCCAGGGCGATGTTGAAGAAGTAGAGACTGAAGACAATGTTGCCGATCAGGACGCCTACACAGAACAGGAAAAGTCCAGCGTAGGGGCCCATGCCGAAATCGTCAAAGATGCCACGCAGCGCCAGCGGGTAGAAAGCGCCCAGAGTGCAACCGCCCAGAATGGCGACTAAGATGCCTTTGGTACTGCGGCGAAAGCGTCTGGCCTTGGGTTGGTAGTTGGCTCGCGGAATGCTCGGCGGCTCTGGGACTCTGCCCTCGCGTCCGCTGCAGGCCAGTGCGCCGGCAATTGCGGCAAGCAGAAAGAGAGCAGCCGCACTCGAGTTCAACACCGCGCTCCCGCCGTTGAACCGAATCAAGACGCTGAGGAGGAGCGCCGCTCCGCCCCCAATGGCGAAAGCGCCAGCTACACCCAGCAAGGAGACCGCGCCCAACAGCAGCGTATTCCCGACGCCAAAGATGAAGCCGGCAGCAAGCATCATGGCTTGGGCAGTCTTACTGGAAACCAGCAGGCGGTCGCTGAAGGGAAGATCAGTTCCGAAGTTGCCCAGAACAAAGACAGCCGGGAGCGCGAAAAGAAACGTGCCGAGCGCAAAGTCAACCGCGAACAGCTCGTACCGCCAGCTACTACGGACTGCGTGGAACGTTATGATCCATAACCCCAGGGCAGCGAAGGCAAACACCGCCAGAGCGTGATTCAGAGTGGGATCAAGTAATGAATTCAAAACGCCTTAGTGTTGCATGGAGACCAGAGCTGTAGACGGCGCCACTGTACCAAGAGAGAAGTAGTGCTGGGCGGACAAATTGTGATAAACGCTGCCGGCAACACCGGAGGCGATTGGTCCGCTGATACCGCGACCGCCCGTTAAAAGAACCACCACGCTAAGGCGATTGGCAGCCATGTCGTTGAAAGACCCAAACCAACCGAGATGGACGCCCGGTTGAGCAGTGTCGGTGCAGGTGCCCGTCTTGCCTAGAATGGTGTCCGTCCCGTTTGCGCTGGCTCGCCGGGCGGTACCAAATTCCGTAGCGCCCAACATGCCGGCCCGTAACTGAGGTAAGAAGGAGGCGATATTCAAGGCGCGTTTGACTCGGGGAACGAACCTGGCGGCCTCTTCTTGACTCCTCGGATATTGCAGGTAGTACATAGTGCCACCGTTAGCAACTGTATTTACGATACTCGCCAACTCCAGAGGAGTGATGCGAATGCCGTCTCCGAAGCTGGTCATCATGCCGACGCCCGTTGCAGGCGGCGAATCGGCAACATAACCAGGCTCTTCCTCCGGTATGTTGAGACCGGCTTTCTCACCAAGTCCGTACAGGTGCGCGTACCGCACAACGCGATCGAAACCCAATTGCTGGCCCAGCTTGGCAAAGTAAAGGTTATTGGAATGCGCCAGAGCCTGGGTCATATCCATGCTGTAGCGACGCGTCAGACTGATGTTCGAATTAGCATCGACAATGCCCTCTGAAAGCGAGGCGAGGGAGACCACAACCTTCACCGTGGAGCATGGCTGATAAGCGCCCTTGAACGCGAGTTTCTGGTTGACCACTGAGAGGATGCGCCCGGTTTGCGGATCAGACACAACCACCGTACCGTTGAATGGCCCGAGTGCATCCACCGCTGCCTTCCGCACAGCGAGATCATCGCCATCGACGCTGTCGCCAACGGTGGAATCAGCATAAGTGGGCTCAGTCCAGGGATTGATAAAAACATGGCGGTTATGATGACGACGACCGAGGCCGGCGCGCAAAGCGGCCCTGGCATGGATGACCCCTGCGCGCGTGCTGGTCTGCACGCCATTGCGGAGTTTCGCCGTTTGCCTGACCGCAGACTTGCCCAGTGAGCGAGCAGTCACACCCCGATTGCTTTTCTTCCTTTTCGAATGAGCCGTCGCCGTCGCAGCGGGCAAGGCGGTGACCGGAAGCAATAAAGCTATTGCTATTGTCAGCCGAGACAGCGCTCGGAAGGTCACCGGACTGTCCGTATTAGGTAGCTTGGAAAGTTCATTGAGCGTTCGTTAAACAGTATTGCGGAGAGATGCCCTCGGATAGTAAGACTACTTATATGTTAAGTAGCGCTTGATGACGCGTCAAGTTGAAACATTTCATTATATTTACAAAGCCTAAGCAGCAGTCAATCCGCCGTCTATCGTTACCACCGAACCAGTGACGAACGCAGCAGCCGGTGAGCACAAATACAAGGCAAGCGCGGCCACTTCGTCGGGTGTTCCCAGGCGGCCTAACGGCTGCCTGCCGGCCAGCTCAGTGCGGACCTTATCCTTCTCATGGCGGTGGTACTTTTCCAGGTACGCTTCCACAAACGGGCTGTCAACCGTGCCGGGAGCGATGCAGTTTACCCGAAGAGAGGTCGGGTATTCAACCGCGAGTTGTCGTGTCATGGCAATGACCGCACCCTTCGATGAGCAGTAAGCAAAGCGCCGTTTGAAGCCAACCAGGCCTGCAACCGAGCCCATGTTCAGCACCACTCCTTTCGATTGGAGTAGTAGGGGTAAGGCAGCGCGGGTGGTTAGAAACGTGCCTTCAACATTCACTTGATGAACCCGCCGGAACTCTTCGAGGGAAGTTTCTTCGACGCTGCCGACCAAGCCAATCCCGGCACAGTTGACCAGAATGTCCAGACGCTGTAAAGAGGCAAATGCCGCATTCACCCCTGCTTCGTTCGTGATATCGCATACCAGTGACTCAACGGCAGGCAGACCCCTCTTGAGTTCGTCCAGGCGGGTGGGATTGGCGTCCAGCGCGACAACCGAAGCGCCTGCTGAAACAAACAGACGTACGATTGCCTCGCCGATGCCGCTTGCGCCGCCTGTTACTAGCGCGGTCTTGCCATGAAGGTCGAAAAGGGACGCAGGCATCAGAATTAGTGTAGGCCTTGGTGTCCTGTTCGGGCGTGAGAGTTCTTTTTCAAAACAGAAACTTCAGGCTCAACTGCAGGATGCGGGGATTGTGCGCACCGCTGGGATGGAGGAAGGTCTGATTGCTCACGCAGCTTGAGTCGCCAGCCGAGTTGTTCAGTCCGCCGTAACAGGACGATGTTGCGTAGACTCCGTTCCACTGAGTGTGGTTGAAAACGTTGAAGCCCTCGGCCCGGAACTCAAAGGCGCGACTCTCGCTTCGCACCGGAAATCGCTTGAACAGGCCCATGTCGAAATTTGTCCGGCTCGGATTGTTCAACAGGTTTCGACCCGCATCGCCAAAGGTCAAGCCAGTGGGCTCGGCGAAGGCAGCCGGATTGTAGAGCAGCGGGCCCAAGACGCCGGCCGTCTGCTTTTGGGAAGGCGTCGAGTGCGGATCACCAATGACATCGACATACGAACCTGTACCGACCCCGTTGCCAACGCCGGCGTTATCGCCAATGGCGCCGTTGACCACGCTAAACGGCGTGCCTGTCTGAAAGGTAACCAGACCCGACCACTGCCATGCTCCCAGCAGCGTATGCATCACTCCTGGTTGTGTAAAGAACGGCAAATCATAAACGTAGCTCATGTTGAACAGGTGGCGCTGGTCAAAGTTCGAACTCGACCGAGTCGCCTCCAGGTTGTACGAATTAACGAAGTTGGCGTCGCCGCCATCAGAGGAATCGTCTAAAGAGTGGCTCCAGGTATAGGCAACGCTCAGTTGCAATCGCCCGACGTTGCGACGCCCTGAAACCTGCAGCGAGTTGTAGCTTGAGTTGGCCTGAAACTCTCTGAGAGTTATGTTGCCGTACCCAGGGTAAGGACGGTACAAGTCAGGCGAGGCGATGCCGCAGGCCACGGACAAGTTATTGGCCACAGCGCCGGTAACCGGGTTGCCATTCACGGCCAAAGGTGAACAATCGGTACTGGTGTTTATCACCTGACCGGCAGCGTAGGGGTTTTGGGCCGCCGCCACCGGGTAGATCTGGTTGATATCGCGCCGGTCAGATAAGTGCGTTCCCTTACTGCCCGCATAGGCAACTGTCAGGACCGTGTTGCTGGGCAGTTGCCGCTGCACATTGAAGTTCCATTGCTGAACATAGGGCCAGGTGGATTTCGTTGGAATAGCGACAACGTTTAGCGGACCCGATATAGCGCCAGCCGCGCCAATACTTGTATAACTCGGAATGTTGAAGACGGTCGTGTCCTGAACGAGCGGGGGACTGCCTTCCAAAGACTCTGTATTGCCTTCGTTGCCGTTGCTGTGTTCGAAGAAGATGCCATAGCCGCCACGGATGGAAGTCTTACCATCTCCACCCGGATCGAAGGCAAAGCCAACTCGCGGGGCAGGATTAAACAGATGCCCCTTCAGACAACCAGCGGGGATTCCAGGAGCGCCACATTGCACCAGTCCCGTGAAGGGATTCCCGCTGACTGCATCCGTGCTTGGATCAAGAAAGATCTGGGTTGGGTTGTAAGCACCGGGTTCAAAGTTGTAAGCGAGTTTGTTCTTCTCGCGATAGGTTCCGAAGAGACTGACTCGAAGCCCCAGATTGAGTGTGAGCTTCTTTGTCACATGCCAGTCGTCCTGAATGTAAGGCTCCACAATCTTGTATCTGTTGTAGTACTTAGGCAACTGGTTAGATTGCTCGAAGGAGTAGATGTTCCCGGTCAGAAAATCGGCGAAGGCGTTGCCGGTACTACCCTGAGCGGTTCCATTGAAGGTGAGAGTGCCCTGCGCCTCCTGGAAAACGCCGCTATCTTCGTTCTTTTGCCCTGCGATCAAAGTGCCGCCAAAAAGCAGATTATGCTTGCCGATGATCTTGGTGAGGTTGTCTTTGAAGGTAAACGTCGGGTTCGAATTATGCCAGGGGAAGTAACCCGTTCCTGCGGTGAAGCCACTGCCGTATTCGGCAGAATTGATGATAGAGACGTTCGGCAGCAACCCGCGCCCCCCGTTGTTAAAGATTCCCGGAAAGTCGAAGTTACTGGGGCGTGCAGCGTTGCCGTTGGCGGTCAGCGAGATGTGGTCGGTTGTGTAGCTGAACACAAACTCATTCAGCAGGGTGGGTGAAACGGTGGACGTCAGATTCGCCACCATGCTGACACCAGGCCCGACGAAGTTGGTGCCGACCGTCGGAAAGCTGCCGGAAGCCCACAGCGGGGTTGGCGTGACAGTGCTCCAGGAGTCGTGAATAAATCGGTAGAAGAAGCGCTCCTTGTCGGAGAAGTTCTGGTCAACGCGAAGTAGCTCCTCGCGGAAGCTGGTTTTCTGGGCCGGCGCTGCATTAAAGAAAGAGGATGCCCCGGAGCCGCTGTTCGGTGGGGGAATCAAAGACAGAAGTGTTTGCGCCTGGGGCGAGACCGGCACCTGGTAGTTCGGATAGTACTGATTCGTTCCGGGAATTACAGGACAATTCGCACCAGGGCAGGTGTCAGAAAAGTCTCCACTCCGCTCCGCATTGGAAGGCACCTGAGTGTTAAAGGTTTGCCCCGGAACAAGCTCTTTGCGCCACTCCTCTGAGAAAAAGAAAAACGTCTTAGTGCGGTCGGTATTGTAGATCTTCGGAATGAAAACCGGGCCGCCGACTGTGTAGCCGAAATCGTGCTTCTTATATTCCGGGCGGGTATCTTGAAAAAAGTTCCTGGCGTTGAAGTCTTCATTCCGGAGAAACTCGAAAGCGTCGCCGTGGAAGTCGCGCGTGCCCGACTTGGTAATGGTCTCGATGGTGGCTGACCCGTTGCGCCCATATTGCGCTCCGTAGTTGGAGGTGAGTACCTTCACTTCGGCAATGGCATCGACGTTGGGATAGGTATTGAGAGTCGCATTGCTGCCGTTATCCATGTTGTCGCCGCCGTCCAGTTCCCAGTTGTTGTACTCTGTACGGCCGCCATTCACACTGAATGAGACGTTGCCGTTTACTCCGACAGTGCCTTCGTCCTGGCCGGTCTGGTTGCTGACACCTGGAATCAAAGTAATCAGTTGTGTGAAGTTGCGCCCGTTCAGCACCAGCTGATCAATTTGCCTGTTTGTTATGGTCCCGGAAAGTTCGGAAGTCTCAGTTTGCACTTGGGCAACGTTCGCGCCTGCTACCGTTACTTCCGAGTTAACCTGGCCGATGGTAAGCGTCGCGTCAGCCCGAGCCTTATCTGCTACTCGCAGGACGAGGTCTTTCACTTCATACTGGGCGAATCCGCTCATTCGTACATTCAAGTCATAGTTGCCGGCAGGCAGACCGGATATCAGGTAATCGCCGCTCGCGTTGGTTGTGACGGTTCGCGTGATCGCCGATTGCGCGCTGGTGACAGTGACCGTTGCATCCGGGATGGCTGCGCCCGACACGTCGTGCACCGAACCTGTAATGGAGCTGTCCTGGGCCAAACAGTTGCCGGCAGTCAAGAAAAGAAGCGCAGCGAAAACAGGGAACAGCTTAAACATGTACCTTAAGAATTCTCTCTTTCAGATCTGTAGCCGCACCCCTTGCCTACAGAGTTTGGTGCCCTCCAGCAAAAAGGTTGACGAGCTACGTGTACGGACTTCACAGATTCTCTCAGTTCCCTTGGTGGAAGTCATCTTAAAAGCGTATAAGTCGGCTACAGTTTCGAATGCTCTCTCTCGTTGCGTGGCGATAGCTATCAGTACTGCGCGAGTAGTTGGGGCATGCGAGCGCTCGAGCAGTTTCGCATTGGCACGTCGCCTGGAAACCTGACGGCAGCGGAGACTGCATTCTGCGATGTGCTTCGAGTTGGGCTTGATTCAGTGGATGATACGAGCACAGTCGTCTACTATCCGCGTGCTCAGGTCTCGGGCATAGAAGCACGCATAGCACTGCCCCAACAAATTGGAGAGGTGCACAAAACAAGAAAGCCTCCCCGGCATTCACCGTGGAGGCTTCATGTAACTTGAATGTGATCCGCTTTAATGCTGAGGACCAGGACCACGATCATGCCCGAACTGGCCGTCTTGCACGGTGTAGTCGGAAGGAACCTGGAACAAGCTTGCAGCCGGCTCAGCGCGCTGAATGTTCGTCAGGGCGTACGTGGACTGGCCCATCCGCGGGTCACTGTGTTTGGCCTGCACGACTGTTTGAAGATCGGATGAAATCCAAACTTCACTTGTAGACACAATTGGCTGCGCGTTGCCCATGGTGCCTGCCGGCACTGTACGTATGATGCTCTTCCCTTGGGCGCTCACTCCGCCGATTACCTGCGTGCCGAGATCGCTAGTTTGAACAGTGGCGCCACTGGGACCGCCTCCGAAGCCCTGCGAACCGTCTGGCTTGCCTGAGCCGTTCGCAGTCGCGGGGGGAACAGTGAAGGTCGTTTTGGTAGCAATTTTCGTGCTGGCGTTCAACCGATAAGTAAAACCGGCAACCGGGTCAGAAATGAAGGTCACCGTGACGGGACCACTAGCACCCATGAACCCGCCTGGGATGGTTTCTTGCGTATAGGTCCGCCCCTGGCTATCCCGAGCGACGTGACTGGTGGTGGTGCGCGAAATCGTGTTGCCGTCGGCCAGCGTCTGAATTGACTGACTGCTCGCGTCAGCTGAGTACGGCACGCCTGTCACCAGCTTGTGACCGCCTCCTCCAAAAAAGCCCGGACCCATGGGTCCACCACCGGGCATACCCATCGGCGGCCCACCGCGCTGCGCGATCGCACCTGAGGCAGTCAACAAACCGATTGCTATCGAGGTCTTAAATCTATTTTTCACACTTTCTCCTGAATCTTAAACTCACCAAAGCCTGTTACCCGGTCAGTCGGCGCTCAACGGGTGAATGCCCATTGGCTGACCATCCAAGCCGAGAAGTACGTCGGCCAGAACGGTTCGATCCGGGGTTGCCATCCGGCTCTCCGGTGGCTCCATCAGTACGCCCGCATCGGCCAGCGAAGAAAGCGGTACCCGCATTTGTACAATGTGCGACCCGCTGGCCGGAAGGTCCGGATTGGAGTAGGGCAAGTAGACAAATGTCTCGCCATCGACTTCGAACGGCGAGGCTGCCTGGGCTGCTCGCGCTTCAGCAGGTGGATTGACCGCGACCCTTCCCTTGGTGAAAGGCAGGTAGGCCAACCCTAACGCCAGGCTCGCGGCCGCTGCCAGCGCCCAACCAAATCGCACCAAAGTCTTGCCTGCCGGCAGCCGGTTACCGCCCGGGCTGGTTGCCAAGCGCGCGGCTAAGCGGCTTCGTTCCGGAGCGGAAACAGTCAGCCCCCCAGCGCGTACTGCCTCGGCTAAACCCCGCGACACACCTTGCAGCGCTACCTGCCTACTCTGGCAAGAGGAACAAACCCTCAAGTGGCTGTCGACCCAGGCCGTTTCTACATCAGCCAGTTCTCCATCTAATGAGCGAACCAGCAACTCGCTCGACAGATGACCAGGTCCGTGCGCATTGACCTTCATACCAACTCCTTCAATCTTTCGAGTCCACGTGTGATGTTTTCTCCGACTGTCGAAACAGAAAGGTGCAAAACTTCCGCGATCTCGCGATATTTCATACCTTCCGTCCTGAGCAGCAGGCACTGTCTCTGGGCCGGACTTAATTGTTTGAGTGCGGCTTGATACTGTAAATGCCGTTCGGTCTCGAGCAGGGTTTCTTCTGCAGAAGCGTCACTCGTGGCCAAGTCACCGTTGGCGAGGAAATCCGGCACGTACTCCGTCCGCGCGACACGGAACGATGTCTGGATGTTTCGCGCAAGATTGTGGCAAACACGGTAGAGCCAAGCCCGGAGGTTTGTCCGGTCACCGCCGGCCGCTAAATGTTCGTGGAGCTTTAAAAAGCTTTCCTGCACAATCTCCTGTCCTGTTTCCTTGTCGACTCCGAGAAACGACAAATAACGGCGTAAAGCCGTGTGCTCCTGGTCGTACTGCTCCAGAACGGCATCTTCTACGCCGGCACTCTCCGGCGATTTCTTGCCGCCCGCATCAGGCAGCCGCAAGGTTTCTACACGCTCCATAACATGGACGTGCAGCACAAACCACGCCTAAGCAAAAGAATAAATGTCGGGAGCGTTAAATCAGCAGGGACCACAAGAGGGTTATGGGGAGTTGCACTTGGGGTTGGGGTTCCCCCTTGCGGCGGCCTGCTGTCTCGCATACTACTTGTTTGTGAAACAGAGGAGCATTGACTTTTTTCGGTGCACCCACAAAATTATTATTGCGAGCCAAAAGCGCGACTTCCACAAGTGGCGAAGCCGAGGGGAGACTCAGGTCAGCGACCCAGGGAGCCCTGCAGAACGGTAAGAGTCTGAGCATGAATGGCAGACTCAAGTACAAACACTGCAAGAAGGCCCAGCAGAAACCGAATCATGCAAAGATACTATCAGGTTCTTGGCGAGGACGTAACAGATCTGCCACAACGCTGCTGTCTGTCACCGCTTAAAACGTTGTATTATTGAAGATTAAGGCACTCGCAAGGAGATTACTGAATGATTCAACTAACTGAAACCGCTGTTGGTAAGGTAAGCGAAATTTTGGCGATGCAGGATCCTAAGCCGGCTGGTCTGCGGATCTCGGTTGTGGGCGGCGGCTGCTCAGGCTTCAGCTACTCGATGGCTTTCGAAAACCAACCTAATATGTTGGATAAAACCTACAGTTTCGAAGGTTTGAAGGTGTTTATCGATCAGGCCAGCATGTTGTACCTGGACGGCGCCGAAGTCGATTATGTAGAAACCCTGGAAGGTTCCGGATTCAAGTTCAGCAATCCACAAGTGAAGTCGACCTGCGGTTGCGGCAGCTCGTTCAGCGTTTAACCGTCTATTAGAATTTGATGGAAGGCCGGAGGGCAACGCTCTTCCGGCCTTTTTTCGTTTCGAGATGCCAGTGCAATCTCTTACTACTGAGACCTCTTACCCAGGCTCCAGTTCCATTGACATGCTCCCCACCGAAGAAGCTTTGCACATCATCAATGCGGCGGACCGGGAAGTGGCGCATGCGGTGAATCTGGTGATACCGGCCATTGCTGAGGCTGTCGACCGCATTTCGGAAGTGCTGGGCGAAGGCGGAGGTTTGTTCTATATCGGCGCGGGGACCTCGGGGCGGCTTGGGGTACTGGATGCTTCCGAGTGTCCCCCTACTTTCAACGTTCCTCCAACTATGGTTCGAGGCATCATCGCGGGTGGGGATTCGGCCCTGCGCGTCTCTTCCGAAAAAGCAGAGGACGACCCCGCGCAGGGCGCGGCAGATTTGCGAAATCGAGAGTTCAGCGACGGCGATGTCCTGGTCGGAATCGCTGCTAGCGGTCGGACACCGTACGTTCTAGGTGCGGTCGAGTATGCTCGTGGGCTTGGCGCACTTACCGTTGGCGTCAGCTGCACCGAAGAGTCCGCATTGGCTGCAGCCTGCGACATTGCCATTACGCCCGTTCCTGGCCCTGAGGTCATCACCGGCTCTACCAGGATGCGGGCAGGCACAGCCACCAAACTGGTTCTGAACATGATCAGCACCGGGGTGATGATACGCCTCGGTATGGTCTACGGCAACCTGATGGTGAACGTGCAACCAACAAACGATAAATTGGCTGATCGTGCCCGCCGTATTGTTGCCTCTGTTGCTGGCATCTCCTACCACGAAGCGGCCAAGCTGCTGGACGCTGCCGGCGGTTCAGTGCGGACTGCGATCTTGATCAGTAAGAACGGTCTCTCACGCAGCGATGCTGAGGGGTTTCTAGCCCGGGCCAATGGAAGTCTACGTAAGGCGCTCGCATTGTCCGCCACGCACCGGTAAGACTCTCCGAGCCTCAGCCCGTTAAACTCGTTCGAGGAATGGATAAATTCAAGATCATTGGGGGGACTCCGCTCTCGGGCGAAGTACCCGTAAGCGGGTCTAAAAACTCGGCTCTGCCGGCGCTTGCCGCTTGCCTTCTTACCGCCGAACCGGTCCTGCTTCACCGCATCCCACAGGTGAAGGACATCCTCACCATGCAGAAGCTTGTGGAATACACAGGCGCTGTATTGGTGGCGGAGAATGGAACGGTAAAGATTGAGGCTGCCTCGCTCGACCGGCCTGAAGCTCCGTACGACGTTGTTAAGACAATGCGTGCTTCGAGCCTGGTGCTGGGTCCGCTGGTGGCGCGCACCGGACGTGCCCGCGTGTCCATGCCTGGCGGCTGTGCCATCGGATCTCGTCCCATCAATCTTCATGTGCTGGCCTTAGAGCAACTGGGCGCGCATGTCGAACAGGCTCACGGGTATGTCGAAGCACAGGCTCCGGACGGGTTGCGCGGGGGCTCAATGCACTTCGACCGGATTACCGTCACGGGCACCGAAGATGTGATGATGGCGGCCGTTCTCGCCCGTGGTGAGACAGTGATCTCCAACGCGGCCCGTGAACCAGAAGTGCAAGATCTTGCTCACTTGTTGATCAAGATGGGCGCCAAGATTGAGGGTGTCGGCACATCGAACATCACGATCCAGGGCGTCGAGCGATTATCCGGCGCCGAGCATACGATCATTCCCGACCGCATTGAGGCCGGGACGTTCCTGCTAGCCGGCGCCATCACGCAAGGCGACCTGGTGGTTACCGGTTGTGTTCCCGAACATGTTGCCACCCTCGTGATCAAGATGAAGCAAGCCGGCGCCGAGATTACCGAGAGTGGTGGAGCGCTACGCGTGCGATGCCCGCAACGGCCCAAGGCGACCGATATGACAACGGAGGAATATCCCGGCTTCGCTACCGACCTGCAGGCGCAGTATCTGGCCTGGATGACGGTCGCGCACGGCATCAGTTTCGTCACTGAGACAATCTTTGAGAATCGCTTTATGCATACGCAGGAGCTGGCACGCATGGGAGCGAACATTCGCATTGAAGGGCGGCAGGCGATTGTTGCTGGAGAAGAGCGCCTGACCGGTGCGCAGGTTATTGCGTCCGATCTACGAGCCAGTGCTTCGCTGGTGCTCGCTGCCCTGGTCGCCCACGGCGAGACCATTGTCGACCGGGTTTACCACATGGACCGCGGCTATGAGCAGTTTGAGAGAAAGCTTGCTGCCGTAGGCGCCAGGATTGAGCGGGTGCGGTAGAGCTCCTATGCTTGCAATGTGAATTTCACTCTTTGCGTCTCGAAATCCAGGGAAGACGCGATCGGTCTGTATTGCGAAAAGTTGCGCGCACATTGACCTCCTATGTGATTTCCGTGACGTCGAGCGGCCTAGGCGGATGGTGTATCAAAGTGACCAGACTGCTGACCCTCCAGCATGAGAAAAATTGAGTTTGGAATTTAGCTCTGGTTTTCTACTTGCAAATTTTGGATATTGCCCAGCAAGGCTCTAACAAAAGTTTGTAACGTGGCCGACCGTTGCGATGGCTCGGAATGGCCACTAAGTCACCAGGAGACCTAATGAATCAGAAGCAAAAAGACTCAGCAAAGCCACGAAGATTTAGGCGAAAAATACCTGGGGTAGTTTTTACCGTGTGCGCGGGCATAGCCGCGGCGCATTCCGGAGCCGCGCAGAGTGCCTCCAGTAGCGATTTAGCGCCGGGTTCCCAACCGCTGGAGATGCATCGCGTCTTTGGGATTGTTAAGGTACTCGATTCCCCTACTCTTTCCGAGCGCGTGGCGCCACTTTCGACGAAGCAGAAGTATGAGAGTTTTGTAAAGATTGTCTTCGACCCAGGTACGGTGGCGGTGGCATTGGCGGGTGCTGTCGTTTCGGCGGGGAATACTGTCCAGCCTGCATACTGTTGCGGTGCGGGAGCGTTCGGGCAGAAGGTCGGGGCGGTAGCAGCCGGTTATGCTTCCGACAGCCTCTTCGCAAGAGCACTCCTGCCGTCGTTGCTTCATCAGGATCCTCGAATATTTGTGAAAAGAAGGGGCAGCGTACGGTCTCGACTCGTCTACTCACTCACTCGCACCTTCGTCGGGAGAACAGATAGCGGAAGATCAACGCTGAACACGTCGGTACTGATCGGCTACGCAATGGCCACGGCGCTATCGAATACTTATTATCCCGATCGAAACCGGAATGCGAGTGACTCCGCCTCGCGTTACGGGATAGCTCTAGGCATCAACGCAGGCGTCAATGTGTTCCTTGAGTTCTGGCCTCGGCATCACTAAACGGGAGGAGTTGGCTGCTTTTCACACGCGTAGTCACAAGGAGCGGCGAAGGACGTTACCATACTCAGCATGGCGGCACCGCATAAAGAGCACAGCCCGGGGTTCGTGAAGCTGGTTGACGAAGCCCGGAGCCGGATTCGGGAAATCGACATTAATGAGTACAAGCGCATGCGTGAGGCGAACGAAGCCGGGCAACTGATTGACGTGCGCGAGGAGAGCGAATACAGCGCCCTGCATGCGGCAGGAGCAAAGCACATGAGCAAGGGCACGATTGAGCGTGATATTGAGAACGCTTTCCCTGACAAAGAAACCAGGCTGATTCTGTATTGCGGCGGTGGGTTTCGCTCGGCTCTGGCTACTGACAATCTGACCAAGATGGGTTACACAGGCGTCCTCTCACTCGACGGGGGATGGCGTGCGATAGAGGCTTCGGGTTTGCCCCTCGAGAAGTGATTCGAGCGCCCGTGCAAACTGCAACAGCCGCGCTTCAGCAAACGGCTTTGCGACGATCTGCAATCCGACCGGCAGACCGCTCCCGTCTCTGCCGCAAGGCATGGAGAGCGCCGGTTCGCCGGTCAGGTTCAGCGATCGAACGAGCGAGGTGGAAGCCAGCCGCACGTCCATGCGATAAGAGCCGACCTGCACGTGCTCTTCGCTCAGGGAGGGAGCCGTAACGGGCGTGGTGGGCGTCAGCAGAAAGTCAACCTGCTTCCAGAGCGAGTCGAAGGTGCGCCGATAGAGCGTGCGCAGCCGCTGCGCATTGACGTACTCGTGAGCAGCGATGGTCCTGCCTTGTTCGATCAGCGTCCACACATCGGAGCCGAAGTCTGCTCGGTCGCGACGGTCAGCGTACAGCGCTGCGGTCTCGGACATCTGCACCAGGCGCGACATTGCATTGAGTTCATCCAGGTCTGGCGTCTGCACGTCCTGCAGTGCCGCGCCGGCTGCCGCCAGCGATTGAACCGCCGACTCCACAGCCTGGGAAACTCTTTCGTCTAGTTCCGAAAAGTAAGTAGCACGTGGTACGCCCACCCGCACTGTCCTTAGGTCTAATTGGTCGTCCGTGATTCTTAAACCTGCCATCGCTTCCATGGCCAGCGCACAATCGCCTACGCAAGTTGCCAGCGGACCCGCGCAATCGAGGCTAAAGGATAAAGGCAGCAGCCCTCGCCGACTGACTCGCCCATAAGTAGGTTTCAGACCAACAATGCCGCAGTAAGAGGCTGGAACGCGGATGGAACCGCCTGTGTCGCTGCCGGTGGCTACCGGAAGAAGACCTTGCGCTACCAGTGCCGCCGAACCCCCACTCGATCCACCTGCGATGCGCTCGGGATCATGTGGGTTCAGTACCGAGCCGTAGTGGGGATTCTTAGATGTTATGCCGAAGGCAAGCTCGTGCATGTTCGTCTTACCGATGCAAACCGCGCCTGCCTCGCGCAAGCGCGTCACTACATCGGCATCGAAGGAGGGCACGAAGTCGCGGAAGACTAGTGAGCCGGCCGTGGTGCGCACGCCCCGCGTGTAGAAATTGTCCTTATGGGCAATCGGGATGCCGTGAAACGGTCCGCGATCGGTGCCGCTTCGAAGTTCACGGTCCCGTAGGCGAGCTTCCTCTATCGCCTCGCCGGCCATGGAGGTAATCAGACTGTTGCAGCGGTCCCCAGCGGCAACAGCCGCTAAAGTGCGCTCCATGAGCTCAAGGCAGGAGAATTCGCCCTTGCGCAACGACCGCCCGAGCTCGGCAACTGTCACGCGCCGTCTTCTTCCCCATCGATGACAAACGTCAGGGCAGGCTCAACTTCAGGCGTCAACTGTGCAGCGGCTAAAGCAAGAGTTTCACGCAGCTGCTCCGCTGTCCGGTTCGTTTCCGGCTCGCTCATTTGGGCGCTGGTCCGCGTACGATCTGCACCATGCTGCCCGGATCCACATATTTCGCAAATGCCGTACGGATGTCTGCTGCGGTCATGTTGAAGTATCGGTCCGCTGCACGAAATGGCTCATCAAGAGCTAGCCCAATACGCGAGCGGGCGATCATGCCACTCGCTACTGCATCCTCGCTTGCCTCGGCCAGCGGGATTTGCCGGAGGAGCAGTGCTTTGGCCTGCTGCAGCTCACTCAACGTCACGTCAAACTCGCGCATGGCTCGAATCTCGCCTTCGGCCAGAGTGCGTGCCTTGCCAATATTCTCTGGATCGCAACCATACTCCAGTGAATAGTTGGCGCGAGTCTCACTAGCGTGCAAGAGCACATCGACGTTGTAGACATAACCCGCTTTTTGACGAAGATCGCGATACAAGCGGGTTGCGTAGAAGCCGCCCCCCAGCACGTGGTTTCCTAACTGTAGAGGGTAATAGTCGGGGCTGAAGCGATTCATCTCCAGCTCTTGCGAAAGAGTGACCGAGGACTGCACTTCGCTTGGGTCGGGAACATTCACCGCGCTCGGCTTGCTCGCCGGAACTGGCGGCAGCACCACGTTCGGTGTCGGCCCGCTCGCCTTCCACCCTGCGAACGATTTTTCGATAGCCGCGCGCGCATCCTCGACCGTGATGTCGCCGATGACAACAATCGTGGTCAGATCTGGCCGAAAATTCTTGGCAAAGTAATTGGTGATGTCTTCGTACTTCAAGGCTCCAATCGACTTAGGCGTTGCTTCCCGTTGCAACGGATCGTTTGCGGGAAGCAGAGCATGCGTCAGTGCCCGTTCGGTACGGTAGCGAGGACTCTGCAGTTCCCCAGCCTGCAGCTGTGCTGACTGTTCCTGAACAATCTTGAAGGCCTCCGAAGGCAGGGCAGGATGTAGTTCGTTATCGGCCAGGAGCTCTATCCCACGGTTGAAATCCGCTTTCAACACCTTAAGATTGAAATTCGAACCGGCCGACTCAGATGCCGCAATGTCGTCCAATGCTTTCTGGAACGCCAGGCGATCTAAGGTTTTTGTCCCGTAAGAAAACAGTTGGTCGAGCACGTCTGCAACGCCCTCCTGACCGGGCGGCGTCTGCAGATCAGCTTGCGACTTGATGGACCCGAGAACCGTAACGGTCGGACTGGTCTTCTCAGGCTGAACAATTAACCGGATACCGTTGGCCAACTTCACATCGGTAGGATGGAGCGTGGCGCGCGGTACACGCAACGACTGAACAGCCGCCTCGGCCCACTCAGGCAAAGCAACTGGCTTGGTTGGTGTGCTGGTGGTCTTTTCGGTTCCGCCGAACCCCTTGGCGGCAGCTGCTTCGCCCGCTTTGGTCGGCTTTAAAACGGCATCGATGGTCGGCTGCTGCAGATATTGCTTGGCGACCCGGTTCACATCGGCCAGAGTCACCTGGCTGAGCGCGTCAACAAATTCCTGTGGTGAGTTGCGGCCATCTGCAGCCAAAGACTGCGACCACAAGGTAGCCAGATTCGAGATGGAGTTGCGGCCGAACTCAGCGCCGGCTAACTCACTTTTCTTGGCGGCTTCCACCAGATCAGCCGGTACGCCGTTGGCTGCGTAATCAGCAATAATCTTCTTCACTTCCGCTGTAATTGCCGCAGTGTCGGTGCCTGCAGGAACGGCAACAATGCCCAGCGCCGCGCTGGCTTTCGGATAAGTCTCAAACAACGAGAAGTCAGCAAAGAGCGCTTTGCCCTGCGGCACCAGCGCATACAGGTTGCCGCGCTGGCTGGATAGAACATCGGCCAGGATGCGTGTGGCTGCAAAATCCTTGCTATCCGACCCTGGAAATCGGAAAGAGACGATGGACGCCAGATAAGGGAGATTGCTATCCAGGCTGAATGACTGAGCTTTTACCGGTTCCAGATTCACAGCCGGGTGCGCAGGCAGATCACGACGAGCAATGCTGCCGTACAGGCTCTTTATCTTTGCCAATGTAGCGGTAGGCTCTACGTCGCCCGCAATGACAAGGATGGAATTGTTAGGCGCATACCAGCTTTCATAAAAAGACTTAAGCATGGCGCCTGTCGTCTTCTCGAAGGACTCCTTGCTGCCCAGCGGATCGTGAGCATACGGGGTGCCTGCAAATAATTCACCGTTAAGCCGCGCAATGAACTTATAAATCGGGTTAGACAAGTCGCGCGAGACTTCCTGATTCAAGGCTCCGCGCTCTTTAGCCCACTCTTCCTGATTGTCCTCAGCGCCTTCCATACAGGCTGCGTCCACGCGCAGGGCAACGTCCAGATCCTGCGCCGGCACTGTCACAAAGTACTGCGTAATGTTCTGTTGCGTATCTGCGTTGGATGTGCCGCCAAGCTGGGCATAAATAGCCGCGATCTGATCACCGGTCAAGTTCTTACAGCCGCGAAACGACATGTGCTCCTGGGCATGCGCCATCCCCGGAAAGCCGGCCGGTGTTTCGTCTCCACCCACCAGGTAGTTGTTCATCACCGTGACCACCGGCGCTAAAGGATCGCGGATGATCACCACGCGCATCCCGTTGTCGAGCGTCGCACGCGTTACGTCAGGGGCAGAAGTAGCCTGCGCAAGGCCGCTGCACGGCAGTGAAACACCGATCAGCACGCCAGCCAGAAAGAGCTTAATGAAAGACATTGTTCTTTACTCCTAGGGTACGGCAGGGCAGGGAGCAATCTTCAAGACGTCGGCTCCCGGGAGTTTGTCGCGCCGAACTGTTCTGTAACGCTCCGGTAATACCGAAGTAACACATCTCCCTTACTCTGCATATACTTCTATCTCTCGCTATCTACCATGCTTACTACCCGTTTCATTCGCGCCACCTCCCTCCTGAGTTGTGTGTCTGCCGGTTTGCTTCTAGCCCAGTTCGACTCGGCTACTGTTCTCGGCACGGTTCGCGACGCTAGCGGAGGCGGAATTTCGAACGCCAATGTCCGACTGGAAAACATAAAGACCGGCGTGAGTTTCCAGACCACCACTGACTCGAACGGCACATACCAGTTTGTGAACGAGCGCCTGGGCACATACACGGTGCGAGGGGAGCAGACTGGATTTCAAAGTACGACTGCTGCTCCCTTTGAGTTGACCGTGAACGCCCGTCAGCGTGTAGACCTGACGCTGCAAGTAGGAGCCACTACTCAAAACGTCACAGTGACTGATGCGGTATCGCTACTCGAAACCGACTCCAGTTCGCGCGGTCAAGTCATCAGTCCCAGGCAGATAGTCGATCTGCCTTTGAATGGGCGTAACTATGCGGATTTAACACTGCTGGTTCCCGGTGTGGCCAAATCGCCTCTTGAGAATCAGAGCGACTCGAGCCGCGACGCCTCCTTCAATGTCAACGGACAACGGAGTGAGCTGAATAACTTCCTGCTGGACGGCGTCGACAACAATGCCTATGGCACCAGCAACCAGGGGTTTTCCAACCAGGTGATTCAGGTGAACCCGGATGCGCTGGCCGAGTTTCGGGTGGAAACGAGTAACTACAGCGCAGAGTTCGGGCGCGCGGCTGGAGCCGTGATCAATGCCACAGTAAAGAGCGGAACCAATAGTTTTCACGGGGAGGCTTGGGAGTTCAACCGCAACACCGTCTTCAACGCTGCCGGTTTCTTCCGTCCTGCTAATGGACAGAAGACGCCTTTCAACCAGAACCAGTTCGGTGCGGCGTTCGGAGGCCCGGTGCGGAAAGACAAAGCGTTCTTCTTTATCGATTACGAAGGGTTTCGCCGTGTTGCTCACCCGACCCAATACGCTACCGTTCCAACGCTCGCCCAGAGAAGCGGAAACTTGGGTCTACCGGTTTACAATCCTCTAACGGGTGTCACTTACTCCAATGGTGTCGTACCCGCCACCGCCATCCTGCCCTTTGCGCAGGCTGTCCTGGCAGCGCTGCCGGCGCCTAATCTGCCGGGCGTACCCGGGCAGGCCAACAACAATAACTTTGTGAGCGCGCCTTCCGACACGGTCTACAACGACAAGGGCGACGTTCGCTACGACGAGTTCTTCGGCCAAAAACTGACGCTTCTGGCGCGCTACAGCCAGGCCAACACGCGCATTTTCAGTCCGGCAGCGCTGCCCGGCGATGCCGGCGGCAATGCCAACGGTAACGTCTATGCACGCAATCATCAGGCGGTGCTTGGCTCCACCTGGACCATCAGCCCCACTTCCGTGCTCGAAGGGCGCATGAACTACACCTATACAGAAGGCGGCAAGACGCCCATCGGCCTGGGCAATACGGTGGCTGCCTTTGAGGTGCCGAACCTTCCGACAAGTCCGACCTTTGCGGGCGGCCTTTATCCCTTGAATCTGAATGGAGGCTTAACCAGCCTGGGCCGGCAAGGCAGCAATCCGCAGTACCAATACCCTTTGTTGCTGAATCCGAAGATCAACTACACGAAGATTCTGGGACGGCACAGCCTCAAGTTCGGGTTCGAGTACCAGAGTATTGATACGGCCGTAAGCGATTTCAATCCGGTATTCGGAACAGATAATTACACGGGTGCTTACAGCAATCCGAACTATCCGGTTCTGCCCAAGACCAACGGTGGCCAGGCGGTGTCGTCGGCTTACGCCCAGCAGGTTTACAGCATTGCAGATTTGATGTTTGGCCTACGCAACCACTATGAGCAGAACAACAGTACGGTAGCGCACCTGCGCCAGCGTATGTACTTCGGCTATGTGCAGGACGACTACAAGCTGAGCCAGAAGCTGACCGTGAACCTGGGTCTGCGGTATGAGTTCGCAACCCCGCAATGGGAGCGAAATAATCATCTGGCGAATTTCGACCCCCAGACCCAGAGCCTGTTGTTTGCCACGAATGGAAGCCTGTATAACCGGGCGCTGGTGCACCCTGACCCGCACAACTGGGCGCCCCGCGTCGGCTTGGCTTATAACGTGACACCCAAGACTGTCATTCGCAGTGCCTACGGAATCAGCTACGTGCAGTTCAATCGATTTGGAGGTGAGAATCTGCTGGCCTACAACGGCCCGTTCGTTGTCGACGCGATTGTTGATGGCCAAACACCCTACGGCAACAAGCCCTCAAACAAGCCCTGCACTTCCGTTGACGATGCCCCTGGCGCTTGCTTCCGTCCGACAAACCTCGGCTTTCCGAACAACTTTGCCACGGCAGCTGCTTTCAACACGGCCAACACGCAAGTGCGTTATATACCAGCGGATAACCGCACTGGCTATGCGCAGAGCTGGCATTTTAGCGTTCAACAGGAGCTTCGAAAGAACCTGCTTTTGGATGTCGGCTATGTGGGCAATCACGACGTAGGGTTGCTGATTCTGGGCGATGCCAACCAGGCCCGGCCCAATCTGCAAGGGCAGAACCTGTCGGTCAATGCACGACGCCCGTATCAGAACTTTGCAGGAATCGAAGAGGCCTTCGATGGCGGCTTCGGAACCTACGACGCCCTCCAGGTCAAGCTGGAGAAGCGGTATAGCCAGGGTCTCTACTTCATCAACAGCTTTACATGGTCAAAGGCAATCGATAACGCGCCCGGGCATCTGGAGAACTATGATGGCGACAACTCGCGAATTAATATCCTGAATCCAAAGTCGGAGAGGGGAGTGTCGAGCTACGATCAGCCATTTAACGACACACTATCCATCCTGTATGATCTGCCCATAGGCAAGGGACGCAGGCTGAACATTGACAATCGCGCACTGGATCTGGTGGCCGGCGGCTGGGGCATCGACTTGGTCAACACAGCGACCTCTGGACTTCCCTTGAACATCACCTACAGCCTGCCTTCCTCGCAATATCAGGTCAGTACGCTTCTTACGCCGCGGCCCAATCTGGTGGGCTCCATCTATCCTGCAGGCCCGCAGCAGACCATTACCAACTATTTCAATAAAGCCGCCTTCGCGACCCCCAGTTATACGCAGCCATTCGGAAATTTGGGACGCAATAGCGCGCGCAGCTCACCCTTCAACGAATTAGACTTCGGGTTGCACAAGAACTTTGCTTTGTTTTCCGAGACCAATTACGTGCAGTTCCGCGCCGAGGCCTTCAACCTTCTCAACAAAACGAACTTCGGACCAGCCGGTACAGTGTTTGGGTCAAGTTCCTTCGGCGTAGTCTCGCAAGCTTTTCCCGCGCGCCAATTGCAGCTGGCATTGAAGCTCTACTTTTGATGCAAGGCTTAACTCTTCGTCTCGCGGCATTGTTAACCGGCATCGCACCGCTTGCGCTTGCGCAAAACGCGGCTGACTCGGCGCGCATAAATCAAGTCCGTGTACTCGGCAGCCACAACAGCTACAAGCAGGCGATTGATCCCTCTTTGCTGACGCTGCTGCGAAAGCAGATTGGCGATCGTGTGCAGGGTCTTGAGTACTCGCATCGGCCAATTGCCGAACAACTGGATCGGGGACTGCGCGCGCTTGAGATCGACGTCGTTAATGATCCCGAGGGCGGCCTGTATGCGCACCCAAAAGGTCTCGATTTGGTGAAGGAGGCCGGATTGCCCGCGGGCCCGCGCTACGATCCGGAAGGGCTCATGAAGAACCCGGGGCTGAAAGTGATCCACGTGCCGGATATCGATTTTCGCGCCAATGTCTACACCTTTCAGCAGGAACTGGCAGAGCTTAAAGCCTGGTCAAACGCTCATCCAAATCACATTCCAATTACCGTAACCATGAATGCGAAAGACGACGGCATTCATCGGCCCGGCTTTGTCACGCCCCGAGCGTTCGACCGGGCTGCCTTTGATGCTTGGGATGCCGAAATCCTGAAGGGCCTGGGCCGGGCAAAGATCATCACCCCAGACGACGTGCGGGGCGATTACGCGACTCTCGAAAGTGCCGTACTGGCGCAGGACTGGCCCACCCTGGCATCTGCGCGTGGCCGCTTCTTGTTCGTGCTGGATGAAGTGGGAGAGAAACGTGCCGCCTATATCGACGGCCACCCGTCCCTGCGCGGCCGTGCCATGTTCGTCAATCTTGAGGAAGGGCATGAGGAAGCCGCGTTCCGAATCGTCAATGAGCCGCAGCAGGACTGGAGCTACATCCAGTTTCTAGTGAGAAGCGGTTATCTGGTGCGCACGCGCGCCGATGCCGACACCGCTGAAGCGCGCAAGAACGACTATCGCCGTTGGCTTGACGCTTTGATCAGCGGCGCGCAAATCATCAGCACCGACTATTATCTGCCTGATCCGGCTCTGGGCACCGGCTACCACGTCGGTTTACCCGGGGACGTTCCCGGAGTTTGGGACCCTCTGCTGCTGCCTTCTGTCCGGCCCTTACCGCCTATCGAGTAGCGTCAGTATCATAGGCGCAATGGCTGTCCTTACCGATACGGCTGCGCCGTTTGTTCCGTTGACAATTCTGGCCGAAGAGGAGCGTCTCTTTCAGGATTCCATTCGACGTTTTGCGCGGGAACGCCTGCAACCTCACGTCCGCAGCATGGACGAAGAGGGCAGATTTCGCCCGGCGGTTCTCGGCGAGATGTTCGAACTCGGCCTGTTCGGCATCGATGTAGACGAGGAGTTTGGAGGGCAGGGCGGAAGCTTCTTTCAATCGGTGCTGGCGGTGGAAGAGTTAGCCAAAGTGGACCCAACGGCCGCGGTTATTGCCGATGTGCAGAATACGCTGGTCAATAATGCGCTTGGCCGCTGGGGTACCGAGGACCAAAAGCGGCAGTACCTTCCGCAGCTGGCGAACTCGGTTCTCGGTGCCTATGCTCTCTCTGAAGCAGCGTCCGGGTCCGATGCATTTGCCTTGACCACTCGCGCGGTGGCCGATGGCGCAGGCTACCGCATTTCAGGCCGTAAGCTTTGGATCACGAATGCCGCGGAAGCCGAAGTTTTTCTCGTATTCGCGACCTTGGACGCGAGTGCCGGCTACAAGGGCATCACCTGCTTCCTGGTGGATCGCCAAGCACCGGGATTGATCGTGGGCAAGAAGGAGGACAAGCTCGGCATTCGCGCATCGTCCACCTGCGAGCTCGTGCTTGATGAGGTAACTGTAAGCCGTGACGCCGTACTGGGGCAGGTGGGCAAAGGCTACAAAATCGCAATTGAGACGCTCAATGAGGGGCGAATCGGGATCGCCGCGCAATTGGTTGGGCTTGCTCAGGGGGCGCTAGATCTTGCTGTAACGTACGCAAAACAGCGGAAGCAGTTCGGAAAACGAATTGGTGACTTTCAAGGCGTGCAATTTCAATTGGCTGAGATGGCGACGCGGGTGGAGGCTGGGCGCCTGCTGGTCTACAACGCTGCGCGCCTGCGCGATGCCGGGCAGCCGTTTGTCACCGAAGCGGCTATGGCTAAATATTTCTGCTCCCTGGCAGCCGAGGACATCGCCTCACAAGCAGTCGAAATCTTCGGCGGAGCGGGCTTCTCGAAAGACTACCCGATCGAAAAGCTGTACCGGGATGCAAAAATTGGCCGCATCTACGAAGGAACCAGCAACATGCAGCGGCTGACCATTGCCAAGGCGCTGCTTGGCGATTGAGGTGTGTAACCGGGTTGCCGCCAGCAATCGTCCTACGTATGCTGGACAATAAAGTTAAAAGATGCGCTCGTCCTTTCCTGCTGTAAGCATTCTGCTGTTGAGCTACGCCGTCGCTGGAGTAGCCGGCGTCGATCCAAAGTCTGATCCGAAGCCGGAGGAGATTCCTCAAATCATCAAAGCCTTCACTCAGAAAGAAACTGAGTTTGCAGCCGCTCGTGAGAGCTATACCTATCGGCAGACCAGCAAGATTTCGGAGGTGGAGCCGCCCGGGGGCAACTACACGATTGTGGAGGAGGTGAGCTTCGATAACCGGAATCGTCGCACCTCGCATGTTCTACATGCGCCAGTATCTTCGCTGCAAAATATCATGATGACTGCCGAGGATGAGCAGGATATGCGGAACGTGATGCCGTTTGTCATGACGAACGCCACTGCGGATGAGTACAACGTGAAGTACCTACGTCGGGAGAAGGTCGACGAAATCCCTTGCTACGTCTTCTCCGTACAGCCAAAGACTTTGACCCACGATCGGAAGCGTTACTTTGACGGGGAAATCTGGGTCGATGATCAGGATCTGCAAATTGTGAAAACTTTTGGGCGAGCCACCGGGCATCTGCGCAAGGGAGAAGATCAGCAGTTCCCGAAGTTTGAGACCTACCGCGAGCAAATCGATGGAAAGTTCTGGTTTCCTACCTACACTTATGGCGACGACACGCTAATCTTCAAAGATGGGCCATCGCAGCGTATCAAAGAAGTAATCAAGTATGACCAGTACAAGAAGTTTGAGTTCAAGACGGAGTCAAGCATCAAGTACGGCGACGTGGACGGCAACGCACCAGCCGGCGCTGCACCACCGACAGCGGCTCCAAAACCGCCTAAATAGTTGTTGAGACGAAGCTGCTTGGCGGGTTCGGACGCTGCGGTATGTCCCGCCCTTACCAACAAAGGCTGATTACACTCCATTCGATGAGCCATAGTGCTTTTCATCACATTGGCAGGTCTTTCCATTGCGGCTTGTGATTAAATTAGGGAAGCCTCGCTAAATGCCCGAACGGAATAGCAAGCGTAAACGGCGCCGTCGCACGATAGATCGCCGTCTTCGCGAACTCAAACTCTTAGCTAAAGGTGCGCTCGACATTGATCATCCGATCATGGCGCATATCATTCCAATCCGGCGTTGTAATCTCTCTTGCACGTATTGCAACGAATACGACACATTCTCTCCCCCGGTACCGCTGGATACGATGCTGGCGCGGGTGGCTGAACTGGGTCGCCTGAAAACGGGAATTATCACGCTGAGTGGCGGTGAGCCCCTGCTGCACCCTGAGCTCGACGACATCATCCGCGGCATTCGGCGTCACGCCACTTTGGCCGGCATGATCACGAACGGCTACCTGCTGACGGCTGAGCGGATCGCTCGATTGAACGAAGCCGGGTTGGACTACCTGCAAATCAGCATAGACAACATCATGCCCGATGATGTCTCGAAGAAGAGCCTGAAAGTTCTCGACAAAAAGCTGCAGCTACTGTCTGAGCACGCAGATTTTCACGTCAACATTAACTCGGTGTTGGGAGGAGGCATTCATAATCCAGAAGATGCGCTGACGGTTGGCAGGCGTGCAATGGAGTTGGGCTTCACATCCACCGTTGGCATCATCCACGACGGCGATGGCCAGCTACGACCCTTGGCTGATCGGGAACGGAAAGTCTTCCTGGAGATGAAAAGCTTTGAGAAGAAACACTTCTCGCGGGTGAACGGCTTTCAAGACAAGATTGCGAACGGCGAGGGAAGCGACTGGCGTTGCCGGGCTGGTTCGCGGTACCTGTATATTTGCGAAAACGGTTTGGTGCACTACTGCTCTCAGCAGCGAGGCTTTCCTGCTAAGCCACTGGTGGAGTACACGGTGGAAGACATACGGCGCGAGTACGTGACGCAGAAATCGTGTGCGCCCTTCTGCACCATCTCCTGCGTCCATCAGATTTCCTACTTTGATTTCTTCCGTGGCAAGCAGACCCGCATTGTTGAGCCTGTGCCCGCGGAAGAACTGGTCAGCATCAAGGTCGCTCAACTCTAGTTTCTCTGCGTATGGCCAGTGCCATTGGCTTCGATTCGCGCGTTCGCCGGCACGATACCGGCCCTGGCCACCCGGAATCGACCGCCCGCTTTGATGCAGCCGTAGGGCGTCTGGAACAGAACGGCTGGCTAGCAAAGACTGCTCGGTTACCGGAACGTTCAGCCAGTGACGATGAATTGGTCCTGGCGCATGAGCCTAGCTACATCGAACTGGTAGAGCGCGAGATAGCGGCGCACCGGGACCAGTTAAGTACGGGCGACACTTCCATCAATCAGTTTTCGGGGGTCGCCGCACGAGCCGCGGTAGGATGTGCGCTCGCGGCAACTGACGCTGTGTTTTCCCGGGCTGTGTCCAACGCCTTCTGCGTTGTGCGTCCGCCTGGGCACCACGCCGGCGCTGCCCGGGGCATGGGCTTCTGCCTCTTCAACACAGTGGCGGTTGCTGCCCGCTATGCACAAGCCCGACATGGCGCGGAACGAATCGCCATTATCGATTGGGATGTTCATCATGGCAACGGTACGCAGGACATCTTTTACCGAGATGGGTCGGTGCTGTTTTTCAGTACCCACCAGTCCCCCTGGTATCCCGGCACTGGCTTTGAGCGGGAAACGGGTGAGGGCAGCGGCGTGGGGTCCACCATTAATTGTCCCCTTCCTGCCGGCTCCGGCGCTCGTGAAATCAACGCTGCTTTTACTGACCTGTTCGCTCCGGCGGTGAATGCTTTCAAGCCGGATTTAATACTGATCTCCGCTGGATTTGACTCACGCATAGGCGATCCCCTTGGGCAGTTTACCCTGACCGACCGCGACCTCTTTGACCTGACTACCCGCGTAATGGAACTTGCTTCCCAACACTGCAGCGAGCGCGTTGTTTCGGTGCTGGAAGGCGGTTATAGCTTAACCGGGCTGGCCAACGCATCCGAGGCGCATGTAGCTGCGCTGTGCCGTGAGCAACCCCCGTCGTTCTAGCTGGCTACTTACTCTTATGCACGAGGGGAACATATCTCTTTTGGAGAATAGCTACTGAAGCAAAATTCGAACACCATTCTTATATGTCTTTCAGACGTATGCAGATTGTAGGAATAAGTACTTGCACTGTCGGGGACAGATCCAGCTTTGAGACTGAATAAGCAAGAAGAACGCCAGGGAGGAAAAGGAACACTAAAATGATCTCTCACACTGCTACAACCCACGCTGCCGGACCACGAACGTCCAGGCAAGCTGCAGTCGCCTATCGGGTGGTTTCTCCTTTGTACGGAATCCGCATGAGTAGTCTCGAGCAAACAGGGCTGCTCGTTACTCTCCCGGCTGGAGCAAGGTTTCACGGAGCATCCTTTGCCGAGCCGACAGGAATGGTTCACATACAATGGCGAGGCGAAGGCTTCCTTGTCTTTTCCCAGGATCTCCGTGCGAAAGCGGAAGAGGAATAGCAAGTCATGCGGCATCTACAAACCAGAGTCGAAGCTCGATGTGCACTGCCTCCAGGAAAACAAATTCGTCGGAGATGCAGATGCATTAAGGCGTAGAAGCGGAGGCTCTCCTGCTGTCGGCCTTCGGCACAAAGCAATCGATCAGGCGGCCGCCGAAAGCTGACGAGAGGCTTCCTCCAACTCGTCTACACTCTGACGAATGCCTGCGAGCAGATCGTTCCTACGCTTGCGAATCTGTGTTTTGGCCCGACGAAACGCTCCGTCTGCCTCATCAGTTTTGCTGTCGTCCTTCCCTTCCAAGAGCTGCGGTTCGTTCCTTAGTCTTGCCTGCAACTGGGCCTCTTGTTTCTGCAACTGCGCCGCTGACTGTTCTGACCCTTCAACCATCTGGGCCAGAAAGCACAGGTATTCTGAATACGTTGCCGCACCCTCTTCGTCGGACAGTTCCGACAAATTGACAGCCCGTATCGATAGGTCGGCCTCAGCCATTCCAAGCATTAGAAGATCCCGTATTTTTGCAAAGCAATGATTGAGCGCGAGTTCAACGCCCTGTTTGTCTTTACTCTCGTAATCCGAGGTATCAGCCTGATCCTGTGTCTTGGTAATCCCCTGGTTGATCGAATCTCGAAGCTCTCCCAGTTTCGCAATCTTGATGTCCTTGGGTCCCTCATCTTCGGCCAGCACTCTTAAAGCGCCGGCTATTCGAATGAGTCCCGCAACGTTTCGCTTTTGGACCGCTAGGGTGTCAACCGGCCAGAGCCGTGTAAAGACGAGCCACATAGCTACGCCGCCCAACAGCACGCTTACGAAACGGTCGCGGGGCTCTACGATCAGACTGGGAATGACGGGATGCATAAGAGCCACGAGTCCGAAAGCCAGGCCCATCTGAGAACCTGCATAGGAGAGCTTCGGACCTCCGTTTGCGACCCAACCGGAAATGAAGAACACGACAGCCACGTACAGCGCAAACTCGGCTATATTACTCAAGTGTGAGAGCACGAGCGAGATTCCGCCAATACCGAAAAGCAAGCCGCCCACAGTGGCACCGGTGAGGCGCAACGTAAGCTTTCGAAAGGTCGATCCGATGGTGTTGTCCGCTATCAGGTAGCACGTCAGCATCGCCGGGTTTAGCCCCTGCCAGTCCACCCCGTTGTAGATGAAATAGCAGATCATCGAAGCCAACGTAACCTTGAAGGCGAAATGGATATTGTCGGTTGAAAAGAATGGCCCGAGCGGCGGCTTTGCCTTCCCCGAGCTGTTGGGGCGTGGGCCTGCGGCCGCTGGGGAGAAGTTCATTTCATAGGAGCAGATCCTCCAGAGATCCTCCAATTGTGAACTCGTATCAACGAGAAGTTGGCCGTGGCCCATGTTGCTGATGGACCCTGCAGCAATACGAGCGGCCTCACTTTCAGGCGGTGTGATTGCGCCCCGCTTTATATAGTCGGCCAGGATCTTGCAGCGCTGCGACAAACCAAGTGCGAAAGCTTTCTGCTGTTCATTGAAATCAGTGCTTGAATATCGTGAAACCTGCGCCGCTCGGTCGCAGAAAATATCCATGCCATTCAGGAAGGCGCTGAAGCGGAGAAGGAAGTTTTCGTCCCCAGAGTGTTTTTCCGCGAGAGCGGGCAACAATTTCCGCAAGCTGCTTGTTCCAGCAAGCGCGAGTTGTTCAACACGTTTGGCTTGCTGCCTCTCTTCCCCGCTCAGTTCCGCACCGCTGATCCGGTTGAACACTGCGGCTGCTGCTTCCAACCGATCACGGATACCTTTTGCCACGCGTTCCTGTGGGCTCGGGTGTGGATAGAGAAACTCCACCGCTGTTGCGACCAGGGCTCCGGCGCTCATCATCAGGCTGACCCAAAAAGCAGTAGTGATGGCGACTTCGGCACTGTTGACGCTGTCAAGCCGGGTAAGAACTAAGGTAGTGATTACGGGGCAGAGTATTCCGATCACTGGCTGACGCAAGCCGCGCGACAGAATATAGGAGCAGAAGATGGCGAAGGCCATCACCGAGACACGCGCCCAGGGCAGATCGGCTACCAGCATCACCAAGAATATGGCAGCTACGGTTCCGCTGCACGCGGCCATAATGGTGCCCTTCGCGGCGGCCCAAGTCTGTTGCGGAGAGTCTCTGGGAAGGGTCAACGGTATGAACAATGCTATAAAAAGCAATTCACTCCGACATGCCTCACCGATCAGCAGCATGATCACAGAAGTGATGGATACCCGCATCGCCCAACTGAGCCGTCCCGGCGTCGGCGCAAGTTCACGCCGGAAGAATTCCCAGATCCGTAACTCGGTACGGAACGGGGTTTTATCGAACGGCTGACTGGCTGTTGCCATCGAAACTCTTGTAAAGGGCTGTGTTGTAGACGTCAGGGTCCACGGGAATAGGCAGTGCCGGATCCTGGCTCCGAACAATGGCGGTAGCAGAAGCGCCGATACGAAATAGATCAGGAAGCGGGTTCAGGATCCGAACACGCACGGGAAAGCGCTGCGCCAGCCGGACCCAATTCAGGGTGCGCGTGGTGGTGGAGAGTCCGCCGGTCTGCCCTTGAGTGATGTCCTCTGGTGTGACACCGAAGCTGACACTCTCCACTACTCCCTTGAAGCGAATATCCGGACGAGTCAGCAGATAAACATCTACCGGCATGCCAGGCGCGAGATGTCTTAACTGCGTCTCCTTATAGTTGCCGAGAACCCACCAGGCGGTCGTGTCGATCAGTGCGAACACCTGCCCGCCCGTTCTGGCATATTGCCCTACTGAGATGTTGAGGTTGGTGACTCGTGCATCAAAAGGTGCGTGGACATGGCAACGCTCAAGATCATAGGCGGCCGATTTCACCGCGGCTTCTTTGGCCAGCCTTTGCGAAGTCAGGGTCTCCAACCGGCTGATTTCATACTGTGCCTGCTGAGCTCTAAGTTTCTGCCGTTTTTCTTCCACCACCGACTGTCTCACTCCGGCCTGGGCCTTTTGCAAGTTTGCGTGAGCCTCATTCAGCTTGGTCTTTGCCTGCGAGAGACTTTCCTGCGCAGCTCTGGCGGTGGTCCGCAACTGGTCGATCTGCTGAGCGGTCACGAAATGCCGGGCCAGTAGGGGCTCGGTCCTCGTCAGATTATCCGCCGCCAGGCGATATTGAACATCGGCACTCTTGACGGCAGCCTCCTGCTGACTGATCTGCTCGTCAGTTGCCTTCGAACTTGCCTCCTGGCTGCTGGTCAACTCCCTATCTGAGTGCTGGCCCTCGGTCGCAATCTCGACGTCCAGCTGCTCGGACTTGATCTTCCTTCGTTCGTCGATGATCTGCTGATCGAGATTGTTCTTGGATGAAATAGCCTGCTGCAACTTATATTTGTACGGTTCTGGATCAATCTCATACAGCAGATCTCCTTTGCGAACCCATTGGTTGTCTTTGACCGGCAGTGAAATGATTCGCCCCTCCACCTCCGGTGCGATGCCCACATAATTCGCAATAACGTCGGCATCATCGGTGCGAGGATTCACGTTTGTGATCCAGAGGGCAATCGACCCAAGCACAAGAGCTGCAACGACGGCTGTTGCTGCGATAATCTTTCCCGCAAGTAACTTTGTTTTTGAATTTTCAGCCATTTAACCTCGCAACAACGAAACAAATTCTTAGCTATAGAAGACAATCCACACGAGAAACGTATAAGCGGCAGCCATACAGGGGTACACCACTGTTTTGATCGGAATCGCCGAATCCAGCTTGATCCGCACCAAAACGAAATGTGTTATCACAGCCAAAGCAATGCCGATCAGGCCACAAACGAGCCATGCGGGAAAGTAGGATCCTAGTACATCGATCGACGGAGAGCGCGAGCAGCCGCTGAGAAAACAGGACGAAGCGACCAGAAAGAGGGCTTTCTTATTTCGCATTTCGATTCGCTTTGAGAAACCGTGATCCCAAAAGATCGCCTGTCGAGTAAGCCAATTGTGCAAGATCGGTCAAGACCTCGGAGGCCGCTTGCACCTGCTCAGTGCGCGCTTGCGCAAGCGCGGTTTCTGCATTCGAGAGATCGATGTAAGTCTCCAACCCAAGCGCGTATGACTCGTGTGCAGCGTCGTAAGATGCTTGAGCAGAGACGAGGAGAGCCTTGGATATCCCCAGACGTCGGAACGCTACTTTTGCAGTGATATAGTTCGACCACACCTGATTGGTTGCAAGATCCTGGGCCGACTGAAGCTCCGCCTGGGCAATGCGCTTCTGCACTTCAGCCTGGACGATCTGGTAGTGGCGGCGGCCGCCATCCAGGATTGTCCAACTAAAACTTAACTCTCCCAGCCAGTTTGCCTGATGTATAAACGGCGCAGGACCGGCGCTGGTAGTCGTTCTCTGCAGGTACTCTCCAGACTGCGCCTGTAGATTCACCGTCGGGTAGAGCGCCGCCCGTGCAGCCTTGATGGACAAGTCGGCGGCTCGGATGCGACCGACCGCTTCCAGCAGATCGGGGCGCTGCTCCAACGCCTTCCCGATCAGCTGCTCCGCCGAATCCTCTAACTCACTGCTCTCCGGCATCTGCGAAATATTTTTCACCTGCAGGGGAACGACCGGATTCAATCCCGCACTGCGGCTCAGGTCCGACAGCGCTGTCTGTTCAGAGCCGATTGCACTCTCCAGGTTGTACTCCGACTGCTGGCGCTGTGCTGTTGCGCTGAGAAAGTTGGGAAGCGTAGCCAAGCCATGATCCATCTGCTCCTTCACCTGCTGCTCGGTAGCCTGGGCGTCTCTCAGGGAGGAACGCGCTGACTCGACCAGGCCTTTGCTGCTGATGACCTTGTAATAATTTTGGCTTACATTGAGCGCGATCTGCTGATGCGTGTCAGTCAGGCTCGTTGCTGTAACAAACAGATTTGTGGTCGCGGTGTTGATACTCGTGCGCCGGTTGCCAAAGTCGAAAACCAGATAATTCAGCGCGAGCACCGGGTTGACCGTCGTAGCATCTTCCCGCAGCGAAGCACCACCCAATGTGGGACCTAAGGCGAGCGGAAAAACAAGAAACTGCCGTTCGGTCTTCGTCGGCACACTTGCCGAGAGGGTAGGAAACAGCGCACTGCGAGCCTCTTTTACAGCTGCCGCCTGCTGTTTCACCTGCTCCCATGCCGCACGTGCGTCCGGGTTTTGCTCTTCAGCTATGTCGATCAATTCGAACAGGGCATACACTCTTTCCGGATCGGTTGCCGGATACTTACGCGGCATACGTCGTAGCTCGTTCCGATACCAGTCCGCGTTGCCGAAGCTATCCTTTAAGGAGGATCCAGCTTGACTGGGCGACGCCGAGGGGCTCTGCGCGGTCGCAGGGCGGGGCAGTGTGATAAGGGACGAACATAGGACACCAGCCGTCGTAAGCAGGCTCCGCTTCCAAAAGCGAAGGCATGTTTCTCGCAAGCTTTGTTTCCCCGTAGCTTCCCGAAATTTGGCTATTGTGGCCTCCAATGGCTCAAAGCCAAAGATCCGCAGCTGCTGATTTCTGAGGCCTGGGCATTTTGCGAGGTTGTAGACATTACTGACATTGTGCATCATTGCAGTGGGCGGAACTATTCCCCGGAAGAGATATTTGCGTCCGCTGGAACCGTTCTCAGATTTGCGCTCGAGAATAACCCCGCTTGCAGGCCTCCTGGCGACCTCGCGACTGGGACACAGTCGCGGCTACTACACTTTCGAGCACTTGTGACACTCTCCTAAACTATGCACACTGAGGCATGAAGAACGAGTCTGCTTCTCAGGACCAACCTGCTTCTCCAAACCAATCTGTTGGCCCACCGCCGGCTATTCGCATTTTGCTGGTCGATGATCACGCCATACTTCGCGCCGGTCTTCGCGCTTTTCTCGAAGCAGAGGATGATTTCCGTGTTGTAGCAGAAGCAGAAGATGGTAATGAAGCCGTCGCCCTATACAAATTGCACCAGCCTGACATTACGTTGATGGATCTGCGCTTGCCCGGTAAGACTGGTCTGGCCGCGACAAAAGAGATCCTGGAGAGCGATCCCCAAGGCCGTATCATTGTCGTCAGCACCTACGAGGGAGACGGCTATATCTATGGAGCTTTGGAGGCTGGAGCTTGGGCCTATTTGTTAAAGGATTTGCTGCGCACCGAATTGACGCATGCCATTCGCACCGTGCACAACGGCAAACGGCTGCTGGCGTCTGATTCGGCTGTCAAGTTAGCCGACGGCCTGTTGCGCCTTTCGCTGACCGGTCGAGAACTGCAAGTTTTGGAATTGGTCAGCAAGGGTCTGCGCAATCGCGAGATTGCCGCCATCATCAGCACCACCGAGGGCACGGTCAAGATGCACCTGAAGCACATCTTGAAAAAACTCGATGCCACCGATCGAACTGAGGCTGTCACGATTGCGGCCCAGCGTGGTTATCTCACTCTCTGAGTAGGCAGGCACACAGCCCATATCTCTTTCGGGTAATAGCGGTGAATCTAAAAATTCCCCACAATACCAGTAGATTCCCCTATAACAAAAGATGCCGATTGCAGGAAGAACCTGCATTCCCAATCGGCCTATGACGATCCCGAGTGCTGATGATTTCTGCTGGAGAGATGGCGCTAACTACGAGCACCGGTCAGCACTGAGGGGACTGGTACACCTCTCCTGGCGGTGTTAGACCGGCGTGGACATGCTGAGCCGGCCAGGATCAGCGCCGAAGAGACCCGACGGTGAGAGAGCACAGAGCTTTCCGGCATTCCGCTGCACCAGCATTGCCGGGCAGCAATACAGTCGCTGGGCTGATTGCTTCTTTATGTCGCATTCTTCTCCTATTTACGAGGGTCGAGCGGCTAAGTGGACGGCGGGAATTTCTCGCCACAACAACGAGACTCGGCCTAGTATTTGACAGGCGAGGGGACAGCGAGAGGTTACGTACGAATGACTCGGGAGAACGCAAGATGACTTTGGGACAAATTTTAAGGCCCTTGATGAGAACAAGTTTTCCTGCCGTTAGCAAGAAGAGCCGAGCCTTTTCGTGGGTGTCGCGACGACCACAGTCGAACCAGGGCTCCTATCGTCGAGATCCCCAGAGAGAGGCACAAGACGGCACGCGCGAGGTGTTGCTCCAGAATGCGGATCGACTCCTTTGGAGCGCAATGGTCATTACCGGCGACCTCGATGCCGCCACCGACTGTCTGCTGGAGGCAGCCGATGAGGCCTGCGGGAGTGATCGGGTGCGCCCCGGATCCGTGATGGCATGGGCCAAGCCGTTGGTGATCGAAGCGGCGATTCGCAAGATGCTCCCTCATTCATCCGCCTTTGCTCGCGAGGATCATATGAGCAGCAGCCAAGTGGAGAAGGACTGTGAGAGCGGTGTTCTCCCCTCGCCAGAAACGGCGCTGTCCTTATGCGAAGGCTATAGCCGTGCGGACCTACTCTCTGCGCTGCTCAACTTGGATTGTTCATACCGCACGGTTTACCTGCTCCGTGTGTTGGAAGGCTGGACAAGAAGGGAAGTGGCAAGCATGCTCGAGTTGCCTGAAAGCACAATTGAGCGTGCCGAGCGCACGGCCCTGGTCTTGTTTGCGGGTACGCTGCTGAGCATGTTGGCTCAACAGTCGCCAACCGAAAACAAAAGCCAGAACATGCTTTCGTTTATTAAAAGGAACTAGAATATGAAGCTTTTGTGATGCGGCGGACGCGAGAACTCATCGCGACTGGCATTGATATTGCAGAACAGATTCCAGCTACAATAAACGGTTCCGAACGGGCAGCGGGCAGGTGAACGTTCAACGCCTGCAGTACTGGATTGGGTGGCCGGTGAGGAACACCCGTGCTTCTTTGGAATGGGTTTCTTCGCGCTGGCACCTGCCCGCATAGAGTTGTGCCCATCCTTGCGGATGCCGGCTACTTTGTTGTATCTCCAGACATGCACGCCTAAGCAGTACAACAACCCCGGAGAATGCAGACGAGGGAGAAAACAAAATGACAGAGAACACTGGCATTAGGTCGAGACCTGGGACCGAAGTCCCGCCTGACGACCTTCAGCGAATGCTGGTTCTGGCACAGCCCGACACGGACGAGGGCTTGCAACACCTGGGAGTCGTCGGCGACACTTATACGACCTTGATCACAGGCGACGATACGAACGGCCGCTTTTGCTTGGTTGATATGTATATCCCTCCGGAGGGCGGCCCTCCGCCGCATCGCCACGACTTCGAGGAGACGTTTATCATGCTGAACGGTGAGATCGAAGTAACCTTCCGGGGCGAGAAGGTGACCATTCACTCAGGGGAAACGATCAATATTCCCTCGAACGCACCTCACCAGTTCCACAACAGTTCCCTTGAACCCGCACGCGCGCTGTGCTTATGTTCGCCAGCCGGGCAAGAGAATTTCTTCGCTCAGGTCGGTCTCCCAGTCGCAACACGAATGACGGCCCCGCCGCCCGACCAAAAAGCGACACAGATACAAAAGATAACGGAACTAGCGCCCAAGTACCGGACCGAGATGCTTGAAAGCGCCTAAGCAGGGCGGTCCGATCTCTGTGGCCCATCACTCGGTTCGTAACGCCGCCGTGAATGGCGCGGCGAATTCTTCAGGGCTTCATCATTCCTGGAAGAGTTGGGCTGATTATCGTCAACGGGATCGCGAACTCTCGCAGCGCATTTTCGTTTAGCGAGCTTGTAAGCGAAATGAGGAACGCCCTTAAAGTGCGCTACCCGAACACCCGAGTGATAAACGACGTGTTGAATCTTCCGCTTCTTTGCGAGGTCGTACGCGATCAATCCTTGAGTAAGTTCATCGGGAGTTACTCCATTCAGCAGATAGAAGCTTGTCAACTCCGTCAAGGGCCTCATCAACTCTTGCTAGTCGCGCCAATTGCCAGAATCTTCATTTGCTCCTTTGTTTTGTGTCAACGAGGCGAGTGTTCCCCGCCTTCTAGCGCGCCCGCTGGAGAGGCGACAACGCCCAATGCGAGCAGTGGTCTCGCTGACTGGAACAAGAAATCCGTTTCGGCGTGACTCCTTACGAGCTATGAGAGACCGGTCTCCGCGACCAGGATCAGCGTTCACGGAGCTTTCAATGACGACAGTTCCGGCCCGACTCCCCCGGAAATCGACGCTCACAGCACCAGTATCGAACCTGTTTTCTCCGGAGAC
This sequence comes from uncultured Bryobacteraceae bacterium, assembly GCA_964248405.1. Lineage (GTDB taxonomy): Bacteria > Acidobacteriota > Terriglobia > Bryobacterales > Bryobacteraceae > Bog-105. The sequence goes on from CAXTYH010000001.1 coordinate 168,970, forward strand.
AACTCCGGCAGTACCAGCGGGTGAGCGCCCGCACGACCGAGCCCGCGGCTGAACGCGCCACCGGTCTCTCAATACGACGCTATGGAATCCAAGAACGAAGCAGCCGGCGAGCGGATGAACGACGGCGAGCGAGCGGCCCCAGACTACACGCGTTTCAACCGCATCGCGCAACCGGCGGGGAACCGCGCCATCGCTGAGTCGAACATGCTCGCACTCGCTTGACCAAGATGATGCAGGGATGACGCGCGCAACGCCGGGCTCGGCGGCAAACTTCTGCGCGAGCGGCTGGCCGAACAGCATGGGCTCGATTGGTTGCCGAAGGTCTACCCGAAGATGAGCCGGAGGAGAAGCCGGCGACAATAGACGGCGATGCCCAACCAGACACCACCTTCAAGCGATCACGAGCCGATCAGCGAAACGGAGCTGAGCGGAGGCCTGGCCAGCAAGATTCTCCGGCACTGGACCGCGTATCGTCCGAAGACCGTAGCGGCCTTGAAGAGTCAGGGCAAGTTGATCGGAGCGGTGAATTGGGCAGCGCAGATGGACGGGGACACCTACGAAGCGATGAGGAAGTCGGGCTTGGCACACGACCAAGCGCAGGAAATCTCGCAGGAGCCCTGGATCAGTCCGGAGAGCAACTACGGGGCGGAAGACGAGGAGTAGGCGACCCTAGCGCTACAAACTGCCGGACGCGACTACCGCATCACCGGCGAGACCAAACTCGGCGAGGCACGCCGCGCGAAAAGCTGGACGGCAACCTCAACGCGGTTCGTTCGGAACGCGGTTCGCCTGGGGAAACGCTGGAAGGCGAAGGCCGCGTGGCAAGCGGAAGCACCAAACAGAACGCCCACTACACTTCAGCCACCGTTGTCGCTGCGATGTGGGAGGCGGTCCGACTAGGCGTCAAGCGGGGGTTCAAGCGTCATTGAGCCGTCCATGGGTGTGGGCCGTTCTTCGCGCTGCAGCCGCCGCCTGAGCCTGCCGCGGATGTTCGCCAAGCCTGGTTACCGGATCGCGGACTCTGCTGTTGCTGGGCTATCTCCGTACCAATGAGGCATCGGTACGGAGATAAGCAAATCCCAACGTATCTTCAGGGCTTGCCCGCAACTGCGTTGTCGATCCAGTGGTACAGAATGTCCTCGGCACCGGGATTGCCCATGTGGCCCCGATTGCCTCGGGCGAGCAGATCCTTGTTCTTCCCTCTCACACCAACGATGAAGTTGTCCTCGATCGGGAAGATCGAATCCTCCATCCCATCCAGGATGAGGAATTTGCAGCTCGGATGATCGAGCACGCCGGCGTCGAGAAGACTGAACTTATGGGCTTCGGCTGCATATGCCTTAACTGGGTCAGACCCGCGGTAGCCGAACTTGTAGGCGAGCGCGTCTGCCAACGCAAACGGATACTCCATCTGGTTCTGGGCGCCGATCCAAGCGGCGTCGAACATGTAGTGGCAACCGCCGCCCTCGGACACAACGGCAAAGAGACGATCAGCGTGAGTGTGAGCGATGCGCATGGCGTAGTAGCCGCCCGTGCTGATGCCGCGAGCGACGATCTTGCTTGCGTCAAAGCCGTATTCGGTCGCCTTGGCTACTACCCAATCCAAGACGCTGCTCATCAGACGGTCTGGAGACTCAGGATCATTGGGAGCGGCCGGACAATCGCCGGTTCCGGGTATTTCAAAGCTCAAAATTGCGTAACCATGATCGACGTGTTCCTGGGTGCGCGGCGTGTGATCAGTCTTATAGGCATCGAGACCGCAGATGAATAAAACAATAGGCCAGCCATCCTTGGGCTTTTCGCCGTTAGGAATTCGCAGATACGCCTGAATCGGCACATCACGATCGCCGGCAGACACGTTCGCATGCTTGAACGGAACATCGACCGCGACGCTCGAAGGACTCATATACTGCCCGGCTTTGACATAAGCCGCTTTACCTTTCTCCCACGCTTCTTGACTCACAGGGGAGCGATTAATTGGGAATCGTGCCATACGATAGACGGCTGCGGCACGCAGATAAAAGTCTAAGGCCTTCGCGGTGTCTCCTTCGCCTTCCGCCTGTTCAGCCTGGGCGACCAGCTTTTCTGCCATCGGGAAAAACGGCTTGGCGTACTCGTCCGGTCGATACAGGAACTCGGGCTTGTCACCCGACAACCGGACAAGTTCAGCAAAGATCGGATCGAAGTCTTCCACCTTGCCATCTGTGAACGGGTAAATGCCATGCTGGCACGGCTTGCGCCACTTGTCCGCCCACAGTGCGGACACAGATTCATGGTAGGAAAAATAGGGGAACCCGGACCGGAGTTCGGCCGCGGTGGATTGCACGTGGTAGGGCGGGGAAACGATTAAAGTTGTCGAGGCGACGGGAGTTGAGTCCTGCTTTCTATCGTGAAGGCGTGATGTCAAGCTGTTTTGGGTGCTAGTGGACATACTAGTATCCTGCTGCGTTTGAAGACTCAGGGATATTCCCCTAAAGAGATATGTATGTAAGGAGCGTGCATCTGTGTGGCGTAAGTGCCAGGGCGCTATCCCTTCAGCAGAATAGAGCCCTAGTCACACGCCACCTTTCGAAGGCGAAGTGAGTGAGCAATACAAAGAGGATGCCGATCAGTCCTCCAAGAAGAACGTTGCTAACTCGTTGGGCTGCGACGGCGCTGGACTTGTCGGCAACAACGAGAGCGGTTGTGCCGAAGATACAACGCAAGGTGAAGCTCACGGCGTAGCGTCGAAATGCCACCAGGCTCAGAATAACTGCCAAAGTTGCAAACCCGAAGGTCAGACCGTTGTGAGGCGCAATCAATCCGAGTCCAGCACCGATCGGAACACCGATGATTGTGCCGACCGTACGATGGCGTAGTTTCAGGTGTGCGCTCGCTGCGTCGCCAGTCACGACGCTTGCCGCAGACCAGATCACCCACTGGCCGTGAGCCAAGTGCTGCCATTCCACCAGACCAGCAGCCGTAGCTACCGCCATTGCTACGGCAATCATTGCTTCCACATTGGGCGTAGACTTGCCGTGTTCCGATCGGCGGATCAGCTTCCGGAAATGTCGGGCAAAATGGATGGAGGTTTCTCGCTCCCGATGGTGATGAATCAAAGAAAGGATGAGCGGCGGAATGAGCGCTACAACCATGAAAGGAAGAAAGCTCATACCTAGCTTCCAAAGGGTGTTGGTGGTCCGGCCTTCTGCGCTTTCGCAGGCAAGATAGAGAGCGGGAACAAACGTAAAGATCCCAAGTGAACGCAGCTTGGCGCCCCATGCCGTCACCAAGATCGAACAGACTGCCATTACAGTGCAGCCCAGAACAAAGATTGTCGGCTTCCCGAAAGCCAGGAGCAAAGCGAAGAAACCCACAATCAAACCAGTGCCGTGCAGCAATACCCCGAGCGGCGCAAGGTCAGATCGTTCCTCAACGATGAAAGCGGACATGGTTATGATTGCCGCTTTTAACCAGATCGGATTGCCTGAAGCAATGGCGAGTGAGACGAGCGGCAACAGCATCAGAAGACTGCGGGAGAGAATCCCGGTCCTGATTTCGCCGCTCGCCGTTAGCGCCGCGATTCCTTTCACAAGTTCGTCAGATCATCTACCTGGATAATTTTGGCGATCGTTTTGAGCACTTCCATTGAGGCTCGATGCTCCATTTCGCTCGTAGCGGCGCAGGCCTCTTCCAGTACAACAACCTCATAGTCGCGATCATGGGCATCTCGTGCGGTGCTCTGTACGACCCATGTGCTGCTGACTCCAGCCATTACCAACCGTTGTACTTCTCTGGCCCGAAGGGCGGCATCCAGGTTGGTTCCGTAAAAGGCGCTAACCCTGGGCTTGACAATGATCAGATCCGCTAAATCGATGTCCAGCTCCGGATGAAATGCCGTGCCGGGCGTATCTATCAGCAGCGCGCCTACCTGATCGGCTTTGCCAAACAGCGGCGACTTTTTCGGTAGGTCAGCATAGCCCTTTGAGAACCCAAGTTTCACTAAAGCAGTCAGCCAACCCTTGCTGCGCGCAATGGTAAGCGCCCGGTTGGCGTTCTCGATTACATCACGTTCTGCGACCTGGCCTGCCGACCGCGCAATCTTTCCTAAAGGAGAAACGATGTCTACTATGTAGTCGAGACCGATGAATGCTGTAACCATCTTAAGTTCCTCTTCCTTGTTAGGCACTAGAATAGTGAGGCGGCTTCACCAGGTTGGCTTCCTGTATAGCGGCCTGAATTTCATGCAACAGTTGTTTCTCAAATGATTCACTGTCGTGCTGTGGCGGTGCAGGACTAAGTTGTTGCCCTGTACCTCGTGTGATCTGGGAGATGAGTGAATCGATATCTCCGGCTGACTTTCGTGAATCCCCAGGGTCGGTGCTTACTCCCGCGGCCAGCTCTTCAAGAGACGTGAGCTCGGCGACAAACAACTGCTGCATTAAGTCACAGAGATGCCTGATCTTTGGCAAGAGTTCCTTGCGCTCGCCACGGTTGCTGTTCAACTCGTATCCTGATTGGTGAAGATTTGTCCGAATCGAGTTAAGGCCCTTGGCGAAGGATGCGCGCACTTCAGCCGTAGCCTTCAACTTCTCTGCCGGCGATTTTTCCGACTCCCGAACTTCAGCTATTTTCTTAATCAGCTTCATCACACCGGCCAGCGACGACCTGATGCTTCCCATTGTCCAGACCGGCGCGATCTGGTCGAAGATCAACCACATGACAGTCACTCCGAGAAGCACACCCACCACTCGGTCGCGCGCTTCGCTCAGTGACGTAGACGTGCTGTTGTTCGGCAAAGTGGCCAGGAAGAAGCAATAAGATAACTGGCGGCCGGCATAGTTCAGCCGTGGGCTACTTAAGTAGAGCCAAGCTCCGGCAAAACCCATGACAGCCACAACCACGGTCAGGCCGGCGATGCTGGTGAAATGGGGAAGGATCCAACACAAAGCTGCCATGCCGCAAAGACCAGCAACGGTGTCGGCGCCGATGCGTAGGATCTGTTTCTCGTGCGTTGCGCCCTCCGTTCCCAGGGAGGTGATGATGCAGGTAGTAACGCAAGTATCGATCTGCGGCCAATCTGCTCCCATGTAGAGCAGGTAGCAAACCATTGCGGCTGCCGTTGTTTTCATCGCACTTATCAGATATTGCTTGTTGGAGAGCGCATCAGGTTTCAAGAAGCCCTTCTTCTTCTTGGCGCTTGCCTCTGCCTCAGGAATCAATTCGGTTCCAATCAAAGTGAGATTAATGCCCGCAAGAGTCTTTCCTACAGCTAAAAACCGTGTTCCCCTCAACTTGTCCTGTTCTGTTGGAGAGAAGCTGGGCGGGCGCTTTGCAATCTGAAAGGCTCGCTTCAGGGTTTGGCATTCCCGGATGAGCACACCGACGGCTTCACGATCCATCTCGTTCAAAGGCTCTCCCTTGCGTGTGCTGAGTGAGGTCACTTGATCGGCCAAGATCTCTATGAGCTGAATGCTTCCTGAGATTTCCGAGTGAACCTGGTGAAGATTGGGACGCTTCTGTTCTGCATTCACCAAGAGTGCTTGTAGACCAGCTGTTCCTTTAGCGGAAAGAGAGGCGAGCTTCTTCTGCGCGGCTGTTTGACCGGTGCCTTGGAGCATCGATGAGAAGAATTGTTCGACCGCTCCGATGCTGTCTGAAAGCTCTTTCTGGAGTGAGTGAAGAGGGTCCTGGTACGCAAACAGCAGTTCCACCATGACGCCGCATGCAAACCCAACATTGATGCTTGCGGCAAGCCACAAAGTGCTTTCGACAGTTTGCAGAGCGGACGAAGTCTTATCCCAAGAGCGAAGGAAAGCTCCTCCGAACAGTCCGATGGCTAGGAAGAGCTGCGCTTGCGTGGATGCGTGCATGAGAAACATGCTGACTAACGTGATGACCGTCATGGCGATAAACCGCACGAGAGGTTCTCCATCGGAGAAGGAAACGATCAGAAAGACGAGAATGATTGGAATCCCGGTTCCAGCCACTACGAGCAGCAGTGATTTGACGCTTGCCTTCTGACTCTCCCGAACGACAAAAAACACCAAGTACAGACTGAGGCCTATTGCAGGGAGGTCAAAGGTCATGTCGATCCAAAGAGCCAGGACGACACTGGCAACCATCCGCAGAGTAATTTGTAGACGCCCAGGATAAGGCTTCAACTCCTCCTTGAGAAAAGCAAGGAATGAGTCGCCCTTGTTCGGTTTCTCGTTCGAATCTGACATAGCGGAGTGGAAGTGTGCTGGCCTCGAGGCACTGAACTACTCTTCTTTGAGATACACCTCCGCTGATGTACCGATACGCATAGCCTGAGACTTATTCGGTTGGATCTTGACGCGCACCGCGTAACGGGTGGCGAGGCGAACCCAGTTCAGCGTTCGCTGAACGAGCGGCAACCCGCCGGGCGTTCCCGGAAGGCCACCCTCAGACGAGGCATCGCTTGAGGTGACTCCAGGGCTGATACTCTGCACCACGCCAATTATCGGGTGAGACGGGTCAGACATGAGAAACACTTGCGCCTTCATTCCGGGCCGGATGTGATCGAGTTGTGACTCGCGATAGTCTGCGTCTATGTACCACGAGCTTTGGTCAATAAAGGTGAACAATGGTGTTCCCGGGCTCGCGTAAGCACCTTCGGCAGTATTAAACGAAGTCGTGCAACCTGCAAAGGGAGCATATATGCGGGTCCACTTCAAATCGAGCGTCGCCTTGTCCACGGCAGCTTGCGCCGAGGGACGCTGGGCCAATAGAGTGCCCAGAATGGGAACAGAATACACGCCCTTGCGAATGTTGGCTTCCGACTTACCCACATTCACTACACTTTGTTGAACCTGGGTCTTTGCCTCGGCAAGCTTTTCTTCGGATACTTTGACTTGTGCGCTAGCTGATTTAACACTGGAAAGAGCAGTGTCCCGATTGGTCTTGTACTGATCGAACTGTTGACGGCTGATAAATTCGTCCGCGGCAAGCGGCGCATTCCTCCTTACCGTTAACTCAGCATAGGCGTACTCATCGTTCGCCGAACTCAAAGAGGCTTTCGCTTGCGTCACTTGCGCCATTGCTGAGCTTACCGAGTCATTACCGCTTTGCACCTGCAGCCGGCTATCCTGTAACGTGCCTTGGTCGGATACCACCTGGTACTCGGCAGCCGTAATCGTTCGCCGTTCCTCCACGATCTCTTCTTCCAGCGCTTTCTGGTCTGCCAGCGCCTTCGCCAGGTTGTATTCATACTGCCGTGGATCAAGTTGCACCAGAAGCGTTCCTGCCTCTACGCACTGGTTATCTCTTGCATACAGGGCCCATACCCTGCCTGCCACTTCGGACGCTACACCGATATAGTGTGCCCCGACGCTCGCATCTTGTGTTCGTGGATTAACAGTGTTCCTGTGCATCACTAAGGCAATCGACAGTATGGCCACCAGTATGATCAAGGCAGTGGCCAAATGCCCGACAAGGCGGCGCGTTTTGCTCTGCGGGTCGTTGTCGACACCATTACCGTGATCGTCAGGCTTGTGATCGTCACCTTTGTGATCGTCAGGCTTCTGATCCTCAGGCTTGTGGTCGTCGCTCATAATCCCCTCTTTCGGCCAGACTGAAGATCCTTCACGTGAAAAGCAACCAGGTTAAACAGGCGACAGAAATCATGACGCATAAGTAAGTGATTGTGAGGGGGCTCAAGTAGGGTTCTATCTTCAACCGAACGAATAAGTATCGGCTGGCAAAGGCCGCCACTACTCCTATGAGCATGCTGAGAAGCCAAAAGGGGAAGTATGCCCCTACTACATCCAGTGCATGGGCAGAGTTGCAACTGTCCAGCAATAGACAGAGAACGACAACGGCCGCTACTCTGAGCTTTCCACGACGAGCATTGGTGCCCACAAGTGCTGCTGCACGCGCCACAATCATTGCGCACCCACAGTCTGCTTGGGCACTTGCGGTCCGGTACTCACCAAGTTGCCAGTGCTGTATGCCAGCTCAGTTGCTTGTTCCAATGTCTTTGTCCGTGCCTCCGCATAAGAGCTTTCAGCTTGGGCAAGCGAGGTCTGTGCTTGCGCCAGAGTGGTGAAATCCTGCGTTCCCGTGGAGTAGGCAACCTGAGCCGAACGGAAAGAAAGTTTGGCCGCGTCCAACGACGCTTTTGCAGCATCCTCATCCCGTATGGAAGTAAGCACCCCCACGTATGCACTCCACACCTGCTGTTCGGTTTCGATCTTCGTACTCTTAAGCTTGTCCTGAGCTTCTCGGACTTGGGATTGTGCTTGCCGATAACGACTCCGGCGTGCGCCGGCATCAAAGAGATTCCACGTCAGGCTTAGTTCAACCAGGTAAGTGCTGCCGTTCGTGCTGTTCGCACTTGCTGCCGTAACGCCCGCTGCACTGCCGGGACTGTTGGAGGTGCGGGTGTACTGTTCTTCCGCATCCAAGGTGATCTTGGGAAAGAAGTCTGAGCGAGCCTGCTTCACCTCATACTGCGAAGCTCGAACCTCCTCTACAGCCTCCAACATATCGGGGCGGTGCGCCAGAGCACGTTGCACTAACTCGGTCGCTGAGGATTGAATTAGCTCAGCGGCCGGTCCATTCTCGAGGGGCGCAATGTCAACCGCTTTGTCGGCCAGCAAACCAACACTGGCCGTCAATGATACCCGGCCCGTCGCAACGCTTCCTTTTGCCTTAACAAACTGTGAGTACGCTGAGAGCCGCTGCGCTTTGGCCTGATTCAATTGCACAATGGTCGCCAATCCGTTGCTGTATTGTTCCCGGACTGAACTCTCGAGTAGGTCGCTGGACTCATTTGAGTTAGCAGCTGCCCGGAGCTGCTCTTTGCTGGCAAGTAACTTGAAATAGTTTTGGGAGACCTGAAGTGCCACCTTCTCGTGGGCCGAACTCAGAGCCATCTTCGACGCTAATGCCAGAGACTTTGCCTGATCGTAAGACGCACGATTGCCTCCAAAATCAAAGACCGTCCACGTTAACTTGAGTGCCGGCTCAATAATGCTTGTGTTGATCTTCACCACGCCTGCCGACGAAATGTTAGGGGGTAAGCCGAACAGCAGATTCCCTTTCAAAGCCATCACCGTAAAGTCGAGAAGCGGAAATAAAGCACTTCGCGCAATGCCGACGTCGTCGGCAGCTTGTTTAGCCTGCTCCCAAGCAATCCGCGTTGTGGGATTGTTCTTCTCGCCAATATCGATCAGTTGAGATAGCGAGTAGACCTCAGAAGGAAACGGCAATGGATCCAGCCCGGACACCGGAGGAATGCGCTCGGGAAGCCCCAGAACCGAACGTCGGGTTGCGAGCTGTGCGTGGCAGAAGTTCGCGCCGCAAATCCAGATGATCACTAAACACTTAAGAAGAAACTTGGTCGAACCGGGCGTCATTGCTGCCTGCGGAATGGTGATGTTGAACCACATTTCAAAATCTCCTTTGCGCTCGGCAAGATCGCTCCTTATAAGCGTCGTCGTAGTCGAACCAAAGGTCGCAAACGATCAGACTAGCCACTATTTAAACGTCTTGGAGCCTAAAGGGGAAGTGAGGAGACGTCAGCTAACAAAGTGAGGAGATGTTAGTAACAGTGATGTCGAAATCAAAACAGACCCAGAGCGGATGGTGCAGCAGCCACATAGAGGCCACGGTCTTTGTTTAGGTGACTTCCTCTTTCAGAAAGTTAGGCCGACTTTAACCGAAAGGCGCTGTCGGCCCAAAGCCATCTTGCGAACTCGACAGGAATCGTGCGAATGAGAAAAACTCGATCCCGATGTTTATCGATAATCCGGTTGTAGTGCTCCATTGCAGAAGCAGCTTGTCGATCCAGGAAGCATAGCGCTTTCGATCAGGAGAGCCGGCTGGGCGGAAGGAAGATGGAGCGGTGCTAATGATCTCGAATGAAGAGCCCTACCGCCGCAGGTTGTCGAGCGGAAGAGTCGGGTCCAAGCTTTCAGTTGGTGGTGGTTAACGTTGGTTTACCCGACCACATACTTATAGTGTTCGCTGTGCCGAATGGGAACTCCAGTCGCTAAATATCTGAACCGATAGTTCAGGTAATGAAGAGGGAAAAGGGAGATTTAAGATGCAGATCGCAATGGTTGGGCTCGGACGAATGGGAGCCAATATGGTGCGCCGCTTGACTAAGGGTGGCCACGAGTGCGTGGTTTACGACCACAACCCAAATGCCGTGAAGACGCTCGTGGACGAGGGGGCTACTGGCTCGTCATCTCTTGAAGAGATGGCCGGAAAATTAAACAAACCGCGAGCAGTTTGGCTGATGGTGCCGGCTGGCGTGGTGGAGGAAACGCTCCGTGATCTGCTGCCCAAGTTAGAGCCGCAGGACATTGTAATTGACGGCGGCAACTCGTATTACGTGGACGATATGCGGCACGCCAAGATCGCATCTGAAGCGGGTGTGAAGTATGTGGACGCCGGCACCAGTGGCGGTGTTTTCGGGTTGGAACGCGGCTACTGTCTCATGATCGGCGGCGAGAACGAGTCGGTGAAGTATCTTGATCCCATCTTCAAAACTCTGGCGCCCGGCCGAGGTTCGGTGGAGCGGACTCCTGGACGGGACAAAGCGCCGGCAAGCACGGCGGAAGACGGATACCTGCACTGTGGACCGGTGGGCGCGGGCCATTTCGTCAAGATGGTGCATAACGGGATTGAGTATGGAATCATGGGCTCGTATGCGGAAGGGCTGAATATCTTGAAGCACGCGAACGTGGGAAATACCAAAGAGACGTTCGACGCCGAGACAGCGCCGCTACGGGACCCGGACCATTACAAATACGACCTCCCGCTTCCAGAGATAGCGGAAGTGTGGCGACGCGGCAGCGTGATTGCCTCCTGGCTGCTGGATTTAACAGCGGCAGCGTTAGTGCATTCTCCTGATCTGGCAGAGTTCGGTGGACGGGTGTCGGATTCCGGAGAAGGCCGGTGGACTTCGATTGCCGCCATCGAAGAGGGTGTGCCGGCTGATGTGCTGAGCACGGCGTTGTTCTCGCGTTTCACCTCGCAGGCGAGTGCGGTCTTTGCCGATAAGCTTCTATCAGCAATGCGGTTTGAGTTCGGCGGCCATCAAGAAAAGAAGTAAAGGGTGGCAAAACCCATGGCCAATCCATCCCAATCTGTTCCCCCTTGCCTGATGACCATCTTTGGGGCAAGTGGGGATCTGACCAAGCGATTGCTGCTGCCTTCGCTGTACAACTTAGCTTCCGTGAAGGCGCTGCCGGACGAGTTTCGTCTGCTGGGTGTTGCGAGAAAAGACTGGAACCACCAGCAGTTTCGGGATCATATCGCGCAAAGCCTGAAGGAGTTCTGGGGTTCAGATGCGGCCACCGACACAGTGGAATGGTTGACCGGGCGAGCCTCTTACATCAGCGGGAATTTCGACGATCCAGATCTATTCCATTCCGTGAAAGACACGGTCGGAAAGTCCGAAAAGGAAGGCCAGACCGGGGGAAACCGGCTGTTCTATCTGGCGGTCGCGCCCAGCTTCATCTCCTCTATTGCAACGCAGTTGTCACAGGCCGGCCTGTTGACCGAGGACGATAAAAAGTGGGCGCGTTTGGTGATCGAAAAGCCATTTGGCCACGATTACGCCTCCGCGAAAGCACTCACGGCAGAATTGCAGAAGAGCTTGCATGAAGATCAGATCTACCGCATCGATCACTTCGCCGGCAAAGATTCCGTGCGGGATCTAACTGTCTTTCGGTTCTCGAATAGCATCTTTGAAACGTTCTGGAATCGATCGTCGATCGACAACGTGCAAATCACTGCGGCTGAAACAGTAGGCGTGGAGGGCCGGGCGGAGTATTACGAAAAGTCCGGCGCTCTTCGGGACATGGTTCCGAATCACCTGGCGGAGATGCTGTCCCTGGTTGCCATGGAACCGCCGGTCTCCTTTAACGCCAAACATATGCGGGATAAGCAGGCGGATGTGCTGGAATCGATAAAGCAGTTCCCTGCGGCGGAGGTGTCCAAATACGCCGTACGCGGTCAGTACGGGAAAGGCATGGTCGGCGGCAAGAACGTTCCGGCTTACCGGTCTGAACCGGGCGTGAAGCCGGATTCCATTGTAGAGACATTTGTCGCTATGCAGGTCTCAGTAGACAATTGGCGATGGTCCGGCGTGCCGTTCTACTTAAGGACAGGCAAACACTTGGCTCGGGCGACGACGGAGATCGTTGTGACATTTAAGCAAACACCGACCCGGCTCTTCCCCAACGTCGGCGGGAACGAACAAGGGCCGAACCAGCTGCTCTTCAACCTGGAGCCCAAACCGGCCATTTCCTTGCGATTCGGATCCCAGGCGCCTGGGTTGAAAACGCTTGTGCAGCCGAGCGCTCTCGATTTCCAATTGCCGGAAGGGCCGTTTGGAAGCCACGGTCACGGATACGAGCGCTTGCTGCACGATGTCATGCGTGGCGATGGAACGCTCTTTCAAGGAGCCGACTTGATAAACGCGGGTTGGCAGATGGTACAGCCGCTGCTGGAAGCGTGGAGTGAGCCGCCGAAAGATCCCTTCCCCAATTACGCGGCCGGCTCAACCGGACCGAAAGCAGCGGATGATCTGATCGCTACATCAGGACACCGTTGGCACTCCCTGGAGAAGACGTGAACATTCTGGCCATCGACATTGGCGGAACGCACGTCAAGTTTCGTACGCAGCAACATGCGGAGTCGGTGAAGGTAAAGTCGGGCCCCAAGATGACGCCGGAGCGCATGATGAAGTTTGTGGAGAAGGATTTGGCCGGTTGGAAATATGATCACGTTTCCGTTGGCTACCCTGGTCCGGTTGTTCATAACAAACCACTGCGAGAGCCGCAAAACCTGGGCAAAGGCTGGATGAAATTTAATTTTAGGAAAGCCTTTGACAACAAGCCCTTGCGGGTGATAAATGATGCCGCAATGCAGGCCCTGGGCAGCTACCGGAGTGGCCGAATGCTGTTCCTCGGGTTGGGTACCGGGCTGGGCTCAGCCATGGTCGTGGAGGGAGTGGTGCAAGCCATGGAGCTCGCCCACATGCCTTGGAAAAAGGGTCATAGTTTCGAATACTTTCTCGGCTCCGCGGCCCTGACGCGAGACGGCCGTAAGACTTGGCGAAAGCATGTCTTGAAGGTGATTGAGGAGTTGAGTCAGGTATTAGAAAGCGACTATGTCGTACTGGGCGGGGGCAACGCCGCAACCATAAAAAAGCTGCCGAAAAACGTCATTGTGGGATCGAACGAAAATGCGTTTAAAGGAGGATTCATGCTCTGGCAAGAAGAGCATAAATCTTCGCGATAGCCGTTGCTTGAAGGCCAACCCAAAACGACCGACGACTTCGTGCGGGCGGTCGCCCCTCAATCAAGTCGTGATCTCCAATAAGGATGCCAGTATCGTTTGCCTCATCGGCTACTTTGACTTTTGTTCGAGCAGCACGATAGCGGCTCCATCCCAAGTCGAGACAGCGGCACTCTCCGGCGGCTTGCTCCGCAATGGCACAATGCCTACCGAATCGTGCGGGACATGGAAGTGCGTCTCCAGATATTGACGGACAAGGTCGGCCCGCTGTCTGGATCTGAGAAACTGCTGGTCGGGAGAACCCCTGTCTGCGTATCCCTCGACAATAATTTTGCTGTCAGCCAATGAATCCACGACGGGCGAGACTGCCGCATCAATCTGATGGCGTCCGTCTTGCGACAACTGCTCTTTGCCGTCGGAGCCATCAGAGACAAAATTCGATGCTTGTAGCCACTGCCTGGAGCCAATCTCCTTATCATGACCGCTCAATCGTCGGTATTGTTCCGGTGTTAGCTGATCAAGGCTGTAGTAGCCCCGCTTTTTGAAGAACCCGCGTAAGAAGAAATTGTGCTTCAACGCTTCGCCGTCCGCCGCTATGTTTTGCGTGCCACGATTCAGATTAGAAAGTGTTTGCCGCACATTTGTCGCTCCGTCGGCTCCGACAGCATCCGGCGCCAATGCATTCTGCGTCATGGTGCTCAGCTCGGCTGACATGGACTTCACATTCTCCAGCGTGGCGTCGGCTTTTCCAACCAGGTCTCGCGATTGAAAGTTGGCGACCGTCTGGTCCATTCGAGCCGAAGCATCTTCGATGTTTGCCGAGGTGCGGTTAACGCCAGAGAGCGTACTCTGAAGCTGCTGTCGGGTGGCGTTGTCTTTCAACAACAACCCGATCGAACCTTTGCCTTGATTAATATCCGTGATAGTCGCATCGAGCTTCTCTGTGATCTGGCCCCCATTTCTTGCGATCTTCTGAATGTTCGGCCTCACTCCCACAACGAGCCCATCCACGTGGTTAACCGTTCGTGTGAGCGAGTTCAGCGCTCCGTCCACACGCCCACGAACATCATTGATGGTGCCGTGAACATCGTTGAGAAGGCTCGAGCTTTTGTCCATCAGTTCCCCCATGCTCTGGGGTTCCTTGCTTGGCAACGTCGTCCCGGCACTCGCCTCCTGCGCTCCATCGGTTCCCTTTTTGATGGCAACGAAAATGTCGCCCACAACGCCTTGCGTTTCGATTGAAGCGACCGAATCTGTCCGTATGATCTTGTGAACTTTGTCGTCCAGCTCTAACGCAACCCGGAACTTACCGGAGGGAGTTTTCGGAACCTCTACGCGTTTGACCTCTCCCGAGTCGAAGCCGGATACACGTACCTTGGCCCCACTAGTCAATCCGCTCAAATTGCTGAACTCTGTGTAGAGAGTTACGTGCCGGTCAAAGGCTTTGTGCTGATTGCCGATCAGGAACAGTATCCCCGTGAAGAGCACGAGTCCGACAACGATAAAAACTCCAACAGCCCAAGGTCGCATTCGCATTTTAATTTTTCTCCGAGACCAAAGCTCTAACCAGTTCGTTCTCGTTATTTTCCAAATCCTGAGGCTTTCCAATGGCGGCCAATCGACTGCCATCGAGCACAGCAAACCGATCTCCTACCCGTTGCGCTCCCCTGATATCGTGAGTGACAATCACCATCGTTGTCTTCTTCTCCTTTTTTAAATTCAGGAGTAACGAATCGATTTCCGAAGCTGTAATACGATCGAGTCCGCTGCTCGGTTCATCAATGAGTAAGATGCTGGGCTCCAACACAAGGGCTCTGGCTAGTCCCGCTCTCTTGCGCATGCCGCCCGACAGTTCTGATGGCATCTTGTCGCCATCCTTCCCCAATCCCACTTCCTCCAGCTTCTTTTGAGCACAAGACTCGGCGTCATTGTCGGAGAGTTTCTTCGCACGTTTCAGCGGCAGAACCAGATTGTCTTTAACTGTGAACGAATCGAACAGAGCAGCGTTTTGAAAGAGAAAACCAATTTGGTGTCGGACTTCGGAGAGTCCCTTTTCATCCAGATTAACGATGTCCCGGCCCTGAATGCAGATCTCGCCGGCATCGGATCTTAATAAGCCAATCATCAGCTTCAACGTCACGCTCTTCCCTGTTCCGCTCCGTCCTAAAACGCACAGAGCTTCTCCCGCTGCAACGGCGAACGATATATCTTTCAGCACGTCTCTACCCCCAAAGGCTTTGCATACTTTGTCAAAGGAGATAGCCGGGCAATTGGTGTCACTCATAATGAGGAGCCGGGAAACAGAAAGAAAATCAATTTAACGAGCACGACATCGGCCATGATGATCATGAGAGATGAAAAGACAACGCTGTTGGTGGAGGCTCGACCTACGCCGCTTGAACCCTCGTCTGTTGTATAGCCGAAGTAACAGGACACGAGGCCAATGATTAAGCCGAATACCGCAGTCTTGAGTGTCGGCGGAATGAACATGGCCAAGTTGACCTGGTCGAAGGCACGATTGAGATAGAGCTGAATGGAAGTTTGAGAGAAGCTTCGCTCGGCGACATAACCGCCCACCAGTCCAGCCACGTCCATGAAAACAGTCAGAATGGGAAGCGCAATGATGCAGGCCACGATTCGGGGAATTACCAATAACTTGAAGGAGTCTATGGAAAGCGATTCGAGTGCGTCAACCTGTTCAGTGACCCGCATATTCGCGAGTTCCGCGCCAATTCCGGCCCCTACCCTGCCGGCAACCAGCAGACCGGCTACAAGCGGCCCGAGATCGCTGAAAAATGCCAATGATTGCACACTCGGAATCATCGATGCGGCGCCAAACCGAACGAGCGAAGAGCGCGTATGCAGCGTGAGCACCAACCCGACCGCGAAGCCGGATGTAACAATCAGAGACAGCGATTTCCAACCTAGATCTTCGATTTGCCGCCAGAGCATGGTTGCTTCAAAAGGCGGCGAAAAAGCCTGGAGAGCAGCCCGTAAAGCGAAGAGTCCGATTTCGCCGATCAGATTGAAAAAGTTTCGAATGGGTTGCATGTGCGCCAGAGTCGTGTGGGTCGTCAGGAGAGAGGGAGGAAAAGTGAATCCTTCACCAAGCGCGCCGTTCCCAGGAATGCCTGTTAGGAGCTGGCCGTTGCAGTAGCACTGCCGCGCTCCCTTCCCTTGAACAGTTGACACGTACAGGGAACGTCACTTATCTTCATAGCGCTCCACTTACTGCCTCCATTGTTCCAGCTACTTCCTCATTCAGGAAGGTGATCAAGGGCTAGCTAACCGTGATTCCAACGGCCCATGCAACTGGTGTCAGGCACAGCACACTTCACCGAAGCGTCTGGTGACGGTTGCTGCCCTTATGCCAGGGCTTGCGGGACCGCTTCTTCCCAGCGCCCTTGCGCTTTCAAGATCAACTCGATCACTTCTCGGGCAGCTCCTCGGCCGCCAGGACGATGGGTCGTATAGTGACAAACTGCTTTTAACTCAGCGGCTCCATCGGCCACAGAAACGCCGAGCCCGGCCCGTTGCGCCAACGGGATATCCGGAAGATCGTCGCCCATATAGGCAATCTCTTCCGGTGTAACGCCGGCCTTGTCCATGCACTCCTCAAATGCCACCGTCTTCTTTGCCTGTCCTAAATAGACAAAGGTGACCTTCAGCTCTTCGGCGCGCTTGGCGACGGCCGGCGAGCGACGGCCGGTAATGAAGCCAGTCTGAATCCCCATGGTGTGGGCTAGCGATAGCCCCTGGCCATCCTGCGCATTGAAGATCTTCATTTCCGTAACGGCGGAAGAACCAGAACCATCGGCGACCGTTGCCGAGATAAGGCAAACGCCGCCATCGGTCAGGGTGCCATCCACATCCATCAGGAAAAGCTTAATTTTGCGCGCCCGAGCGAGTACATCGGGCGAAGCGAGGGTGGCCAGAGAGACGTCGGACATCAGCTAAACTAGCCCCGCTTGATTTTCGGATGCCGCAAGAAAGACTCCCCGCATATCAGCTCGGGATGTGGCGCGGCTAATGGCACACGTTACCGGTATGCTCATCTTTCTGCACGTCGAGTGAATCGTATCGCCCCCAGCTTTCATGTTTGCTTATGCTCCCGTCAAGGTTCCCGGACGGCTACTCGTTGCTTCAAAGGAACTGCAGAGCCAATTCCTCTGAAGCGCGCGCCAGCGAGCGGGTGTTTCACCCACCATACGTTTAAATACTGCCGAGTAGTGGGACTGAGTCTCGAAGCCGCTGCTCAAGGCGATCTGAACGAGAGGTAGGTCAGAACGAAGCAGCAGTTCCTGCGAGCGTTCAACACGGCGCCGGAGAACGAACTCGTGCGGCCGCAGGCCGGTGGCCCGGCGAAACTGTGCGGCGAAATGCATTTTACTCAGGCCCGCTGCGTTAGCCAGGTCCATCAAAGTAATCGCATGTGCGAGATGCCAATCAATGTACTCGCGCACTCGCCGCAAACGCCAGGTGATCAAGCCTTTCCCTCCCTGCCCATAGGTCAAAGTCTCAGCAGCTACGAAGGCAGGTTCAAGCGTTACTGGTTCAAACCTCTGGTCGCTCATAGACCTAGCCTGCGCGTTTTTTCGCGGTTAAAACAGTGAGGAGGAGTTAGCTAACCGTGACTTAGTTTTACCGACCTTACGCCTTCGCTGTTTGCTGCATCACCGTTAGCTAGCAGTTGAATACCTTCCTTTCTGCTGAAGATTCTTCTAGCTGTAGAGAGTGGATTGCAAGGTGCTGATTGTGTTTGCCCGAGACCTGTGTGAGCAGATCGGCAGACGGTTAGCGCCACTGCCCATCATGGTTTATTCTGCCAATACCCTGGCAGAACTGGCCGACCTGACCCGTGGCGAGAACGTGTTCCAAGTGGTCATTCTACCCGCTACTCTGCCAGACGCTGAGACGAGTTGGTGGGAAATTTCCGGGGAATTAGCTTTGCTGAACGAAAAGCCGGAGATGTTGGTCTTTGCTCATACGGCAAACTTCCGGCTGTGGTCGAGCGTGCTTGACGCTGGTGGACGCGACGTCCTCACAGACTCCCTCTCGTCTGCAGAACTGCAAAGCGCGGTACTTCTTGCGCTCCAGAGTTTCGAAGAGCGGATGATCCAGAAGAAAACTAGCCTAGAGCGGAAAACAGATTGAATGTGAATGTCAGCGTCACTCTGAGATTACGTCTGTTCGGGCATCACTCTGCTCAGAATGCGGCGAAACGCGGAACTTTCCCGAACCCCATCAAATCCGGGATCGGCTGCCAGCCACACAAGCTCTGTTTCGCGTTCCTCGACTGCTCTGGCGAGCAGAGAGAGTGCTGCCTCATCGTCTCCAAGAGCCACTGAGAGGCGCGCTTGCCTGAACCGGCTCACGGGTGATTGCGACGAAAGAAGGTTCGAGCTACTGACAATGCGAAGCGCCGAATCCTTTTCGCCGCACAGCGCAAGAACTTCAGCAATGCGACTCATCAAAGCCGGTTGTGCTCCTGCCTCGCGCCTGAGGGTCTGTGCTAAATCATTTGCTGAACCGATATGCCCAAGCTTGATCTGGCTCAATGCCAGGTACAGACGGCTTTCCAACGGTTGCGATCCGTACGCCGCAGCCTCTGCGAAATACTGACCGACTTTTTCAAAGTCCCGGCTTAAGTAGAGGAACTGGGAGTAAGCGATTTTCTGCCGATGCAAAAAGGGATCTTGCTGCTGAGATTTTTGAAGATAAACCCAGGCTTCGTCAAAGCGCTGTCGAGCGCATAAGAAAAGGACGAACTGCCGTGCCGAAAACGTGTTTGTGCCCAAGCTAATTGCGCGTTTAAAGCTCAGCTCCGCCTCTTGCCAGTTCCACTCTAAAGCCAACAGGCACCCCAAACAGGAGTGGGCCAAACTCATCTCGGGTTCCAGTTCGAGGGCGCGCCGTATCACTTCCTTGCCGCACGAAACAGCTACGGCCGAGCCCGGAACACCGGACAGAGCAATCGCCGTATAGCATCTGGTGATGCCGACGTGAGCCGGTGCATACTGTGGAGCAATTCGTACCACGTTCTTGAATTTAGCCAGCGCTTCTTCGAGGCTACTTGGTGTTCTTTCATCAAGCAGCGCTTCTGCTGTCAAGACGTCTCGATAAACCGTAAGCTGGGAGGCATCCTCCAAAACTTGTCTCTGCCAAATTCCAGCATGCGAAAAATGCACACGACTGATCAGGCCCGATACGATGCTCGCCAGAATCGGAAAGAGATTTTGTGGGTCCAGCTGCGCTTCGAAGCGTTGCGACCACACTTGGAATCCGTCTGCATTCACAAGCTGCACGGTGACTCTAAGCCAGTTGCCCTCGACCCTGACTGTGCCGGCCACCACCAGCTGAACACCCAGCGCTTGCGCCAGTGTAGGGATCGACAGATGCTGAGACTCTAGTGGAGAAGCCAAGCGGTCTGCAGCGACTCGAAATCCGCGGATTCTTGTAAGCAGATGCGTGAGTTCGTTGGTAAGCCCTTTTGCGCATGCACTTTCCAATGCACTCATTGAGACATCGACGAACGGTAAAACAGCAATGGCAATCCCTGAATCTGTTGCCGGGCGAGCCAGAATCTCAGGCTCAGGAACAGGCAGGTCTCCGACGATCTCGCTTGCCCGAAACACTGGTACATAAGTGCCGGGCCGAAAGTAAATGAAGACCGGGTCGTGCTTGCCCTCGTTCTCGTAGTAGTCCTTTATTTTTTTTCGCAGCCGTCGCGCTTCTGTTCGAACAATGGAATCTTGTGCGGGATGATAAGGCGGCCTGCGATCGTATACTTCGACGCCGATGGTGTATTCCTTCAGCGTATGTGCATCTCCGGCTAAGACTGCCTCAATCGTGAAACGGAGAAACCGGCTCAGGCGATCCGAATTAACGAAGGCCTTGCTCCGCACAACTACCGTAAGTTCCTCCCGTATGGCTTGTTCGGAAATTCTGTCCGCGTTGCGGCTTGAAGAGTCATGCAACTCACCTGCCTCGCGTAAACTCCACGAATCGTTTGGCTGATGATGCTCCTCCATCCCAAGGTAACCACCTCGGGTACATATGGCGCTCGTCATAATGACCGGCCAACTGCTTTGGAGCTGACGACAGCTGAAGAAATGGAAGCCCCTACCCACGGGCGGAGAACTGAAAACCGATTGCGTAACGCATCCAGGCTGAGGCCAGGAAATTCCGCCGCAATGCCCTCCGCCGGCAACGCTTGGAAGCCGGCAGGATTATGCATACTCGTAAGCATACCAGTATTGTGCAGGGATGTCAGACCCCGAGCTATTCCTCCAAAGAGATACGTTTCGGCCCCTGCAAGCCTCCTTCGGTAGAAGGCGTCTCAAGTTGCGCGTGTGTTCAGACCTGGCCGACTGTACGGGTATTCTTCATCCTGGTCTGATCTGCCGGAGGGAACGAAGCCGCGAGAGAATCTATCGCCTCTCGCTGCTCTGGCGACAGTTTAGACACGAAGTTTCGCACAACTGCCGCTTCGTGTATTGGGTCAGCCGCCTTTCGTGCCCGGTCTCCGAGAGTCGTAATCCCCACGCTTGTGCCTACGCCTTTTATCTTCGTTCGTTTGATGAGGCCCCGCTGTTCCATGCGGGTGAGGTGATGGGATAGTCGCGTTCGATCCCATTGCATGGAAGTGGCAAGTTCCTGCTGGCGAAGGGCTGTGAGTTTAGCTTCTGCCAGGCGCGAGAGGATGCCATGATCCGCGCCTGACAGTTTTGTCGCTGCCATCAGATCCCGCTCAACGGCTGCATTGACCTGGTCAGCGATCCGCCGAAAGGTGCGCCAAAGATCGCGGTCGGCGGTCGAAAAGGGCAGGATCGCCACACAGACAGTGTACTGCTGCTTTGACCTTAAGGAATGGTTGGGTTCGGAGGGGCTTAATCTGACCTGCGCGAGCCTGTAAGGACTGCGCCATACGATACGGACGAACTCGACGCAATCCGCGCACCTGCTCGCGGATAGGAACAGCGTTTGCGCTGATCTATCGCTGCTGTCGCAAGCGAAACGTCCGATGCGGCAGGCGTTCTCCAGCCACCATTCCTTGAGCGGCTGCTTGTTCGCCAGGGCGAGGTCATGTGTTCGCTCATACGGGTCGCAGCAGGTTCCATGAGCATGTGATGTGAAGCACGGTGCCGCAAACTCGGCCCTAGAGCGAAAGCTAGCCTTGTTTGCAGCGCATGCAAGTGATACCGGATGAAAGCTCTAAGTAATCGGTGCTCCCGGATGTGCGTTCGCATCAGCCCACACATTCACGATGGCGATGGAGGGCCAAAACGCCAGTCTTATACGTGGGCCTCAAAGGGCAGTGCTGTCGCGGCTGTCCTGTGCCACAGGACATAAGCGATCACCAGGATCACGAAGAACGAGAACGGAAACAAGGCGTACATGCGATCGCCCGTGATGACGTGCGCTGCTGTTGCGCCAAGGAAGTCGAAGGCAAAGCCGGCATACGCCCATTCCTTCATGCGGGGCAGCTTGCCGGTTAGGATTGCGATGCCTCCCAAGATCTTTGCGACGCCAAGGATCTTCATCAGGTAGAGCGGGAAGCCGAGGGCTAGCATAATTTTCACGATGCTTGCTGGTCCGCTCGTGAAGGCTTCAGCGAAAGCTCCGAGGGTTCCGGGCACGAACATCAGCAACGTCAGGGTCCAATAGATGATCTTGTTCCGGCGTAGCGCTCTCGTAGCTGAGTTCTCTGCTAAGGCTTGTCTAGGAAGGTGCGTGTGGGAATTTACGAATGTCTGCATATTCTGTCCTTTTGTTTGGTTCGCCGCAGGCATTGGCAGCGCCTGCGAATCGAACAAACTTTTCATAGAGTTAGTATGGGATGCAAATTCCATCTCCACAAGAAGGCACTTTTTTGAGCGAAACGAACAAGTTTGTTCCTACCGAGGCTCTCGGCCCGGCAGACTGCAAAGGACTCTCGGATGTCCTGGTGAGCGTCGGCGACAAGTGGACCCTCCTGGTAGTTGGCGCTCTCTCCAAAGGGCAACTGCGCTACAACGAAATCGAGCGACGGGTAGCCGGCATCTCGCAACGCATGCTCACACTGACATTAAAGCGATTGGAAGTAGACGGCATCGTGACCCGAACGCTGTTCCCGAGTGTTCCTCCCCGTGTTGACTACGAACTGACGGAACTGGGGATGACGCTTCGAGGCGCGCTCATTCCACTTCACCGCTGGGCAACAGAAAACAAGCAGGCCATCATGGAAAACCGCGCCAGAAACGCTCGCTAATGCGTCTCCGGCTCTGCCGTGTGTGTCTGTGAGTCCTGCTAAACGCATTTGACGGCCCACTTTCATTTGGGCCACGACGCCATCGCATCCCGACGACTTGCCTCAGGTCACCGGTTGCAACACCGTTGGGAGCTTGGACGGAGAGCCCCGTCACAACCGAAATGAAATACTCCGCCATAACCCCTTGTATTCGCGGTTGGTGCGGTATTCAACCCACGCGCTAGCCGTAAGCACGCCTCGACCGCTTCACGCGCTGTTGATTGTTCCAAACCTTCCTGATTCACCCTCGTCCAACGGGACATACTAAATGCCCTGGGCCCGGGCCGGCGTTGAGCTTCTGATATTCTGTTGATATGTCAACAATAGTTGCGGTAGATTGGAACGCCTGAAGAGGACGCGAATGACAGAACCAATATCGAATAACGAAACACACACTGGCAGCGAGGTCTCCGTATCCGGCGATGCTGCGGGCCGCAAACAGTTAGAAGTGACGCCCGGAAACGTCTTCAACCTCGGTCTGCCGTTCATGCTGCAGAACCAGTCCCTCTTCAACTTCTGGGACATAAAAAGCGGCAACTACTTTGTCGAGCTAGAAGGCCGGTACTATGGCTGGGACAATGCGACCGTGCAGGTCACCGAGACGGGCCCGGGCTACGGTCCTCCAATGCATATGCATCCGGTCGAGGAAATTTTTGTCCTCATGGAGGGAGAAGTCGCTTTTACCGTTGGCAACCAGATCCATGACATGAAGGCTCCCGCGATTGTACGGGTGCCGCCACATACACCACACAATGTAACGACTTTGGGTTCTGGTCGGAACAAAATGGTCGAGTTCTTCTCGTCGAACAAGCCCGGCGCTTCTGCCGTTGATGCTCCGGATGCTTTCGCACACATTAAGGCACAGAACACCGGCGAGCGGGACGCTATGCTCTCGAACTTCCGGAAGATTCTTTTGGATTTCGATGCCGACGGTGACGGGAAGCTATCCAAAGATGAAGCTCCTGTCATGCTCAAAGAGCAATTTGACCGATATGACACCGATCACGACGGTTTCATCACCATGGAGGATGCGCGGGGCTGGGACTAGTTCGTCTGTGATCTTCACGGCTGAAGTGGGTCCACCTGCTGCCCTTATTAGGGCGTACAAACTTTGAGGCGGCAGCCCGGAACTTGGTGGTGACGAGCGGTTGCCTCTCCGGCGAGCTATCGCGTGGAAATCCTTCGTGGTAGGATATCAACATAGTAAAAGTTCTAGGATAGTTCTTTGGGGGCTGGCGAATCGCAGCCTTACCGGACTGCTGACATCGGCCAGCGTGGCGAGCGTTTAGTGTTGAACCATCTAACACGCCGTCAGTACATTTAACGGCAGGTTCCACCAAACCATTACATGCGTAGTTCCCGCTTTTTGCTCGGCCTCTTCAGCTTTTTCGCACTGTTTAGCTTTCGGGCGCACGCCTTAAATCCGAAAACGAGGCTTACACAATACGGCCACTCCGTCTGGCGGGTACAGGACGGAACCTTTAGCGCCGCCGCTCATGCCATTACCCAGACTACCGACGGATACATTTGGATCGGGACGGACGCGGGATTAATACGCTTTGACGGCGTTCGATTCGTACCCTGGATTTCGCTCAAAAATGAGCCGATTCTTGATACCAGGATCTCCTCCCTTAATGGTATTCGGGATGGAAGCTTATGGATTGGAACCGAGGACGGCGCGGCTCGCTGGAAGGATAGGAAACTGACTAAATATGTACATCCTAAAGGCAGAATCCACGCAATTGTAGAAGACCATGGCGGCGCCGTTTGGATCGTACGGTCTCGAACTGACGATTCAGCGGGCGTGCTCTGCCAGATTAAGGACAATGTTTCCAAATGTTTCAGCCCATTCGATAGAATCCCTATCACGGGAGCAACTCCGTTCGGAAAGGATGACGAGGGAAATCTTTGGCTGGCCGGGCAGGACGCTCTATATCGATGGAAAATCGGTCCAACAGGTACCGGTTACAAGAACGCAGTCGAGCGCTTTTCTGTTTCGGGAAAGCCATTAGCCATCGCTTTGGCACGAGACGGTTCCGTATGGGCAGGCGTCTCTCACCCTCGAGAGGGATCTCTGCTTCTGCACATGGTAAATGGGGTTTGGCACCGTCAAAGCGTTCCAGGCCTGAACAATCGTTCCTCTTCCATTTCACAAATGTTTGTGGATCCGGACGATACCCTTTGGATAGGCACGACGAATCAAGGAATGTACCGTGTTCGCGGTGACTCGGTCGACAACTATCGCAGTGCGGATGGCCTTTCCAGTGACTACGTCGATGGATTTATGCAAGATCGTGATGGAAATCTATGGGTAGCCACCTCAAAGGGCCTGGATTTTTTTCGTGACCTTCATGTAGTAACCTTCTCCGTTCGCGAGGGATTGACCTCAGACAGCGTAAGTTCAGTGGTTGCCTCGCAGGATGGAACAGTGTGGGTTGGAAATGGTGAGGGATTAGATCACATCAAAGAAAATAGCGTGTCTTCCATCCGCGCACGCCATGGATTACCCGGCACGAACGTTACATCCCTGTTTGAGGACTCCTCGGGCGTGCTA
This sequence comes from uncultured Bryobacteraceae bacterium, assembly GCA_964248405.1. GTDB lineage: Bacteria > Acidobacteriota > Terriglobia > Bryobacterales > Bryobacteraceae > Bog-105. The sequence goes on from CAXTYH010000001.1 coordinate 194,067, forward strand.
TGGGTCGGTCTCGATAACGGCCTTCAGATCTATAAGGATCAACGTTTTCAAGCGATAACCCGATCAGATTCCAGTCCGGTAGGGGTTGTCTTCGCTATGGCTGAAGACAGAGAGCATAATGTTTGGGCTGATGTCGTCGGAAAAGGGCATGAACATCAACTCGTTCGTGTTCGCGACTACAAGGTTCAGGAGACACTCTCAAGCGAAGAGATCTCACCCAGTTTCGTACTCGGGCCAGCTCCAAAGCGAGGTGTATGGCTCGGTCTGGACAACGCTATAGCTCAGTACCTCGACGGCGCTTTGCAAGTTTTTCCTATCGAGAAAAGAAACAAACTGGCGGCGATAACGAACATGTTTGTCGATCCTGCCGGAACAGTCTGGCTTTCAACGTTGGGCGGACTGATAGGTTGGAAAAACGGAGAAGCACATAAACTTAGTTCCCGTAATGGCCTGCCTTGCGATTCAATTAACTCCGCGATAAAGGATTTAAGAGGGGATTTGTGGCTCTTTGCTCAGTGCGGCGTTACCAACGTCTCTGCCCTTGAGATACAAAGATGGTGGAAAGATTCCGATACTCTGATTCAATCGAGAACATTCAGCCTGTATGACGGGGCGCAGCCAGGAATCACGCTCTTTCAGCCACGTGTTTCAATGACCCCAGATGGGCGGCTTTGGTACGCGAATGACAGTGTTCTGCAGGTGATTGACCCTGCTCATCTTGACAAGCCATTGGCTCCTCCGCCCGTGCATGTCGAGCAGGTTATTGCTAACCGGACAGTCTATTTACCTGGTCGGCAGCTTCGCCTGCCATCACTCATCCACGATCTTGAAATTGACTACACAGCACTGGTCTTTGCGGCGCCTCAGAAGGTCCACTTTCGATATAAACTTGAGGGCTTCGATAAAGATTGGCAAGACGCTGGAACACGCCGTCAAGCCTTCTATACGAATCTACATCCAGGAACGTATCGTTTCCAAGTGCTTGCAGCCAACAGCGATGGTATTTGGAATACAGATGGCGCAACTGTCATGCTTACGCTGGCTCCAGCCATTTATCAGACGGCTTGGTTTATCACGATTTGTACTGGCCTGGGGCTTTTTGCAATCTGGATTGTGCATCGCACCCGCGCCGTGTATATCTCCACGCAGATACGCTCTCGCCTGGAGGAACGTATGAAGGAGCGGGAAAGCGTGGCCAGAGACCTGCACGACACACTCCTGCAAAGCGTCCAGGGACTGACTCTAAGTCTGTATGCAGTAAAAAAACGAGTGCCCGAAGCAGAACCCGCCCATCAGATGATCGAAGACACTCTTGAACGGACAGATCAGGTGTTGTTGGAGGCCAGAGATCGGGTGGAGAACCTGCGGCGGGCCTCTCAAGGTCAGACCGATCTGGCCGACTCTTTTATTGAGGCCGGCCGGGAGATTTTTCAAGACAGTGCGATCCAGTTCCGGGTTAGGGTGGAAGGCCAGCCGCGAGACTTGCACCCGGTAGTTCGAGACGAGGCCTATTGGATCGGGCGGGAAGCCTTAGTCAACGCTTGCAAGCATGGGGATGCCCGCAAAGTCGACGCGGACATTTCTTATTCGGGCAAAACGCTGCAATTACAGTTCCGGGATGATGGGCGAGGTATTGACCCAGGGGTGTTAGAAGCCGGTGGCCGGCCCCGGCATTGGGGACTGAAAGGAATGCGGGAGCGGGCGCGAAAGATTGGTGGGCACCTGGACATACAGAGCGCGCCGGGAATGGGCACGGAGATTAAATTGACCGTTCCCGCCAGGGTAGCCTACCAGCAAAAGGAAAGCTTTTCCCAATGGAATTGGATGCTTCGTCTCTGGGGACACCATCGCACCTCTACCGTGCCCCCAACAGTTGACTAACGCCATCGCTTAACTCTGTGACGCAAGCACAGGGTGCTGCGCTCGGTGGCGAGCGGCCTGGTTTGTTATAGCTGTCTACCTACTCCCGGTTGTTATAATTCATTCTTGTCAATGATCCAGGAGTGGGATGCGTAAGAAAGTCACGGTAGTCGGAGCTGGCCATGTAGGCGCCAACACGGCACAAAAGATTGCCGCCAAAGAGTTAGCCGATGTTGTTCTGGTTGACATTGTCGAAGGGGTTCCGCAAGGCAAGAGTCTCGACATGCTGCAGTCCGCTCCCGTCGAAGGGTACGACGTTCATCTGACCGGAACCAACCGATACGAGGAGACTGCCAATTCAGATATCGTGGTGATCACTGCCGGACTGCCGCGCAAGCCCGGCATGAGCCGGGATGACCTTCTCATTGCGAATTATGAGGTGGTCAGGAGTGCTACCGAGCAGGCGGCTCGCCACTCGCCGAACGCAATCCTGGTACTTGTCACCAACCCTCTGGATGCCATGTGCTGGACCGCCCTTACGGTATCCGGCTTTCCACGCGAGCGTGTCATCGGTATGGCAGGAGTGCTGGACACCGCGCGTTTCCGCACCTTCATCGCGGAAGAGCTGAGCGTCTCCTTTGAGAACGTGACAGCGATGGTTCTGGGCGGACACGGAGACACCATGGTGCCCCTGGTTCGACTTACCAATGTCAGTGGAATTCCGCTCAGCGAATTGGCAGATCAGGCAACCATTGACCGCTTGGTGCAGCGCACGCGGGATGGCGGCGCTGAGATCGTGAAATATCTTAAAACCGGCAGCGCCTACTATGCTCCGGCGGCCTCTACTGTGGAGATGGTCGAATCGATCCTCAAGGACAAGAAGAAGGTTCTGCCCTGCGCCGTTTATCTGCAAGGGGAATACGGAATTCAAGAGCTCTTCGTCGGCGTTCCTGTCCGCCTCGGCGCCGGAGGTGTCGAGAAGATCTATGAGATTAAACTGACCGCAGACGAGGGGAGGGCATTGGCGAAAAGCGCTGAAGCAGTTAAAGAACTAGTTGAGGTTCTCAAGCAGAAAGCCCAGTAAACAAGTGGTTTGAAGTTTGCCGCTTCGTTATGCCGCGTATCAAAGCCATTGCTGCAGACTTCCAAACGGAGTCCAAGCCAACTATTGATCCTAAATACACGCGCTTCAGGTTGAGACTGGCGCCATCTAAGATTCACCGTTGGGGCGTCTATGCATCCGAGCCGATCCCGGCAAATAGAAAGGTAATGGAGTACACCGGCGAACGCATCAATCGTCGTGAGACTCGGCGGCGCTCCGAGGAGAGTGAGTTTACGTATCTGTTTACGCTCGATAAGTACTGGACCATTGACGGAGCCGCCGGTGGATCCGGCGCTGAGTATGTCAACCACTCCTGCGAGCCAAATTTGATTTCGCGCGTTCTAAAAGGCCATATCATCTACATGAGTCTACGGCCCATCAAGCGCGGCGAAGAGCTAACGCTCGACTATCGCTTCGACAGCAAAGTCGAAAAGGTCGTCTGCAAATGCGGCGCCGGTAAGTGCCGCGGCACCATCAACGTCGTTAAATAATCCACCTTCCCAGCCGTCCTGCTACTCAGATCTTTCCGAAGCAGGCACTATCAAGGTCCTTTCTCACTCAGAGAGGGAGAGCAATCCCTTTCAATTCTGACTAGAGAGTTTGGATCTCCTGCCGATAAGAAATATGAGGGATTGATGGAAACGCAAACAGGCAGATCGAAGAAGACAGTTTCAGTGTGTGAAACTCAGCCGCTGACTGTCAAGGGAATGATCCACCTCTTGGATTCCACTGAAGACCTTCGATTTGGCTCAGCTCACGGGTCCCCAACTGAATGGATGCTGAGCGCCAATGCTGAACGCACCGACATTCTTGTGATTGATAAGGGATTAGGCGCAAACATTGTGCTTGACGCCCTTACTCAGTTGCCCGCCGAACATGGCACTGTGCGCTCTACCGTGCCAACCGTCGTGGTTTGGGGAATGTCGATCACTGAGGCTGAAGCTCTTCGATTTCTGCAAGCTGGAGCGAAAGGTATTGTTCGCAAGTCCGCCGATACGGATTTGGTTCTCTCTTGCTTGCGCGCTGTAGCGCAAGGTAAGAGCTGGATGCAGGATTCTGTGTTTCGGGAGTCTTCCGCAACAGAAACGCAGGTCCGCACCGATCTGACTCCGCGGGAAAACCAGGTTATGGAACTGGTGGAACAAGGTTTTAAGAACCGTGAGATTGCCCAGGAACTTGGCATTCGCCCGGGTACGGTAAAAATCCACCTCAAACACATCTTCGAGAAGACGGGCGTTCACGGCCGCCACGGATTAGCTCTGAACGGACTCCGACAAAAGGGAATCGTCTCACTCCTCGCTTCCTGAACTTCGCTGCTTGACAAGGGGAGAACAAAGAGCGAAGATGCTCTTACGGTTCACCCATGCAGCAGCTTGTCAATCTTGTCGGCATCGCACGCTTAGCCTCAGAAGGCACCACTCTCGCCGAAAAGAGCCGTGTCCAATATCGGACACTACCTACTCGTAAGTGGCTGAACAAATGCCATTCCAAGCGGGTTCCGTTCCAATGGACTATCAATCCTTACCGGGGCTGTGAATATGGCTGCAAATACTGCTATGCGCGCTTCACGCACGAGTTTCTGGAGCGCCGCGAAGTAGATGCGTTTGAAACAGAAATTTACGCCAAGGATTGGAATCGCGACGCTTTTGACGAGGAACTTGCCGCCCTCAAACCTGGCGACGTAGTGGGGCTCGGAACCGCTACCGATCCTTACCAACCAGCCGAGCGCAAGTACGAGCGAACCCGGCACCTGCTGGAAGCCATGGTCAGCATTCGTGATATTGCCTTATTTGTAACTACGAAATCTGACCTGGTGGCTCGCGACGCCGACCTCTACCGCGAAATTGCAAGGCGAAACGATGTGCGGGTATCGGTAACAGTCACAAGCTTGGATCGAGCTTTCGCCCGCCGGACCGAGCCGCTGGCACCCAGGCCTGATCTTCGCCTGCAAGCAGTCAGAGCGCTGGCGGCCGCTGGCATCCCGGTTGGAGTGATTGCCAGTCCGATTCTGCCCCTGCTTACCGACACCGAGACAAACCTCAGGAGTGTAGCAACGGCAGCAAAGGCTTCCGGCGCCCGCCACTTTGCCGCCGGCGTTCTGTTTCTCAAACCTGCGGTCAAACAAGTATTCTTTGCCTTTTTAGCCGACCAGCATCCACATCTGCTGGCCCGTTACAAAGCCAGCTATCAGTTCAACAGTTATCTCCAGGGCTCCTATCCTGATCGCATGAGGCAGCTGGTGGAAGACATCCGCCACGACCTCGGCTTCGAAAGGCGTGATCTCTCCTTTGCGCCTCCCGCACCGGTGGCTGATTCTCAGCTGCGCCTGTTTTAGGATCCGATTAGAGACCAACCGTACGATTGTCGGCGGCATCCTTCCGGCTTTTCAGAACTTGGAGGAATACCGGAAGGAGCGAGATGAAGATAATCAGCAATACTACCTTTTCAAAGTTCTGCCGGATCAGCGGAATGTTACCGAGCAAGGAGCCAAGTGTGACCATCAGCGCCACCCAACCGATGCCGCCAAAGATATTAAAGAGGAGAAAGCGGGAGTAGTGCATTTTGCCCACGCCTGCAATAAACGCAGCGAAGGTGCGAATGATGGGCACAAACTTGGCGTAGATAATCGTCTTCCCGCCATGTTTTTGGTAGAAGGCGTGCGTACGATCCAGATACTCCCGTCGAAAAATTCTTGAGTTAGTCCGGTCAAAAAGCCGATAACCGACGGTACTGCCCAGCAGAAAGCCGCACCCATCTCCAAGAATCGAAGCGGCAGCCAGGAGCGCGATGATCATGCCAATCTCAAGCTTGCCGGCGCCAGCCACAATGCCGACGGTGAACAGCAACGAGTCACCGGGTAGAAAAAAACCTACCAGCAGACCACTTTCAGCAAAGACGATGCAGAAAAGAAGCAGGTAGCCTGCCCAGCCATTCATGGTGGTGGAGAGCAACTGGATCAGCTGATCCGGGTTCGTCAGGCTATGAAGTAGTTCCAGAATGTGCGCGCTCAATCGGATTCCTAACTTTTATAAGAGCCTATCAGCCGGTTCAGAGTGTCCTGGTAGATGGAGATTTTGCCACGGCGCTTTAGCTCGGAAACGATACTGTCGCGGAACAATGGCTGTTGTAACTGCTGTCTCTGCTGAGCAAGGCTGTGGATGATGGAGTCTTTATCCTTCGCAAACTGCGACATGTTAGCCGGAACTTTCTCTGATACCTTGCCGACAACCTGACCGGATGCGCCCGCTACCGGACCGACAATATCGCCAATCTTGTCTTTGAAAGCCGCCGCCAGCAGCGTCCCTGAGCCGATTCCTTCAGCGGCTCCATCCACGGTGAAGGGGGCGGCTGTTTTGACAACCAAACCATAACTCTTCCCAATGTCCTCCAGCGTCTCGCCCTTGCGAGCGCGTTCGGCCGCGGCCCGTGCGGCGTCCTGGGACAGCCTGAGCGCCTCATCAGATGTGTACTTCTGCAGAACAGCAGCTTGCACTCCGGCGAACTCGGCACTCTTGGCCGGTTCGACACTTCGGATCAACGCAAAGCTGGCCTTGCCCTGATTGGGTGAGTCGGTCACGTCCGTAACGCTGCCTTTCGATGCCGCGAAAATTGCGTTCATCGCTTCGGGCGCATTCAAATCCGGAAGCGAACCGCTGGCCGTTAGCCCATTCAACTTCGAGTAGCGCAAATTGTACTTCTTAGCGATGGCGTCAGCGTTAGCCGGGGTCTTGGCAACTTCAGCCCGAGCAGCTTCCATCGTCTTCTTCAGACTCTCTGCACCGAACTGCTTCTGTGCATCAGCGACCAGCTGAGGCTTCACCTCCTCGAACGTCTGCGTGTGCGCTTCCTGCTTTGAGACAACTTGCAGTATGTGGTATCCGTATTCGGTCTCGACAATATTGCTCAACTGGCCCGGTTTCAAAGAGAACGCGGATTGCTCAAAGGCTGGCACCGTCTGCCCGCGCACGATTGGATCCAGAGCGCCACCTTTCACCGCCGAGCCCGGGTCTTCGGAGTTCTTCTTAGCCAGTTCCCCAAAGTCACCACCACCCTGTATCTGCTTCAGCAGGTCTTCCGCCTTGGCCTTCAAGGCCGGCCACTGCTCTTTGGGCTTGCCTTGCGTCTTGATGAGAATGTGGCGGACCGTAACCTTCTCCGGCAGACGATATGAATCGAGGTTCTCCTGATAAGCGCGCTGCAGCTCCGCATCGCTGATCGTTGCATTTCGTGCGAAGTCGGAGGCATTGCCCACCAGCAGATCTATATCCCGTTTCTCGGGGGTACGAAAGGCGGACCGGTTCTTCTGGAAATACGCGGTCACCGCCGCAGGGTTCTTGTTCACCTTACCTGTGAAGTCTTTGCTCTCGAAGTTCAGATAGCGAAGGCCCACCTTCTCGTTCTTGCGCTGATATTCGGCGCGTGCATCGGCATCGGAAACGATCAAAGACTGCAATTCCAGATTTTCCAGACGCGAGGCCAGCATCCCTTCACGCTGCCGCTCTTCAAAATCCGGGACCGTTAAGCCCTGTTGCGACAGGATTTGCTTATATGTATCCATGTCGAACTTTCTGCCCACCTGCGTGGTGAACTCATTCTGAATGGTATCGGCCAATTCCTGATCCGAAACCTGTAGTCCCATTTCCCTGGCCTTATAAGCAACGGCCTTGGCTTCCACCAGCTGATTCACCAACATGGGCGTATACATACCGAGAATGCCGGGCGGCAACTGCTGCCCGCGCGATATACCCTGGAGCGCTCGCTGTACATCATCGGTGGTGATACGCTCTTTTCCGACGGAGGCGACAACATTCTGGCCACCATTGCCACCGGATTCATTGAGGAAGCCGCCCGGAATCAGATAGACAAGCATGCCCAAAGCCACCACACCGAGCATTACGCCCAGCAGGATGCGCACACTTTTCTCACGGCTTCGAAACAGATCAAACATAAAGGGGGAAAACTCCTGGGGTGACAGCTTTGAAGCATCACGCTCCAACGCAGTCAAACTGTGCTTTTCCCGTCAGTATAGCCGATTCAGTGAGTCTCCTGATTCACCAGTACTCCTACTAAAGAAGCAGGCCGATTGTCTGTGAGACGATTGAGGGAAGGGAATGGCAGGTCCAAAACAATTCGACAACCCGAAAGGCTGTGCTAAGTGCGGATCATTGGAGATCACCCGATCACACAGGCGTAATCCAATAGAATTGATACTGGGGATTGCGGTTTTGCCTTGGCGTTGCAGAGTTTGTTACAGCCGCTTCTTCCGCCTCAAAAGCTTCCGGCCCGCTCCTCTACCCCTGGAAGAGCGCGGAGCAGGTACCGTCCCTGCCGAAAAGAACGAGACTGTGTCGGCCGCTGGTGCGTGAGTAATTTTTAAAATATCGTCAACTCTTCTTCCGGAACTCCGGGCCTGCGATTTCGATATGCTTCATTCAGCAGGGGAAGCGCAACAAGCGTGGTTGCAGTAGCCGGGCAGACAACCACGGCATAGACTGGCTTTTAATCACTCACAACCTCAAGGCGATCTGTGCGTAACATATCGACGCGTCCTAATTCCATGCTCCCAGCCCGCAGCCTACGAAGTGACTGATGACTGCCACCGACTCCGAAAAGCCGAGAGATCGAGGCGCAATCCAAGACCGGCAAGGAAAAAGGGATTAGCCGTTCTGCCATGCCGTGAGCAAAATCCCGTACACGGCGGCTCACGGTCTCTGATAGGGCCATGCCGGCGAGAAAAGCGCCGATGATCGCTGCTACTCCGACATATACCGCCGCCAAAGCCAATGCGAAAAAGCAGGACGAGCGCCAAAGGGAACTGCCCCTGCTGCATGGAGAACCTGCGCTCGAACTTTAATAGGAGATCGGTTCGTCCAATTGATCGTAGCGGTTTGATGCCTCCTAGTGAGGCTTTACGTACACCCGGACCTCGCCGTCGTTGGGTCCAACATGGTAAGAAGCAGCTAGCCGATACCGGCTCGCAAGCTTCTCAACGGCCTGAATGATCGCCCGATTCCCGCTTGGCCGACCATGGCGCCACAGCAGCTCTTCATTTGCGAGAAAGCCTTCCGGCTGCGGCTGGTATATCAAGACTGCCGGTGGCTTGGCTAGTAGTCTCGCTGCCTCACGACTGGCGAACTCGTCATTTACAACATCGATGTTGTGCGAGCAGGAGTAAGTCGGACACCCATGTCCGGATAACGCATAGAACGCGACAAATTCGGGGTAGGTGAAGATTTTGTCACCCCGCTTTGTGTTGTCGCGAATGATTCGCAGAGTTCCGTCTACCATCGCAACGGTTTCTGGCGGAAGCACGAATCCTTTAAGCACCGGCGACGCCGAAACCGAATTGGCCGCAGGCACTCGTGCTTCGCTGAATGTGTTGAAAGAAAAGGGCAGCTCTAATTTTGTCAATGTGCCATTGGCGATCAGCGCTGCGCAAGCAGCGTAGACGACCGGTGTTCGCCAGCCACGGGACACATGCAGGAGCGAGGCGAGCAAGAGTCCCAGTCCAGGCAGCGTCATCGCTTCAAAGATTGGGTAGGACAACGAGAGCATGAAAGCAACGACGACCGAGACCGTGGCAAAGAGGAAAAGCTGGGCTTCGCGCCGGGTTAGGCATCTCCCAACCCAAACCGCGCCCCAAAAGAGTGGAAGCAAAAGCACGGCAAAGAAGGTTGCATAGATGGTCATTCGCAAATAAGCGTGACGCGGGTTCATGATCCCGGCATAAGACAGGGTCGCCCCAAGACCAACGGCGGCGGCGGCGAAGGAGCAAACCCAAACCACAGACAATACGGTAGCCGGCCGCTCAGTAGTTGTCCGCCCGGCCTTGATCCAGCCCCAGACACAAACTAAGACAACGACAGCACCGCCCAGTGCCGACCATTTCAACTGCCGCGTGACCTCGACGAAGCGTAGTAGAAAGTCAATCGGATGCGACGCTTTGGCCGCCGGTCCCTGTACGAATACCTGATGTAAAAAAGAGTTTAGAATACCCAGCTGGTCCAACCAGGAAAGCAGAACGGAGGCAATGAGTGCCCAGCCCAGAGCGAACGACCCTAGAAAAATCGTAGCTCTTCGAGCGTCTCCCAGCCTAAATAGGCAAGCAGCAACTACGGCTGGAACAGCCACAGTGATACCGGGACCAATCGTTTGCTTGGTTGCAAAGGACAGTCCGGCGTAAACTCCCGCGAAGGCAGCAAACAGTACAACCCGTTTGACTGGGCGAGTCTCGTCCAAAGCGTAGCTCGCCAGAAAACCGCAGGCCATTGCAAAGAGAATGGCATCGTGATTGTAGGAGCTGATTGGGTCAGCAGTGTCGCCGCTGGAGACAACCATCGTTACTATCGCGGCAAGTGCGGCGTGATGAGCACGAAACACTTTTGCCAACCACGCGAACAGCAACCCGGCAATGAATAGCCGCTCGATCACTCCGCACGCTCGCGAGACAATCGGTAGGTTGCCAAAAACAGCCAACTCGGAAGCCGACTTCAGAATGTTGAGGGGCATAGCCGTCGAGAAATAATCCCGATACGGTCGCAAACCAGCTAGGAACTGGCTCCCTCCCAGAAACTCGCCCAGGCCTGAGCGAAGACCGACGAAATGATTCCAGAACAGCAGCAGATAAAGCAGAGTCACAAGGCATGTTCCCGCGCTGGCTACTAACAGAACTCGCCCAGTGCTTCGGTTGACAGACTCAACTTTTGACTTCGTCCAGCCCTTTTGAGCTGTTACACGATCCATCAAAGTTGTTTTTCTGTCGATCATCGATGTGCTCGCTAGCGAGGATTGGAAAATTGCACCTGTGGTACTTCCCCCGGGCCGTAGTTTCCTGCCAGTAAATCGCCTGACACCACAAACCATTCCATGCCGAACAAGGCCATGCCTATGAGAAAGAAAAAGACGAAATAGCGCATAGTAAGTTGCTTTACTCCCGATACGGACGCAGAAATGGTGGCGCCGAACTACCGTGCTTCTACTAACGGTCGAAAACCCTATGGGGAGGTTAAATCACCAGGACTGCTGCGTCAACAGTTACGCGTACTACAGACTCGGCGCTAACTTGTCGTTTGTAACCCGTACTAAATGGGCCGAACGAAGCCGGCAGATCGCTCTAGGATGGGAAGCCTTATCACGGTGTCAGTAACTACCTGCCCGTCCCGGGTGATCGCAAGAGGAAAGGACCGCCGGGCAGTGACTTCGACCTACTCGAACGGCGACCTGTGCTCGCCTCGCTGGGGCGCTTTGGGTATCACCGGGAGAATCAGCGCTGACGGATAGCCGCTCTCGTGAAAAATCGTCTGCTTGGCCTGCGTCATCCTTGTTTCTTCGGCGTTGGGAAGTGCGCTATTCAGGTTGCGGTCAAACCTTGGGAAATTACTTGACGATATTTCCAAACGAACCCGATGTCCCGCGCCGAATACGTAGCTGGTCACGCCTGCATCTACAGTCACCTGATAAGCCGTGTTGCGCTTCATCAGCGTAGGAGTTTCCAGCGAAAGCCGGTATCGCATGCGCTGAATGCCATCAGTCACCAGCAGCGGCCGACCGGTCGGTTCCACGTCCACCAGCTTGGCCGTAAAATCCGTATCGTTAGCTGAACTCGAAACATACAGCACCGCCTTTACCGGACCGGTTACCTCCAATTCGTCACGCAGAGGCGGGCTGGTGTAGACCAGAACATCGGGCCGTTGCTCGACTTCGGTTTGGTCAAGCGGACCCGGCGGCAGTACAGTCGGCTCACAGCAGATAGACCCGCCGGTCGTCGGCACAGGGCTTTTGGGGTCATAGTTAAACGTATCGTTCTTGCCTCCCTCCGCCTGACGCCACTGCAGTTCGCCGTCGCCAGTTGAGGAATTGGCATGGCCGGCGCTGGTGAGATAGGCCGGCGTAAAGTGTGTTCTTGCCAGGGGCCACTCGTGCTCTTCGCGCCAAACATTCGGGCCCATCACGAACAAATGCAGGCTCGGCGACTTCGCCTCAACGCGAGTAGCAACGTCAGCCGGTTTCAGCCACCGGTCAAACCACTCGCCCTGCTTGCGGCGTATAGGCAGTGCGGCATCCGGTCCAAAGTTGCGGGTCGGAAACTGCCAACCCGGATTGTGCGACCAGGGCCCGATCCAGGTCTCAACGGTCGCCTGCCGCTTGGCTAAACGGGAGAACGCATCCAGATCACTTTCAACATACCCGTCAAACCATCCGCCAAAGGAGAGTACCGGGATGGTAATTCGGTCAAGCTTTTCCCGAATGCTCGTCGTCTTCCAATAAGCGTCATAAGAAGGATGATGGAGGCCGGTTCGCCAGGAAGGCAGGGCCGTATCGGCGGCGACCACATCGGCCGTCTCCAGCGGCAGGTGCCCGATGTAGCTCGCAAATAGTGGGCGCACATGGGAAGGCGGCGTCAGATTCTCAGCAAGCCAAAGCAAGCGGTGACCTATCTGTAAGGCGCCCCCGGTTGAGTACCATCGATCGCTGTATTCGTCGTCGCCTGAGCACATGGGCGAGATGGTCACCAGGTGCGAATTCTGCTGGACGGCTGCCCACCATTGCAAAATGCCGAGATAGGAACTGCCTGTCATGCCGACCCGGCCATCTGACCAGGGCTGGCGCGCGATCCAGTTTAAAGTGTCGTCGGCGTCAGGGCCCTCCTGCGCTGTCGGCCCAAAAGCGCCTTCCGACCCGTAGCGGCCGCGAACGTCCTGAATAAGCACGGCAAATCCACGACCCGTCAAGTTCGCATAGGAAGCCGTCGAGCGTGCTTTGCGGTCGTAAGGAGTTCGCACAAGTACCGTGGGAAGACGCGCCGCCGTTGTCTGAGGTAAATAGAGGTCGGCTGTCAATCGTACGCTGTCCCGCATGGGAACGGAGACGGCCTCGGGCTCGCGTGACGACGCAATGGATTGTGCCGGCTCTCCCGAGCCCCACGCTGACCAAACCACGCAAAGCACCAGGCTGCCCAGCGTTGCTGCGAGTCTCATTCGGCGGTGGACAGCTCGCGGCTTTGCGGCTTTGGCCGTGCCCCAAACAGCGCCGTGCCCACGCGAATGACTGTCGCTCCCTCTTCAATCGCAACTTCGAAATCGGCTGACATGCCCATCGACAGCCCGCGCAGACCGTACTCTCGCCCCAGTTCCGCCAGCTTGCGAAAGTAGGGCCGGGAAATTTCCGGGTCGTCCGACCAAGGCGGAATGGTCATCAGACCGGCTAAGCGCAGATTAGGACAGTGAGCCGCCGCCTGAAGCAACGCGGGAATGTCTTGCGGATCGGCTCCGGTCTTGCCATCTTCCTGGCCTAACTTGATCTCCAGGTAGATCTCGCGCTCTTCCCTTGACTCTTTGGCCACCTGTTGCAATCGCCCCATCAGCTTGGCCGAATCCACTGTCTGGATCACATCGAACAACTCGCTAGCCGTGCGTGCCTTATTGGACTGAAGATGTCCGATTAGATGGAACCGAGCACCCCGTAGTTCTCCGGCGAGGAACGGATGCTTATCGGCAAACTCCTGCACATAGTTCTCGCCGAAGTCGCGCGCACCAGCTTGGTAAGCCGCTCGGACGATATCGGCAGAAAATTTCTTGGAAACAGCCACTAACAGTATTTCGGAGGGATCGCGCCCACACCGCTGCGACGCTTGCATGATTCGAGCCTCTACGGCCGCAAGGCGATCTTCGAAACTGAACGAGTCGAGTGCCAAACCTCCATCATAAGAGCAAAGAAAGCAGCGCGGTGACTTCCGATCCGGAACAGCTTCTGCAATCGATAGCTGAATTCATCGCTTCCTGTCGTGCTCCCGCCGTTTTGGAGGAAGGCGATGAGGTCATACCGCTGCTGGCCGGGTCGTATCAACTCGAGGTTCGCAACGCGCGCCTTTGGGTTGAAGTATCGAGCGGGAATCGGTTGCTCTGCCGTCGCATCACTAGCGTTCGGGACGGACGTCCGGGCATCTTGGACTGTGCCTTCCAGCGCTTTGGTGGTCAGGAGGGCAAGCTCACGTTTCTTGACCTCCAACGCCCACAGACAGCGCACCGTCAACGGGTAGGCGCCCGTCACAGTTTCGCCGGCCAGTTCCGCCGCATGCTTTCCCGGCAACTGCCTCAGTGGCACATCGCAGCTTTGTCAAGCAGCATGGATCTACGCCGCTCCTTCTCGCCAGTCTTTCCACGAGCCCGGCTTGAAAAAGGGTCGGAGGTTCTCGCCGCCATTGCCTGCCCGGCTCCACAGCACGAAGCGCACTTCCTAAGCTTTGCTCTGTTGTGGTTCCATCATGTCCGAAGTTCGCTCCAACCGGGAAGGCGCGTGAGCTTGTGCCTGTTCTTGCCCGATGCGGCAGGCTGCTTGACGGCCCATCGCCTGCGCTGGCTCGAGGGCAATTTGCTCGGTACCAGGATCTATCGTTTTAATGAGCACGGATCGGCTGGGGAAGTCGACTTGCAGGATCTAGGCAATCTTGAAACTCGCGTCGGCTCCCACTCAACCTCGGCGGGCTTGAGCGAGGAATCAACCACACTGCTCCATCGTCTCAGCGCCGTGCCGCATGTCAGTCTCGTGCCGAAGCTGAACGGCGCTATCAGTATCCGCTTTCAAGGCACAGAGTTCGCCCACATCGAGCACGGCCGCCTGACTCTTGGCTTACAAGAGAGACGCGAGATCCCAAGCTCGCGTGGTGAAGAGGTCATGGAGTTTGCCTGTCAACTCCTTGAATTGTCGGGTACCCGATCTGCTGCACCGGTCGCGTCCCCTGAGCGCTGGCTGGAGGGAGCAGTGCGAAACAACATCCAGGTAATCCACCCCGACCTACTGCCGGAGCCTGTCCATGGTCAAGTGCTGACCTTTGCCGGTGAGGATCGGGATGCCGTTGACCTGCTGGCCGCTTCACCCAATGGACGCCTGACGGTGCTGGAACTGAAGGCTTCCGAAGATTTACATCTTCCGCTGCAGGCGCTGGATTACTGGATCCGGATCCGCGAACATTCCGGGCGCGGAGAACTGTCTCATCTGTTTCCCGCCTTACATCTTAGCCGTCAATCGCCCCGGCTCACTCTGCTGGCGCCTGCCGTCAGTTTTCATTCATCAAATGCAGCCGTTCTTCGTTACTTTTCTCCTGAAGTTGAGGTCGAACGTGTGGGTGTCAATATTGATTGGCAGACACGCCTTAAAGTAGTAATGCGGTTGAGTGACGCAGACGTCCCTCTCTCGCACAGGAGATCCAGTGGCATTGCAAAGCCTTCTACACATCCGTAGCGCGTTAAACACGCTGAACCCTTCGCAGGTTCGTGAACTGACCGAAAAGCCGGTTCACATTTCTCTCCATGCGAACAGCGAGGACGCCTACCAGCGCATGGAGAACTTTTTCCTTCAGGAGTTGCGGCCCGCTCGCCGCACCGAGTCGCGGGAGTTGCTGACCAGAGGCGAAGCGACTGCGGCGGGGAACGCCCATCTGCTTTCGGTGTACGACGAAGCGGCAGTAAGCCCAGCGGGGGCTCTGGTATTCCGTCCGGACAACCCTGATCACATGGTTGAGAAGGCGTTAGTTCGACATCCGCAGGCCGGCATCGTTCTAGCCCGCTCGTTCTATCCATTCCGCAAACCGTATGTAAACCGGGTAATTGCCAGTACGGCACGCGAGAACGTCTTGTTCTCCATGGCGACGGCGCTGCCGGACGTTATCCCAAGCATCATTGAACTGCCCTGGGCAGTCGCGGAATTTGCATCTGACAGCGCCTTCCTGACCATGAATCAGGTCCGGATGGCTTTCCATCTCGCGGCGGCCAGTGACCGCGAGGTCGGCTACTCCGAGCAGAAATCTGAGATTGCGGGTATCGTTGCAAGCGCCTTCGGCTGGCGAGCCCTGGCTAAGCAGGCGGTTGGAAAGATCCCGTTCGGTGGCGGACTGATTGGTAAGGCTGCGGTGGCCTACGCTGGAACGAAGGTGATGGGCTTATCGCTGGACCGGCTCTACAGTATTGGCTTTGCGCACTCGCGAGGCGAACGAGACCGCCTTTACGCAGAGGCCTACCATCATGGGAGAAAGGTCGCATTCCGCATCCTGGGGCAGATTCGCCCTGATCTGGCAGCTAAGTTCGGCGGGTTGGATCCTAAAGAGCCAAACGAAGCCCGGTTTACTTCATAGAGACTCGAAGTGGAGACAGTAGCCCTTAAAGGTCAGGGGCTATTGTAAGTAGCTGCTCAGTGTGGGCTCACTCAGGGCTAATGTGTTCTTTAGCCAGACTGCAATCTCCGCCAGAGTGGCGTTGCACTGGGGAAGCCGGCCTACCAGGCCGGGCGTCGCCGGGAAGTTATGGCACATATCCGCTGCATGCACATAACTGACCGGAACGCCGGCTGCTTTCAGTTTCAGGGCGTAGGCGATACCCTCGTCACGGAGCACGTCATACTCTGCAGTAGCCACCAAGGTTGGCGGCAAGGACGGAACCTTCTGAATTTGCAGCGGCGACGCCGTCGGATCCCTCTGTGAAGTGCCTGGTGCATACTGCTGCCAAAACCAGCGCATTTGACTAGCCTCCAGCCCGTAGCCGCTCGCATTTTCGATATAGGAGAGATGGCCGGCGTTCGGGTAATCGGTGACGGGATAGAGCAGCATCAGGGCGCGCAGAGCAGGGAACTCTCCCCCGGCCCGTAACTGGTTGGCTGCCACTGCGGCCAGATTGCCGCCGGCGCTATCGCCACCCAAAGCAAGGCGCGACGCATCACCGCCCCACTCCCCCGCATGCTCAGCGGCACAACGCGCCGCGGTAAGCGTGTCCTCGACAGCGGCTGGATAACGATGCTCCGGCGCAAGCCTATACTCAACCGAGGCGATTATCACACCAGCCGCCTCACTCAGCAAACGGCAGAATGGATCAATGGTCGCGACCGAGCCGGCGACCCACCCGCCCCCGTGCAGATACACCATGACGGGCAGAGACTTTTCGGAGCTCTCGGATGGCAAGTATAGGCGTGCGGCTAAACCGGGAGCAATCTCCAGTTCACGGGTTTTAACTCCGTTTGGCAGGCCGGTTATGGAGGTACGGCTCTCCAGTGCACGCACCAGGGAAGCGCGTGCCATGCGGACGCGTTCGTCATCCGCCTTGGACGAGGGTGGCTCACCGGAAGCCGCGGCCTGCTCATTTAGAGAGCGACGCAGTGCTGGGTCGAATGGTTTGCGCGTTGTCATCGTCTTCCCCTCAAGGTCCAAACAAACGAGTCGTTCCCGATCGACGTTCGTGGCTCCTCCATCAGAGATGAAAAAAACGGGGCTGGAGTCGCATTGGTCCGTGGCTCCTGGTCATTTCTTCAACCGCCATCCAATCATCTCGATATCCCAAGCTAAAGGCTGCTCAGCTCTCGGTGCCCGGCGCGACCCTGCCAAACAGAACCTGCCTCCAACGGTGTTCCGGTGAGCGCGGCACCAAAAAGGCCAGACTAGTAAGTAAGCGCTAAGCCCGGAAGGAATCCGTTATAGGTTGCTACTCAGAAGCCGAATGAGAGGCAGTCCCTGGATAGGCAATCAGGGCATTAAAGAACAACTTGAAAGACTGGTAGCTTTGCGCCCGGTACTGTGGACGCATGCCGAACAAGATCACGTGGCCCTTACCGACGCGAGCGTCTACCAGAGCCGCTTGATTGGCAATCAGGTCAGCGCCTAACAACCATCCGGACGCGAGGATGCCGCTCTCCGGATAGCGGGCCACCACTTCCTGAGTGGTCGTGAATGCGGGACTCTGTTCGCTCCAGACCGCAATATCCGGTGGCAACCCACGCGTAAGGGGGCTATTCTGATCGAGCTTTACATTGAGCAGAGATCCGGGCGAGTAGAAGCCTCCGCCCGATCGTCCGCCCGGTGCAGAAACATCGGGATCTGGTTCATCGCCCCCCGCTGCAGCTACATGCTTGCCGACTGCGTTTGTTGCCTCAGCACCGAGATCGTTAATACAGAACGCAGTCGAGTGGTTGAAGCACAGCACCGTACCACCGCTATTGGCAAACTGCTTGACAGCTGCAATGCCTCGCTCACCCAGGCCACCGGAAACGTCAGGCGGCATCGACCCGGCTTTGAACCCGTTGGTGATGGAAGAAGGAGGCTGATCGGGAAAGATGATTGCGTCAAACTTCTCGTTCAGCGAGCCGGTTTGTAAGTCGGGGGCACTTACATTTTGAAAGGCGAACCCGAACTTTTCCAGCAGCCAGCGCGTCCATCCTTCATCCATTGCGGGGCTGTAACTCCGGAACAGAGCAATACGCGGAGCCTGAATTTTCCGCCAGCCAGCTCCGTTACCTGTGCTCGAGAAGTCGCCCGTTTTCTCGTTGCGCCAGACAGGGCGGCCACTCTTCCAAGCCGCAGTTGCCGTGCGCCAGCTATCTGTGTCGGAAGCTCCATAAGCAACTGGCGCCGGGGCATCGAAAGGAAAGCTCTCTTTTTGCAAAGGACCTGGTGGTGGCGCTTCCACTGTTTTCACATCGACGCCGAACAGTAACGGCAGCGTCTCGGCGGTTGTGTCATAGGGCCGCTGCGGGGGTCCGCCGGGATACATGCGCAGGTCCGGATAGTGCTGGCGCTCAAGCAATGCTTTTGCCCAACCGCTATACGGCTGCTGCATCGAGATAATATGATCGCCGTTGGCAGCGCGAGCAATCTCGACATCACCGAATTGGAGCGTCTCCAAAAGGCGGCGAGTGGCGCCGGGATCACGTTGTTCAGCCGGAACGACAAAAGCGTAGGGCGAGGTGCGGGCAACCTGATGCTGGGCAACGGTGTAGTAGTTACGGGCCATGTCGTCGTGGTGAATGGCTGCGTTCCACAGCAGCGACTCGAAGGCAGTCATCTGGTAATCGATGATGTCGCGCAAGCGCCAGGTTCCGCCGGGCCAGGGTTGAAGAAAATTCCAACTGCTCTGCTGTGCGTTGTAGCCGAGCGGATGCGTATCCAGTTGCTCCGGCTTCACAGTGATAGGCGTCGCAAGCTTGGCGCTGGCCGATTCAGTCAGGATTCGCAAGCCGCCGTGGAACGCCTGATAGTGCCGGGCAGGCGTCCAGAAATCATAAGCTGCGTGAATGGCCACGCCAACTTTTCCCGAAGCAGTGAGGTCACTCGCAACCGCGGTGCCGATCATGTTCATTTCCTGAGCAATGATCGGGTCGATGTTCGGCTCAATTGGATCGAGCCACGGCGGAACGAAGATTCGTGACGCGGTAGCACCCTGCTGGTGCACGTCGTACCAGATCTCAGGATGCCACTTGTTGAACAACTGCACGGTGTGGCGCGTCTCAGGCTGGGAGAAAATGTACCAATCGCGATTATTGTCGTGGCCGACGTAATGGTGATAGAGCTCGGGCGGGGAAGTGCCTTCGAACGGCGTACCTAAAGTTTTGCGATACCAGCGCGTGACAATATCAACGCCATCTGGATTCTGCGAAGGAATGAGGATCACAACGGTGTTCTTACGGATCGCTTGAAAGCGCGGCGACTCGTCGGTCAGGAGCTTGTAAGCGAACTCAACCGCAGTATGCGTGGATGCAACTTCAGTGGCATGGATGGAGCAAGTGATCATGACCACGTTTCTGGCCTGGGGAAAAAGCTTTTCGGCTTCTGCAGGCGTGGTCAGGCGCGGATCAGCCAGTCGGCGCTGGATGTCCCTTAACCGGGGAAGGTTCCTCATGTTTTCGCGGTCGCTGATGATGGCGGCAATGAAGGGCCGACCCTCGGCAGTTTTGCCGATCTCTTGTACTTGGATCAGCGGGCTGGCCCCGGCTAGTTTTTCAAAGTAGGAAACCACCTGGTCCCAGTCGAGAAGAACCCGGTCAACGCCGATCGGATGGTGAAAGTGGCTTTCGGGAGTCGGGATGGGTGGTGCTGCTTGGATGAGAGAGATAGCGGCGAGGAAGAACGGGAGCAGGCGAGCCATGAGATTCGGAAGGAAGGAAGAGGAACAGTTTCGAAGGTATCAGAGCCAATAATGAGCCGTTTGAGCGGCCACTTTGCAAGTAGGAGGAGGGACATGTGACTGTCTCGAAAACCGTTGCAGGGGGTGATCGCAATTGTAGAATTAAGACGATTTAATGAGCGACTCCTTTCCATCTTCGAAAATAAACATTCTTCAAGAGCGCCTCAATGTAAGATGGCCGTCCATCGAAAAAGCTCATGCAGATACGCTTGTGATGCGGAGAGGGCTATCCGAACTGTTCACAAGGCGTAGCGGGTCAGATACGAGTGTCGTTGTTTTTGGATCCGTGGCTCGATTCGAGGTTACTTCCGGCAGTGACACCGACTGGATCTTACTTGTAGACGGATCAGCAGCACCGGAACATAAAAGACAAGAGGCTGAAGTTGAGCAAGCGTTGGCTTCGAATGGATACATCAAGCCAGGCCAAAGCGGCATATTCGGAAAATTCGTCAGCAGCCACGACTTGATACACAAGATCGGCGGAGAGGACGATCTGAATTCAAACACAACGCGTCGAGTCCTTCTCCTGTTGGAGTCGCTTCCCTTTGGGGGTCGTGAGGCATACGACCGAGTCCGTAGACAGATTCTTCGTCGCTACCTGGAGGATGATAGAGGGTTGACGCATAGTAGTGGAAAAGTTCGCGTTCCTCGTTTTCTTCTTAATGATTTCACGCGGTATTGGCGAACGATCCCTGTAGATTTCGTCTACAAGCAGGTTGCCGATCGGGACAAGAAGTGGGCCTTGCGTAACGCTAAACTGCGGATGTCCAGGAAGCTGGTCTTCGCTGCTGGTTTGTTACGATGCTTTTTCTGTAATCTGGACGAATCTGCAGCTATCGCAAGAAAAGAATTGCAATCTCCTGGTCGTAACGTATCACTGATGCTCGAATATCTGGAGGATCAACTCAAGTTGTCACCGCTGGACACGGTTGCGAAAGCCTGTTTGGATCTGACAATTAAAGACGAGACGGCGATGGATATTTTTGAGTCTTACAACAAAGTTTCTGGCCGTCTTAGATGATGAAGAAAAGCGGCAACAATTGGAAAAAGCGCAAAATCATGAGGACCTCCGGACATCTGATGCATGGAGAGAGGTGCAGGAAATGACGAAGCCGTTCCATGGTGGACTGGTAAATTTATTTCTCAAAGCTGATAGTCGGTTGCAAGATTTAGCGGTGGAGTACGGAATCTTCTAATGCGGCCAATTGGCTTTTCTACTGGTGCTTTAGCGAAAGGCAACTTCACTCGGGCGCTGCGTCTATTGCGCGACTTCGGTGTAAAAGCAGTTGAACTGTCAGCCTTGCGGGTTAGCGAGTTAAACCCCATTGCCGTTGCACTTCCAGAGATCGACTTAAGCGCGTTTGAGTTTATAAGCGTCCATTCGCCCAGCTACTTCGATCGAAACATGGAGACGTGTATCATCGACACTTTGGTCCAGTTGCGGCCGGCTTTTCCCGTGGTTGTGCATCCCGACGTAATCTTCTCTCCAAGGCTGTGGTCAAAGCTAGGCTCGAGATTGCTCATTGAAAACATGGATAAACGAAAGCCGATTGGCCGTAACGTTTCCGAATTGGCTTCTCTTTTTAAAGAGCTCCCCGATGCAGGCTTCTGCTTCGATGTTGGCCACGCTCGACAGGTTGATCCGAGCATGACAGAAGCTGTCCTTCTCCTTCAGGCATTTGGACATAAGTTGGTCCAGGTGCACATCAGCGAGGTAAACACATCCAGCCGACACGACCCCATCTCAGTTAGCGCCGTTCGAGCGTTTCAACCTTTAGCAATATACATACCGGAAAGCGTGCCAATCATCATTGAGTCCTTGATCGACGAGGGACAGAGTGACTTGACAACTGAGTGGAGGAGCGCTCAGGAAGCACTAGGGGAAAAGCCTCCAGTGCTGGAGTTCGCCGGGGGATGACTACTTTGGTACAGCTTATTAGGCTGGCTCCTATGCAGCCGGAACGGCTAGGCTGCGGCAGGGAACCGAGGCCAGCACTCGCTTGATTTCCACCTGCGAAATGGGCTTGGATAGGTAATCGTCCATGCCTACCTCCAGCATTCGCTCGCGATCTCCATGGAGCGCGTGGGCGGTCATGGCAACAATCATCTGGTGGTCGGAGCCGGTTGCTCGCTCACGATTTCGAATCAGCGCAACTGCTTCCAGCCCATCCATTACTGGCATTTGCACGTCCATCAGCACTAAGTCGAAGTTAGAGCGCTTCAGCATTTCAGTGGCAATCAGGCCGTTTTCTGCTACTTCAACGGTGTGCCCCAGCTTTTGTAACATGCGGCTGGCGACTAATTGATTAACCGCGTTATCTTCCGCAAGTAGGATGCGCAAGGGGCCGTCCGGCGAGTCCAGACTCTCTGCCGGCCATGCCTTTTCAGCCGTTATCGCGCCCTGATCGGATCGGAGAAGCGCTTCCTTCAGGTCGTTGTGCTTGACTGGACGAATCATGATATGACCGCTTAGTTCCCGGTTCGGTGAGGAGCTTCGGGCAACAGCGTCACGAAGTGTGATCAGCCGGGGTGCAACGCGATCACCCAGGTTCGAAAGTGAGGCCACTAAAGCTGGATAATCGGGGACGCTGGACTCGTTGACAATGACGGCTTGAACCGGGTCCAAGCAGCCGGTTAGATACGAGAAAGCTTGTCCGGATGTTTCCACCAGCTTTGTGCAATGGCCCCAGTGTTCTAACAGACGATTGATCACACCGGCGTGTTTGCCGTGACTGTCAACCACGAGCACATGAGAGCTATCCCGCTTCGCCGGACTGTTCTCTGCGGCGACAGCGGGCACGCGTCCAAATCGTGCCAGGAAAGAGACAGTAGTGCCAGTCCCTTTCTCGCTCTCGAGGGTGATGTGCCCACCCATCAGATCGACTAACCTTCGACAAATGGTCAAACCCAGGCCTGTTCCGCCATATTGCCGTGTGCTGCTGTTGTCTGCTTGCGTGAAGGGCTCAAAGATAGACCGCTGCTGAGTGTTGTCAATTCCGATGCCTGTGTCCTGAACGGAGAAAAGCAATGCGAGATCGGCCGGACCGGCTCCGGGATCTGGCGCACTCTCAGCGAGTGCAACATGCACCGTCACCTCACCTTCATGCGTAAATTTAATGGCGTTTCCAGCTAAGTTCAGAAGAACCTGCCGAAGCCGGCCACTGTCTCCTCTGATGATCTCGGGAACATTGGGCTCCACTTCAAAGATCAACTCCAGCTTGTTCTCATGGGCGCGCCCGGCCAGGGTACGAAGGCTGTCGGCAACACAGTCACGCAGGTCAAACGGTTGCTCAATCAGAGCTAGCTTGCCCGCCTCCATCTTGGAGAAGTCGAGCACGTCGTTGATAATTCCCAGCAGGCTTTCGCCAGACTGCACCACTGTTCGCAGGTACTCAAAGCGCTCTGCATCGGTACGAGCCTGCAAGGCAAGCTCTGCCATACCGACAACTCCGTTCATAGGAGTCCGGATTTCGTGGCTCATGTTGGCGAGGAACTCACCCTTAGCGCGGCTTGCCGCTTCGGCCAGTTCCTTTGCATCCTGCAGCTCCGCGGTTCGCAGAAGAACACGCTGCTCGAGTTCCTCGTTTAACTTCTGGATTTCATACGCAGCTTCTTTGCGGGCAGTAACGTCGCGGGCGTTCACCACAAGGCCTCGAACCGCCGGGTCGTGGAGTCGGTTACTCGCGCTCCCTTCCAGCACAAGTTGCGACTTGTCTGCCGCCTGAATCTGAAACTCAAACGACGCCAGAACAGACCAGGTAATCTCAGAGCCCGAAAGCATGGCGCGTACTTCTGGAGCGCTAGCTTGAATGAAATCGGCAGCCGGTCTACCCAATAAGCGCTCAGGAGCTTTGCCCAGGATGCGTTCAACTGCCGGACTGATGTAGCTAAATTTGCCACCTTCGTCGAACACCAGGATCAGGTCAGCGGCGTTTTCGATTAGGGAGCGGAAATGCGCTTCACTCTCCCGCACCGTTTCGTAAAGCTTTGAAAGCCTGAAAGCCATGTCGTTGAAGGATCGCCCGACTTCCGCCAGTTCGTCGATGCCATCAGCAGGAACACGTTGCTTGAAGTCGCCCTGGGCTAAGGCTCGTGCGCCCATCTGCAGCTGCGAAAGCGGGCGGGTAAGGCGCCGGGTGAAGCGCACTGCCAGCAAACAGCTAACAAGCAGCGTTATCCCGACCGAGCCAAGGAGCGCAATCTCAGCACGAAAGCGGACTGCCCGCATGGTTCCGACAGCATTGTTCCGGGCTCCTAGAATGTCATCATCCAGTTCGTGGACCAGCACCGCCATACGGGCGCTTTCACGCCGGGTCTGCTTATCGATCCGCAGCCTCACCGCCTGCCAGTCGCCGGTGGCCGCCAAGTCGGTCAATCCGCTGATGTGGTCCAGAAGAGAGTGGCGAACGGATGCCAAGGTATAAGCAAACCGTGCGTCTCGATTACCGGCCATCTCCGAGACTGCGAAAGCCCCTTCGGCGGTCGCTACGTGAGTTTCTATGGCTTGACCGAGACTTTTCGCTTGTTCCGCAAACGCCTTTGCGTCGTGAGTGTTGAGTGATTCCCGCAGTCTCTGCTCATACGTGGCGACATCGTTACTCACGCGAAGTACTGTCAGTGCCTGATGGTCAACCCGGTTGATTCGCCCATTTTCTCTTTCCAACAGGCTGAACTGGTAGGTGCTGACAGCAGTACCGAGAATGAGAATAAGCGAGACGCAAGCGAAAGCGGTAGTGATCTGACGCCGGATGCCACCCCGAAAAAGACGGTTTCCGAAGCCGTCCACGGGGTCAACCAGCTTATCCCCGTTTTTTGGGTCAAGTGTCATTAGCAGTCTTACTTAGGACTTATCGACAAACTTAGAGAGATTTTACATGGTTGTTCATTCATCTCTTAAGTACGCTCGACTCGGCTCGGCCCGTTCAAGACTCCTCTTTGAGAGTTGTAAAGCACCGGAGTTACTCTCTCCTGAGCTATCAGCTATTGTGGACTGTTTACGGATGGTTAGCTCTCATAAAGTTCCTTGAGAGTTATAGAATGCGGTATTCACTTTCTCCTTAGCCGCTAAATGCCACGTCTCGCGCCCGTGACTGGACAGCAAGCGAGGGCCGTTCTCTTAGCTGTGCTCCTCGTAACATCTGCTGCGTGCCAACGAGCAACGGCCGTCAGGACGACTTCCTATCGCTCGGTCGAACTCAGCGTGGTCGATCCGGCCTATGTGGAACGCGAAGCCCTGCAGCGTCAAATTGAAGAGAAGTTCACCCGGTCAACCGGCATTGCCGTCCGGTCTATCGCCGGCAATGAGAGCAGCGATGGCCTGCTTGCTCAAGAACTGGAACTGCTGCAGTCGGGCGCACCCGTTCCCGATGTTTGTTCGCTCGACAATGTCTGGGCAGGCAATCTGGGCCAGTATCTGCTAGATCTGACCCCATATGTCCCTAAATCCCTCATCGCCTCGTTTATACCGGAAGTTCTGAAGGCCTACCAAGTAGGGGGCAACCTGATTGCGCTCCCACAAGAGACTGAGTTCCCACTTCTGTACTACCGCACAGATTTACTGCACAAGTATGGATTCAAGCAGCCTCCGCAGACCTGGGATGAGTTGGAGAAGATGGCCCTCACGATTCAGGAAGGTGAACGCAAAAGCGGAAATTCAAATTTTTGGGGATACCTCTGGGAAGGCGCTCCCACCGAGACGCTGACCTGTGTTGCCCAGGAATATCAAATCTCGAGCGGCGGCGGCCGAATTCTTGAAAGTGACGGTACGGCCTCACTGAACAATAGTCGGGCAGCTAAGGCTTTCACGCGCGCGGCACGCTGGGTGAACTGGATCTCGCCCCCCGGGACAACCGCGTATCTGGAAGAAGACGTGGAGAATGTGTGGGAGGAAGGGAATGGGGCTTTCGCGCGCAATTGGACGGCTGCAAAAGGCATTGCGCCTGCACCCGATTCTTTCCTTCATGGAAAGGTGGGAGTAGCGGTTCTGCCGCACGATCCGGGCGTCCGGCCTGCTTCAACGATAGGCGGTTGGGGCTATGGCGTCTCGAAACACTCCAAGCATCCTCGAGAAGCTGCCCAACTTGTACAGGCTGTGACTTCGCATTCGTTTCAGGCCTGGCGCTTCGAACATTCCTATGTGCCCCCAGCTTTCAGCGATCTTTACTCAGACCCGGCCATGCGTCAAGGGAGGCTCTTCTTCGAACCAATTAGATCCCCGCTGTTCCGATCGGCGGTCGCTCGTCCTTCGTCTGTAGCCGGCGTTCACTACACGGAAGTCTCCCGTGCTTACGCGCGCGGCATCCACTCGATTCTGACCCATCAGGCGACCGCGCCAGAGGCATTGGCGGCTCTTGAGAAGGAGCTGGTCAATATCATGCACGGTAAGAGCGCTGCCCTCGGCGCTCCTGGATCATAGCCCGTATTCGACTCCAAGCTGAACCGATGATCACCAGCGTCAGCCAGGATAGAGGCAACAGGTAACGCGGGCTGGCGATATCGACCGGGATAACGGCTGCAGCCAGGAGAATCAGACTGCAGAGAAGCGTAAACCAGTCGGCGGCAATCGTCTGCCGCCCCCACACGGCTGACGCGAGGAGCGCGAGCAGCGGGGTTAGTATTACCATCCAGCACCACAAAGTGCTTACGTTCTGCCAGCGGCCAATAATTGTATTGAAGTTGCGGTGAGTCACATCGAGCGGACGAAAGTAGCGCATGAGCGCCACCTCATTCCCATCCGGCTCTACCATTTGACCCTGCTCAAGTCGCAGCGTCCAAAGCAGTTTTTCACGGTCAAAAAATTCGCGGTAGGTGAAGGCGCCAAGCCAAAGAACGCCGGTCGGGTTGCGACGGATGGCAGCTATGGCGGTTTGCCGTGCGATCCGGTTGGCAAGACTCTCGTCGTTACCAGATGCCTTCAGCACGGCACTGCACAAACCTCCCTCCATCCATCGGGTCGGTCGGCGCGAGTCAGGATTGCGCAAGGGAAAGGTGAGATGCCCAAATACCTGTTCGCGCTTGGCGGCATCCGGGTAGTCAGCTGGAGTGACGATGGGCGACATGTCCGCCAGAAGAAAGTAGCCATCGCGGGAAAGATAGGCCGGAGCCTCCTGTGTCAGATCCCCATAGACATGCCGGTAGCCCCATAGCATTGCCTGGCTCGACAGCACGGCGAGAAATAGTGCATCGTAGACCTCCCAATTAGGTTGCCCTGCGCCCTTACGCCAGTGCATCAGGGGCAGCACAACCGACAGTACGAGCACCAGGGGCAGGAAGCCAATGCGGAGGCTGACCAGCAGCACCCCTATTACTTGAACGAGGAATAAGACTGAAAGCCTGCGGCTCTTCAGGTACCACAGACATGCCAGGAAAAGGACGGCAAAGCTGAAGGTTGCTGCGTTCTCAGTCATGATGAGGCGTTCGGACATCAATTGCAAAGGGTCCAGCGCGCACAGGGCAGTAAAGGTTAGGGCAATCGGAAATCCGGTACGGAAGAAGCGCAGAAGACAAAGACCCGCAATGAAGCTCGCCACAGCCGAGAGCAGCATTTGGAACAGTAGCGCCGGCAGGAGCGAATGGGTCGCGGTGACCAATGGGCGAAGCAGAAATCCATAAGTAAAGCTGCGATCACGCGGTATGTACCCGTTCAATGCGGTTGCCAAGTACGCAGCCGAGTCGCCGAAGTGGAAGGCGGGCTGTGGGTCAAGAAGATAAAACAACAGCTTGATGCCTAGCGCGACTACGAAAAGCAGAAAAAGTTGGAAGCGCACGCTCAGCTAAGTATGCCTTGGGCGATTGACCCCCTCGCGCGTTCTTGTGGAACTGCATGTTTACCGGAGTGTTTTCCCGGCTTGGATCGCATCCCCGGTGGAACAACCAGAGCCATTTGACCTCGGACCTGAACATTGCGACTGGGGAGTTTCTTATTGAATTCTTAACGTCGGTCGGAACCTCCAGTTGTGCCTGGCGCGCTCAGTTGCTCGTGTAGCTTTCGTTCAGTCTCAGCCTGCGCCGTATCGCCGAGCCGATCGTAGACCCTCGCCAAATGGTAGTGCGGCATGGCCTGGTTCGGGTCAAGTGCAATGCTGCTTTTGAGTTCGTCGGCAGCCTCGGCATAGCGGCGCTTGCCCTCCAGCCACACGCCAAGCTGGAAGTGTGTTTCCCAATCGTCGGCATTCAGCGCGAGTGAGCGACGCAGCAACCCTTCGGCCTCGGGACTTGCGTGGTCAGCCTGTAGTAAAGCTTTTGCCAATTCCAATTGCGCTCGGCCGTTAGCCGGCTGGCGAGCTACGAAGCCGCGGTCTGCCGTGATGATCTCAGGCAAGTGGGGGCCTGCCTGCTCCAGCAATCGCCCAAGGAATCGATACGGCTGCTCAAGCTCGGCGTTGCGCTTGGCTACATCCAGAAACGCTAGGATGGCATCCTCGAAACGGCGCTGGCCGTAGCGTGCAACACCAAGGAGCAAAGTTAGCTGCGGATCATCCGGATGCTGCTTCAGAGCTTCGGCAGCGACATCGGCGGCCTGCCCGAAAGCCTGCTGACGGAGCAGGGCATTGGTGTACTCGAAGGTGATGGCCCCGTCGTTCGGCTTTGCTTCCCAAGCTTTTTTCAGTGGTTCCAGAGCTTGCTCCCCATGGCCTTGGGCGAGCAGGACGCGTCCGGCTACCAGTTGCGCCAGCGGCGATGGGTGGTGCTCCAGGGCACGTTTCGAAAGAGCATCCGCTTTCTCCAGCGCGCCGGCATCTAAGTACAGGCCCGCCGCGCGAGCAAGCGCATTACTGTCGGCCTTTTCACTCCTCGCAAATTCTTCCTCAAAGCTCGCGGCACGATCTGGCTGACCAGCTTCAGAGAAGTACATGGCGAGTGCATGAGCCACAACGGGGTTGTTCTTGCCCATCATCTCCGCTCTGGTAGCAGCTTCCCCAGACTTGGCCACCTGGCCTGACCGTAGATATACCTCAGCAAGAGAGGTCCAGATATACGGGTTGTTGCTGTCTGATCTAGATGCTTGTTCCAAATCAGTCTTTGCCTCCCCAAGCTGTCCGTGCTGCAGGGCCAGGAGCCCGCGCCCGAGCAGCGACGTAGCGGTTTGCGGGTCAGCCAGCAAGAGCAGGAGAACGAGTAACAACTCTCAAGCTATCTCATTCAAACGCAAAACGGGCCCGGTCTGCGTTAAGCATTCCGGGCCCGTCAAGCTTTGAGTTGAAGCTGGCCGTTAGAACTGGAGGCGAAGCGAGAGCTGCACGTGACGCTCACTGCCTACGGCCGTGCCGGTGACTTTGCCAAAGTTAGCGTCGCCGAGCGTATAATCCGGCACATTGAATTGCGGCGTGTTGCCGAGGTTAAAGCTCTCAGCACGGAACTGCAACGCAAAGCGCTCGGTTAGTGCGAAAGATTTGAAGAGCGACAGATCAACCGAGCGGGTAGGCGGCCCGGTATTGGTCTGCAACCCGAGGCTCCCTTCGGTAAGAGCAGTAGGAGCAGTCACGTTGCTGGTGTTGAACCATTCACCGGGGTTGCGCCCGATGGATGGCGCCGCATTAGGATTTTCACCTAGCACAGCATCCGGTGAACAACCATTGAAGACGCCCTGGCAACCGTTGGCGCGAAGGGTGAAGGGTTGACCGGTGTGGAAGGTGACCACGCTGTTCAGCTGCCAACCACCGGCGATTTCGTCGACGACGCTCTTGGTGCTTGCGCCGTACTTCCGGCCGTGGCCGAAAGGAATGTCATACGTCAGCCCGGTGGTGAAGTTATGCCGAATGTCCCAGGAGGCACTGGCATAGGAAGTGGCCCAATTGGCCGGATCGCGCGTGTAGAGCCCATTGGAACCGCTGAGCGTGGTTCCGCTGTTTGCCAGCGCGTGTCCATAGGTATAGGCACTAACAAATTGCAAGCCGTTCGACAGTCGCTTTTCCAGCTTGGCTGTTAAGCCTGCATAGTTGCCGAAGCCGAAGGTTGCCGTACCCGAGATGCTGCCGATATCGGGATACCGGCGCAATGAGTTGCAGTTGATACTGGTATTCGTTGTCCCGAAGTTGGGGCAATAGTTGAAATCCGGCTGGAGCAACTGGTGGGAAGAGTGGTTACCCACATAGCTCAGTTCTAAAGCCATTTGACCCGGGAGTTCCTGCTGCACTGCAACGTTCCATTTCTGGACCATTGGATTCAGAAAGTCCTGAGCAACGCTCCGGAACTGTAGGGATGTCACAGGGAAGCCGTTGAAGATGTTGAGCGGGTATCCTGCCGAAACGCCGCCCGTAGGGGCGCCACTAGCGAAAGAGGGATTCGGCTGGAAAGCTCCAACACCTGCGGGACGCCCTAATTGAGGAGAGAAGTTGAACGGCGCAGATTCGCCACGATTCGGGTTGCCGCCCTGGTTCTCCTCACCTCCGTAGAAGATGCCATAAGCTGCCCGGATAACGGTTTTCGGCCTGACGTTGTAAGCCAGTCCGAGGCGAGGCCCAATGTCGAGCTTATCCCAGGGAATCAAATAAGGATCGCGGCTTTGACGATCCACCGTGATGGGAGTAGTAAACAAAGCGGGCGAAGTAATGCCGTTGACAGTGACTGGCTTGTTGAAGTTTGCAGGCAAAGGTGCAAGCGAATCCTTGCCGGCCGGAATGTACAGCGTCAAGTTATCAAGGTTGAAGTTCGACTGGCGGCCGAACGCCTCACCAATTGGCGAGAACAGTTCATACCGGACACCGAGGTTTAACGTTAACTTCTGGCTGACTTTCCAGTCATCCTGGGCGTACCAGCCATAAGCTTGTTTCTTCGATGCAATGAAGTTAGTTGTAGAGATCTGTCCGTTGTCCACTGCGCCGAGCAGAAATGAAGCGAACTCATCTCCGGTATCGGCCGCAAAGGTTCCGTTCTGCCCGGCCGTCTCTTTTGCGGTTGACGGGTAAGCCGTTTCATTGCGCGAGAAGTTCAGCTCACCGTGCGGGTAGGGAACCTGGAAGAACGGGAAGCGAATGGGGCGATACTCTGCACCAAACTTGAAGGAATGGGTGTTCTTTGACACAGCAACATTCTGGATAAAGTCCCAAACGTTGTTGTACTCCTTGGTGGGGAGCCAGTCCTGCGCACCTACAGTGCGGTAGTGGCCGAGTCCAATCTGCGGCAAGCCGCCATTAGAGGGCGAAGTCGGGTCATAACCGTTAATTCCCACCGCTTTGAACTCGTCTGTATTAGAATTTGCCTGAGTACGGGCAGTCACCAGTCGGCTGAACGCCACACGTGTTTCGGAAACAATAGTCGGGCTCCAGATGCGCGTATAGCCTAGTTGAGCATTGCGGCCCAGATCCTGCTCGCTCGCGCCGTTAAAATCGCTACCGTCTAACGGACCAGCGAATGGAACAACACTGTTTTTGTAAGTGTCAGACCAGCTGACGCTTCCAAATAAGCTATCTTTATCGCTCAAGCGATAATCGACGCGCGCATCGCCCTGGTTTGTCTGAAAGGAGCCAGGCGTATTGATAGCGTAGTTATTCTGCGGCTGGAACCCGAGTAAATTTCCGCCTGGGAGATTCGAAGCCGGATAGTAAGAAGCAATCTTGCGCGAGGCCGGATCCATGGCAGAAACGGGAATCACATTACCCGGGAATGGATCACGAACCAGTGCGCCGCCAACGGTCCTGGTCGTGGTGGGATCGTAGAGCTGGTTCTGCAGGATAGTACGACCTAAGGCATCAGTACCGATGGCTTTGCCCAGCAAAGCAGAAAAGTCGCCGCCGATCATGGCTTGGGTCGGAATACTTGTAGACCCGCCGTAGCCTAAATTCTGAATGACGCCACCCGCCGTCGCGATACGCGTGCCTTGATAATCGCCAAAGATGAACAGCTTGTTCTTGATGATTGGGCCGCCAATGGCGCCGCCAAACTGATTCTGCTTGAACGGAGACCGCTGGGTGTTTGAGAGATTGTTTTCCCACCGGTTTGCATTGAGCTTGGCATTCTGCAGAATTTCAAAGAGAACGCCATGGACCGCATTCGTTCCGGATTTGAGAATGGCATTGACGACACCGCCGGCAGCGCGGCCGTACTCAGCGCTATAGCCATTAGTTAGAATCTGCAGTTCGCCGATGGCTTCCACCGAAGGACTAATGACGAATGAAGTCTGGTTGATGAAATCGATTACGTTGACGTTATTGTCAACGCCGTTGAGCAGGAAGTTATTCTCACCGGTTGAGCGGACGCCATTGGCTGAAAATCCGCCGCCGAGAGCATCGCGCGCACCGTTCTCAGGAGGAAGCACACCTGGAGAGAGGCGCGCCAGGTAAGAGAAGGTTCTATTTCCACCAAGCGGCAACTCCGAAACTTCCGATGCAGTGAGGTTCGCGCCAATCACCGGCGACTCAGTTTGTAGTAGGGGGGCGGTGGCAGTTACCTCAACCGTCTGGCTCGAATTTCCTATCTGGACGACAAGGTCAACGCCAGTAGGCTCGCCCGGGTTGATAAGGACGCCCTTTTGTTCCGTTTTTTGAAAGCCGGCTGCTTCTACTGTGACCGTATAGGTTCCAGGTTTCAAAGCAGCGCGGGTATAGTTACCGGATTCGCTGGTAACTGTGGTGTTCGAAATCCCAGTAGCAACTTCCAAAATGGTGATTTTCGCGTTTGGTATGGCGGCGCCGGACGCATCCGTAACCGTACCAGTAATAGTTCCAAGGTCACGCTGTGCGAACACAGAGCCAGAGAACAGAAAAAAAACAAAGGTGAGACATACACCTGATAGCCAACGTGGCATTCACACTCTCCCAAGCGACAAAGCAACTAGTCGGATTCAAGTAGATATATCATGCTCCCGGTAATTTATTCAAGCTATTCGGCCAATGGCGGAGTTTTGCTGGTTCTGAAAAGGATGGCAGCGCGCTCGCGATGGTACTCTGGCCTTGTCGATGAGGTGTGTGGGACTGCTGCTCGCGCTGTTCAGTTTGGCGCTGGCCGAGCCGTCAGCAATCCACTTCGTGGATGTGGCCCCAGGTTCTGGAATAACCGGGGTGAACACTTACGGTGGGCAGGCGAAGAAGGCCTACATCCTGGAGACGACCGGCAACGGCGCCGCCATCTTTGATCTGGATAACGATGGCAAGCAGGACGTATTCATTGCGAATGGCTCTCGCCTGGAATCATCCGCCGGGCAAACGACGGGCCCGCAGCTCTATCGCAATGTTGGCAGCGGACACTTTGAGAACATTTCCGCCAAGAGCCAATTCGTGAAAGGCTGGGCGCAGGGGGTGTGCGCCGGCGACTTCGACAATGACGGCTTCACAGACTTGCTGGTGACTTATTACGGCCATAATGTGCTGTATCGTAATCGTGGGGATGGCACGTTCGAAGATGCGACGGCGAAAGCCCACCTGCCGGTGAACGGAACGCGCTATGGCTCTGGTTGTTCTTTCACCGACTATGACCGGGACGGCCACCTTGACCTGTTCGTCGCCAACTATGTCGATCTGGATTTGAGCAAAACGCCGCACCCGGGTTCGGGCGAGTTCTGCGTCTGGAAAGAAATTCCGGTTATGTGCGGACCTCGCGGGCTGCCTCTTGCCCATAACGTGCTGTATCACAACAACGGTGACGGAACTTTCACCGACGTCAGCGAAGAAGCCGGCATTTTGAAGCCCGGCGGCCGCTACAGCTTGGGTGTGGTCTCGGCCGACTTTGACAACGATGGCTGGCCGGATATCTACGTGGCCTGCGACATGACACGCAGCATGCTGTTTCACAACCTGCACAACGGGAAATTTGAAGAGCGGGGGATGGAAGCTGGAGTCGCCTTGAATTTTGACGGCGATCTGCAGGCCGGCATGGGTATCGCGGTTGGCGACTACGATAACGACGGCAGACTGGACATCGCCAAAACCAACTTCTCGGGTGACCTGACCTCGCTGTATCACAACGAGGACGGCCGATTCTTCAGCGATCTGTCACGGGATGCCGGTTTGAGCAGCCGTCAACTTTTGGGCTGGGGCATCGGTATGGTGGATGTCGATGATGACGGCTGGCGCGATCTGGTGGTGGCCAACGGGCATGTTTATCCCGAGGTCGAAGGAAAGCAATTAGGCGATACGTACCTGCAATCGACCGTGTTGTTTCACAATCGTGGTGAAGGAAAGTTTGAGGATGTGACGGCTAACGCCGGACCTGGATTTCAAACACCCCGGCCCGCGCGCGGTCTTGCTGTGGGCGATCTGGACGGCGACGGCCGGCCTGAGATCGTCATAGTGAACATGAACGCCGCGCCAAGTGTTCTTAAGAACGATGGTCCGCACGGGCACTTTCTGAACGTGGCTTTGACGGGAACTCGCTCAAACCGAAGCGCAATTGGGGCGCGCGTGACAATCACGGCAGGCGCCCACAAGCAGGTGGACGAAGTAATGAGCGGCGGCAGTTACTACTCTCAAAATTCGTTTGTTCTGCACTTTGGCTTAGGTACGGCAACGAGCGTGGACTCGGTTGAGGTTCGATGGCCTAGCGGCACAGTTCAAAAGCTCGGCAGGTGCGACGTCGATCGCCTGCTCCCGATCACGGAAGCATCGGTGCGTCCATAGATAGATGGACACAGCTCTGGCTGCAGCTCTTCGTCACCTCCCAAAGAACGCGTTTTTACTGAAGATATAAAAAGATAAAAAGAAGCAATGGAACTTAAGAGGCTTATATCGGTCACTAAGACGATGTTAAAAGCCTTTTTTACTTTGCTTTTCATTGCCGGCTCTACTTACGCCACATCGCTAACGAGTACTGTTTCCTTTGATGCGGCCACGCAAATCTACACTTACAACTACACGCTTACAAACAACACAACCTTTGGCGTGATTAACCAATTCTACGTTGACATTAACAGCCTGGGCTTCTCCTACTTCGGGCCTCTTTCGGTCACAACGCCGACCGGCTGGGAATTTCACACAGGCTATGGCCCTGGCGACTGGATGTGGTACAGGCCGCGGGATGTTTATAACGGGCCTGATTTGGGCGTATCCGAAGGTCAAAGTTTGAGCGGCTTTTCCTTTACTAGCCAGTTAGCCCCCGCGAACTGGGTCGGAAACAATTATGAGGTATTCTTCCCTAACGGTTATCCCAATCAGTATGAATACGGCCAAATCGTAGCGCCTGACTATTTAATTCCGCAGCCGGTCTATCCGCCGCCAACTGACTACATACCAGAACCGGCATCGTTGAAACTGTTCGGAATTGCTATGGCGGGATGGATTGGTTTCCGCCACAGATCACTGAAGAACCGCGGCTGAGTACTCTCCCAAGGCCAATCTGACCCGGCAGAAACATCGAAGCGCAGCATAACAATCAACCAATCTGACCGAGCAAATGCGCTATCTCGACCGCTCTACCATCTTTTTTTCCCCGCGCGAAAGCTGGTCCTACGGCTATGGCTTCGCGCCCTCGTTCGAACCACGCAAGGAAGGAAGCTTGGGCGGACCCCGGCAGACGCTGCCCGTTGATCCACGTGTAGTAAGCGCCCATATCGGCGTCGATCAATGAACCTTGCGGATCAAGTACCGTTTGGTGCGGCGCGCCGGAAAGCATCTCCTGCATAGACTCTTCGCGCTGCCTCGGTGCGTAGCAGGTGAGTAGGGTGACCGGCTGCGCACGCCGCAGAATCTCACGAGCGGCCCATTGCACAAACGTTGTGCTGAACAGTTGCGTCCCGGAACCTTCGGTCAGCAGGCTCACCTGAAAGCGACTCAGCGCCTGGTTGTCAGCGCCAGATGGGAAGCCGATCTGTTCCGGCGAGAGCGCTGCCATCATCGTCCGGAGCGCTTCCGGACCGCCGCCCCCCGGCTGCATAGTTTGACGCATCTTGTTCACCAGACTCTTTCGAACCGGGTCCAGAGCCTGATAGGAAACATTCGACACCTCAACCGGCGATGGTGCACTGGCGCCCCCGTCCACATACCAATGAGCAAAGGGCTGAGGGAGCTTGCGAGCTCGCGCCGTTACCGCATCCATCAGCACAGTTCTTCCCTCACCCCCTTCTACTTGCGAGAAGTAAGTTCCGTGAGGCCGCAGTTTGCGAAAAAGCCGGTAACTGTTCTCGGTGACGCCCTGACCCAGCACCACCATCGTTAAGCGCGGCAGTCCGGGCGGCATGGCTGTACGTGCCAGGTTCAGCTTGTGCACGTAGTCGACGGAAGCGGTGCGAAACGCCTCAATCTGGTGTGTGGCCCAGAGATGTGCGCTTAATTGTTCAGAGAACTGCGCCGGTGCGTTTACCCAGTCAACAGCGGCTAACTCGGGCGTGAGACGAAGAGCGCGGAAGGGCTGCATCTCCGACTCGAACTGGTCGTTCGTGAGCCCCCGCAGATATTGGAACTGGTGAGTAAGCTCGTCCTGTTCGGCAGGGAACTTCCAATCGAACCCAATTACTTCCCGCAACAGCAGCGCAAGAAACGCGAGTGGCAAGCGGCGGAGAAGATCAATCTGATCGGCCGCCAAACGCTGGGCCTGCGGAGGGTAGCCGGCGAAATTGTTCGGCTGCAGGTCACTTGGTCGAAGGGCAACGGTGGCCATTGCTACACCAGCTCCACCAGCGGCTTGCCTTGCGATTGGCCGGTTGAGAACCCGAGCCGCGCACCCAACGTTGGTACCAGGTCGGTGGTCTCGACCGCGCGGTCCACCACGAAGTTCTGGCGGATGCCCGCGCCCAGAGCCATCATCCACGTTGTGCGCGAAAGCGCGTCACCTGTGCGGTGATGCTGGAATCCATTGCCGCCCGCAGCTTCGTCCGAGTCGCGACCAAAGTCAGGCATGATGAACAGGGACGTCCTGCCTGCATACTCCGGATTGCTTCCGACCGCGTTCCACAGATCAGCACAGAGGCGGTCCGACCGCTTGATCGCTTCCAGATACAACGAGTAACTGCCCGAGTGCGCGACATCAATATCGTGCAGCGTGATCCAAAGCAGGCTCGGCGCCAGCTGCTTCATCAGCTGCCGGGCAATGAATACTGAGAGCTCATCAGGACTCGAAAGGCTGCGCGCGTGAGCGGTGAAATCAGCCACTGAAATTTTCAGCAACTCCGCAATGTCGTGCAGACTGAGCCCGCTACCACTTAGCTCGGGCGCATACAGGGGAGTCTCATAATTATCCCGCAGCAGGTGTTCGTAAAGGGCAGAACCACCAGGCGAAAGTGCAGCTGCGAGCAGGCGCTTGGGCAAGACAACATTTGCCCCAAAGCCCGGGCCGAAGTTGCGGTTGCCGCTCTCGCCAATACGGTTAAATCCGTTGCTGGGCGCTACTACCCACACATCGTTCGAGGGTCGCTTCAGGTCTTTGCGAAAATATTCAAAAATTGTAGGATTGGTGGGCGGAACAGCGGCAAAGTTGTTGAAGGTTTCGTAAACGCCGGTTGCCAGGCTGGCTGTTGCAACGTAGTGCCCCAGAATGCCGCGATTGACCACTTGTGTGTAGAACGTAGACTGCGGAATCAACTCTCCCATCAGATGCGGGATATTCTGCTGCCCATCAGGCATGAAGGTTTCTTCGTCACGCGCTCCGCCTCCGAAGGTGACGACAATAACCTTAGGGTTGCGTTGAGGTGTCAGCGTTGAGCCGGTGCCATAGCCGAACATCGCACTCGAAGCACCGGTCGCGCCCAGTGCCAGACGGAGAAACTCCCGCCGGGAACGCGAGATGTTCGAGGCCATCGCTCGTTGACTATCCGCGTACGTAGCCGCGCCCCTTTCAAAACTTGCTCTCACAAACGCTTTCCCTACCGGCTTTCTCTCTGTTCTCTATCCTATTCCCTCGGTGTGCGGTCTCCCTGCCCATCCGAGCATAGAATCAAAGGACTTAAAAACCCGGTCAGACTTGGGTGGTGAACTGATCACACCCCGTGCGTCTCGCCCGGTGTACAAGCCGGCCCCAAGCCCGGATTGCTCTCGGTGTAGAAGTAGCCGTGCCAGAGCAGGGGAGCACTGAGGGGCGTTCCGGACCACACCGTCAGATGAACACCGTCGTCCGCGCTGCAGGAGCGAAAAAACTGGTGCGTGCCGTCCTGCTGAAGGTCTGCCTGCACGGCTGTGTTCTCAATGAGAAAGTTAGTCGCCGGACCGACCACGGCAATCATCGGCACTAGTTTCTGGCCAGTGGGCATCGGGGCGGCTAAATGCAACTCGTAATTAGTCACGTTG
Organism: uncultured Bryobacteraceae bacterium; assembly: GCA_964248405.1. Taxonomy (GTDB): domain Bacteria; phylum Acidobacteriota; class Terriglobia; order Bryobacterales; family Bryobacteraceae; genus Bog-105. The sequence continues at coordinate 232,118 of CAXTYH010000001.1, forward strand.
CGGTCGACGTCTTTGGTAATCGGGCACGGGCTGTCTGAGGTGGCTGCAATCTGCGCCTGCGTAAAGGTCTGGGGCAAGTTGGGCATCACCAGCGTCACCGGGCTGTTTAAAGCGAGGTTGCCATTGCGAATCGCCAGACAGGTGCGCCCTGCCGTGGTGACTGCGATCCCTATCCGCGGAGTGAACGCCGCTGCCAGGGCGGCAGGGTTCAAGCTTGCCGAAGCATTGCCCGACTGGGTGGGCGTTCGTGCCGCACAGCCGGCAAGGGTCATCAGGAGAAACGAAACAGCCCATTCTCTTCGCACGGAGCTATGGTAAGCCAACGCTGGTCTAAGTCAAAGGCTGCAGGCGTCCAATACGTACTGGAATATCGGTGGAGTGATGCACGACTGGCTGGCCTTCGGGGCGGGGCACTCCTGAGCGCTCCACCACATTCTGCTCAAGACGCAGTAGTCGCGCCATGCGCAGAGTCCAGGGCTCGTGATGAATCTGTGCGAACAGCATCCGCCCTCGTCGTTGCGAGTAAAGGCGGTACCGGGCTGTCAGGAAGTTCTCCAGATCGGTAGATTGAATGTCCGGGCCGGGTTCCACAACCACATCTGTGAACCCAGTCCCCCATGGCCACTTACGCCGACTCCCATAGCTGACTTGCTCCCCGTCAACACTGACACGCATGCTGGACCAGCGATAGGGCAACCCATACAGTGCCCGCGCGGCCAGTACGCCCAGCAATCGGTCAGCTTCCAGGGTGAAGAACCAGACGGCACGCTCACCGTCCGGCCCACGCACATAGGTACGGACATTTGTCTCAGGAAATCGCGAGATCCACGGCAGGGGCGGCGAGAAGGGAAGTCGCAGTCCGGACAGTACAAAAGGTGTCAAGCCGACCCATGCCGATCCCTCGAACGTATCGACTTTCAGAGGTGCGGGCAGCAGCGCCTGGATGATCGCCGGTTCGTACCGCCAATGAATAAAGGTCAGCCATCGCCACCGTTGCAGCATGACTGGTCGGGCGATCTCAAGCGAGGCGTACGGGCTGATGAACTCCAATCCTCACCGTAGCGCAAAGGGACGAGCCGTTACCGTAGTAGAAGACATGCAGGTTACCTCGTCCAAAGAAGTTCTGAAGAACAAGCTGTTCTCAGTAGTAGAAGAAGAAGCGCACGACCCGAACGGCTTCCACATCAAGCGCTCCATTGTTCGCCACCCCGGCTCCGCTGTGATGATGGCGGTAGATGAGCACGAGCGGATCTTGCTGGTTCGCCAATTTCGCCTGCCGGCTCAGGCCGAGCTATGGGAGTTGCCGGCGGGACGGATCGATCCCGGTGAGGTGCCGCTTGAAACCGCCAAGCGCGAACTGCATGAGGAGACAGGGTACGCGGCTGCGGAGTGGAAAGAGTTAGTCTCCTACTTTCCCAGCCCCGGTTATGTAGACGAGCGTATGACGCTGTTTCTGGCTACTGGACTTACTGCCGGAGAGGCTCAACCAATGGACGATGAGCGGATCGAACTGCGCTGGTTTAGCCGCAAAGAGTTGCACAATGAGATTCGCACCGGAAAGATTATTGACGGCAAGACGCTGATCGGATTTCTCATGTGGCTGGACCGGCAGAGCGGTTAGGTGAGCATCGACTTACCGAGGCTACGCCGCGCTCCGTTTCGCCTTCTCGTCAAACGTCTGGCGGGCCTTCTCAACGCGTGCGAGATTCTCCTCTGCCCAAATCCATACTCCACAAAAGGCTCCGCCTAAGCTGAACCCAAGATCATTCAGTTTATATTCCACTTTGGGAGGCACAACGGGATGCACCGTCCGAACTAGCAGACCGTCCCGTTCCATCTGGCGCAGCGTTTGCGTGAGCATCTTCTGGCTGATACCGGGCACAAGCTCGCGTACCCGAGTAAATCGAAGCTCTCCATTCTCAGCCAAAACTTCAAGAATCAACATCGTCCACTTGTCGGCAACACGTCCGATCAAATCATTGACCAGACTCTCGATACGCGGGTCAATGCCTTCTACCCGGCAACTGGAGTCGGGTTCGGTTAGTGAAGCTTGATTCCCAGGAACTTGGGGGCTGTTTTGCATCTGCTTACACTCTCCCTTCGGTTAGTATGGCACCCTTAAGTGCCTACTTCCTAATAGAGAGCGTCTGAACTACACTGCAAGCAACACCCAGAAAGGTGGAATGGAATGAAGCTGAAGGGACGAACGGTTTTGGTTACCGGAGGAGCAAGTGGGATCGGCTTTGAGTTGGCAACCCAGCTTCTCGGACGGGGCAACACGGTCATCATCACGGGCCGCCAGCAGGCAAAGCTTGACGCTGCGAAGCTAGCATTGCCCGGCGTTCACACATTTCGAAGCGACGTGAGTGACCCCGGAGCTATTGAAGCCTTGCACGAACGCGTGCTTGCGGCCTTCCAAGCACTTGACACACTGGTCAACAACGCTGGAATCATGCGCAACCTGGATATGAATGGTAAGCGCGACCTAACGGATGTAACGCGGGAGATTGAGACGAACTTCAGCGGGCCGGTGCGCATGGTTCAGCAGTTTTTACCGCATTTAAAGACGAGAAAGGGATCGCTGCTCGTCAATGTTTCGTCGGGCTTGGCATTTGTTCCGTTCCCATCGTCGCCCGTTTATTGCGCAGCAAAAGCCGCGCTTCACTCCTTTACGCAATCGCTGCGCGTGCAACTGGAGGGCACCGGAGTGACTGTGATCGAGCTAGCGCCACCCGGCGTGGAGACGGAGTTGTTTCGCGGCGAGTTTGCCGAGGAGATGAAAGGTCAAAAGGCCATGGATGTCAAAGTACTCGTGAGCAAAGCAATTGTGGGAATCGAAGCGGGTAAGGTAGAGATCCGTCCGGGCCTAAGTAACGTTTTAAAAGCAATGAGTCGGGTAGCACCACAGTTGATGCTCAAGCAGATGGCTAAGATGACAAAGCCTAAGATTGTACCCAGGGCGGTTTAGGGCTGATAACGTATATTATGTAAACTACTGCAGCTTGGCCGTGGAACCTTGCGATCGATTCACATCGTCGGCGTGTGGAGTCGCCCTTGTAACCCGGAACTGGACACGGCTTGTCGGCGTCTTATTACCTACCGAAAACCGTCCTGGCGTGATTCAAAGCGAACCAGCTTAAGAAGCCGTTTGCCAGCAGAAGACTGCAGAAATAGTAGGCAATGTTCTGGTGCGGTGACGGAGGAAAGTCGCGCTTGTAGATTCGGTAGCCGGTGGCCAGCGCCACAAAGACAAACAGGAAGTCGTGCAGAATAATGAATAAAGCTCCGCTCATGATAAGCACGGCCCAACGGCCCTGGGCTCCCAAGGCGTTCATCGCCGAAGCGCCGTCAAAGATAGCGAAAGGAATCAGATTTAACAGGTTGAGCCAGCCGGCCACGTGGGCGACCGCCAGCCAAACGCCCTGCCCCGTGGTCAGATATAAACCGTAAGCAAGCAGGCCGGAGATAAACCCGAAGAGCGGACCGGCTAGCGAGATTTGAGCCCGCACACCTGGATCGGCATTTCCGCCATTCCACTTCACGTAGGCGCCAAATCCCGGCAGAAACATAGGCAGTTCGGCCGCAAAGCCAAAGCGCTTCACCACAACATAGTGCCCCATCTCATGCATGAAAATGGACGCCGTCAACCCTAAGGCAAACCACCAGCCGTACAGAGCCCAGTAAACTCCTAGAAACGCCAGAATGCTCAGGAGAAACTTGCCCTTCGTCAGCAGCACAAAGGCGACGGTCTTGTACTTGGCCAGCGCTGCCAGACCAACTCCGAATGGACCGAGGCGCTTAGTCCATTCTCCCTGGGTTTTAGGCCGCAACCGAACGTCCAGCTTTTGGATTTCCCGCTGCACCGAGCGGTATTCGTTGGACTCGGGCGGTAGAAACGAAAGAGCTGAAACCCAGAAACTTCGAGCGTTGGTCAGTTGCCCGAGCGCACTTGCCTGGCGTGCTTGCTGAGCCAGTTCGTCCAATTCAGGGGCGTGAGTAAAGCGTCGACACTTTGGGCAGACTAGAGCATCTGGTTCAAGCGTAGTGCCGCAGTTTGCGCAGTAGAGAGCCGAGGAGTAAGTTGATGAAGCTGCCAACTTCCAGTGTAGAAAACCTTAGCCAGCCTGGCGAGACTCGTTGTTGAAATCGGGCAGATCGTCGGTGATGACGGAAGAAACAAACACGGACGCTACGCATTCGAGGCCCTCCCGATCGTCCTCTGAAAACCTCTGAAGCGTCAGGCTATCGATGTCGAGAACGCCCAGCAACCTGCCCCAATTCAGGAGCGGAACGACGATCTCCGACTGCGAAGCGCTATCGCAGGCGATGTGTCCAGGAAACTGATGAACGTCTGGAACGATAATTGTTTCACCAGTAAGAGCCGCCGTCCCGCAAACGCCTTTTCCAATCTGAATGCGAGTGCAGGCAGGTTTTCCCTGGAACGGGCCAAGAAGAAGCTCCTCGCCCACAGCACGGTAGAAGCCCACCCAACTGATGTCAGGCAAGGATGCAAACAACAGGGAGGCCGTGTTAGCTGCGTTAGCCACGAAGTCAGACTCGCCTCCTAACAACGCGCCTAGCTTTTCGCAAAGGGAGTGATAATCGAACGCCTGGAACCTGGGATTCTCAGGTTCCAAGCTGGTGGGAGAGGGCATAAAAGCTTTCAGTTTAGCTTATCCCTCCAGGTACTTATGCCGTGGGTGCGGCGTCCAAAGCAAACACGAGAAACGAGTGTGCAGTCACCTGGTAAGTGCTGCCGAACTCAAATGTTTCGGTTAGCTTTTCGCCCTCAGTGTTTGTGTCGATTTGAACGGCCCATTCCGAGCCGCCCGTGCACTCCGGCATGGTGAATACAACCAAATCTGAATGGCCGTTGATGACAAGCAGCAGCGTGGCTTCCTTGCCTCTCTGCCGAATACCGGATGTTTGTGCCCGCCCATCCAGCAGCATGCCGAAACACTTCATGTCGCCATCGCCCCAATGCTCGTCTTGCATCTCAGAGCCATTCGCGTTGATCCAGGTAACGTCCTTGACGCCGAGTTCTTCAACAAAGCGCCCATTGAGAAAGAGGTTGCGCCGCAGAATTGGATAACGGTGGCGTAAAGTGGTCAGCATCTTCACGAACTTAGTAAGAGCGGTCCCCCTTTCAGACACGTTCCAATCCACCCAGCCAATTTGATTATCCTGACAGTACGCATTGTTGTTTCCGCCTTGTGTTCGTCCGAACTCATCACCGGCCAACAACATTGGAGTTCCCTGTGAAAGCAGCAACGTGGCCAGCATGTTGCGGATCTGCCGTCCCCGCAATTTATTAATCTCCGGGTCATCTGTCGGCCCTTCGGCGCCGCAGTTCCAGGAGCGGTTATCGGAACTGCCGTCTTGGTTATTCTCAGCGTTCGCCTCATTGTGCTTTTCGTTGTAAGTCACGATGTCATTTAATGTGAAACCATCGTGAGCCGTAATGAAGTTCACTGATGCCCAGGGCCGCCGCCCTTGATAGTTGAACAAATCGCCTGACGCGCACATCCGCTCAACCAGAGCGGCAGGGCTCGCGGCGCCTCGCCACCAATCGCGGACCGTATCACGGAATTTGTCGTTCCACTCCGACCAACCGGGTGGGAAAGCGCCCACCTGGTAGCCGCCCGGACCACAATCCCAGGGTTCAGCTATCAGCTTTACCCGGGTCAGCACAGGATCCTGGCTACAAGCTTTCAGAAATCCGCTTTCATTGTCGAAGCCATTCGGCTCACGCGCCAAAATCGTTCCAAGGTCAAACCGGAATCCATCGACCCCGGTCTGCTCCACCCAGTAGCGAAGGCTATCGGTAACCATCTGCATCACGCGAGGGTGGCTGAGATTGACGGTATTACCAGTGCCGGTGTCATTGATGTAGTAACGTGACGTTCCAGGAATCAGCCGGTAGTAGCTCGCGTTATCGATGCCTTTAAAGGAAAGTGTCGGGCCTTTTTCATTCCCTTCTGCCGTGTGGTTATAGACCACGTCTAGGATCACTTCCAAACCGGTATCATGAAACGAGGCAACCATCTCCTTGAACTCGCGCAGGCTGTCATCGCGTTTGAAAGCATAGCGCGGATCCGGAGCAAAAAACCCGATTGTGTTGTATCCCCAGTAATTAGTCAGCCCCTTGTCGAGTAACAAACTGTCGTTGATAAAAGTGTGGATCGGCAACAGCTCAACTGACGTAACGCCCAGTGACTTAATGTACTTCAGAACGTCTTTGCTGGCCAACCCTGCATAGGTGCCGCGCAGGTTTTCGGGAACCGAAGGGTTGCGCATGGTAAAGCCACGCACGTGCGTTTCGTAGATGATCGTGTTGTCCCACTTAACTTTGTAGCTGACCGGGGATTCACTCTTCCATTCAAAATGCGGATCAGCCACCGTACACTTCGGCATGAAAGGCGCACTGTCCCGTTCGTCGAACGTAAGATCGTCGCCAGTCTCCATTTTGTAACCGAAGACTGCCGGATTCCATTTCAGCTGGCCAAAGTGCGCGCAGGCATAAGGATCAAGCAACAGTTTGTTCGGGTTAAAGCGATGCCCTGCTTCGGGCGCATAGGGGCCGTGTACGCGATAGCCGTAGATGGTTCCCGGCGTGATATCAGGCACATAACCGTGCCAGATTTGATCTGTATATTCAGGGAGCTGAATTCGTGCTTGTTCGGTTTCGCCGTCTGGACCAAAAATGCAGACTTCCACTTTAGTGGCGTTAGCCGAAAAGAGCGCAAAGTTGGTTCCTTTCCCGTCCCAAGTTGCCCCACGGGGAAATGGTGATCCTTCTCTAATTCTGGTTTTCTCAGCCATGTTTCTTTTAGATGCTAGGAGCGTACAAACCTTTCGCATACAACGGGGGCATCGCTATAGTAAGGAGAAAGGACTTGCATTGAGTACCCAGCCATTCAATCTTCCTTCGACTGGAAATCCGCTGGTGGACCAGGCCTTACAGCGGTTGTCTGCGCACCCAGACGAGAGATTCGAGTCTTTGCAGGACACGCTGCGTGTTCAAGCAGAGATTGAGAGTCGCATGGCTTCGTTGTTGGACCAGCAGGAGGGATTACTCGAGTCGCACTCCAAGTTACATCTGGAGTCAATGGACGCGGTTCAACGGCACGAGAAGTGGCTACTCGACTGGGAGGTCAAAAACAGTGAGATGGTCGGAAAGATCAACTTCCTGATTGATCGGAAAATGCACCGCCAAGGCGGTCCGGAGAGTAAATAGCTACTCGTACCGCAGAGCATCAATCGGGTTCAGGCGCGATGCTCTCAGCGCGGGCAGGAAGCCGGCAATCAGTCCCACAATTTCAAGCATCAGCGTCGATGTGACTACAGCGAACGTTGAGATCTTCAGGTGAATATCTCCGGCTCCGCTCTCATCTTTGAAGATCGGCCCCAGCAGCGGAAGCGATCCAACCAGGATGGTGACCAGAAATCCCAATCCGATTCCAATGATCCCGCCCGTGGTTACAATTATCAACGCTTCCAGCAAGAACTGAAAGAGGATAGACCGTTGGGTTGCGCCAAGAGATTTGATGACGCCAATCTCGCGTGTGCGCTGGGTAACCGACACCAGCATAATGTTTGTAAGACCAACTCCGCCAATGGCAAGTGTAAGTGTTCCGATCAATCCCAGCAGCACCTGAAGCGCGCCAGCCATCGCGTCGATCTCTTTCATAAACTCGTTGAAGGCGATGATTTCGACTGCACGATCGTCAGTGCTGGAGAAGTGGTGAATGCGCGCGAGCGTTGCACGAACCTGCTTGATAGCATCGGCGCGAAAGATAGGATTTGCGGGCGACCAGACTATGTCTTGCGGATACTTGACATCGTGCAGGAGCGACATGGTTCCGTAAGGGATGAAGATGCACTCGTTATCGGGAGTGTTGTAGTTGGAAATCTGAATCTTCGTTTTCAGAACTCCGGCCACGGTGAACTGCATGCCCTGGATTGTGATTTTCTCGTTCTCCGGAGGGATTTCGCCGAAGAGCTTCTCCGCAGCTTTTGCGCCGAGCACAGCAAACCGCTCCTTCTGAATATTGTCTTCCGGAGAAAGCCAACGCCCAGTGCTGACGGTCATATTGCGCACCTTCTGGTAATCCACGGGCAGTACGCCGCGAATGGTCATGTTTTCGGTTCGATAGCCCCGAGTGACGGCGGTGCGGCGCATCATGACTTCTGGTGAGATCGCCGCTACCAGCGGCACGCTGTCGCGGATAGCAGCCACATCGTCCTCTTCCAGTCGAATGTGGCGGCCTGATCGTTCGCCACCTGCCTGCGCTGAGGTCTGACCCTCGAACATCACAATCAGATCCTGCCCAACTGCTTTAAAAGCACTGGTGAGCGCAAAGCCAAACCCTTCGCCGTAGGAGTAGAGAATGACAAAGCAAGTCACTCCCCAAGCTAGGCTCAACATGGTCAGAAGGCTGCGCTGCCGGTTGAAGGCCAATGCAGCAAAAGCTTCCCGAACGATGGCACCAAGTCGCACGTTTATCTCTCTGCCCGCAATGCTTCTACCGGAGTCAGCGACGCAGCCCGCCAGGCAGGCAGGAGCGAAGAGACCATAGCAATGATGGCAAGCGCCGCAAACGAGAGGATGGTGGTGCTAAGAGTGACCGGCAGGCCAGGAAACGCATCCGGCATTGGAACAAATTTCAACGCTGAGGAAAGGCCGAAGGCAATGCCCCAGCCTATTGCGCCACTGACCAGGGCAAGAACACAGCCTTCGACAAAGAAGTCCATTAGAATGCGTTGCCGGGTGGCGCCCAAAGCTTTCCGCAGCCCCACCTCGCGCGTTCGTTCACTAACAGTAACCAGCATGATGTTCATCACTCCAACGCCGCCCAGACTCAGTGTGACCAGCGCAACCATCGACAAAAACACAGTCATGGATTCGAAGATTCCGTCCACCTGTTTGGCATTCTCAACCGTGTCCCAGATATTCACGGCGCCCGTGTCGGCTGAGTCGAAACCATGATTGCGGGCGAGCAACTGTACCACCTGACGTCGGGCGCTTTCGAAGTCCTCTAGTGAGCGCGGTTTGTAGATAATGTCGTCCAGCATACCTGAGAAGTAAGAAGGATCTTTGGGTGGGATGTCACGCACGGCAGTCTGGTAAGGGATGAAAATCTTCTGCTCATCCGGGCTGCCGTAACCCGAATTTTGATTCTTATCTGCCAGCAGGCCAATGATCTGGAATGGCAGAGAGTTGATAGCGATGTGCTGACCTATAACGTCCGGGCGCGCACCGAAGAGCTGCTTCCGGACTTTGGCGCCGATGATAGCCACACGACGGCCCTCTTCGTTGTCTTCGTTGCTGAAAAAGCGGCCCGTTGCGACCGGAACACTGCGCAACTTGTTGAATTGGGGCTCAACTCCGTCGGTGTCGAAGGCGCCACTGTTGAATGCGCTGGTTGCACGATTGGTGCTCTCAATTTCGCCGACCACTGTTTCGGTCAGATAACATTCGTCGCGAATGCCAAGCACGTCGTTATACGTCAGCCGGATGCGATGCCCGGCGCGCTGGCCACCAGCCTGTTTTGCGGTTCTGCCCCCAAAAACGATGACGATGTTCTCACCCAGGCTCTTCATGCTGTTGCGCTGGCCTTCTTTGAAGCCGTCGCCCATGGCCACGATGAGTACGATGGACGCAATGCCCCAGGCAATGCCGGCCATGGTGAGAAACGTTCGTAGCTTGTTACGCAGCAGGCTGGAGAAGACCTGCGAAAAAAGCTCCTTTAAATACGTCATTAGGGCAGAATGACCTGTTGCCCCTGGGTAAGCCCGCTGAGAACCTCGGTGCGCGCACCGTTGCTGATACCGGTCTTAACGGGAACGCGGCGGCGGCCTTTCTCGTTAGCTGCGTCCGGCACCTCAACCTCGGTAGCCCGATTCTTAGCGTATAGAACAGCTCCTTCCGGAATGGTCAGAACCTGTTTCTTCTCGTCAAGGATAATCTCGGCATTGGCCGTCATCAACGCCCGGAGTTTGCGTGACTCATTAGAGATGGAAACACGTACTTCAAACGTCGTGACATTGTCTTTCTCGGCGCCCATGGGCGAGATTTTGGTGACAACTCCCGGGAACTTTTGATCTTTGAATGACTCAATTGTGATTCGGGCAACCTGGCCCAGGTAGACCTTCCCGATATCACTCTCATCCACCTTGCCTTTGACGTAGACACTGCTGAGATCACCAAGCGTCATGATCAAGGTGGCGCCTGAACCCATGGTAAGAATGGAGCTCACTGCCCCGCCCACCTCGCTATCGCGCGAAAGCACGACGCCGTCGATAGGAGAGGTGATGGTTGCGTTGCGCAAGTCTTCTTCGGCCCGGGCAACCACTGCATTCTGCTCGTCATATTGAGCTTGCGCTTTGGCGATAGCGGCCTGCGCGCTGGCAAGATTGGCGATAGCCGAGTTCCGCTTGTTCAAGGCGAGCTGATAGTTTTTCTCTGCTTCATCCGCCTTGTCGATAGCGATCAGGCCATCCTTGTGCAGCCGTTCAGCGCGGTCGAAGTCTTTCTTCAAAAATTCGACATCCGGACTGGCAGCGTCAACTTTGTAACGTTCCAGATCAGCTTGGGCGGTTTGAATCTGCGCCCGGTTGACACTCAACGCCGCCCGGGCTTCGTTCAGGCGAGGCAGCAGGTCGTTCCGGTCCAGTTCACAGATGACTTGTCCTTTGTGCACGTAATCGCCGAAATTAACGGGCAGCGATTGAATGATTCCGCTGGCTTTGGATTTAATCTCCACCTGGCGCTCAGGCTGAATTTTGCCGGTTGCTACCACCGACCGGGCCAAGTCCACGCGCTCCACTTTGGCGAGCTTCTCAGGGTCGATCTTGGCCGGCTTGTGGCCAACTGCCTTGACTGAGAAGAAAGAGACCGTTCCGAGGATCACAAGAGCAAGCACCCACCACCAGCGACGTCGCGAAGTTCGTTTTGCCATCCGTAATGGCTATACGCAGGCGACGTCGATTGGTTCCGAAGATTCTGTTCGATTGGCGAAGTATCTCAATGTTTGGAGTCGAGACGGTGCTTCAGCGCTGCTTGCCGGCTTCGCTCACCGGCAAATGAAAAAGGGCGTAGTAAGCAGTGGAGACGGAGTGACGCAGTGCTGCCAGGCTTCAATTGGCCTCCTCGTAAGTTGCAAGGTGATTAGCCTGCGCTAGAAGATCCTGAGCTAATCCCAAGCCTCTTCTCTCAACTTTGCCTGCTCGCTCTCACTACGAAAGTCAACGAAGGGAAAGATCTCGGTCCAATCAAATCTGAACTCATCGTCGATTCGGTTTCTAACGGCTTGCACCACATGCCTGAGTTGATCGCGTTGGGTAGCAGCGTCAGAAAGGATCACTTTAAAGAAAGCTGCCGGGCGACCGGCCCAGTCCTTGTCGACATTCGCGCGTATGCGGACGACGTCGGGCGCAAGATCAGCCTCAATCTGGCGAAGTTTCTCCTCGCTGATCTGCGTATCAACCATACTCTAAAGATACCGCCATATCGGGCCGCTGCCTACCCCGGGCCTACCCCGGGCTTTTCTGAGAGGGAAAAGCTTCTCCACGCACTTACTTACCAAGTTGAAGTGGCTTAGCGTGTTCGATATAAACAGGATGAGTGCCGAACAGGTGCACTCATGAGTGTCGCAATTGCCGAAGCGCCCGGGGCCGAAATCTCCGGCATGCGGAAGGCGGCTATCGTTCTGGTCGCCTTAGGACCGGTGGACGGGGCCAAAATTCTCCGCAACATCCCGGAGCAAGATGCTGACAAGCTGGCGCGCGCCATTGCGGAGTTGGACAACTTGTCTCAGGAAGACGTGCAACTGGCTATGGAGGACTTTCACCGCAGCCTGCTGACAGACCGACTTCTAATAAGAGGCGGGCTCGAGTACGCAGAGAAGATGTTAACTGAAGCGTACGGCCCGAACGTCGCCAGACAGTTGCTGACCCGCCTGGAAAAGTCACTCGGCAGCGAAGCCGCAACGTTCGACAACTTCAGCAAAACTGATCCCCAGCAGTTAGCGCGTTTGGTTCAAGATGAGCATCCCCAGACCATAGCGCTGGTGCTGTCGCATTTGAAGCCATCCCAGGCCGCTGCGTTGCTGAGGGGATTGCCGGTCAATATGCGAAGCTCTGTGGCAACCCGCATGGCGGACCTTGACCAAATTTCGCCCGAAGTGGTCCGCAGTATCGCCACGGTGATCGATCAGAAGCTGCGCAATGTGGAGCAACTGAGCCGCGAAGCCTATGGTGGCGTGCGGGCCGTGGCCGAGATCTTCAACCGGTTGGAAGCCAACACCTGCACCGAATTGATGACCGCTGTTGAGGCGAAGAACAAAGGCCTGTTCGAAAGCATCCGCGGCCTGATGTTTGTTTTCGCCGATCTGGAAAATCTGGACGGGGCTGCCCTTTCGCTACTGGTCGCACGAGCTTCGCGGAGCGATCTGATGCTTGCACTAAAAGGAAGCCGGGCCGGATTGCGCGACAAGATCTTAGCGACCCAGTCACAGCGTGCGGCAGCCATGATGCGCGACGATCTGGAGGCGATGGGAGCAGTGAAGCGGAAAGATGTAGACGCCGCGCAGCAGGCCATGATTGCATTGGCACGAGAAATGGAAAAGGAAGGCGCCATTAGTCTGAGTGGCGGCGCCGAAGAGCAATATGTTTAGCCGGGCAGTGTTAGAAGCGAACGCGGGGCGGCCATGAGTACAGAGCAGGGTGGGACTGACCAGTTCCTGCAGACCTGGGTAGACGAGTTTGCTCGCGCTGTGGAGATGTTCAGCGGCGAGGCGCCCGACTTGCGCTGCAGCCGCACTAAGAAGCTGGGGCCTAGCGAAACAGAGGATCTGCTGTGGTGGACGCAGGAGTTCTCCGGCCCTGGAAAGTTCACAACCCGAATTGGTGCGCGCAAGAGCACCTGGGTAGCACTAGGCGGCGGTGAGGAAGCGGAAGCTCAATCCACTTATCTGGAGATGCTGGGGCAAGCCCAGAGCGGGACAGCACATGTCATCTCAGGAGCTTTAGGTTCGCCGATGAAGTGTGAGCCGGGGCAGGTGGAAGCTGCCCCGGACTTGACCGGCTTGCTCTACGGTTTGGTTGGTATTCATTTACCAAGCGGCGAACTGCCTTCCCTCGTATTCGCTATAGACCCAGCCATTGAGGAGATCTTAAAGGATGAGGAAGATGAGCAAGAAGCACCGGCGCCGGCCTTACAAGCACCCGCTCCCGCAGACCTGATAACCGGGGCGCAACAGCCTATGCTGAGCCGCTTGCTGGAACTGGAGCTGCCGCTCTCTATTGCGTTAGGGCGCGCCAACATCCCCATCCGGGAAGTGTTGAAGGTCACCTCCGGTTCCATTATTGAATTGGATCGCAAGGTGGGCGAAAGTGTAGAGCTGCTGGTGCATGGAACGGTAGTAGCGCGCGGAGAGGTGGTTTCCGTGAAGGGCAACTACGGCGTGCGCATCAATGAAATCATCAGTCAGCAGGATCGTATGCATCTGTACAAGCGGAATTAAGAGCGTGCAACAGGCAAGAGGCAAAAGATGAAGCGGGTTCTGTCACAGGAAGAGATAGACGCAGTATTCCAGGGAACAGCTGCGGGCGCGGAAAGTGCTGCCGAACGCGAAGCCCAGAACGAAAACGTGCTGGTTGACTTCAACCGGCTGGATCGAATTCCACGTTCGCAGTTGCAAGCGCTGCATTTAATTCATGAGAATTTTGTACGCAATCTTGCATCGAGCTTGTCGGCTTACCTGCGGTCGTATGTGGCTCTGAACCTCATCAGCCTCGAACAAATCTCCTACGCCGAGTTTCTGGACGGCCTGGCTTCCCCGACCTGCATGAGCTACATCGGGCTGCATCCATTCGATGGGACCGCGATCCTGGAGATTAACAACAGCCTGGTATTCGGACTGATCGAACTGCTCCTGGGCGGCAAAGGGCGACAGTCGGCGCCTGTGAAACGCAAAATCACAGACATTGAAAAGAAGCTTGTTCAGACCCTGCTGCGGGTAGTGTTGCGCGACCTGAGCGACGCCTGGAAAGCAGTGGAAGAAATCTCCTTTAATGTGCAGTCGCTCTCGAGTGAGCCGCAGCTGATGCACATTATGGCGCCCTCTGAAGCAGTGATCGTTATAGCGATTGAGGTCAAAGTAGCCGAGACGCCAGGACTGATGAACTTTGCCATTCCGGCGCTGTTGATTAAACGGCTTCGGCACAAGTTCGAGCAATTGCAACAAATTCGGAAAGCGGCCTCCACCGAAGCGGACAAGCTACATATCGCGCGCTTGATTCAAGAGGCGAACCTGCAGCTTGACATTCAGATTGCCGGAGGTACGGTGGCGGCTCGCACCCTGGTTAACATGGAGGTCGGAGACGTGATCGTACTCGAGTATCCGGTCAGCAATCACATCACGGGGTACCTGAATGGCAACGAAAAGTGGCTTGGCAATCTGGTGACTCAAGGCGATAAGCTCGCCTTTGAACTGGCTTATCAGAAAGCGCCTGAGCTCAGCATGGCCGACGTAGCTTGAACCCATGCCTTCGATAGGCACTCTTAAAAACGCGCAGTCATAGACTGGAGCGATGAACCGCCGAGATTTTATCCAAGTTGGCGCTACCGGCCTTATCACGAAAGAAGTTTGGGGGCAGACCTTTGCTGCCGATAAGCGCCGTCGAGTTGGATTGATCGGTTGCGGCTGGTACGGCAAAATCGACCTGCTTCGCCTCATCCAGGTTGCCCCCGTTGAAGTGGTCTCGCTGTGCGATGTGGATCGACAGATGTTGGCGAACGCCGCAGATGTTGTTGCGTCGCGTCAGCAATCGAAGAAGAAGCCGCGCACTTACAGCGATTATCGCGAGATGCTGGGGCAGAAGGATCTCGACCTGGTGCTGATCGATCCGCCTGACCATTGGCACGCTTTGATCATGATTGAAGCAGCTCGGTCAGGGGCCGACATCTGGGTTCAGAAACCGATCAGTGCCGACATTCGCGAAGGGCAGGCAATGGTGGCTGCCGCGCATCAATATGGTCGAGTGGTGCAGGTGGGTCTGCAGCGCCGAAGCACCCCGCATCTGATCGAGGCGCGTGACCGCTTTATTCGTTCGGGAGCGCTGGGTAAAGTGGCGCTGGTAGAACTCTATTGCTACTACCATATGCGCGCGGAAGAAAATCCGCCGGATACGGCCCCTCCGCCACGCCTGGATTACGAGATGTGGACCGGACCGGCGCCGCTTCGGCCCTATAACAAGCTGGTCCATCCACGTACCTGGCGAGCATTCATGGAGTACGGCAACGGCATTGTCGGTGACATGTGCGTCCATCTGCTGGATATGACTCGCTGGATGTTGAACCTCGGTTGGCCTACCCGCGTTTCCTCAACGGGCGGCATTCTTGTTGACAAAGCGAGTAAGGCGAATATCTCCGATACCCAGACTGCCACCTTTGAGTATCCCGACTTGCGGGTTGTCTGGCAGCATCGCAGCTGGGGCGACGCGCCCGATCCGAAAGACGCCTGGGGCGCAACGTTCTACGGCGATAAGGGCACGCTGAAGGCGAATGTATATCGGTACGAATTCACCCCGGTAGGTGGAAAGAACGTGGTGCATAAGGACGTCACTTATGAGTTTGAGCAATTCCCGGAGGACCGTACGGAGAAAGATCTCGAGACACACGTAGCGCCTGCCATTCGCGTCCACATGAGGAACTTTCTCGGGGCGATCGACACGCGGAGCAAGCCAGTTTCAACGATCGAGGAAGGCTATATCTCGACGGCGTCGTGCATTCTCGCTAACAATTCCATGAAGCTGGATCGCTCTCTGGAGTGGGATCCGGAGAGGGGAGAAGTGCGCGGCGATCCAGAGGCAAACGCGCTTTTGGCCCGGCCGTACCGGCAGCCTTGGACACATCCCGGGTCGGTGTAAAGCGTTGGAGGGTCTGATAGCATTCAGTCAAATGAATCGAAGAACAGCGATCCAAACCGCATTGGCAGGCGGCGCACTTACTCTGAGTCAGCGGCTGGGAACGTCGAAGACGGAAGGACAAAGCTCGTTGAAACAGGGTGTTTCGCTGTGGTGCTACGAAAAGTGGTTCACGCTTGATCAGTTGTGCCAGGAGGCCGTTCGTATCGGATTGCAAGGCATAGACCTGGTAACGCCTGATCAGTATGCCACCGTGCAGAAGTACGGACTTGTTCCCTCCATGACCTCCGGTTCAAAACCGAACACCATTCCCATCGGTCTGAACCGCCTGGAGAACCACGACCGCGTTTTGGAAAGCGTCAGGAGCGACATAGCGCTGGCGGCCGCTGCCAAAGTACAGAATGTGATTACCTTTTCAGGCAATCGAGGCGGAATGCCGGATGCGCAAGGCCTGGAGAACTGCGCCATTGGTCTGAATAAGATCAAAGCGTACGCCGAAGAGAAAGGCGTGACTGTCAACCTGGAGTTGCTGAACAGCAAGGTGGACCATAAGGACTACATGGCTGATCATTCGGCCTGGGGTTTCGAGCTGATGCGGCGAGTCAATTCGCCACACATCAAGCTGCTCTTCGATCTTTATCATATGCAGATCATGGAGGGCGACCTGATTCGCACTGTGACGGACAACATGCAATATATCGGGCACTTTCATACTGGCGGAAACCCGGGCCGTCATGAGCTGGACGATACACAGGAAGTAAACTGGCGAGCTGTTGCCAAAGCAATTGCAGGCACGGGCTACCAGGGCTTCTTCTCACATGAATTTATACCCGTGGATAAGCCGCCGATTCACAGTCTGGAGTTGGCGCATCAGCTTTGTTACGTGTAAGACTCGCTGCTTGGTTATGAGGTACGGCAGCATTTTGACCGTTTGTGTTCTGTCGATTGCTTTCGGGAATGCTGTCCTCGCGCAAGGAACCAAGGAGCAGCAGCTGGTGAAAATTGGTTTGAACAAGCGCAGAAATAGTATGACAAGCACGACTATGCCGGGGCGACACGTTTAGCTGAGCGCGCCGTTCAGGATCCTTCTGCTCGTAATTCGGAGTGGTTGGCCGGCGCCTTTTACAATCTGGCTTGCTTCCAGGCAATGGCCGGGTACAAGGAAGGGGCCCTTACTTCTTTTGCCTCCGCAATCGATTTAGGGTATGACCATACTGAAGCGAATATCCTCGCGGACAATGACCTGACATCCCTTCATCAAGAGCCGGCTTTCCTGGCGTCTCTCGATTTGCTGAAGAGAAGGAAAGCACGCTGGAGTGGTGATTCCTTTGCCTCAGCTTACGTGCCGATGCTGTCCGAAGATGAACGCATAGCTGGATTATCGAAGTTCTGGTCTGAGGCTCGTTTCGCGTTTCCTTTCTTTGACAGAGTTCCCCATATAGATTGGGATCGACTCTATCTCGATTACCTGCCGCGCGTGCGGGCGGCAACTTCGACGGCCGACTATTACCGTATATTGATGCGCTTCGCAGCGGCGCTGCAGGACGGGCACACGAATGTTTATCCGCCTGATGAAATCGATGATGACTTGGGCAGCCGCCCGGCTTTACGCACAGCCTTAATTGAGAACACCGTGGTTGTGACTTCGGTGGCTGATCCAGGCTTGCAGCTGCAGCACATCCGGCCAGGTTTACGCGTTCTTCAGATCGATGGCCGCGACAGCCGCGACTATGCTCAGAGCGAGATTGCTCCCTATGTGAGCTCATCAACTCCACAAGATCGGGATGTACGCACCTACACTTACTCCTTATTGAGTGGTCCGGCAAGCCGGCCGGTGCGACTGCTGCTTGAGGATGAGGCGGGCCATACCTTCGAAGCGACTGTCCCCCGGATCGGGTCACAGTCTGGAGTGAAGGCCGCTAAGGCGCCTGGCGCCAGATTCAAATTGTTGCCCGACAAAATAGCCTATCTCGCCGTTGACGAATTTGAAGATGACGGAGGGGCGAAGCTCTTAGCTCAGCACTTTGCCG
Organism: uncultured Bryobacteraceae bacterium; assembly: GCA_964248405.1. Classification (GTDB taxonomy): domain Bacteria; phylum Acidobacteriota; class Terriglobia; order Bryobacterales; family Bryobacteraceae; genus Bog-105. The sequence goes on from CAXTYH010000001.1 coordinate 250,078, forward strand.
AGGCGCAGGAATCGCGCGGATTGATCATTGATGTCCGAGCTAACGGCGGGGGTAGTTCTGATTACGGATATCAGATTCCCGGCATGCTGACTGACAAGCCGTTTGCAACCAGCCGCTGGCGTACGCTTGATTATCGGCCGGCCTTCCGGGCTTGGGGCGGCGCGCCTACTTGGTTCGAACAAGGCGCAAGCACCTTTCCACCCGACAAAATCCATGCAATCAAACGACCGGTTGTCGTGCTGACTAGTGCTCGTACCTTCTCTGCCGCAGAAGATTTCGCGGTTGCCTTTGATGCCATGCACCGTGGATTGATCGTTGGTCAAGCAACAGGCGGGAGCACCGGGCAGCCGCTCTTTTTCAAATTGCCGGGCGGAGGCAGTGCCCGAATTTGCACGAAAGACGACTCGTACCCTGATGGCAGAAACTTTGAAGGTAAGGGCGTTACGCCGCAAGTGGTCGTCCAACCAACGATTGCTGATGTCAGAAGTGGACGGGATGCAGTCCTTGAAGCTGCCATCCGTACTCTGACCGAACTTACTGCCAAGCAACCATCAATAGGTAAGTAACTCCGAACGGTCAAACACGAAACGGGCAAAACAATGGCTTGCTCTTTCCCCTTGACTATCTACAACAGTTTCCTGTATTGTAGATGGTCAAGGGGAGGTTTTCTGGGAAAACCAACCGACCTTGTTCAGGGAACCCTGGACCTGCTGATCTTGAAAACCATTTCGCTCGAACCAATGAATGGTTGGGCGATCGCGAAACGTATCGTCCAGGTGTCCAAGGATGTTCTACAAGTGCAGCAAGGATCTTTGTATCCTGCCTTGCATCGTCTCGAGCATCAAGGCTGGATCAAGGCCGAATGGAAAAGTTCTGAGAACAACCGCCGCGCGAAGTTTTATGCGCTGACGGCATCCGGACGCAAACAGCTTAAATCCGAACTTGAAAACTGGCACCGCTTGTCAGGCGCAATCGGCTTAATTGTCGAAGCGAACTAGGAGGCATCATGCGTTGTCAAGCAAAACTGCGAATGCTATTCCAATCGCTCTTTCGGCGTCGGCAACTCGAGGCCGATCTCCGTGAAGAACTGCGCGATCACCTGGAACAGGAGATCCAGAACAATGTTCGCGCCGGTATGTCACGTGAGGAAGCCACTTCAGCAGCTCGGCGCCTAATGGGTTTTATGTCGCTCTACGGAGAAGAGTGCCGTGATGCTCGCGGAACGAGACTGCTCGTCAGCTTTGTCCGTGATGTCCGATATGGAAGCCGCACATTCCGACGCACTCCGCTGTTCACTGCATCCGCGATTCTTACTTTGGCTCTCGGCATCGGCGCAACTACTACTGTATTTACATTTGTCGAGAATATCCTGCTGCGCCCAATCCCCGCTCGCGATCCGCAACAGCTTGTATCTCTCAATTCGGGCGAGACCGTCAACTTCTCCTACCCTAACTATCTCGATTTCCGAGAGCGGAACAGATCTTTCTCGAGCCTCATTGCATATCGCTTCAATCCCGTGAGTATGGGCCTGCAAGCGCGGGAAAACTTTCGTGTCTGGGGTTATGAAGCAAGCGGCAACTACTTCGGGACGCTCGGAATCGTGCCGGAACTCGGCCGATTCTTTACGCCGGCAGAAGACACGCAGCCTGGCGCCAGCCCCGTGGTAGTCCTTAGCGACCGCTATTGGCGCAGCCATCTGGCAGGGGATCGACATGTTATCGGCAGAGCAGTGAAGATAAACGGGAGCTCTTTTACCACCATCGGCATTGCTCCTCCAAACTTCTTGGGAACTGAGCTGATTATGAGCGGAGACTATTGGGTTCCGATGAGCATGGAAGCTCAGATTGAACCAGGTAACAATTGGCTTCGCGACCGTGGTTGGCAACAAGTCTGGATTATGGGCCGCCTGAAACCAGGTTTGGCGAACAGACAAGCGGAAGAGGATCTAAACGGTATCTCCCAGCAACTGGCCAAGCTCTATCCGAATGCTGTAGAAGCAGGAAAATTCAAACTTACTCGCCCTGGTCTGGTAGGGCAGGCTCTGCGGCGACCGATTGGCGGCTTTGGCATTGCATTTATGAGCATTGCAGCAATAGCGCTTTTGTTGGCTTGCATCAACATCGCCGGAATGTTATTAGCCCGTGCTTCGGATCGCCATCGGGAGATCGGTATCCGCTGGGCTGTCGGCGCAAGCCGGATGCAGTTACTGCGCCAGCTAATGACCGAAAGCCTGCTGCTAGGGTTGAGCGGCGGCATAGTTGGTCTTGCTATCGCTTTCGGAGCCTGCCATCTCTTCAGCCTGTGGAGCCCAAGCTTTGACATCCCGATCAATAATCACCTTCATCCCGACGCAAAGGTCTTAAGTTTTACTTTTGCGACGGCTCTCTTGACAACCGTCCTGTTTGGCTTGGCTCCCGCGCTCCAGGCCGTGCGCGTCGATTTCGCTCCACGTCTGAAGGACGAAGGTGTATCAACTCGCCTTCGACGTCTGAGCATTCGCGACTTGCTGGTAGCCGGCCAGATCGCGCTTTCCGTCATCCTGGTTATCTCTTCGGTGCTGGTCATCAGGAGTCTGCAACAAGCTCTCACTCTGAACCTTGGCTTTAATCCGAACGGCGCCGTCGCAGTCTCTTTTGATCTAAGCCTGCAAGGGTACGATCAGATGCGCAGTCGACACTTTACTGCCGAGCTGCTGCAGCGCGCTTCAGCCTTGCCCGGATTGCAAGCAGTGGGGATCATCAGCAACCTGCCGCTCCGCATTGGAGAAAACGACCAAGTGATCTCGCGCGCCGACCGCCCTCTGCCGCCGCGATCCGAACGGCGGTCCGCCGTTGTGTATAACACCTCGCCTGGTTATCTCCGGGCTGCCGGTACGCGACTCTTGTCCGGCCGCGAAATCAGCAGTCACGACCGCGAGGGAGCGCCCCCTGCGGCAATCGTCAATCAAGCATTAGTGCATCTGTTGTACGGCAATGATGATGGGTTGGGCAAGCGAGTGCGCATGGGAAACCAGGCAGTCCAAATCATCGGAGTCGTAGAAACCGGGAAGTACGGGTCTCTTGGAGAAGACCCGCAGCCGGCTATCTTCGTGCCCATCGCCCAGACTGGAACAAGGTGGACCACGCTGGTGGCCCGCACTCCCCTGCCCCCAGCGCAAGCGACCGACCTGTTACGCAAAGCCGTGCTGGACCTCGATTCGAACCTGACACTCTTCAATACTGGCAGTCTGGCCGATCAACTAGCGATGCCTCTCTTCCCTGCCCGCGCAGCAGCTATCGTATTGGGAGTCTTCGGGGTGCTCGCCGTGGTTTTGGCTGCCACCGGACTCTTCGCCTTGGTCTCCTACTCAGTCTCGCGGCGCTTGCGGGAGATTGGCATTCGCATGACTCTGGGCGCGCGACCATTTCAAGTGCTCTCTTCTATCCTGAAGCGCACGATTGTGCTTTGCGCCATCGGCATCTCAATTGGGATGGTGGGCACGCTGGCTGTCGGAAGGCTTCTATCTGCGATTCTTTACGGCGTGAGTCCGCGAGATCCAGCTAGCTATGCGACAGCTTTCATCGTGATCATCGCAATCGCTGCCCTGGCCTGCTGGAATCCTGCCGCACGCGCCATTCGAGTCGATCCCGCGCGGACACTCCGCGAACAGTAGCCATGTCTTTGCCGTGCTCGCAACATTAATTTTCCTCAAGAGCGTATTCAAACAATAGGCACAACGCATCTCACCTGCAGCAGAGCGTTGTCAGCTTCTAGTTTCGGCCCTTGCTGAGTCGCTATGATTGATCTCTGCAACGACGGCTTGGAGGACACACATGCTGAACCAGAAGAAAGTAGCGGTGGTATTGCCCGCTTACAATGCGTCCCGAACCTTGCGGCGTACTTTCGACGAGATCCCGAAAGACATTGTTGACGACATTATTTTGACCGACGATGCCAGCTCGGATAACACCGCGACGCTGGCGCGCGAATTGGGAATTGCGACTATCCGGCATGACCATAATCGCGGCTACGGCGGGAATCAGAAGACCTGCTATCAGGCTGCATTGAGTCGCGGCGCTGACATTATTGTGATGCTTCATCCGGACTACCAGTACTCTCCGAAGCTGGTGCCGGCTATGACCGCGATGATTGCTTCTGAGGAATTCGACTGCGTATTAGCATCGCGCATTCTAGGCACAGGCGCACTGTCAGGCGGGATGCCGCTCTACAAATACGTCGCCAATCGTGCGCTGACGTTCGTCGAAAATTTGCTTCTGGGCGCCAAGGTATCCGAGTATCACACCGGCTACCGTGCCTGGAGCCGCAAGGTGTTGGAACGGCTGCCGCTGCTTGCCTGCTCAGATGATTTTGTATTCGACAATCAAATGTTGGTACAGGCGATGCAGTTCGGTTTTCGCGTCGGGGAAATATCCTGTCCCACGAAGTATTTCCCCGAAGCTTCTTCCATTAACTTCCGCCGAAGTTGCGTATATGGGTTAGGCGTGTTGAAGACGGCTATGCAGTTCCGGCTGAAAAAGCTCGGCCTCGCCCACCCCGCTTTTCTGGCCGACAAGCCAGAAGAGCGGTTGCGGTTCCGTGAGCTGAAGGCGATGGCTCACTACCAGTAAGCACTGTTCCTTTACTTCGAAACGACAAGTACTTTGAACGTATCGGCCTTGTACTTGGGCCGGCCATTTGGTCCGGGTCCGGCAGCAGTATCCACGTCGGCAACGGGCAGGTACAGCTTGTGCGTCTTCGGGTCTACGGCGATAGTGCGGGCGCCTTTCACTGTAGGGGCATTCTCCACCGCTTCCCACTTGCTGCCCGAGCCGTGAACTACCGTTATCGTTCCGTCTCGACCGTTGGAACTGAAGGCTGAGTTCGCACCAGGATCGAAGGCTACTCCATCCGGGCCCTCACCTATGGGAGCAGTGGTGATCAACTTGCCTTCCTTACCGCTCGAGATTGCCATCACCTTCCCATCACACACTGAAAACAGCGTACTGGAGCGAGGATCGATGGCGAGTCCGGACGGGCTCTCGCAGGGCTTCAAGGAAATTCTTCTCTCCTCTTTCATCGAGGCCGCATTGATCGTCACCAGCTCGTTGGTGTCCTCAATGTTCACGAAGACTTTGCCTTTTCCATCGGCTGCGGAGAACTCCGGCTTGCCGCCAAGCGGAATGGTTCCTTCCACTTGTCCGCTCTGGGCGTTGATCACCGTCGAATCCTTTGAGCGACCATTGAAGGTGAACGTCCGGTGAGAGGTCGGCTCGTAGAGAATGGCATCCGGATTCTGTCCGGTCTGTACAGTGCCCGTCTGTTTCAACGTCGCCAGATCGAATATCGTTACCGAGTTCGATCGGCCATCGCTAACAAAGCCTTTCCCAAGATCTGGCGCCACGGCGATTCCGTGCACACCTTGTGTATTCGGTATCTCGCCCACAACTTGGTCGGTATCAAGGTTAACTACGACGACTTTAGTGGCGTGCGAAACATACAAGCGGCGAGCGGCACTGTCTACCGTAAGGTAGTCCCAACCGCCTTCACCGCCAATATGAATTTCTTTGGTCACATGATAGCCGGCGGCGGGGGCAGCCACCATCGGCAAAGCTAACAGAAAGGGGAACAGGGTTTTCATCATAATTCGTTGGGTTGTATCTTTCGAGGGGTTTTATGGTCAAGAAAGTAGTGGACCGTAGGCGTCACAATCAGCGAGACCACCATAGAAGCAAGCAGCCCGCCGATAACCGCAATAGCAAGCGGTTGCAGCATCTGAGAGCCAGCGCCAATGGCAAGCGAAAGAGGCACCATGCCGGCGATAGTGGCGAGCGCAGTCATCATTATCGGACGTAGGCGGCGCTCCCCTGCTTCGATCATGGCCTGTTTGGGAGGCGAGCCCGCTTTGCGGAATCGCGCATCTGCATCCAGCAACAGAATGCCATTTTTCGCAACGATGCCGACCACCATGATCAAGCCCATAAATGAGGAGATGTTGAACGTGGTGTGCGTCAGGAGCAACGCCACGAAGACTCCGGATGTGGAAAGCAGTGCCGAAGAGAGGATGGCGACAGGCGCGCTGAACGTTCCAAACTCAATCAGCAAAACAATAAACACCAGGACCACGGCGCTTCCCAGCACTACCAGCAAGTCATGAAATGAGCGTTGCTGTTCCTGAAATAGTCCGCCGTATTCGAGGCGGATCGCGGAAGGCACGTGGAGTGCAGCAACCGCCTTCTGAACGCGGCCCATGCCGGTGCCAAGGCTCACGCCTTCAAAACGCGCCGTTACAGTCACATCGCGTTGCAGATTCTCGCGACGGATTTCCAGTTGTCCCGGATCGGTTTGGAGAGAAGCCAGCGTACCCAAGGTGGCAGAGTGACCCGTGCCGCTGACCAGCGGAGTATTGCGGATACCTTCCAGAGAAGCGCCCATTTCAGGCGGGAACGTGACACGAAGGGTGTACGATCTGCCGTTGGCAATAACCGGCACACTGGATGGCTCGCCTTGCAAAATTGCACTCGCGTCCAACTCGAGCTCCTGCGAGTTGAAGCCGGAACGCGCAGCAGCTGACTCATCGATCTTAAAGGTGAAAGACGGGCCGCTGATCGTGTTCTCGATGCCGTTCTTTACATCCTTAACGCCGTCAACCTTTTTGATGGTCTCCCCTACCCGGGGAGCCCAGGTTCTCAGCAAATCTATGTTAGGAGAGAATAACTTGATCTGCACAGGCTCAGGCGCGCTGGTCAGATCGCCAATCATATCCTGAAGTGTTTGCACGAAGTCGGTATCTAATTGCGGATAGCGTTCGTTTACCTTGGAGCGAACTTCAGAGATGATGTCTTCAACGCCCCGGCTCCGCTTCCTTTTCAACTTTACCGAGAAATCGCCAGTGTTGGCCTCCGTGACGGCAGCCAATCCAAGCTGCAGGCCGGTTCGACGCGATGTGCTTTCCACTTCCGGAATAGCGTGAATGATTCTCTCGACGCCAACCAGCACTTTGTTCGTGTCGGTAAGAGATGAACCGGCAGGCATCAGGTAATCAAGAATGAACCCGCCTTCATCCATTGCGGGCAGCAGATCCGAACCAAGTGATCGATAGCTCAAGAAGGACGCAACCACCAGGACGATGCTGCCAATCGCCAAAACCGCGGGACGGGCAAGTATCAGGTTGATGGCGCGTTCATAAAGCCATATCAGACGGCCGGTGAAGCTGGTGGGAGAGATATTGTGCTGGCCGGCGGAATGCGCCCCTGACGTGCCCCTTGGTGAACGAAGCAGCAGGTGGCTCAACGCAGGCGTCCAGGTTAAGGCCAGCACCAATGAAGTAAGTAAGGCAAATCCAACCGTGATGGCAAGTGCCTGAAAGAATGTCCCGGTAACTCCCGTGATCGTGATCAAGGGCAGAAACACAACAATGGGGGTGATGGTAGAACCAATAAGAGGGGAGCGAATCTCAGCTATCGCGCTGCGAATTGCTTCAGAGCGGTTCTGTCCTGCCTCGCGGTGCAGAACGATGTTTTCAACCACCACAATGGCATCGTCAATCACCAGGCCTACCGCAGCAGCAAGGCCGCCCAGGGTCATCAGGTTGAAGCTCTGGCCGATCAATCGCAGGGCAATAAATGTGACCGCAATGGTGACGGGAATCACCAGCCCTGCCACAACCGATGTGCCCCAGTCGCGTAGAAACAGGACGAGAATCACTGCCGCCAGAACGAGCCCAATCAGAATTGCATCACGAACACTCTGAATGGATTCGTTCACGATTTCAGACTGGTCATAGAACGGCTCAATCTGCACGCCGGCAGGAAGCGTGCGGCGCAGATCGTCCAGCCTGGTGTGAACCGCATCGGCAACTGAAACCGTATTGCTGTCGGGCTGACGATAGATATTCAGCAGAACAGCAGGCTTGCCATTGGCTGTAACCGCGGTGTACACCGGGCGCACCGAAGGCGTTACACTGGCAAAATCTTTGACGCGGACGGGAGTGCCGGACCCGGTGGTTTTCACAACGATATCGCCGACACCGGCGGGCGTCCGTACCTGGCCACTGACCAAGCCCAGCACCAGTTGATGATTCTGATTCAGCAGGCCTGGCGAATCAATCAGATTGCTTCGCGAGATAGCATCCAGAATGTTTGGAACCGTGATCTGGGCTTCCACCATCTTGCCCGGGTCTGGCTGAATCTGAAACTCCGGTTCCTGCCCACCTTGCACCACCACGCTGGAGACGCCGGGGAGGCGGTTCAACTGCGGTTTCAACGTATAAGTCGCAAGCTCATACAGCGCCGTTTGCGGAATCCGATCGGACGTAACGCTGTAACCCATGATGGGGAAGGCGGCGAAAGTCAGACGATTTGTCGTGACTATGGCCGTTGAAGGAAGCGTGGTCTGCACGCGCGCGACAGCCGCATTCACATACTGCAAAGTCTGGAACATGTCGAGATTCCAGTTGAAGAACAGATTGACTTCGGCTGACCCGCGACTGGTGGTGGAAATTACGTGATCGAGGCCCGGCACTGTGTTGAGGGACTCCTCCAATGGCCGCGTGATGGTGACCTGCATCTGATCAATCGGCATTACACCGTTGTCAATGCCAACCACAATGCGAGGGAAGTTGGTGGAGGGAAATACCGCAACGGGAATACTAAAGGCAAGGTAAGCGCCCGCCGCTGCCAGAGTGACGGCAATAAAGAGAATGGCTTTCAGGTACTTTGCAGTCCAGTGTGGCGACTGCTCCTGGCCGGTTACCGCCTCCTGCGGAGCGAGAGTCGTACTCACTTGTCTTTCTCTCCGGGGTCCGCCTTGTCTCCTTTGTCACTTGCGTCTGGCTCCCTGATTTCGACCTTGGCCTTATCGTCAAGGCCAAGCCCGCCGGAGGTGACTACCTGCTCACCCGCTTTGACGCCAGAGCTTATCTGGACCAACTCGCCTGCGCGCACGCCGACTTCCACCTTGCGCGATTGCACCAGGTTGTCGCCGCCGACTACTAACACCTTCTCGCCGCCTTCCTCCGCATTCAATAGCGCGGCAGCAGGTACGACAGTCGCATTCGGGATATCGCTCGCCTCGATGGAAACCTCCACCGTGATTCCTGGCTTTAGGAGTTCTTTGGGATTGGCCGCTTCCACCCAGATCTGTATCGTGGTGGCGTTTGGGTCAACCACCGGGCTCACAACGGTGACCTTACCGTTGGCCGTTATGCCCGCGCCCGTGATGGTCGCAGCTTTCCCGACGCGAAGGGCCACTGCTGATTGCACCGGTACGTTCATCCGCGCCACAACTCGCGAAATATCGACAATCGAAACCAGTGCAGACCCGGCGCTTGCCATCTCACCCACATTTAGAGGACGGTCAGAAACGATGCCTCCGATCGGGCTTCGCACCTCCGCGTACCCCAACTGCGCCGCGGCACTCTCATAGTGCGCTTTGGCTGCCTCCCTCTGCGCCTTCGCCGATTGCAGTTGTGCCGATTCGCCAACCGTCTGCAAAGATGTCAAATGCTGCTGAGAGGTTTGCAGCTGGCTCTGCGCCTGCACGAGCGCGACCTTGGCATCATCCACCAGCTTCTGTGCAATCGCTCCCTGCTGCAGCAGGTTGATCCGGCTGTTATAGACTCGCCCTGCCGCCTCCAGGGTCTGCTGTGCTGATTGGTAATCAGTTTTCGCTCGAGTAAGATCCTCAGGCATAGTGGAGGCAGTCGTGTTCTGATACACAGCCGCGGCCTGCTCGTACAGATCCTTGGCCTCCTGTGCAGCGGCGACCAAATCCCGATCCTCCAGTACCGCTAAGACCTGCCCAGCCCGCACATGATCTCCGCGCTGGACGAAGAATCGTGAGACTGGCGCGCTGATTTTGCCAACGACACTCGATTGCCGAATGGGGTACAGAACACCTTCGCCCGTAACGGTTGCATGCACCGTTTGCCGTGTAACCTGAGCTACTTCCACCGGGGTTGCCGGAGCAGCTTCCGCCTCCCCGGCCCCACTTGCCCCCGGTCCTTTGGAGCAAGCTTGTAGCAGGAGCAGGCCAGAGAACACGGCGAAGGACAAATGCATTTTCAAGGCTGAGCTCCCGTCAAAGTTTGCACCGAGGCAATAGCAAGGCGGTAACGCAGCAGACCATCGGTATAGGCAACGCGCGCCAGATTCGCAGTAGACTGCGCATCCACCACTTCGAGCGCGGTTGCCTCGCCCGCTTGATACCGCAGCAGGGTCAGGCGCAGGCTCTCCGCCGAAAGCTCATTTGAAGTACGCAGCGACTCCAGCTGTTGCAGAGCCGTCTGTGCCTCGCGATAGTTGCTTGCCAGCTGAGCTTGCAAGTTGCGCCCAGCGAGGGTAAGGTCAATCTCCGACTGCTTCTGGCGAAGGCCGGCCTGCTTCACGCGGCTGCGGGTTGCGCCCCAGTTCCAGACGGGGATCGTCAAGGTTGCCTGCGCGGAGTAGCCTAGATTCTGCCGAAAAGGCACCTGGTAGTTCGGAAGAGTACTGCGACCGGTGGCCTGCGTTGGATAATTCGTACGCGCCAGAAATTGGTTTGCATTGATGCCGTAGAAAAAGTCGAGGGCAAGCGAGGGCAGGTAGGCATAGCGGGCCGCGCTGACGCCGAGTTGGCCCTGTCGCAGCGTTAGATTTGCCGCTCGCAGGTCAGGACTGCCGGCCGTTGCCTGTGCACTAACCTCATCCAGTGCCGGAAGCACGAGCAACTTGGCCAGGTCGTCCACGATGTTGTAATCAACCCGCAATATTGGGAAGATCAGAACGGCCAGAGTGATCTTTGCCTTCTGCACGCCCAGCTCCCCATCCTGTAAATCGCGCTGCCGTTGCTGCACCTGTATCTGAGCTTTTATCACGTCCGCATGGGCCGCTTCCCCGCCCCGCTCCTGCTTTTGTGTGATGTCCAGAAACCGGTTCGCCTCGTCCAAACTGCGGCGCGAGCTCTCTGCTTTCTGTTGTGCTGCAGCAATAGCATAGTAGTTCTGTACGACAGTGAGTTGCAGTCCGCGTGCCGCAATGTCAACCCGCGCCTGCGCCACGGCGACGCTTGCGGCCGCCAACCGGATTTCTCCCCGGCGAACGAACGCCAGTAGTTCCTCGTGCACCACCGCCTGTTCGTTATAGACATGCACGCCGTCGTTAGCCACGAAGACGCCCGAAGGTGTACCATTCCCTTCGGTATAGATGAACTGGTTGAATGCGTTCAGCGACGGAAGCGCTCCGGCGTTGGCCTGCACTCGATCCTCTCTGGCCAGTTGCCGCGCGATGTCAGCGGATTGAATCTGAAGCGCATACTGCCTAGCCCGGCTCAATGCTTCCGGCAGCGTGATGATCAGATCTGAAGCAGAAGCAGAAGCAGCCGGCGACGCCTGACCGTGCAAGATGGAGAGAGCGACCGCAATGGTGAAGGAGAGAGCTCGCAATCTGGATCCAAACCTATCATTCGTCGTCCACACTGAAAATTGCCTGAAAGCGCCACTTGTACTCGTAGTGAAAAACATGTGCCGGTATGTCGTCCATCAGGATCACACTAGCTGTATGCGGCTGCTGCTGGTTGAAGATGAAAGGCGCATGGCATCTCTTCTGGAGCAAGGCTTCACAGAAGAAGGCATTCATGTCTTTCTCGTTTACGACGGCGAGGACGGCCTGGCTGCTGCGCAATCTTCGCCCTTCGACGCAATCATTCTTGATGTGCAGTTGCCTCGGTTGGACGGCATGACAATCGCTCGACGATTGCGTAAAAGCGGGAATCAAACGCCCATCCTGATGCTGACTGCTCGTGACACCGAGAAAGACATTCTGGAAGCGCTTAATTTAGGCGCTGATGACTATGTCAGCAAGCCGTTTTCTTTTGAGGTGCTGCTGGCCCGTGTTCGTGCCATTAGCCGGCGTGGACAGCCGCCGCAGCCGGTGAACTTTCAGTTTGAAAATTTGCATCTGAACACGATCACTCGCGAAGTCACGCGGGAAGGCGTCAGCATCCGTCTAACCCGCCGCGAGCACGATTTGCTTGAGCTGCTGATTCGTAATGCCGGACGCCCTGTAACGCGCGACGCCATTCTCGAAGCTGTGTGGGGCTTTCGCAACGACATTGAGGAGAACACGGTCGAGGCTTTCGTGAAATTGTTGCGGCACAAGATAGACGCTCCCTTTCCCACTCGTCTGATTCAAACCGTGCGGGGGGTCGGCTATTGCCTGCGCTTGCCGCAGCCCTGAGGGGGCGCGATGTCTCCATCCGCGTACGACTCACGCTTTGGTACTCTGCCGTACTCGCTTGCGGACTGCTGCTCTTTGCCGCATTTATCTGGCTGTTGCTCAAGCATAGTCTCTACAAAGGCCTTGAGAGCGATCTCGCCGAGCGTACCCGCAGCTTAGCCGTCTTCGTCAAAGGAGAACTGAGCGAGCCCGGAGTGCATTTAGCCGAGGAATTGGACGAGTACTCGCGCGGCTTGCCGGATAACACGCACTTTGCTTTGTTCGATGAGGGAGGCGCGCAAGTCTTTGCCTCGCAGAAGCACGGTAGATTGCCAGGTGCAAGAAGATTTAAACACGAACAGTTCCTGCGCAGCGACGCAACTTTCTCATTGGATTCGCGTCGCTACCTGATTCAAACCGCCATATCAACGAAGCAGGCCGAATTCATTTTGCAGCAGTTGCGGCTCCTCTTGTTGACGCTCTCGCCTGTGGTCATCGCGCTCGCATCCCTGGGGGGCTTTCTGCTGAGCAGGCAAGCGCTGAAGCCTGTCAACGAAATCACAGATGCCGCTCGGACACTGAGTATCAACGACCTTTCGCAACGGTTACGTGTACCCAGAACAGGCGATGAGTTACAGCACTTGTCCGAGACCTGGAACTCCATGCTCGACCGGTTGGCGGACGCAGTAGGGCGCCTTTCGCAGTTCACCCAGGATGCTTCGCACGAGCTACGGACTCCTCTGGCAATCATTCGCTCAACGGCAGAGATTGCCAGTCGCCGCTCCCGTGCAGAGCGAGACTACGTTGCTGCCTTTCAGCAGATCATTGCTGAGTCAGACCGCTTAACGCTCTTGGTCCAGGATCTCTTGGCGCTCGCGCGCGGAGACAGCTTGTCCAGCCCGCAGATGCAGCTGTTAAGTCTCACAAGCCTGGTGCGCGATGTGTGCGGCGAACTGAGGGCCGTTGCAGATGCTAGAGGTATCCGCATGATCGAACAACTACCTGCAACCGAGTTCACCATTATGGGTAACCATGCCTTGCTTCGGCGCTTACTGATTGTGCTGCTCGATAACGCAATCACTTACTCGAGCCCGCACGGCACTGTGCGTATACAACTGCACGAGATGGATAAGAAGGTGCACTTAGAAGTTGCAGATGGCGGCATCGGTATCAGCGAAGTCGATCTTCCCAAGATCTTCGACCGCTTCTATCGGGGCGAGGCGGCGCGTCAAGCCTGGCAGGACGGCGCGGGTCTGGGACTCTCTTTAGCCGCCGCCATCGCCCGACAGCACGGAGCGGAAGTTCGGGTGGAAAGCAAGCCCGGCGCTGGATCCACGTTCACGGTTGCGTTCACACGGAGCTAGCGATGGCCGGCAGCGGTCGTTGTAACCGAGGAGCGCGACTTAGCAATCACGTCAAACGTGTCTTTCGCTTCTACTGCGAAATTCGCCCCTTCCGGGTCCACAATGCGGTACATCACCCCGTGAAGCCGATCACCTTGCAGAGTGAACTTTACGTAGTGATAGTTCGGAAACAGCTGACTCTGATACAGGTCGTCTTTGGTGCGCTCGACAAAGTACGGATGTGCGCCGCCGCCGCCTGACACCAGATATACGACTCCGTCTTGCTCGTGGCGTTCGTAGTTATGAATGTGGCCGGCGCTGACAATGAAGCGCGCATGCGACTGAGCCTGCAATCGCGCCAGCATGTCGCGCAGAGCAATCTCATTCGGCCGAGGATTGTGATCGACTTCAATGTGCGTCTGAATATCGGCAACCGGCGGGTGGTGCAGGTTGATAAAAACGTAGTCGATAGAAGCCGGTAATTCCCCAAGCTGGGTGGTGAGCCATTTTGCCTGATCGCTATCGGGCAGCAGCGACGCGTCACTATCAAGAGCAATCGAGTAAATCTTGGCCCCAAGCTGAGCCGCGTACCAGCGGCGGTTGCGCATCTCCGGGAAGGCGTTCCACCAGTTCTCCAGGCATTGCTGAGGGTCAGGCCCGTGGAACTCATGGTTGCCGAGAGCTGGATACACATGCAGCTTCGCGTTGCGCCATGGTTCAGTCTCGGTCTTGTAAACCTGATAGTCGTTCTTCACATCGCCGGCTAACGGAACATCGCCGTTCAGCAGAACTGCATCGGGATGCTCGTTTGCAATCTGCTGGACAAGCCACTTGCGGATACGTGGATTGGTAGACGTAACGTTGGTAGGATCGGTGAATCGCATGTCGCCGTAGGTGATCACCGACACGGGTGCCTGCAGCTGGTTCTCTTTCACTGTGAAGGTAGGACCCGGCTGGCTGAGCAGTTGTGAGGTTGGCAGATCGGATGCACGGTTCTGTGCAAACAGTCCGGAACCTAAGCCGACGCACGCCAAAGATAAAACAATAGAAGATCTTTTTGTCGGCACGTTAGTTGACCTTATATACCTGAAGCCCGGCGATATCTTCCGGTGTTTTCGTGTGGATAATGTAGAACTGTTTCAAAGACGAGACGTAGACAGAAGTCTTGCCGCCATTAGTCCCGAATTGTGCAATCCGCTCGTATTGATCTGCGCTCTTCTGCTGAAAGACCGATACGCCGCCTGAACCAGTGATGTAGATTCGCTTTGCTTCTGGATCGAAAGTCATGTCGTCAGCTATCTCCACGGTATCCAGAACTGCGACACGTTTGCCGGTTTGTGTATCAACTGTAAAGAACTTGCCGGGCTTTCTTCCAACTACGAACAGTCGGTGATTAGCAGCGTCGAACGCCATGGGCGTGTTGAGCTTTAGATCAGGCACAGTCCACGTCTGCCTCACCTGTTTACTTGCGAGATCGATCACGCCGATTTGCGCTTTATCCCGCATGTTGACGTATAGGAGATTGGCTTCTCGATCCAAAGCCATAGCTTCCAGGTTGGCCGATTCTACGCGGATCTTACCGACGATATCCGCCTTATCCACCGAGATGATTGTGATGTAAGAGAAGTCAGTTTTGGCTCCGCGCCCGCTGTTGCCGACATAGAAGAGACGATTCACACTGTCGTAGTATGCGGCGTCCGGACCTGCTTCGAGCGCAATGCGCTTCACCTGATGCAAGTCGGTACCGTCGAGGATACGGCAGGAAGCGTCGCCGCCATCGGCCACCAGCAACTGATTGGTTTCAGGGACAAACGCAATGGTATGCGGAGTTGTCACACCTGGCGCGCTCCGTAAGTGCTCGCCCGTCCTAAGATCGAAGACTTCAATCGAATGATGGACCTCCGCACTAACGAACAAACGGTTGTGCTTTAAGTCTACTGCGAAATGGTCGAAGTCGCCCGTGATGTCGGGCAGCTTGGTGGTGTTCAGAAGCACCAGCGGGTCAGAAGCAGGCGCAGCGGCAAAGAGAGCGTTCAAGTTCGGAATCTGCTTTTCGAGACCCTTGGCGATCGACTCCGTCTTCGCTAATGCGTCTTCGGCACTCGTCGCTTCAGACAGGCGCATCTCGGCCACCATCATCCCGATAGGGCGATGGGAAGCATCAGAGAGCGGCAGGGCAAGATCGTAGAACGACCCGTCAGTGACTGCCTTCGCAGTAGCCTTCTTGGTTTGCTCAACCGCCAGATCACCGGGCGACGACTTCTTACCGACCTTACTCGGAACGCTGCAAGCGATGATGGTGTCATCCTGAGCTCCCGGCGCAATCGCGTGCAGGCCCATCTTTTGCAATTCCGGGTGGGCCGACATCGTGGCAGTTACTAAGTGTTGAGCAAACGGCGCATTGACAGATTGCCCTTCGATAGCGCCGGCAATGAGTAGCGAGCCAGCAAATAAGTAGTGTGATTGCTTCATCTAAAATTCCAAACGCAGTGCAAACTGCAGTTGCCGTGGAGTACCGGTTCCTACGCCCGTTGCATTCACAACGCTCGTAATCTGCCCAGGGTTAGCCGCAGACAGATTCGTGTTCGGCTGCCCATACTGAGCGCGATTTAAGATGTTGAACGCCTCGGCGCGGAACACCAGATTGAGCCGTTCGAAAACGGGAACAGATTTGGACAGAGCCGTGTCGTACTGCCAGAAGTCAGGCCCATAAATGAGGTTACGTCCGGCGTTGCCGAAGGTACCCGGAGCCGGCGTAGCGAATGCCGCAAAGTTTACCCAGTTGTTAACCGTTTGGTTGGCCGGAGTAAGTGATAGACCGGGAACTACGTTGGGACGCTGCGGGCTGGTCGAGTTTCGATCCGGAATAGAGAGGGTCGGTCGGCTGAGCGTTACATTGGCCGGCAGCCCTGTTCTGGCAGTAAACACGTTCATCCACTGCCACCCGCCCAGAACGCGAGCCGCCATGCCGTTTCCATTTAGATATTGGTGACCTTTGCCGAATGGCAGCTGATAGATCAAGCTGGCCGAGAGAAAACTGCGTACATCGAAGTCGCTCGAGGCGCGCTCGCACGCTCGACAGTGCACATTTTCCGGATAGGTCGCTTCGCCGCCGCCGGTTCCACCATCGTTGATCGCGTGGGAATACAGATAGTTCGCCGTTCCAATCAAACTGCTGCTCAGGTTCCGCTGCAGCGTGGCTTGTAAGGAGTTGAACGTGCTGTTACCGTTTGTACTCTTGTAGTCGATGAGGCTGAATTGCGGGTAGGGACGAGTATGCGTTATGGGATCGAAGTCGTTCAGATAGGTACGCGTAAACTGCTTGGTGCCTTTGCTGCCGAGGTACCCCACGGTCAGCACAGTCTTGTCCGTGATCGCCTGCTGAACGGACAGGCCCCAGTCCTGCGTGTAGGGGATGACGCGGTTACGGTCGAGAGCACGGGGCGCATTCAAGCTGAAGTTGCTGCTCAGCACTGAACTCGGGATAGGGAAGCTACCGGACGTAAGCAGAGCGCGACCAGCAAGGTTGTCAAGTGGCGCTGTAAGATCGCCTACCTGGCCATCGCCATAGAAGATGCCATAGCCCGTCCGAACCACTAGACGGATGGTGGGCGACCAAGCCAAACTCACCCGCGGACTGAAGTTATTGAAATCGCCTTTGTAGAACGAAGTGCCCGGCGGGCAGTAACCGCCCGGGCAGCTGAGCGGGGCGAAGACAATTCCCCGACCATTCACTTCGCCGGGCACCCCGAAGTATTCGTAGCGTACTCCGACGTTCGCCGTCAGGTTAGGCCGGATCCTATACTCGTCTTGCACGTAAGCAAAGTATTCGGTGCGGCGAAGTCCCGTAATGGGTAGCGCATTCACAAGCGAGGCTTGCTGTATCTGGTTGTTAAGGAACGTACTCGCGTTTGTGTAGCTATAGACATAGTCATTGCTGGACGTAGCCGTTGCGTTGATCTGAACTCGCCGGATTTCCAAACCGGTTTTAATTGTGTGGCGCCCATGCACCGTGGAAATACCATCGAGCCAATCGAACGAGTTGGAAACTTGAATCTTCCCTGTATTGTCATTCAAAATGCTGAACGGAGGTGCGACAAGACCAATGCTGTAGACGCTCTCGTTCTGGGTTCCATAATTCGAACGGTTGAACCCAAAGCGGGCTTCATTGATTGTCTGCGGAGATAGGACCGAGGTCAGTCCGATCACTGCATTGTAAGCATTGTTGGTTGTCGAGACCCGATCCAGCAGCACTCCGTTCGGGACGTTGGAGACGCCAATATCCAAGTTGTAGCGCACAAAAAGAGACAAGCGATCGGAGAAGCGGTGGTCGTAGCGAGCCATTCCGGAGTCTTCATTAGTTGACTGCGTCCCATACCCGTCCCGGCGATCAACATTGGGATTGGTGGTGGGGGCGGTACCTGCCGGGAATGCGTTTAGGAACGGAAGGAGAGCCGGAGATGTGGTTGCGGCAGCTGCTCTAAAGGAGCCAGACGGGACAAAGCCGATCAGCGTTTGACCAACACGCTGCCGTAACCCTTCATAGCTGACGAAAAAGAAATCCTTATCGTTCCGAATCGGACCACCGACGCTGCCGCCAAATTGATTCAGCCGAAGTGGAGGTGGGGCTCCTCCAAAAGGGCCACGCGCATCGAAGTAGTCGTTGCGAAGATACTCGAAAGCCGAGCCATGAAAGTCGTTGGTGCCCGAGCGTGAGACCAGGTTGACTTGCCCGCCTTCGGTGCCGCCGCTATCGGCGGTGTACAAGGCCGCCTGGGCGCGAAACTCCGCAATGGCTTCGGTAGAAAATTGCAGCCGGAACGTACCTTTCTGAGCTTGGTTCAAGATGCCGGTTGCGTCTACGCCGTCGAAACGATAGTTGTTGTCGTCCAGCCCATGGCCGACAAACCGAATGCTGTGTTGATTATTCTGCCCGCTGTCGATCGCGCCAGGTGTCTGGGTCATCAGGCTTGCCCAATTCCTGCCGTTCAGAGGGAGCTCACGAACTTGATTGCCACTGACAACGCCGCTCATCTCGGCCGAAGTAGCCGCCAGTGGTGGAGCCGTGTCCTGGACATCGACCCGCGTTCCGACACTCGCTAGATTGAGTTCCACATTCTGCGTGCGATTCTGCCCTACCTGAAGCTCGATATTTTCCATCACATACTTTTCAAAACCAACGGCGGTGATGGTGAGGCTGTAGTGTCCGACTCTCAGCGACGGCAATGCATAAGCGCCTGTTCCCGAACTGACCGTGCTACGAGCACCTCCGTTGTCGAGAGATTCGGCGTGCACCGTCGCGTTCGCCACGGCGCCGCCGGAGGAATCAAGAACAGTGCCTGAGATGGCTGCACCGGCAACTTGACCTTGCGCTTGTCGGGGTAGCTGAGAAGCAAAAAAGCAAAGTGTAACGAGATTGAAGCATGAGATGGTACGGCGAGACATCCTGAGGTGGTCCTTTATGCGCCCGAGGGCCGCTGAAGTACTTTCCTCATTGGAGAAAACGAACCTTAGATTTATCTAAGAACCGCTTTCATTCATTGACAATTCACAAACAATTCGCAAAATGACTGAGGGACTCCGAAGAATACTTCCATGAACTTTCTTGTCGTCGAGAATGACGCTGGAATCGCGCGGTTGCTCCACCGCCGGCTTAGCGAGGATGGCCACTTCACAATCCACGTGAACAACGGGCAGGACGGATTGATCTACGCGCAGGAGCGACGCTTCGACGTGATCATCCTGGACATTGTGTTGCCCGGTCTGGATGGTTTTAGCGTGCTGCGACGATTGCGCCAAAGCGACTGCGCTACCCCGGTGCTTGCCCTCACAGCAGAAAACGCCATGGACGACGTGGTACGAAGTCTGGATCTAGGTGCAGACGATTGCCTAGCCAAACCGTTCCTGTTTGAAGTGTTGCTGGCTCGGGTTCGTGCGCTATGCAGGCGAGGCAACGAGTCGCGGCCCATCGACCTACGGGTGGAGGACCTTCTGCTCGACCGTGGGGGGAAGCGGGCTGCTCGTGCGAACCGGCCCATTGTCCTTACCAAGAAAGAGTACCTGCTCTTAGAAGCTTTAATGAGGCGATCGGGCCAGGTGGTTTCGCGCAACGAACTAATTGAGGCTGGATGGGGATATGACAGCGATGCCCGCGACAGTAGCCTTGATTTCTACATGCATTGCCTGCGGAATAAGATCGACGGTCCTGGCGAGCCACGCATGCTGCGCACCCTGCGCGGGCTAGGTTATGAGCTCGCTGCGGCCGCCCCTGGTTCTTAAGTTCGACAGTTGCCCCTCGTATTCACGGATAATCCGTTTATGCGTCCGCGACTTCTCATCACCGTTGCCTTCTTGGTAGTGAGTTCCTTGAGAGCTGCCGATTGCAATTCACTGCAGGCTTTGAACCTCAACGGGACACGGCTGACGCATGTTGCTCAGCAGCCGGCCGGCAGTTTCAACCCGGAGCTTGGAGAAGCCGTCGAGAAACTACCGGCCTTCTGTCGCGTGAGTGGGGTGATTGCGCCCACCGCTGATTCAGCCATTCGCTTCGAAGTATGGTTACCCGAATCCGGGTGGAACAATCGCTTCCTGGGTGTGGGAAACGGCGGCTTTGCAGGAACCATTGATTATCGAGCGTTGGGATCCAATCTTCGACGTGGCTATGCTACAGCCGCAACTGACACCGGGCACGAAGGGAGCGGCACGGACGCCAGCTGGGCTTATCGACATCCGGAGAAAGTTGTGGACTTCGGCTATCGCGCTATTCACGAGACGGCTCTGGCGGCAAAGGCGTTGATCAAGGCCTACTACGATGCGGCCCCGCAACACTCTTATTTCGATAGCTGCTCGAACGGCGGTCGCGAGGCCTTGATGGAGGCGCAGCGTTTTCCGGAGGATTACGACGGCATACTGGCAGGAGCGCCGGCCAACTATTGGAGCCATCTGGTAGTCGGGGGCCTTGACGCGGCGGGCTCCATGCTCGACGACCCGACTGGTTACATCTCGCGGTTGAAG
The DNA here is from genome assembly GCA_964248405.1 of uncultured Bryobacteraceae bacterium. Classification (GTDB taxonomy): domain Bacteria; phylum Acidobacteriota; class Terriglobia; order Bryobacterales; family Bryobacteraceae; genus Bog-105. Next base: position 270,605 of record CAXTYH010000001.1, read on the forward strand.
CTGCCGGCAATTACGAAGGCTGTTCTGGCCTCGTGCAAGTCTGCCGGTACTCCGAACGATCAGTTCGTAACCGACCCGCTGAACTGCCACTTCAACCCGGACGTGCTGCTGTGCAAGGAGGGCGATCCGCTCAGCTGCCTGACCGCTCCGCAGCTTCGGACCCTGAAGAAGCTCTACGCGGGTTCGAGAACAACGACGGGGGTGCCCGTGTTTCCAGGATACGTTCCGGGCGGAGAGGATGGGGCAAACGCGTGGGGCACTTGGATCACAGGCGACGGGCCTGGCGGTTCAGTTGGCTGGGCGTTTGTTGAGAACTACCTGCGCTACATGCTCTACGAAGACCCTACGCTGAACATACTCACTACCAAGATCGATGACGCAGTACGGCGCTCCGACACAAAGCTGGCCCGTGTTGTCAATTCAACCGATCCTGACCTGAGCCGCTTCAACGCGCGAGGCGGCAAGCTGATTTTGTATCACGGCTGGTACGATCCGGCAATCTCCCCTTACAACACGATCAATTACTACGAGAGGGTGCAGAAGAAGATGGGCGTAGTGCAAGCCGGGCAGTTCATGCGCTTGTACATGGTGCCTGGAATGGAGCACTGCTTTGGAGGTCCGGGGCCGAGTGCGCTAGGGCAAGGCGGTTTGCAGACAGCCAAAGGTTCTCACTACGGCATCTACGACGCACTGGAGCAATGGGTGGAGGGGGCTCACGCGCCCGGTGAAATTATCGCCACCAAATATGCAGGCGACAACCCCAGCGCCAAAGTAATGATGACGCGGCCCGTGTGCGCTTATCCGGTAGTGGCCAAGTACAAAGGCTCCGGCGATCCGAACGATGCTGCGAGCTTCTTCTGTCCGACGCCACGATAGCGCGCTACCGACCTGGCTTCAGTTCTGCAAAGGCCGCCCGCACCTCAGCTCGGACCGGTGTCGGCTTCCCTGTTTGCCGATGGACTGGACACCATAGCGTTCGCGCCTTGACCAGCACTTGCCCGTCCGCAGCCCGCAGGATTTCGGTATGACGTTCAAATTTCAGCAGACTCGCCGAGCCTACCCAGGTCATTCCAAGGAGTTCATCTTGCAGCAAGGCTGGACGTTTGTAGTCGATCTCATGCCGGAGCACAACCCACAGCAACGCGTCCTGATCTTCCGGCGCGGCGGCTGCCTGCCAATGGGCAACAGCGATCTCTTGAATCCAGCGCACGTAGACTACGTTGTTCACATGCCCGAGAGAATCAATATCAGCGGGTGTCGGCGCAATTGGGTGTTGGAAGGGAGGCAAGCTCACCTCCATAGCTTGCCCTACCCCACATAAGCCGCAGAAGAGATAGGTCGCAGAAAGTTATTGGAAGCTGGTTTAAATTAGTGGTTCAGCTTCCGTGATCTCCGGAGCAAGAGCCTGTCCGCTCCGCAACCGAAAATACTGAACTCCGTCGCGCTGCTCCATGAGCTCAACCGTATCGCCGATTTTCGCCCAGTCGTTTTCCGCTGAAGTGACAATACGTGCGGTTAGTCGACTGCCATCAGGGAGATCGATAATCGCTAACTGGTACGGCACATCAGCCGCGTAGCGAGGTGGCGCTGCATGCACCACAGTCTCGGTATAGACTAGGCCTTGACCGGGCAGCATACGTTCAACTGACATCGGGTGCCCCTAGAATGCTGACAACACAAGTACCGCCGGACCCACCAAGGTTCTGCGCCAAGCCAATTCGATGGCGTTTGATTTGGCGCTCGCCCGCGTCGCCTCGAATCTGCTGAACCAGATCACAAATCTGCCCCACGCCGGTAGCTCCCACCGGATGGCCTTTAGACTTCAGGCCTCCACTCGCGTTGATGGGGAGAGTGCCGTCAATAGCCGTCGCTCCGGAAGCGGCGAAGGGTCCACCCTCGCCTTTGGCGACAAAACCCAAGTCTTCGCTCGCTACAATTTCGGCGATGGTGAAGCAGTCGTGCAGTTCGGCAAAGTCGATGCTCTCCGGTCCAATGCCCGCCGCCTGGTATGCACGCAAGCCTGCCTGCCGGACAGAAGGAAACTCGGTGATATCTGCTTTCCGATCAAGCGCAACTTGATCGGAAGTTTGAGCCACGCTGAGAATTCGGGCCCATCGCTCATTGAACCGATCCACTTGGTCGATCGGCACGAGAACCACGGCGGCGGCGCCATCACTAATGAGCGAACAGTCGTACACCGTAAGCGGATCGGCGATCATCTTACCTGCAAGGGCCTGCTCCACTGTGATGTTTTTGCGCATGTGGGCGAGGGGGTTCTTAGCGCCGTTCGCATGATTCTTAACCGATACAGCAGCAAGTTGTTCGCGTGTGGTGCCGAACTGATACATGTGCCTTTGAGCGATCATGCCGAACAGGGCCGGAAATGTTCCTCCAGCCAGTCCCTCACCATCCATATCGCCGGCGCCCGCCAGAATCTCGGTAACTCGTCCGGTGTTCTGGGAGGTCATCTTTTCCACGCCGGCCACAACGACAATGTCGTGCAGCCCTGCTCTTACCGCTTGCCAGGCGTGATAGAAAGCCGAACCACTGGAAGCACAGGCATCTTCGAAGCGAGTACAAGGGATAGGTCCGAACCCAGCCTCCTGCCCGATGTAGGGGGCAAGATGGTTCTGTCCCGTAAACGAAGGGCCGGCAAAGTTGCCAAGGTAGAAAGCTTCTACGGCACCGGGCGGGACATGGGCGTCCGCCAGCGCGTTACCAATCGCCTCCAACGCAAGCGAGCGCAAAGTTTGCGAGGGAAAGGCGCCGAAAGCGGTCTTGCCAATACCGACGACGGCAACGGGTCTCATATACACTCTAAGAGTACTTCCATGGCCTCGCGGTCCTGCACGTTTTCGAACGTTCTCCGTCATTCATTCAGAGCGGAATGGGACGGAATTCGCACAGTTCGCAGACTCTCAAGCTGGCCGGTATCGGTGACGCCACCCTGGAGGGTCCGGGATTGAGCGAGTCGCTACCACCACTGTTCTCCGATACGCAGCTTTCGTCGGTCAACGACGAGCAAACCCAGTTTGTGCAAGCGAATCTGCGCCGTATCTTCCTGTTGATCTATCGAATGGTGGGCAATGTGGACGATGCGCAGGATCTGACACAGGAGACGTTCATCAAGGCACTGCAGCGGCAGCGCCAGTTGAAGGATCTGGACAAAGCTGGTGGTTGGCTTTCCCGTATTGCCGCCAATACAGCCATCGACTTCCTCCGCAAAAATAAGCGGTTTGTCTTTTCGGATGTAAGCGAATTTGCCGAAAGCCGGAGTTCAAGCGCCGATAGCCCGGAGCAGGTTCTGTTGCGGGGGGAGCGCAAGCTGCAACTGGATGGAGGCCTGGCAATGTTGACCGCCCGAGAAAGAACCGCCCTTCTGTTGCGTGATGTTGAGAACCTGCCAGCGGATCAAGTCGCCTTACACATGAACTGTTCGATGGCTACGGTGCGGTCACACATAGCTAATGCGCGCATTAAGTTCAGGCGGTACCTCGATGCCCGGAGATGGTCGTGAGATCCACTGCGAGACGCGGGCAAAATGGCGCCGGACATCCGGTGCTTCCCATGCTTTCTCTCTTTGCCGGGGCTGAGCACTCCGGCAAAGGTTGGGCCGGCAAAAGTTCGGCGAGAGATTTGTCGTGGGTGAATCGCATGCGAATCCGGCGTCACCTGGTGCATTGCGGCCGTTGTGAGCAGCAGGTTGCGGCGATTCGCGCTGGTTCGATTGAGTTGCGTCGCCAGGCTGAGACCGAAACGCTTACCAGCTTTGAAGCCATTGCCGACTGGAGCAGGCTGGAACGCGACATGGTCGGCAATATAGCGGTTGGATTAGCGGCTGCCCGTTGTATCGACCATGTCAAGAAGAGTAGAAAGCTGCTGGTGGGCGCGAGTATTGCGGCTGCGCTGACTGTGGTCTTCGCCCTAGGCTGGACTACCCACATTCCACGGGAGCAGACCGAGCGCATCTTTCGATCAATCCGAGGGCTGGCCGGTAACGATCTTCCCCACGTGACTGGGACTGTTCTCCGTTCGCTGCCAGACGGCGTTGCCGTTCATTCGCAAGGCAGTGTTCTTACCATTCTTCATCCGCGCTGGGCAAGAATTTCAGTCACTGGCGGTTCAGCGGTCGAGGCACGATTTGTCGATGAGGACACCGGGCAAGTAACCATCACCAGCGTGTATGGCCAGTAGACGCCCGCATCTCATTTACCTATTCTTTGCGCTCTGTGCCTTGGGTACATGGGCGAAAGCTGAGAGCGGCCCTGCGCAGTGGCTCGACGTGGAATTTGCACGGGATTCGCCGGTGCTTCCGATTGCGTTCAGTTTGCGACCAAGCACAGCGAGCGTCATCGGCGCGTCGACCACGCTTGATCTGCATGCGTCCTTGCTGCTTCGCAATGCCTCAACCAAAGCCATCAATGGCCTGACGTTGAAGATCGAGGCGCAAGATTTAGCTCCTGCTGGTAAGGGGTCTTTAACCGTGCCAAGTCTGCGCATGCAGCCGGGTGACGTATTCCCTTTACGCATCGACTTGGAACTGCGCCGTCCGTTTACTGCCACAGCCACTCAGGGCCCGGTGGTTCGAGTCAGCCTTGACTGTGTCCTGTTCAAGGATCTAAGCACATATGGCCCCGATAAGTTAAACAGCCGGCGAACGCTCACTCTTTACGAGTTGCAGGCACGGCGTGAACGAGAGTATTTAGCGGGTTTATTATCGGCCGGTCACATGGCCGAAATCCGGGAAGAGTTGAATTTCGGGCTGCTGGACCAACGTCCTCCAGCTGTCGGGATGGAGCTTTCCCAAGTGTCCGATGCGGCCGACTCACACCAGCAGACCGTTGACTTGGACACAATGAAGTTTGCGGGTGCGCCGGTTACGCCGGTGCGGGGCAATGTGAAGATTGCGGGCGGAGACTTGACCTCCCCACACGTCGATTTGCAGAACACTTCGCAGAAGCTTGTGCGCTCCATTGAAGTTGGTTGGATCGTGCGCGACGAGCAAGGCAAAGAGTATCTGGCAGGTTCTATGCCGGCCGTCATGCAATTGAAGCCAATCGAGACTGGCACTATGACGGAAGGGTCAACTCTCCATCTTTTCAGACAGGCGGGGCAGCCGGTTGCAATCGGGTCATTGACTGCCTTTGTGAGTGACGTTGAATTTGCCGATGGCGGTCATTGGATTCCAAGTCGGGCTGACATTCTGGGCGCCACGAAAAACGTTGCGTTGCGCCGTGCTCTCTTCAACTCACCAGAGCAGCAGAGGCTGGCCGACATCTACCGGCGCAAGGGCATCGGCGGCTTAACGGCTGAACTCAAGCGCACCGATTGAGTGTTAAGCTGGAACAGATCGGGGCGTGGCTCAGCCTGGTAGAGTGCCTGGTTCGGGACCAGGAGGCCGGAGGTTCGAATCCTCTCGCCCCGACCAATTAAATCAGTAACTTACTTCGATTTGAACTTCAGACCGCCTTCGTGGCCCCGCAGGAGTTCTGATGCTTGCGGTTCTTGCAACTCTCTCGTTCTCCGGAGCCTCCATTATCTTCAATACTATGGCTGCCGAGGTAAGACACAGCCATAGTATCGGCCATACCCTTAAGGCCACGCAGAAACCGACAGACGGGAGTGCTGAGCGACCTGGAGCCGTCGCCGTCATCGAGCAGAGGAGACCGCATGACTGATCGGGCTGCGAGGAGCGCGGGGCAAGTTGAAATCCAAGTTCAGGATTCCCACTTCCCCGCATGTCCCTATACCAATCCCAGAAACGAAAAGCAGGCCGAATAACCGCGAAAATTCCGTGTCGTTCAGGTTCATTTTCGAATTAGAAGGTGTTCACTGAAATGGCCGTGGAGAAATCGTTCTGGTCCAACGCGTTCGCGCGCCTGCGCACATTCGCAGACCGCCGAATGAGCTCGACTTCCGCATCCGGCTACGCCCGTCCCGTGCGCGTTTTCTGCAGACAGCAATCGAGAGCCTTATATAACGTACCCTTCATGCCGCTACTTTCGACCGCAGCACAAGAGCTTACACCGCTTGTAGCTGCATTTCGAGCAGCTCTGCGCTCTGCTGCATCAGAAGCACATGGTCTGGTCGGCAACTCGACGCCAACTGTCGCAGCACTTTCGCTAGCCGATGGTTCGTAAGTGATCGGCCAACTTACTCCCGATCACATCCAACAGCAGACTTGCGTCCGCCGGGCTTTTCTAAACAGGCTGCGCGGGTTTGATGGATGTGTTCACGTGCGCAAGTGTACTAAAAGCTAGAAGCGGAAAACTTTTTGAAAACTGTCAAGTAGAAGTGATACTATCTGTTCGAGTTGAGACGGGCTATGCCTCGGTTATCCGCACGCGAAGTAGATTCGGTTCGGCAGTTGGTTAGCCCTAGCTTGTCGGGTGCCTCAAGCGAGCATCTCGAACAATTGGTTGCCGAGACCTTGTCCTCTCTGCCGCCCGATACAGCTGAAGACTTCCTCAAGACACTCGGGTCTGTGGCGAAGGCTGCTCTTCCTGTCATACAGAAGGCAGCCCCGATGGTCTTGAAAGGGGTGGCTCAGGGTGCCGGAGTTGGCGGTCCCTTTGGAGCTTTGATTGGAACGGGCGCGAATCTGGCTTCGGGATTAATCAACCAGTCCAAGGGACCACCGTCCACAGTTGCGCCCGGGGCTCCTCCGACATCGTCCCCAAAAGGAGCGGCGGGCGTCTCCTCTGCAGATGTGCCGCCCAATCGACCAGGGGAACTCCCAACGGGCCAGGTAGCAGCGGCTATTGTCCTCGGCCTTATGCAGAACACGATGATCCAGCAGGCTTTGTTGAGCCAAGTATTGGGCGAGAACGGGCGCCCAATGGTGCAGACCCCCTCCGGCGCCGCTTTGCCGCGAGCGGCTATCAACCAGTTACTTGCCCATCTGTTATCAAACGCGGCAGACAGACTGCCGGAGTCTGACTCGATCAACGATCAGAGCTATCTCATGGACGAGTCAGGCGAATACTTGATAGACCCAGCTTCACCTGAGCAGCAGGCAGCGATGGTGCTTGTTCATCTGAACGCCGGAAGAACGGTGGATGAGTTCAATAGCGATGGATCGGGAGACGCCGCCGAGTATTGGGATGAATTGGAGTGGCTACCCGAGGGGGTAGGCGAGGACGACTCTCTAAACGAGACAGTCGGTGCAACAGTTGAATTCTACTAAATACAGGTTGGATGAGCTTATGGCGATGGAGTCAGATTCGGTTGGGGTATTGCTCCCCAAGGTTGTATTACCTTACCTGCGGCAATGGGCCGAAAGCTCGCATTTCGAGGTTCTTTCGAGACTCCTAGTCGATGACCAATTTCTTTCCCTGATCGCGCGCTACGGGGATCGGTTGATTCCTCAACCAAAGCCAGCAACCGGCACGAATCATGCGAACGGTAAAGTGTGGGCTAACGGAAACGGAGAACGGCAGCATCAACCCGCAGCCGGGGAGCCGGAGTTTCGCGGCTCCCAAAACGCGGAGGAGCGGCAGTCCGATCTCGCCCAATTATACGAGCGCGTTACCGCCCTGGAAGGCCTGCTCAGCGACCAACAAGCAGAGCTAGCGGCTCAGCAAGCGATGCTGCAGACGGTCCGCGCGAGAATCAGACCTCTGGCTTTAGCACTGGGATGCTGCCCGGAATGCGTTGTGGGGCTGGAACTATGTCCAAAATGTTTTGGGAAGAGCGAAGTAGGGTATTACGAGCCCGATCCCGAATCGCTCCGCACCCTGGTTCTGGGTCCGCTTGCGGCGAGAGGGGTTACTTTAAGCGCAGGTGTCGAGCTTGAACCTCGTTTGCGTCGACGGGCCCGAAATGGTTCCACAAGAGAGAAGGGAGAATAGAAGCGTATGAGCGGTGATGCGATCACGGATTCTTATCCGTGGGAGAGTGGTGAGGCTGATTGGGATTCGGACGAATCGTTCTCAGATGAAATTGGCGAAGACGTTGAGGACATCGGTGAGGCCAAGCGCAAGCGGGGGCGAAGGCAACCTAGGTATCGACGCATGCAGGGTGTTCAGGGGGTCAAGCTGCAAGGGCAGGATGGCCGCCCGCAGACGCTGAAATTTCCGGCGAAACTGGCGACGACGGAGGAAACAAACCGAGCGTTGGCCAGCCAGGAAATGGGCCAAAGAGAATTGCATGAGAAGTTGACTCGGCTGGAAAAGCAATTCGGGCGGCAGCTCAAGAATGATAGCAGCGCCACCGGGTTCGTGACGCTGGTAACCGGCGGCGCTCTCACCGCCTATGGGGCCGTGAACGCGGCGAAAGCGGAAGAGAACAAGTTGAAGACTTGGACCAACGACAACGCAACTAAGATGGCGAGCCTGGTTTCCGCCACGCAACTTGCCACCTCCGGCGCAAAGTTGGTTGTCAACGGTCGTTACTCCCGGAGCGGATTGGGCATCGCGGCAGACGTTTTTTCGGTTGGGCAGCTCGCGACTTGGGTATTCGGGACATTCTCTTCTTCAAGCAAAACGTCCAGTCGTAGAGTGATTGCAGGCTTTTTCCCAACTTATACCGCAGCCCAGGGTGCTTTGGATAAGCAAAAAGTTGGCGATATTATTGCCATTGACGGGGGTTCCCTCGTGCAGGTGGTGCAGAACGGGGCGGGCAAGGCACTCGCGACGCTCTAACACATATCCGCGGTTGTACTTGCCAACTTAAACCACGGGCTTTAGGACGCAACGTTCACCTCGGCTTTACAGTCGCAGCTAAACCGAAGGGGTGTCTCGTGTCTCGTCAACCGTTCGAGGAATTCAACCTGGATCCTGCCCTGGCGGAAGCGGCAGCAGGAGTCCAACCCGATTCCGAAATAGAGGGGATTCTTCGAGTTGACAATCCCGAGGAGATTCCTCAGGAATTCCACATCGTCTGCCGGTTCGGCCGGATCTTAACCGGGCGGTTTCGGGCCGCAGACACGTGGGTTGTCCGCCGCCATTCCAACGTCATTAGTCTAAAGGCTGCGCGTCTGGTGGAATCCAGTGACTATGTAGGACGGCCCAGAGACGTTCCTCAAGCAATCCCTCCGCGGACTATTGAGCCGTACGCGGGCCGCGGGTGCGTCGTTGCTGAGCTTGATTTCGGCTTGGATTTCGCCCATCCCAACTTCCGCAATTCTGATGGCGCTACGCGAGTGCTGGCGTTCTGGCACCAAGGCGCCAGTTACGACACTCTACATCCCAATTCCTACGGATATGGACGAATCTTTTCGCGCGCGGAAATCGATGCGGCACTGACCGCGGAAAATCCTTACGGGGCGCTTGGATACCATCCCTCGATCAGTGACATGGGCAGCGGAGGCCACGGCACTCACACGCTTGATATCGCCTCGGGAAATGGCCAGGTGGGCGCGGCGAGTGCAGCAGCGGAAGCAGAGATTGTCTTCATTCACCTGTCGACCCCACGCTCGGACTCTATCGGAAATTTGGGAGATTCCGTGCGTTTGCTGGAGGGCCTGGACTTTGTGAGCCGCGAGGCTGGGGAGCGGCCTTGGGTGGCGAACCTTTCGGTTGGACGCACGGCTGGTTGCAAGGATGGTACGAGCCTCGTAGAACAAGGCATGCATGAGTGCCTGCGGATGAGTCCTGGTAGAGCGATCGTTCAATCGGCAGGGAACTACCGGTCCGCGAACATGACCGTGCACGGCTGGATGCAGGAGGGCGGCTCCCAGGATCTGCCGTGGATCATTGACTCGTCCGACACCTTGCCAAACGAGCTTGATATCTGGTATTCGGGCACAGATCGGTTGATTATCGAGATTCAACCACCCTTTTCGACGGATTCAATCCAGATTAAGTTGGGCAAGGTGGAGGAGATACTTTTCGATCGAAAGGTAATTGGTCGCGTCTACCATCGCAAGAGCGACCCCAACAACCGGGACAACCACGTCGACGTGTTTCTGTACAGTACGGCGCCTCCGGGAACTTGGATGGTTCGGTTGTTAGGCGAGTACGTAATCACTGGACGATTTCACGCTTGGATCGAACGGGCTGGGCGACCGGATGCGCAATCTCGATTTGATCCAGCGATTACATCGGAGCGGTATACATTGGGGTCGATTGCAACCTCTCCGCTGGTGATTACGGTTGGAGCCTATGACGCGGCCAAACCCTCCGGGATTTCCGCATCGTTTAGCAGCCAGGGACCAACCCGTGATGATCGAGCGGATAAGCCCGAGTTGCTGGCACCGGGTGTTTCGGTGGTCGCTGCGAGATCAACTCCACGAGGCGAGACACGCCAGCAGGGCCTGCTGACGGAGAAGGACGGCACATCAATGGCGGCTCCGCACGTGACCGGAGTAGTGGCTGCGATGTTTGAGGCAGCGGAGCGACGTCTTTCGATTCATGAGATTCGCGACTGCTTTCGACAGAGCGCAGATCCATTGGGACCAGATGAGCACGGGGCTTACTGGGGCCGGCTGAACGCAGCTCAAGCGATTCGTTTGGCTCGCGGTGCCCAAGCGATGAATAACGTCTCCGATTCCTCGTCCGAACAGGCTGCAGAAGTGAACGCTGACGGCGCCCAAAGCAACTTGCTAGATTCTGCGATCAAGCTCGACCGATTGAAAGATCCTAACTGGGAGGGCATAGCAACCGCATCGAATGGAGAACCGGTTCTGGAGGCAAAAATGGACGACTTGGTTGTTCAGGCGGAAGCCGCCCTTGGCAAAACACTCCAGGGTAGAAGAGAATCGGAAACTACCTTTCTCCGCGAACTCTTGATGTCGCGGGGCTGGCAAGAGTCAGGAGGAGCGATATCCCCGGTCCGACTCTTCCGTTTGGTCGCGAGAGGAGGTTTAGGCGATCTAGCGGGTTTTTTGAGGGTGATCGGCCAACCGCGGGCACGCCCGGCAAAGGAACTTCGTCCCGGTGACTGGTTGGTCCGTGCGACGCCCGGAACAGGCGATATCGGCCATCTTTCCGTGCTGGTGTCGGGCGAACTGATGAGCCGGTCCACAGTTGACGATGAATACATTCCGGCTGAGAGTTCACTACCCGGATACTACGCAATCGTGGTCGAAGGCGGTGCATATCCACATGACAGTTCCAAACCATTTGCACGGAGATTTCTCGATAGTAACGGGCGAGTGCCGTCACATTCCGTCATCTTGCGACCCACCCGCGGAGACTCCGAAGACATCGAAGAAAATGCGCCGACGCAGAAAGTGTCACAGCCAGCAATCACAACTCCCTCCACTCCGCAAGCTCCACCGGCGGCCGTATCAAGTCTCACGCTGGGATTTGATATGGCCGAAAGCACAGGGAGCAATCTCCGACAGAGCGATTTTGATGCCCTCAGGACTCTCGGGAAGAGATTCGGCATTGCCAAGCTAGCGCAGTATGTAGAAGACACAAAATTCGATAAGAACTACGAATTCATCCGCAAAGCCGGTATGATCCGCGGCTCCTATGATTTGTTTTCGCCTAAACCCGTGGATACCCAAGTGGAATGGGTAGTCAAACATGTTAAGCGGCTTGCGCCGGGAGACTTGGCCCCGGCGCTCGACTTGGAGGACGGCGACGGAGGATTAGACAGGAAATACGGATATTCATCAAGCAACAGGGGCCGCCAAGCTTTTTTCAACGATATCAATAAATGGCTTTTAAATGTCGAAACCCGTTTGGGTCGGGCGCCGCTTATATACACTGGCGTGCTGTGGAGAGAGCAGCTCTCAAAGGTTCCCGACGCCGTAGACATGAACATCTTTCCACTTTGGACCGCACATCCTCAGTTATCTGTTGCAAAGGCCGATGGCAAGGCAGAGGTGTTGGCAGGATGGTCTGATTACGCAATCTGGCAATATGCCGAAGATACGCGTGGCAAGAAAGAAGGCGACGGGCGACGATTGTGGGGGCTAGATCCATATGTCGAGCCGGGCACTGAGAAGTTCGACGGTATTGACTACGACGCGTATGGTGGCTCAATGTACGGATTGCGGGGACTGGCGGACTTAGGCCACACCGCGCCGTTCCTAGCTGGGCATCTCCACTGCGTCGCGCGTACCGATACTGGTGGCCATCTCCATGTGCTCGAGTATATCCGGGGATCATGGAACGATATTGATGTCTTCGATAGCGTCCCGCGGGGGGATCTCGCGCTTGCGGCCGGGGATCCGTCGGCTACCGCTCTAGGTAATGAACAGTTGATCGTCTATCGAGGGGTGGATGATCGGGTTCACTTCTTGACCCGGAAGCTTGGCGGCGCGGACACAAATTGGCACGTGGTGGCCGTCGACATTACGTTAGGAGGCGAAAAGGCGTTCAGTGATCCTATCGCGTTGTCGGAAAAAAATGACTGGCACGTGATTTACTGGGGTCTATCCAACAAACAGGTGCATGCGAGACGTTCGGGGAGTACATGGACTGTCGAGAGTTTAAACGATAGTGCTGGGGCTCAAGCTATTTCCGGAACCGGAAGTGGTTACTTCTACCAGAACGCTTTACACGTGGTGTCGCGCGCGGGTAAGGACGGTCATTTACTTGACATGGCCGCACCTTCGGGTAGCGCAACTCAGGACATCACAGCTGGTGCTCGGGTGGCTGGCGCGGGAGCGGTGCCGGCGGCGACATACCGGCCCGCTGTATATACCAGGAGCCTCCAAGCGCCTCGAATCGTCTTTCGAGCCGTTAGGGGAGCGATTTGGCAAATAGAGCGCGACACGTTAAATGCAATAGATCTTACAAGGCTAGCGAGTGCTTCAAAGTGCACCGGGAGTCCCTCCGCGGTGGCAGCTGATACGGTCCACATTCTTTACAAGGGGATCGACGGAGGTGTGCACGAAATCTATGACGATGGCGGTACCTGGAGGACAAGACCGGTCTGTGGCGACGCCGCCTCTGATCCTACGGCTTACATAGATGATCTCGGGCACGCTGCGGCTAGCTTTACGACACGAAGTGGACGGATTCGGGTGGCACGTTTCTTTCAGGGAAAGTGGAGTTGTGAGGACGCCACCACGACAAAGTCAGTGCAATTACCACAAGAATCGGAGGCAGGCGAGAACATTCCGATTTCGGCGGACTATTCGCTGAAGCAGATTGCGATCGGCCAGCTTGGCGCGATTTCTCCGGAGTTCCAAAGGGAGATCCTGGGCGGGCAAGACAAAGACGCGCGGGCCGTGACGGATCGCATCTTTGCGCAGCTAATGCCCGACTGGTCCAATGTGAGGCTGGATCCGAAACAGAAGGAGCACCGAGAAGCGGTAAAGGAATACTCGCGTTTGGCCCACGATGTGGCGGCCCTTATCTGGCTGCGACAAGTTGTTGAAATGCTGGACGAATATCGCGGGGACTTGCCCCGCGAATTCCTCTTGGGTTGGATGGCGGTAGAGAGTGACGGACAAATAGCGTCCACCACGTCGCTTGGCGAACGGGGATACTTTCAGATTCATCCGGAAGAGAATGCGGATTTTCTAAGGTTAAGCGGTGACCAGTTTGCAAAGCTCAGCACGGACCGGGAACTGTCGGTTCGCGAGGGAATCAAGCTGGTCAAGCATAATCGGCGCTGGGTGACCAAGTACGCGGTGACGGATCAGGACTTGCAACTGCGGTTGACCAAGGCTCGCCACGGGCTTCCTTTCAAATTGAGAACCATATTAGACAGCCTTTCGAGCGCAGGAAAGACAATCGACTGGAACGCGGTGGCTGGACGATTGTCGACGGGGGGCGCGTCGGTTGTCAAAAACGTTGAGTCCACGATGGCGTTCGCAAAAAGCCTGAAAGCGCTTACCGATATAGTTCCTGAGGTGAGCGACACGTCAGCGAGCGGTGATCGCTCATCCGAGGAGGATGCCCAAAGTAAAATTCAGCAGAAGTGCGGATTTTTGAGCGCGAGAGGATTGGTGGCGCCCGAAGATAAGATTCGCGAAACGATTGTGAAAGTCGCTCAAAGTGAGCGGGAGCTTTGGCTGGACAAAGGTTTACTTAGCAAAGAAATCGATCCGAGGAGGTTTCCAGAGTTGGTGCGTTATTGGCTTGTGGGAATGGATAGCAAACTGGATCCGAGCACTATCGGACGTCTTCCGGATGTCTTGGAGAGTGCCAATTTTACGAACCTAACCAATAAGAAGCTGAATGCCGCAATCACGCAGTACAACGCAGTCGACGAAGAATTTGAAAACGCGACCGAGGCCGTTTATAACGCGTGGGACGCGCAAGATAAAGCGGAGTTAAAGTTGGATTCCGCTCGACAAATGGCAAAGATCGCGGAAAGGGCTCTGGATGCCGCTCTAAAAGCGAACGTAGATGAATCAGAAAAGCAGGAGCAAGTCAATTCGGCGCGGGCAGGACTTAAAGACGCCGAGAAGAACCTCTCAGAAAAAAAAGCTACCGTCAGCCAAAAGTACGAGCTTCGAACCCAAAAATTAGCCGAGAGGAAATCACTCAAGGAAAGCGCTGAATACTGGCCCAAATCGGATCTGCATCAGTCGGTAACACTGCTAATAGCCGCTAATATTACGGGCATTCCGGTTTCCGACCGCTTGATGTGGGCCCACAAGTCTCGCGCAGACACTGAACCCTGGAGCAGCGTGTTTGTCGGGAGTGTCATTCGAGGAGCCGCGACCCAACTGGAGCTGGAAGCAAAGCACTTCGGCCAAGACGGCCTTCTGAAAGTCTCGCTTCGTCATTCAGATTATGTGTCTCAGGCCCTTGCATGCAAGTCCGGACAATACGCGGCCTTCGATCCGGCGACAAAGGAGGTGCGGATTTCCGACATCATCGTCTCCGACCGCGCCGAGTTAATAAAGGTCGGACAGTTGAAGACGATTCGAAGAGGGGTGCGCAGTGTAGAAGGAGAGATGCACGGGGACATTGTGGTCGATGTGAAAGATGGATTCGCATACACGATTGGCGGCAACTTGCAAGATTCCGTTCGCCGTCGACGATATCGGCTCCAGACTCATCCAAGGCTGATCCTGGACGAAACTGTGTTGTTCGAGCAGGAAGACGATTCCGGCAACTTCATTGAGACTGTCAATCTGCTCCGCAAACCAACTATGATTCATCCTCGCAGCACAATCCGAATCTTCGCGCTGTTGAGCCTCAGAGCGCAATGCTTTCCGACCTCCTAAACGCCACTGAGGTATTCTGGCTGATCCGGCCCTTGCGATGAGCGCGCGGATCGTTGAGGGCCTTGAAGAGGCGCTCACGTAGTCGAAAGGCGACGTGCTTCTGGTCCGAGTCACACAGGTGCAAGTGCCTGATTCGAAGGTCCGCCGGCGAATGGGCCTGAGCCGACGCAGTTCGCGCTGAAGTCGGCTTTCCGGCCGCCACGCTCCGGAATCGGGGACAGGGACGCGTTCGTCCCGATACGCCAACGCGAGTGCTGTTGGCCGTTATCGCAGAACATCCCGAGAGTGTCGAAGACGTCGTAAAAGGACGTACGATAATCGGTGCGAACTACGGCCGATACTATGGCTATCCCCTGCAGTTATCGAGTGCGACCCAGTCGCCACCGATCCTACCGTGAATACGTGTAAGCGGCTTCATTTGAGGGATGTCGTATTCAGAAGCAACTGGTAGCAAAGCTGCTAAGTCTCTGATTCTCCGTCGTCATCTGGTTCGGGACCAGGAGGCCGGAGGTTCGAATCCTCTCGCCCCGACCAATTAAGTAGTAGCGCCTCGCTACTCCCTGCCAAAGCTACTTCGCTGTTGCCAGATCTTTCACAATCTCATATAGAAACGTCTGGCCTTCGTAGAAGGACTGCACCAGCATACGTTCGTCGCGCCCGTGTGCGCGGACATCGTCGCGATCCTGAAAGAAACCCTGGATGCCATAGGTCGGGATGCCGGCGTTGCGCAAATAGCGACCATCCGAACCGCCGACGGCCATGGTCGGAACTGTCACAACTCCAGGCCACATAGTGTCGGTTACGCGCGAGAAAGCCTTCATGATGTCGGGCCGCATGGGAGACGTGGGGCTCGGCCCTTCGTTCGTTTTCACTGTTATCTTCACTTGATCGTCCGCCACTGCGTGCTTGAGCGCTGCCATTACATCCTCAACGGAGTCCCCCTGCAAAATGCGGCAGTTCACATTAGCCGCCGCTAATTGCGGCAGCGCATTAGTTGCATGGCCGCCTTCCAATTGAGTGGCAACACAAGTGGTGCGCATCATAGCGTTCATGGGTGCGGACGCGGTTGCCACCCGGCGCATGGCGTCCTCGTCGCCCGCCGCTACCTTAGCGAGATCCGCCGCCACGGGTCCTTTTTCGATTTTTGCCATCTGCTGGAAATAAGCACGCGTCACATCACTCATCCGAAAGGGGAAAGAGAAAGTAGAAAGGCGGTAAAGTCCGCCGGCAAGATGGTAAATCGCATTGTCCGGCACCGGCCGCGCACTGTGACCGCCCTTGTTGCGGACTTCAAGACGAAAGTCGGCGTACTGCTTTTCGCCGAGCCCGATGTCGTTGGCAACGCGTTTGCCGTCGACTATTTCGCCCCGAGCACCCTCATTGAAGGCGTACTCGGAGTCAATCAGGTCGCGATGGTTCTTCAGCAGCCAATCGACTCCGTTGTAGGGTCCGCCGCCTTCTTCGTCGGCCGTCAGAGCGAGGATCAGGTCGCGGTCCGGTTTGAAACCCTCGCGCTTGTAACGCAGCAGATTGGCCACCCAAACCGCGGCCTGGGCTTTGTCGTCGGCAGTGCCGCGTCCGTAGAAGTAACCGTCCTTTTCAACAAACGTGAACGGGTCGGTGGTCCAATCTTCGCGCTTGGCCTCCACGACATCGATGTGCGCCAGCAGCAAGATTGGCTTGCGTGTGCCGCTGCCATGATAGCGGACCACTACATTCGACTTGCTTGGAATAGCGCCGCCAACGAAGAGGTCACTTTCAGGGAAGCCGGCGGCCTTGAATCGCGCCGCAACTGATTCGGCAATCGGCGTTGTAGCCCCAGTGCTAAAGCCCGATTGCACTTCGATCATCTCTTTGTAGATGTCCCGCGCCAGCTGCCTCTCGCTCTCGGGTGGCAGATTATTAGCCGCAAAGGCAGTGATGCCGGCCAGCAGAAAGAGAATCAATCGCCGCATCAAGGTATTGTGCCACTGTCACGCAGTAGGTTTGCCGACTACTTAATAAGCCGCAGATGAAGGCCAGGAACGCCGGGATGGGCCTTCACGTGAAACTCCGCTTCGGGCGGAGCCGAATCGGCCAAGCCCCGCCGTAATGCCTGATTGACTACCACTTCGAATGAGGTGCGAGACTCCCGAGACAATTCTTGCAGCCGCTCAGCAAGGTCATTTTCCAATGTCAAAGTAGTCGCACGGAATCAGCGTGATGCTCTCAGCGTCTGCTGCCAAGATGTTGAAGCCGCAGTTGCATCCTTTGGGTCTGGCTCCCAATGTCCCAGCAATTATGGCAGGCTACGATGCTGAGCCGCTCTGTATCTATCTAGTAACGACCAAATGTCAGAACGCATATTCTCCAGGCGAGGCTTCATCAACAGTGCGGTTGCTGCGTCCGCCAGTATCGCCGCCACTGAAAGCGTATTCGTACCCCAAACAGCGGCGCAATCAACGGGCACAACGCAAAGTGCGCCGATCCAGCGCCGCAAGTTTGGGCGCCATCCGGACGAGGTCTCTATCCTCGGGCTGGGTGGGCATCACCTTGGTAACGCCGCTACGGCCCAGGATGCGATCTCCATCCTGCATGAGGCCGTAGATAACGGCGTAAACTTCTGCGACAACGCATGGGAGTACAACAACCACCGCTCTGAAGAGTGGATGGGCCAGGCTTTGGGCGGCGGTTACCGTGACAAAGTGTTCCTGATGAGTAAGGTCTGTACGCATGGGCGCGATGCCTCTGTGGCAATGGAGATGCTCGAGCAGACGCTGACTAGATTAGGCACCGACCACCTGGATCTCTGGCAGATTCATGCCGTCACCTATGACAACGATCCTGATCTGGCGTACCGCAAAGGCGGCGTGCTGGAAGCCCTTGATCAAGCCAAGAAACAAGGCAAGGTGCGGTATGTCGGCTTCAGCGGGCACAAAGATCCCCGCTTGCATAAGCGCATGATCGATTTGGGTTACGCGTGGGACTCTGTGCAATTTCCTATCAATCCGTTCGATGCGCAATTTCGTAGCTTTCAGCAAATCGTTTTGCCTGAAGCTTTGAAACACGGCATGGCTGTACTCGGCATGAAGCCCCTGTGCGGCGATGGCGCTCCCTTTCACCATGGCGATGTGAAGCTTACTCCGCAGCAGGCTCTTCGGTATGCGATGAGCGTCGCTGGAGTAACAACCACCGTGACCGGAATGGAGTCAATTGCGGTACTTCGCCAGAATCTGGCCATTGCCAAAGACTTTCAACCGATGAAGCAGGCTGAGATGCAGGAAGTAATTGCCGCCGTCCGACCATTTGCCGGCGACGGACGCTTCGAAGTGTACAAGACTTCTCTCAAGTACGACAACTTAGTAACCCGTCAAATGCATGAGCAGCCGCTCAATGGCGCAAACGCATAGGGAGTCAAAGAAAATATATGCCTGTTCCACATCGTCAACTTAAAGGTGTATCGGTTTCCATCATCGGAGTCGGCGGCTCTTCGCTCGGAGATGTCAAAGATCAATCCGAGGCAGGGCGCATCGTTGCGGAAGCTCTTGATAACGGCATCAACTTCTTCGACAACGCGTGGGAGTACCACGATGGTTTAAGCGAAGAATTGATGGGCCGTGCGCTCTGTGGCAAACGTGACAAAGCGTTTCTAATGACTAAGGTCTGCTCGCATGGGCGCAAGCGTGACGTTGCCATGCGCATGCTCGAAGACTCCTTACGGAGGCTTCAGACCGATCACTTGGATCTGTGGCAGATCCACGAAGTGATTTACGACAACGACCCTGATCTACACTTCGTCTCCGATGGCGCAATCGAGGCGCTGACTCAGGCAAAACAGCAAGGCAAAGTTCGCTTTGTCGGATTCACAGGCCATAAGGATCCGGAGATCCACCTTAAGATGTTGTCGCACCGTTATCCGTTTGACACTGTGCAGTTACCGCTGAATCCGTTTGACAAGACATATCGCAGCTTCCAGGATCAGGTGATTCCCGAAGCTCGCAAGCAAGGCATTATGCCGATCGGCATGAAGTCAATGGGCGGCGGCGGCGAACCCATCAAGCGCGGCGTTGCAACTCCGCAGGAACTGTTGCGCTATGCAATGAGCGTTCCAGGCGTGCTGACCACCGTCAGCGGAATGGATTCATACGATGTATTCAAGCAGAACCTGGCGGTCGCGGTTGACTTCACTCCCATGCCCGCCGAGGAGATGACGGCGCTCGAGAACCGGGTGAAAGCAGTAGCTGGCGATGGCCGGCTTGAGCACTACAAAGCCACCAAGCTTTATGACGCGGCTGTTGGAAGGCAGCAGCATGGATACCCAAGCGCAATGGTGTTACCAGCATGATGTTCACTTTGGTTCTCGCTTTATTGATGGCTCAAGCCGGCTCTCCTTTGCCGGCGCCTATGAAAGAGAATCGCGCTCCTGTTCAAGCGCCACAAGCACCGGTGAAGCTGCAGACTTATCCGGATGTCGATGAGACCTTCGCCATTGCAGCAATTCAAGGTGACAACGCTGAGATGGACATGGCTGAACTGGCCTTGAAACGCAGCAATGCTGATGAAGTTAAGGGTTATGCGAAGAAGATGATCAGCGAACATGAAGGGCTGATGATTGAGATGACGCCTGTTCTACAGCGCCTGCTCGCGGGCAAAACACCGGAGCGGCTTGCTCCTGCTGACAAGCTCGCGCTGTTGCATCTCCAGTCGCTTAGCCCGGCTGACTTTAATCAGATGTATACGATGCAACAGATCGGCGATCACCTCGCCAGTCTCACCGCATTCAAAACTGCGGCTGAAAACGGCACCGATCCACAGTTGAAAGAACTCGCTCGCAAGTGGACGCCTACCATCCAGGCCCATTTGGAAGTAGCTGTTGATTTAACGAAGCACGTGGGCGGATCCACTCCCTTCACCAGCCACTAGCTGTAACGATTCGAAAAACATAAGCGCTTTCCTTACCCGCTGGTTCCACGATTCCTTTGAACGCCGGCCTGATTTGGTTTGAAAGCCCGATGCTGCACGGCAAGGCGCACTCGCAGCGAGCGCAGAACAGCATCGGTTCGCTTAGATAAGCCAGCCTTGAATGCCGGGCTTTCGCCTATGGAAACGGGCTTGTTCTCAGCCCGGAGCGATGACGTTATCAGTCCCCGACAATTTGCATAGAAGAATTGGCCAATCGGCTGATCTCTCGGTGTAGCAGCTCTGTAGCCTGTTGAGGAGAACGCCTTGCATCGAACTGAATGAGCGCCCCTGAGCTGACAGAAATCATGCCGGTCCGAAACCAGCGACCGCCGGTGGCTTTCATCGTGCCTAACCCGCTAACGTAGACAGGAAGCGCTGGTGCGCCTGACTCCTGCCACAATAGGCCGGTGCCGGTTTTAAACGGCAGCATTGCCTCATTGTCCGACCGTTTGCCTTCAGGGAAGACCAG
Source organism: uncultured Bryobacteraceae bacterium (assembly GCA_964248405.1). Taxonomy (GTDB): domain Bacteria; phylum Acidobacteriota; class Terriglobia; order Bryobacterales; family Bryobacteraceae; genus Bog-105. The sequence goes on from CAXTYH010000001.1 coordinate 291,094, forward strand.
CACGTTGTAGCCGTGATCCATGGCTGCGCCGGCATGCCGGAAGCTGTGCCGGAAGCCGCTGGTCTGAGGCAACGGAAAGATGTTGAAGAGAGCGCTAACCAGAAAGTATTGAAAGGGTGCAATGGCGTTCAGAAACCAGTGCCCCTGCCCCCGGGCCATGCGCCAGTCCAGGATCATCTCGCCGGACATGGCCACCGCCACCTTTCCGCGCATCCGTCGCGGCAGCGCGTAAAGAATGAACGGCAGGTCGTAAGAGGTGACATGGTTGGCAACAATCAGCACCGGCTCCCGCGGGGCAGCCGTCAACTCCGTCCGCCTCTTTGCCTTGGTCAAAAAGCGGAGTAGCGGCAGTGCAACCGAGTGCAGGAACAACGACCGGACAGCTTGCACGACTGGCGCCCAAGGCCAACGTGGATACGCATGGTCGATATCTCTCGAAACTGGCAACGGCGCCTGGCGAACCAACGCCTGCAATTCCGCCTTTGTTTGTACGCCTTGCAGGGCAACATCGCTGAAGCTCAACCCGGATTGAGCCTCCATCTGGGCCTGTAGCTGAACGCGGCCGAGGCTATCCAGATTCAGGTCTTCTTCAGGGGAGGACGGAAGTTCCCCGTCAGCCAGCCGCTTCACAATCTCCCGTTTCAACACCTTGCCGGTGGAGGTGCGTGGAAGATCAAGCTCGGGCCACACCATCCATCGACGAAGCTGCTGAAAGTCAGCTAGCTCGGTGTTGGCAGCAGCTACAATTTGAGCAGCTTGCGCCCCTCCCTGTGTGAGAAGAACGGCCACTGGCTCCGGCCCAGCATCCGCTTGCACCTCAACCACAGCACAGGCCCGGACGCCCGGCTGATGAAGCAATGCTGCTTCCAGATCCTCAGGGTAGATGTTCAGGCCGGCAGCCGTGACGATCACTTCTTTGGCACGGCCTCGAAAGCGCAGATTGCCCGATTCATCAAACTCGGCCAGATCGCCAGTAGCAAGCCAATCCGATGCCGATTGCTGCAGCGTTCCGTTCTGCCAGGTGCTGCTGGCTACCGTTTCACCACGCACCAGTACTTCCCCGCTCTCGCTTAGCTGCACCTCGCGCCCAGGCAGCACTTGCCCCACTGTGCCTCTAGCCAGTTTGAAAGGATGGTTCAGACTCACCAGCGCCGTGGTCTCGGTCATTCCGTACCCCTGGATCACAATGAATCCGAGCCCGTTCCAAAACTGTTCGCTATCGGTCGACAGCGAAGCCCCGCCGCAGACAAAGGCCCAGAACTTAAATCCGAACAGGCTGTGAACATCGCGAAATCGCCACCAGCGGCTAGGCGCTTTCAAAGTGGCGGCCTCTCTTAGACGAACAAGCAGGCCCGGGATGCGTCCCACCAGATGAGCCTGCAATAGATCAAGCACACGAGGCACCGTGGCCAGCACGGAGATGCGCTCCAGCGAGATGTACTCGAGTAGTTCGGATGCAACCAGCCGGTGTTGAAAATGAATTTCTGCCCGCAGAAGAACCGGTATCCATAACCCCATAAACTGCCCGAAGACATGGCTCAGCGGTAACGTCAGCAGGATACGGATCGGATGGAAGAGCTTCTCGTACCGCAAGTACCTGCCCACCTCGGTCTCAATTGGACGCAGGCTGGCCAAAACGTTTTTGTGTGTATGAACAATGCCTTTAGGACTGCCGGTTGTTCCGGACGTAAAAACAATCTGGAGCGGGTCCAACTCACTCAGTACAACGGGCTGGTATTCCGATGGATAAGGGAGGCAGTCAGGCCAGGATTCGAGAGCGAGAGAGGGGATATCGCTAGTCAGCTGGTCGAGCTTAGCCCCATCGGCCAGGATTAGCCGCGGCTTTACGTCCGTAATGATGTTCTTTACAAATTCAGCGCGGCTGGCCGCATCGAGCGGAACCGGTATAGACCCGTTAAGAAGGCAGCCGAAAAAGGCGCTTACCCAATTGGCGGAATTCTCGCCCCAGAGAATAACCCGGTCGCCCTTGATTATCCTGCGCCCCTGAAGTTCGCTTGCAAACGACCGACTTAGCGAAGCTAGTCGTCGGTAGCTGATCCGACGCTGTCGTAGTCCGCGATAGCCTACGACAGCAATCTCGGCGCCGGCTTTCTCGAAGTCTTCGACAAGAGAGGCGAGATGAGGACGAGAGGCTGACACCTCTCCAGCCTACGATTCGCGCCTTGCCGGATTTACTCGCCCGAAGCAGCTGCGCTCGACCGCCGACCCATCCGTGAAGCCGAAGGCTCAGCCTTTGGAGCTTCATGTAAGGTGGCCGGGGTACGCCGCACCGACGTTATCTCCGCCAAATATATCAATGAGTTCGGCGTGCTGGCAGCTATCACCGTTCCGTGCTTATGCATCTCGCAAAGCAAAGCCTTACCACGAGTGTCATAACCGCCCATACGGCTTATGTCCACCGTAACCTGGCGTTGAATATTCTTTCCTAGTGCCTCGTGCCAGCACCCGGACACATCACGCACGCATTGTCCCGCAAACCTGCCGACAATCTCAATCCGGTATTCGTCGGCCCCGTCAAGGACCTTATAGGTAGCCACTGTCAGTGTTCTCCAACGTCATGTAAGTAGACCTCAGACGGTAAAGTCTGGACACAAACCCATCATAAATTTTTTGGCGTGCGATAGAGAGGGTCCGTTCTAACCGTAATGTTACTCCCTTCCTCGCCTTTTTACTAGCACGATCATTCAGCTCCAGACAAAAACAGAGAGCATAGAGCCCCAACCTGCTCTTAACAGTGAGGCACTCTGACGCAATGATCTTCCTGACCCGGCTCAATCGGTCGCCTTTCGTTGTAAACTCTGACCTTATCGAGCACATCGAGGTGACTCCGGACACCGTGATCGCGCTCACAACTGGAGAGAAGATCTTAGTGTGCGAGTCAGCCGAGGAGGTGGTGGCGCGTACCGTCCGATTTCGCCGCGCGATTCTAGATGGGTCGAACGCTACAGCAGCCACTTCCGGACGCGGCTACCTCCAAAGCCCTCCCGATTCTCAAGACACAGCTTTCGCTGAACGGTAAAGTTCCGAAGACGATTATGCCGAAATCTGAGGCTTCGCAGCGAAACGGAGGCAAGCTGGATCTGGGAACCATAGGCGGTCTGACCATTGCCGTTCTTGGAATCCTGGGTGGATTGCTGCTCGAGGGAGGAAAGCTCAGTGATGTATCCCAAATTACTGCTGCGCTAATCGTCATCGGAGGCACAGTGGGAGCTGTCATGATTACGACGCCGTTCCCTACCCTACTCGCCTCTGTCAGAAAAGTGCCGTCAATTTTTTGGCAGCCGCCGGATCTTGCCGCGAAAAACATTGCACTTCTGCTCTCATTGTCAGCAAAGGCGCGGAGAAAAGGGATTGTTTCTCTGGATGCAGAACTGCCTGAGATTAGTGATCCCTTTCTTCAGAAAGCCCTGCGACTTGTGATTGACGGTACGGATTTGAAAGTGGTGCGCCGGATCATGGAACTCGAGATGGATGGATCTGAGCGAAATGGGGAGGCGCAGATTCGAGTATTCGAAGCTGCCGGCGGATATGCGCCGACCATTGGAATCATCGGTGCAGTATTAGGCCTCATTCAGGTTATGAAGCACCTGGAAGACATTGATGCGGTGGGTCATGGCATCGCTGTGGCCTTTGTTGCTACCGTATATGGCGTTGCTCTCGCCAACATCATTCTTCTTCCTTCTGCAAACAAGCTGAAAGCGCGCCTGCAATTGACCATTTGCATGCAAGAGCTCGCTCTGGAGGGTGTGGTCGCGATTGGCGAAGGCATGAATTCGCAGCTGATTGAGAGTAAGCTTGAGCCGTTTAAAAATCCAAATGGACCTGAGCGCCTAGTCTCGTCCAAGCCTGACGCGGCCAGGAAGAACTCGCGCCTGGCCGCCTGAGCGCCGGTCTTCTATGCGACGTCGAGAGCTGCACACGCTTGAGAATCATGATCGATGGCTTGTGTCCTATGCCGATTTCGTTACTCTCCTATTTGCTTTCTTCGTTGTCCTTTTTGCCTCCACCAAAACAGATCGCGGTCATGTCAAGGCAGTCTCCCAGTCCTTTGAGAAAGCGCTCAGAAATGGCGGCGTCTCTCCTCAACTCGCATCCCTGCTGAACGGCGAGGCGTACCCGGAAGAGACTGCCAGTAATCGGCGGCTCGATGATCTTGCGCCATCGCTGGCACTGCTTAAGAATAGTTTGAAAGACGAATTGGACAAAGGGACAGTGCGGTTGTCACTGCAAAAGCGGGGGCTGGTGATTGAACTCGAGGCCGGAGCTTTTTTCGCGTCAGGAGAGGACAACGTCAACACTTCTGCCTATCCGACCGTGTCCCGTCTAGCCACGATTCTAAACGGGCTCCCCAACGCTCTTCGATTGGAAGGTCACACCGATTCACTCCCTATCAGCAACAGCCACTTCCGCAGCAACTGGGAGCTTTCGGCAGCAAGAAGTATCGCCATGCTGCGCCTGCTTGATGAGCGTTTCAAAGTAAATCCCAAGCGTATGGCGATTGTCGGCTATGCGGACACGGCAGCCATCGACAGTGACGAGACCGAGAAGGGTCGCATTCGAAATCGCCGCGTTGACATTGTGATTCTCAACGAGCAAGGCATGACAGCTGAACCCGCATCAATGGCATCTGACTTGCATTCCAATTCCACAGTCGCCGGCCATTCGGCAACACAGCCTAAAAATAATCGCTAGATATTCTTTGAGAACTTGCGACAAGAACTGTGTAAGCGGAAGAAGCCAGTCGGCTAAACCGAATGAAATGCCGTTAGGCAAAACTGAATAAACAGGACTAAAGCAAAATGATTTCCCTACAAACCAACGTTGATTCCATCAACGCACAAAAGAACCTGAACATTGATCACAATTTTCAGAGCAAGACCATTCAACAATTAACCACCGGTTTTCGCATCAACAACAGCGCTGACGATGCCGCTGGCCTGGCTATTGCAAACGGTTACCGCAGCAACATCGCCGAACTGAACCAGGGCGTGAGCAACGCAAACGATGGCGTCAGCCAGTTGCAGATTATCGACGGCGGCCTTGGCAACATCTCGACCATTCTTGACCGCTTGAAGACACTGGCTACCCAGTCTGCTTCGCAAACCTTCACCGGTAACCGCAGCGTGCTGAATAAGGAGTACAGCGGTCTGCTGGGCGAAATAAACCGCCAGGCGAGCAACATCAACCTGAATGCCGGCGGCTCGTTCAATAACAAACTGAATGTCTACATCGGTGGATCCTCTACAGCAACCAACGCGAATGTCGCTATCGACCTGAGCGGCGCCAAGAACGCCGTCGATGCAACAAGCCTGGGCCTTTCATCGACGAACGTCAATCCTGGCGGCGTGGGAATCAGTGGAAACACGCAGCGGCTCGACGCTCCTGGTGCTACCTTCCTGGCGACAAACGCCCAAACTTTTACCTTCAACGTTCTTGGCAGTTCCGGAGCTACCTCACTTTCGGTGTCTGTCGGCGGCAGCGGCGCATTGACATCCGACCAAGTGCTGGGGAGCCTGAATAGCCAATTGAGTTCTGCCGGGATCAATGCGAGCCTTGACAGCAATGGTCACCTGCAATTTAGCGGCGGCAACGCATTCACAGTCTCTTCGGGTACGCCTGCCGGCGGCGCTGACGACATCTTGAGCGCGGCGGGTACGGCCGAAAACACGTCCAATTTCATCATCGATGGTCAGGGTACCTACTCAGGAACTGCTGCTCAGACATTGAGCTTCCAGACCTCAAACGGCAGTGCAAGTGTTTCGCTTGCTGCCGGCGATAACTTGAGCACGGCTCTCAGCAAAATCAATACTCAGACCGCTTCCACCGGCGTCTTCGCCGTAGCAAACTCAGCCGGAACAGGCATTTCCTTTCAGAGCGCAAGCAGCTTCTCGGTGAACTCGAGTGCTGCTGGTGCTTTCGCTGCTGCCGGTAACAACACAGCGACAGCTCCCACCACCGGCGGCGGCAGCAATGCCACGTCCGCCATTGCAGCCATCAACTCGGCCATTCAGAGCCTCGGTTTGGTCCAGGGTTCGGTCGGCGCCGGCGAGAACAAACTGCAGTACGCCATCCAGCTGGCTCAATCGCAGATCTCTAACTTCTCGGCTGCCGAGAGCCAGATCCGTGATGCCGACATTGCACAGCAGGCCGCCAACTTAACCAAGTCTCAGGTGCTGCAACAGACCTCCATTGCAGCCATGGCTCAGGCAAATTCCGAACCCCAGTCGGTCCTGAAGCTCCTCCAGTAATCCCCACCAGGATTAATCTGAGGGCCAAGCTTACCCAGCTTGGCCCTCTTCTATTTGTAGGAATAAGAAGATGGGCTCAACTACCACACCCTCTGCTCTCACATCTAGCGCCTCGTCCGGCTTTACCGGGACGACGCCTTACGCAGCAGACTTGCAAAACGCTATCTCCCGCGCAGTCGGCTTTGCCTCGCTGCCGATGCAGATTCTGCAGAACCAGCAGAACGACCTCAATAGCCGCCAGAGCGCGTTGTCCAGTCTCTCCAATCAGTTTCAATCGCTACAAACAGCCGTTGATGGGATTGACAAGACGATGGGATCGGGCTCGCTGGCCGCACAAATCAGCACGCCCGCTGTTCTCTCCTCCACCATTGCTGCTGGTGCAACCGCCGGGTCTTATTCACTCAACGTCACCAATGTTGGCTCGCAAACCAATACTATGAGCGGCAGCGGTCTCACAACGGTCACCGATCCAAACTCTGGGAATCTCGATTCCTCCTCCGCCTACAGTCTCACCGTTGATGGTACGGCTTTCTCCATTGCCAATCCATCCGGCACACTGAACGGTTTAGCGCAGGCAATCAACAGCTCCACTGCGAATGTGCAGGCTTCCGTAGTAAATGTCGGCAGCTCTGGAGCACCGGATTATCGGCTATCGGTCCAAGGCTTGAAATACGCCCCTACCACGATTCAGTTGAGCGACTCCAGCAACTCTTCGATACTTAATACTCTGTCTACAGGAAGGAACGTTACTTATAACGTGAATGGCCAAACGGCTGCCAGCACCTCCGATACACGCTCGGTCACGTTGGCGCCCGGTCTCACGGTGAATCTCAAGACGGTAGGATCTACTTCCGTCACCGTCTCGCAAAGTTCTTCAGCAGTTACCAACGCTTTAAGTGCCTTCGCAACGGCTTACAACAGCGCCGTGGATGAAGTCGCAAAGTCCCGCGGGCAGAGTGGCGGGGCGCTTACCGGCGACAGCCTTATCTCTACTCTCACCGCAACGCTGCATAACTTGGTAGACGCCGGATCCTCGTCAGGTCAGGTCAGCTCTATTGCCGACCTGGGCTTAAGCTTCGATCAGAACGGCCATCTGACTCTCGACTCCTCTGTGCTCGGAAGCGCATCATCCTCCACTCTCAACGATGTAACGAGTTTTCTGGGGTCAACAACGACTGGAGGATTTCTGAAGGCGGCGAGCGATACGCTCGATGGGCTGAACGATTCCACCAAGGGTCTATTCGCCCAAACCAGCGCTACCGCAGCAAGCCAGCTTTCTGATCTGGGAACCAAAATCAGTGCCGATCAGGACCGCATCACTTCGTTGCAGCAGTCACTAACGGCGCAGATGGCCAAAGCAGACGCCACCATTGCGAGCCTGCAATCGCAATCAGATTACTTCACCAGTCTCTTCGCCCAGACTCGCGCCAATCAGTTGAGTTCGGCCAATGGATAACCTCGTTGCTCGCCTCACTCATCATCTTGCGTCCGGTGACTTCGATTCACATCTGGCGCTACTCCCCCAATATCGGGCCGGGGTAGATGCTTCACTGGCTTCAGCCAAAGACAACTCATTCCGCGAAGAGTTGTTGGCCGCTGCAGTCCGGCAAAGCAATGAATGGCTGCACCTGGCGCAAGCGGTACGTTCGCACCTGGTCGAGCAATTGATCACAACCAATGGTGAAGCGCACTACCTCACAGAAAGCGGTCAGCCCCACAGCATTCATGCTCTTGGGTGATATCGATCTCAGCAGACTCCGATGCATGGGTAGGAAAATACGTAATAGGTAAAGTTTTCCTATAATCTGTAGAATTTTCGGCTCGGGTTCGCACCTTCTTCATAGGAGGCGTGATGAACCTGATTGACGGAAATCTGGATCGCTACATGACGCTGCTGAGTGCGCGTCAGAAAGTAGTCGCTTCCAACATCGCCAACGCCGATACGCCTGGCTACAAAACCAAAGACATTGATTTTCAGGCTGAGTTCAAATCGGCTATGATGCAGCTGAGCCCAACTGGTCCAACCGGTACGGAAGTCGCTGGCTTGCGCGTGCGAAACGATGGCAATAACGTCAACCTGGATCGTGAGTCGCGGCTGCTTTCGGAGAACACGATGCGGTTTAACATTGCCGCCAACCTGTTGCGCTCCGAGATTAAAGGGATCAAGGCAGCCATCGATGGCGGAAGCAGCGCCGCATGAGCCTCTTCTCCAGCATCTCTGTTTCAGCCTCTGGCATGGCAGCGCAACGCGAGCGCGCCGAAGTTCTGGTCGAAAACATCGCCAACGCTGATACTACGCGTACCGCCGAGGGTGGCCCTTACCGCCGCCGCGATGTCGTCTTCCAATCGGATAGCGTCGGCTCTCCGTTCTCTTCGATCTTTCAGAACCATATGGACGCGCAGAGCCAGGGTGTTTCTATCAGCGACATCAAGGTTGATAACAGCGACCCGGAGCGCCGCTATTTGCCCGGTCACCCGGACGCCGATAAGGACGGCTATGTCGCTTTCCCGAAGATGAATCCGGCCCAGGACATGGTTGATCTGCAGGGTGCTTCGCGATCGTATCAGGCGAACATCTCGGCCATCTCAGCCGTGAAAGACATGATTCAGAAGTCGATCGACCTCTTCCGTTAAAAACCCACATGCTGCCGCCAATTTCTTCTATCGGATCGCTGCCCTCAGTCGATCAGCTCACGCTCAACCCAGCGGCCAAGACTGCCGACGGCGGTGAGTTTGCCAAGCTCTTTCAATCGACCATCCAACAAGTAGCGCAAACCCAGACGTCGGCCGATACTGCCGTCAAGAGCTTTCTAAATGGTGATGGCGGTGAACTGCATTCGACAGTTTTGGCCACCCAGAAAGCCGATCTGGAATTTGACATGTTCCTGCAAGTTCGCAACAAAGTTGTTTCGGCCTATCAGGAAGTAATGAAGATCCAGCTTTGATGAGATGAGATTAGGTCGTCACCATGAACCAATTGAAAAAATTATTTGGCTCGTTGTCCACCAATCAGATGATTGGCATGGCGGCTGTTCTCCTGCTGGTAGGTGGCGGGCTATACAGCTTTGTGCATTGGAATCATGAACATGGGTTTAAGCCGCTCTTCAACGGCATGGCGCCGGAAGACGCGGCCACCGTTGTGCAGAAGCTGAAAGAGAGTGGCGTGGAGTACCGCATCAATGACAACGGTACCTCTGTTTCAGTGCCGGAAGCTAAGGTCGACGAAGTCCGGCTCGAGATGGCCGGGGCGGGCCTCCCGAAAACCGGCCGCATTGGATTTGAACTGTTTGACCGCAACAATCTCGGCATCACCGACTTCACTGAGCACGTCAACTATCGCCGTGCGCTGGAAGGTGAACTGGAGCGATCCATTAAGGCTCTGAACGTGGTAGAACAGGCACGCGTTCACCTGACGTTTCCCAAAGATTCCGTGTTTCTCGACTCCCGCGAACCGGCCAAAGCAAGCGTGCTGATCAGCACTCGGGGTGGCTCGCGCTTAACCGCGCAGAATGTTTCAGCCGTGTCGAATCTTGTCGCCAGCGCAGTCGAAGGCTTAAGTCCCGACTCTGTCTCTATTCTCGACATGAAGGGCAACCTGCTCAACCGGCCGCGTCGTCATGCCGAAGATGGCAGCGAGCCCTCCGAGGCGGCACTCGACTACAAACACCAGATTGAGAAAGATCTGGTCGCCAAAGTTCAATCCACTCTGGACCCGCTGCTCGGTGAGAATCGCTTCCGTGTCGGCATTACGGCCGACTGCGACTTTACCACCAGCGAACAGAGTGAAGAGGTGCTGGACCCCACTAAAAGCGTCATGGTGACAAGCCAGAAATCAGAAGATCTGTTGGGCCAGGCCAGCAATGCCGGAGTTCCCGGAACGCAGTCCAACTTGCCGCGCGCTGTCCCGCGTGCTGTGGGCGGCTCGGGCGTGAACTCCTCCCGTAAGAGCGAAGGCGCTTCTTTTGAGACTTCTAAAACCATCCGCCATATCAAAGTTCCGCAAGGCTCTATCAAGCGACTGTCGGCCTCACTGCTTCTCGATCAGGAAGTTCGTTGGGAAGGCAAAGGCAAGAACATGAAGCGGGTTATCGTGCCGCCCACGCCCGAGAGAATCAAAGCCATCAACGACGTAGTTGCCGGTGTCCTTGGGCTCCAAACCGAACGTGGAGACAAGCTCGTTATTGAGAGCTTGCCCTTCGAGCAGACCTTAGCCGGCGAAGCTCCCGACGAACTAAAAGGAACTGAGAAACCCAAGGATCAGCTCACACAGCTTCTCAAGGATCCCAAGGTGATGATCGGCGGCGGAGTTGCCCTTGTCATCCTACTTGGCGCATTGTTCTTCATGTTCAAGAAGAAAAAGAAAACCGTGGAGATTCCTGTCGCGCTGCCGGAAGCACCGGCATCCGCTCCCAAGGCGTTGGAGAGAGGAGACGCTACGAACGAATCCTACCCTGTCAGTGAGTTGGAAGCCAAGCTGCAACTGCCGCCAATGACCAAGCGCTTAGAAGGTTTGCGCGACCATATTCGCGAGAGCGTAAGGAAAGAACCTGAAGTGGCCGCTGAAGTTCTCCGCGGATGGCTGGGAGAAGGAAACCGATAAGTGGCGGGCATGCGCTTCAAGGTAGCCGACCCCACCCAGTTGGTGGAGCCAATTGCCTGGCGTCCACTGGGAGTGCTGCGGCCGGAACCAGTTGCGCCCAAAGCGCGCAACGAAGCCGAACCAGCAGCTCAAACGTCCGAGAGCGACGTATTCAAGCTGCAGTTAGCGGAGCTGGAGCGGCGACACCAGGCACAACTGAACGCGGCTCGCCAGGAAGCTTTCAATCAGGGAGTTCAGCACGCCCGTACGGAAGGGGCCGATGAGTTGCGCGCCGGGGCGGACCGGGTTGGCCACGCGCTCGCTGACCTTGCCGTAACCAAACGCAAACTCCGCAACGAATCGGAGATGGAGTTGATCAAGCTCTCTCTGGCAATTGCTAAGCGCATCCTCCACCGCGAACTGATGAGCGACCCCGAGGCACTGCACGGCCTTGTCCATGCGGCTCTGCAGAAGCTGCAGAACCGTGAGATCTCGAAAGTGCGCGTGTTCCCAGCTGGAGCCGACGCTGTTCGGGCGGCGCTGGAGCGAGTGGGCGCCGCCCCGGCCATTACCGTTTGTCCTGATCAAAGCTTGAAGAGCGGCGATCTCATCTTCGAGACTTCGTTCGGAGACCTGGATGCCTCTATCGAAACGCAGTTGCAGGAGATCCAGCGCGGTTTCGCCGATCGCCTCGCGATTCGTTGAGCCCGGACTTAACTCACGTATGACTGCAGAACGATTCGATCTCAATCCGTACCTTACTCACCTGGCAAAGGCCGAAGTTTTCCGTTGGCGCGGAACCATCACTGACGTTACCGGCTTTGTGATCGAATCGCAGGGACCGTCCTGCAAGATTGGCGGGTTCTGCGAAATTCTGGCAACCAACGGGCGCACCATTCGAACCCAGGTAATCGGCTTTCGCAGCGGCCGGATCCTTTCCATGCCCATGGAGGAGATCGATGGGTTGGAACCCGGCGATACTATCTATGCGCGATGCGGCGAAGCGCACCTGAACGTCGGGCCGGGCTTGCTGGGGCGCGTGTTGGATGGATTCGGAGATCCGATTGATGGCGGTGGACCTATCGAGGCGGAAGCGCACTACGATCTTTGTGCGAGCCCTCCGGGACCGCTTGATCGTGAGCATATCAAGACACAGCTGGTTACCGGCGTTCGCGCTATCGATAGTTTGCTGCCCTGTGGGTTGGGTCAGCGCATTGGCTTGTTCGGCGGAAGTGGAGTAGGTAAGTCCACGCTGCTGGGGGCCATGTCTCGCCAGAACTCAGCGGACGTCACCGTAATCGCCATGATTGGGGAACGCAATCGCGAAGTGCGCGGGTTTCTCGAGCACGAATTGGGCCCCGAAGGACTCAAAAGATCAGTGGTGGTGGTAGCTACCTCCGACCGTCCGGCGCCACTGCGCATCCGGGCCTGCTATGTGGCCCTGGCCGCGGCCGAGTACTTTCGCGACCAAGGGCTGAAGGTTCTGCTGGTTATGGATTCAGTCACCCGCTTGGCTATGGCGCAGCGCGAGATCGGTCTAGCCGCTGGTGAGCCGCCCAGCCAAAAGGGTTACACTCCCTCTGTCTTCAGCATCTTGCCAAAGATTTTCGAACGCGCGGGTTCGTTTCGCAAAGGAAGCATTACCGGGTTTTTCACGGTTCTGGTGGAAGGCGACGACTTCAATGAGCCTATCGCCGACGCTGTCCGCGGTATCTTGGACGGCCACATCATCCTTTCGCGTCAGCTGGGAGCGGCCGGCCACTATCCGGCTATCGATGTGCTTTCTTCGGTTTCTCGCGTGGCGTCACAGATTGCCAAGAAAGATCACCTGGCCGCTGCGCGCAAAATTCGGGAGACATTAGCCACCTATCAGAGCTCTGAAGACTTGATCCAACTTGGCGCTTATGTCTCGGGGTCCAATGCCAAGCTCGACACCAGCATTCGCGCCCGCGAGAATATCGTCCGATTCCTTCAACAAGACGCAGAAGTGAAGGTAAGCCTTGAAGATACTCTGGCCGGGCTGGCCGCTATCGCTGCCACCGTTTAGCGGGTTCCGCGGCAATGAAAAAATTTGAGTTCAAACTCGATTCCGCCCTGCGCTGGCGCACCACACAGCTGCAACTGGAACGCGTCAAGTTACAGAGCTTGTTAGCTGAACAGGGGCGGCTCCAGCGTGATCTGATATTACTTGCAGAGGAACGCAATGCTGCCGTCAGTGGCCTGCAGTCGCTCTCCAAATTGGAAGCCTTCGATTTGCGCTCCCTCTCGGCCTACTTGGTTGGCGCCGAATTTCGCGCTAATCAGCTACATGAGCAGCTTGCCAAGAGAACGGCGCTGGTGCAGAGACAGCAGGTCTGTGTTCGGGATGCGGAACTGAAAGTACGGTTGCTCGACAAGCTGAAGGATAAGAAGAAGTCTGCCTGGCAGGCCGAGTACAACAAAGACTTGGAAGCGAACGCCGCCGAGGCGTGGCTGGCGGCGCACTTCGGACCGAACTCGTAAACCGCCGGCAGGCCGCCTACTCCTACTCCTGCGGTACTAGGCTACGGATTCAACCTATCCAAAGCCAGTGCCTTCACGGTGCAAGTTCGCTCAAGAATAAGTACCGGGTTTCGATACTAATTGTTATCAACCGGATTGCGATCCGGCAACCCCTTCCCAATCTCCAGACATGCTCAACAAAGCGAACGAAACACTCCAATTTCATGGTCAAGGTGAGACGGGCGAACCCGCCTGGCGTCGTTTTCTGGTAGGCGAAAGCCCTGCGACACTGCAACTTTGCGAGATCATCAAGCTGATCGCTTCGAAAAGAGTAACCGTTCTAATCAGCGGCGAGACGGGCACAGGTAAAGAGGTAGTGGCACGGGCCCTCCACGCTGCCAGTAATCGTGCAAGCGCGCCCATGGTAGCGGTGAACTGCACTGCGCTTCCTGCCAGCTTGGTAGAGAGCGAACTGTTTGGACACGCCAAGGGCGCATTCACCGGCGCACACCTCAGCCGACCAGGTCGTTTCGAGCAAGCCAACCGCGGCACCATCTTTCTGGACGAGATTGGCGATCTGCCGCTGGAGGCGCAAGCAAAGCTGCTGCGCGTCTTGCAGGAGCAGGAGTTTGAGCGCGTCGGCAGTTCAGAGACTGTCCGAGTGGACGTGCGGGTGATTGCCGCCTCTAATGTAGATTTGGAAAAGGCTGTGGCCGAGCGCAAGTTCCGGGAAGACTTGTACTACCGGCTGAACGTTGTGCCCATTCATCTCAGCTCCTTGCGCGAACGCCGCTGTGATATCCCGCTGCTGCTCCAACATTTCCTGCAGAAAATCGCGTCTGCCGAGTGCTCCATCCCCAGACAGCTCAGCGACGAAGCCATTGCCTACCTGACTGCGCAGGAGTGGCCGGGCAACGTTCGTCAGCTTGAGCATACCGTTCAGATGGCATGTGCTCTGAGTGGCGACCGTCTTGTCCTGCGGCCCAGCGACTTTGTCGCACGAGGCCGCGCTGCTGCGCAAATCGCCGCCACTGCTTCAATTCCTGTTGAGATACCGCGACCAATGGTTACTGTTGGGCAGGAAGGCATCGACTTCGATCAGGTAGTAGAAACCTTTGAGCGCTCACTGGTTACACAGGCTCTGGCTGTTTCCGGCGGCAACAAGGCTCGTGCTGCCGACTTGCTCCGGATTAAGCGGACCACCTTACTTGCCAAGATGAAGGTGTTCGATGATCGCGATGCCGACACGCCGGCGCTTCCAGTTCGGCTGAAAGCAGTAACTCCGATTTCCAAGCCTGCTGCTTTGTTGATTGAGGAAGACGGCCCGGTTCGAAAGCTGCTTGCGCGAACACTGGAACGCGAAGGCTACCGCGTACTCGAGGCGGGAAATAGCGAGACTGCGGTCGACTTGTTCGATTGCTGGAAAAGCCAGATCAAGCTGCTGGTTGCCTCCAGTGAAGCGAGCAACCAAGAAGATTCCATCAGCCGCCTCCGAAAGGGGAACCCGGCTCTACCCGCAATCGTATTGACCGATGGAGACGGCATCTACAGTGCTTCCACCAACGGTGCCCGAACCGAGCTGCTTTTGCGGCCGTTTTCTTCAGAGGATCTCCATTCTGCGCTGGGCCGACTTCGCGGCGTAATGGCTGAAGAAAGTTCGGAACTCCACTTCGCTTGTGCCTGATTGCTAATTACCTTGCGCCAGAGGTCACGAAAGCTCAGCCAATAATTGGTCTTTACCGCGGACCGGCACGCCGCGCTAAGCTGTTGACCTATGACTCGCTTGTGGCTTGCTCTCTTCCTCAGTGCTTCCCTTCCCGCCCAAGCCGCTGGCCCGGACTGGACCAAGTGGAACGCCTATGCTGTCAGTCTGCTGCAACGGTACATCCGCATCCCGACCATCGATCCTCCTGCCGACACCAGACCGTCAGCCTCGCTCATTCAGGACGAGTTTCAGAAGCAGGGCTTTGCTGTAACCGCCTATCCGTCCGGCCCAAGCGGGCAAACGAACCTGGTGATCCGTTTGAAAGGAAAGAACAGCTCCGCAAAGCCGCTGCTGCTGTCCAACCATATGGATGTCGTTCCGGTCGATCGCAAAGCTTGGCATGTCGATCCGTTCGGTGCTGAAATCAAAGACGGCTTTATTTGGGGCCGGGGTGCCTTGGACATGAAGGGAGTGGGCGTAGAACAGATGGTTGCCCCCATGGCCCTCCATGAAGCCGGCATTGTTCCCTCGCGTGACATCGTCATGCTTTGCACAGCCGACGAAGAGTCCGGAGGCGAATACGGAATTGACTGGATGATCAAGAACCATCCGTCTGATATCGATGTCGAGTATGTGCTGGACGAGGGTGGGCTTGGCTCACGCGAGGCTCTATCCAGCGACAAGCTCGTTTTTGGCATTGCAGTCGGCGAAAAGCAGCTACTTTGGCTCAAAATGACGGCCCACGGAACAGCCGGACACGGCTCTCAGCCTATTGCCGAAAACGCCAACCTGATCCTTCTTCGCGGATTGGAAAAAGCTTTGGAGTTGCCGCCTCCCTCTAAACCGAATCCCACCGTCGAGGAATTGGTGAGACAGGTAGGGCCGCTCGCAAGAAATAAGTTCACTTCCGCCATTCAAAGCAACACCGTCTCACTCACCAGCCTTCGATCCGGTTTGGGCGACCCTCCCAAGGCCAACGTGATTCCCTCAATCGCTGAAGCGACCCTTGATTGCCGATTGCTTCCTGGCGTCAACGGGGATGAGTTCCTTTCAGAAATCAAAGCCCGGGTGAACGATCCGCGCATACAGGTGACCGAAATTCGACGCTCAGCCGATGCCGGCGCGAGCACAGCAAAGACTCCTCTGTTCCTTGAAATTCAGAAGTCGCTCAGACAGCAGTATCCAGGCGCGACGGTCGCTCCCATGTTGGTGCCCTACGGTACCGATTCAGTTCAGCTTAGAAAGCGGGGCGTGGTGGCCTATGGCCTGATCCCGATGGTGCTGGACACCGCAACCCTCGCTACCATGCATAGCGACGAGGAGCGAATACCTGTCGCGTCGTTTCTTAAAGGAATCCAGGTGTTCTTCGACGTTCTCAAGAACCAGTAAATCTACAAAACGATGGTGCGGACCCTGGAACTGAATATCCCACTAACGCTTTGCCGAATCCGGGCCACAAAGCTTGGCCGTTTCATCCTCTCCGAACTCAAGTTGAGCAGATTGCGTCGGGCAACTTGAACCGCCCCTACCAAATCCGCTACTTCTGTGTAGCTTCCCTTAAGCGACTGTGTCGCCTCCGAGCCGCTCAGAAAGATCACGCGTGCTCGATGAGAAGCCAGGAAGGCAACGAGAAACGCTACCCCCAAGAGCCCGATCGGTAACGCTGTTCCGCCACCCTCTTTGGAGTGATTGGCAGCTGCTGCCAGCAGAAACAGGCCGGCAGAAATCACCAGAAAGCTCGGATGATGGGTCTTGACTATCTTTAATGTGCTAATAGAAAGCAGCGCTAACGCAGTGTGTGGTTGTCCACTGAACGCCGACACTACCACACAGTCTTCAGTAACTATCGTCGACAACTTAGACTGAAGGATTTTCTCGTTATTTAGGCCAGAAAGGACGACATTTTGCATCGGGCAACTGTTATGGAGCAAACTAACGCTGTACTTAGATTATGCAAAATAAAGACGCGCGTAAAATAGTGCACTGACTGTGTAACGCTGAGTGTCTATGAGGAAAGCATGAGTACGAAAATTGTAGCGATTTTGTTTCTGAGTCTTGGGCTGAGTGCTTGTAACAGTGATCAGGGCCACCGTGGCACTCCGAGCGACCCCAATGAGCAGCAGGGAAATCCAAATGCCAAGCCGGAGCAGAGCATGAAGGCAGTAAGCAATGGCCAGGACGCTGGAGATAAAGCAGGTAAAGACCCGCATACGTTGACACAGGATAATACCGCTGGAACGCCTAAGAAGAAGTAGCCCGTTTCGCAAGTGCTTTGGCTCTTGCTGCGGAAGTTGTGATTATGGACTTTCTTGATAACCTCGAAAACTCGCTAAAGAACCTGGAATCGCAGGAAGAGCGGGGTCCGACAGCTCTGCAACGTCAGCAACAAGTGCGTGAGCAGGCAATTGCTGCTGCGCCCTGGGCGGAGAAGCTGAAAAACTCCGAGTATACCCAGTCTCTGTTTGCGAAAGCCGCGTTGGCGGGCCATAAGATGCGTGCCAAAATCTACATGGCTTGGCTCGAGTCTACTCTACGGCTGGAGGTCAGAGGACGCTGGTGTGAACTTAAACCTTCTTCGCACGGCATATTGGCCTACTTCCTTGGAATGGACGGGCAGTTGATAACTCGACCCGTAGACCTGAATGAGGATCCTGAGATTCTGCTAAGTCTATGGCTGGAAACAGTCAGCTCTAGCTCGTGAACTAGCGTTTCTTCACTCCCAATAGGCTGCACTGGCCAGCTAACGGGTCGAACCGGCGCGCTTTGCCCACTCATCCAGGAATCCAAACTAGGTCGTGATTTGTCACCAGGTAGCCCGACATCTTGCACCGAGCCGACTACGGCTTATCTAACGGTTCAGCTTCCCAATCCCCTTTGCGCCGCCCAAGGGAATACGCTTCCGGACACCTCCCTGGATACCACTCTCTTATCGGTTATTACGACCATAATTACTGTTACGGCAAAAGTAAATATCGGTTAACTCCTATCAATTTGGGGAAACCCTTATTCCGGTAAGCGCGTTCGCCAAACAAACCGACCTTGTAGGATAATCCTTACTCGTACGTACGCCTGTAGCAAGCCTGCAGTCAGATTACGTGACAACAGCTGAATGGCCGACTGATTAGGGAATCTTGAGCCTCTGCTGTGGCATCGTCTCTGCCGAACTCTTCTTAATATCTGTGACTAAGCTCGCGAATAGCGGAGTGATTTCCGCACTTAAGTACGGGTAATGTCAAAAACCAAAGAAGAATAATCAGTACCGCATTTCGTTGACTCTACTGGAGGCGTCTGGCGTAATGCCCAATAGCAGTGCCTTTACATTTGTGAATTGGCTTGGATCACAGACGGATTGCTTCCAAACTCTTTGGATTAAGGCGAAAGCTGAGGATATTTTCAGTTTGCTCTATTCTTTCGATCGGCTTATGCCGATGAGGATAGTGACGACTCTGGCGAAAAGGACGTGACGGTGACGGGACGGATTTCGATATTTGTATTGCTTTTTGGATTGGCTGCCAGCGGCCAGACCTCTTCCGGAGAGGAACACGGAGCGGTACAGCCTGTACCTGCTGCTGAGCAGCCCGCGCACTATACTCTGGGCCCGGGAGATCAGATCTCCCTTCACGTCCAGGACTTGGATGACGTCTCAGAAAAACCCGTGCGCATCGATCCTTCGGGCGTCATCGATCTGCCGCTCATCGGACGAACCAACGCTGCCGGACTCACGATAGAACAACTTCGCGAGGCCCTTACCAAGAAGCTGTCCAAGTTTGTGGAGTCGCCTCAAATTGCCATCAACGTCCTCGAGTATCACAGTCAGCCAGTTTCTGTATTGGGCGCCGTGGCAAGCCCTGGCATTCAGCAGTTGCAGAGTCCGAAACGTTTGCTGGACGTCATCTCCGTTGCAGGAGGATTGAAGCAGGAAGCCGGTTCAGAGCTCACTATCACTCGCCAGTTGCAGTGGGGTATGCTCCCCCTCCCGGGCGCTCACACAGACCAATCCGGGCAGTTCTCCATTGCGCAGCTTTCGCTGGACGACCTCACCAAGTCACGCAATCCGCAGAACAACATCTTTGTTCGACCGAATGACGTCATCTCCGTCCCCAAGGCTGAAATTGTGTATGTGCTCGGCCAAGTCAAGAAGTCTGGCGGTTTTGCATTGGACAACCGCAACAGTATCTCCATCATCAAGGCTCTCGCGCTGGCGCAGGGTCTGGACCATGATGCAGCGCCTAAGAAAGCGCGTATCGTGCGGGGAATCTCCAGTCACGCCGGAACCTCAAGCGATAAGGCAAACCCAACAGAGATAGCCGTTAACATCCAGGAAATTCTGGACGGTAAAGCTCCCGACATTCAGCTCAACCCAGACGACGTGCTGTTCGTTCCCAATAGCCTTGCACGTTCCGCAACGCGCCGGGTGACTGAAGCAGCCATCCAGATTGCAACTGGCGTTGTCATTTTCCACTAAAACCCTAGTCTCGAACAAATTCGTAAATAAGGAAGAAAAGACACCATGGAGGATTTTAGAAAGCTTGGACGGTCAAACGCTTTTCCGGCGCGTACACAGGTACTGATCGAAGGAGGGAGGACGTCTGCCCTCGCCCCTTACTTACAGGCTGGCGAAACCTCGGCCGAACCGGAAGGTTTACTGGTCGGATACTACCGCATGCTCCTTCGCCATCGCTGGATGATCTCGGTATTCGCACTCGTCGGCGCTACCCTGGCCTTCCTGTTCTGTCTTACTGCACGCCCCGTCTATCGGGCCCGCACTTCTTTAGACATTCAAAACCTTAACGCTGACTTCATAAACATGCATGCCGTCACGCCCACCAGCATGGCAGGGTCAGCGACGCCTGAAGTCTATATCCAGACAGAGATCAAGCTCCTCCAGAGTGACACTCTTCTCAACCGCACCAAGCAGAGGATGGAACCGGAGGCCCAGACTCTTCGCGTAAACGATGGCACCCTCGTGTCAAGAACAAGAAAGTTGCTGCATCTGCCCGGCTCCCAACCCCCTGCCCCGCAGCAAACCGTTGAGGACACAGCCAAGAGTCTTTCGGTTAAGCCGATGGGCCTGACGCACCTGGTCGAAATCACTTGCGATTCCTGGAATGCGAAGTTCGCTGCCGACTTCTGTAATGCGCTCAGTTCGGAGTTTCAGCAGGAAGACCGCGAGGTTCGTTGGAGCGAAGCTCAAAAAACAAGTGAGTGGCTTTCCCGGCAGTTAGCGGACGTACGGGACCAGTTAGCTACCTCAGAAAAGCGCCTCGAACGAGCCAGCGAGGCTAATGGGCTGATCTTCAGCCAGCAGGGTGGCGGCAGCGTCGGCGAACAAAGGCTTCGGGAACTGCAAAGCGAGCTGATGAGGGCACAAGCGGACCGAGTTTCCAGACAAGCTCAGTTCGAGATCAGTAAGTCAGCGAAGGCTGACTCGCTTCCAGTTGTTCTTGACGACACCCAACTCCGCGATTACCAGACGCGACTGGTAGAACTCAACCGCCAACTTGCTGAACTCATGCCACCGCTAACCGATGCTCATCCGAAGATACAGCACATCAAATCGCAAATTCGCGAGCTGGAGGCTAGCCTGGCTGTTAAAAAAGCAAACGTCGTTGAGCGAATGGGCAACGAGTTTCAGGCAGCCCGCCATCGCGAGGATTTACTTTCCTCGGCCTACATTAATCAAGAAAGAAAAGTAGCCGTGGAGATGGGTCGTGAGACTCAGGCCAACATGCTCCGGCGTGATGTCGATTCCGGGCAGCAGCTTTATCAGACCCTTTCACAACGCGTCAAAGAGGCGGGTCTTGCCTCGGCCATGCAGGCTAGCACTATCCGCACTGTAGATCCGGCACTTGTACCCCTCGTTCCTGTGCTCCCAAGAAAGATTCAGACCATCATTGTCGGTATTCTTCTCGGCACGGTCGCAGGAATTTGTTTCGCCTTTTTCAAAGAGAGGACTGAAACTGTCTTGCGCATTCCAGGAGAAGCGCCCCGTTTCTTGAATGTCCGGGAATTGGGAGTGATACCCTCCGCCAAGGTTGGTCTGAGCCAGCCCTACGCTCGAAACCTTCAGCAAGCCTCTTCGAACGGTACGGCACTGATGCTTAAAGATGCCGCCTCGGAAAGTACCTTGGCCGGCAACGAGGTTGTGGATCTGGCAACTTGGAAGGCAAACGCTTCCCTGGTAGCAGAGGCATATCGAAGTGCAACTTACTCCATTCTGCTCGAGGGTCGCGAAGCCGATCGGGGACGGTCTTATGTGATTACAAGCCCAAGTGCCGGTGAGGGTAAGACGTCGGTTACTTGCAATTTAGGCATCGCACTGGCCCAAGCGAACCGGCGAGTTCTGGTTATTGACGGGGATCTGCGGCGTCCGCGCCTTCACAAATCGATGGCCATTCCGAACGACTGTGGCTTGCGTGATGTTTTGCGTGGGGACGTCGCGATTGCAAGCGGCTCTCTCGATCGGTTCTGTCGCGCCTCACAGGTGCCGAACATGTTTATTCTTCCAAGTGGCACGGGGACAGAGGAGCCGAGTGGCCTGCTTTATTCGCCACTTCTGCACGCTCTTCTTCAAAAGCTGAATGAGGAGTTCGACGTTGTTCTAATTGACAGCCCACCTGTTCTTCACTTAGCTGACGCGCGCATCCTGGCAGGCTCAACGGATGGAGTGATTCTCGTTCTCCGGGCGCGTTCGACAGATAGAGAGGCTGCTATGAATGCTCGCGATCTGTTCCAACATGATCAGGTCCGAATTGTTGGCACAATTCTGAATGACTTTGATCCATTGACTCACGGTAACTCCGGCTACTACGACTCTTATCACAAGTACGCACAGGCAAACAGCAATGACGGTGGAGAGTTGCGCCACGCATGACAACCACCGTCGCTCCGCCGGCTGTTAGCCAACAACCTCCGGAGCATTCGAGCAATCTGGCTGCACCGCGGCTGCGTATCCTTGCCTATGTTCACCTGCGGAATATTCACAATTCCACGGGCGCTGGGCGAGTGGCTCGACAGCTAACCTCACACCTGTCTGATCGCCCTGACGTGGAGCTGAAGATACTTGCCGACAGTGCCGATCATGCCCGAATCGTTCCGGAGGTCGGCGCGCCCTGGAATGGCTACGATTACCGGCTCTTCAATCGTGATACTTCTCGGCAGCAGGCGAATTGGTTTCTTTGGAACAGGCCTTCCGCCCGTGACTTCTGGAACGACGCACAGATCATCTTCTGTACTGGTGAATCTTATGTTCCGAAAGGACGTGCTCGTCTTGCCGTTACGGTTCATGATGCCGCCTACTTCGAGAGCAATGCGCACCGCTGGAACAGAGCATTCCTTCAGCAACGGTTGAAGTGGCGCCTCCTTTACAAAAGGTTGGAGAAGAAAGCGGATCTGTTTCACGCTGTCTCGCAATTTTCGGCTGATCGACTGGGGCACTTCTTTCCTGGTATTCGCTCACGGTTGCGCGTAGTACACAACGCAGTCACGCCGCACTTCTTTGGAGCCGTTCCTGCATCTGGATCCGCTTGGCTTCAAGAAGCGGGCCTCCACGAACGTCCCTATCTGCTCGTGCCGGGAGGGCTACACTTCCGGAAAAACGCTGACTTGATCCTGACTGCTTGGAGGCAGCTGAAAACATTTCGCAAAGACATCACGCTGGTGGTGGTCAATCACTCCAATCCAGACTATGTCAGCCGACTAAAGCTTATCGATCCCAGCGCTGTCGTGACCGGATTCGTATCCGATGAAGCGCTGCATGCCCTTTACGCGAACGCGAGTGCAGTCTGGTTTCCCTCTCGCTATGAGGGTTTCGGCTTACCGGTCGTCGAAGCCATGGCAAGTGGCGCCCCCGTCTTGGCTAGTAACGCATCCTCCTTGCCCGAAATAGCCGGAGATGCAGCGATCCTCGTTGAGCCCACTGATGCTTCCAAGCATGTCGAGGCACTTGACGCGCTGCTGCGAGACGAAAATCTGCAACAGGATCTGCGAGCCCGAGGACGCAAGCGAGCCGCCCAATTTACGTGGGACAAGTCGGCAGCCCAGCTTAAGAAATACTTCGATTCCATTCTCTAGGTGATTTGATGAGACAGGACAGACAGAGTTCAAACACCAAAGCCGTCGTCGTTCACCGAGGCGCTCGTGACGCTTATCAAGTAGCGCGCGCCCTGTCCGAAGCAGGTCTGCTCCAAGCGCTCGTGACTGATTTGTACTGGCCTCAGGACAACGCTTGCGCTCGGGTCCTGTCGCGAGTTCTTCCCTCAGGTCTTCAAGGCATGCTGCGCGCGCGCTTTGCCCAAGGCCTGCCCTCATCTGAAGTGAAGCTCTGCCTGCCCTCCGGTCCTTTCTCTTTCCTACTGGACAAGTTGCCGCGCGTCAGTAGCAGAATCCGTCAGAAAGCCCAGCGCCACACCGATGCTGCGCTTGGGCGGATGAGTGGCAGAATTGCCGAACAGACCAACGCAAAGCTACTAAGCTACAGCTACTACGGGTATCACGCCTTTTCCACTTACTGTCGCCCGGGCATACTCTTTCAGGTCCATCCACACCCAGTTAGCGTGCGCAAACTGTTGCAGCAGGAACTGGAGGCACATCCGGAGTGCCGAGCCTCTCTCGAGAAAGAGTGGGAACTGGCGCTTCCTGACGAAGATTTCAGAACGTTGACCGCCGAAACCGAGATGGCTGCGCACTTTCTTTGCGCCTCCTCTTTCACCAGAAAGACGCTCATTGAAAATGGTGCGCCCGAGAACCTGATCGATGTCATTCCTTACGGGATCGATTTGGAACGCTTCCATCCTGGACAGTCCTCAAGGGATACCGGCCGGCCGTTCCGGTTGCTTTTTGTAGGGACAATCAACCAACGAAAAGGAATCAAGTATTTGCTGGAGGCCTTGCGTCTTCTCCGCTCGAAGAACATTCATCTAACCGTCTGCGGGCGAGTCGTCGATGACTTAAAGATCTTCGAACCGTTCGCCTCTCAAATTGACATACGTCCTTCTGTGAGTTCCCTCGAACTCCTGCGCGCGTACCAAGAGGCAGATCTGTTTGTCTTTCCTTCCATTGTCGAAGGATTCGCTCAGGTTCTCCTGGAGTCGCTCGCTTGTGGTTTGCCCATCTTAAGTACAACTCACACCGCCGCTCCTGATTTGATTGAGGACGGCATTCATGGGTTCGTGGTGGAGCCGCGCAGACCCGATCTGCTGGCTGAAAAAGTCGAGTGGTTAATCGACCATCCATCGCAGTTGCAAGAGATGGGTCACGCGGCTCGACAAAGAGCTGAACTTTTCACGTGGCAGCGCTTCCGCGACGGCGTTGTTCGCTCAGTTCGGTCCTTTGAACCGCTTGATCTAGATCGGCAGGAAAGAGTGACCCAGTATGTTTGAAGCCCTCCTATGGATCACTTTTGCCGTTGCGGCAATCGGGATTCTCGTTGCATACGACTCCAGTCGCGATGTGTTCCACCCACTGGTTCTCATCGCCCCTATGATGATCTTTCTGTATGCCTGGATGCCGGCGCAACTCTACCGGTCTGGAACCTTGTTCCAATATTTCGACGATAATCAGCTGGTTTTTGTTCAAACTCTAAACGTCCTCGGCATTCTGGCTTTTGTGGGAGCCTGCCTGGTGGCGAGCAACCGCGTGCGGTTTTCACCAAGGCCCCCAGAGAAGCTGTCTCTTATCGGTTGCAATCGGCTTCGGATTGGAGCGGCTATCACCGGTAGCGTTGGCCTGACCTGCTGGCTCATTTCCATCGTCAACGTAGGAGGTTTTGTCAACGCATTCAGCCGTTCTTATAGCGGCGGCTGGGACGATAGCGGATACGTCAGGGACGGCAATCTTCTTCTGCTGGTCGGTGTACTTCTCACGCTTGGGGCGATTGCTTCCGACGGCCCCAAGCTGATCAATCTTCTCCTTGCCTGCTTGTTTGGCCTGCCTTGGCTGACCCAGGCTCTGCTGACAGCCCGGCGTGGGCCCACCTTCGCCATCTCCGTTGTGGTTTTGATGGGTTCCTTTCTTCTGAAGAACAAACGGCCTCCAGCTGTAGCAGTTCTGTTCGGAGGATTGGCACTCGGCTGGTTATCGCTATTCCTTGTCACCAATCGAAGCAGTATTTACCTCGGTTCCCAATCTTCTTTCCAAACAGACGTAAACGATTTGAGCAATATCGTCGAAAAGTCTGATACAGGCAATGAATATATCTACGGAGCCGGATCTGTGATTAGTGCTGATCGTCGGGGACATTACTTTTGGATGCGCCGGTATCTGGCGCAACTCTTTGTCCGCCCGATCCCTACCTCAGTCTGGCCCACAAAGTACGAAGACTTCGGGGTTCCGGAACTGTTGCAAAACGCGGGTACCGGCGAGGGAATTGCTGACGCGCTCGGATGGGTAGGAGCAGTAGGCTCCGCACCTGGCATTGTCTCCGATCTTTGGATTGAACTTTGGTGGCTTGCTGTTCCCTTTATGGGTGTTCTGGGATGGGCCTTGGGTTGGGTCTGGCGTCGAGCTGTGCTTGGTGGCTCGGCCTGGAAATGTCAGTACGTCGTCCTTGCTGCGCTCTCCATGTATCTGGTGATGCAGACCATGGAGGCTGTAATTTTTAGGTCGCTTCTGTTGTCGCTACCGTCCTGGCTTGTCTGGAGGTGGGCGGGTGGTTCGCGAACTGAAGCGTTCGCATCCATTGCTCAAACCGGAATACACGACGCCATAAATAACGAGGATTTTCGCCGTGCTTATAACTGAAAAAAGCAGTTCCGTTCATCCCGCTCAAGTCAATCGATCCTCTCGAGCGGTTATTCTCTGGATCGATTGGTATCCCTACCATGTCGCTCGCTTTCAGGCTCTCTGGAACCATCCCAGCTTGCACCAAGTCATTACTGGTATCGAAATGGTGGGCGGGACCGGCGTTCATCGCGGCCTCAAGTTCCGGGAGGAAATTCCGGCAAATCTGCCTGTAACGACCTTATTCCCCGAAGGGAGTTGGTCTCAGGTCGGCCAATTTAAACTCGCTGAGGCTGTCTGGCGGGAGTTGACCAAACAGAACCCATCGAGTGTTCTCGTACCCGGCTACTACAACCTTCCGGCAATTGCTGCTGCCCTCTGGGCCAGAATCAAAGGCCGGCGATCAATCCTAATGACAGAGAGCACCGAAGAGGACCACACCCGTACTTGGTGGAAGGAGATCTGCAAATCCGTACTTCTCAAGGTCCTCTTCAGCCATGCCATCGCTGGTGGAAAAGCGCACCGGCGCTATCTGAAGCGACTCGATTTCCCTGCTAGCCAGACAGCCCGCTTTTATGACGTCGTGGACAACAACTTTTTCTGGAATCGAGCGCAAGCAGACCGTGTCCGGTTCCGGGCACATGAACTCAGCCTTCCGGACCGCTACTTTCTTTTTGTCGGCCGCTTAGCAGAGGAGAAAAACGTTGAGCGGCTTGTGCAAGCCTACCTCGACTACCGCCGGGACGGAGGTTCATGGTCTTTGGTGTTAGTTGGTGGGGGTCCCGCGGAAGCGGCACTACGCCAGTTGGCCTCTGCTTCGCTGTTTGCCAAGGACATTCACTTCGAGGGTCTTCGCACCTCCAATGAACTGCCCCCTTACTACGCGTTTGCCGGCTCTTTCATTCTTCCCAGCTTTAGAGAGCCTTGGGGATTAGTCGTCAACGAAGCAATGGCATCCGGGTTGCCCGTCATGGTGTCCTCTGCCTGCGGCTGTAGCGAAGACTTAGTCGAAGACGGCCAGAACGGTTTCATCTTCGATCCGAAATCGACTGAAGCAATTTCGTCTTGTTTGCGCCGCATGGAAGATTTATCCGACGCGCAAAGACAATCTATGGCAAATCGCTCGTTCGAGATAATATCGAACTTCTCGCCAGAAGCTTGGGCTGATGAAGTCGCTTCCCTAGTAGGTGCGCAGTGACCGCCGTCCCCTTGACAGCTGACACTGTGGCCCATCTTGACACTGTGGCCCATCAAGGATCGCTAGTCCCTGTGACGAACGAAGCGCAGTTGCAAGTCTCGTCGTGGATCCAAGTGCTTGCTCACCTGGATCCGAAGTACGGCGGTGTCAGTTCAGCAGTTCCGCAGTTAAGTGAAGCTGTTGCTCGAACGCGCGACTTCAATGTCCGTTTAGCGGGCTTCTGCGAAAGAGGCGAAAATTTCCCGCTTCCCTCAATGCCCGGTTTGATTGTCGATCACTTTCCACTCACCCGCCGGGATTGGAACGCAAGTGCACAACGTAAACTCTCAACCTGGGTCGAGGAAGCTGCTGGTTTACACATCCACGGCTTATGGCAACGCAGCACTAGCTTGACTGCGAAACTCGCCCAGAGAGCTGGAAAGCCTTACATTATTTCCGCACACGGAATGCTCGAGCCTTGGGCGCTGGCAAATAAGCGTTGGAAGAAGCGCATTTACCTAGCTTTAGTGGAAAGCAAAAACCTTCGCCAAGCTGCGTGCTTGCACGCATTGACGGAGGCGGAGGCTCAAGACTATCGCCGGCTCGGCTTGCATAATCCCATAGCCGTGATTCCAAATGGGGTGCACGTCTCCCGACAATCGTCTCCTGGCGAGTTCTTATCGCACTTCCCCGCGCTGGCAGGCAAGCGGCTGATCCTATTTTTGGGCAGGATTCATTTTAAAAAAGGCCTCGACATACTCTGTAAGGCTTGGTCTCACCTTGCACCTGTTTGGCCAGATACTCAGCTGGTTCTCGCAGGGCCCGACTTCGAAGGTACGCAGACGAAAGTTGAACAGCTGATTCATCAGCTTGGCATCCGTAACCGCGTCACCTTCACCGGAATGCTGAAAGCCGATATGAAATGGAGTGCGCTAGCAGCGAGCGAGTTCTTTGTACTTCCTTCTTACTCCGAAGGCCTAAGCGTCTCGGTTCTGGAAGCTATGGGCGTGGGAAAGCCCGTCGTGATTACCGACAAGTGCAACCTTCCCGAGGTTCAATCGCAAGCTTGTGGAACTGTCACCCAGGCCAATACAGCAGCCGTAGAAGAGGCGATTGATTCGATGCTTCATTGTACGGCCGAAGCCCGGCAGGCTATGGGCCAAGCGGGACGAGATCTGGTCAGCACCCGGTATAGCTGGGCGGCTATCGGGAAACAAACTGCGTCTCTCTACCAGTGGCTTGGAGGCGGATCTTACCCCTCGGGTGTACGCCTGATCCGAGAAGGAAGCCCTCGATGAGCCACGTGCGCCTGGCAGAATTTCAGAATGACTGGTTTCATCCAGGTCGGTCTAAACTGTGGCAGCTCGCCTGGTTCTTTCTAGGCCTGCCCCTACTTCGGTCCCCACTGGTTCCATCTTCCAGTTTGAGGGTCCGGCTTCTGCGATTTTTCGGATCCGATATCGGCGCTGGCGTGGTAATCAAACCCGGAGTTCGGGTTAAGTACCCCTGGCACCTGATCGTGGGCAACGATTGCTGGATCGGTGAAGATTGCTGGATCGATAATCTTACGACCGTTCGCCTTGGCAATGATGTGTGTGTCTCCCAAGGCGTGTATTTTTGTACCGGGAATCACGATTGGACAGACCCAACGTTTTCCTTGGTCGTCAAACCGATCACCTTAAGAGACGGATCTTGGGCAGGTGCCAGGACGACTCTCGCACCGGGCGCCGTTCTTGGGCAGTGTGCCATTGCCGCTGCTGGCGCAGTGGTTATGCGTGAAGTTCCCGCCTACGAGATTCATGCTGGGAACCCAGCTTCCTTCATCAAGCATCGAGCACTTCGTGACCAGAGTGTGGTCGAGGAGCAGGAAAGAGTTGCCTCATGAGAATTCTTTTGTTAAACCAATTTTTCTGGCCCGAAGCGGCGGCAACCAGCCAACTGCTGACCGATGTTGCCAGAGAATTAAGCAGTCGAGGGCACGAGGTTCATGCTATTGCCGGAGGTCAGGGTTACGCAATCCCGGACACGACTGACCGCCCTAACGTCACTATTCACCAGGTGAGATCTTCCCGCTTCAAGAGGGGTCTGTTGGGGCGAGTCGGCTCCTATGCTTCTTTCTTTTTGGGCTGTTTGTGGACAGGTTCGCGCGTTCCCCGCCCTGACGTGGTTGTTACCTTGACAACTCCTCCTTTGCTGTCGACCGTTGGCAGATTTCTGCAAGCGTTTCGCAAATCGCGGCACATCGTCTGGGAAATGGATGTGTACCCGGATGTAGCTATCGACTTGGGATACGTCGAGGCTGGCAGCCTTCCTGACAAAGTTGTAGGAGCCATAGCAGACTACACCCGAAGACATGCTGACGGAATCATCGTTCTGGGTCAATGCATGCGCGAGCGGATGAAACGTCGTGGCATCCCAAGTGACAAGATCAGCGTTGCAGAGAACTGGGCGGACAGCCGAATCATTACTCCTGTGAGTTGGCCATCAGAGGTGCCGTTCACGATCCTCTACTCCGGCAACTTGGGGTTGGCTCATGATATTGAAACTGTCTCTGGCGCCCTCCTGGCCCTCAAGGATGATGCGCGGTACAAGTTCGTGTTCGCGGGATCAGGAGCGCGGCGGATCAAATTAGAAGAATTTTGTGACACTCACTCAATATCAAACATAGAATTCCGTCCCTACAGCCCGAAAGCCAGCCTTGGTGAGAGCCTTGGCAGCGGCCATGTCGGGCTGATCACTCAGCAAAGTTCCTGCCTCGGGTCCGTCGTACCGAGCAAAGCTTACGGCCTTATGGCCGCAGGAAGGCCCATTCTTTACATTGGTCCTCGAGAATCTACGGTTGCTCAACTGATCGAGCGATTCGATTGCGGTTGGCAAGTCGAGTGCGGAGACGTGAACGGCCTCTTGGCGATATTGAGACACTTGCAATCGAATCCCAGCCTCACAAGAATTGCGGGGTCGCAAGCGAGACGCGCATTCCTCGCAAACTACGATCTTCCATTTGGAGTGGCTCGCATCTGCGAGGTATTGGTGCCGACAGCTGTCGATCAGCAAACAGGACTTGAGCCACTTGAATCTGCAGGTTTATCTTCTGTTCTGGAGGAGGAGCGGTTGGCCAAGACCTACTGACCGGAGAACTTATGTACGCCTTACTAACTGTCGGAACGCTTGCTCTTGTTCTTTGCCTGATCCTTACTCCTATCTGCAGGTTCATTTTCCTGAAGCTCGGCATTACAGACAAGCCGGACAACGTAAGGAAGGTGCATACAAGGCCCATCCCGCGTATCGGCGGCATCCCAATTGCAATTTCGTACGCACTGTCGCTTGGCACGATTCTGAAGTTTGCTCCTCAGAGTGCCTCACTGGTTGTTCAGCATCGCGATCTCTTGTGGTCGTTGTTTCCTGCGGTTGGAATGGTCTTTTTGATCGGATTGACAGACGATCTGCTTGGTATGCGAGCCTTGCATAAACTTGCAGCTCAGATCGTTGCCGCGGCGTGGGCCGTCAGTATGGGCGCCCGCATACCCCTGCTAGCAGGGCATCCTGAGACTGATTGGGTGATGTACCCGCTCAGCGTATTGTGGCTGGTCGGCTGTACAAACGCATTCAACCTGATCGATGGGATGGATGGACTTGCGTCCGGTGTTGGCCTATTCGCGACTTTGACAACGCTGCTTGCCGCAATTCTTCAAGAGAACTGGGGTTTGGCCTTAGCAACAGTGCCCTTGGCCGGTTGTCTCTTAGCTTTCCTCCGTTACAACTTTAATCCCGCCTCGATCTTTCTTGGTGATAGCGGAAGCCTGACAATTGGCTTTCTGCTCGGCTGTTTCGGAGTAATCTGGAGCCAGAAGTCCGCAACATTGTTGGGCATGCTTGCTCCGATGATGGCGTTCTCGCTGCCGCTGTTTGAGGTTGCGCTCTCTATCGGAAGAAGATTCCTTCGCAATCAGCCAATCTTTCAACCGGATCGGGGTCACATTCACCATCTTCTTCTTGGGCGTGGTCTTCATCCGCGCATGGTCGCTTTAATACTATATGCAGTCTGCGGGGTAGCGGCCGTTTTATCGTTGCTGCAGAGCTCTCTCTCATTTCACTTCGGTGGATCCATAGTTTTGTTGTTCTGCCTTCTTGCTCTTTTTGCCATTCGCCGTCTGGACTATGTCGAGTTCCGCACTGCCACTCAGTACCTTCGCCAAGGGCGAATTTTGAAGATGTTAGAGGAAGAGATCCACGTAGAGAATTACCGAACCTCAATTCAGGCGGCGACAAATGTCGTTGAATACTGGTCAGCGGTAAGGAACGCATGTCGACAAATGGAATTTTGCTCACTTCACATGACCATTGCCGGAAAGTCGTTTAGTGAAAATTTCAGCCGAGGTAACGGAGAACCATCCTGGCAGTTCAAGGTAAATCTAAAGCACGGCCAGGGTCAGATTGTCTTAACTCGCGGTGGTGAGACAGTTCCCCCAGCCCTCACCGGCTTTCTTCGATTACTGCGTGAGAGCATCGACGTAAGAGTTCTTGCTCCAGAAATTCAACTTGAGGAGGCTGCTGCCTCTATTGCATTGCTGAAAAGCAGTGGGTCTCGGCGGCCCCAGGCACAGGAGGTAGAGGTTTGAGTAGAAGATTGGGCAGGGCCGCTTAGTCTCAACCGATGCTACGAGGAATGATGAAACCCGCGTTAATTGCCGGTAGAGCTACGGAGCAGGGTCGATCAATCCGAATTCGCAGCTTGCACTTGCTAAGTACATGCCAGACCTCCGAGGATCATGCAGATCGTTTGCTGATCGCTAAGTAAATCGGCAAACCGCAGAGCACAATAAGCAATCCGGGCCAGGTGCTGAACGGTCGGTAGACGAAGAGTGAAAGCAGAATGATCGTAGCACCGACAATGTAGATAAGCGGGACGAATGGATAACCGAGCGCTCGGTATGGCCGCTCCGCTCGGGGCCGCAGCAATCGTAGTCGTATGACGCCAACGATCGTCAGGACATAGAACAAGAGAGCTGCCGAGATTACATAATCCAGCAAATTCGAGTAGAGATTGCCATACTGTTTTGTTTGCGCATCAAAAGTGCGGGGCAGCACTAAAAGACACGCCCAAATCCCTTGCACCATCAAAGACTGGCCGGGTACTTTAGCCCGGTTCAACCTCCCTGCGCTCTTCAGAAACAGTCCGTCTTTTGCCATGGCGTAGTAAACCCGAGGGCCCGCGAGCACCAAGCTGTTGACGCACCCAAAGGTCGATATCATGATCGCGATTGCCATAACCGAACCGCCCCACCCGGGGGCTATCACTTCCATCACAGCTGTCGCTACTCGGTCAGAGGGCGCGTTCTGGATTGCAGTTAAGGTCAGCGTGAATAGGTAACTTACATTTGCGAGCAGATAAATTACGACTACCACAGCAGTTCCCAAAATCAACGACTTGGGTAAGTTCTGGCGCGGGTTCTTCACCTCACCTGCAGTGAAAGTAATGTCGTGCCACGCATCTGCAGAGAACAAAGCTCCCGATTGCGAAACGCAGATCGCCACAAACAGGCCAAAGGCAGAAAAAGAGCTCAGACTAGCCGCCACTGGTACGTGCCGAATCTGCTCCCAGAAATGACCGAAGTTGCTGTCGATAGCAGTCGGGTTGCGTCCGACGAGAAGTCCCAACAATATCAACCCGGCCAGAGCGCCCAACTTTGCAACCGTAAACAGGTTCTGGACAATCTTTCCATAGCGAATGCCCTGCGTGTTACTCCAGGTTAATAGGCTGATGACTCCAATTGCCAGTAACTGCGTGGTGGATAGGGAGATCGCATAGCCGGAAGACAGGTGTAAGGGAGGGATGAGGTAATCCGTCTCTGAGATGACAGGCAGCAGTAAGCCCGTGAATCGTGCAAACGCCACGGCTACGGCTGCGATGGTTCCAGTCTGAATAACAGTAAACAGCGTCCACCCGTACAGAAAACCCCAGAGTGGAGAGAACGCTTCTCTGAGGTAGACGTACATGCCGCCTGCTTCGGGCATCATGGAGGCAAGTTCGCCATAAGAAATGGCTGCTGCAATGGTCAATACGCCAGCCACCAGCCAAGCTACCAACAGCCAGCCGCTACTGCCGATCAAACGTGCCATCTCGGCAGGAACAATGAAGATGCCCGACCCAATCATGGTTCCGATCACGATCATCACGGAATCGAAGCTTCCTAGCTCTCTGATGAACCCGGAACTCTCACTTACAGTGTCGGCGGACTGATTCATTCTTTAATTGCGGTGCGTTCTAAGCTTCTGAGTATCAAGGCGAAACTCCAGCCTGTCAAGCATGCCTGCCGGGACAACAAGGCAGAACGACGAACTTCGGTTCGATACAATCCCGTTTGCCGTTGTGAATACAACTCACAGATTACTCACCCTCAGCCCGGTTGATCTCGTTATTATCGCCGTTTACTTCTCCGTCGTACTAGGAATCGGCCTTTATCTGAAGCGCTTTACCAAGACGGGAGAGGACTTCTTTCTAGCTGGGCGAGACATGAGCGCGTGGATCGCAGGCCTCAGCTTTGTTGCTGCCAATCTGGGGTCTCTGGAGCTGATGGGATGGGCAGCCGCGGCCTATCAGTACGGAATTTTGGCAACGCATTGGTATTGGATTGGCGCAATCCCCGCCATGCTTTTCCTTGGCATAGTGATGATGCCGTTCTACTACATCTCGAAGACTCACTCGGTTCCGGATTACCTCACGCTTCGTTTCGGCGAGTCGGCCGGTACCCTTGCGGCCATAAGCTTCGGCTTTATGACGGTCCTGATGAGCGGAATCAATATGTACTCGATGGCCTTGGTCATGCGCATCATCCTAGGCTGGGATATCAACTTCAGTATCTGGGTCTCTTCGATCACCGTGGCCGCGTACGTCTTTCTAGGCGGGTTACTCTCGGCCATCTTTAACGAAGTTCTGCAATTCTTTCTTATCTGGCTCGGAGCCATCGTTATATCAGTCCTTGGACTGATCGAAGCAGGCGGCTGGAGCGGCATGGTTGCGCGAATACACCATAACTTCCCAGAACAGGACTACACGCATCTGTGGCGAGGTTTGGGCTCGTTCAGTGACAACCCAATGGGTATTCACTGGACCGGCATTGTGCTTGGCCTGGGTTTTGTCATCTCGTTCGGCTATTGGACCACCGACTTTCTGGTTGTTCAACGTGTACTCTCGGCACGCGACCTCCGAAGCGCCAGGATGGCCCCGGTTATTGGAGCCATGTTCAAGATGGCTGTTCCCTTCATTGTAATTCTGCCCGGCCTTCTGGCTTTGGCTGTTCTGCCGGAAAGGCTCGTGGGTGAATCGCAAGCCGGTTCAGGTGCGCACAGCTACAACGAAGTACTGCCCTTGATGCTCGCCCGCTACTGCGGACCGGGACTGCTGGGGTTGGGAATCACTGCCCTGATTGCCGGATTTATGTCCGGAATGGCCGGCAACGTCAGTGCTTTTGCCACTGTCTGGACGTACGACATCTACCGAGCCTTGATTCGGAAAAACGCGTCCGATGCACACTACGTCTCGATGGGTCGCTGGTGCACCGTGCTGGGGGTGCTCGTCAGCATTGGCACTGCCTACCTGGTAATGCAGTTTTTGAGCATCATGGATTACGTGCAAGCGCTGTTCAGCTTCTTCATTGCGCCCCTTTTCGGCACCGTGATCCTGGGGATGCTTTGGAAGCGCGCCACGCCGGCGGCCGGCTTCTGGGGGCTGCTCGCCGGCACCGGGGCTTCCATTGCAATGTTCGCCTGGGTCCAATTGGATCCAAGCGCAATCCGCTACATTGCTTTCTCACCGCATGCGCAACAAATGGCAGAGAACATGTATCGCGCTCTATGGTCATGGACCGTTTGTGTCGCGGTGACCGTTGCTGTCAGCTATGCCACCAAGCCCAAGCCCATTGCCGAACTCGCGGGTTTGGTTTATGGAGCCACCGAGATCCCTTCCGAAGTCGGTGTGAGCTTATTGCACCGTCCGTTATTCTGGACGGTAGTTGTGATTGTGATCTTCTTCGCTCTCAATCTTATTTTCTGGTAGTAATGAACATGCACGGTCCTGGCGTACTTTCCATTTGGTTTTTCATCGGCGTTCTTTTGACCATTTACGGTATTCTCATCACCTGGACAGGGCTGTATGAGTTCGCTTATCCGCTTGCGAACCCACCTGTTCTGTCGGACCTGCATGCCACGCTTTGGTGGGGCATCGTCTTGTTGATAATTGGTCTCTTTTATCTTCTGCGCTTTTTCCCGAGGAAGTCCTAAATGGCTAAATCCAGTTCGGCACCGATAACTCTAGGCCTCATCGTAGGCAATCGAGGTTTCTTTCCCGACCACTTGGCGGCAACCGGCCGCCAGGATATGCTGCGCGTTTTGGAGCAAGCGGGCGTTCAGGTTGTAGCTCTAACAACTGAGGAATCCAAGTTCGGTGCAGTGGAAACATACGAAGAAGCAAAACGCTGCGGAGACTTATTCCGGCAGAATCGGGACGCCATTGATGGCGTGATTGTCACGCTGCCTAACTTCGGAGATGAGCGCGCCATCGCAGACACCCTCCGCCTGTCAACATTGCAGGTTCCGGTCTTAATTCAGGCTACTCCAGACGATCCTCAAAGAATGACCATCCGAGACCGCCGTGATAGCTTCTGCGGCAAGATGTCGGCCTGCAACAATCTGATGCAGTACGGCATCCCGTACTCACTCACTGCTCGCCATACAGTTACTCCGGACAGCGAAGAATTCAAAGCTGATCTAGCCTGGTTTCTTGGCGTCTGCCGTGTCATTCGCGGTATGCGAGGCCTGCGTGTCGGCTCTATTGGAGCGCGGCCGGCTGCTTTCAACACGGTGCGATATAGCGAAAAGTTGCTTGAGGCGAACGGGATCTCTGTTGTCACTATCGACTTATCTGAGGTTCTTGGACGGATCCAACGTATGACGGATGGGGACGGAGCAGCGCAGAAGAAGCTAGCCGATATCCACAAATATGTGAGCACATCCGATGTGCCGGCCGAGTCTCTGATGAAGATGGCTAAGCTCGGCGCTGTCATTGACGGCTGGATGCAGGATCAGGCGCTCGATATCAGTGCAGTTCAATGTTGGACGGCACTGGAAGAGTATTTCGGCGTCGTTCCCTGCACTGTGATGAGCATGATGAGCAACAACCTCATGTCAAGCGCGTGTGAGGTGGACATTGTTGGCGTGGTCAGCATGCATGCTTTGCAGCTTGCGTCTCAAACACCTAGCGCCCTGCTTGACTGGAACAATAACTACGGCGACGATCCTAATAAGGCGGTCTGCTTTCATTGCAGCAACTTGCCAAAGCATTTCTTCCAGGAGATGAAAATGGATTTTCAGGAGATCATCGCGGGCACGGTCGGCAAGCTCAACACGTTTGGCACTGTCGTGGGTCGGGTGAAAGCTGCACTCATGAGTTACGCACGTTTCTCAACGCGTGATCGCGAAGGTAAGATACGCGGCTACATTGGTGATGGGCGTTTCACTGACGATTCTTTGAACACTTTCGGCGGCGCGGGTGTGGTTGAGATTCCGCGCTTACAAGACCTTCTGCACTTCATCTGCGAACAGGGCTTTGAACATCACACTGCCGCCAACCTTTCTCAAACATCGCCGATCATCAATGAGGCTGCGAACAAGTACCTTGGTTGGGAAACTTACTGGCATCGCGGGTAGAGCCTTTGCCTAAACAACAAATTCTTCTGATGGTCCAGTCACTGGGCCACGGAGGCTGTGAGCGCGATGCCGCTAAGATTGCCATGGGCTTGGACCGCGAGCGCTTTCAGGTACACGTTGGGGTGTTGCGCGAGGGGGGATTTCGCGTACCCGAAGTAGTCGCCGCCGGCATTCCAGTGGTTCATCTGCCTCTTACCTCTTTCATGAATGCATCGGTGGTGCGGGCAGCCCGGGTACTTGGCTCGTATGTGCGCGAGCACCGTATTCGCCTGATCCACTGCTTTGACGTGCCGACTGACATCTTCGGCGCACCGGCAGCTCGTTGGCATCGCGTGCCGCACGTGCTCACCAGTCAGCTCTCGTATCGGGAGTTGGTGTTAGCGCGGGAACGAGCCCTCCTGCGTGTCAGTGACCGGCTCTCGGACTTCGTTGTTGTGAACTCGCAAGCAGTCGGTGACTCGCTGGTAGCGGAGTTCCGCTTGCCCGCCGACAAAGTCTTTCTCTGCTACAACGGTGTCGATACCTCCACCTTCTTCCCTGCTCCGGTGCCCCGCCCCGAAGCTCTCAGCGACTCTTCGGTCATTGTTGGTACGGTTTGCGTCATGCGTCCGGAGAAGCGGGTGGATTGGATCGTTCGTGCCTTCGCCGCCGCCTTAGAGGTACATAAGGGGGCGAGACTGCTGTTAGTTGGCAGCGGTCCTGAAGTGCCTCACCTGCAAGGCCTCACTCGAGAGTTGGGCGTGGAGCACGCGTGCATGTTTGTGCCCGGACAGGCCGACGTGGTCGATTGGCTGCGTACGATAGACGTCTATATCAACAGCTCCCGCTCCGAAAGCTTTCCCAACGCTTTGCTCGAAGCGATGGCGTGTGGGTGTTGCGTGATCGGCTCAAAGGTAGGCGGAATCCCCGAACTGATTGCTCACGGAATCAACGGGCTCACCTTCGATAGAGACAGCCCAGCCGCACTTACTGAGGCATTAGAGCAGGTTGTAGCAGATACAGCATTGCGCAATGTGTTTCGGGAGCGAGCGGCCCTCACGGCAAAGGAACAATTCTCAATGAAGCACAATCTCCAACGAATGGACGCCCTGTATAGCAAGCTTCTCGCCAGCTAATTCACAAGGTTACGGTCCCTGCTGCTTTGGCACCTTCGGATAGGTTTGAAGACGAGCCCCAAGTCGCTCTGTAAAGATCTTTGCACCGCTTTCATTCAGGTGATATCCATCTCGATACTTGGCCCGTTCAAACTCATTCTCATCCACCGGTACAAACACGTCCGTATGTGAAGTCTCAGCCGCCCGCTCCAGCGTAGCTTGCGACTTACCAAAACCTGGAGGTATCAGCAAAGTAAAGTCGGCATCATGCGTGCGACAGAGTGTTCGGAGAGCGGTTAAGCGCGAAGCTTCCAGCGGCTCGACATCGATCTTCACTTGCTCGCTTCTCTTTGGCTGTTCCTTTCCAGTCAAAGGCGGCAGATTTCGGACTAACTCTGCATATCGCTCATCGGTGTGATTCAGCGCAAAATTACGAATCCCCGTACGCCCGGCATAGAAGAGACTGTATCGTCCCAGGAACAAGCCAGCTGTTTTTGTTAGATCCAGATTTGCAGCTCTAGCAATTTGCAGTATGTCGGCGGTTTGGAATAGGTAGAACGCTGAGTAATCGCCGCGAATCCTGGAGCTCCTCAAGTGTGTAGCGTCCATGCAGAGCAGAACTAAGTCTGGATTGCTGCGCTCAGCAAAGAGCCTTCGGATGCCGTAGTACCAATCCAGATACTCCGTTCCTTCGATGACGAAGCGGGTGATATGAGCACGCCCTTTCAAGGATTCTTGTAACTGGGCAACCGCAACACCCTCCAGCGGCAGCGAGTTACCGAGTAACAGAATTTCCTTGATGCCAGAAGTTTTCCGCACCGCCAAGGCTGCTCGATGTTCGGCGGCAATACGTGATTCGATATGGCTGATGCGAGAAAAGGCAAGCCGGGTAACAGCTTCAAGTAACAGGCAGAATAGCAGCAGGCAGATAGCGGCATTTCGTATCCACGTGACATAGTTACGCTCAAGCTTGACCTCTGCTGGAGCGGTTAATGGAAGCGTTTCAGAACTGGAAATAGATAAAAGCACTGTTCTCCATTGCTCCAAATAGAATCACGATGAGGCTTAAAGCCAGCGCTGCACCGAGGGGTACGGCCGGGTGAAGTTTCTCGAAGGCATATTCTTCGTCGTATCGTTCTAAACGCCGATCGAGCAGCAGTCCGAAGCTCGTAATCGCAGCCAGATAACCCATTGCGGTTGCGTACTCCGGACGCCAGTCTAGCGTCGAAATGCCTGCGAGCATAGTCCCTGCATCGTGCAGGCTTGCTGCGCGGAAGAAAACCCAGCTCAAGCCGATAACCAATAACGTGATCACCCTTGCAACCCATCCTGTATAAACCTGACTTACTCCACCCAGGCTGCGGCTAGCATATCTAGAGAAAAGGCGCTCTACTGAGAGCCAAACTCCCTGCAATCCACCCCAAACGACAAAGGTCCAATTCGCTCCATGCCACAAGCCTCCCAGCAACATGGTTGTCATCAGATTCTCGTAAGTACGTAGATTTCCTTTTCGGTTGCCGCCGAGCGGAATGTATAGATAGTCTCGTAACCACGTGCTAAGGCTGATATGCCAGCGATGCCAGAAATCCTGCAGGTTCGATGCGAAGTAGGGCTGGCGGAAGTTGACTATGAAGTGGAAGCCCATCAGCTGAGCGCTGCCCCGCGCCATGTCACTGTATCCTGCAAAATCACCGTATATTTGCCAGGCAAAAGCATAGACGCCAATAGCGAGGCTGAACACGTTATGCCCAAGCTGTCCGTTAAACGCGGCATTAGCAAGAGTGGCGCAGTTGTCGGCGATGAAGCACTTGCGGAACAGCCCGCTGAGGATGAGCATTACACCGCCGAAGACCTGCTCGGGGTTAAACCGGCGAGGATTCTGAACTTGTGGAAGGAGATGAGAAGGACGCTGGATAGGCCCGGCGATCAGATGCGGAAACAAACTTATAAACAGGCCGTAATCGATGAACGACCGGGCAGGCTCTTGTTTCTTCTTGTAAACGTCCACGATGTAGGCCACTTCCTGAAACGTGTAGAAGGAGATACCGGGGGGCAGGATGATCGCCAGCACCGATATCGGTAAGGACGTTATGCCGAGACTTCCGAGCGAAGAAGTAAAACTATCGATGAAGAAGTTGAAGTACTTGAAGAACCCCAGAATCCCGAAGTTGATAACCAACGAGGTAATGAATAACGACTTCCGCAGTCGGGCATTCGGAGTATCAGTAATAACCAATGCTAATTTGTAGTCAAGCGCGGTGGAAAACACCATTAGCAGCAGGAAGCGCCAATCCCACCAGCCATAAAAAAAGTAACTGGCAGCGAGCAGCAAGACATTTTGCTTGTTGCGGTTAAGCTTCCAGTAAAGCATCACCACTATCAGCAAAAAGAGCAGATATACTGGACTATCGAAGAGCATTACAATAACTTCGGGCTGAGTTTAACCGCCGAACAGGAATCTGATCTTGTCAATTGCTACTGTAACAGCCCTTACTGTCTTTTCGTAACGTGAGCGATCTCGTGTCAAAGAAGCCCGAAAGCAAAGTTGATGGTGGGATGAACCGGGGTTTTCACTTTCGGACTCTGGATACCGTTGCTTACGTCTTTCTGAAGTTCTGGGCGCTCTTTGACCGTAAGCTGCGGGCAAATCTGAATCGGAAGTACTGAGCAGGCAAGACCCTCTTGGCTGAGCACGCAGGTTAAAGGATCTTGCCACTTCGTACTTGATTGTTCTTAGCGGGTGCGGAATCGCCCGGTAGGCTGTTCTACGGCGCAATTCACACGATAGGAATAGGTCGTGCCCGGCGTTAACCCAGGCAGGTTGACGTTGCGGGTTCGCGCTGTTCCGTTATCGGGCACACGAGTGAAGTTGTTGATTGCCGTCGGATCGGCGCTGCTGTAATCGACCGGGCAGCTTTGCGCGTCCGGAGCGATGAAGGCGATGCTAGCTCCAGTCGTACTGATGTTCGCTGCGGGCGCACCAATCAAAGTCACCTTACCTTCGGCCGCTTCAAGCGCATCGATGTCGGCACCTACATCCTTGCCATCGGATGCTTTCGATGCACCTCCGGAAACGTAGGCCGAGTTAGTACGAAGGCGAAAATTACCGCTACCGTCGTTAGCATTGTAGTTGAACCAGCCAGTTGCTCCTATGTTTGTCGGATCACTCGGAACGTAGTTATTGAATCCATTCCACCAGGATTGAACTGTCGCCTGATTGGAGTCGCCGAGAAGAAGATTGTGGTGCCAAACTAAGCCAGGAAGCATGCAACCGGCAAGTGCGGCGCCAATCTGGTGGTTATCACATACCGGATAAGTCATGGATCCATCCATCCCTAAGCCTTGGTAGACACTATTGAAATAGAAGATGTTGTTAGTGACTTGCATCCCTTCCACTTTGGTGTCATTCAGGAAAAAGAGAGCCGGCACACGTCCCTGGTTCTTAGCGATGGTGTTGTGATCGATGATCACATCCTCGCCACCTTCTGGTCCTTGGAAGATCCAACCTGTCGCATCAGGGTACCCGCCAATCGGAGTGTAGTAACTGTTGTAAGTACCGCTGTTATGCGGACCATTCACGTTCACATCCCAGACTAAATTGTTCGCAAAGCGAAAGCGGGCGGCAGGCTTTGTTTGCGAGTAAAGTCCATCGATGACGTTTGGGGCAACAATTACGCCCGGAACGTGGCGGAAGGTGTTGTTCTCCAAATTGACGTCGCTGATTCCACCGCCGCTTAAGCTCGACATGACCACGGTCACCGAAGCTGGATTATTTTCCGCCCAGGATCCATCAAAGATATTGCCGTTCAGGTTGATGCGATGTCCGCCTTTCCACTCGAGTAACTGCCGGTGTGAGTAGCGCATACCATCCGACGTAGGATGCCCGTAGAGACGCGAGAAGGGGGCGTGGAAAGTGTTACGAATATAGCTGTAGTCTCCGCGCATCATCCAGTCTCCCCCGCTCTCATCGTGGTGCCACGGCAGGCCGACTGCACTGAGGTAGTTATTCTGGAACAGATACGGCCCCGGGCCAATACCGCCAATCATGCACTGGCAACCTTCGGAAGCAAACGCTGAGGTAGTGGCATCTGCGTTCGAAACTCCAAGAATCGAACCATTAGGGGCCAGGTCAACGCACCCAACCTCGCCGGCCGCCGGCCGCCCCTGCGCGTCAATCGGCCAGGAGTCAGTACGGTCACAAGAGCCATTCGACTCCACATAACTGGCGATTGCGCGTAGATGTCCGGCGCCGTAGTCGCGGTTCTGAATCAGTCCAGGGTTGAACCAAAAGGGAGCGTTGAACACGTGATAAGAGGCTGTATATACCGTGTTTGCTGCAATTGCAACCGGGGTCGGGAACATGACTGTGTTCCAGCCCGTGGTGGGAGTATCGTTAGAGGTAACAGCGGTCGCAAGCTGGTTCCCATTGCTGTCCCACAAGGACACCGTATGGGATGGAGTGGCATCCGAAAGTGGCCTGATGTATCGAATGCCCAGGACGTATCCGCTAACGTCGCTGGTGAATCGCGTTCCGAGTTCAATGTTATCGACTCCACCGGTAAACAGCGGGTCCGAATCGAAGATCATGGACGGGTTGGTTCCCGCAGTCGAAGTCGAGAAAATCGGATCCACAGAAAAGCTGTTATTGCCGGTGCTTCCGGTAGGGTATTGAACGGTGGCTGCCCGGACGATAACACCACTCCCGTATTGTCTATCGCCAGTAAAGATGTGGCAAGGTCCACCGCTGCAAGTACCAGTCACGCCGGGCGGCAAGGCAATGTTCAACTGCCCTTGCATTGTGAAGTAAACGAAAGCACGTTCCTGAGTGGGCGGCCCACCCGTCAGGTTCACAGTGATGGTATTGGTCACGGTACCCGTTCCGGCCCCAAAGTGGTGAACACCCGGAGCAATGGTAAAGGTGGCGCTAAATACGCTGGTAGTAAGTAGAAGTAAGTAGATAAGTTGCTTCATGTTAATTCACCTTCGTTAAACCGAGCCCCGAGTAGAACGGTTTAAAGTACTCAAAGCCATCTAAGTAACTGTCAATGATGCCTACATTCATTCCATCCCAGTAGATAGCGGTAAATACCCGACTGGGAGTTCCGGGATTATGAAACCAGCAGCGATCAAAGACAATAGATTGGCTGTAAGAAGGCACTCGCACCAGTGCCGGCCAGGGTATCGGGTCACTACTAGAGCGGGAGAGCGGCGCATCTGCGTAGCTGAATTCTACTCCGACAAATCGAATGTTTGCCGTCATGTCCATGTTGTGTCCGTCCGAATCCGATACGCTCATCAGCACATACTGATTCAACACGCCTTGCTTGTACATGGGCGCCAGTTGTAAGTTCGCCATTTTTGGTCCCCACGCCGGATTGACGCGCGTCCTCACCGGAGCGAACTGATTATCCGGCGTGGACGTCCTGATCACAATCCACTTCAACGGCCGGGGCCAATGAACGAAATACTCAGTCCCGTTTCCGCCATCCGGGAGCGAGCACAAAGTACCCCCGTTGGCCTGGGACGCGCCGCTGTAGATCTGGATCGTGTTGGCGTCCAAAACATGGACGTAGTAGAGCGCTCCCGGAATGAGCGGACCTTGCTGATTACAGTTGGCTCCGTTGGCGAGGCCAGTCAGAGATCCCGGAAGACATCCATAAGTGTTGCCGAAAATGATGCCGTTTCCTTCAGTGAAACCGTGCCCAGGACTAGCAATACTGTTCTGGGTAGTGTTTACTGCAGAACTGGCAAAGACGGTCACGTCGGGAGCACGCTGGGTCACATTGTATGGCCCATTCGTGCAAGTCTGGCCTGCAGGCAGGTTGATGACCGTTCCATTTGCCAGTTGGTTGGCGATTGCAGAGTTCAACTGCTGAAGAAAGTTACTGCAATCGTTCGCAACCGTCACATTTGCGTAACCGGTAGTATCCGGATAGCTGGAATCGAACGTCTTGGGCGGGGTCGGCAGCGTCGGGTGGGATGCTGGCAGAGGCAGAGTCGTCACCGTGGCGCCGGCTCCACTTGACCAGTTCGCAAAGTCTGTCGAGATTTCAGGGCATATCTGATAAGTGGTATTTGGTGTCAGACCACCTACTACAACCGTATTGCCATCTCCCTGGTGAAGCGACACATTGTTACTCGCGCTGTAACTGCTGCCCTGCAACGTGCCGCCCGTTCCACTCGTGCACGTACCAGGCGATGCGATATAACGAGCTCGCAGCCAATAGAATTTTGCTGATGCAGTGAAAACCGCGCGGACGACTGAATGACTTACACCATCGAAAGTTATGTTTGAGACTGCCGGCGCTTGCGCTCTCAGGGAGAGCACCATGAGTGAAAAGCAAATTAGAAGCTTGTTAGTCATAGATCGTGAGCCTTACTTAGTAGAGAGTTAC
This sequence comes from uncultured Bryobacteraceae bacterium, assembly GCA_964248405.1. Taxonomy (GTDB): domain Bacteria; phylum Acidobacteriota; class Terriglobia; order Bryobacterales; family Bryobacteraceae; genus Bog-105. The sequence continues at coordinate 335,218 of CAXTYH010000001.1, forward strand.
CCATGTGTAAGTGGAGCCGCTATAAGCACAGACCTGCAGGCCATCTTTGGAAGCGCCGTTGTTCTGATACCAAATTAAGCCGCGGGACGTGCTAGTACACGATGGCTGCTGGCCGGAACTGGCGAGCGTGATGCCGTTGGCGAATGTGTTGCTACCCCCGAATGTGTTAGCAGCCGTTAGACGAGGCACTACGCTTGTGACAATGTCGAGCGATCCGTTGTTAAATGCTAATGCACCGGACCCGCCGATAGAAATGAATTGTGACCAGGAGCCGCCTGAGTTGCATGTGTAGATCTGCTGTCCCGCCGGTTGATCGCTCGCATAAAATAAGTTGCCCGCAGAGCACGATGCCGGCAGTGTCGAGAGGTTTCCTGAACTCATTGTGGTAACCGTACTTGGTTGACTTGCGCTGTTCGCGCTCGCGGAAGCAGCGGTTGTGATGGACGTAACCTGTCCGTACGCGTTCACCGTAAGGACCGGAACTTGTCCAGCGCTACCAAAGGTTCCTGGCGTTGCGTTTACAGGTGCTAGATCCAAATCCGTTCGCGTTGCGGATTGATTATCAGAGATGGCAAACGCACCTGAGAGATTCAACGTTGAACGCTGAGTGAGTGCAGCACCTGCCTTTGATAATTGTTGATAGAAGACGGAGGTGGGACCGCTTACAATTGGGAGCGTATTCAAAGATGTGACGCGACCCTTGCCGTCGACCGTAAGCTGAACAGCATGGGTGGCATCTCCAAAGGTTCCCGGCGTATTCAATACTGTCGCCAGTGCCGTAGCTGTCGATCCGCTGGGCGAGGTGACGTCGCCGGCAAGCGCCGGCATCCTGCTCGCATTGAAGATGCCGCTGTTAACCTCAGAGGCGTCGATACTCTTCCCAGTTAAGGTCTGTACGTCCGTAGTTCCCACTATCGTGCCCGCTGGTGAATGAACGGTTGTAGTTGAGCTGGGTCCGGTTATCATCAACAGACCCATAGATCCAGGATTGGGTACCCCGTTTTGGGCTGCCATTAGCGTCCAGGAACTGCTCAGACAGGCGAACAGATTCTGCCCGGCCACAGCGCCTGTATTCAAGAAGAACTCGCCCGGCGAACAGTTCGCAGGTAGGGTTCCACCCATCCGAATCGGCTTTGTGAAGGGTGCGTTTGTGAAATCGACATTTCGGCCCTGGGTCGCTAAGTTTAGCTGTGTTTGTCCCAGGGCATTTGGGACCAGAGCCAAAGTAAGTAGTCCGGTGAGGAAGCCGGATACCCAAGTGGCGCGTTCTTTTGCTTTCATGTTTTCTCCGTGGATAGCTGCACTGCTCGGCACAAGAAATAACAGCGTTGCCGAACCGTCCGGAGCGGGAGACCGGGGCTAAGACATTGCAGTTCAAGCAGAAAGAAGAATTATTGGGAGTTGTGATCAGACCTAGGCACTAGGAGGAGCGAGGAGACTCAGAAATACCGGAAACCGACCCATTGTTGCCCCTGATGAGCCTTCGATACAAGCCCAACCAGGCGTCTCGAACTGGCTCAGCGCCGTAACGCTGAACTTCCCGGGCACCTTCCTCCGTCAGGCTTTGCACAAGTTCGGGATCTGAAAGCAGTTCTAGCGCGCATGCCGCCACCCCTTCATGATCATCGACGTTGACCAGCAGCGCTGTTCGGCGATCCTCCGCGATGTAAGGTATTCCGCCCGCCTTTGTTGTGATTACGGGAACTCCGGAAGCAAAGCACTCTAGAAGAGACCCCGGCATATTGTCGACATTGGGGGTCATCACGTAAATCTCGGCGGCCTCATAGAGACGAGGAACGTCCTCGTACGCCACGCGGCCTATGAAGGACACATGTTGCAGGTGCAATTCGTTCGTCATTTGCTCCAGCATAGGACGTGATGGTCCATCGTGCGCGATCACCAGCGATGCTTCAGGGTAGGTTCGCTGCACAATCTCGAAAGCCCGCAGGATACACGGCAGGTTGTAGTGCGGCTCCAGCATCCGATTAGTCATAAACACGGGCCGCAGGGCAGTCCGCTGGCGATAGACGAACCGGTCGAGTTCGACTATATTGGAAATGACTTCTGCCCGGATACCATGCGCGGTGAACACATCCAGCAAGAATCCCGAAGGCACAACCAGGCAATCTGCCAAAGCGACCGTCGGTCCGGCCGATCGCCACTCCACCAAGTGCTGTTCTGCTTGGCCGTCGTGGTAGTGCATCACGAACCGCTTCCTGAAAAGTCGTGAACAGAGCAGCGCCGGGATCGTCCAGAGCGTGTAGGACGAAAGACCTGCGGTGAATACATGTAGGATGTCGGATTGAGGCACTGCCCGGAGCAACCCGACGAAGTACAACATTGACATCAAGATCGTCCGCAGACCGGGCAGCTTCCGCACCCAATGCAAAGCAGGGGGAACGTTTGGGTCAATGGGGAAGAATCTAACTTCCAACTCGGGAAGGGCGCCTAGAATCGAGACAAGTTTGGCAGCCTGTACCGATTGCCCTCCCACGATTGCAAGAGAGGGAGCTATCAATAAGACGCGGATTTTTGAGGCTGCGCTCACCGGAAGAGGAGTTTCCCTCGGGTCACACTACTGCCAGGTTGACCCCAATTGGTCGCGAATGCTTTCGGTAGAAGAGATAGGTGACAACCGTCACAAAAACGTCCAGTGTAATCCCAGTGATGGCGACTGCAATGGGCGGCCAAACTAAAAACAGCAGCGGAATCAACAGGGCAAAGTGCAGGAAGGCGCTCTGCAAGACTACCTTGGACCATTGCTTCTCATAGCCAAAGGCCAGCATGAAGAAAGTTGAATAGTTATGCTGCAGCGAGAGCAGAAACGGACTAAGCGCTAGTATCTGCATGACCGGAACGGACGGCGCATACTTCGCTCCGTAAAGCAGCTTGATTATCCAAGGGGCAAAAAGAAGCAGTACCAAAGATGCAAGCAGGAAAGGCGAGGTCAGCAACAATCCGTACTTACGTAAGAAGAAAATCGCATCCTCTTTGGACCGGGCAGCCATGTGACTGATGTGCGGGTAGATGGCCGTCTTAACTGGATCAACCAACGCCCGTAAGGCAACTACAAGGCGATAAGAAGTCAGAAAGTAAGCAACATCCTTAGGTCCTCCTTTTAACTGCAAAAACAAAATGCTGGTCGCAGAAGTGAGAGTGAAGGAGGCCATCGACAGAAACACGGGCCATCCCTCTTTGAGAGCTCGGGCTGTTTCCTGCCAGGTGGGGGCGACCCAGCTAGATTTGAGAACGAACGGTACCGTAAAAAGGCCAATCAGACCTGCGATGACGGTTGATCCGGCTTGGAAAACCAGCGCCCACCGATACTGATAATCGTGATGGACAAACGCAAACACCAATCCTAGCGATACGACTTTCGCTAAGAGGTCCCGCCACACGAGATTTTCCATCTTCTGGAGGCCTTGAAAAAGCCAGATTGGGAAGAGTAGATCCCCAATGACAGCCAGATAGCCAATGCAGAGCAGATCCAAGTCCGGCCGCAATTGTGGCGTTATAAGAACGATTGACACCATCATCACGAACCCAAGTACAGTCAGGAATGCCTTGGCGGCATAAACTGACCAAGTGATCTGGGCGATCTTTTCGGGATCATTTGAATAAATGGCGATTCGCCTGGTAGCCGTAAGATTGAAACCGTATTCTACAAGCGTGATGAAGTAGAAATTGAACGTTGTTGCAAAGCCAATTAGCCCAAAGTGCTCGGTGCTGAGTACACGAGAGAGATAGGGAAGCACCAGCAGCGGCGCTGCATAGGCACTCATCTGGACGATAAAAATAGCCGCCGCATTCCTGGCCAGGCGATGGCCAAGCATGTTACGAGCTTGCGCGAACCTCGGCATTCAGCTCAGAATCTGCTCAAGCCGCCGACTGCTCTGCTTTGCCGTCGATGTAAGCTCGAATCTTTTCGAAAGAGGTTAGCTCACCCAGATCATCAAACTCCATCTGGAACCCAAACTCTTCTTCGATAAGGTTCATCAGTGTGATAGCTGCGACCGAATCCCAATTCGGAGTAGTTTCCTGGGTTGCAGAACGGATCTTCCCAGCTGGCAGATCCGGGAACACCGTTTCAAATATGCTTGTTAGTTTTTCTTCAGTATTATTCATGTTTCACAACAACTCGGTGGTGTAACTCGGGGCATTTCGCGGCGAATTCGGCTTGGCTCAATCGGCACTCTGCCGATGGCGCTTGGCCGAGCAACTCGGTCAGAAACTCGCTTATAGGCTGATTTTTGGATGTTGCGGCGTATTCAAAGCGCAGTTCTTCCGCTGCGAACTCGGAGAACAATTGAACAAGCGTCTGGTGTTCTATCTGGCGGGAGAACGCCCGGCAACTCATAACCCAGGCATCGATGATAAGGCAATCCGCAGTACGCCGGCCCCGTACAGCCGCAATCTTACCGAGAGGCCCAAACTTGTCCTCATAGGAGATAGCCATGACAAACGAACCCGGACCCACTAACGACTCCAGCCACTCAGCTTCCGTGAACCGGCGTCCGTTCAGATTGAACTGATTTGTCTTATTGACTAGCTCCACTGTCCTTCTATCGGCAGAATGGCCGCTGAACTCCACTGTCAGGACTGCTTCTGCAGAGGCAAGAAGGTCGTTAGCTGATCCCGTGCGCGACAACTCCGCGAACTTCTGCCCTTGCCGAATGCTTTGCAGCCTAAAACTATCCTCTTCGGAAAGTCTGGGCTTTCCGAACAGATCCCGCAAGCGCTGCAGGAAAGCAAAGCCGGCCGCGTAGTCGCCCTTTGGGAACAGGATGCACTCCATCCCCGGATGCTGAGCCTTCACCTCGGCCAGTTCCATCGGACTGTCGTCAATGAACACGACGCTATCGGCAGAAATGTTCCATGTCTTGAGGATTCGGTTTACCGAACCTGACTTCACGTCCCAATGCACTTCCAGCGGAAACACCCGCTCGCGATCCAGGATAAGATCGGTGCGCGCCAATGCCTTTTCGACTACTTCAGACGAATTCTTACTAGCGATTGCAACCAGCACGCCCTGTTCGGCGAAGGCTCTCAACATCTGCTGGTAGAGTCCGTGCATCTGGGCATGACTCGCCAGATCCCAGGCGATTTCCTGGTGACCGATCTCTCCTACCAGTCCCAGCCATAAAGTGTCGTCCAGATCAGTAATCAGACCCTTTTTCGGTTCCGGGAACCGCAATAGTTTCGCAAAAGCGCTTCCTAACGCCTCAGCGTGCCCCTGCGTATAAGGGAATCCGGTATTAAGATCGGACCGAAAATCGTACCTTGCAGCGGGAGGTGACACCGACTGCAGCCGATGCCGATTGAGCAGGAAAACCGCAGGGTGAGCAACGACGCGACTGGCAAACTCAGCCACCGCCAGCTCCAGCGCTACTTCTGCTTCGCTCGCCTGCCATCCCGATGTGTGAAACGCAGGCGGAAGGTCAAGCGTTGGCGTCGAGATTACAAGGCGCGAAGCAGAAGGGATCTCCCCGATCGCACTCTCAAGCTGCTTCAATCTATCTTGTACACTGCCCAAAATGCTAGGTACTAATCGCTGCCCCCAACCGCCTGTTTGCCGGTAGCCAAGCCTTGGATCCAGGTCCTGCCACTCTAAAGCAAGTGCGCCTAAAGCCGTGTGCCCTTTGGCGAATCGCGCAATGGTTCCTGCCACGTCGCCAAACAACCCTGTTTCTATCGCAACTTTCCGGTCAGGATGGGCCTGCTGCAAATAAGCGGCCAGGTAGTTCTGCAGGTGAAGCGGAGTGAAGCCGCAGGCCAGTACGACGGGCATTGCTTTAGCATCAACCGGCGCCTTTGTAACAATTGCTAACGCCTCGGCTAGTTTCATAGGCTTTGCATCTCGTTTGTTGCCAACTTAGTCCCACCCGATGCTAGTTGGCTTGCCAATACCGCTCCTCCTTGAGCCTTTGCTGACTGGGTATAGACTTTGCATGTTCCCGGTGCTGGTGGGTCGGCCAGATACTCGCACAACTCGCGTGCCAATATCGACGGATCAATTGCACCGTGTTTCCCCATTGGGGTATTTGTCATCTCCGTCAGCAAGCGCTCCGGTCTTACAATGAGCGAACTTACATTCGGGTATTGCAGCGGAGCCACTTTACAAAGTCCTTCCGTCGCCTGCTTTGCTGCCACATAGTGCGGCCAGTCACGGACAGGCTTTTCCACTGCGATCGAAGAGATCACAACCGCGCACCCAGCTGAGCGTTGCAGCGTCGGCAGGAAGTGACAGAGAGGCCACAAGACCAGATTCGTTGCCTTTTCGATGTAACCGGCAATTCGCTCGGCACCCTCCGGCTCTAGACGGAGTGACGGAATCGCTGGAAATGCACAGCAAACCAAGAAATCTACGCGGCTGTACTCTCTTGCAATCTCCTGTGCGAGATTTGCCATATCTTCTGCTTTTCCGGCATCCGCCGTCCGGAGCGTCACGCGTTCCATCCAAGCAGACCGGCCAGCAGCCCAACCCGGTTCCGACCGGGAAACTGCAATGACCCTGGCCCCTTCTAGTGCCAAGGTTCGGACTAAAGCCGCCCCAAACCCCCGGCTTGCCCCTAGCACGATCGCAGTTCTGCCAATAAGGGTTTCGCTGCCTAAATTGTTGTCGTTTTCTGTCCCAATCGTCTCAACCTCGGATCGAAGAAAGGCCGTCAATTGACCCGAGGCCAAAGCCTCCCCCGAGGCGGTAAGGTCGACGGTTGTCTTCACCTGGCCAAGAGATCGATTCAGACTCGTGATCTTGGTCCTGAAACGGATCGGTTCTTGCTCTCGAGCCTCGCCGCGAAAATCGAAAGCCAGTCGGAAGAACAGCGCATTCCGACCCGGAATCTCCATTCCTATGTAGTAGCTGCTCCAGAGCAGCATTTCCAGCACCGGAAGTTCTATCTTTAGAATCCACCGTTCGCAGAGCATCCTCAAAGCTGCCGGGTCGCATTGGTATAAGCCGTTTGTCTCGACGCCAACTGCCAACTCATGCCAACCTAAGTTTCGCGCCTCCGCAAGGGGGAACGAACCGGGCTGGTCCAACCCTGCCACAACCTTCCGGTCTCGCCCCGGCGCGAACTGAACGGTGGTCGTCAGCAAAGGAGTAGATCCGTCGAGCAATCGCACCGTCGTGCCCTCGCGTGTAGTTAGCGCCTCCATTCGATAGTCGACATTCCGAAACATCGGCCTGTGAAAATCGGCTGTCAGTCGACTGATCGAAACGTCGTCTCTGCCAATGTGCGCCAGAGTCGCCAGGCATCCCAGGGCGCCGAACACGACCGGTTCGCCGTAGGCTGTGCGCGAGGCATACGGCTCGGAAAGGTGCAGCGGATTTCGATCCCCCGAGGCTCGGCTGAACAATTCTAGATCTGCCTGGGTGAAGCGTACCTTAGAATCGCAATCCTTCGCACCGGTAACATTTTGCCCACTCTCACCCGACACAAATAACGACCTATGCCAAACTCATGGCCGGAGCAGTATGGGTTCCACTGATGAGATCGACCACCGGCAGACCCGATTCGCTAATCTTTGCAGCAATTGCGTCGCTTGGTTTCTGGGCAACCACCACGTGGTCAGCCCACCGCAGCAGCCCATCAAGACTTGATTCCATAAGCCTCCCAATATGAGGAATCGACTCCAGGATAAACGTGCGATTCGCCCCGTAGATCGTTTCGATCTGGATGTGCGGGTCGAATACCCGAACGTCTCTACCTTTCCCTATTAACTGCTCGAGCAAGGACACAACCGGACTTTCCCGGAGATCATCCGTGTTTTCTTTAAAGGCAAGTCCTACAACGCCTAACCGCTTGGCCGGCAAATCCATGATGGTTGTGAACCCTCTGGTCAATTGCTGTTCATTGCTTGGCAGGACGGACTCGAGTAGCGGAAGCTGCAGATCTAATCGACCGGCGCGATAGACCAGTGCTCGTAAGTCCTTCGGCAAACAGGAACCGCCAAAGGCAAAGCCTGGCTTTAGGTAGGCAGCTGATGCATTCAGTTTGACATCCTCACAGACCGTTGCCATCACTTCCCGGGCATCTACGCCAAGACTTGTGCTCAAAGCACCAATTTCATTCGCAAAGGCGATCTTCGTTGCGTGGAAAGCATTGCAGGCGTACTTAATCATCTCTGCCGTTCGAAGTGAAACTTGGCAAGCCGGTACGCCGAGAGGTTTATAGAGTCCCGCAACCAATCGGACGGCCTGCGCATCGTTCCCGCCAACCACGACCAGTGAAGGCTCCATGAAATCCTTCACTGCTACGCCCTCGCGCAGAAACTCAGGATTCGAAACTATCGGGACGCTTGGCCCCAATACGGGCATCACTACCTCTTCACACGTACCCGGGAAAACTGTACTTCGAATGGCAACAATCAATGGCTTGACTCGATGGGAAAGCGAACCGGCAATTTCGGCGATCACACGCCGCAGCTGATCAAGCCCGAGGTTTCCATTCTTCTCCGATGGCGTACCGACGCAAATCAATGCTACGTCCGCATCAGCGATTCCCTCCCGCAGGTTTGTTGTCGCCCGATAACGCCCGGCTTGAACGTTGGTACGAATCATCTCTTCCAGCCCGGGCTCGAAAAAGGGCGCCTTTCCCTCCATCACCGATTGCACCTTATGCGCGTCACGGTCAACACCGATGACGGTATGACCCAGGCTGCTTAAGCATGCGCCCGTCACACAGCCCACATACCCCAGCCCCACCACCGCGATTGTCTTTACTTGCTCACTCATGTCTTTCGGCAACAGATCCTTACTTGCTTGTTACGCCCACCAGTCTATCGGCTGTTAGTCGCTCAATCTTTACAGTCGTGCAAAAAGTTTCGTTGGCTCAATCTTTCTGCGATGCCAGGCTATTTTCAAGTGGCGAAAGCAAACCCTCAGCAGCTTCTACCGTGATTGGCGGTTCCGCCGCAACACTAAGACGCATAGCCATCCGGACGGGCACCGTCGAATGGATAGTCGCTATCAAACATCGGCCCTCCTCTTTGCGGCCGTAAGCCGGTGAGCAGCGCGACTCCTCCAGCCTAGAATCTGGCGCAGATGTCGAAATATGTACACTCTGCGCACCCTCACCTAAGTGCCAGATTTGCTCGCACCGGTGTTCACCAGGAACGCCCGTCACCTCATCGAAAACAAGCAAACGTTCCGCTTGGAGCCATATACGACGTCTATGCTTTAATCCCCTGTACTCGCAACTGGCATCAACGAACCAGCCTGCGCCCTCTTGTTTCCACTTGGAAAGTGTCACCACAGGCTTACTTACCCATCGGAACGGACCCGCGCCGCTCCCCTGTTCCTCGCCATCCACTCGTACAGAGTTATGGGCTATTGATCCTCTAAACCAGTTACGCTCTGCAATATCAGCGATATAGGTGAACGTCCCTGGATCAACCAGCACCGGCTTGCCCCCTCTTCGCAGCGTAAAGCTCAACGTATCGGAATGACTATGTCCCGCCCCGCCGTATCCAAACGGACCACAGTCCATCTGCAACCAGAACTCACCGGCTTGCAGGAATACTGCCCCGCTGTCTTTGAACAGTCGACCGCCACTCGGCTCCGCTGGGCTCTCTATCGCCCGCGCCAAGACCTCCGGCCCAATCCACCACGCCGCCTGCTCGGCAAGCTCATCGTATGTCCCAATCCAATCCTCCCGTCCGAGAAGTACGCCGCACGTGGCCAAAGTCGCTCTTCCAAAGCGGCGCCGGATACCATAAGGATGGAACAATCGCCCGCCGTCGTCATCTCCGAAAAAACTGATCTCCCGACCAGTACCTAACAGCCAGTGCAAGTACTCCGCCATCCGCTTGAGCACGCTTTCCGTCTCGCCGTCACGTCCGTTCACTAAATGAAACAGCAGGAAAAAGTCTACTGCGTAGACATGGTAGTAACTAGACTGCTCAAAATGAGCGCCATCCGGCCAAACTTGGAAGGCAAGCTGCTTCAAAACGATAGCCCGGCTCTCCCTGACCCAGGCCTTAGACTCAGGAAAATCCGGGATCAGGGTGCCTAGTACAAAAAGCGCGACTGCCTCGCCAAGCAGGTGCGTATTCGGCGAAAAGTAGACCGAAAGGTTCTCCGCCAGGTGTCGGCCGTGTTGGTAAAGGCTTGTCAGGAAGAGTTGCCGTAACTCCTGGGGCATCTCATGACCGATCAGATGAAACACCCAGATCCACGACAACGTTCGGAATGCAACTTCTAACGCACTTGCCCAGTTCAAGCCCCGCTGGAATGGATTTTCGTCGATCCAGGACCGGATCTGTGCCCAGACCTCATCGCAATAGGCGCGTCGGCCAGTAAGGAGATAGGCTTGGGCCAGCAAAACCAGATGCTGGTGCCGGTTCAGCTCCCAAACCAGTTTGTGGTCACCAACGGCATTGAAATTGAGATACGGTAAGCGCTTGAAGTAGCCTAAACCCGAATCCTTCCCATGGAGATAGTCCTTACGCCAGTGAATCTCCGGTCCGGTTGTTATTTCCAAGCCCAGAATGGGAAATTGATGGCGAAGTACGGCATCGGCAATCCTCTGGACCTCTGCGGCATAGGAGGACGACCTGAGTTTCCCCGCCACCTGCGCCCCATCAGGCAGGGGGAGGCTGAGACAGTCGCTCCCCTTGAACTCAGGGTTTCGATAAAGCAGAAGGAGGTTTGCAGCCTCCTGTCTTACCCTAAATCTTATCTCTGCGAGACTTCGCATTGAATCCGGAAACAAAAATCGTCATTGAGTCTAAAGAATCCCCCCGATGCTGCCGATCAGGTAAGAGAGAACGGACAAACTGGCGTCAGCGAGCCAGGCCCTGCAGCTGCGAAACAGCGCAAATCATGCAAGAATAAGGAGATTAGTAGTTTCTGGCGAGATTTTTCTTCCGTGATTATCGCAGATTTCTTCCGCTCGATTCGCACCGCTTCTTCATGAAAGGCACTTCGGTCGTGCAATCTGCGTATCGAACATCATGACCAGCTCAACACCCGCATCTGTGATGGGAGGTCGCTCGCTTTCCAGCCGCCCTGTTCTTCCAAACTCAAAGCTGAAGTCAGTTAAACCAGACCTGGTCGGCTCCACGCTCGTCGCCCTCTATATCTTCCTGCTTACCGGACGAGCACTCGATCTTTCCCCGCTCCATGTGCTTCATATTCCGTTGCTGATGTTGATTCTTCTCAGCATCACAACCATCTCGCGCGGCGATCTGCAGCACTCTTTCAGCGACCGTATGACCCGTTACTTCGGGTTATTCACATTGTGGGTCATTATCTGTTACCCGTTTAGCACCTGGCGGTATGCCAGTCTGCCTTCCGTGCAGCTGCAGCTTCAGGCGTTCGTCATCTTTCTGATCATCGTCCAGCTCATACGAAGCAAACGAGACTACGAGAAGGTAGCCGGCGCCTATGCCTATGCCATCCTTGCGGCCGCTCTTTTCAGCTTTCACTACGGCCGCAATGTAGAGGGCCGTATTGCCCTTGCCGGCGGAACTTTGGGAGATCCCAATGAATTCGCTTTGCACTTAGTACTCGGTCTCCCTTTCTGGTGGTTCAAAGCCAGCCGCGCTACCGGCTTCCGTAAGGCCTTCTTTTTTGCTTGCACTTTGCCCATCTTCTACGCTTTCGCGCGCGCTGGATCGCGGTCAGGCCTGCTCGCCCTCTCGGTCTTATTCTTGATTACCTTCATATTTGCTCAAGGCAGCAGAAAGGTTCTGCTGGTCGTTGTTGCAGTAATCGGAGTAGCCTCCACTACCGTGTTCTTACCTGGTTATGTACAGGCTCGCTTCCTGACTTTCTTCACGCCGAAAGATGGGGGGTACGACGCAGCTACCCGGGAACGAATCGAATCCGATATAGCCTCCAGCAATGAACGCAGAGCCTTGCTGATGCAGAGCCTATCCATGACTCTTCATCATCCGTTATTGGGGGTAGGCCCTGGAGATTTCTCCTTTGTGGCTTGGGACGAGCGCAAAGCTGAAACCGGTATTGGCGGTGAAAGTTTGGTGTCTCACAACACTTACACGCAAATTTCGAGCGAAACAGGACTGCCAGGGTTCTTGCTCTTTTTCGCGACTGTCATCCTGGGTGTGCGCTACAGCTACACAGATTTCCGGCGCCTTTCCAAGACCAACCCCGAGCTGGCTCAGTACGGGCGCTACTTGTTTTCTGCCTTGGCTGCGCTGTCGGTCGGCATCTTTTTCCTAAGCGTTGGCTACACTCACTTGCTCGGAATCATGTTTGCCTTCACGCTCGCTTTCCGCCGCATGGTCGCATCCCTTGAAGAGCCTGTCCAGACTGCGTCAACATTGAGCGAACCGAAATCGCTTTCGGCACCCGTTGCTCCTCGCCCTCGTCCGCTTTATTCCGCGCGGACTGACCGGCCTTCGCCTGCGCGTCGGCATAGCCCGGTTCGCAACCAACTATCGACCCGTCCAACTCGGCACGGCATTGATTCGACCAAATTACGTTCTTAACTGGAAACCATAGACTATGTGTGGAATTAGCGGTTTTGTCAAGCTGAAGCCATCTGCAGCATCGAGTTCCGACCTGCGGCACATGATGGATGCCATCCACCATCGCGGACCGGACGGCCAAGGCATTCACGAGGACGGCATTGCGTACCTCGGCCATCGCCGCCTCAGCATCATCGATGTCGCTGGTGGTCACCAGCCTATGTCCAACGAGGACGGCACCCTCTGGATTAGCTTCAACGGAGAAATCTTCAACCACGCCGCTCTTCGGCCCGAACTCGAGGCGGCCGGCCACCAGTACGTGAGTCGCTGCGACACCGAGACAATCGTCCACGCCTACGAGTCTTACGGGCCTGATTGCGTGCAGAAGTTCCGTGGCATGTTTGCGTTCGCTCTCTGGAATAACAACACCGAGCAGCTGTTCTGCGTTCGAGATCGCCTGGGAATCAAACCGTTTTACTACTTCCTGAACGATCGGATTTTTGCTTTCGCGTCCGAAATCAAGGCTCTCCTGCGACATCCCGAGATCCGCACCGAGTTCAACGAGTCTCTTCTATCCGAGTACTTGACCTTCGGTTACATCAGCAGCGATCAGACGCTCTTTCGAGGTATTCGCAAGCTGATGCCCGGCCACACGCTGCGGTTGGATGCCCGGACCGGCTCTGTCGACATTCAGCAGTACTGGGACGTGCCTGAACCTGGTGCTTCCGCCAATGATTCTGAATCACGGTCTGATGAGTCTTGGATCAAAGAGTGCCGCCGGCGCTTGGAGGAAACCGTAGAGATGCGTCTGATGAGCGACGTGCCCCTGGGCATGTTCCTCAGCGGCGGCGTCGATTCCAGTGCCATTGCTGCCTTGATGAAGCGACTCCGCTCCGGTCCGGTCCAAACCTTTGCAGTTGGCTACAACGAGGAAGCTTACAGTGAACTCTCTTATGCGCGCAAAGTAGCCGAGGCGATCGGCACCGAGCATCATGAAGTCGTCATCGGCTCTGACGACTTCTTTGAGGCTCTTCCTCGGCTCATCTGGCACGAGGACGAACCAATCTCCTGGCCCTCCAGTGTCGCTCTCTACTTTGTTTCGAAGCTCGCTTCGGAACACGTCAAAGTCGTTCTTACCGGCGAAGGCAGCGACGAATTGTTCGCTGGTTACAGCCGTTATCAGCACTACTTATTCAATCGGCAATGGGCTGATCGGTATCGCCTTTTTCCTTCCGCAATCCGCTCCGGTGTTCGCCACACAATCGATCAATCCACCCTTCTTTCGGCCGACCTTCGACGGAAGCTTCAGCACACATTCCTTGGGCGTGAAGCAACGGTTGAATCCTTACAACTCGATAACTTCTACGGCGCTTTCTCCTCGGCTGAGCGGCGGCAAATGCTTCGGGATGGCGCGCCGAATGAAGCTTCGTCCTATCGCGCATTTCTCGACTACTGGAACTCGCGACACAGTTCGCTGCTCTCTCAAATGCTGTACGCCGATCAGAAGACCTACTTGGTCGAGCTTCTAATGAAGCAGGATCAGATGAGCATGGCCTGCTCAATCGAGAGCCGCGTACCGTTCCTTGACCATACTTTCGTCGAGTTTGCCTCTCGTGTGCCTGAGCATTTAAAAATCCAAGGTAAGACTGGCAAATACATTATCAAGAAAGCAGTTGAGGACATTCTTCCGCACGACATCATCTATCGCAAGAAGATGGGCTTCCCCACCCCGCTCCGCCAGTGGTTCCGCGACGACCGTTCGCAGCCGCTCTTCAAGCTGTTGCTCGACCGTAACTCCTTTTTGGGTGAGTACGTAAACCTCGACTACGTGCAGGACCTGGTCAACCGCCAGCGTAGTGGAGCGGACGACGCCACTGACCGCCTCTGGCGTTTGGTCAACCTTCAGCTCTGGGGCGAAATGTCGTTTGCCGGCCGGAAACAGGACTCCTGGGAGGGCAGCCTGCAATCTTCTCTTGCCAAGGTCTCAGCATGAAGATCCTATGGGTGAAGACTGACTTTCTTCACCCCACCACACGTGGCGGCCAGATTCGCACCCTCGAGATGGTCCGCGAACTCCACAAGCGTCACGAACTGCATTACGTCGCCTTTGACGATCCGGCCAACCCTGAAGGGCTAGCTCGCAGCCGGGAGTACTGCTCGGTTGCCCATCCGGTCCCGCACAAGGTTGTTTCGAAGACGTCTCCGGCGTTTGCCGCCCAACTCATTGCCGGGCTGTTCTCGCCCATTCCCGTCTCCGGCATGCGTTACCGCTCGGACGCAATGCGAAACACCATTGCCCACCTGCAGTCGCAACACTCGTTTGACGCCAAAGTGTGCGACTTCCTTTTCCCCAGCATTAACATCGACCGCTTAGACGACTGGACGCTCTTTCAGCACAATGTAGAGGCTGTCATCTGGGAGCGTCATGCGCAGAGCGGCCGCACGCCCGCCCACAAGGCGTACTTTGCTTTGCAAGCCAAACGGATGTTTGCCTGGGAGAAGCGCGTCTGTCTATCGGTCGGCCAGACCGTGGCTGTTTCCGATGTCGATGAACAGGTAATGCGCTCCCGCTTCGGCGTTACCCGGATCTGCTCGGTTCCGACCGGCGTTGACACCGCCTACTTCGAACGACCTGCCAACGCGCCTGTCTCCCGGGATCTGGTCTTCGTCGGCTCTATGGACTGGATGCCTAACATCGATGGCACCCGCTGGTTTCTCTCCGAAGTTTTTCCCATAATCCAAGCGAAACGCCCGGGAACGACGCTGGCGATTGTCGGCCGTAACCCGCCGCAGTCCATCCTCGATGCCGCTGCCAACCCCTTAGTCTCAGTGACTGGAACAGTCCCGGACGTTCGCCCGTACCTCTGGGAATCAGCGGTCTCCATCGTTCCATTGCGAGTCGGCGGCGGCACACGGCTGAAGATCTTCGAAGCGATGGCAGCTTCCACCTCGGTTGTCTCTACCACCATTGGCGCCGAAGGCTTGCCGGTCGTTCATAACCAGACGGCTCAGATTGCCGATACTGCCGAAGCGTTCGCTGCTGAGTGCCTGAACTTGCTCTCAAATAGCGACCGTCGCGAACAAATCTCACACGCTGCGCTCCGTCTCGTGCTCGACAACTTCTCCTGGGCCAAAGTAACCGAACGTTTTGAATCGGCGCTGGTCCGCCCAGCAGTTTCCGCCCTATCGCAATGAGCGTCGCTCTCCTCATCTTTGCGATCAGTCTCGCCTTCATCCTTTACGTTCTGATTGGCTATCCCGGGCTACTCGCCATCTATGCCAGGCTCTTTCCTAAGCCGATCCACAAGTCGCCGACTCCCGTTGCGCTCACTGTGGTAGTCCCGGTCCGGAACGGCGAACGCTGGATTGCGCGCAAACTCGAGTCGCTGCTTGCCTCCGATTACCCGCCCGCTCTGTTGAACATTCTCGTCGTTTCCGACGGCTCGACCGACGGTACCAACTCGACCGTTCGGGCGTTCTCCGACCCCCGCGTCGCTCTTCTCGAACTGCCCGGCGGCGGCAAAGCCACGGCGGTCAATCGAGCTCTCGAGCAGGTCACAACCGAGCTGGTTGTTCTTACGGACGTTCGCCAGGAATTCCATCCGGCAGCGATCAGCCGATTAGTGGCGTGCTTCGCCGATCCTTCCGTCGGTGTTGTGACCGGGGAGCTCGTGATCCGGAGCGGTTCCAGTCAGGAGGAGTACAACACCGGTCTCTACTGGAAATATGAAAAGTGGATCCGCCGCAATCTCAACCGCATCGACGCCATGCTGGGAGCAACCGGCGCCATCTACGCGGTTCGCCGCCGCTTGGTCCGACCGCTGCCGCCCGACACGCTGCTTGACGATGTTCATCTCCCGTTCGTCGCCGCTTTCCAGGGCTCTCGTATCTTCTTCGAAGACTCTGCCAAAGCTTACGATTACCCCAGCTCCTTGCAGTCAGAGTTCCGTCGCAAGATCCGCACACAAGCCGGTATGTATCAGATTGTCTTCCGCTTTCCTCGGCTTCTCTGGCCCGGCAATCGACGCTTCATTCACTTCTTCTCGCATAAACTTGGCCGTCTGCTGCTGCCCTTTGCCATGCTTACCTGCCTCGTCAGCAGCTTCTTCTTGCCCGCTCCTGCAAGGTGGATCGCTCTGGCTCCGCAGCTTGCCTTTTATGCTGCCGGGCTGCTCGATCCCGCCATACCCGAGACCAGCCCGCTCAAGCGATTAACCGCCGTCATCCGCGCCTTTCTTGTCCTGGTCACCGCTGCTTTCTGCGCCGTTGCCGTGTTCTTCCTCCCCGCCCAGCGACTCTGGAAAGAAACGAATGTCGGGATCGCTCCGGCTAAACCTGATCCGCTCGCGCCCCACGGAGATCCTTCCTAGGAATCCCCGGCTGGACGGGACCGTTGTCACGCTCGTTTGTCGCAGCCACGCTGTGCACTCGCTTCAAGGCTTTTCCGTTACTGCGCCCAGCGCCAACTTCAGAGACCATGCCCAGCTTCGTGTCGCACCGCTGTAAGAAGACAGCGAGGCCGCCGACGTTTCCACCCGCCAATCCCGCTCCTTCGACTCGTTAAACCAACACACGCCACCAATCCGCGGCAGCAGAACAGGGATCGTGTACTCAAACAGCCGAGCTTCATAATCAGCTTTCATACCGCCTTCTTCGGGAACCCCAGTCTCAGCCAGAAACAATGGCTTTTTCGTGAGTGACGTAATGATGGAATAAGCGGGAGCCAGCAGTTCCTCGGAATCCTTCCATGCCTTGCCGCCCCAGTTATATTGATCGAAGGCCACGTAATCCACCGCGTTGTCACCTGGATATAGTTCGGTGAGAAGCTGAAGGTTCGCTGCTCCATCCGGGCACCAGACAAACTTCACGTTGGTCGCGCCCGCTTGCCGGAAAAGATCGTGAACCCGGGTCCACGCCGCAACATACTTCGCCGGAGTGTTTCCGTTTCTGCCATCCCCAACGTCCCACGGACTCCAATCCCCATTCATCTCGTGTGCGAACCGAAGAAGAAACGGTTTCCTCCAGTCGGCTGCGGCTCGCGCCCAAGTTTTTATGTGATCATCCCAAGCGCCTGAAAGGATCTGATCAAGCGAGAAGGCCCGGTCCGATCGATCCGCATTAGCCCAGTTCATCGGCTCCCACGAAACCATCGGAGTTGCGCCCGCATTCACTATGCTGTCCATCAGCCTGGCGCTGAACAATTCCGTACCTCCTGCACTCGCCCAGGGAACATAGATGTTCACCACAGCCAATGCAGAGCCGGTTAGCTCTCCGAAGCGCCTGATTACACCTTCGGGGTCAGCGTAAATCTTCGGTAGCCAAGCGCCCTGCCACCTTTTTTCCGAAGAGACATTCACCAGCCGCGGCAGATGCACCGCAAAATCCGAAACCAACACGTTACGTAAGGTGATGCCTTCGTTCAGCATACTGATCGGCATCAGTGCAGCTCCGCGCAGCTCTACATCGCGAATGGTCACGGCAGATCCGGACCTGATCTCGAGGTTAAACGGGCGAAATCCGCCACCTTCGATGACCGGCCTGCCAGAGCCACTCCCATACGCTCCTAACACGAAAGGCGCGCTCGGGGAGCATGACTTCCCATACTCAACCGATTCCTCCCACACCGAGCCCCGCCTGAGAAGGACAGTGTCGCCGCACGGTAAACTCGCCGCATTAACTCTAGCCAGAGTCTTCCAAGCTGTACCGATGCTTTTGCCATTTAGCTGATCATTGCCAAATCCGGCATCCACGTAGTATGTTTCTGCTGCCGTTATTTGCACACTCAGCAACACTAAAATCGCAGCTTTAGAATAGCCGAATAACCGTGGCATGCAATTCTCCTTCGCGCCCAGAATTCTATTTACCCGTGTATGCCGGACGCTTTCGGAGATCTCGGCCCCAGCCTCGGCATCTCAGGCGATTCAAGCTTACTTTTCTTTCGATTTACTCATCCAAACTCAGTGGAAACTCGTACATCCAACAATGTCGTCCCTAATTATTTATGAAAATACCCAAAGTACCGGTACGCCCATAGTTATTTAACGGTTGATCTTGCTGAATGCATCAACAATACTACTAAGAGGAAACCCGCTGTTAGGGATCCACTTGGTATTTCAATTACTAAGTGGCTCAGGGTAGGGCCTAGAAGACTTACTCCTAGCTGTTTTTGGATTACGCTTTCTATCTTGTGGCTAGACTCATTTAATGCTTTGAGGCCGTAAGCCCGTAGCAAACTTGTATCTCCTAAGGACTCTAGTTCTACTTTGTCTCAAAACAACCAGTCTCAATCGTTAGAATTCATTGCCAAATACGGGAAGATATTTGTTCTAATTGTGCTCGCCGCTGTCGGCCTAGCGGGGCTTGTAACCATGGCAATGCCTCGTACCTACGAGTCCAAAATGAAGTTTCTGATCAGTAATGAACGTGCCGATCTGGTAGTTACGCCCGAGCAAAGCCCAACCAATACTCCGCCGGGTGAAGTAACAGAAACCGAAGTTAATTCGGAGCTGGAATTACTGAAAAGCCATGACATAGTTACGAGCATTGTTCTCGATGCTCAGCTCTACCGGCCTTTTCAAAAGGACGAGTCACACCAGCCAGGCCAGCTAGCGATCGAGCGCGCGGCAGCCGAGCTCCAGAAGAACCTGGTCATCGCTCCTGTCCGGAAATCGAACGTGATCGAAGTGTCCTATCGCGCGGGCGATCCCAACCTCACACTGAAAGTGTTGCGGGATCTAGGTGAGAGCTATCTCAGCGCGCACCTGAAAGTTCACAGTGCCCCCGGTACGGCCGTCTTTTTCGACCAGCAAGTGGAGAAGTATGCAACGCAGATTACGAGAATTCGCGCCGCGATCAACGAATTTCATCGGAAGAAGAAAATCTTTGCCATGTCACAGCAGCAGGCTTCTGTGGTGGAACAGCTTCAGGCTGTGGATTCTCAGCTGCGAAATACCCAGGTAGAAAGCAAGGAAGAGGAGGCCCGTCTGTCTGGAAGCCGGACTCAATTGGCAACTCTGCCTGAGCGTTTGGTCACAAAGGTTCGTGACATGCCAAACCAGCAGGCGGCTCAGCAGCTACAGACGACCTTGGCTGATCTCCGCAACCGGCGCATCGATTTGGCTACTAAGTTCAAGCCTTCTGATCGCCTGGTTGTTGATCTCGATAAACAGATCGCCGCGACCGAACGCGAACTTACTGCTGCGAAGTCTGAAAGCGCTGTGGAGCGAACCACAGACCTGGACACTCTCCATGAGTCATTGAAGGCGGATTATGCCAAAGGCCAGATTGCCGCCCAGGTGCTTGCGGCCAGGCGTGCGCAGTTGGCCGCTCTGCGTCAAAGTTACCTGACGCAACTGGCTGACATGGATGAGAGCTATGCGATGCTGCAGAACCTCGAGCAGTATGCCCAGGAGGCGCAGGATAACTACAAACTGTATGTTCATCGCCGCGATGAAGCCCGGCTCGCCGAGTCGCTCGATGCGCAAAAATTTTCCAGCGTTCTGATTATTGAGCGCCCAGTTTCTTCTCCCATTCCCGTTTCCCCCAAGCTCGGAATGAACCTTGCTGTAGGAGCAGTCATCGGCTGCTTTCTCTCTTTACTTGTCATCTTCTTGTTGGAGGCAAAAGGTGGAAACCGCACACCTTCGAACGCTGAAGAGGCAACCGGTAGCCACTTTTCAGAACACGTATTTCAAGCTTCTGCTTCCGGTGACTGAAACCGCGGTAATTAACCACAAATCAGGATCTTGTATGTTTTCCCGCATGGCACTTTCTTGTTTCATCCTAGCCGCTATGGCTTCCACAAGTGCTTGCTGGGCTAGTGACCAGTTCGCTACCCGGGAGCCTCGTTATCGCCTGCATCCCGGCGATGTCCTTCACGTCACTTATCGCTACACCCCGGAGTACGATGCCACGGTTGCCGTGCAGCCTGATGGGTATGCGATGCTTCCGCTTCTCGGCGACGCAAAGTTAAGCGGGCTAACCCTGAACGAGGTTCACTCCCGACTGGTGAGTAAAGCGAGCGAACGTCTCGAAGACCCCGAAATCTTAGTTGATCTCAAGACCTTCGAACAGCCCTACTACATAGTCGGTGGGCAAGTTGTCAGGCCAGGGCGCTTTGAAATTCACGGACGTGTCACCGCGCTTCGTGCTGTTGAACTTGCCGGTGGCTTTGCACCTTCCGGCAAGGAAACGCAGATTTTGCTGATTCACCCCATCAACGACATAGACGGCCAAACAAAGTTAATTGACTTGAAGAAGGTACTCAATAAAGGCGAGGTAGCCGAGGATTCAGAGATCCAGGCTGGCGATTTGTTGATTGTGCCCAAAACGCGCTTGGCCAAGATTGAGCCTTACGTTCGTTTGGCCAATGCCGGATTTTATCTGAACCCGCTCAGCTTAGGAAAGTAAGACGGCCATGAATCTTCTCAGAAGTGAAGTGCTCCATGGGACCGCAGATCAGGCTCAACCAAGCCAGTCCAGACCGCGCATTCTGATGGTCTGCTACTACTGCAGCCCAACCAGGGGATCGGATTGGCGCGTCGGCTGGGGACAGGCAACGGAGGCAGCACGGCGCTACGAAGTTGTCGTCATCACTTCAGAGCTCTCTCGTGCCGATATCGAAGCTTACTTGCAACAGCATGGCAAAGTGCCTCACCTGCGCTTCTTCTACGTGGGTCAAAGCGCGGCGGCCCGATGGCTGAACAAACTCCCAACCTTCTTCCTCTACACAAATCCATTTTCCTACTCAAGCTGGCAGTCACGAGCCCTCGCCTTGGCTCACAAGCTACACCGCGAGAAGCCGTTCGATGTGGCTCATCAGGTAACCCTGATCGGTTTTCGTGAACCGGGAAAACTATACGAGCTAGGAATCCCTTTCGTGTGGGGACCGATTGGAGGCACACAAAACTATCCGGCTCGTTTCCTTCGTGCTGCCGGTCTTGTGGATGGCTTGCAAGAAGGCATTCGTTCTATCTGCAACTGGATTCAGTTCCGGTATAGCCCCAAGGTTCGCTCAGCGATGCGGAGAGCGACGGTAGTATTGGCTGCCAATTCGGAGGGCAGGCGGGCAATCAAACAGGTGTACCGCCGGGATGCTGTCCAGCTTCTTGAAACCGGCATTGAGTGGGTAAGTCCAAAGTCGGTTGTCCTAAACCCCTCGGGTCACCTGCGCATTTTGTGGAGCGGTGATCTAGCTGCTCGCAAAGGGCCTTCCATATTGCTCCGGGCACTAGGAGCGATCCGCAATCAGATCAAGTTTGAACTGCGCATCCTAGGCCGCGGGCCGCTGCGGAAGAAGCTGGAATGGGAAGCGCGGCAGCTTGGTATTGACCAATCCTGTGAGTTCGTTGGTTGGCTCCCATTGAAAGATGCCATGGCTCAGTCGGAGTGGGCCGACGTGTTTGCTTTCACCAGCCTTCGCGACACCTCGGGCAACGTGATGCTTGAGGCTATGAGCCGGGGAGTTCCGGTGATCTGCTTCGATCATCAAGGAGCTGCGGATATCGTTACCGAATCGTCGGGCATTAAGATTCCGGTTACCCATCCCGAAGATGCGATCCAACGCTGGGCAAGCGCCCTGACTTCTCTGGCCAGAGATCGCAGGCTGCTCCAGAACTTATCAGAGGGCGCCCTGAGCCGCGCCGAGCATTTCCTCTGGTCGCGTAATGGTTCAGCCATGTCCAGCGTCTACGACAACGTTCTAAGCAGCGTAAACTCCGACGTTCGGAGGCGCGCTTAATGGCTGCGGCCTCAACCGGCAGAGCCATTGCGGAAGCCGCTTTACCCATTGGGACCAAGTGGCAGGGCTGGCTCTCGGAAACCGTACTCGTCTTCGGCGACTTGGCCAGCTTCGGCATCGCGCAATTGGTGGCGGTCTTGATTACCTACTACGCGTTTGGCCTTTCGACGTCCGCCATAGCGATCTGGCTGCCCATCTTGATCTTCCCTTTCAACTTTCTGATCGGCGGTGTTTATCCTGCCGTTTTGCTCGGTCCGGTTCTGGAGCTGGAGCGGACTTCTAAGGCGGTAGGAGTCAACTTTCTTATGGTGGGCGCGGTTGCCGAACATAAGTATCACGATCCAAACGCCCTCATAGGCGTTGCCATCGCACATGTTCTCGCTTTTCTCTTTGTGCTGATCACGCGTGACTTCTTACGCAGCACACTTTGCACTCAACCCTGGTTCGGGCACGCTGTCGCTGTGTTTGGCTCGGGCGCCGAGGTGTGCCAGCTTGTTCAGGAACTCCAGTCGAATCCGAAACACGGGCTAAAGCCAGCCCTGGTCTTTGGCTTTGAGTGGATTTCAGGCGATGTGGTCTGCGGCGTTCCGGTGATTGCTACACCGGAACATGCCTCGGAAGTAGCCAAAGCGCGCGGCATACGTCGCGCTATTATTGCCATTCCCTGCGCAACCGGAAGAAAGAACCTAGGCCGGCTTCTCACTTGTGTCGCCGACTTTGAACGCGTTCTCATCTTGCCGGACCTGGCCGATATGGCTGGCTCCAACGCGTCCACCAGCGAGATATCGGGCATCCTTGCTATCGAATCGCACAACCGTTTGCGGTATCCAGCTGAGCGCTTTCTCAAGAGGTGCTTCGATGCTGCACTTGCCTCTGTTCTGCTCATTGCCGTCTCCCCTCTTCTTGCCGTAATTGCGTGCCTTATCTGGCTTGAATCGCTAGGTCCGATTTTCTTCGGCCACACGCGGATTGGGGAAGATAATCGCAAGTTCAAGATATGGAAGTTCCGCTCTATGGTTCCGAACGCGGACTTGGCTCTGCAACAGTATCTGCAACGGAACCCAGAGATGGCCGTCGAATGGCAGCGGTCGCAAAAGCTTCGCCGGGACCCGCGCATCACCCGGGTGGGCGCTTTTCTGCGCCGCACCAGCCTGGATGAATTGCCCCAACTCCTGAATATTCTGAAAGGCGAGATGAGCTTCGTGGGTCCTCGCCCCATTGTGGAAGCGGAGGTGCTTCGCTACACCGACAACTTTCAGCTCTATACAAAGGTGCTGCCTGGGCTGACCGGGTTATGGCAGGTTTCCGGGAGAAGCAAGACAACCTACAAACAGCGCGTGACGCTTGACAGCTACTATGTCAGAAACTGGTCACTGTGGCTGGATGTTTGGATTCTGATTCAGACTCTGCGCGTCGTGCTGTTACGCGAGGGAGCGCACTGATCGCTTGGCAATAACTTGGTCGCAGGCTGACAGTATTGGGGAGGGCACAAGGCCCGTCTCGGACATACAAGAGGCTGGCGCAATCGCCCGGGCAGTTCGTGCGCTCGCCACTCTCTTTCTGCTGCTCCTGCCATTTTCGACCGTAAATCTCGCTTCCTTTGCCGGTGAGATTGGAATGAACTTAGCGTTCCCCATCTTACTGCTGCTTGCGCCGTTGACGCTGTTCTACATGCTGCCGCTCCCCTTCAGCGCCGTGCTGGGCAATCCCTTCGAAAGGCTTTTGCGCGCGCTGCTGTGGTTCTTTGTCTGGTGCGCCTTCGATACGCTCCTCACCGGCATCGTCTTTGAAGGAGGCGGCATCGCTGCTTACGGCACGCGGCCTCTTGCCCACTCGCTGCAGCGTCTCCCCATCCCGCTCATTCTTGCTCTAACGATCTTCGTTGCTTACTACATTGGGCTTCGCGTCCTTTCCCCTGCCTCCATCGACCGAATCCTGTTGGCGAGCGTTGCGGCAGTCGGGGCCTACGGCCTGGTCCAGCTATACGCTCACGCATTCTCGCCGGATTGGTACTCCCATATTGCCGGTTGGATTGAGGCAGGCCGCAACCGTGCCGGGCGCTGGAACGCCACCGACCTGGCAGGCGATTACGTCGCCCAATCCGGCCGCATCAACCTGACAACCTTCGAAGCGGCTGAAGCGGCGCGGCTTCTCTTAATCCTTTACATCCCCGTTCTGGCAAGCCCGCTCCTGCGCGCGTCGAGAGTAAGTTACCGAAGAATTCTGCTCGTTTTCTACCTGGTCGCATTGATCTTTGCCGCGCAGACTTTCGTCGGCTTAGCCGGCCTTTTGGCGCTGGTTGCAGTAAGCGTCGCCCTGCTACCCGGAAAGGCACGAATCCAGATTATCGGCGCCCTCAGCGTGGCACTGGTAGTTGGCCTGTTGTGCCTGCCCGAACAGTTTACCCAACGCTTGAGCGGCATCGGTTCTACGCAAAACGTCAGCGAACTCGATCAATCTGGAGTCACTCGCGCCGCTTTCGCCTCTGCCTCTTTGAAAGTTGCCGCCGAGCATCCCATTCTTGGCATTGGCTGGTCCAAAGATATCTTCTTCTTGCCGGACGCCATTCCAAGCTGGGGCCTTACCTGGGAGGTCACCCAGTCACTAGCAAACGGAGAGGCTGTTGCTGCCAAGAGCATGGCGCTCCGGCTCTTGCTCTACTCGGGCTTTCCGGCCTGTGCCTGTCTGCTGTTTGTTTACCTGCGATCTCTGCTGCAAGCCATCGCTCTCTATCGAAAGACCCAGCATCCGCTTCTGTTGCGGCTGGTGTTTGTCCTGGCTTCCTTTGGAGTTTGCGGGTCCATCGATGGCGGTATCCTTGCCGGATTCTACTCCTGGGCGGCTCTCGGACTCTCACTAGGATTGGCTTCCAAGACTGTTGCCGAGGCGAAGGCATGAGCAGAACTATGCGCGCGCTCTTCGTGTGCGGTTTTCATCCAACAAGCAATGCCGTATCCTCCGGGCCCAAAATCGTCGCGCGCGAGATCGATGCCCTGATCGCAAAAGGTTGGGAGGTCACCACGGTCTCCTTTGAAAATGAACTGGACCGGCGTCATTACAAACAGGGATTTAGCGCGCCGTCAAGCCATCAATCCCGAATCTTCCGGCTGACTTCCTCGTTGCGTCTGTTGGCCGCGCTTCGCTTTCCCACTCTGCCCTTGGCCGCTTCAGCACGCCCCTGGGTCGCGAGCCGGTACGTTGCAAATCTACTCGCTCGGACGGCCTTTGATCGCATTGACGTGGAGTTCATCCAGGCGGCCGAGGTTCTTCCCAGAAGCGAATGGCACAGGGCAATGGTGGTGTGCCACGATGTGCTGACACAGCTCTACGAGCGGCGTTACCAGCATGCCAAGCCGCCACATAAGCTCTTCGCCCTGGCGGAACTGCACAGAGTAAGGCGGTGGGAGACGGAGGTGCTGCGCGGCTTTGGGCAGGTCACCGTTCTAAATGAGAAGGATCGGAAGCTGGTTGCAGCCATGACCGGACGTAGCGATGTTGCCGTCCGCTATCCGGAAGTGCCGCGCTATATTGACCCGGAGGAACGGACCAGCCATTCGGTAGACTCTTCCACCATGCTGTTCTGGGGACACTTGGGCCGCCAGGAAAACGTCGACGCGGTCCACTACTTCGTCAGCAAAATCATGCCCGGCATTCTCGCCCAAAGACCGGATGCCCGGCTGATTGTGGCTGGCATCGATCCGCCTCAGAGCATACAGGAACTAGCCGGCCGCGCCGTTACCGTCACCGGTTACGTGGAAGACCCGAGTTCTCTCTTCCGGTCAGCCGCGGTTGGAATCGTGCCCATGCGCCTGGGCGCGGGGATCAAAATCAAGACACTCGAGATGATCGCTTGCGGGCTGCCCGTGGTGGCCACATCCGTAGGCGCCGAGGGTGTGGCAGAGGCGGATCTGCTCACTACCGTAGACAACGAGACAGAGTTCGCCGCTGCCGTTGTCCATCGGCTCAATACCTCAGTATTAGCGGGGCGGGCAAGTTGATGGGCGCCGCACTCATGCTCCCCCAGAAAGCGCTGCGCCCCCCTGCCCTGTCGTTCCTCAGTACCAGCATCTTGATCTCCGGGGTTCGATTCCTGGGACGCGGAGCAGCGTTCGCAGCCGCACTGGTTGCTTCGCGGCATCTCTCAACGGCCAACTTCGGGATCTATGCATACGTCATCACGTTTCTGACGGCCATCAATCTGGTTGGCGGGCTCGGCCTGGAACAGACAGCCCTAGTTGCGCTCGGGCGAGCGCGAGGGAGCGGCAACGTCTTCGTGTTCGATGAATCTCTGTCCTGGATTAGCCGGCGAGCCGTTTTCGTCCTCCCTGTCGCCTCCGTCATCTTTGCCGTTCCCATTCATGCCGTTGTTGGCTGGTCGTTTGCTCTCGTCCTGATCGTTCTAACCGGTATCTGCTTAACCGCAATTCTGCTGTCAGCGAGCATCCTGCGCGGCATCGACTTTCCTCTAGGGAGCACGATTGTGCAGGAGGCAGGACGGGGTCCAGTCTTTCTCCTTGGGGCCTTACTCCTCTTCTCGGAGCATGAGCTCCTCCGGGTGTGGATGGCAACGCTGCTGAGCTCGGCGGTCGTTGCAGCCATCGCTATCACGGCGGTGATCTTCGCTGCCCGGCGTTCCCGATCCGCCTTCGACAGCCATGTTCCTCTCGTGAAGCACTCGGATATCGCTCTCGGTTTTCGAAGCCAGTTCCGATTCCTACTGGTGCTGATTGCCACCAATGCTTACTTGTGGGCTTGCCCCGTGATTCTGAAGCAGAGCGCTCCGGTAAGAGAGGTCGGATTCTTCAACATTGCCATGCAATATCCGGCGCTGATCTCATTCTTATCGACATCCATGGAGATGATCTATATCCCCAAGATCACTGCCTTCTGGCATGCCGGACGGTTGCAGGATATGCGTCCCCTGCTCCGCACAGGATCACGCCTGACCATCATAGGCAGCCTGCCGATCACTGCCATTCTCGTGATCTTCGGTCGTCCCCTCCTCGAAATTTACGGCAAAGGTTACTCACAAGTCCTGAACGCAATGCTGATCATTGCCGCTGCACAGATTGTCAGTGTTGCTTGTGGGCCCTGTGGGTATCTGGTCCTTCTGACTGGACGGGAGAACTTGAATCTCGCTGTGATGGGAGGCTCTGCAGTTTGCGGAATCATCTGCCTGGCAGCCCTGGCTCCGACTTACGGGTACATGGCTGCTGCTGGAGGCTTTCTGGTGGCAACGGTAATGTCGAACCTACTCTTTGCCGCGTACTGTATCAAGCGAATGAAGATCAATCCGACAGTCGGGGCCGCCTTCCAAAACGCGACCCCGACTTCCCAATAGTGCCTCGATGATCTCTCCGGCTGTGCAAGACCGCAGCCCAGCTTATTGTTGCTACTCTCAGCACTAGATGCTTTCCATCTTATTTCCCGCAAGTGCGAATCGCCGGCATGAGGCAGCCCCGGCCGGCTTTTGAGTTGATCTTGAAATTGCTCTCCGAATTACTGCTCTTTAGGCGCGTAGTTAAGTTGTCGATCGTAAGCGACGCTTCGTCCGGTGTAGTTGGCACGATAACCAGGGAACCGGCATTTGGGAAGTGCCACTCATCTGGATTTGACGGTGGCCTGAATTCTCTCAGGTCGAATACCTTCCACTGTTGATCTGGTCCGGCAACCGCGAGCACGAGCGCTAAGCAATCGCGCGGCCCCTGGAAGTAAGCGACTCTGATTCGATGAACCCCACCCTCAAGCTGGACAGCGGCCACCCTCAAATCGGGTGAGTGCTGGCAATCGTTGTCAATAACAGGAGTGTCGTCCAGATACAACCGTGAGCCATCGTCAGAGAGCAAAGCAAATACATAACGACCGGGCTGAGCGATCCAGAAGCGGCCGTTATAGTCGATGGCGAACCACTCAAAGCGCTGTGTCAATCCTGGAAAGCCTGAGCTCCAGTGGCGCGGCTGGATATTCAGCTCATTCGTCCAGACCTCGCCCACGCGCTGAACCTGATCACTCTTGAAGTCCGGAAGTACGGTGGTGTCTTTAGCTATCGAATAAACAGACCCGCGCAGGCCGCCTGCAATGACCACCGTTGTGCCGAAGGTAGCAGTTGCTTGGTCGGTCCCCTGAGCGAAGGTAGTGCTGGCCAACAGCATCCCTGTAAGTACGCGCCGAAATCGGATACTCATGGAAGGGATACGCAGAACACGATTCGCAGTTCCCTCATTCGTATCCTGATGGCATGGCTGTTGCGATCTACCCTGGCTCGTTTGATCCGCTCACCAACGGCCATTTGGACATCCTCACTCGCGGCAGTCACCTGTTTGAAGAGCTGATTGTCGCTGTGCTGCAGAACAGCCAGAAGCAGTCTTTATTCGCGATAGCCGAGCGCATCGACATGTTGAAAGAAGCCACCGCCACTCTGCGCAATGTCTCGGTTCGCGGCTTCGAAGGGCTGCTCGTTACCTGTGCGCGCGAGTGCGGAGCTCAGGTTGTTCTCCGTGGACTTCGTTCGCCCTCCGACTACCAGTTCGAAGAGCAGCTGGCTACTTTGAACCGCCGTCTGTCGCCGCAACTGGACACCCTTTTTCTCGTCGCTACCGAAAGCAATCGTGCCATCAGTTCACGCATGGTGAAGGAAATCGCCAGTCTTGGCGGAGATGTTTCTCCCTTCGTTCCGCCTCACGTTTACGAGTCTCTGCAAACAAAATACTTGACACGCTAAATTGGTGTGAACCATGCAAGCTACTGCTGAGATAGCCGAACGTATCTCCACTATCAGCGTCTCCTCAACCCTCAAGGTCTCTGCTGATGCTGACCGACTGCGCCGTGAGGGAGTGGATGTTGTTGACTTCGGCGCCGGTGAACCCGACTTCCCTACTCCGGCTAATATCAAGCAGGCCGGCATTGACGCCATCGCTGCTAACTTCACCAAGTACACCAACGCCGGTGGCACTCCAGAGGTTCGCGCCGCCATCTGCCAGCGGCACAAAGAAGACTTTGGCACCTCCTACACGCCCACCGAGTGCATGGTCACCGTCGGCGGCAAGCACGCCATCTTCAATCTAATTCAGGCCCTCGTGAATCCCGGCGATGAGGTGATTATTCCTGTCCCGTACTGGGTGACTTATAAAGACGTAGTGAATTACGCCGGCGGTAAATGCGTCTTCGTTCCGACGAATGAGAGTGCCGGATTCGAGGTCACAGCTGCCCTTATCGAAAAGCACATCACGCCTCGGACGAAGCTTCTGATTATTAACTCGCCCTCCAATCCCAGCGGCTCGGTCATTCCTGATGAAGAGTTCCGGCGCATCTTCGAACTGACGTCGCGGCGCGGCATCCTGCTGATGACCGATGAGTGCTACTGCCAGTTCCTCTACGAAAACCAGCCCTTCTCTATTGCCTCTGTTTCGGGGGCGAAAGAGAGCGTGGTAGTGGCCGGGTCGCTTTCGAAGACTTACGCGATGACGGGCTGGCGCATTGGATTTGCACTGGCGCCTGCCCCGTTGATTACCGCGATGATGAAGTTGCAGAGCCACAGCACTTCGAACCCGACCTCCATCGCGCAGAAGGCCGCGGTAGAAGCCATGAACGGACCGCAAACGAGCATTCCCGAAATGCTGAGCGAGTACCGCAAGCGTCGTGACCTCGTCATTGAACGACTACGCCAGATCCCCGGTGTCACCATCGCCATGCCTGAGGGTGCATTCTATGCGTACCCGAACATCAGCGTGGCTTACAAGAGCGCCCGTGTGACGAACTCACTTGCTTTCTCCACTGCACTTCTTGAGCAGGCGCACGTTGCGGTTGTACCTGGTGAAGCGTTTGGCACCGACGATCACATTCGCATCTCCTACGCCACCTCTATGACCGAGCTCGAGCGCGGACTCGAGCGCCTTCACCAGTTCATCGACACGCTGCGCGCATGAAGCTTTTAGTCTGTTCAGCCCTCCTACTCTTGACCGCTACCGTTGGCTTCGGCGAGAGACATCACCATCGCCGATCCGGAGTAGCCGCGCAGTTCGATTCTTACCTGTTCGTTCTCTCCTGGTCGCCTGAGTACTGCCACAGCCACCCGAGCAACGCACAGTGCACGGCAGCCAAACCATTCAGCTTCGTTGTTCATGGACTCTGGCCCGAATACAACTCAGGTAGCGGCCCTGAGAACTGCGGCAGCGCGCCGGGCCCAACCAACCCGTCGCAATACCTCGACATCATGCCTGACCTAGGCTTGATCCAGCACGAATGGGCCACCCACGGAACCTGCAGCGGCCTAAGTGCGGATGCCTACTTCGGCCTTATCCGCAAAGCCTACAACTCGGTCAGCATACCGCCTCACTTCGCCACTCTCCGGACTGCACAGACCGAAACGCCCCAGCAGGTGAAAACGGAGTTCGAGGCTGCGAACAGCAACCTTTCAAATAGTTCTCTGCAGATCAATTGTGCAAGTAATTACCTGCAAGCGGTTGAGGTCTGTCTCGACAAGTCGCTAGGTCCGATTGCCTGTTCGGCCCCGCGCGATTGCCGCGCTCAAACGATTCATATTCCGCCTGTTTGGTGAATGACTTTGACTTCAAGCTGGTGAACTGTTCTCTTGTCGCAGCACTCCAAACCGCAAACGTCGCGTACTGTGTTTCTTGGTCGAGATCAGCTTAATTCTTGAATAGTCGCCTCGATTTGCCCACTAATATAAAGAAAAGTGCGAACAGCGGGTTCACTTTCAGAAAAGGGAACCACAGATCCATAACTCTCTATCGGAGGGCTGCGAACAGATCGGCCGTCGCTTGAACTTGCAATCAGTGTAAAAGTATTGTGATAAACGGAACCGTAGAAGTTAGCACTTCCAGCTAGTAAGCGCTCAACTAACTCCTCACCCGCTTGCTCATTTGGCAAGCTGATGGTGCAAAGAAACCTTTGTGGATCAATCCTATGCTGGCGGATTGTAAATCCCAACGACTTTAGCAAGTCAGTTTCTTCTTCACGGCAGGTGAGCTCGATTAACGTCTGCATGCCGCTTGGCCTCCTGAATTTGATTCTGTAAGGTCAGGTAACTGGCCTCACTGAAGCCCGCTTTTAGCTTGGCATTAAGGGTCGCCAGCTTCTCGTGACGCTCATGACGAAAAGCTTCTTCGTCAATCGCAGGTGCGTCTACTGTTTCCAAGAAGTCTTTTCGATATTGGTTAGCTTGAAGTGCAAATGCGTTCCTATCGGCAGTATCTAATTTGAGGCTCTGCAGTACAGCGTTTGCCCGACCCTTCTTGTCATCACTCTCGTCCTCTCGAACCGAAGCACTCAGCATGAGCAGATGAAGAGCTGTTTCATCTGGAATTAGAAACACAGCGGAGGAAGTCACTTTTTGGGCAATGCGCGCACGGTGCCGGTGGAGATGCCGCCGTCCACCAGCAAGGTTTGCCCGGTGATGTAGCGGCTCTCTTCAGAGGCGAGGAAGACTACCGCAGCGTCGAGGTCGCCGACCTGGCCGGGGCGTTTCAGTGGGATGCGGTCGCTCAAATAGCTCACCCACTCGGCATCCTGGTACATGACTTTGTTTTGCTCGGTGCGGAACCAGCCCGGAGCAAGGCAGTTCACAGTAATTCCGTGCGGCCCCCAATCGTCGGCCAGGCTCATGGTAAGTTGCTTGATGCCGCCACGGCTGGCTGTATAAGGCCCGAGGCCGCCATAGCCGTTCACGCTTGTGACTGAGCCGATATTGACGATGCGGCCATAGCCGCGGGCGACCATGGAGCGGGCAATCGCCTGGGCCACAAAGAAGCTGCCGCGGAGATTGGTGTCAAGGATCAAGTTCCAGTCATCCCAAGTCACTTCCAGGGCGGGCTTGCGCACATTACAACCGGCGTTGTTGATCAGGATGTCGATGGGGCCGAACGCTTCGGCTGCTTCAGCCATGCGCTTGATGCTCTCTCCGTCGCGAACATCGAGTTGAATGGAGAGAGCGCGGCGTCCCATCGCTTTTATCTCTTCTTCAAAGTCAGCCAGGCTTTCGCGCGTGCGGCTGGTGAGCACCAGGTCGGCGCCGGATCGGGCGAGCGCGCGGCCAAACTGCTGACCCAATCCGCGACTGGTTCCGGTGACCAGCGCGATGCGCCCGGTGAGGTTAAACATTTCGCTACTCACTGCAGTGCTCCGGGGTTTGCTCTTCGATGTGTTCCGGCTTGAGCAGAACCTTCAACAAGCCGGTCTCGCGAGCGTGGAGACGCCCGAAATACTCGGCGCCATCGGCGAGGCTGCCGACTGCGCTGATCAATGGATGGACATCGATTTCTCCTGATACGACCATCTGAATGCAGCGTGCATATTCGCCAGCCGAGGCAGCAGAACCTTGCAGTCTGATCTGGCGACTCACCACGGCTTGCAATGGGATTTCGGCGGTAGGCACAACATTGCCGATAAGAGTGACCGTCCCACCCTTGCGCACGCAATCCACGGCCGTCTTGATGGTGGCAGAACTGCCGACCGCTTCCAGCGCAATGTCAACACCTTTGCCTTCGGTCAGGCGAAGCACTTCAGCGGCGGCGTCGGTTGTTTTGGCGTTGATGACGGCCGAGGCATTCATTTGCTGTGCCAGGTCGAGGCGTGATGAATCGACATCGATTACGAATACCTGGTGGCAGCCGGCAGAGAAGGCCGCTTGCATAACCAGAAGCCCGATGGTGCCGGCTCCAACTACGACGGCGCTGCTGCCCTCTTTTACTTCCGACAGGTCGACGGCATGCACGGCGACGGCAAGCGGCTCGATCATGGCGGCGTGTTCGAAAGGCAGGTGCCTGGGGATGGGGTGAATGACGCGACTGGGCACAGTAACGTACTCGGCGAATGCACCTGGGCGGCGATAGTCGGGAGTAGAGACTCCCAGCACCTGGCGGTTATCACAAAGGTTTATTTGGCCACTCAAACAGTATGGGCATTGGCCGCAGAAGATGGTGGAGTCAAAAGTGACGCGCTGGCCTTGCAACAGCTGACTTCTGGCTCCTTGGGTTTCGGGACCGATGGCGACGATTGTACCGGCGGCCTCATGACCCATGACGATGGGCGGAATGCGCCGGCCAGAAGCGCCATCGTAGCCGTGTACGTCGCTGCCGCAGATGCCGCAAGCCTCCACCCGGATCAGCACTTCGCCTTCTGCTGGGCGAGGCATAGGCAGATCGACTACTTCGAGCCGGTTGTACTCGGAGAGCAACAGAGCTTTCATAAGTTGCATGGTAACTAACGAATCGGGACGGAGAAAGAGAGAGTGATTTTACCGCGATTTGTAACCTCCTGCCGCGGCGATCCGCCTTAGCGATAAGGGAGTGAGGGGATATCCGGCATACTTTAGATCGGAATGCTAGTTGAGCCAGAGCTGATTGAGAGGGCGCGCACGGGCGACGCAGCAGCCTTCAATCAGATGGTGATGGCGTATCGCAGGCGCATTCTGGGGACAATATCCCGCTTGATTGGGCGTCCGGAGGACGTGGAGGATGTGGCGCAGGAGATTTTTGTGAGGCTGTATTATTCGCTCGATCAGCTTCGGACAGCAGACGTGTTTGAGCCGTGGCTGTACCGGCTGACTGTGAACGCCTCATTTGACTATCTGCGAAAGGCCAAGCGGCGGAAAGAGTCGCGCATGGCCGATATGAGTGAGCAGCAGGTGATAATGGCTGACTCGTTGGCCAGTAGCCGGCAGGACGGAGAGGATCGGCAGAAGAGCAAGGTGCGGGATTTTACTGAAGCACTGTTCAGCCATGTGTCTGAGCAGGATCGCATTCTGCTGACTTTGAAGGAAGTGGAAGGCTTGAGCTTGAAAGAATTGGAAGCGATCTATAACGTGAACGAAAATGCGTTGAAGGTGCGGCTGTTTCGAGCGCGGCAAAGAGTCCTGAAAGCGCATGAGGCAGCGATCGCGGATGGTAAGTTGTAAGCCGTTGGGGGCAGGGGGGTGCTGGGCAATGATAGAACAGCGGGGCGGAATGATGAGTGATGATTCTGAGTTGAATCGATTGTTTGAGCAGTATCGATTGGCGTGTCCGGAAGTGGAGCCAAGCTCGAACTTTATGCCGTGTTTATGGGAGAAGATTGAGGCAAGGCGCGGGGGGTTGTGGTTCAATTTCAGCCGGGTGGGCAAGAATGCGCTGGCGGTTTCCGCCGCCTTGTGTCTGCTGCTGTTAGGGATGAACCTGGCGATGGCGCCGCAAGTGGGCCCCTCCTATACCGACGCTCTAATCTCGGCTGGTTCGGCTGAACAGGTTGACTTCAGTGAGGCGATCCGGCCAGCCAGTCCGGAACTGCCGGCTGCCGACCACCGGTAAGGAACGGGTTATGGGGAAGCGGAACAATCTGCCGGCAGTCCTGCTTGCCGTTCTCCTGTTTGGATTGGGGGCAGCTGTGGGCGCGTTGGCCCACCGGTATTACAGTCCAGGGGTGGTGGTGGCCAGCAGCCCGGAAACATTTCGAAGATCGTACGTCAACGAAATGCGTGGGAAGGTTGCGCTCACGGCCGAACAGGAAGCGCAGCTGCAAAGGATTCTTGATCAAACAAGAGCCGAGATAAGAGCTGTGCGCGAGCGGAATCATCCGGAGATGATGCGCATCAAGCAGGAGCAGGTGGCGCGCGTGAAAGCCATATTGACGCCGGCGCAACTGCCCGCATACGAGAAGTTAGTGGCCGAGCGGGAGCGTCGCAGCCGTGAACAGGAAGAGCATGACCGGCGCGAAGAAGCGGGGCGAAGGAGCGCGTCCGGCAGGGCGCATTAGATGCCTACAGCAACGGGACTGACCTTCGAGCAATTCCAGGAGCGATACGGGCAGCACAGCCGAGCCTACGAGTTCTGGTATGGAGAGGCCGTTCCGAAGGCTATGCCGACTTGGGTGCACGCGTTATTGCAGAAGATCATTGCCCGGCTGCTGGATGAGAAAGGATTGATCTCGGGTGGCGAGGTGGAACTTCGGATCGTTGCGGAAGCGCATCCTCGACCTGACGTAATCGCTGTCACACAATTGCCTTCGGGGCAGTATCAGACCGAAGGCGCCGCAATCGTAGTTGAAATCCTCTCGGAGGGCGATGATCACCAGTACTTGCGCGAGAAATGCCGGAGGTATCAGGACTGGGGCTGTGGCCGGATTTATGCGGTGGACCCCTTGGACCGATCTGTTTCCGAGTGGCGGGATGGGAGCTTTACGGAGCGATCCGACCTGGCAGGCATTCCTACTGAGCGGATCTGGCAAGCGCTGGATAGCTTGTACTCGGAGCACCGCAGCAAGCAGCCGTAGGTCCACCCGGGTACACTGCCTGTAACGATGCGTGCTCGATTGGTCTCCTCCTTCTCTGCTTGCCTGATCCTGAGTTGGTTTCCTTGCGTCGCGGCTTACGCCGAGAGCAACACGGTGGGCAGTCTGCTGTCGGAGCTGGAGCAGGTTAAGCCTTTCTACGGAACGCGGATCTCTCCCGATGGACAGTGGGCTGCATGGATCTCAAGCGCAGGGGCGGATGGCGGTACCGACCTGTATCTTCTTCACGGAGGGAGCGGCGCAGTGCCGCAGGCTTTGGCCATACCCAAGCTTGCCGGCAAACATCAGTGCTCGGGCATTGCGTGGTCGCCCGACAGCAGTCGCTTTGCTTTTCTGGTGAGCGACGCCGGGGATCAGAAAGAGATCTATCTACATTCGACCAAGAGCGGCGACACGGCGAAGCTGACAGACCTGAAGGGCTACTTGACTGACATAAAGTGGTCGGCAGATGGGGCGCGTCTGGCGTTTCTTTATGCTGCCAACGGAGGCGGTGCGGGCCCTTTGGCGGCAGTGCCGGCGCAGACTGGCGCTATTGGGACAGACCTGCACAATCAGCGGCTGACGGCCATGCCGGGTGCGGGCGGAAAGCCGAGTGAGATCTCGCCGGCGAACTTGAACATCTATGAATTCGATTGGGCGCCGGACGGCAAAGAGTTTGTTGCAACGGCTGCGCCCGGCCCGGCGGATAACAATTGGTGGACGGCTCAGTTGTTCAAGGTGGATGCCGAGTCAGGGCAGATGACGGTGCTGTATCATCCGCCTGCGGAGCGGCAGTTAGCGGCGCCACGATGGTCCCCGGACGGCAGGCAGATTGCTTTTATCGGTGGTCTGATGAGCGATGAGGGGGCCACAGGCGGTGATCTGTTCGCGATGGATGCCAATGGGGGCGAGCCTAAGAATCTGACAGCGGGCCGCAAGTCATCGCCAAGCAGTTTCAAGTGGCAGGGCAAGCAGCTGCTGTTCACCGAGTATGTGGCGGGCAGTGCGGAGATCGGCACGCTCGATGTCGGAAGTGGGCAAACCGAAATTCTCTGGAAAGGCCCGGAGCTGCTTCATATGGATGATGAGCGCAATGATCTTTCAGTGGCGGCCGATGGGCGGACCAGCCTGGTGGTGCGGTCAACGCTGGATCGCGCTCCTGAGGTTTGGATGGGCCCGATTGGAGATTGGAAGGAAGTAACGCATGCCAACGCAGGAGCCAAGCGGCATTGGGGACCGGCCAAGAGCATTACGTGGCAGCGTAACGGAGTGGAGGCGCAGGGCTGGCTGATCTATCCGGAACAGTTCGATCCGCAGAAGCGCTATCCCATGGTTACCGAGATCCATGGCGGTCCGGCTTCCATGCAAGGCTCGGTATGGCCGTCAGCAAGGAGCTTCAACATGTCGGCTATGGCGGGGCTGGGCTACTTTGTGTTTCTTCCCAATCCGCGCGGGAGCTATGGCGAGGGCGAAGCGTTCACTCGCGGCAATGTGAAGGACTTTGGCCATGGCGATCTGGAGGACATTCTTGCCGGCATTGACCAGGTGCTAAAAGAAGTACCGGTGGATGGGCAGCGTCTGGGCGTAACGGGCTGGAGTTACGGCGGCTTTATGACCATGTGGACAGTGACGCAGACCAATCGCTTTCATGCCGCTGTGGCGGGCGCTGGGATTGCCAATTGGCAGAGCTACTACGGCGAGAACTCCATCGATCAGTGGATGATTCCTTACTTCGGCGCGTCGGTTTACGATGATCCGGCGGTGTATGCGAAGAGTTCGCCCATCAGCTTTATCAAGCAGGTGAAGACGCCAACGCTGGTAGTGGTGGGAGAGCGAGATGGGGAGTGCCCGGCGCCGCAATCGTTCGAGTTCTGGCATGCCTTGCAGGCGCAGAAGGTGCCCACTCAACTGGTGGTGTACGCCGGCGAAGGGCATGCGTTTCAGGATGGGAAAAATCGTTCTGACCGCCTGCGCCGGACGCTGGAGTGGTTTGATAAGTACCTGAGCGCAGCAGGTGCAAGCAGCGCTTCCACGATACAATGACAGTTCGGTTGAACCCGATCTACTACTAATGATCGAACTTGTACGCGACGCGTACCAATATCGCGAGCTGGTGTGGGCTTTAGCCATGAAGGAGCTGAAGATTCGCTATAAGCGTTCGGCTCTGGGCTTTTTGTGGGCGTTGTTGAATCCGCTTCTGCTGATGATCGTTTACACGGTTGTCTTCTCGACAATCATGACGATGAAGATTCCGCACTATGCCATCTTTCTGCTGAGCATGCTGATTCCGTGGACGTTCTTTGCCCAGTCGATGGCGTATGCGGCGGAGTCGATTGTGGGCAACTCCGACTTGATTAAGAAGGTGCGTGTTCCGCGGTCGGTGTTCCCGTTGGCGGCGGTGATGGCGAACATCATCAACTTCTTGCTATCGATGATTCCATTGGCGCTGATCGTCTTGATTTTGGGACACCAGCTATTTGTGACCTGGTTATTCCTGCCGGTGCCGCTGCTGGCGCTGACCATCTTCACCGTCGGCGCAACGTTCTTTTTTGCTACGGCCAATGTGTTCTACCGCGATGTGGCGCACATTGTGCAGGTGATTGTCCAGGTGTGGTTTTATATCACGCCGATTCTGTATAGCATTGACTTCTTCCCAGTGCAGTTTCGCTGGCTCTTCAAGCTCAATCCTTTGATCTATGTGATGAATGATTTTCGGATGAGCATCTACTATGGGCAACTGCCCGAGGCGCAATCCGTTATCGCTTCGTTTGTTTGCGGCTTTCTGGCGCTGTTCTTGGGATTGACCCTTTTCCGCAAATACGAAAGCCAATTTGTTTACTATGTTTGAGGCCACGGTATGAGCGCAGTAGTCAAAGTCGAAAACGTCACGCAGCGGTTCCGCCTGGTGCAGGAACGGCCAGACACGGTGCGCGAGTTGTTTGCTAAGTTCTTTCGGAACAGCACGGGCTACCACGATTTTGAGGCAGTGCGGAATGTGTCGTTCGAGGTGCATGAGGGCGAGATGCTCGGCATTGTCGGCAGCAATGGTTCGGGCAAGAGCACGCTGCTGAAGGTGATTGCGGGTGTGTATAAGCCGACTTCGGGAACGGTGTCGGTAAGGGGTTCGCTGGCGCCGCTGATCGAATTGGGCGCCGGCTTTCATGGCGAGTTGACAGGCCGGGAAAACATACTGATGAACGGGCTGCTGATGGGTTTTTCGAAGCGGCAGATGATGGACCGCGAAGACAGCATCATCGAGTTTGCGGATCTGGGTGACTTCATCGATGCGCCGGTGAAACAGTACTCGTCCGGTATGTACATGCGGTTGGCGTTTGCTGTTGCTACCGAAGTGAATCCGGACATTCTGGTGATTGACGAGATTCTGGCAGTGGGCGATATGGCGTTTCAGCAGAAGTGCTTTGAGCGGCTGGAACGGTTTCGCAACTCGGGCAAGACGATTCTGTTCGTTACGCATACGCTGGAACAGATTCGCAGGAATTGCGACCGCGCGATTTACTTGGATAAAGGCGTGCTGGTGGCGGATAGCACGCCGGAACAAGTAATTGATATGTATACCGAAACGACGATCAGCGAACACCCGGAGCTGAAACTTTCGTCGCTGGCCAGTCTGTCTGCACCGGCGCGTTAGGGGCGAGCGGCGCCCCTGAAAATTCGAAGCCATCGGTAGGAACTGCGGAAGAGCGGACCTGCGGGGAGGCCGCTTCGGCAATGAACCGATCAGCTTCCCTTTCCTCTTCGCGCCGTTTGGATTGCAACAGTTCGAGTTCCCTTTTATCTTTGGCGTAGTGACGGCGAAGGCGCGACTCCTGCAAGCCGAGGTTGTTGAACAGGCGGCGATTGGTTTCCCAGATGTGGTTGTCAATCAGCAGCGTGCGGACATTCTCGTCGGTTTCGTCCGGGAACAAGTCGGCGCACTCCATTCGACGCGAGGCATAGAGGCCGGCTTCGAGGATCGGAATGCGGTTCAGACGCCACTGCGTATCGGCCAAGCTTTGCACGAGTTCGGTTTCGCGGTCGCCCACCGGATTCCAGTCGCAGGCAAAGCGCGTGATGTGCAGTTCGTAGGCGTCGGCTTCGGAGGCGGAGAGAAGAATGGTGCGTCCGGTGAGGCCGGTGCGAACGGCGTTCAGCGATGATTTCGCTTTCCCCTCGGCGGTGCGGGGACCGGTGGATAGCTGCGCGTTTTGGCGATTGGCTGTGAGTTGCGCGGCGGAGATGGTGGTGTGCATAGGTCGATTGCTCCTGGGCGGTATGACCGTAACAGGCGCAGGGTTCAAAACGAACTATGCACGGGGTGGAAAATGGCGGGATGTAGTTTGGGGAGTTTGGGTTAGGGATATTTTGGTGGGTTGTGACTGAAAGGCTCAGATGTCGAGTGCAGCGCCGTTCTTCCTTAGCCAGTCTTTTCGCTCCCGGTAATCAGGCATGACTTTATCGACTTCGTTCCAGAAAGCTTCGGTGTGGTCGAGAACACGCAGGTGACAGAGTTCATGGACGACTAAGTAGTCAATGACGGTAAGCGGCGCCATCATGCACCTCCAGTGAAAGGCGAGGTTGCCGTTAGGAGAGCAGGAGGCCCAACGGTGGCCAAGTTCGCGAACTGCGAGGCGTCGGGTTGTGACGCCTACTTTGGGAGCGTAGTAGGCAACGCGGGTTGCGATCCGTTCCAGACCGCGAGTGGTGTAGTAATCAGCAAAGGCGCGTTTGGCCTGCCCAGGTTCTTTTGTGAGATCGCTACGAAGGCAGAAGCGGCCGGCTCTTAACGAAACTGGCTCGTCCTGATCGGCCACGACCGACAGCCGATAAGAGCGGCCGAGATAGAGGAATCCCTCACCGTTCCGAAACTCGCGGGTGATGCGGGCGGCGTTCAGTTCGCGCCATTCGGAAAGGTTGCGATGGATCCAGAGCCGCTTCTGGTCGAGAATCTGGTCAATCTGTGCGGCTGCCAATTCGCGGGGAATGCGGACAACCAGGCTGCCATCGCGTTCGAGGACAATGTCGGCCGTTTTGCGGCGGCTCCGTACAACTTGGTAGGTGAAGTCGCGGTAGAGTTTTGCGGTCATCGGAGAAGATCCGCGTGACGCTTCTCAGCAAGTTTCACGATCTCTACGGCAATGCGTTCGTGGGCCGTGTTGAGGTTGGGTATGGCAGCGGCAAGCAGTTCGGTATCGATCCGACCCCGCAGGCGTTTTACTTCTACCGGCTTCTTCCAAAAATCGATAATGCCGATGGTGTCGCCAAGCATTTCAACGATGCGAGTCATAAGAGTTTGCAGCGGCTTGCGATATTCGGGGGGAACGCCTGCGCCGTTGAAGGCAAGCTGCTGTACATGATCGTAGAACGTGGTGGCCTCTTTTGTCAGCCCTTCGATAGTTTCAGTACGTCCAGCCTCAACTTCGCGGCGGAGTAGTTCGTACCCCTCGGCGAGAGCCGTCCAGTTTTCTTTGTGGGTCTGGATGAGCTCTTCCAGCTTGTCACTGAGGCGACGGTAGAAAGCCGGATCCTCATCGAGGTGCACCGTGCAGTGCTTGCGAATGGCGTGTTCCATTTCGCTGGCCTTCGCTTCGGCGTTGTTGTTCCAATGGCGGCGGACGTTGGCGAGGAAATCAGGGGAGAGCAATTCGGTGGGTGGAATACGCGGGTTAATGCCGAGTTCCACCAAGTGCTGATTGATGAGTGCGCGGACCTTGGCGCCGGCATCGCCCATATCGAGCGAGTCATCTTTGTAGCGCTCTTTTACCATGCGCATGAGATAGCCAAAGCGGCGGGCCGGACCGCGATAAGGGTGGCCGGAGTCGTGCGGCAAGATCAGGTTCAGGCTTTCGAGGAACTTCTTCAGGTAGACCTCAAAGTCCGCGCGTAAAGGAATGTCGGCCAGAGCGCCGGTGGCGGCATGCACGACGGCAACCTGCATTTCCGGCGAGGTTAGGGTACCGGTGACAAAGCCTTCTATGTCGTCAATGCCGAGAGTGAGAAAGAAATGCAGGAGCCGGCGGTAGCGCTCTTCCAGAATCGGCAATTCAGTGAGGCGGTCTTTCAAGCCGTTCTCAATATCCAGTTTGTCTTCGCCGGTGTAGATGGCGAGCGCGACGGCGAGGTGATTGGCAAGGCCGATGTAATCGACGATAAAGCCGCGGCTCTTGCCCTTCGCGACACGGTTCACGCGAGCGATGGCCTGGAGCAGGTTGTGCTCTTTGAGCCGTTTGTCGATGTACATGACCTGCTCGACAGGCGCATCGAAGCCGGTGAGCAGCATGTCGCAGACGATGAGAAACGCTATACCGGTGAGCTTCTTATCGGGATCGTTAAAGTCGAAGGGCTTGGAGAAATTTTCAACGGCGTTCCAGCGCTTGGCTTCTTTGCGGGTTGGGTGATGTGGGAACCGCGACAGGGTTGCAAGGTCGATCTGCTGGATAAGATAACGGCTAGGCCTTGGGGGCGCACCCGGTCAAGATTCTGACAAAGGGCGGAGTGGAAGGTTGCGGTAGTTATGGCAAGCTCACGCCTAGGTTCTAAAGCCTTGTTGCAGAATTATCTAAGCTCATCCGAAGAGCTGAACACAAGATTTCGAGGATGAGTGGATTTGTAGCTGATCGGACGTGAGGGCTAAAAGATCCATCTTTAGGTAAGAATTCACAAAAGTGATTGACCAAGAATTATCTGGAATATGAGCAGCAAGCGCGATTACCTTTCTTCGGGGAAGGTTTGAGGCCGGACTACGAAGGTAATCGTAATGTAGGACTTGACCGAGC
The DNA here is from genome assembly GCA_964248405.1 of uncultured Bryobacteraceae bacterium. Lineage (GTDB taxonomy): Bacteria > Acidobacteriota > Terriglobia > Bryobacterales > Bryobacteraceae > Bog-105. The sequence continues at coordinate 377,425 of CAXTYH010000001.1, forward strand.
GCGCAACGAAGCCGCCCGACGAAGTTTTTCGCGGTGACACTCTTTACCTCTACAATAAATTCCTGTCGATTGTACTGAACAAGAAGGTCCACTGAGCTTGGATCCTCGAACACGACAGCGCCTTTTAACCTGCAGGTCTCGGCAATTAGCAAGACCATCCGATCATGAAGACGGTGAGCGCTCTTACTTAGTTCAGCCCGATAGACGGACTGAATGGTCAAGCCATTGGGAGCCTCTCTATGGTGCTGAACACCCTGGAACTCACGAAGATTTATGTGACCGCCACTTAGGCTCTCTTCGGATTCAACATGGTCATCTTCCTCCTTCCCACCTACGAACTCGCCTTTGTCTTGTGTGGTGGTTGCAGTGGGAAGCTCTGGAATCGAGAGGTCAACACCCCCGAATTGAGAATACCAGCGAAGCCGGTCGACTGCAGAAGCGGAACCGGGCTGCCAAAACGTTGATGGCGCTTCGAGGACTGCGCAAAGTTCATCGAGTTCGGCCGCGTGTAGATTCCCAAAGTCACTAAGCGTTAGGCTAGGCGGGCGACCATCTGTCACGGAAAATATGGAGGTCAGCCGCAAGAACCTCATCCAGTCCTGTGCATTCCTGCGCTGCCGACTGCCGAGGCGTTCAAACATGATATTCTTTCGCCTGGCGGCGGAGATTGAGTCAGCACAGGCTGCAAAATCCTCATTTCTGGAGCAGCGCATCAAGTAGCTCTCGAATTCATTTACATCGAGCTTCGGCACTGTACCTAAATCAGCCAACCGGCGCAGGACGCGCCAGACCAAGACAGTGGGCCGAATCATTACGTTAGAGAGCGCCTGTAACTGGGTAAACGAATCAACGTTGACGTAGCTAGTAGTAGCAAGCTCACTCCTCTGCGTAGCACCTATCATGACGTGATGCCCATTTGGATACTGAAACCGCAAAGCCTGCAAAGTCATAACCTCTGAGAAGCCCATTGAGCCATCTAGGAAGGCTAAGCCAAGCGGTGTTGGAGTTATAGCAGGTAAACTCTCCAGCGAGTACATCAGCCCGAGTTCGCTAAGTATTTGTTGGTAATCGCGCCAAGCGTCGGGCTGTCCGCTATCCTCGCGAATATTTGCCGTCCACTGTTGATTGGCTATTAAGTAACTGTTGATGTCCGCGGCTGGATCGTGATTATGCGAGAAGGCGTTTGCTGCCCAAAGAATGTGGTAAAGGTGTTCCGGTGTTACCCGTCCCATGTGATGGTTTATACGCCACGAATAGCCAGGATAGGGAATGCTCGGAAACAGAAACTTCGGCCCCTAACTAACTATATGAACTGTCCAATAGCTTCAGCCAATGATTTACCAACCTCATAAGCAAGAAGGGGCGGAACTGCATTTCCCACCTGCCGATATTGCGCAGTATTTGTACCTTGAAAGACATACCAGTCCGGAAAGCTCTGGAGCCGTGCCGCTTCTCGAACGGTGATGACACGAGGCTGGAATGGATGAATGTGGGGTCGACCGCCTCCACCACCAGAGCCTACTAGCACTGTACCCGACGGACGGCTCGGATCAATCCTATCTGTGTGATCTGTTCGGTCCCTTTCACCGGGTTGAATCCTGCTATATCGTTCCCTGACGTTCAATCCATGCTCTCGAATGTCGTGGTTTGCCAAATGATCAACGTCCTCTAGTGCCCAAGCGCTCGGAATTCCTTCACCCTGTTGATCAGCCAAGGCGACGATCAAGTCACCGGCACCCGGGCCGCTCGGAATCTTCGGGAACTGAAATGGCACGCTTTGTTTGAGTCCCACAAGGATAATGCGTTCGCGGATTTGTGGGATGCCGAAGTCAGCCGCGTTTAATCGCGCCACGTGGAAGTAATAACCTGTTCGCTGCCTTGCATAAGCAAGAAGCGTTTTCCAGTCCTGACCCTTATTGACGGTCAGAAGGCCGGGAACATTCTCAAATAAGAAGGCTTTCGGCTTAATATCAGCGATCAAGTCGAAGTACTTAAGTGCTAACTTCCCGCGTGGATCCGCTAGTGCACCACGTTGTCCTAAGATGCTAAAGGATTGACATGGCGGCCCAGCTGCAATCAAATCAATGTCTGCTATCCCTGCCAGCTTACAAAGTTTTTCTTTTGTCAGGACTAACGCGTCCTCACTGCACGCTTTCGCATGGGGTAAATTGCTGACTACGCTAGCGACAAAAGCGGGAGCAACATCGCTTGCAACACGAGTTCCAAAACCGGCAAAGCTCAATCCCAAATCGAGACCCCCTCCTCCACAGAAGAGGCTTATAAGGGTAAAACGCGGTTTGGCTAACGAGTTTTTGTTGAACGCGCTCAGGCGACGAAGATATGGGTTACTGTTGCCTGCCTCCCTCGAAGACTGTGCCTTAAAATCCCGAACGGGAGAGATTCCGTTTTTCGCTCCAAATAGTGAAATTTGGCGATGAGAACCATCTACGAAGCTCATCTGGGTCTTATCGGCTGATTTCAACAAAAACTTGAGTCCTTGAGATCACGTCGGTTAATACGCCGAGCTAAGACTCTGATTCTACCATTTGCGAACGCTGTGATAGGAACGCCTAAATGTCATTGAGGAATGCCGTAATTCGACAAGTTAGTTCATCAATTCCGCCGAGTTCGCACTCCCACAGCACCAAGGACTGCCATCCAAGCTGATGTAGTTCCTCGCGTACAGATCTGTCTCGAATAGCATTGGCTTTTAGCTTCGGGCCCCAGTAAGCAAGGTTCGATCTCGGAGGGCGACAGACGGGGCAAGCATCGTGAAGATGCCAAAAACAGCCATGAACAAAAATCACTTTGAGCTTGCGTCCGAATACTAGGTCTGGATGACCTGGTAATCCCTTCCCATGTAGCCGGTATCGATACCCGAGCTGATGCACGAGCCTGCGGACCGTAAGCTCAGGCCGAGTGTTCTTGGACTTTATCAAGCTCATTCGCGTGCTTCGCTCAGCAGACGTCATTATGTCCATTTGCCCGTGTCCCAGCCTAAACTATACTTCCGATTAAGAAAGAATGACACCAGCACGATAGGGACCGTAAGCTTTGATTCAGGCTTGATCCGAACGCCCAACAAAGCAGCGGTTGCGAAGAGAGCCGTAGTTGGTCCAGAAGTGCGCGAGCGCGTCGATCTCGGAGACCGGCACGCCGCCGTGCAGATGAGCGCGAACGTCGTGCGGTTCAGGGGGAGGCGCGTTATCGACATAGCGCCGTATATTGCAATTGAAATCCTCCGCCTCGATCTCTGACACCGGCACGAGGCGGGCGTAGGCAGGAACATCGGCGCGTTCGCGATAGGCTCCGACGATCTTGGAGATATCCTCCGGGCGCAGAAAGTTCTGCGCTTTGCCTTCACGGTACTCGCGATCGGCATTGATGAAGAGGACGTCGCGGCGGGTGGCGGCGTCTTTCTTATTGAGAACCAGGACGCAAGCAGGAATGCCGGTGCCGTAAAAGAGCCCGGCCGGAAGACCGATGACGGCATCGAGCCAGCCGTGTTCGAGGAAGTACTTGCGAGCTTCTTTCTCCTCGCCGCCACGGAAGAGAACGCCGTGGGGCATGACGGTGGCGAGCTTACCGTCAGCTTTGAGGACGGAGAGCATGTGCTGGACGAACATCAGGTCGGCCTTCTTGCCTTTTTCAGGGAGCCAGACGGCGAAGCGGCCCGGGTACTCGGTTTCCTTTTTGATGTAGTTCTGGCTGAAGGGCGGATTGGCGAGTACGCGGTCAAAGCGCTGGAGCTCGCCGTTGTCGGCCTTGTGCTGCGGGTGGCGGATGGTGTCTTCCTGGCGAATGTCGGCGGTTTCGATGCTGTGGAGCAGCATGTTCATCTTGCAAATGGACCAGGTGGTGCCGATACTTTCCTGGCCATAGAGGGAGAGATTGCGCGGATCGGCGCCGCAGTCGCGGAGGTAGTCGCGGGTTTGGATGAGCATGCCGCCGGAGCCGCAGGTGGGGTCGTAGACGGACATGTTCGCTTGCGGGTCGACAATTTCGACGAGGGTGCGGACGACGTCGGCGGGCGTGTAGAATTCTCCGGCCTTTTTGCCGGCGGAATCGGCGAAGAACTTGATGAGGTATTCGTAAGCCGCGCCGAGGAGGTCGGGAAATTCGAAGTTTTCGTCGCGAAGCGGGATTTTCTCGAAGTTCTGGACGAAGTTGGAGAGCGTGTCGTCGTCGAGTGAGCGCTGGCCGATCTTGCGGTTGAAGTTGATGTGTTTGAGGACGTCTTGCAGGGTGTCGGGGTTCGCTTCTTCGAGGGCGCCCAGGGCTGAATTGAGCTGATTGCCGACGTTGGTTTTCAGATGACGCAGGTGAGACCAGTGAGAAGTAGCGGGAACCCAGAATGTGTACTCGTCGGGCATTCCGAGCTTGGCGGCAATCTGGTCGGCTGTGAGATCGCCGCGAGCGGTGAGTTGCTTGCTGAGGCGTTCACGCTCCTGGTCGAAAAGATCGCTGAGGCGTTTGAGGAATAGCATGCCGAAGATGTATTCCTTGTATTCAGAGGCGTCCATGTTGCCGCGCAGGTCATCGCAGGCGCGGAAGAGGAGAGCCGAAAGCTGGCTCAGGGTGAGCTTGGTCATGATTCGAAGGAGCGGAAGTTGAGTTGGGCGGGTTGCTGGCCAAGGCGCCCTGTGCCGTAGAACCAACTTCGTGGCGTGCGATTTTCCTGTTTGTACTACTTGTATCAGAATTGGTGTGCCGTAGTTACACCGTACGGAGCTAGGGAAGTTGTCACCGCTGTAGAGCCCTTGTTGAGGTCAGCTTTGTCGCGCTAATTAGGCACATATGGTGGACAGGCCGCAACTCCGGTACAGGCGAGGCGTTGCGTTTCATTTCGGACGAGTGACTGTGAGGGGTACCGGTGAAGGCTGGCAATTTGGGGACACGCCTACGATGCTTCGTGTTTGTGAGTCCGTAGACACTCGGCCGGGGTGTCCCCGAAGCGGCTTTGGGGTACCTAGCAGAGACTGAGCGGTGTCGGAAAAGATTGCTGGGAGGTCCGTGGACCTTGGCCGGGGATGTCCCCGAAGCGGCTTTTGGGGTACCTAG
>CAXTYH010000001.1:382585-497123 GCA_964248405.1 uncultured Bryobacteraceae bacterium
GAAGCGGCTTTTGGGGTACCTAGCAGAGACTGAGCGGTGTCGGAAAAGATTGCTGTGAGGTCCGTGGACCTTGGCCGGGGATGTCCCCGAAGCGGCTTTTTGGGGTACCTAGTAGAGACTGAGCGGTGTCGGAAAAGATTGCTGTGAGGTCCGTAGACCTCGGCCGGGATGTCCCCAGAGTAGCTTTTGGTTGGGATGGTAGCAAAAACGAAGCTTCTTCAGCGAGCCACCGAGTCCACCAGCTTTTGCACGCCGGGGGCGATTTGGACTAAGAGGTCTCCCTTGTGTTGGGACGCGAGTTTTACTGCGGCTTCGCTGTCTGCTTTCCAGTTTGGTGGGGCGGGTGTGGATTGGTAGGTGAGGGCTTCTTCGCCGATGCGGCTGAGCGTGTCGAGGGCTTCGGCGGCTTCCAGGTTCTCGGTCAGGATCGGGCTTGCCTCCAGCACCGGGCGGACGTTGCGGGCGGATTCTCGGAAGAGTGCCAATTGGGTGCGGATCGGCTCCGGATTGTGGTCGGTTAGATACGTGTCGACAGCTTCTCGGAAGCGGCGGGCGGCGTTGCTTTCTGGTGGGATGGCGTCGACCAGGCGGTTCAAGGGGGTGTAGGTTCCGTACTTCTCGGCGTGGCGTGAGTAGCCTTTGACGGGCTCGAGGACGGCGGCGAAGCGGTCCAGGGTGGGCAGGTCGCGGTCGTCTTTCAGGAGGCGGCGGCGCATCAGGACCAGGTTCGATTGCTGGGTCAGCCCTAAGTATTCGAGCCAGTGGTTGGTTCTCTCGAGGCGTTGGTACATGGAGCGGGGGTCGGTGACCGATTGGGGGGACCACAAGCGCTCGGCGATGGCGGCGGTGCGGGGCCAGAGTTTGGCGTCGAGGTTTTCGTCGGTGGCAAGCTCTTCCCACATGGCGGCTTCGCCTCCCAGGATGTTTTTGGCCTGTTCGGGAGTGAGGGCGTCAGGGATGGGTTTGCCGTCGCGAGTGAGCTTTGCAATGACGGCTGGAGGCAGGATCAAGGGATCGATGGCGTAGTGCTGGGAAGCCGGATACATCAGGTCGACGTAGTAGCCGGCGGATAGAATGCCCTGAAAGCCTTCGCGGGCGGCCTGCCAGAGCGACTCCTGACCGCGCCAGCTTTGGATGACGATGCTTTTAGGGAGGCCGGGTTGCAGGACTTCGTCCCAGCCCTCCATGCGCTTGCCGTGTTTGATGACAATCTTCAACAGGCGGCTGTTGAAGTAGGCCTGCAAGGCTTTGGCATCAGCGATGTTGTGCTTGCGCATGAACTGCTGAACTGCCGGGCTCTCATTCCATTCTTTGGGGTCGACTTCGTCGCCGCCGATGTGGAAGTACTCGTCGGGGAAGAGGCGGGCCATTTCGCCGATGAAGGTGTCAAGAAAGCGGTAGGTGGATTCTTTGGTGGGGTCGAGAAGGGCGGTGAGGATGCCGTGGGTGTGGACGATTTCAAAAGGCCCGGCGGTGGTGCCGAGTTTGGGGTAGCCGGGGAGCCAGCTGGTGGCGTGGCCGGGGATGTCGAATTCGGGGACGACGCGGATGCCGCGAGCGCGAGCGTAGTCGAGAACGTCGGCGACCTGGGTCTGGGTGTAGTAGAGACCGTCGGAACCAAGCTGATGGAGGCGGGGGAACTTTTTGCTTTCAATGCGAAAGCCCTGGTCATCGGAGAGGTGCCAGTGGAAGACATTCATTTTGACGGCGGCGAGGCCGTCGAGGGTGCGCTTGACGTTTTCGACGGGAATGAAGTGGCGGGAGACGTCGAGCGAGAGGCCGCGCCAGGGGAAGCGGGGGCCGTCCTGGATGTTGACGGCGGGGACGGCGAAGCTGGGGGTGATTAGTTGCAGGAAGGTTTCGATGCCGCGCAATGCGCCGAGCGGGCTGTTGGCGGAGAGGCGGATGCGGTTGTCGGCGGCGATGAGAGAGTAGCGCTCGTCGTCACCGAGCTTTTGGGGTGGGCGGTGATCTTTGTTTTCTACCAGGATGGTGAGCGTGGCGGGAGTGCCGGCCGGGGTCAGGCGCGGTAAGACTCGGATGCCGGTCTGGTGGTAGAGGCGATCGAAGAGGCGGAGGGCGGCGGCTTGGACGCGGGGGTCGGACGAACCGGCGCCGGTTAGGGAGACGGAAAAGTTGGGGTCGATGGCGACAGAACCCGAGCCTAGCGTGAGGCTGGCCGGCCAGGGCATAAGCGGCGGGGAGTCCGGGGCGGGCTGGGTTTGACAAAGGACGGAGGACACGGTGAGAAGAGAGAGCAGAAGAGTGCGGGGCAATCTATATGACGGTAGCAAAGGTGTGCAGGTTTGGGAGATTGGGCAAGGATTGGGGCAAGGGACAGCCTGACTTGAGCGATTGCCCGAAGTGCTCCAAACCTACATAGCGAGATTGGGAAAGGGAGATTGGGAAAGGGACAGCCTGACTTGAGCGATTGCCCTAAGAGGTCCAAACCCCCATAGCAGTCTGCGCAGTTCGTCGTTTTAGAACAGAAAGGCACGCGTGGTCTAAGTTGATGGTTTTGAAGAAGATATCGGCGGGAATGGCAGAGCAGCCCTCTGATCGGGATGCTTGTCGCGCTATTCGCGCTCATGGATGTCTGAAATGCAGTTGCGGAGGATTAGCGTGGGGAGGAACAAATCGGGCCGGTAAAGCCTTCATTTCGCGTTTTAAGAGAGTTTTTGAGTGGCAAGGCAAAACGACGAACTCAGCAGGCAGCTGGCACAAGTTGGCCAATTTGGCGAACTGCTCAAGTCAGGCTGTCCCGTTCGTTGTCCGTTCGTTGTTCGTTCCGTTCATCCCAGGCTGTCCCGTTCGTTCGGTTCGTTCTAGCGGTAGCCGGCGGCTTGCAATTCGAAGAGTTCGGCGTATTTGCCGCCTAGGGAAACCAGACTTCCGTGAGAGCCTTGCTCTACGATGCGGCCGTTTTCGAGGACGAGGATGCGGTCAGCCATGCGGACTGTGGAAAAGCGGTGGGAAATCAGCACGGCCATCTTGCCTGCTGTGAGTTCAACGAAACGTTGGTAAACTTCGAACTCGGCACGGGCGTCGAGGCTGGCGGTGGGTTCGTCGAGGATCAGGATCTGGGCATCGCGCATGTAAGCACGGGCGAGCGCAATCTTTTGCCATTGACCGGTAGAGAGATCAACACCACCTTCGAAGCGACGGCCGAGCATTTGACCATACTGTTCGGGTAGGGCGGTGACCACGGCGGCGGCCAGACTTTTCTCGGCAGAACCTATAATCCGTGTCTCATTGGCGAGCTGCTCGATGCGGCCAACTCCAATGTTTTCACTCGCTAGCATGTCATACCTCATGTAGTCCTGGAAGATTACGCCGATCTCTTGACGTAAAGCTTCAACATTATAGTCGCGTAGATCAGCGCCGTCGAGGAGAATGCGTCCGCCTGTGGGGTCGTACAAACGGGACAGGAGTTTGACCAGCGTGGTCTTCCCTGCTCCGTTCTCGCCGACCAAGGCGATGCGTTCGCCTGGGTAGAACCGGAAGGAGACGTTGTCGAGGACATTGCGGTCAGAGCCGGCGTAGTGGAAGGAGACGTGGGAGAACTCGAAGCCGTCGCGAATGGGGCGCGGTGCGGGCAGGGCCTCCGGGCGGGAAGAGATGGTTGGGACGGTGTCGTAGAAGTCGAACAGGTCCTTGATGAAGAGCGCTTGTTCAGAGATGCCGACCAGACCGGAGACCAGGCCTTCCATGATGCTGCGGGAGCGGGAGAAGGCGCCGATCAGGAGGGTGAGGTCGCCGATGGTAAGGACGCCGGCTAAGGCACGAAGGAGGATGAGGGCGTAGGCCAAGTAGTAGGCGGCAGTGGGGACGAGATTGAGGAGAGAGCCGTGGAGGGCGCGGCGGATGGCGAGCCGGCGATTCTCTCCATAGAAGCGTTCGAACAAGACGCGGGCCCGCTCGACCAGATAGGGTCCAAGGCCGAAGATCTTAATCTCTTTGGCGCTGGCGTTACTGGCGCCCAGATAGCGGAGGTAGTCCAGCTCACGGCGCTCAGGAGTATAGCGGTAGAGCATGGAGTAGTTCAGCATGGCGAACTTGGTTTCGCCGAAAAACACCGGGATGGTGGCGGCGACCAGCAGCAGGAGGAGCCAGGGCGAAAACAAGATGACAGCCGAGAGCATGGTGAGCAAGGTGAGAATTTGCTGACCCATACCGGCGAGGCTGGCGAGGAGGCCCAGACGCGAGGTAGTCTGGCGGCGGGCGCGTTCCATCTTGTCGTAGAAAACCGGGTCTTCGAAGGATTCGAGGTCGAGCGAGTTGGCGTGCTCCATTAAGCGGATGCTGACCTGGTTGGTGAAGCGGTCGCCGAGCAGGCTGTCAACCAAGGAGACAAAGCGCCCGGTCGTGTCGGAGGCGATGGCGAGCAAGCCTTCCAGGACGAGCAGCTTCCAGATCTGGGTGCGGTCGATATGCTCGTGGCGGATGGCGCGGACGACCAGGTCGATGATGAGTTTGGAGATCCAGAGAGTGGCCAGAGGGAACAGGGACGAAATAGCGCGGAGCAGGAGCGTAGAGACCGTAAGAGTGGGGCTGGTTTGCCAGACCATCCGGAGGAGCGGGGGGACGTTGCGAAGGGCTCGGAAACGCTCGCGCCAGGTCTGGGGAGCGTCGTTAGAGTTGGGCGGGGCTGGTCTCATAAGGCAAAAAGAAAATGCCCATTCGGGTGAATGAGCATGATCTTTACCCTGGCTGACCAGGATTTTCGTTTATAGGGAGAATCAGATCCAACGGCTTCGCAACCGCTAAAACCTGTTAGTGATTGGAGTGTAGGGCGAGCGCGGAGTGAAGTCAAGAGCATTTTTGGCCTGGCGCTTAAAGCGGGGATAAACGTTGTTGAATCAGCAACTTACAGGGTACCGCAAGACGAGAAGCGGAACGGAAAGAGTGTGCAAAGCCCGTGGAAAAGGGGAGGATAGAAAAGGATAAGTATTTGCCTTTCATCAACTTACCTTCGCCTCCGGCTGACAGGCGGGGCACCAGTAGAGTTTCCGGCCGACGAATGCTTTGAGCTGGATTTCGGTACCGCAAAGGAAGCACGGAAGACCTTTGCGGCGGTAGGCGTAGTGGGTCTCGCCGGCGCGGGCTTTACCGGTCGGGTGGGGGCGATCAGACGGCAGGGTGGTGACAATGCGGCGATCAATTATGCCGGAGTGCATCAGTTCGACAGCATCTCTCCAAAGGGTGTGAAGAGTTTTGGCCGGGATGGAGAGACCGGGTCGCAGAGGGTGAAGGCGGGCGCGGAAGAGAAGTTCGGCTCGATAGATGTTGCCGATGCCGCTGAGGACGGACTGATCCATTAGCAGAGCTCCTATGGGTGAGCGGCTTTTTCGGATGCGGTTAACGGCGATACTCGGGTCGGCATCGTCGCGGAGGGGATCGGGACCGATACGGGCGAGAAGCTGGTGGCGGGCCTTCTCGGTGAGGACGTCGCAAGCGGTGGGGCCGCGGAGTTCAATCCAGTGCTCGGGCGTGGAGATGCGGAGGCGGAGGGCGCCTTTCGGTTCAGGGTACGGCATTTTGCCTTCGCGGAACTTGCCGTAGAGACCAAGGTGAACGTGGAGTTGGCGAGCGCGGCCAAAGTTGTAGAACAAGTGCTTGCCAAAAGCCTCGACTGAACGGAGCTTACGGCTGTCCAGGAGAGCAGCGCCATCGGCAAAACGACCGTTCGGAGCGTCGACGGTCACGCTACGACCTGCGAAAAATTCGGCATGGCGCAGGGCGTGCCGGTGAAGTTCGTTGCCTTCGGGCATGAGTGGTGAATGTTAGATGACAGCCGAGAACGCTGGGCCAGAGAATACTCACCCTGGCGAACGTGCCACGGCGCCGTGAGTCCAAAACGCACCGAAGTACGCCTCTCTAACGATCTCTTATTCGGACTATACTGAATTTATTCCCTGCTTTCCTGAAGAAGCTCCATGAAAACCTACGTAAACTTTGCTGTTCTGATGATCTTGATTGTGGGGTCGCTGGTGTGGCTGGCCGCCGGTGGCATTTCTGACACAAAAACTTACTACAAGACCATTCCTGAGCTTCAAACAATGGGGAGCGCCGCGCATGGACAGCGTCTACGTCTGGGTGGTGATGTGAAACCTGGCTCGATCGTGAAACAACGCGATGGTCAGGTGACTTTCACGCTTTATCAGGGCCCGCAGGTGATGAACGTTGTGTATACCGGCTCTGACCCGCTTCCTGACACCTTCAAAGACAACGCACAGGCTCTCGCGGATGGTCGACTGGGTCCGAACGGGGTTTTCGAAGCGAGCAAAATTCAAGCTAAGTGCGCGTCGAAGTACGAGGCTAAACCACCGCAGCGCGGCCTGACTCATAAGACCACTGAATCGACTAAGATTCAGGGCTCTGCAGCTGTTCAGCCGGCATCTTAGTAGTAGGTACCGCTTAAGTTCCTCATGGAAAATCTCGGCGCGCTCTCCATTCTTCTTTCCTTCTGTTTCACCGTATTCGCCATCCTGGCCGGCATCGCAGGTAAGTATGCGAAACGCCCTTATCTGGTGATTGCTGCCGAACGCGCGGTTTATGCCTCTTGGGGACTGCTTACCATTGCTTCGGCAATTCTTGTCACGCTCTTAGTCACTGGCGATTTCCGATTGGCTTACGTTGCCGCGCATACTGACAAGGCCATGTCGGGCATTTATAAGTTCACTGCCTGGTGGGGCGGTCAGGAAGGCTCGCTCCTGCTCTGGAGCTGGCTGCTGTCGACTTATACGGCGGTTGTCACTTACACGAACCGACGCCGTTTCCGCGAGATGATGCCGATTGTAATCAGCATTATGAGCACCGTGCTGGCCTTCTTCATTGCGATGATCACCTTCGTTGCCAGCCCTTTCAAAGTGCTGATGATCGGCAAAGGCATCTACGACGCGACGGATGGCAACGGACTCAGCCCGCTGTTGCAGTGGTGGACCATGGCTATCCATCCGCCGTTTCTGTATTTGGGTTATGTGGGCTTTACTGTGCCATTCGCGTTTGCCATGGCCTCGCTGATTACTCGGCAACCAGGCGAAGCGTGGATCCACACGACTCGCCGGTGGGCGATTGTGACATGGCTATTCCAGAGCACCGGCATTCTGCTCGGCATGGGTTGGGCCTACACGGTTCTTGGCTGGGGCGGCTACTGGGGCTGGGACCCGGTTGAGAACGCGTCGTTCATGCCCTGGATCACGGCCACTGCGTTTCTGCACTCGGTGATGATGCAGGAGAAGAAGGGCATGATGAAGGTCTGGAATATGGTGCTGGTGTCGGCCACGTTCCTGCTGAGCATTCTGGGTACGACGCTCACCCGGACGGGTCTGGTGTCGTCTGTGCATGCGTTTGCGCAATCGCCGGTGAAACCGTACTTCACTACTTTCCTGATCAGCGCTACTGTGCTGACCGCTTTCGCTATCCTTCGTAACCTTCCTTATTTGAAGAGCGAAGTGAAACTGGAGAGCGTGGTCTCGCGGGAGTCGAGTTTTCTATTTAACAACCTCATTTTGTTGGCCAGCTGCTTTGCCATTCTATGGGGCACGCTCTTTCCGGTCATTATGGAAGCGCTTACGGGTGAAAAGGAAACAATCGATGGTCCGTACTACGTGCGGGTTAATGTTCCCATTGCGCTGTTCCTGTTGTTCCTGACTGGTGTCGGGCCGCTGATTGCGTGGCGTAAGAGTTCGCTCAGCAGTCTCAAGAAGGCGTTCCTTGTGCCAACCGTTGTCGGCGTTGTGACGATTGTGGCTTTGGCCGTCTCCGGCATGCGTGCGATTGCGCCGCTCATCTCTTTCGGGCTCTGCGCGTTTGTGCTGGGCACCATCTTCAGTGAGTTCTGGAAGGGCGCACGAGCCATTCAGCTGAAAGAGTCGCTCGCTTTACCGAAAGCAGCCTTTGAACTTACGTGGCGTAACACTCGCCGCTATGGTGGGTATCTGGTGCATATGGGCATTGTGATCCTGTTCATCGGCTTCACTGGGCACGCCTTCGATCAGCACCGAATCAGCAACATTGGTTTGGGCGAAACGGTTCATTATGGCGGATACGATCTGAAGCTGCTGAGCGTTAATTCGGGCGATACCGGCAACTACGAGTTCAGCCATGCCGCTTTGCAGGTTTCGCAGAACGGGCGGGTAACCGGTCAACTCGACCCCGAGATCCGTCTCTACAAAGCGAGCCAGCAGCAGAGCTCTACGGTGGGTCTCCGTCGTGGCCTTAAAGAAGATCTTTACGTGAATTTCTCGGGCGTTATGCAGGACAGCAGCAAGGCAATTTTCCAGATTTATGTCCTGCCGCTTGTGACGTGGGTTTGGATTGGGTACTTCGTTCTGCTGTTCGGAACGCTCGTGTGTCTGATTCCAGCCAAAGTCCGGATGCAATACGCCCGGACAGAAGTAGTGAGCTATGAGGCGAGTGGTGCCAAAGTTGAAGTGTAGGCCGCTGGCAATTGTGCTGCTGGTTGTCTCGGCAGCCATGGCCCAGGACGCGATGCAGTTCAATACGCCGGATGTGGCGCGCGTTGGCGATCGGCTGGCTTGCCGCTGCAAAGGCTGTAAATTTACAGTTGGGGACTGCAACATGCCCCGCTGCGGATTTGCCGAGCCAATGCGGCAAAGAATTCATGACATGCAGGCGAGCGGCGCATCCGATGATGCAATTGTCAACAGCATTGTCCGGGAACAGGGCGTTGAGGCGCTCTCTGCTCCTCCTACCAACAGCATCGGCGGATTGCTTACTTGGGCGATGCCGGGGCTCATGCTGCTGGTCGGCTTCTTTATTTACCTCCGTTTTGTGCGACGTAAGCAGCAGGTGGCTGCGCCTTTGACAGCCAACGACCACGCTTTGATTGAGCGGTATCGCCATCACATGGATATGGACGAATGATCATCGGCGCCGCCGCTCTTCTGGCTACGGCAGCGTTTCTCTTCGTCCTCTTTATTCGGCCGCAAGATGTTCCCGCTGTCATCCCGGCTTCTCCTGTCCAGCATTTGGATGATCGGAAAGCTGCTATTTACGACAGCCTGCGCGACCTGCAGTTTGAGTATCGCCTGGGCAAACTCTCAGACGATGATTACCAACAGAACAAGCATGCTTTGCAGCGGGAACTCGCGGTGGTGCTGGCCGACACCGAAGACACGATCAAGCGTCTGGGGTTGACTACGGCGCTGCGAGTTCGTGCCTCGGCCAAAGCAAAACAACCAGTGGCTAAGGTGTGTCCGCACTGCAAAGCGCAATTCGCGCAACCTCTTCGCTTCTGTGGAGAGTGTGGAAAGGCTATGGGATGACGCTGCGATCGCTCCTACTTTTGGCTTTGTGCGTTCCTCTTTCGGCGGCTGTTGACGGCACCATTATCAATGGCACTACGGGCAAGCTCCAGCCGAACGTACCTGTCTCACTGGTGAAGCCCGGGCAAGGTGGGATGAGGACTCTGGGCAACACCACGAGCGATGCTGCTGGAAAGTTCGCCTTTACTACCGACGAACCGGGCGGCGGTCCGCAACTTCTGCAGGCAAATTACAAAGGGGTCAACTACAACAAACTCCTGACGCCCAATGTTGTGACAGGCGGCGTTCAGGTCGATGTTTTCGAATCGACCGCTTCACCTGCGGTGGCTCGTATCACGCAGCGGCTTCTTGTGTTGGAGCCGACAGCTTCACAGCTGGCAGCGAGTGAGACTGTGGTGATTCAGAACGATTCTAAGACTACGTACAACAACGACAAGCTTGGGGCTTTGCGCTTCGACGTACCTGCTGCTGCAAACGGCCAGGTCCGTGTGAGTGCGCAGGGGCCGGGCGGTATGCCGCTGCCGCGCGCCCCCCAGAAGACAACCGAGGAAGACATCTACCAAGTTAACTTTCCGATCAAGCCGGGCCAGTCGCAGTTTGAAATCAATTATGTTCTGGTGGCAGGCTCACCGATTACGTTCCACGGCAGGCTAGCGAATGTAAAAGGAATGGAGGCGACTGCTCCTCTGCGTTTGGTTGCCCCTCCCGGAGTGACGCTGTCCGGCAAAGATGTGGAGCTGATTGGTACCGAACCCAAGACCCAGGCAAACATTTACAACGTTCTCGCGCGAGATGTGTTTACGGCGGAGATTACCGGGATTGGTTCATTCCATCCCGATGAAAACGCCGCGACACCCGAGGGCGAAGGCGCGCAAATTACCGAAGGCCGACCGCCGGTTTACGCGCACATTCCATGGCTGCTGGCGCTTGCTTTAGGCGTGCTGGGAGTCGGTCTCGTGTACCTGTTTCGTACGTCGCCAGTCCGCTCGCCCTATGGGAACTAGCGGCGTAATCATAGCGAACCTCTGGAAATTCTACGGCGACTATCCGGCTCTTCGTGATGTGTCTCTGACTGTAGAGCCGGGCTCCTGCCTGGCACTGCTGGGGCGTAATGGAGCGGGTAAGACGACGCTTCTGCGTATCCTGGCCGGACTCGCACCGTTTCAGCGCGGCAGTGTGGAGCTGTTTGGCAGCCCGGCTCGGAGTGATGCGGCGCGGGCTCAGCTTGGCTTTCTTGGCCACGGCATTGGGGTATACGAAGATCTATCGGCGGAAGAGAATTTAGCTTTCTTCGCTCGCGTTTCGGGAACACCGCAAGCGCGTGTCTCCAGCTGGCTCGACCGTGTTGGTCTCACTCGCGTGGCCGCTCTGCCGGTTCGGCAGTTCTCTCGCGGAATGCGCCAGCGGCTGGCTCTCGCCCGCACGTTTCTTCACCAGCCCCGTCTGCTGCTGCTGGACGAGCCTTTCACCTCCCTGGACGACCGCGCCATTGCCATGCTGAGCGAGTTGTTATTAGAAGCGCGTACGGCTGGAGCGACCATTCTGCTTTCTACTCATCAGCTTCGTGAAGCTCTGGCCATAGCGACCGACGTTGCGCTGCTTGAGAATGGCCGCCTACGCCACACGGGCGCCCGCACCGAAGCCATGCTCGACGACCCTGGCCTGCTTTATCGCTTGTACACCACGAGTTCTGCTGCCTGATGCGGCTGCTGCGTCAGACAGTGTTTATCGCACGCAAAGATCTCGCACTTGAACTTCGCACCAAGGAGTCGCTGAACGCCGCGGGTGCGTTCGCCATCTCCATCCTGCTGCTGTTCTCCTTTGCCTTTGATCCATCCCCGGAGATGACTCACGAAATGGCGGGCGGGCTGCTCTGGCTGGTGTTTGTCTTCGCAGGCGCGCTGGTCTTCAATCGAGGTTTCGCGCGTGAACTTCCGAACGAGTGCCTGGACGCACTGCTGGCTTCACCGCTTTCCGCTTCTGCGCTGGCTCTGGGCAAAGCACTGGCGAACTTCGCTCTGCTCCTGCTTATCGAGCTGATCTCGCTAGCCATCTTCGGCGTTTTCTTCAACGTCAACTGGTGGCGGCGACCGGCTGAACTGACTGGCGTTTTTATGCTTGCGACCTGGGGCGTCTCGGTTGTAGGCGCGATCTTCGGCGCTCTCACGGTAAACCTGCGCTTGCGCGAACTGATGCTTCCTGTGATCGTCTATCCGTTGTTGATTCCCTTGCTGATTGCGGCAATAGAACTCACCAATGCGGCGCTGCTCAATCTGCCTATGACTGGCGACCTGTGGCTGTGGATGAAGGTTCTCCTGGTTTTTGATGTAGTCTTCACCGCGCTTACCATCGCGCTGGCAGAAACCATTCTGGTCAACTAAGCTTGGAACAATAGGATAGGGAACAACAGTTTATATGCGCGAAAAAATCTCGATTGCTCTTTCTGTCGCAGCGGCACTCATCCTGACTTACACGCTGTACAACATTTTTCTCGTATTGCCCGACGAAGCCGCCCAGGGCCCCATCTATCGCATTATGTTCTTTCATGTTCCTGCAGCCATTGTGGGAATGACCGGCTACTTTATCGCGCTTATCTTCAGCCTGCTCTACCTTAGTTCGAAGGATCTGAAGTGGGATTCGCTTTCGGCGTCTGTGATTGAGGTTGCTTTGGTTTTTTCCGTCATCAATATCATCACCGGCAGTATCTGGGGCCGAATCATCTGGGGCATTTGGTGGACCTGGGATTACCGCCTTACTTCTGCGCTGGTGTGCGTGCTTATCTTCAGCGGCTATTTGATGTTGCGCCGGGCGATTGATGAGCCAACCCAGCGTGCTCGCCTCTCATCGGCTCTCTGCATCTTCGGCTGCTTCGACGTTGTGATTGTCTGGAAGTCTATCGAGTGGTTCCGTACGCAACACCCTGGCCCGGTTCTTAGCTTCCGCACCGGCGGCGGCAATATGGACCCGAACATGGAACGCATGCTCTACATCAACTTCCTGGCATTGCTCTTGGTTGCCGGTTCGCTGGTTCTCATCCGCACGCGTCAGGAAACCATCGCTCGGGAGATCGACTCACTCCGTCGTTTCGCAAACGCTACCGCCTAAGGTCATCACTATGGATCAACGAAATTTTGCATTTATGTTTTACGGCTTTCTCGTAGCCTGGCTTGTTGTTCTCGGTTACGTGATAAGCCTTGCGCGCAGAGGTGCTCGTCTGAAGAGAGAGCTGGAAGGGGTTCGGCAGCTGGTGCAGAGTTCTTCGGGTGAAGCGGCAGTGCAGGAGCGCTTGCGGTAATGTCAGGAACTTCTGCTGGAGGTAATCGGCTGTAGGCGGTTCAGAAGCTGTTAGAGGCTTTGTAAATCAAAGGTCAGTCGATTGCCCGTTTTCGTGCTCTCGAAGCGCAAGGGCCGCAACTTGTTCAAGTCGTCCTGACGTCGCATCTGCCTCGATTTCTTAATCCCACTGCTCCGCTTCATACTCGGAGAACTGAGACGTTAAGCCCATATCGGTTTACTTATGCTCCATCATTTCGTAGACTTTGCCAGTCAGAAGCTTCATATCTGTGCGAAGTTCCCGTATGTCCTCGCGAATCGCGGAAACCTGTACGAGGCTTACGATATGACTTGTAATGACTGCCAGGGTAGGCAGTCCGACGGCAACATAGAGCTGTAGATTAGTCATAGTGCCTTACAGTTTCAGTCGGCGTTTTGGCTTCCGACCAGATTCGATTCCGAATTTGTACCATTTCTGTTTTCCCTTTTGCTCATTTATCGTGCGGACCAGGAGATAAGGTTACCGGGCACAGTCTGGACCAACGAAGTCACTACCTCCGTTTGCAAACTGCGGACGAAAGGCTGGGAGCTCATGAGGCGACATCTTCTTAACCTCTGCCTCGACTGCTTCAACTCGACTCATTAATGTATATTTTATTGGATCCGGTTGAAGATCGTACTGCTCACTGAGTTGTTGAGACATAGTTCCGCAATCCTCCTTCTGTTATACGTCGAACAAGTGACCTGACTGCTTCAAGCGTGTTCAGAAGAAATCGGCTGACGCGGCAACGGTGCTGCTGCAGGTACTAGCGCCGAAGCGCCTCGTGCTCGACAGAGAAGTAGCGGCGGTTTCCCTAACCTGCTCTGCCAGAATTGCCTGCTCTGCCGGAGTCGGCCAGCGCTCGTAGCTTCGGGGCGACGCTTGTGTTGTAACGCACGCCGACCTTCTACCCTTGAAATTCGTCGGTAGTCAATGCTGATCTTTAAGATAGCTTTCAATCGCCGTTTGCCAATGGGGTCCGCTTGCGCGGTCACTTACTCCCTTAGCTTGCACTTCTTCGTTCATAGTGGGATCTAGAGCCGTGCGGGCATACGTTACTCCCACGCTCGTGGTGGATGAATTTAGAGAGGTCAGCCGTACGTCTATTGTGGATACAAGCTGGTCAGCGATAAAGGAGACGTACTGCATGCGGCCGCCTGCGGGATCGAAAAGCGTGTTGACCCACACGCTTTTGTGAGCGCCATGCTGAATGGTGAAAACCGCTCCTTCTATGTCCTTAGCCGGTTGCGGATGGAGGAAGTTAGGGTTCCAGTGCTCGCCCGCCCAGCAGCGTTCTCCTTCCGGACCGAAGAGAGTGGCCGCCTGGTTGAAAGGCGCTGGGACGACAAGTTGGAAGCTGTTGCTTACGTGAACAGTCTGAACGGGGCTTTGAGCCGTGCTTGCGACTTCATCAGTGGTCATTTGGGTTCCAGGGCGCGCTCCGGCTCCTACTTGTGCACGGCTCGCAGTGCCGATCATTGACTAAGGATCTTGCTTCCGGCATTGGACAGCTCAAGTGCCCGTACCCGTTCATCTAGCCTGTCCAGCCTTGTCTCAAATCCTGTCCAAGCGCGCAATGACCGTATCAAATTTGGTTTCAAGGACCCTCAGCCTGCCATTGTTGGCCAGCCAAGCAATCAGAATAGCTGCCAATGTTGGCGAATTGCTCGCCAAAATGTGAGCTAACTGGCTATAGTCCATCTAACTTCAGTATCGTACAGACTCACTAGTGGCACAGCACTGGCCAATCTGCTTGCGCACAAGCGGCCACTTGATGGCCGACAAGGGAGTGCATGTGAGGACGGGCGGCCCTCGGAGTCAGCCAAGACTAAGCTGAAGCCCACATGCCCCAATTCGTAATCACCCGTGTCTCAATTCAAACAAGCCCGGTCAGCTCATGAGCTGCCTTTGCTTGTTTGAAGACATTCGTTGTTGTACGCTAGGCGTACAATTACCAAGACATGCTACGCCATGATCTTGTCAATCGCCGACAAAGAAACGGAAGCAGTCTGGAGAGGAGAACGATCCCGAAAACTGCCCGGTGACATTCAAGATAGGGCTTTGAGCAAGCTGCGCATGATAGACGCCGCGAAAAGCTTAGACGATTTGAACGTTCCGCCCAGTAATCGACTCGAGGAATTTAGCGGTAAGCGTAAGGGCGAGTGGAAGATAAGGATAAACAATCAGTGACGCATTTGTTTTGTATGGGATAGCGGTGACGCTCGCAGAGTGAAGATCGAGGATTACCGCTAGGAGAGGAAATGGCAACTTTAAGAAATCCACATCCAGGCATCATCTTGAAAGAAGAGTTCATCGATGAACTCGGATTGACGCAGAATGCGTTGGCAAAGGCGATAAAGGTTCCCCAGAATCGTATCAGTGAGATTGTTCGCGGGGCTCGCAGAATTACTGCGCCTACTGATCTCTGCCTTTGCAGGTTGGACTTTCTGAGGGTTTCTGGTTGCGCCTTCAGAACTCCTATGACTTGATGGAAGCTCATCGTAGACTAAATAAAAAAATTCAGGAGATCATTCCTCTTCGCTCAACGGCTTAGGATTCATGCCATCCGTGCACTGCTCGAAGGACTGCAGCAAGTTCTAAGAGGGTTCGAATTCAGACTGCTTCTGCCAAGACGGTCTGGCCCACAGAACCTTGAGCCTGCCATTGTGTTGGCCAGCCAAGCAATCAGAATAGCTGCCAATGTTGGTGAATTGTTCGCCAGAATATGAACTAACTGGCTGTAGTCGATTTGACTCGATTATCGTACAGCCTCACCATTGAACAGTAAATCAGGCCTCTCGGTCGCGTTTATCTATCGCCATCTCGCAGCCGTCTTACCGTAGTTCTCTGCTGTCCGGAACATCGCGAGCGTTAGGTTCCGCAGCAGAGGGAGAAGACTAATCAAAGTCGGAGGTTCGCCCGTGTAGGCGCAAGCGTAGAGCACGTATCTCAATGGGCGGACATTGCGTCGTTGAACTGCTCAAAGAAGCTGTCGAACTTCTCGGGATTGAAGTCCCCGGAAAAGCGTAGCGGGTGAACTTTCTTGACCAGAATTTCTTTCGGGTTCGGCTGGTCAGTAAGGATGCGCATGACCTCGGAGATGAAGTCGGCCAGCGGCATGGCTCTTGGATCACTTGCCCCTTCTTTGCTCAAGAGCTCCGTTTGGACATACGGAGGTACCAGTTCGAGTACCTCAACGGATGTGTCCTTAAGCTGATAGCGCAGACAGGTTGACCAGGCGTGAATGCCTAACTTCGTTGCACAGTAAGTCGGCGTCAGGGCTAGTGGAGTGAAGGCAAGACCAGAACTCACGGTCATGATGGTGGCGGTCGATTGGGCTTTCAGGTGCGGCAAGAGAGCGGTGGTCAGATGAAGGGGCGCAATAAGGTTGGTGGCGATTGTGCTATCGATCACGGTGGGATCGGAAGTGCCGTTCAGATTCTCCGGCTTCATGATGCCGGCCATATTGATCAAGACATTGAGAGCCGGAAATTTCGCCGTCACGTCATTGGCCAGACGCTCCAGTTGGGCTGGATCTTGCACGTCCACAACCTGAGTGAACATCCCGGGGTTTGCGCTTTGGACTGCATCGAGCGCGTCCTTGCGTCGCCCGGCGATAATGACGGTGTTACCCAGCTTGTGAAAAGCCTCGGCAAGGCCCCGTCCGATGCCGGATCCACCACCGGTGATAAGGATTGTATTCTTTCCGTTTGGGTTCATGGTAGTCGTGGTCTCCTAAGGATTACTGTAAGAGAGCCGGTCCGGATTGGGAAGAAGGCACTCACAAGTAAGCGACTTACTCGTGAGTTAGAAATGAGGAAACGTGCCCTTACCTGGAGCAAAAAAAGAGAATCATGCTATTCGGTTCCAATCGCCAGCAGGCGCAAACGCAAGCTCACCCGAGGTTGATCGGCTCGTCGAAGAAGTCATCAGGCGCGTAGCAGACAAATGGACGTTGCTACTTCTTGAGACTCTGGGACAACACGGGGTGGTTCGGTTCAGCCGGCTGGCAAAGCTGATAGGAGGGATCAGCCAGAAGATGCTGACCCAGACACTGCGTCACATGGAGGCCGACGGGTTTGTAACGCGCACCGTTTACCCGGTTGTACCACCGCGTGTGGAGTACGCGCTTACACCATTGGGGGAAAGCCTTGGTCTTGCGTTCTGCGCGGTATGGGAGTGGGCAGAAACCCATTACGAAGAACTGGGAATGGGGCGTGGCACTTCTCGAGAGGAAACGAAAAGCTTGCGGGCTGACACGCGTTCATAGGCGCGGCATGCGAGAGCGCTGCTGAACAAGCGGAGTCAGCGGCAGAAACCGCGAGATACCTGCAGCCAAGTCAGCGAGGACTTACTACCGGAGCGTGCTTGGCCACCCTGCCGAAGCCCTGTGATCTTCTGACCAGTCTTTCGGATAGAAGACTTGTTCAGCGAGGAGCAGGCAGAATGCGCAAGCTATTTGAATCGAAGCGGATCGTAATCGCTACTATCGGCTCACTCGGGGATCTTCATCCTTGTATTTCTTTAGCGCTCGAGCTTATGCGGCGTGGCCATCATGTCACGATTGCAACAACGCCTCACTACAGGTCGAAGGCGGAGGCTCTTGGAATCACTTTCCGGCCGATGCGCCCTGATTGGGATCCGACTGACCCAGAGCTAATCCGGCAATGTGATGACCTTAAGAAAGGTCCCGAAGTGCTCTATCGGAAGATGCTTCTGCCCAATCTGCATGGAACTTATACCGATCTTCTGTCTGTGGCGCGTCAGGCCGACCTGCTGATCGCTGGGGAGCTCGTATACGCTGCGCCGCTTGTTGCGGAGAGGCTAAGGTTGCCTTGGGTGTCAGCCATTCTGTCGCCGTTCTCGTTCTTCTCGTCATTCGATCCTTCGGTCATGGTCAACGCCCCTGCGCTGATACATTTACGCAAGGCAGGTCCATCAGTTTACAGAGCCGGGCTGAACGTAGGCCGGCTTGCGACGCGGCACTGGTCGAATCCGGTACGTGACCTCCGGCGCGAACAAGGACTGCGACTGAAATGCGATCCAGTGTTCCGAGACAAATTCTCTCCTTATCTCGTACTGGCGCTCTTCTCGCACTGGCTCGCCGAACCACAGCCGGATTGGCCTCCGCACACATCCCAGCCCGGTTTCGTTCACTTTGCCAACTCGCCTGAAGACGCAAGCCTTTCCTCGAAAATATCCGACTTCCTCGCTTCTGGAACTGAGCCCATCGTCTTCACGCAAGGATCGACGGCGGTTCACAGCCCAGGAGATTTCTACAAAGTGAGTGCGACTGCGGCAAAGCGCTTGGGACGACGCGCGGTGCTGCTGGGTATTAAAGACGGTTTGGAGGTCGATTCGCCCGACAGGCTTACGTTGCCATATGCGCCATATTCGCAATTGTTTCCTCATGCCATTGTGAACGTACATCAAGGCGGTTCAGGAACAACAGGTGAAGCGCTGCGGTCTGGCCGACCGATGCTGATCATTCCTTATGGTTGGGATCAGCCTGACAATGCCGTCCGTGTACAACGGCTGGGTGCAGGACTCCACGTTCCACGAAGCAAATACTCTGTCGAGACAGCAACAGCCGCGCTGAAGGCGCTCCTGGATACTTCGCGTTTCTCTATTCGAGCAGCGGCAGTGGGAGAGCGAGTGACTGCAGAAGATGGACTTGCATCGGCTTGCGATGCGCTTGAGGCAGTCTTTGGATTCGGCGATTCACCCCTTAGCAGCGATCCTCTCAATGCTCACTGAAGTCCAGAACTGCCTCCAGCGCTCCTTAGCGTACATTTTCCTATCGTGAGGTGCCCCCGAATACGCCTCTGGCTGGGGCGTTTCGCGAATTGCGATCACTTGTGCCTGTGTACCTCAACCAGCCAGCTGATTGTAGGAGTTAAACACCTCTTCAAAGTGACCGTTTTCCAAGGCGAAGCGTAGAGAGCCAGCGCGCTCCACTGTGATTTCACGCCGGTCAGGCTCGCTTCTCAGAAGGGACATACATTCTGCGATGAACTCCCCTAGCGGCATCGCTCGTGGATCGGCTCCGTGGTTCGGGCTCAGGTTCGTCTGTGCGTATGGCGGTATCAACTCGATGACCTGCACGTTGCTTTTTCTGAGCTGGTATCGCAGTGAGAGTGTAAGGGAGTGCAGAGCGGCTTTGGTGGCCGAGTAAAAAGGAAGACGCGCTAGAGGAACGAAAGCGAGCGTGGAAGTAACGTTTATCAGCGTAGCGCTGGTTTTTGTTTGGAGATGCGGCAGGAGCGCTGCAGTGAGGCGCATCGGTCCAAGCACGTTTGTATCGATCATCGACACGGCCGCGCTCAGGTCCGCGGTCCCCAGCCCCTCCTCCGGCGCTTGAACTCCGGCGTTGTTAATCAGGACATTGAGTTCCGGGAAATCCGCCGTGATGCGCCTGGAAACATCCTGGATATTGCTTGCGCTGTTCACATCAAGAAGGACGGAGCGCATACCAGGATGAGCCAGGGTGACCCGATAGAGGGCAGACGTATTTCTGCCGGCAATGATGACTTGGTTCCCCAAGTCATGGAAAGTTTCAGCGAGCCCGCGGCCTATGCCGGAGCCGCCGCCGGTGATCAGGATTGTGTTTCCGGAGAGAAGCATTTTCGATTTATTCTTTGAGAGCCGCGGTGACCGAACTGGTGTCAGCAGGCCTTGTTGTGCCAGGGGATTCCGTCCTCATGTTGCCGTGGTTATTGCTTTCTGTTTGAGTCAGGAATCGGTTAAGCAGTTCGTTGACGCGATCAGGCGCCTCAAGCGTGACCATGTGTGAGAGCCCCGGCAGGATCTCAACTTCAGAGTCGGCAATTTGCTCATGGATGGCTTGGGCTGCGGAAGGCGGTGTGCTCTGGTCTAATTCGCCGGTGATGATCAGCGTAGGGCAGGTTACGCGAGAGAGCTTCGAGCGCACATCGAAGCCATACATCATGTCCCATAACGCGGCATGAACCAGCGGGTCGTCCTCGAGCAATGTCTTTGTCGTGCGGTCGATGAGATCCGGCCGGCGAGCAATCGTTTCCTTTGCAAACCAACGCTCCATGGAGGATTGAACGACCCGCTGCATACCACCCTCTTTCAGAACTCTCGATCGTTCCAGCATGGCGTTCCGTCCGGCTTCGGAGAAGATGGGGGCCGCGCCCATCAGGGTGAGAGAACGCACGAGATCCGGCTGTGTCACGGCGAGTGTCTGTGCGATGACACTTCCGACTGACAAACCTACAACGTGGGCTGCACCCGCTCCCGTTTCGCGAATAACCTGCGCCAGCATAAGGGCCGCATTCTCCAGCGTCCAGTCCCCCGGAGTGCCTGAACTGCGCCCATGACCGGGGAGATCAAAGGCAACAATGTCGTAGCGATCGCAGAGTGCTTCGATCTGCGCGTCCCAGTATGTCAGGTCCAGACCCGCTGGATGGACGAAGACGACAGGTACGCCGCCACGCGGTCCGGTGCGGACTGAATTTATCTGCCAATTGGGCGACTGTGTTTCAGACATACCCTCTCCTTTGAATGCTGCCAGTACGAAGGGTTCCCAAAATGGACCGTTCTTTGAAGCATCTGGATAGCCAGCTTGGCGATCGAATCGAAGTATTCCTCAACAATGCCGCCTTTTATCTCCTCTCCTTCGTGAGATAGCCCGCTTCGGTCGCAACCACCGCAAGTCTGAAACCGGATGCTAGAGGAAAACGCTCCTGAAAGCCGTGTGTAAACTGCGGCCGCAAACCGCCCTGGCCCAAATACGACCTTCAGCTATGAATTGTACGTGCGAACAGGAGGGCGACCCAATCATTCTACTGAGGCAGCAATATCAAAAAACTTGCGCCACGGCCTGACCGACCGGGGTGACCCAGTGCTCGTAACGCGAGAGACGCCCGTGGGTTGCATCGTGATACAAGGCAGAGAGCGCGGCTGTGATGGGGCCAACTTTGCCGGTGCCAACCGGGCGATGATCCACCTGGGTTACCGAAACCAGTTCCACGGCGGTTCCTGTAAAGAACACTTCGTCGCAGACATAGAGTTCGCTGCGGTCGATGGATCGCTCCATCACGTCAAGTCCCAATTCATAGGCAGCCAGTTCCATTACGCCGGCACGAGTGATTCCCTCGAGAATATTGTCGGTGACTGGGGGCGTGATCAGCTTGCCGTCTCGCACCATGAACAAGTTGCACGAAGCGCCTTCGGCCACGTGGCCGTCAGCAGTCAGGAAGATTGCTTCGTCGTGTCCGTTACGCCGCGCCTCATCGCCGGCGAGCACGCTGTTGACGTAGGCGCCACAGATTTTCGCCCGGCCAGGGATCGCATTGTCATCGACACGTCGCCAGGTTGTCACGCCGGCTTTGATGCCGCGGTTGCTGAAGTATTGCCCAAAGGGGAGCGCCGTAACGGAAAAAGAGTCGATTGCATCCGGGGCGACGCCGATGCGGGCTGAACTTTTGTAAGCCAGCGGCCGTACGTAAACGTCTGAGCGGAATCCATTGCGGCGGCAGAGTTCGGCCGTAATTTCAGTTAACTCCGCAGGGGTTGCCGGCACCTGAATGCGCAGGATGCTGCAGTTTCGTTTCCATCGCTCAAAGTGCTCAGTGGCGCGCATGAGCAGCAGTTCGCCGCTCTCCGCGTAGCCGCGAATGCCTTCAAAGACCCCAGTGCCGTAATTCAGCGCGTGAGTCAGGATGTTGACATTGGCTTCGGCCAGACGCACGAAGCGTCCTTCAAACCAAACAATCGTATTGGGATCAGGCAATTCAGTCTTCATGGAGTCGGCTTGCATTCCATTGTAGCTGAATTGTGGCACCACTGGGAGGTGGTGGAGATTTTACACCGGCGGCAAAAGATCCAGTACCCGGTCGATTTCCTCGGGCAAGATGTAGAAGTGCGGCGACATACGGACCCATCCCTGTCGCGGAGCTGCTGCGATTCCGTGCCGTTTCAGCGTGCTGACAACCACGTGATTACTGATCCCGGGATGCCGGAAGCTGACGATGCCTGAGCCTGTCCGGGGCGTTCGCCGAAGCATTAGTTCGTAGCCGCGGGAGCGCACACCTTCTTCCACCTGGCTCGCTAAGCCGTCGATGACTGGCGCAATCCGGTCGATTCCGACTTCCAGAAGAAGCTCTAGGGCAGCGCGGTGGCCGAAGCATCCGACCGTGTTCAGCGTTCCGCATTCGTACCGGCCAGCATCCGGACGGAGCGTCATGTCGCGCGAGCTGTAGTCGTTGTAGCCGGCCGGGTTGGTCCAGCCAAACTCAACCGGCTCGATGCGATGGAGCCACGCACTGCGCACGTACAGCACGCCATTGCCCTCCGGCCCGAGCATCCATTTGTGGCCGTCGGCTGCCAAGGCATCGATATGCGCACTGTTGACATCGATGGGAAAGGCTCCCATGCCTTGGATTGCATCCACAAAGAAGAAGCACCCGGCGTCGTGGCAAAGCTGGCCAATCTGTTGAAGATCGACCCGGTAGCCGCTGAGGTAGTTGACGTAGCTGATGGCCAGCAGTCGCGCCCCGGCAACGGCTTCGGCAATGGATGGAAGCGGGTCATAAATCGAGAGCCACTGTACCTGAACGCCTCGCGCCTCCAACCGCTGCCAGGGGTAGAAGTTCGCCGGAAATTCCTCTTTGAAGGCAATGACCCGGTCGCCGGGTTTCCAATCCAGCCCGAGCGCTACCGTTGCGATCCCCTCTGAGGTGTTTTTCACGATAGCGATCTCGCCCGGCGTTGCTTCAATGAGGCGTGCTGTAGCCGACCGAAGCCCGGCATAGCACTCCATCCAGGTGTCGTAGTGGAGCGAGCCAAAGCGGCAAGCCTGGTCGGCGAGCTTCGTCATAGCATCCGCAGCTCTGCGGCACAGCGGCGTCACGGCAGCGTGGTTAAGGTACACCAGGTTCTCGGTTACTGGAAACTCATGCCGGTAGCGCCTGGCGAGCTCCGAAGAGTGCATTCTGACCTCTTCCTCAACGTTTTGGAAACCCATTGCCATGAGGATACGTTAGTGACTTGTAGCTCCTGTTTCGTGTGCCGGCGGGGAGGGTGCGTGATTGCCCTCTCCGCTGGGCGCGAATTTCGTCCTATACTTGTTCTTGAATCCTGCAATCGTCAAGGAGTCCTGATGCGGCGTTTCTCCCCAGCCCAATCTTTTATTAGTCTGACCCTCGCTTTTCTGATTTCCGTTCCGCCGGCGGCTATGGCGCAGGACGATACAAAGCAGGATTCCGGCAAACCGGAAAGCAATAAGAAGAAGGCCAAAGATCCGGACGCGATTGGGGACCGCAACGTTAGCGGCAAGGTAAACTTCTACTCGCTGGAAAAAGAGATTGCGCTGGGCAAGCAACTGGCCCAGCAGGTAGAGCGGCAATCGAAGGTTATCAATGACCCGGTAGTTGCTGAGTACGTGAACCGGGTGGGTCAAAACCTGGTGCGTAACTCTGACGCCAAGGTGCCTTTTACTATCAAGGTGATTGAAGATCCGACGGTGAATGCCTTTGCTCTGCCCGGCGGCTTCTTTTTTGTGCAGTCAGGCTTGATTTTGAAGGCCGATACCGAAGCTGAACTGGCGGGCGTGATGGCGCATGAGATTGCGCACGTGGCGGCACGACATGCGACGCGCCAGGCAACACGTGGCGAAATTGCTCAGCTTGCTACCATTCCGCTGATCTTCATGGGCGGCGCGGCAGCGTATGGAATTTATCAGGCGTCGGGCCTGCTGGTGCCGCTGACGTTTCTAAAGTTCAGCCGCAGCCAGGAAGCGGAAGCCGATTACCTGGGCGTTCAGTATATGTACAAGACCGGCTACGATCCTACCGGCTTCGTTGACTTCTTTGAGAAAATTCAAACCCTGGAGAAGCGTAAGCCGGGTACGGTTTCCAAGCTTTTCTCGACTCATCCGATGACCGATGATCGAATCAAGAAGTCACAGCAGGAGATTGCCGATTTGAAGGCGCGCCCCGAGTATGTGGTTACGACGTCTGAATTCAATGATGTGAAGGGGAGATTGGCAATGCTGGAAAATCAACGCCGACCGGATAAGACCAGCGTTGATCCCAACAAGCCAACATTGCGTCGCAATCCAAATTCGACTGCGCCGATTGAGGATGAGACCGACACGTCCAAGAAAACGAAGGGCGATGAGGACGATCGGCCGAAGTTGAAGCGCCGTCCCTCAGACAGTGGCGACGCTGACAGCACAAGCACGCCGGATCCGGCACCGACGACCAGCAGCCCGAGTCCGACCGCGCCTCCGCAGTAGACAAGAAGTCGTGCCGCATACCATTGGGACTGCGGCACGGCTTAGGGTCCCAAATATTTCCAGTTAGGCGACTGCTGCCCTTCGTCCGTTCGAGACCATCTGGTTCATCTGGTCCTTCAGATGAAGCTTCAGCTTCTTTAGCTTCTGCTCTTCCAGTTGATCGGCCTCAGTAACATAAGGCCTTTGCTCGATCACCTCAATCTGGTGTTGTAGATCGAGATGTTGTCTCCTCCACTGCTCGAACTGCTCATTACCTGAGAGCATGTGTCCGTTTGAATCTTCGCCCGGCCCGTAGTTCTCCATGAAGATTGGCTCCTGACTGAGTCGTTTGATTCGCGTCTGCGACTCGTCTCAATGATTAGCATTTTTTCATTTGCATCACAATAGCGGTTTCGTCGGGATTAGTGTAATAGCCGGGTCGCCGTGAGACTTCCAGGAAGCCCAGCTTTCGATAGAGTGCCTGGGCGGATTTGTTTGACTCTCTGACCTCGAGGAAATACAGGCCCTGGTCGGTCAGCTCTGAAGCAAGCAGAGCCAATCCGATGCCTTGACGCCGGAATTGGGGCGCTACCGCTAAATTGAGGATCTCCACTTCCCGTGGTCCTGTGCTGTCCCCTGCGAAGGTCTGCCGTAATACGACAGCACCTGCCATCTCTCCCTCAACTTCGGCAATCAGGCAGCGATACCGAAGGAAGGCCTGGCGGTCCCAGTTTGGATAGGCAAACGATTCGTTTTCAATCTCAAGCAGCTTATCCAGATCACTCGCCACCAAGGGGCGGATTACCGGGTGCGCCACGAGTCTAAACTGATCACAGTACCGCTGGTTCCGGACTGCTCATTATTGCCGGCCGAGTAGGTTAGAGACACCCGTTTGGGCGGCTTCTGGTTGCCACAGGACAGCGAAGCGTCGGCGACGTTCTGCAGTAGCAGTACGACTGTTCTTCCGGCTGTATCCTTCACCGTCAGCCGTGCATCTTTGCCGGCGCAATCGACTCGAGTGATACTGCCTTCCATCTTCTTTGCCGAGGCCAGATCTCCCCAGGGAATCGCATCGGCAGAACTAACCTCGCCACCCTCAGCCGCGAGCGAGCTGTTGGCCTTTTTCTCGGCTGCGGCAATCCGTCTGGATTCCCGCTGTTGAGCCTTTTGATCCGCGTAATAAGTTGCGTTGCGCTCGCGATCACGAGCCTTCTCCACAGCCTCTATGCGACCGTCTTCAGACTTCAAGCGCTGTTGGTGAACCTGCTCTCTGGTCTCGGGCGTGGGCGCCGCATCCTCGGCCCGCAGCCAACTGCCTTGTGCCGCAGTGGCCTCTCCTGCTTTCGACTGGACTGTCGCCAGAGCGATCCACAACTGAGGATCACGCCGGTTCAGCGCGATGGCTTTCTTCAGCAACTCTTCCTTGTCTTTGGGATCTTCGGTGAGTTCCGCCTGGCGTTCCACGGGTTCGGCCCAAAGAGGGTTGAGAAACTCGGCTTTCTTGAGGGAGGCGATGGCCTGCTCGGGGGGTAGGCCCACCGCCGATTCTAGGTAGACCGGCGCGCTCCTGCTCCCGGTATGCACGGCATTCTCAAGCTCTACTTCAGGCTCTTTGTGATTCAGTTCGGTCAGCTTTGCCAGCCCTTCATGCCCTAGGGGCGCCGCGATGCCGCCTGCTTCCACAGCGTCCTGGTAAGCCTGCCGGGCGGTTTTCGCTCCACCCGGCAAAGTTGCATCGGCCAGGTACACCTGCGCGATGGCCGCATTCAGTGAATGTTCGCCGAAATCGCGTTTGGGATCCAGTGGCCGTCCCGAAGTCGCCACAGGCGGCCAGTTTTTTGCTTCCAGCCGCGCTGCTGCCTCTTTCTCTAGCGCATCAGGAGGCTGTCCGAAGGCATTCTGTTCGGCTGCTCGTAGCGTGCTGCCGCCTTTCAGTGCGGTTAGGAAAATGTGGAAGCTGGCGCCGTATTCAAACTTGGTAGCAAAAAGCTGCATGCGGGCCCAGTCCAGGTCCGGGTGCGGCGGCGCACCTCCCCAGGTTACCCGGCTTCCTCTGGCTTCGAGCGTTGCAAAGAGTGAATGCAAGCCGCTCTCGACCGGAGGGGGCAGACGAGGCGTGTTCGCGTCAAGCAAGAGCTGGGCGATTTGGCCGAGCGGCATTCGCGCTCCGGGACGGCACACGAGTAAGTATTGAGCGTGAACAGGCGCGTCTGTTTCCTTATCCGACACCGAGCATGACGCAGGCGCTCCGTCGGTGAGCATCACTCGTATGGGCCACGTCGGACGCAGATTCTTGTCTTCCAGTAATCCGCCAAGCACCCAGCGTGTTTGCTCGAGTTGGGTTAGCGCTTCTCGAGCGGCAGTGGCACTGCCATCGGTATCGACGAAGAATGGCCCTACGTTTAGCTCTGTCCAGTTGGCCTTGGCGAACAAGGACGGTGAGAGCACCAGGAGTAGAAAATTACAAGCGAGAACGCCTAGTCTGCAGCGGGGCATTGCAAGCTCAAGTTTACCGTTGCCAGCTAGCGGCTTGTGCTTAGAGGCGCTCCCGCGATTTTCGAGTCGGTACTACTTGCTTCGGACTACCTTCAGGCAAGTGGCCTCAGCAATGCGAGAGCATCTACTATGTCGATTTCGTTGTTCCAATAGAGGATAAGGGTCGCGCGGTTTAACTCAATCCAGGCGGTGAGAAGTGCTAGGTTGTCGGCGCTTAGTGTGCCGCTAATAACGCGGACTGTTGGCCGGATGGCAACACTGATAAGGCCATCTTTTTGTACGTTTGCGCTCGGGGATACCTTAACGCGGACGTCGTGCTTCGAATTACCACGAACCGAAATCCAGATGACGAATGGTAGGCCAGTATGCTTCGGGAATAGGTTCGCAAGATTGTAGTAATCTTCTTTGGGGTGAATAGCGGACCGCGCACTCTTTGTACTTGCTTCCTCGTCTCTCATGCATCTTCATTCTTCCGGGCTTTGCAACTGATCCTGAGACACAAGCTGATCCACTTTGTACTGGCCATCCTCCTGCCCGTGGATGATGTGACCTTGTGGAAGTAATGGTCAGGGGCGAGGGTGGGAATCTCATTATCATGCTTGGCAATTTGTTCAGATTCAGGGAGAGCAGGGTGGCAATCAAGGAGGAGTTGTCGTGAGACCAATGGTAAGGCGTCGCGCAATCTATATCGGCTCGTTTGCAGGGTTGTGCATCGCAGCTCTGACACTGTCGGTAGAAAGTTTGGCTTCACGTCCAGCTAATCCGATAGCTGCAGCACTGCAAGAAGCAGCAATGATCCTTATGTTTCCGGGGCTCATCGGCTCGGCGATCGCAAGCAACAACGTGCATGCTTTCCTCTAAATGCTGCGGCATTCGTCAACGCTGTCGGCTACGGTCTACTAGGGGCCGTTCTGTACTTTGCTGTCCATAGATTGAGAAGGCCGTGAGCAAGTTGGTTCCCTCCTCATTCCAAAGCGCGTTCGGCTTCTGAGCAAAACTCTAACCAGACAACGCGGAAGAGGCCCAGCACTCAGACGCAGGGAACTCAACTCTGTATAAAAAGAGACCTTACGCCGGGCCAAGACTGCCCTGAACAGCAAGTTACGCCACTTCGGCGTCGGGCTCAGGAATCGGAATGCCAGAGGCTACAAGGCCTTCCATATGGAACGTGATTGCTTCCGCGATGATCTTCTCTACCTCGTCTTTAGTGTCTGCCGCAGCAAAGCAACCAGGCAGATCAGGAACATAAGCACCGAAGCTGGACTTACCTTTTTCGATCACGACAGCATATCTTTGAGGGTTCATTTCTTCAAACCGAGCTTGCTTCAAAACTCTGAAATAGTCGCTATTGCCGCACTCCCAGTGAAGGACAGTATCCTGAGCACAAGCTTTGATTACGAAAACAGATTGCGTTGAGTGGCAAAGACTCGCCGAAGCGGAGTCGCGAAAGAAGTATTGGCGTCGTTGGGGGCCTTACCTGGCCGAGCGGGCTTGGGGAGTTGTGCGCGAGGATTACAGCGCGAACGGCGACCCGTGGAGCTACTTCCCGCACGATCATGCCCGCTCGCGTGCTTATCGCTGGACTGAGGACGGACTGCTCGGCATTTCGGACAATCATCAATACCTCTGCTTTGCGCTGACGGTTTGGAACGGCAAAGATCCGATTCTGAAAGAGCGGCTCTTTGGTTTGTCGGGCCAGGAGGGCAATCATGGCGAAGACGTCAAGGAGATCTACTATTACCTTGACGCGACGCCAACCGCATCGTACCTGAAGGGTCTGTATAAGTACCCGCAGGCTGAGTTTCCATACGCTCGCATGCTGGAGGAGAGCCGCCGCCGCACCCGCATGGATCCCGAGTTCGACCTCTATGAGACCGGCATCTTCGATGACAACCGATACTTCGATGTCTTTGCCGAGTATGCCAAAGCCGGAGAGAACGACATAGTTATCCGCGTGACGGTTGCCAATCGCGGTCCCGAACCGGCTGAATTGGTGCTGCTGCCGACGCTCTGGTTTCGCAACACCTGGACCTGGGGCGCCCAGGAAGATCCTTTTTCGCGGCCCAGTCTGCGCCTGGAAAGTGCAGGGGAAATTCGCACCGAGCACATGACCATGGGCAGGTATCGCTGGGAATTAGAACCTGGCGGGGAGCCCATTTTTACTGAGAACGACACCAATCAGCAGGTGATCTGGAACCGACCCAATCCGAGTCCTTATGTGAAAGACGCGTTCGATCGTTACTTGATCAAAGGCGAGAAGGAGGCGGTGAATCCCGAACGTAAAGGGACGAAAGCTGCTGTCGTTTATCGCCTCTCTCTCGGTGCTGGTGAGGAACGCGTTCTCTGTTTCCGGCTGTCTCGCGAAGATGCTGACCCGTTGCCGAGGGAGGGGTGGCCGGCGCTCTTTGACGGGCGCATTGCTGAAGCTGATGACTTTTATCAATCGTTATCGGTCAACCTTGACGAGGCCGAGCGCAAGGTGCAGAGACAGGCGTTTGCAGGGTTGTTCTGGAGCAAACAGTTTTACCACTACGTCGTGCAAACGTGGCTGGATGGCGACCCATACACTGTACCGCCTCCGGAAAGCCGCAAGCACGGGCGCAACAGCAAGTGGGTACACCTGTTCAACGCTGACATCATCTCGATGCCGGACAAGTGGGAGTATCCGTGGTACGCCGCCTGGGATCTGGCTTTCCACGCGGTTGCGATTGCGCCGGCTGATCCGGATTTTGCCAAGACTCAGCTGCTGCTTTTTCTGCGCGAGTGGTACATGCATCCGAACGGGCAGCTGCCGGCTTACGAGTGGTCGTTCAGTGACGTGAATCCGCCTGTGCATGCCTGGGGCTGCTGGCGTGTTTTCCAGATTGATCGCCGAATCAAAGGCAAGGGCGACTACGGGTTTCTGGAACGAGCGTTTCATAAGCTGCTGGTGAACTTTACGTGGTGGGTCAATCGTAAGGACTCCGAGGGCGCCAATGTTTTCGAAGGCGGCTTTCTAGGCCTTGACAACATCGGCCTGTTCGATCGCAGTGCTGAACTGCCCTCAGGCTGGCTGCTGGAGCAATCCGACGGCACCAGCTGGATGGCCATGTTCAGCCTGATGATGCTGAAGATGGCGCTGCAACTATCGAGCGTCAATCCGGTATACGAAGACATTGCGAGCAAGTTTTTCGAGCACTTTCTCTACATTGCGGACGCCATCAATCACCATTACGGCTCAGGGCTGTGGGATGAAGAGGACGGCTTCTACTACGACCGGCTGAACTTCGGTGATGGCAAACGGCAACTGCTGCGCATACGATCTTTGGTGGGTTTGGTTCCACTGTTTGCAGTGGAGACGCTGGAACTAGATCAGCTGAAACAGCTACCTGGCTTTGAGAAACGCATGTCGTGGTTCATTGAGAACCGCAAGGACCTAACAGCAGGTCTGGCGCCTATTGAACAGGGCGGCATGGCTCAGCGACGTTTGCTGTCGTTGGTGAACCGCGAGCGCCTCGAACGGATCTTAAAGTATGTTCTGAGCGAGAGCGAGTTTCTCTCGAAGCACGGCGTGCGGTCGCTGTCTCGATATCACAAAGATCATCCGTATGCGCTGCCGATTGAAGGGCGCGAGTTTCGGATTGATTATGAGCCGGCTGAGTCGCAGACGGGCATGTTCGGCGGCAACTCCAATTGGCGCGGGCCCGTATGGTTTCCGATGAATTTCCTGTTGCTCGAATCGCTGCAGCGATTGCACTTTTACTATGGCGATGGACTTAAGGTTGAGTTCCCTACCGGCTCTGGGACGTTTCTGAATCTGGCTGACGTAGCAAGGGAATTGAGCAAGCGGTTGGTTACACTGTTCCTTCCGGATGCCGAAGGTAAACGCCCAGCCTATGGAAACGCCAAGCTCTTCCAGGAGAACCCGCACTTTCGTGAGTACGCACTGTTTAATGAGTACTTCGACGGCGATACGGGCGTTGGCTTAGGTGCTAGTCACCAGACGGGCTGGACGGGATTGGTGGCCAAACTTCTGCAGCAGATTGGGGGTACGGGTTTAAGTTCGTCGCTGACCAATTCGTAAGACTGCACGCTTATTCGTATGATGAGGGGCGAAGTGACCGCGGCAGGTGGTCGTGCCTGTAAGGGGAGAGTTGCCAGTCGTCGCATATGCAGCAATAGAATGCGGCATTTTGAGTTGGCTATCAAGTCAGAAAAGTCTGAGTCACCGAACGTATGTTTAGAGATCCAAGTTAAGAAATACCAAAGTTATCAGTTAGATCCTGACGAGTCACAAAGGATAAATCCCGTCCTTCGATCACCTACCGTCAACACGAGTCGGCTGTCCGGAAGCCAAGTTGCCGACCCTTGCGCGTCACTGACATTCATCCCCAGAAACAAACCCCGGATTGTCATCCGTTTCGTTTGAGTCTCCATGTCAAAAATATCCCAATACCAGAGTCCGTGATCAGGTAGCTGGGACAAGATGGAAGCTATATAGAATCCCGTATGGCTCGGCAACGCGACCTGCTTCCTGTCGGAGGAAAGAACGGGCGCCGCACCTGTGTTACCCCACCCCGACTGTGCAAAGCCAACCACAAGCGCCCGCCGATCCCTATTTCGCAGTTGAGCCGGCAGTGTTCCAATGTCGATCTCGTCAATTGCCACCCACTTGCCCATAGCTGCTCAGAGATCCTGCGAAGAGGGCCACCCCGATACAGATTAAACTCATACTTCTGTTCCGCATAGGTGACCTTGTTTATCTCTAAATCAAGCGTCGATTGAGCGGTGACCAGGATTTCTGCCGGATCCTTCGGACTGCGCCGGAATACGAAGGAGTCCACTCCGTCCACCGTCGTCGACATATCGTCATGGTCAGCAAACGAGAGGCGTTGGCCAAAGCTCAGAACGGTACAGGGCTTGGGCAACAGGCAGAAGTTCTCCTCACAGAAAATGCCGAGCCATAACACCAAGCAAACGGTCGCTATTGAGGCTAAAACAATGGTGAGCGCTTTCACCTGGGCAGGTCCTTCAACATTCTTTCTTAGTTGATTGCCGAAGCTGTTCTTATCAGCTCATTCAAACTTTGACGCATACAGGAGAGATATCCTGAAGTTTGGAGAACGACATACAGCGCCGCTCCGAGCAAGTGACTGCGGCCCAGTTCCGTCATGTATGCGGCCTGTTTCCCACCGGTGTCACTATCGTTACTCGGCGCATGGACGACGGCAAGCCGTACGGCATGACCGTTAGCTCGTTCACCTCCGTATCGCTAGACCCCCCATTGGTGCTCGTCAGTATCGATCACAGTGCCCGGTTTCTGCGTGGATTACGCCTCGCCCTGCCCTTCGTTATAAACGTGCTCGGGGAAAATCAACAGCATCTGGCTAAGACGTTTGCCAGTAGACAGGAAGATAATCGATTCCGCGATGTGGATTGGTCGGCGGACTGGGAGAACGTTCCACTGATCGGAGGGATCGTGGCGAGTTTCCGCTGCTTGCTGGATAAGACGGTGGAAGCCGGCGACCATACCTTGCTGCTGGGCAGCGTTGAGGGCGTCGAGCAGCACGAAGGGCGTCCGCTAGTGTGGTGCGACCGCGGGTACCATTGTTTACCTTTTGTGTCGTAGCAGCGAGTTGCCCGCTGTCCGTCAGTGCGATTTAGAGACATCGGCCGGCGCCGGCTGGTTACGATTCTTCATCCACTCGATACTGATGTTCTGAGTAGTTTTGTTCTTGGGGATATCGCCAAGGTCCGGCATGAAGATCTGCAGACCGGCTTGCGGAGTCATCCGGGTATACCCATTCACCAACTGCGCCTGGTAATTGCTTATATCGATATCGAACCAGGGATCTTTCGAAATGTCGATCATAATCAGATCAACATGATTCATCGTTAATTTGCCGAAATCGATGGCGCCCTCCCGAAGGCGAATGAAATTGCGCCACTGCTCAACACGCGCAACATCGGTTTGTGCCTCGCCGTAGATCTCTTCCAGGTCAGGATTGACGATGTGCACGGTGGTGAGCTGGCCGCGAATATGCGGAGGCGGCAGAAGCTTGCTCGTGTCGAAGAAAATATCATCCTTCACTACTTGCACGCCAGGAACGTTCTTCGGTTGAAACAAGTCAGCCAGGCTGATGTGCAGACCACCCAGCAGCCCTTTGAAAGGAACTTTCAGAACGCTCAACTTAGTGGCATGAATCTGGATGCGATTGTTTGAAGCAATCGAGATGGTGCCATCCAGCTGAATGGAAAGCGCCACAATCTTATGTAGCGTTGCTTTGAGCGTGACGTGGTCGCCGTCTCCTGATAAGACAAGATTCTTTAAGGGTGAATCTTTCAAGCTGCTTGTATTCAGATAGTGATTGAGGTCTCCGATGTTGACTCTTAAGACGCCGGTCTTGATGTTGACGTAAAACGAGTCCGGATCGTCGAAAGAAGGATTGACACTTCGCCTGGTCGGCACCATTTGACCGTTGAGCCAGCGAACGTAAAAGCGGAAGTCCGGTCCCTTGCGGAGCATCAGATTGTGAGCGGACACCTCGGTGACGCCCTTGCTGGAAGCGCCGGGCGAAACCGTGGCAGTGCTGGTGACCGAGGCGCTGGCGGCGGTTGCGCCTTCTTCCACTGCGACCGGTCTGGGCCGGAGGTACAAAACAGCTACCAGTAACCAACCTATGACTGCCGCAATCAAAAGAGCTACTCGAATCCGCATGTCAAACCCCATAGTAGGGGAGTGATGCTTCCTTGCGTCAAAGACTGACGGTGACTCCGTCGGGCAGTTGCAACGGTACTTACTTCTTCCGCAAGGGTTACGACGACAAAGATACTCTGGGCGTCACCAGGGAGCGGGGTGTAGCCGTGGTTATTGTGATTGCAGTCAGAAGCGTGGGCGCCGGACGCCGTATCGTGAGCCGCGGTTCACTGGCCGTGGGTCGAGCCTGACACGTTCATGCTATGCAGGTGATAGTAGCCGCCATTCATGACCATCAACGGAGTCTGCATGCCTGTCACGATCTCGCGCTCCAACGCACCAGGCAACTCTTTCATGCCTGCTAGTTTACGGGCGTTCCGGTAGTCACTGACGATATTGCGGCGTCGAACTATCCGGTCTTCAAAGGCCCGACAAGCTTGTAAGTATTGAAGATGGTGCCGGACGGCATTGCTTTCGTGCTGACAAGCTGGAATGAGCGTGGCGCGGTCCCCTCCGCAAAAAAGCGCTTCCCCGTGCCCAACAGGACCGGATAAACGACCAGCAGGATCTCATCCGCAAGCCCATGTTCGAGCAGCGTCGATGTCAGCGTGGAGCTACCCCAGAGGATAAGGTCCGGGCCGTCCTGCAACTTGATGCGGCGAACGCCCTCGACGATGTCTGGTCCAAGGCCCTCGAACGGGCCCCATTGAAGACTTTCCGGACGGTGGGTGACGATATATTTCTTTGCCGCATTGATCCCGTCCGCCATGGGACTGCTCGGCGCCTTTTGCCAGTAGCCCGACCAGATATCGTAGGTGCGACGGCCAAGCAGCAGATCGAAGCTCCCGCCCTGCGCGGCGAGGATTGCCTCCCGGCCAGTGGGGGTCCGGTAGGCTGCGGTCCAGTCGGTGTAGGGGAAATCGCCGTCATCGGCGGAGTGCTGGATCACGCCGTCCAGCGAGATGTGTTCCATGATTTTGAGCTTTCTCATGTGAGTCTTCGTGTTCTGGGGTTGCAGCTTCTACTCTGTTGGCCATGCGAGGAACTGGCGCATCTTGACCGATGCGCGGCAGGCGACGACGGTTTTGCGCCCTCACCCCGCGGCCTCATTCACGTTGGCTCCGTCGAGAATCCAAAAGCCGCCAATGTCTCCGGTCTTCCTATGCAACTCCAGCTTGTTTATGTGCAAACTTCCAGCGCTGTTTCCAGTGCCCGCTCCCAAAGGCGTGACCGAGCCCTTCGATATGTCCCGCTTCGATACTGAGAATCCCGCCGGCGCAAATGAGTACTGTTCCTGCAATCGCCAGTAGGTCGGGAACGCTGCCGAACACCCACCAACCCAACAAGCCGGAGAAGATTACCACCGTGTAATTGAACGGCGAAAGCTCGGTTGCACTCGCATGGCGATAAGCCTGAATGATTAAAAACTGCGTTGCTGCAAAGGAAAGACCGACGCCTAAAAGCAGCAGCCATTGGTGGCCGCTTAGCGGTTTCCAGACAAACGGGCAAACGGGAATGAGCAGCAGCGTCGAGATGCCGAAGTTGTAAATCAGGATACGGGTTGGCGGTTCCGTTTCCGCTAATTTGTTGGTTGCCACCAGCGCCACCGCTGAAAAGACTCCGGCGGTAAGTGCAAGCAGTGAAGCCGGGTCATGGAACATTTGCGGCCCTGGCCTGATGATCATCACAATGCCGACCAATCCGATCAGCAGGCTCAGCCAGACCAGCGGCTTCACAGTCTTTCGAAACCAGACGTAAATGACGATAGGAATGAATAGCGGCGCGGCATTGGACAGCAGTACCGAGTCGAGCAAAGGAATTGATTTCACCGCCACGAAGAACAGCAACTGACAGATGGAACCGGCCAGACTCCGCAAGATTTGCAACCCAAAATGCTGAGTTTTCAGACTCACCAGGCCGCCCTGCGCGACGGATGGCACAAAGACAAGAAAGCTGATCCCGTACTGCAGGAACAGCGTCATTATGGGAGGCACGCCGGTTGCTTCTTTGCTCAACGTGCTCATCACCGCAGCGCAGAAAAATGCGGATGTAATGAGCCCGATGCCAAGGGGAAGACTCTTGCCGGAAGACTGGGCCTTCACGTCCATGTTGGCTCGTTCGGCTTGGTGCTGATTGATACTCGCATGCGTACTTTTATTTTGCACTAGAAAAAGCACGAGCACGGCAGATTAACTTTCGATCAAACGATTAGTTGGCGTTCTCACGATGGATCCAGGCGCTTACTGTTCGACACAATACGCATAAGCGTGAAATTTCGGCTTGTTGCTGAATTTTAAAATAGGGCCCTGAGAACCGGCCCGTTAGTTCGACATCACTTCACCCGCACAACCATCAGCGTCATATCGTCATGCTGCGGGGCTTCTCCTGTGAACTGATCGGCCGCCTCAAACACCGTGCGCAGTACTTCGTCAGGCTGGGCGCCCGGCGCTCGTTTCGCTGCCGCCAGCATCGCATCTTCACCCCACTCTTCGTCTTCGAGGTTCATCGCCTCACTGATGCCGTCGGTATAGAACAGCAGCAGATCGCCTGGGCCCATCCTCACTGACTGGGCCTGGTATCGAACCGAGGGCATCAGGCCTACTACGGTTCCACCTGCTTCCAATCGCTCTACGTCGCCGGACCCGCCGCGCACCAGCATCGGCGCGTTGTGCCCGGCATTGACGTAGTGAACCTCAAGGGTTGCCGGATCGAGCAGGGCGAAGAAGAACGTGGCGTACCGGTTGCTGGCAGAAGCTTCATAAACCAGGCGATTGATGCGCTCCATTAACTTCGCCAGATCGCCCGAACCATCTAGAATCAGGCCGCGCAGTGATGCCCGTAGGCCCGCCATCAGCAGTGCCGCCGAGATTCCTTTGCCTGATACATCGCCGATGGCCATCCCCAGTCTGCCGTTGTCCAGCTCGATCAGGTCGTAGTAGTCGCCGCCCACGCCGAGCGCCGCCCGGCACCGACCAGCAAACTCCAGCCCTGCTATCTGCGGCAGCTTTTGTGGAAATAGCCGCTGCTGCACTTCGCGCGCGATCTCAATCTCGCGGTTATTTCTTTCCCGATGGGCTGCTTCCTTGGCCAGCGACAGGGCCAGTTCGCTGAACTCAAGCGCCAGTCCGGTCTGCGCCGCCAGCGATTGCAGCACGCGCAAATCTGTCGGCGTATACGGCTGCTCAGACATCTTGGGCCCGAGCGTCATCAGGCCCATGAGCTTTTCGCGCCCAGGGAGAGGCAGCAGCAGTTCGGCGTGAACACTTCGCAACGCCTCGCGCTCACCATCACCGGCTTGTTGGAACCAATCTTCCGGGCGATCGTAGTACACCGTCGCCGGCCGATTAGTGCGAAGCAGATGTTGCACGGTCATT
This sequence comes from uncultured Bryobacteraceae bacterium, assembly GCA_964248405.1. Lineage (GTDB taxonomy): Bacteria > Acidobacteriota > Terriglobia > Bryobacterales > Bryobacteraceae > Bog-105. The sequence goes on from CAXTYH010000001.1 coordinate 418,977, forward strand.
GACCCTTCTTGCCACAGAATCGACCCTTGTAGATCGAGACCCACCGCTTGCTGCAGGTGGAAAACGCTGCTGCCGCGCAGCCATACTGCAATGTGGGGCACGTGGAGGACTTCTGAGACCCGGTGGGACACCGTTTGGATCAACGGCTCTTTGTCCACGAAGGTTCGAGCCTGCTCAGAGAGCTCGCTTAAGACGAGTTCACTGTTATACGCCTCGCGGAAGAACTTGCGGTCGAGCCACCCCTTGGCGCGATTGCTCAGACTGTTCCGCATGGTAAAGCCGGAGACCACGGCGGCAACCACGGCCACCAGGGCGATCAGATCAAATGTTTGATGCTCTTTCCTTTGCAACATGGGAACGAGGAAACCGAAGATGACCGCAGCGCCAAGCGCAATTTCCAGCGCCACGACCGTTGCCCGGGCAAGCAGATACTTCGTTCCCATCCGTAGCAGAATGCTGACATCCATCGCCCGCTGCACCACCAGCACGTACGCGAGCGTTAGTGGGAACAGAGCAACGAACGGGATCACGACCATAAACGAATTACCGTTATGTGGGTTGATACCGAAGTGCGGCAGGATTGTGAATATCAGGACCAGCGGTCCTAGCGAGATGAGGCTTCCAATAGCAAGAACTCTGACTCGGCGCTTGGCATCCGGTGTCGAGGAAGTCAGGAGCTTATCCAGCAGCGCAAGCAGGAACAACGTGATGCAGAAGACTGCGGCCGAACTCATGACCAGATCGACTCGTTGAAACGCAGTGTTCAAGGGCCTAAGCTGCGAGACAGCAAAGTGCTGGAGCCAGACTTGTTCCGCGGAGAAGAGAAAAGCAATTACATAGATTGTGAGCAATAGCCATTTCACCCAGGACCATCGCACGTCAAAGCGCCATCGATCTGGAAAGGAGATCCCGAACCATAAGAGTGCGATGAAAACAAAATGCTGCACGAACAAGTTCCAGACTCCGAAGATCGGATAGGTCCAACCGGTCCAAAAACGCCAGTCGATATTTCCAAAACCTGTCTCCGGGAAGGAAAGAAGCAGCAGAGCTAGCCACGCGTTCAGGTCCCACGGTCGTCCGGCTACCACCCAGTAACCAACCAGCAAGCCCAAGAGCGGTACACCGAGGACCGGCAATAAGAATGCGATATAGCCGGCTATTGAGAATCCAGGACCTTCTCTTGGTTTCAGTCGAAAGGAGACGTTTCTCTCTTGGCGTTGCGGAGTGGTCACTCCTACCTGCATGGCATCGCCGGGCTTCGCGTGATGGATAACGCGAGTGAATTGCATCCACCCGGTATATGGCTGGCCATTGATGGACCGGAGAACATCTCCCTTAACTAATCCGGCAATTGGCGCCTTGTCTGGGAACTTCTTAATCGTTTGCCCGTCATCTTCGAACTCAAACGGATCATGGGTATATTGCGAGGGATTGAAGAACTCCTCACGCAACGCGATCGCGCCCATGATGTAGCAGCTCATGCTGACCGCAATCCAGAGGCCGAGCAATGCATACAGCGTTACGCGTTTGGTCAAGTGGCGCGTTGCGGGCAGATTTATTACAGCAGTCATGTTCGGGAAACTCCAAGCGAACTCGCATCATTGTACGCGTCGCCCGCTAACCGTGCCGGGCAACGCCGTTCGGTAACCACTAGAATGACGGGAGCGGTAAGCGATGCAAGAATACGTCGAGCGAGTGGTAGACCTGACCGAGCCTGGGGCGACCCAGTTACTCGGAATGAGCCTGGAAGAAGCCAAGAATATTCTGCTGCGGTGTGCGCCTGGAGACTTGCGGCAGATTGCAGGATCGTTCACGCTGCTGGTGAAGTCGGGCCGGACTGTGCGGATGGCGCGGTCGCTCGATCGACCGATGCGCTACTTTCTTGCCAAACGGCAGGAGGGTCCCGCGCTGGTAGTGGCTCACCGGATTGACACCATTTACGAGTGGCTAAAGAGCGAAGGGCTGGCCGAGCAGTTTCACCCCAGCTACACGCGCATGGTGCCGGCTCACTATGTGGTCGATTTGCAGCTGATCGGGTGCCCTGATCCTGATCCGGTGTATACACGCTTCTTTAGGCCCGAGTCGAATGCACTGCCGCCTGATCTCAACATCATCGGCAAGGCGTACATGGGCGCTACTGCGCATGAGATTGCTCGCTGGTTGCAAGCGGTTCCGGAGCGCGAGCCGATCGGAGTCTGCTTCTCCGGCGGCGTGGATAGTGGCGGTATCTTTGTGACTGTTTATCACGTTATGCGCAAGCTAGGGCTTTCGCTCAGCCGATTAAAGGCGTTCGTGCTGGACCTAGGCGATGGGCCGGACGTGCGGCAGGCCCGTACTTTCCTGCAAGCGCTCGATCTGCAATTGTTTCTGGAGCCGATTGAGGCAGACCCGGCAACGCTGGACATAGCGGAGACTATTCGCATCACCGAAGATTACAAGCCGCTGGATGTGCAGTCGGCTTCCATGGCAATGTCGCTGTGCCGGGGCATTCGCGAGCGCTACTCGGATTGGCGCTTCTTGATTGATGGCGATGGCGGCGACGAGAACTTGAAAGATTATCCAATTGAGGAGAATCCGGAGTTGACGATTGGCAGCGTGATCAACAATCAGATGCTTTACCAGGAAGGCTGGGGCGTCGGCAAAATCAAGCACTCGCTGACCTACAGCGGAGGGTTGAGCCGATCGTACACGCGCACGTATGCTCCGGCGCACCACTTTGGATTTGCAGGATTCAGTCCGTTTACGCGGCCAGAAGTGGTGGCGACAGCCGAGGCTATTCCGTTTATCGAACTGACGGAATATGATGTGCCGACCCTGTACAGCTTGAAGGGCGAGATTGTGTCACGCGGGGTTGAGGCAGTGACTGGGTTCAAGATGCCGGTGTTTCCGAAGAGACGTTTCCAACATGGCGCGCTGGACAGATCGACCATGCAGCGACGGCTGCCCCAGGTCGAGGCCGATTATCGGAAGCAGTTCCTGTCGATGTACCAGTAGGAGCGCGCGTTGGTTTTGCGGCAGAGTGCTTCGGCGGCTGAGGAGAGAGGGACGCGGACGGCGGGCTTGGACCCGCTTCGGCCTTACGCATTTCTCGTTGAACCGGAGTGCTCGGCTGACGGTTCTGCCGTTGATGTTGCGACAGTGTTTCTCATCAATCGTGAGTGCCCGTGGCGCTGCGTGATGTGCGATTTGTGGAAGAACAGTCTGACAGAGAGCGTGCCGGCGGGTGCAATTCCGGCGCAGATCCGGTATGCACTGGAGCGATTACCGGCGGCGCGGCAGATCAAGCTCTATAACAGTGGCAGCTTCTTTGATGGGCGCGCGATTCCACCGAGCGATTACCCGGCGATTGCGGCCTGTGTGGGCGCGTTCGAAAACGTGATTGTGGAGTGCCATCCAGCGCTGATCGGCCGGAGTGCGCTGGAGTTCCGCGATCTGCTTTCGGGCCGGCTGGAAGTAGCCATAGGTTTGGAAACAGCGCATCCGGAAGTATTGGCGCGGTTGAATAAGGGAATGACGCTGGAGCAGTGTGCCGCAGCAGCGGGGTTTTTGGGCCGGCATAAAATTTCCTGGCGGGCATTCATATTGATACAGCCGCCGTTCCTCGAGCCGGAGAAATCATTAGAGTGGGCGCAGCGTTCGCTTGCATGGGCATTTGATCACGGCGCGGGCGCGGCCACGCTGATCCCGACGCGGGCGGCAACCGAACAGATGAAGAGGCTGGAGCAGGGGGGACACTTTACAGCGCCATGGTTGAGCGTGGCACAAGCAGCTTTCGAAGCGGGGCTGAGGAGCAAGCGCGGTCGCGTGTTTCTGGACTTATGGGATATGGAGCGCAACATGAAAGCGCGGGAGTGCCGCGAATGCTTTGACCGGCGGCTCGCTCGATTGGCACAAATGAATCTCAGCCAGTTGGTAGAGCCTACCGTCGCGTGCTCGTCGTGCGGGGGCGAATAGGTGGACGCCTACTGTGAAGTTGCGGTTATAGGGTCGGGCTTCGGAGGTTCGCTGGTGGCCATGATCGCAAAGCAACTAGGGCGGTCTGTACTGTTGCTGGAGAGTGACCGGCATCCGCGGTTTGCGATTGGCGAATCCTCGGTGCCGCTGGGCAACCTGCTGTGGGAGGAACTGGTGACTCGCTACAAGCTGCCGCGGTTGGCTCCGCTAGCTAAGTGGGGAACCTGGCAGGCGAGCTATCCCGAAATCAGCTGCGGCCTCAAACGGGGCTTCAGCTTTCTCCATCATCAGTTTGGAGAGCCCTGGGTGGCGCGGCGCGATCGCAGTAACGAACTATTGGTGGGGGCCAGTCCGCATAACCGGATTGCCGACACGCACTGGTACCGCGCAGAAACAGACGAGTGGCTGGTGAACGAAGCGCAGTCGGCGGGTGTGAAGTATGTGGACCAAGTGAGGATTGAGAGCGCTGGGGAAGCCGATGGAGGAACGCGTTTGGCCGGAGTGCATTCCGGGGAGCCGGTAACGGTGGAGGCGGAGTTTGTTGTGGATGCGACTGGTCCGAGGGGCTGTCTGCACGGCTGTTTGGGACTTGAAGAAAGAGAACTGCCCGGCTATCCGAAGACGGAGGCGTTGTACACACACTTTGAGGGAGTCAAGAATTTCCGGGCGCCACGCGAGAGTGCAGGCGCGCCTTATCCCATCGACGCTGCTGCGCTGCACCATGTGTTCGAAGGTGGATGGCTTTGGGTGCTGCACTTCAATAATGGAGTGACTAGCGCAGGCGTGGCCGCCAGGAGTGAGATTGCCGAAGAGTTCGGGTTTTCAGAAGGAGCGCCGGCCTGGGAGCGACTGATGCGACGGTTGCCATCGGTAGGGGAGCAGTTTGCGGGAGCACGATCGTTGCGCCCCTTTATTCACTCGGCGCGTCCTTCTTTTCGTAGTGCAGAAATGGCGGGAAAGCGTTGGGCGATGTTGCCCTCAGCAGCCGGGTTTGTAGACCCGCTGCTTTCGACAGGATTTCCGTTGACGCTGTTGGGGGTGAGCCGATTAGCGAGGCTCCTGGAAGAGGACTGGGGAACGGAGCGCTTTGCCCCAGGGTTGACCGATTATGCCAAGCAGACGAATGCGGAACTATTGGCGGCGGCACGATTGATTGCAGGGCTGTATGGGAGCATGGGCAATTTCGAAGAGTTTGCGCGTTTATCGCTCCTGTACTTCGCGGCGGCGAGCTACGGGGAGACTGCGCGTCGCTTGGGCAAGCCCCATCTGGCTCCCTCGTTTCTGCTGCACGATCATCCGCAGTTTGGGCCGGCAATGGAACGCGCGCTGGCGAATCCTACAGCCGAGTCAACCATGCGGGCCATTGAACCAATAGACGTAGCTGGGTTGTCGGATTCAACACGTAACAACTGGTATGGGGCCAATGCCGCGGACCTGCTACGGAGTGCGCACAAGGTGGGCGCCGGCAAAAGTGAGATCAATGCGCTGCTGCAACGATGCGGGTTCTGGAACTGAATGCGCAAGTTGGCGAGCATAGCGGTATTGGCTGCTCTGTGCGGGTGTGGGCGAAATGGCGGCATTCCCGAGCCGGGCTCGAAGAACTATCGCGACCTGTTATCAAACTTCTACGTTGGATTGGCCGCGCTGCAAGCGGGTGAGGATGTGCGGGCTAAAAAGGGCCTGACCTTGGCATCGCAAATTGCGCCTGGAGAGCCGGCAACGTTTGCCAATCTCGCGGTGCTGGAGTTGCGGCAGCAGCAATACGAGCAGGCAGCGAAGGATGCCGAAACCGCCCGAACGCTGGCTCCTGACAACAGCCAGGTGGAGGCATTGCTGGGGTTGATTGAGAGCCGGCGCGGCAATCTTACGCGATCCATCGAGCATCTGGAGCGGGCGGTGAAGCTGGACGGGAAGAACGACAAAGCCCGCTACGAACTCGCACAAGAGATTGAACGGCAGGGCACGCCGGGAGCCAACGGCGAGGCGCGCGAACAGCTTCGAGCCTTGCTGCAACGACAGCCGAACAATACGGCAGTGCTCCTGGACCAGATTCGGTTATCGGCCAAGCTGGGTGATGCGAGCGATGTTAACAGTGCTTTGGTGAAGCTCGCAGCGCAGTCGGGAGCGTGGCCCGATGGGGCGAGACGTCAACTCAGCCAGGTGGAAACAGCTGCGGCGGCGAACGTGCGAACGGCGGCGGTGCAGGTACAGTTTCTGCGAAATGTGCTGGTGCGGGATGCGGCATTCCGGCAAAGTTTGGATGCCATTCGGCCGCCGGCGGGCACGGTTGGAGAGCCGTTCTTGCGATTCGTCAAGATTGAGTCGCCGAGTTCCCTGCCCTCGCCTCCGGATCTCGCGATGAAGTTCACGCAGAACCCGGATGAGACCGGCCACAGTACGGCTGGTGCGACCTGGGCCGGATCGCTGCTGCTGGAGGCTAAGGCCGAACCACGACTGATCTGGGCGGATGCGAAAGCGCTGCATACCGAGAGCGGGGCCACTCTGCCAATCGGAGCGCAGTTGAACCGGCACAGCGTGGCTTCGGGCGATCTGAATTATGACTTTAGAAGCGATCTGGTGATTGCGACGGCTAAGGGAGTGCGTATCTATCAGCAAGGTTTATCGCCATTATTTAGTGACGTCACTGCGAGGACAAAGCTGCCGGCGGAGATCGTCGATGGAGCCTACAACGGCGCCTGGCTGTTCGATGTGGACCTGGATGGCGATCTGGACATTGTGCTGGGCGCGACGAGTGGGCCGCCCGTGGTATTGCGGAACAATGCGGACGGGACGTATGCGGTGTTGCGGCCGTTCTCAGGCGTGGAAGGCGTCATCGATTTTGTCGCGGCGGACATTGATGGCGATGGCGACCCTGATGTGGCAATGGTTGGCGGGGACCGGCAGCTTCATGTATTCAGTAATGAGCGGCTTGGCAACTACCGGCAGCGAACAGGACCAGCGCTGGGAAAACGCCTGACGAGCGTGGCAGCAGGTGATGTGAACGGCGATGGCTCCATGGATTTTGTGGCATTGGCCGAAGATGGCACGATGCTGAGAAGTTCAGATGCGGATGGCGGCAGGGGCTGGAACACGGCGACGCTGCTGAAAGCCGAGACAGGCGCAGCAGGGCTGGTACTGGCTGATGTGGACAATAATGGCAGTCTCGACGCTGTAATTGGGAAGCAAGTTTTTCTTAGTGATGGGAAGACCTTTCAGCCCCAGCCGCGGAAGCTGGATGGCCTATGCCAGACGGTCTTCGACCTGAACGGCGATGGGCAACTCGACATTGTCACGCTGACTGGCGATCGAGGCTTGCAGATGCTGATGGGCCACGGAACCAGGCGCTACGGGTGGCAGACGATTCGGACGCGAGCCTCGCAGACAACCGGTGACCAGCGCATCAATTCTTACGGCGTAGGTGGGGAGATTGAACTGCGGTCAGGCTTGCTGACGCAGAAGGCGATGATTACGTCGCCGATGACGCACTTCGGGCTAGGCGACAACACAGAAGCAAGTCTGGCGCGAATCGTCTGGCCGAACGGCGCTCTGCAAGTAGAGTTCGATCTGAAGCGGGATACCACGGCGTTGGCGCAGCAGCGGTTGAAGGGATCGTGTCCGTTTCTGTTTGCGTGGGATGGCAAGCGCATGCGGTTTGTGAAGGATTGCCCACCGTGGTCGCCGGCGCTGGGCTTGCATGTGAACGCGCAGAAGGTGGCGGGAATTGGGCAGACAGAAGAGTGGTTTAAGATACCTGGCGAGGCGCTGCAGCCTCGGGATGGCTACTACGATTTCCGCATTACAGCGGAGTATTGGGAGACCTTCTACATCGACCACTATTCCTTGTTGGCCGTGGATCATGCGGTGGGAACGGAGGTGTTCACCGACGAGCGGTTTGCCGTGCCGGCGCCGCCCTTGCGATTGTATGCAACGGGTCAACTGCGAGCATTTGAGAAGGCAGTTGATGATCGAGGTAACGACGTGAGTACAACTGTGGCTAACCTTGACAGCCGGTACCTGGACACGTTTGGACGCGGGCGCTATCAGGGAGTTACACGCGACCACTGGGTGGAATTGACGATGCCGGCCGATGCTCCACAGAGCGGTCCGATGTATCTGATTGGCAGCGGTTGGCTGCACCCGACTGATGCCACAGTCAACGTGGCTTTAGGGCAGAGTAGCGAAGCGACGCCGCACGGACTCAGCGTGGAAGTGCCGGGAGCGAATGGCAAGTGGCAGGTAGCCAAACAGGATCTGGGCTTTCCAGCGGGTCGATTGAAGAATGTTGTCCTTGACCTCGCTGGGATCTTCAAGCCGGGCTGCGGGCGGCGGCTTCGGCTGCGAACGAACCTGGAGATCTACTGGGATCGGCTGGCCTGGGCTCCGGGTTTCGCAAACAATCAGCTGCGGGTCCAACATCTCGGGCTATCGAACGCCACACTGAACTACCGGGGTTTTTCGCGCATGTCACAGGCAAACCAGTCCTCTCCGGAGCTGCCGGATTACGATGAGATAGAGCAGCGCGGGCCGCGTTGGCGTGACCTGGAGGGCTACTACACTCGTTTCGGGGACGTGCGGCCGCTGCTGGAGAAAACGGACGATCGCATGCTGATCACCAATGCTGGAGACGAGATGCGTTTGCATGTGAAAGCGCTCCCTCAGCAGACCGCGGGGTGGGTGCGGGATTTTGTGCTGATAGGCGATGGATGGATCAAAGATGGCGATTACAACTGCACGTTTTCGAGGACCGTGCTGCCGCTGCCTTATCACGGATTGCATGAGTATGATCGGGCGCCGAGTGAGTTGGAAGACGATCCGGCCTATCGTCTTCATCCCGAAGACTGGCGGGACTTCCACACACGTTACGTGGGGCCAGAGCTCTTCGGCAAGGCGCTATGGCAGTAAGGACGCGCACTCTGTTGGCGTGTAGTTGCAGCAATGAACACTAGAGGGGCCCGAATTTTTGCGGCGTTGCTTTTCGTCGGCTTACTGGCCACGCCGCTGGTCTACAAGCACTTTAAACGCGGGAGCGAAGTAGCCAAGCGTAGTGACGGGGGAGCGCGGTCGCCCTATGGCTTCAGGATGAAGGAATCTGCCGCGGCTTCAGGCATTCACTTTCAGCACAAAGCGCCGACGCTCGATGCCAAACTAAATCACATCATGGAGCAGGTTGCGTCCATGGGCGCGGCTGTGTCGGTCGTGGATTTCGATCGCGATGGGTTCGATGATCTCTATGTAACCAACAGCGCCGAAGGAACTAAGAACGCTCTATATCGAAATAAAGGCGACGGCACATTCGAAGATGTTGCAGCGGCGGTGGGACTGGCCGATTTGAACTGCCCAGACACCGGCGTATCGATGGGGGCGGTGTGGGCTGACTATGACAACGACGGGTTTGAAGATTTGCTGCTCTATCGCTGGGGCAGGCCGGAGCTGTTCCACAACGACGCCGGCAAGCACTTTACGCGCGTAAGTGAACAAGCTGGGCTGCCCGCGTGGGTGAATGCGAACTCGGCTGTCTGGTTCGACTACGACAACGACGGCAAAGTGGATTTCTTTCTTGCCGGGTACTATGCGGAAAGTGTAAATCTGTGGAAGCTGAAGAACACGCTGATGATGCCCGAAAGCTTCGAATACGCTCAGAACGGTGGGCGCAAGTATCTGTTCCATAACCTGGGCGGCGGGCGGTTCGAAGAGGTCTCCGAGAAGATGGGAATCAAGTCGCGTCGCTGGACGCTGGCGGCGACAGCTGCTGATTTGCGCGGCACCGGTTATCCGGATTTGTTCGTAGCCAATGATTACGGAGTTTCAGAACTCTATATCAATAACGGCGGCAAAAGCTTTACCGAGTCAGGCAAGGAAACGGGTGTCGGTTACGCGCCGAAGAGCGGCATGACGGCGTCCGTAGGCGATGTGCTGAATCAGGGCCAGTTTGGAATCTATGTCTCCAACATCTCTGAAGAAGGCGTGCTGGTACAGGGCAACAATCTGTGGATGCCGCAAATGGATCCGGCTACGCACCGGGTCAAATATCAGAACCTGGCGAATGCGATGGGCGTAGAGTTAGGCGGCTGGAGTTTTGGCGGCCAGTTCGGCGATTTGAATAACGACGGCAACCTGGATTTGTATGTGGTGGACGGCAATGTTTCGCTCGACCGCGAACGTAATTACTGGTACGACTATTCGAAGGTCGCGGGTGGAAATAAGACCATCATCTCGGATGCTGCCAACTGGCCTCCACTGAAAGGTCGGAGCTTGTCGGGCTACCAGCAAAAACATGTCTGGTTGAACGACGGAGCCGGGCAGTTTTCCGAGGTAGCGCAGATGGTTGGAGTGAAAGATGTGTATGACGGCCGATCCCTGGTACTGGCGGACCTGGAGAACCATGGCGCGTTGGACGCGGTCGTAGCTAATCAGAAAGGCCCGCTGCTGCTCTATAAGAACGATGTGACGCCGGCGAATCACTGGGTGGAATTTGAGCTGGAAGGAGTGCGGAGCAACCGGAGCGCGATCGGGGCGCAGGTGCGCTTATTTTGGAACGGTCAACAGCAGTTGCAGGAAGTTTCCGGCGGCAGCGGATTCTGTTCACAAAATCAGCGCCGACTTCACTTCGGTACAGGCAAAGCGGCACAGGTGGATCGAGTGGAGATTCGTTGGCCTGCTGGAGGTAAGCAGACGATTGCTTCGCCCAAACTTGATAAAATCTTCAAGATCAAGGAACCGGCATGAGCGCTGGAGTTACGACATCGAACAGTCCGATGGTGAACGGACAGGCGCGTCCAGAGTCGTTTCTGCACCGTTTTTTTAGCGTTCAGAACCGGTATCTGCCACCAGTCTGCATCACCTTGATTTTGCTGGTTGGGCAGCTCTCGTTTGGGTTGCTGGAGAGCCTGTCTCGCACATTGCTCGCGATCGGGACAGCCATTGCATTTGAAGTAGCGCTGTCACTGCTGTTCACCAGGAAGCTGCCGCATTTGGCAAGCGCCTACATCTCTGGAATCAGCGTTGGCATCCTGATACGGTCACCGGAGTTCTGGCCCTACGCAGTCTGCAGCGCCATTGCGATTACGTCCAAGTACGTAATCCGATGGAAGGGCCGGCATCTATGGAATCCATCGAATTTCGCAATCAGCGCGATGCTGCTGCTTGCACCGGAATATGTGGCGACGCTGAGCGTGCAGTGGGGCAACACGGTCTGGCCGATGCTCATCGTGTGGGTGCTGGGCGCGTTGATTGTGATCCGGGTGAAGCGCTTTCACATAACTGCGACTTACATTTTATCTTTCATCGGTCTTTCATTTGGACGCAGTTTGATAACAGGGCATCCTTTCCTGGCCGAAGTGGCGCCGATTACCGGGCCCATGTATCAGCTCTTCATCTTCTTCATGATTACTGACCCCAAAACCACAGTGAAGCCGCGCTGGGCGCAATGCCTGGTAGCCTTTCTGGTGGCGGTGATGGAAATGGGCCTCCGCCTGGGCGAATCGATTCACGCCCCGTATTTTGCCCTGGCGATTGTAGGCCCAATCGCAAACATGATCGAGATTGGTTTAAATACGCGCCGCAAGCCATCATCGCTGAGCGGCTCTGTTTCCGGTAATTCCGCGCAAACTAATGCAATGGCGGGAAAGCCCGTTGCGGTTTAACGAGTGTTTCGCCAGGGCAGCAGCGATGAATATAAATTGTAAGCTCTTAATTAGGGTTTCGTGAGAATCCTTGTAAGTTTGCTGGTGGTTGCGGTCGCTTCGGCTGGAACTCCGCAGCGAATTATTTCGACTGCCCCTAGCATCACCGAAGCCCTGTTTGCCATTGGGGCAGGACCACGCGTGGTGGCGGTTACTGTTTACTGCCGCTATCCGCCCGAAGTCCGAAAGCTACCTAAGATAGGAACTTATCTTACAGCTGATGTAGAGGCAATCTCGGCATTACATCCTGATCTGGTAGTTGTGGAGAAACAGCCTAATAACTTGGTCCAGCAACTCAAGCTTTTGCACATTCCGGAGATTGAGGTTCAGAGCGGGAATCTGGAAGAGGTGTACCGGGGCGCAATGGCTATGGGCAAAGCAACCGGTTTGGAGGACGGCGCAGCAGCATTCGTCACATCCACCAAAGCTGCCCTTACAGATATCCAGGCACGAACATCATCGTTGCCCCATCCAACTGCGGTGTTTATTATCGGGCACACGCCAGGAAGTCTGCGGGGTCTTATTGCTGGAGCAAAGGGATCTTACTTCTCAGACTTACTTACTATCGCGGGTGCGAAGGACGCATTTGCTGATTCCGTTGCTCCTTATCCGCAGATCACGCTGGAGGAGATACTTTCCCGGAACCCGGATCTTATTTTTGAAATGAGCGGCGAAAGCGAGCCGGCGCAATCAGACGTGCGAGCCTTATGGCAAGCTCATCCTTCGCTTCGCGCGGTTAAACAAGACCATATTTATGCCCTGACGTCAGAGCCTTTCTTGGTTCCTGGGCCACGTGTTCTAGAAGCCGTTCGAGTCTTGTTGCACTTAGTGCATCCTGAGGTCCAGCCCTGAGCCCGCTCTTTGATCTTGACAATGTTGAGATGCGCTTCTCGGACACGCGGGTTTTGCAATCGATCAACTTAGAAATGAACAGCGGCGAATTTATCGCCATTGGTGGTCCGAACGGCGCGGGGAAATCCACTCTCTTGAGCATTCTTGCTGGTTTGCTGACTCCTACGCATGGTAGTTGCCGTTTTCGTGGCGTGGAAGTTAGTAAGTGGTCGCGCCTTCAGCTTACCCGTCAAGTAGCGGTAGTGATGCAATCCGAACCGTTGGCCTTTCCGTTCACCGCTGGGGACGTAGTAGCTATGGGGCGAACACCTCATCTAGCCGGATTTTTTGAAACCGCCAAAGATCGTGCCCTTGTAAGGCAAGCCTTAATCAATACGGAAACTTCGCATCTTGAGTCTCGGGATTTCCGTACGTTAAGCGGCGGCGAGAAGCAACGGGTGCTGCTGGCATCTGCCTTAGCGCAGAGCCCTCAGGTGTTGCTACTCGATGAGCCGGCGACGCACCTTGATATTCAGCACCAGGTAGCGCTGCACGAGCTTTTACACAAGCTAAGTCAGTCGGGCCTGCTAGTTGTAGCAATCACGCACGACCTGAACCTTGCGGCTGCTTATTGTGACCGTCTCATCATTTTGTCCGAGGGACGAATCGTCGCTGACGACCAGCCGGTGGCCGTGTTGGAACCCGACCTGATTCGAGGAGTGTTTAAGGTAGAAGCGGAGATTCGCCACACTGCTGCGGGCAGGCCATCGTTGGCTTTTGGCCCATTAGGCAATCGAATGGACGTTCAATGATCTTGATTGGCGGTGGGAGTCGCAGCGGCAAGAGTACGGCGGCTCTGGAGAAGCTTAAAGCCGCTGGTCCGCGCCAGGCGTTCATTGCGACAGGAGTTGCCGGTGACGAGGAGATGGAGGAGCGGATTAAGCACCATCGACTTTCTCGCGATCCCGCCATTGCTGTTTGGGAGGAACCGATCGCAGTGGCTGACCGGCTCGCTGCCCTTGACGGCCAACATGATGGCATCGTAATTGACTGCCTGACGTTCTGGTTGAGTAACCTGATGTTTTCCAGCACGGCAAAAGTAACTGAAGCTTGCGCCGAGTTAATTGAGCGGTCCGCACGAGCTGTAAGTCAAGTGATCTTGGTGACGAATGAGGTTGGATGCGGGGTGGTGCCGCTAACGCCTCTTGGTCGCCAGTTCCGCGATGAGCAAGGCAGACTGAATCAACTTGCTGCCTCTCACGCGAGCGAGGTTTACTGGATGGTGTTTGGCCTCAGTATGCGGATCAAATGACCAGCCGTCTGCTGACTGCGCTGCAGTTTTTAACGCTCATTCCCGTATCGGGTTCCACCGGTAAACCACTTGGCGAAGCGTCCCCGGCGTTTCCAATCATCGGAGCCGCACTGGGGTTCACTGCCGGGCTCATAGTCTCGGTCCTGGAACAGCATTTAGGACGCAGCATAGCTGTCTTAGTTGCTCTGACGTTTCTTATTGCCATGACAGGTGGGCTCCACGAGGACGGCCTCGCCGACGTTGCTGATGCATTTCGCGCGGGACGGAGTCCGCAACGCATTATGGAGATCCTTGTGGATAGCCGCATTGGAACCTACGGCGGCTTGGCCTTAATTGTGACCTTTCTGTTGCGATGGCAGTCACTGGTACAAGTTCACTCGCACACATCGGCGAAGCTCTCTGCCGTTTGTGCTCTCTCGCGTGGAGCGATGGTGGCGCTAGGAGGACTATCCAGTTCAGTCGGGAGCGGCCTGGGCGCGAGTTTCATCCGAAGCCTTAGGCCCACTACGGTGACCCTAACGGTCATAACCGCTGCCGTCTTTGCAATCGCGCTGACTCAACTTACAGGCTTGATGATGGTAATAGGGAGTGGGCTGACCGTGCTGGTTACACGCGCTTACTTTCACAAGCGATTAGGTGGCGTAAACGGAGACTGCCTGGGTGCTACATGTCAGCTGGCGGAAACTTTCAATCTGCTTCTGCTTGCCGGCATGTCTCGCGCCTAACTTAGGTCAGGTGAGCCTTGCTCTCGATAGAGTCTACGATTTCGAAGATTGGAGCAACCGAATCTCCGGTCCTGGAAGCGGCGGTTCGCAACCATTGGGACAGCTTAACGAAACCACGCGGCAGTCTAGGCAAGTTGGAAGCCGGCGTTCTCCGGCTGGCACTCATTGAAGAACGGTCACAACCTCGGGTTGAGCGCCAGGCGATCTACATCTTCTGCGGAGATCACGGGATTACCGAGGAAGGTGTCAGCGCCTATCCCTCCTCGGTCACGCGCGAAATGATGAAGAATTTCATTGCAGGCGGTGCTGCGATTAGCGTGCTGTGCAGGTCATTCGGTATCAGTACCCACGTGATTGATGCGGGGGTTGCCGGCCCTAAGCTCGATGGTGTGTTGGATTATCGGATCGCAAGCGGCACACGGAATTTTGCACACAGTCCGGCAATGTCTCAGGAGCAATTGGTGTCTGCAGTCGAAGAAGGAATTGCGATAGGGCGCAAAGCCTCATGCACGTACGATCTGGTTGGCGTGGGCGAGATGGGGATTGGCAATACTTCCTCGGCCAGTACACTGCTCTGCGCATTTACGGGCATTGAACCAGAAGCTGCCGTCGGTCGTGGCGCCGGTCTGGATGATGAAGGGCTCCGGCGTAAGGTTAAGGTGCTGAGTCGTGCTCTCACGCTCCACCGGGCGCAGTTGATAAGCCCGCTGGCAATTGCCTCCATCTTTGCCGGCTTCGAGATTGCCATGATGGCCGGTTTCCTCCTTGGAGCTGCCTCATGCAGGCTACCTGTCGTACTCGATGGATTTATCACTGGTGCTGCTTTCCTCATCGCGCAATCACTGTGCCCACGGATAGGCGACTATGTGCTCTTCTCCCATTGTTCTTCTGAGCCAGGGCACCGACTGTTACTGGGGTACGCAAACGCTGAGCCGCTGCTTGCCTTGGACATGAGACTTGGGGAGGGCACTGGCGCGGCACTCGCCATGAACCTGCTTACGCAAGCGGTGAAGCTCTATACGCAGATGGCAACCTTTGCTGAAGCCGCAGTGTCGGACAAGCGCTGACCTGCTTCAGAAGCTTAGAAGTGCAGCTTCAGCGCGAACTCGAAGTCACGCGGATTGCCGGCACTGGTGATACTGCCGAAAGCTAGCGTACCAAAGCTGCCATTGGGATCATTGAAGGGTGGAGTATTTGTGACGTTGAACACTTCACCCCGCGTCTCTAAGCTGAACCGTTCAGTTAAACCAAACGTCTTACCAATCATCAGATCGGCTTGCTGCAGGCCCGGCCCGCGAACGGGATTACGAGAGCTGTTACCAATGGTGAACTGGGGCGCGGCAGTGAAGGCTGCAATATTGAACCATTCGTTGGCAGAACGCTCGAAGAAGGTATTAGGGTCAGCAATTCGGTTGGGCCTCTGTACTGCGTATCCCAAGCTGGCATCGTTGTTGGTTCCCTGAGTAACGGCAACGGCATCTCCGGACTGTATCCGCACCAACCCCGCCACCTCCACGCCCGAAATCTTCCAAAGACGGGGCAACTGATAGACCCACCCAGCTGAGAAGACACGGGGAATGTCACCACTAGAGACATCCTTCTCCAGATGACGATTGAAAGCATCAGCAGCGCCCGTTGAGTTAAGCACCGGCCCGGTAAAGATTGTCTGGGAGAAGTAACTCGATGCGTCGTCAATCAATTTAGAAAAGGTATAAGCAAGAGACAATGTAAGTCCGTGCGCGAAGCGCTTTTCTAACTTCGCCTCCGCAGCGTGGTAAGTGGAGTTGCCTACATTATCCCGGAAGAGTGCGACGTTAGTGAACCTCGGGTACGCTCGCAGTAACTGCTGACGCGCAATGGTGGGCACATCCAGCGAAGATGACGGCGGTAACTGCCCGTAATAAGGATTGCTGACTGATGTAAGCAGCGCTTGGCCTAAACTCAGATCACTGGCAGGTAACTGGTTCAGATTGGCTTCCGGTAATCCGAGGCGGGTATTCTTCGATCCCAAGTAACCGATTTCAAAGTTCAGCTGGAATGGAAACGTTTTTTGAAGCGTGAGGTTCCACTGCTGCGAGTAACCGGAGCCATTGTTCCGTTGCGTTCCGAAGACGCCCTGGCCCAAGCCCGCATCAGGACCTGGCGCCACTACCTGAACCGAAGGACCGTGGGACAGAGTGAACGTTGCATTAATATTGTTCAGGCTTTGCTGCCCAACAGTCTGCACAAATGGAAACTGAGGCAGAGTGAAAGGACTAGTGACACCGGTCTGCTCAAACCAGACCAGACCGTAGCCGGCTCGAATGACAGAGGAGTCACTGGCACGGTAAGCCAGGCCAACTCTGGGACCGAAATCGCAGCACTCAAGATTTCGCGCTGTCTTAGGAAAGTCGAGCAGCTGAGTGTTCAAGTTGAACACTGCTCCTTGCCCGTTCACTTCAGTTGAAGGAAAGTTAAGGGTGTAACGAGTTCCGACGTTGAGGGTAAGCCGGGATGTTGCTCTCCATTCATCTTCCGCGAAGAACTCGGCTATGTTGGCCCGGTCCTGTAACTGCTGTCTCTGAATATCAATGGTGAAAGCACTTACTTGTCCAAGTAAGAACGATGCTACAGCATTTCCACCTACCGATCCACCTCGGTTGGGGATAACCGTGTTAGTGCCGACCGTACTAAACGTGTATGCTCCGGCCGGATTCGGCGGCTGGAGAACATTCAAGGCTTCTCGCCGAATATCGGTTCCAAATTTAAGGGTATGGCTTCCGTGAACGACCGAAAGTGTGTCCACGTATTCAGTTACGCTTGTCTGAAATCGGGAGTTCGCTCCTGAGGATGCTCCGATTTGTTGATAGCCGGTGACATTAAAAGTAGGAAGCGCAGACGAAAAGGAGTTAGTCGGAAGACCAGGAATGGTAAGTCCATCGTTGGTGGGACCGGACTGACTTGAACGCCGCTGCGTGGAACCGAACCGTGCTTGGTTAAGCAAGTTAGGCGTGATGGACCACTCATGCTCGGCTACGCCCTGGTAGCCACGCGTCGATGTCGGGCTGGTAAATCCGGACGTAAGCGCCCCGCTCCCTCCTGGCAGGGGCGAGACAGGCGTATCGTCATCGAGGAAACCGGTAAATCTTATGAACGCTCGCTGCTTCTCGCCGAAGTAGCGATCGAATCTGGTATCGAACTGATCCTGGTTGTCCGGTTCGACGGCGCTTCGAACGTAGTTGTTCGCCGAAGCTGTCACGTTGGTCGGCAGAGGATAAAGCGCTAACACCTGCAGCGCAATGGGGTCAAAACGTGTGACAGGAATCCGATTGCCGGGGAACTGCGCTCGTGCGGTTGTGGGTGAGGCTGGATCGTAAATAGCGGTTGCAAACTGGCCTGCACGCTGCGCCAACGTTGGAACGGTACTGATTCTCGGGATGCCGGTCCGAAGACGGGTTCCTTGCCAGTCGACAAAGAAGAACGTCTTATTTCGTTGAATGGGACCACCTAGTGCAAGACCGTATAGATTTCGGCGAAACTCAGGTTTTGTATTAGCAGCGGCAAAGTAGTTCCGGGCGTTCAGGTCTTCATTGCGGAGAAACTCGAACAGAGTTCCGTGCAATGTGTTCCCTCCTGCCTTTGTGTCCACTAGCACGACGCCCCCGTTAGACCTGCCGTACTCCGCCGAATATGAGTTGATATCCACCCGAAACTCCTCAATTCCGTCAATGACTGGGTAAAAGACGACTTGGCCGGGCTCTGGCTGCAGCGCGCTAATTCCGTCGTAGATGTACTCGTTAGTGCGTGGCCGGCTACCGTTGATTCTGGGTAGCAGCGAACCCCCACCGGGGAGCGCCACGCCGGGTGCAAGAGCAACGAGCGGAATAACGTTTCTGCCGTCGAGGGGCAGTGTTTCTATCCGAGTCTGACCAACTCCGAACGCGACCGACGAGTTTGTCTCCAAGAGCGGTGTCTGCCCACTTACTTCTACAGACTGGCTTGGAGATCCTATTCGCAGGAGCGCACCAATGGAGATCTGATCTGAAATCCGCAGCACGAGATCAGTCCGACTATACGTTTCGAAACCGCGCTTCTGAATTGTCACTGTGTAATTTCCGGGAGTTAAGCCCAGTACGTGATATCGCCCGGTTTCATCGGTTGTGTCTGTGAAGGTCGCATTGGTTAGCGTCTCCAGAGCAGTGACTTTCGCCCCAGACACCGGTTTGTGCTCAGGATCAGTCACTAGTCCCGTCACCTCTGCCTTCCCCGATTGGCCGAAGACAGGTAAGGCAGAACACAAGACGAACAAGAGTGCCAGGAAACGCATGTCAAATTAGAATAACGGATGTATTTTACGCATGACACGTGAATCTGAGCAGAATATAGTCTGTCGTCTAGGGCAGCTTCGACGGCGTCAGAGCAAGACTGTTGCCGAACTTGCGGCTGCGGTCGAAGTTACCCGCCAGACCATCTATGCAATGGAGAACGGGAGCTTTGTTCCCAATACCGTCATTGCGCTGCGGCTAGCAAAGGCGCTGGACACGACCGTGGAGGAGCTCTTCACCCTTGCTTCTGACCGGGTGGAGGTTGAATTGCTTCCTGGAGAAGGAGAGTTAAAAGCGGGTAGGCCTGTTCAATTGTGTCTGGTAGGAACACGCCATCTCGCCATTCCGGCTGCAGCTGCGACGCGCTTTCTTCCCCCTGCGGATGCGTTGCTGGGGCAGGTTGAGACTCGGCACTACCCGGAGAATTGCTTGCTGATTGCAGGCTGCGACCCGGCGCTTTCTGTGCTGGCTCGCCATGCCCGAAGCGCAGGAGTTCAGCTGGTTCTCCTTCACCGAAACAGCTCAGAGGCGTTGGAGCTTCTCAAGAAAGGGTACGTTCATCTTGCCGGCACTCACTTGCGCGATCGAAAGACGGGCGAATCGAATCTGCCCGCTATTCGCAAGCTCTTCAAAGCGGGGTCGGTAGCAGCCGTTACCTTTGCTTCGTGGGAACAGGGATTACTGACTCGAACGGAAAATCCTAAATCGATCAAGACGCTCGGTGATCTTACGCGTAAGAACGTGCGCTTCGCCAATAGAGACCGCGGTTCTGGAGTCCGTGATTTCCTGGACCAGGAGCTTACCAGGCTGGGAATTGGGACTGAGTCGATTCGCGGCTACCGAAGCGAGGTGACCGGTCATCTTGCTGTGGCCTCCCAGGTCCAGGAAGGGTCAGCAGACTGTGGCATTGCGACGCATTCTGCGGCGATTTACGCCGGCTTGGACTTCATCCCTCTGGTTGCGGAGCGCTATGATTTTGTCGTGCACCAGCGCGACTTGCAATTGCATTCTATTCAGGCAACTTTCAACATTCTGAACGATAGAGCCTTCCGTCGCGATCTGCAGATGCTGGCCCAGCATGATGTGACTGCGACGGGAAGTCAGGTGCTTTGAGGCTCGCCTGTGTTGTTGGAGGCGGCCCGTCAGGACTAGCGGCGGCAATCGCCCTACGCAACACGGGCTGGTCGGTCACCCTCTTCGATTCCAATACTCCGCCCATTGACAAAGCTTGTGGTGAAGGCCTGTTGCCGGATAGTCTGCGGGCACTCCAAGAGCTTGGCGTTGAGCTTAGAAACGTAGAGAGCGGCACCCGCGGCATTCCTTTTCGGGGAATCAGATTCATTGATGAGCACTCGTCGATTTCTGCTGACTTTCCTTCAGCACCAGCTTTGGGTCTGCGACGAACTGCCTTACACGGGGTGCTGGCGCGGCGTGCATCGGACATCGGAGTTGACCTTAGATGGGGCTGCAAGAGTGACGGCTCTGACCGTGTATACGATCTGATCGTCGGAGCTGATGGGGGCCACTCCAGCATGCGGCGTCGTGCCGGGCTCGAAGGCGAACGGTGTACCTCCAGGCGTTATGGTTTCCGCCAGCACTTCCCCATCGCGCCATGGTCTGAGTACATGGAAATGTATTGGGGACGTAGTTGCCAGCTTTATGTCACCCCAACTGCTGCCGACCAGGTATCAGTTGCGGTGGTATCGAGAGATCGAACGTTGCGTCTTGCCGATGCGCTCAACGAATTCCCGCAGGTCAAGACTCTGTTGGGTGGCCGCACTGCAATCACTTCCGAACGTGGATCGCTGTCAACCATGCGACGGCTCCATCGAGTCTATCGAGGCAATGTTGCGCTGGTGGGTGATGCTTCCGGTTCGGTGGACGTGATTACCGGCGAAGGTTTGGGGCTGGGCTTTCAGCAAGCACTAGCCTTGGCGCGAGCTATGGAGGCGGGCTCACTCCACCAATACGAAGAAGCGCATCGCAAGCTGACGCGGAAGCCTCGCCTGATGGCGACCTTACTGTTAGAGCTCGAGGCGCATCCGCTCGTGCGGCGTTTGGCTTTTGCAACCATGGCCGCCTATCCCCCGATATTTGCGTCACTGCTTGCAACGCATGTTGGCGAGTCTCACCAACCTCATCCCCAGCTAGCTTAATGGGTCGCCGTCTCTCGATTCTAAGTGTTGCGTACCCGCTGTTTCCAGTGAGTGCTGACTCGGCAGGCGGTGCCGAGCAGATTCTTTATTTGCTAGAGCGCGGCCTCGTGGCGGCCGGGCATCGCTCCTTCGTGGTAGCGGCGCAAGGGTCGCAAGTCAGCGGGACACTCTTCCCCACGCGCGCTGCCTTTGCATACATTACAGAGGAGGATCGCAGGCTGGCTCAGGTTGAACATGGCGCTTGCATCATGCAGGCTACCGCGCAGCAACAGATCGATCTGATCCATTTTCACGGTCTCGATCTTTCCGCTTATTTGCCCTCTATCGAGGCAACGATGTTGGCAACCATGCACCTTCCTCTGTCCTGGTACCCACCTGATGCTTTGTCAAATGTGCGCGTTTCCCTTGCCTGTGTTTCCCAGACCCAAGCTACAGCAGCGCCCAAGGGTCGTGAGTATGCGGTAGTTGAAAACGGCGTTGATCTAATCGGCGCTCCGAATGAGCAAGCGTTACGCAATACTCTGCTGTGGCTGGGCCGTATTTGTCCTGAGAAAGGCACCCATATCGCTTTGCGCGTCGCCCACAAGCTTGAGATGCCGCTCGACGTGGCTGGCCCTGTGCATGGTTTCGCTACGCATCTGTCTTACTTCGATGAGCAAGTGCGTCCGTTGTTCGACCATACGAGATCGTACCTCGGTCCGGTCGGGCGCCATCAGAAGGCCCGGCTGCTGCAGCACGCCAAAGCGTTACTGATTCCCAGTCTTGCCCCTGAAACCAGTTCGTTGGTTGCTATGGAGGCCATCAGCGCAGGAACGCCGGTGATAGCGTTTCGCAGTGGCGCTTTGCCAGAGATCGTCGAGCACGGCAAGACAGGGTTCATCGTTGATTCAGAAGAGGAGATGGCAGAGGCGGTGGCTTCCCTCGTTCACATTGATTCGAGGATCTGTTTGGAACGGGCTGCGGCTCGCTTCCCGGCAGAAAACATGGTGGAGCGTTATCTCGCTCTGTACGGAGACTTGGTTATGAGGAGGCGGCACTTGTCGATGGGAAGTGCGCCCCATGAAGCTTTATAGGGCTCTTCGCCACGCAGAAAATTCCAGCAGCGGTAGCCCTGTTGCGCGGCGTAACGAAGAGCTTGAAACAGCAGGTTGCGACCAAACCCAAACTCTTCTAATTCCGGGTCGAACGCACTTAGGTATCCGTAGAGTACATCGGCTCGCGCCATGCCGAAGATCACTGCAACTACTCTGCTGTTCCACGTCAAGCTGAATAGTTGAAGCGCCCCGACTCGTGAAAGCTGCTCTGCAAAATCGCGCAGAAAGGCCGCCGACCGGTTCGCAACAATGGTTCCTGACTCGCCCTGCTTTCGCCATCTGGCCCCGTGCAGGTCGATCAACGCATCCAGCAGTAAGGCGTTGGCTTGCCCATCCACCCTGAATTGCACGGCACCTTCAGCTTCCGCCTTCCTTCCGTAACGGGCGATGTTTCTGCGATGATCTGGCGAGCGCCGGCGCCAGTACCCCTCAAAATCTTCGGTCAACGGCACTGCGCTACATACCGTGTCGGCTTGACTGGTCACACGCAGTTGCGCCACTTCCGAAAGCGATTGAAGTGGTGTCGTGGTTGAAAGATCCTGCCAGTTACAGACATCCCAGGTCTGGTCGGCAATCAGTCTGGCCGCTCCTTCTGAAACAATCTGCTGAGCAAACGCCGGAACCATCGGGGGGTCAAGGTAGTCGCTGATTCCAGAACCAATCAATGTTAACTGCTGCCGTCCGTCCCACTCGTGCCTGAATATGGGCAGCAGCCCAACTAAGCGATTGCCGTCTCGAAATGCCAGAGTCTGCAGCGTGCCGCTTCCAAAATGTTTCCACCAGGTGAGCTGCCACTCGGCTGTTTGAAAGGGGGTAGCGCCACTTAGCGAATCGAGGAGCGTGGCCCACTCGGACTGGAGCTCGCAGAGGTGTTCAAAACTGCTGATCAGGTCTACTCGCAAGTAGTCCCTGCGCTAGCATTGGCCCCCAAGAGACGAAGAGCTTCCCGATACCCGTTGAAGGTTCCCACGTCTACATACGCTTCGCCGCCCTTATAGCCAAAAGCCGAGCCACCCTCCGCCAGATAAGCGTTAACAAGCGTGCCCAGATACTCATCGTGGCGGGTCTGCCAAAGAGTATGCAAGCCGCGCAGAACCGATCCTGGCATTCGCAGAGCGCCCCAGATCCACTCTGTTTTTGCATCCGGGGTTTTAACCTGGATTTCTAAGACTGCCCCATCCGGTCCAGTCACTACGGCATCAAACCGCTCGGGGTTGGAGACTGGGAATAGCAGAAACGATAAGCGACCGGCGGGTAAACAACACAATGCATCTTTAGGAAACCAAACCGTGTCAGGTAGTCCGATACAGACCTCCTCGTCAGGAGCAATCAACGGAGCGGCGCGAAAGAGAGCATCACAGAGGCCGGCTGGCTGCGGCTGGACAGCATAGAAAATGCTTGCTGATAAAGCATGTCCGCCGAAGAAGTTCAGGATGTCGGATTTGCCAGGCGAGATGACGAAACAGATCTTATCCACTCCGGCCGCAACCATGCGTTCGATCAGATACTCGCTAACGGCGCGCGGACGTTCCTGTTCGCCCTGGAAGTAACTCCCGACAGGAAGCAGCTCCTTGGAGAAAGCAAGGGGCTGAATGCGACTTCCTGTTCCCGCGGCAGGAATAATACCCCACATTCAGCGTTCCCTTGCGGCCAGCGCGAGCTGCTGATTTGAAGAGACTTCGTGGGGCAAGACCGTAAGCAGATCGACCAAACGTCTGGCGCGGATCTCAGCCGTGTGACAAGCCAGTGTTCGCTGTCGCGCGCTTTGGGCTATGGCCGCCAGTGCGCTTCGGTCGCGAGTTAATGCAGAGATGGCCTCTGCTGTGGTGGAAGCAAATAAGATCTCTTTGCCTGGCTCAAAGAAAGTCTCCAGACCCGGCCACCAATCGCTGAGAACCGCCGTGCCGCAAGCAGCCGCTTCAAACAGCCGTCCAGACGGACAATAACCCATGGCCGCCATAGACCCTCGGGTGACGTTCACGGTCAAGGGAGATGAGCAGTAAAACGTGCTGTGCGAAGGGGGAGCAACATGGTCGAAGACACGAACGTTTGGAGGCAAGGATACGTCCTTTGGATACATGGCTCCGCCAAGGACAAATCTCTTCTCGGGCAGCTGAGAGGCAGGTTCAATAAACAGCTTCTGCAGAATTTGCTGGCGGTCAGGCGCGTAAGTACCCAAGTATGAAACGTCAGCAGCATAAATAGGCGAGCTCGCTGTTGGATAGTGAGTCTTTGGACTAACCCAGCCATAAAGAGCCGCAGTCCGGCGAGCCCTGAGTTTAGTTGACAGCTGCTCCAACGCTGCCCCGCCCGTGTAACTCAACACGAGATCGAAGCCGGCGAAGCCCTCGGCAGGTACGTAGTCCACCATCTCACCCTGACCCAAACGGCTCAAGGTGACTGGAGTGTCCATGTCGTAGAAGACTTTTCTCCAGATATGGCTATTGGCTACCAGATCTGAGGCCGCGCGGCCATCAGGACAGTAGGAGGTCACAATGCCAACGTCTGCATGATCCAGAAGGTCCTTGGCTTTAGAGCGAACCTTCTCCCAAGTCTCGTAAAGGTGGATGTCAGCGTAAGGCAGTGTGGGCGCATCCCGGTGGGCAGCGTAGTATTCGGTATCGCGTTCGAAGAACGAGACCGTGTGCCCCTGTTCATGCAAAGCTTCAAAAAGACTCCGCAGCAGCGTGGCATGTCCATTGCCCCACGACGACGTGACGGACAGCCCGAAAAGTACAATCCTCATTTATGTTCGATTGTTCAGGTTAGCGAACTCGGAATTTATAGAAGAACTGAATGCTCACGTCCCCGTTGTAATCCCGCAAACCAACGGCCGATAACTTTGGTGTAAGCGCCCACTCCAAGCGGATGATTTGCGAGTTAGTCTGAGTAACATCGGTAATGTAAGTGAACGTGATGTTACTGGTAATCTTCTGCTGAAGCGTGACCCTTGCACTAGGCTGGCCATTACTGCCCGAAAAGGAAGGATCAACTTTGAGCGAGCTGATGCCAAATACCCGCTGGACACGACTCGCAAGAGGATTCGCTACGGCCTGCTCAAGAATGGCCGATTCGCCCACTTGGCTGAGCGATTGTTGGAGAGGCGCCGGCTGCCGGGAAGCAATCGTGGGATCGCTTGGCGTGGTGTTGGTGGCGAGCAATTGAACGATTTGAGAGAAGCTGAGTGGCGGATCGGACCGATATGAAAGCTTCAAATTACTGATTGGACCGGAAACACCAACCACAACGTCAACGTTCTGCGATTGCGTTTCCAGCGAAACATTCAGCACCGGTTCGATAGAAGTTGGGTTATAAAAATTAACGGTCCCAGTATTTACGGTGTATTTCTTCCCGAAAAACACCAGCTCGCCATCGGTCACCACCACGCGGCCTAACATGCCGGGAGTAGCCGCCGTTCCTCGGGCCGTCAAGTTAGCCTCAACTGATAAACGATCAGCATAAGTAGACACCACGCGCAAACTCGGCGAGGTCAGAATATGCACGTCGAGCCGCATCCCCGCCAGGACTGGATTCGGAGTACTGGGAGTGATCGGCGGAGTAGAAAAGTTCGACAGGAAGGACCCGGCGTCACTCGACGCCCCGTAAGCGAGGCGTTCGACCATGACCGTTCCGTTCAGCAAAGACCGCCGATTATTACCGGTCAATGTGAGAGCAGCGTTGGCCGTAATGCTGACACCCGATGAGCGAACCCGAACGCGGTCAGCACTCGCACGCAAATTGAAATTTGCCGCGTTTCCGGTATAGCCAACGAAACCGGCCAGCGTGACCCGGCCGCCGCCGCTCTCCGCCGTCAGATTTTGAATGCTTGCATTGGTCCCGTTTAGCAAGATAGTTCCGTTCGCGTTCGACAGTCCATTAGGAGCATCAGCGTAGTTGACGTTGGCATTCTTCAAATCGAGTTTCCCGTTGAGCAGTGGCTGGGCAAATGTGCCGTGCACCACGGCATTCAAGCTGAGAGCGCCTGAAGAGTAGAAGTCGCGATCAACGTCCTGTAGCACACCAAGGTCGGCATTTGCGCTAACGGTGACGCCTAGCGGCGCGCGCTGGTTCTTCAAATCAATCCGGCCCCCGAGGTCGATTGTGGTTCGAGGACCTTTGACGTGAAACTGCTTTACCTGCACGACCGAGTGGTCAAAAGCAATATCGATTGGACCTTCGTTTTGGAACGCAACGATCCGACTCGGAGGCGCTCCGGTCGGCGAACTTGCCCGCTGAGAGCGCGCCTCCAACCGACTGAGCTGCAAGGTTGCGGCAAGATCGTCGGTCTTCAGCAGCGGGCCGTCAAGCGACGCCTTTCCTTCTACCAGCGCATCGAAGGCGGGCCGCACCGCCGGATCAGGTTCGATGAATTGAGCCAAATTTGCGTAGCGAACGTTTTCAAAGCTCAACGTTGCCCGAGTGGGATAGTCGCCATTGAGATGAGAGAGCCCGGCAGCATGAATGCGACTCTTCGCGATATCGGAATCCAGGCGAAAGTTCAGGTCCTGGCCCGCTGTATGAGCGTTAAACTCGGCGCCCCCCAGGCTCAAAGCGCCGACTCTTAAGTTCTTGGTTGACGCATCAGCTGTCAGCTGGTGAAAGAGCAACGTCTGCTTGCCCGCTCCTTCACGTACGTCCGCCGAAAGATCGGCAGCAAGTCTAACTGTTCCATCAAGTCCGGGCTTCGCTTGCTGCACGTGTTGCAGCTTCGCTAAGCGGATATCTGTGCTGTCAACTTTGAATCGGAGTGAACCGGTTTGCAGTTGGCCGCTGGGATGTACGAACGAACCGGACAGTTTGAGACTGCCGGCTGGAACATCGACTTGCACGGACGGAACATCGACAGCGGTTGTGGTGTAACGGACCTGACCGGCTAAACGGTTCAACGGCTCCTCATAGACATTGGCACGAGTCAAGGCGAATCGCAGACTGGCATCCGGAGCATTCAGCGTACCGGCTACATGGGCGTTGGCGGAAAGCAGCCCTCGTACTGGCAAGGTTCCCTGACCCACAATTTGCAGAGCCTTCTCTACCAGCAAGTTTTCAATGCGCGCATCGGCAGAAGTTGCATAATCACTGGCCAGCGACGTATTGCCGTCGACTTTGATATTCGATCCGGCGAAGTTAGAGGACACATCGTAGTTGACTCGATTGTTCCTAGTCCGAGCAGTTGCTGTTAGATCCCCCGCGTCCTGGTTCCCGACGCGCAATCCGCGCGCAGACAGATCAGCACTGACGCTCGCCAGGCTAAATTCGGTCTGTGTGCCAGAAGCGCGCAGATCTGCCGTCGCGTCGGCCGTCAGTTGAACAAGTCCGGCCAAGCCTGGCGATTGCTTCTGTAAGGGGGTGATGTTCTTCAGCTGCACATTGGTGCTTGCTAGATGAACTTCAGCATGCCCCACGGAGAAGCTGTCACGAGGATGGCGGAACATTCCGTTGCCGTTGAGTTGGCCGTTCGCTGCTGCCAACTCCAGGCGCGATAAGGTGATCAACTGATCTCCTAACGCTACATCTGCAAACAGATGATCGATCGGCTGCCCATATGCACTTCCGTCTGTTACTTGCAGGTTGGCGGAGCCAAGCGGATTGCCGTACGTACCGTTTACATGCACGTCGGCATTCAGATTGCCAGTTGCCGGAACCGAACTCTCGCCAGCCAGCGCCAGCAGATCTGCCAAGTCTCCATGTCGCAGAGCAATGTTCGCTGTGAGAGGAGAACGCGGTAGAGGACTCCATTGATGCAGTCCGACATTTGCGTCGAAGGTAGTGGAGAGCGCGCGACGGGTCAGAAGGCCATTCTGAATTTGAGCTCCTGAGGGTGAAGCCTGCAGGTCTGCCGCAAAACGATCGAAAGATCGTCCTTCGACAGCGAAGCGATCCAGAGCCAGATGACCGTTGATGGTGGGCGAAGCCAATTTTCCGTTGATCTGCGCCGTCACTGCTGCCATCCCGCCGCCTTGCAGGCTGACCGGCAAACTTGTCTGGTGTTTGGCCGCGCCGAAATTTGCAGCAGGTAGAAAATCCTGAAGGTTGTGAGATTGGATACGTACATCCAGCTTGCGATTCAGGACACCACTCAGATCAATGCGTGAACTCGGCATGGCAATGTAGGAGGAGCCGAGATCAACAGTGTCTCTCGCACCCGAGTAAGCGGCGGACAAACGTCCACTCACCGGTACGCCCTGCCGTCCAGGTGTGATTGCCAGACGAGCCGCGGCTGTGTAACCGGCAGCGCCTTTTGCTTTCAGATCGCCGCGAGCCGTAATGGTGCCGTTGATTGTCCCGTCGTAGCCGAGCCGTTTGCCTGTGAAAGAAGATGTCAGCACCGGCAAAGAGAAGTTGCGCAGACTTCCCTCCACGCTCAAATTATGCAGCTTCTCTACGAAGATTTTCGCGAGCAGAGAACCTCCGAATGCATTGAGCTTTAAACCGTCCAAGCTAATCAGGAACGGGTCCGCGTGGAAAGGCGAGTTGATAGCAATGTTCGAAAGCCTAGTAGTCCCGCTATGAATAGACAAATCCCGCGATTGCAATACGCCATTCAAGGCATAATTGTTGTGCTCATCGAGCCGGGCCGTTCCCTTACCGTTCAACACGCCGGCTGCTTGTACGCCTGCAACCTTAAACAGCGGCAGCAACTGATTCAAGGCCAACGTGGAGTTGAATTGAACGGCTGAGTTACGCGCGCGATCGAGCGAGCCGCTGGCCTCAATTCGCGAGGCGCCTAAGTCGACATGCCCGCTGCTGATCTGAACGACATTCGTACTGCTATCGAGCGTAGCCGCAATATCCGCGGTGAGGGTCTTAGGCGAGGCTTTGGCAATGGTGTCAATGGGAAGGGCAAGGCTCGCCTGCATCTCCGGTAGCGACACGTTGGCCTTCAGATGAGCATTGATTAGCGGTGCCCGCATGTTGCTGACTGCGGCATCAACAGCGACCTGTGACCGCGCGGTATTCAGCGTAACGTTCGAAAGCCGGATTGAATCTTGATCAATCCTGACTGGAATGTTGACGTGAACGGCTAAAGGCTGATTGGGAGCTGCCGCCAGCAGAAGCGGATCAATCCGCAGGCTGCCCTGGTATCCCGGATGGATCGCGTCATAGTTGAGCAGCACTCGCAGGTTTTCGCCACGACCGCTGAACGAGTTTTCCTGCCCTGCGTATTGCAGTAATCCGTCGCTGACGTTGAACTCGCCTACTGCAAGGTTGACTACCGTCTCTAGTCCGGAGGTGTTGCTCGAAGTTTGCTGTTTTACCTTCGGCTCAGGAATGTTGGTCCTGCCATCGGCAAACGTGATGAGGTGGACCTGCGGCTGTTCTATCCCGAGGTAGCGAAGATCAACCGCTTTCCGCCATCCCGAAAACAGCTTGAGTCTCAATTCCAGTAACGCGGCACGTGCCAGGGGAGCGCTCCCTGCAGGCTCGGTCCCATGCAGCACAAAGTTACGAATGCGCACAGTCATGCTGCTCCAGTCAAACTGGAATGATCCTATTTCAGCGCGGCCGCCTGTGGACTCCTCCGTCGTGGAAATGATCTTGTTCCTGACATAGTTAGCGAACCAACCACTTTGCAAAGTAAATACGGCAGCAACAACTAAAACCAGCAGCACGCCAACCAAGGTGGCGCTAATTCTGAGCAGCAACCGAGTCCGCTTACTCACTGGAGACCTTCCTCGCGATAGATAATTTTCTTACTCTTGCGCTGCTCATCCAGCCAGGCGAAAAACTGCTTATTCACCTCTTCACCCGCCAGAATGTCGTGTATCTGGTCATGCAAATCATCGAGACTGCCCTTCCCTGGATTAGCGTTTCGCAGCGCGACCGCATGCGCATCGTAATATTTCTGAATGTCTTGATCAGTAATCAGTACGGCCGGCTTAAAGCGGAGGTCGATAAATCGAAGAACTGTGAGCTGCCACTGAAACTCAAAGCGAAGGTCGGGCTCAACGAGCTCATACCTTTTCAGTGCCTGGTCAAATGAACTCGGAGCTTTGAACCGATCTTTTTTTACCTGGGCGATTTGTTTGTCAGCCTCCTGCCAGGTGGCTTGCGGGTAATCGCCAAGCTGTACTTCCTGCTTGATAAACGCCTGATCGATCAAGCGCTGCGCCGCTTCCCGCCGCTCACTCTCAGTAATCCTGGGCGGCTTGCCATTCAAGAACTCCGCAATCCGCAGCGAGCGTCTGATGTCGCTATCTTTCACGATGCCGTTTTCGACTTGAACGGCGATACGGTCAATCACTACAACGCCGTAAGCCAAGCCGAGCGACAGGCACGCAGCAGGTAACCACCTTCGAAGGATTCTCAAAACGCCTGCCCGATGGAGAAGAAGAAATGGAAATGAGCTAGACGCTGTGGCGTGGCAGTGCAGTTGGGAGTAACACCGACCTGCGTTGGCCCGCAGTTGATCAACTGCTGAATGGTGAGGTTCTGGCTGAAGCCCTGATACGTGGTTGGATTTAAAGCGTAAGATAAATCCACCCGCACCGGCCCAATTGGAGTCTTGTAGCGAATACCGAAGCCAGGCGCCTGCACAGAGTATCTGAAGTCCTGGTTGCTCGGCTGCCGGTAGCGCAGAGTTATGTCGCTGAAAGTGTCAAAGATGTTGCCCATATCGTGAAAAAGAACACCCGTGATATTTGGACCGAGAAGAGGAAACCGCAGCTCGACATTATTGAAGAACAGGCCGTTACCTCCAATGGGAAAGCCAGTGGCGGTTTTGCTTAATTGACCGTTGCTGGGCGGCATCTCGGCAGCGTATCCAATATCCCGAGGACCGGCCTGGTTGTCGGCAAAGCCCCGCATAGAGACGCCTCCGCCTCCGTAAAACCGCTCGGGAAGTGGAATGTCTTCAAACTGTGTCAGCCCAGGGGCAATGTTGAAAGGGACGACGGCGCCTAGCTGAGTCTGCCGGGCCAGCACAACATTCCGGGTTATTTGTGTGTAAGTCGCATTGCGCGCCAGCACCCGATAGAAATTCCGCTGAGATCCGAAGAAGTTTCCAGCGATGCCGGAGTCAATCGTGTTCCAGAAACCGTGATGTGCGTCCGCCGGGTTATCACGATGGTCCTGAATGTAGCTGGCCGAAAGGATACCGATGCGTACCGGCTGCAGGAGAGATGGAATGAGCAGAGATGGAATCTCGATATTACCGGCACTGACGCGGCGGTAAGCAAAACGAAGCAGCACCGATGATGCGCGGCTGAAACGTTGCGAAGTCTGGACTGAAGCTTCGGCCCGCCTGGAGGAGAATGTTTGGACGTCCTGAGTTGTGTTGTAAAGGAGTGAGAAAGTAACAGTCCGGTCATAGGAGCCCAAGAATTGCGGCACGATGTAGTTGAGCGATTCGCGTTGTTGCAGTGTCGAGTAACGGGTCTGCAGAGAGACTGTTTGTCCCCGTCCGAGGAAGTTGAGCCGGTTCACATCAAAAGCGACAATCGGCGAAACGCCTGCCGATCCCCCGGAATTGCTCAGGTTCGTGGTGGTACCCCCGAACTGCCCGACCTGTAGACCGAAGCCCACGTTGAAGGTGTATCGTCCTGCCTCGTCGAAGTCGAACAGCACAGTCTTATAACGGTTCGTTCCGTCCGGATCCTGCACAGCCGTATTTACACTGGAAAAGATTCCCAAGTCACTAAACTGGCGAGCAATGTTGTTCACCTTGACCAACGAGAGAGGCTCGCCATCGTGGAGTGATCCCAATCGCTTTTCGATTAAGGAGGGCCGAGTGCGATAGAGTCCCGAAACGACTACCTGGCGCACAAACTCGCGAGGCCCCTCGCGCACTTGGTAGGTCAGATTGATCGTCTCCGGGTCGCTCCCAGGGTCGGCGCTGTAGCTGAAAGAAGCCGAAGGAAAACCGTTGGAATAGTAGTAGTCGAGAATGCGATTACGATCACTCGCAACATTGACATCAGCATAGGGCTGGCCTACCGCCGAAGTAAGCTCCTTCTCTATGGGCGATAGATCGAGACGGGTTGCGCCTTTGATCTGCAGATTCTGCACCAGCCATTGTTTGCCAGAGTTGATACGAAAACGAACGGAGAGATCATTTGCTTTCCCTTTGTAATCGGTCGCCACAGTGGATGTGACCTTTGCATCTCGAAATCCATTCGACTTGTAGAGAGCTTCTATCGACTCTTCGTCCTTTTTTCGGAAGCTCTCGCTGTACCGGCCGTAGCGAAGCACAAGGGAACTTGTGCGCAGAAACATTCGCTCTTGCAGCGTTTCTTTCTCGAAGTAGGTGTCCCCTAGGATGTCGATGTTGGCTAGCTTTCGGCGCGGCCCCAATGCAATGTAGTAGTTAATGGTCTGCTGGTCGTTGTGCGGATCTTCGCGGTGGAACGTCACGTCCACATCTGGATAGCCTTTACCCTGAAAGAAATCGCTGAGATTACGCGCGCCCTCGACAAGCAAGTCGTTATCCACGGCGCCCTCCTGATAAACAGGAACGTACTTTTGAAGTTGTGACTTAGAGACCTTCGCTTCCAGTGCTTTAATTGTGATGCGAGGACCCGCCGTTATGTCGAGCGTCGGCGTAGCACTACGGGTTTCCGGTTCGTACTTAAGTGATCGTAACTCGACATCGACAGTCAGCCGGTTTGCTTTGGCATAACGTTTCTGGATATTATCTGTGCCTTTGTCGGTCAACGACTGAGTAATCTGCCGCCACCGGTTCACCAACGGGATATGCCATCCAGTAGCGCGCACAATTGCACTCGTGGGCAGCTTGGTTTCACCGTGAATCACTGGCGCAGCGTACCTGGCACGGGGCCCGGAATCCACCAGAAAGCGAATTGTGACCTGGTGAGTATCCGGATCGGTGATTGTGGTTACGTTGACTTTCGCTTCGTAAAGGCCATTCCGGCGCATCTCTTCCCGAATGCTGTTTTGCGCCGTGGTGAGAGCTTCTTGATCGAAAGGCGTACCGAGATACAGCTGAGCGTCGCTAATGATGATCGCCCGGGAAGGCGGATCAGTAATTCTTCCCTGGGCGCCTACATGCCCGACAAAGCGTCGCGCGGAAGTAACAAACGTTACAATCACCCCGCCGGGGGCTGGCCTTGCATCCACCTGCAGATCGTCGTAGAGCCCGGTGGAGAAAAGTCGGTCCAACGTTGCTGCTACCTGCCGCGGATTCAGCGGCTGATTGACCAGCACCAACTGCATGCGTTCCAAATCCTGAGGAGCGATCGGCTGAGCAGCCGGCTGATATTGAACTGCCACTACCGTCTGGCCAGTAAAATCCTGCTGCTGAGCACAGGCACTAGAAACCAGGCAAGCCGTTAAGAGCAAAACGCCAACCTGGAAACGACACAAAAAGCTAACTACCAAAAAACAAAAATTCCGTTTCTGTTGCAGACCGAGACCCTACTTACCACTCAACTCCGCCAAGATTGTGAGCTCTTGGACGCTCCCTCGATTTTAGCCGTTCCAAGTGTCTCAAGCGGGGTTCGGGCACAATCTATGGTAGTAAGACATGCTTTCTAGCAAAGCCACTCTCGAACTCTTAAAGTCAACAGCTACGAAGTGGACTGACAAAAATGCAACAAGGCTAGGCGCGTCGCTCGCCTTTTACATGCTGCTCTCTATGGCGCCCCTGCTTATCCTGGTTGTAGCCATTTGCGGCTTGGTTTTCAGCCAGACAACGGCGCAACAACAGGTTCTCGCACAAGTGCGAGCCGTGGCTGGGGTGTCTGGCGAGAAGGCCATTGGCTCTCTCATCCAAAATGCGCATCAGCCGTCGAGCGGCGCATTAGCCACAACTATCGCTTTCATCACGCTGCTAACGGGCGCCTCGGGCGTGTTCATGGAGTTGCGCGATTCCCTAAACATGATCTTCGATGCTCCCGCGAGCACCGTTACCGGCATTCGCGCCATCATCTGGCAGCGCCTCATCTCCTTTGGCATGGTGTTGTCGCTGGGTCTGCTGCTGCTGGCGTCACTCATTGCCAGCGCAACTGTGGCCGTGGTGGAGAATTTTTTCTCTTACTTGATGCCGCTGCACTTTGCCTTTCTCGGGCGTATGGCTGACTTCCTCATTAGTTCTATTGGCATCGTTGTGCTCTTCGCCCTCATTTTCAAATACGTTCCGAATATCCGTATCGGTTGGCGGGAAGTTGCGATTGGCGCAGTCTTCACGGCGGTGCTCTTCACCATTGGCCGGACATTGCTCGGAGTTTACATGTTGAAGGTGGGAGTTGGGTCTACTTACGGCGCGGCCGGTTCGCTAGTGGCCTTGGTGGTCTGGGTGTACTACACGGCGCAGATTTTCTTTTTTGGCGCTACCTTCACGCGCATGTACTCCGATAAGTACGGCTCTAACGCCTCGCGTAGATCTGCCAAACCAGGTAATCTGAATGCGCATCTCGCTGTGAAAGGGCAGCAAGCTTAATACAGAAACGCTGGTTTTTGGGTTAAACTGGAGATTCCCCCCTCTTTTTCATGATTTCAGTAAGCAACGTCAGCATGCGCTACGGCGGCAAGATTTTGTTTGAGGACGTCGCTACGACGTTCCTGTCAGGACGCCGCTTTGGCTTAACCGGTCCTAATGGTGCCGGCAAATCTACCTTTATGAAGCTGCTCTCAGGCGAACTGGAGCCGCAAAAAGGCAATGTGGTTCGGCCGAAGAAGCTGGGTATCTTGCGGCAGGATCAATTTGCCTTTGATGAATACCGTGTCATTGACACAGTGATTATGGGCAACTTACCTCTCTGGCGGGCCCTGGAGGAGCGCGAAACGCTCTACGCCAAAACTGATCTGACCGACGAAGATGGCATGCGGCTCGGCGAACTGGAGGGCGTCGTCGCTGAAGAAGATGGGTACACGGCTGAGGCCGATGCGGCTGTACTTCTGGATGGTCTCGATATTCCCGAGCCGCTCCACCAGCGAAAGATGGGCGAATTGCAGGGCGGCCAGAAGGTTCGTGTGCTGCTCGCTCAGGCACTTTTTGGTAACCCCGAAGCACTACTGCTGGATGAGCCGACGAACTATCTCGATCTGGAATCAATCCATTGGCTTCAGAATTTCTTAAACCACTACAACGGCTCGGTGATCGTAATCTCGCATGATCGCCACTTTCTGAATGGGGTCTGTACCCATATTGCCGATATCGATTACCAGACCATCATCACGTATCCCGGCGGTTACGACGATATGGTCCTGCAGAAGACGCAGGTACGGTCGCGCATCGAATCTGAAAATGCCCAACGCGAAAAGAAGATTTCGCAGTTGAATGAGTTCATCGCACGCTTCTCGGCTGGTACGCGCGCCAGCCAGGTTACCTCGCGCAAACGGGAAGTAGAGCGTCTCCAAACGACTGACCTGGCTCGCTCTAACATCCAACGCCCATTCATCCGCTTTGAAATGAAGCGTCCCTCCGGGCGGCAGGCGTTGGAGTGCACCGGGCTGACCAAAGGTTATGACGGCACTTCTGTAATCAAGAATTTTTCAGCACGGGTTCAGCGGGGCGAGAAGATTGCTTTGATGGGCCGAAACGGTACCGGCAAAACCACCATGCTGAAAGCTTTATTGGGCGGCGCGCCGGGCGTGGACGATCCGGATGTCGGCCGCGACTCAGGAACCGTGACCTGGGGCCACGAAGTTCAAGTCGGATACTTCGCCCAGGACCATCGCGAGACCATTCGTGGCGGCACAACGGTAGCTGACTGGTTGCATGACTTCGATCCGCAGGCTTCCAAAGAGGAGATCCGCGGACTATTGGGTCAGATGCTCTTCAACGGTGAGGAGGGCAACAAGCCGACCGACACGCTCTCTGGCGGCGAGGCTGCACGCCTTATCTTCTGCAAGTTGATGTTGCAGAAGCCGAACGTTCTAGTCTTCGACGAGCCGACAAACCATTTGGATCTGGAAGCGATCAACGCACTGAATGTCGCCCTGCGGAAGTTTGAGGGCACCGTGCTTCTGGTCACCCACGATGAGGACTTGGTGGACGAAGTAGCTACCCGTATCTGGCACTTCGATGCTGGTCAGGTGGAAGATTTCGCTGGCGTTTATGCCGATTACACGGCGGGCGCCACGGCCTCTAGTCGCCGCTGAGCAGAACGGCCGCCTGAGCTTCGCACGAGCGGCCCTCTCCTACCGGACCGACCTTTTCGGCAGTCTTAAACTTTACCGAAACCACCTCGACCCCAAGCCCGACCGATCGGGCCAAGCTTTCACGGATGGCGCTTCGAAAGTCTTTTAGCTTGGGCCGTTCCAGGATCACGGTTGAATCGATATTGACCAGGGTGAAACCTCTTTCTCCAGCCAAGCGAACAGCGTGTTGCAGGAATTGCAGGCTATCTGCGCCTTTCCACTCTGGCGCTGTGTCGGGAAAGTGCATGCCAATATCGCCGAGCGCCACCGCGCCCAGCACCGCATCCGTAACCGCGTGAAACAGTACATCAGCATCAGAGTGCCCGGCCAGGCCAAACTCGTAGGGAACAGTAACGCCGCCCAGGATCAGAGGACGTCCGGCTTCCAGGCGATGCGAGTCCCAACCCTGCCCAATGCGCAACTTCACAAGAGGCTCAGCGCCGGCGCGGTTTCCAACGTCAGGTACAGTCGAGCCAGATCCATATCGCCGGGCCGCGTGATCTTGATGTTTCGGTCAGTGCCGAGCACGACCGATACCTCCACCTGTTCCAGTCG
This sequence comes from uncultured Bryobacteraceae bacterium, assembly GCA_964248405.1. Taxonomy (GTDB): domain Bacteria; phylum Acidobacteriota; class Terriglobia; order Bryobacterales; family Bryobacteraceae; genus Bog-105. Next base: position 455,687 of record CAXTYH010000001.1, read on the forward strand.
TTCAACTAGTGATGACTCATCTGTGCCCAGAAAAAGATCCTCACGAGCCTTTTCGAACGCACGCTGCAGCAGCTTGAGCCTGAATACCTGAGGAGTTTGGGTAAGCACCAGACGCTCCCGCGGCAGCGTACTTCTGACCTTATTGCGGTGAAGCTGCTTTACCGTGTCCACAGGAACAATGGCGACAATGGCTGCTCCTGTTTCGGATGCCTCCTGGATCACCTTCTCGATAATTTCCCGTTCTACAAAGGGCCGCACGGCGTCGTGAACTGCAACAAAGTCGACGTCGTCAGCCAGCGTTCCCAGCGCATTCTCGACAGACTGCTGACGAGTTTCCCCACCCTGCACAATACGGACCATCTGCTGAAGACCTTCCCGCGTCAACAGCTCATCTGCCCACGTAATATCCTCCTCGCGCAGTGCGATTACGATCTCAGTGACTAAGGGGGAAGAGACAAACTTACGCAGCGTGTGGATCAAGATGGGCGAGTTGTTCAGCAGCATAAACTGCTTACGACTGATGCCGGCCGTCTCAGGAGCAGGGCGGCCCATACGCGTGCCGAGACCAGCCGCAGGGATGATGACAGAAACTTTCATTGCAGTAAGCAGGCCAGCGTTCCGGAAGGAGGCCCGCACCCCATGATAAGGGACGAGGGCAACCCGCGAAAGAACGATCTAATGTTGTTAGTTTTGTGTTCAGTGCGCCGCCGGGGACGGCCGGCCAAGTGCGGCAGCCCCTTTGTAGCAGAACCGGAGCACCGGTAAGCTTGACAGATAAAGACGGCAAAAAGGCGCCTGTTGCTATGGCAAACCAGCGGAATTCTGTGCCCCAAGCTATTGTCGCGGAGCAGGGACCGTCAGCGAGTTCTCCAGGCGGAAGCTCAGCACAGTTTCTGCAGGAATTTTCACCTGCTGGCCATGGGTCAGGGCGTTGAAGCCAAACCCAGCCCCTCCGCCGGCAGCAGCACCAATGCCCGCACCTTTTCCACCTCCGGCCAAACCGCCGATCAAAGCACCAGCGGCAGCGCCGAGCCCGGTCTTCAATGCCGTATTCTTACCGCGTGCCTTCCCCTCATCGGAGTACACGCTCGAGGAAATAGGAAAGTTACGGCCGTGATATTGAACACTGGTCGCCTGGAGAGATAGTTCACTCTGGCCTTTGATCCGGGACGCGCCTCTAAGGCTAGTGATTTGCAAAGTAACTGGCGCACCTGCCGGCACTATCACCCGGCCGTCAGCTGTCAGCGGTGCTTCCAGAGAAGCCCGATAAGTTTGTCCGTCGGAAGCCTTGCCGGAATCAATCAAATCAACAGTGCGCACCGATACTCGATCACCTGCCGGAATCGTCACAGATTCGGGAACAGCCGGTCGTGCCTCGGCAACCGGGGCGGGCGCCGGCGCGTTGTTGGTTGTGGTGTTGCCCGCAGCCATGCCATCTGGAGTAGCAACCGGAACGGCGGCAGGCACTGGGGACTCGGCCCTCGCACGATTGGCTACTTCTGAACGCCTCGGCTCGGAACGTCGTGCCACCTCCGGCGCAGTTTTCGGAGCATCCGCCAAATTGTTGGCCGGAGCTGACCCTGAACCCGATGCCGGAACAGCAGAGGCAGTGTTGACACTCATCTGGTCAGCAACGCCGTGCACACCAGCGGTCCCATTCGCAATCTTCATCGCTGCTAACTCGACATCAGCATTCGGCACATTGCCGCTGAGCGTCACAGCACCATCCTTCACAGCAACAGCCACGTTGGCCTGTCGAGTGGAAGCATCGGAATATAACTTGGACTGAATATCGGTGGTGAGTTGCGCATCGCTGACGGGCGCTTTACTCGCGCAGCTAATAGCGATAGACGACAAAATGCCAACCGCTAACAGGGATGACCTTACTGGATTCATTGTTCCTCCAACCAAATTGATTCCCCACTGCTGACCCACGTTGCAGCAATCAGTTGTAGTCCGGCGCATTCAGTTGAACCAGGGAAAGGCGAGCCTCGTGCAGCTTACCTTGCACCTCCAACAGCTTCGCACTGCTCTCCACGCCCGTATGGATCAACGCGCTCTCAACATCAATTAAGGCCTGAATTGCGTGCTGGATTTTTTCCCTTTGCTCAACCGTCATGCTTTCATCGTAGCTTGAAATTGGGGACCCTTGCGCCGGCGCCAGTCGCGTGGAGGATATGATTGAACTTACACGGCGTCCTCTGCGTCCTGGAGTTCAGAACCTCCACCGCAAGGCGGACACGGTAGAGAACTAGCATGTCGAAAGAAACCATTGATGTTGTAAATGGACCGCTTGCCGCCGAATCGGAAGCGCGATCGGAGCCGGCCAGAAATAGTGTGGCTGAATGGGCAGTAACCATCATTTTGTTGTTGTTCGGTACGACAACGCTGGTCCAAGCTTTCGTTATTCCGACTGGGTCTATGGAAGACACCCTGCGGATTGGTGACCATCTCTTAGTTGATAAGTTGGCCTACGCTCCATCAGGCGCCATTAGTAAGTATCTGCTTCCTTATGAAGAGCCCAAGCATGGTGACATCATTGTGTTCCGCTATCCAGTTGACATCGCTTCAACATTCGTCAAGCGGGTAATCGGGGTGCCGGGTGACCACTTGAAGATGATCAACCGGGTAGTGTATCGGAACGGAGTTCGCCTGAACGAGCCATACACCTACCACAAACTCGCCTATGAGCCGAGCCGCGACAACTTCCCGGGTGAGCCGTCCACCTTTGCCGACGGGATGCAGGCACAGCTGCAGCGCGACATGCTCGACAATCACGTCAAGGATGGGGAGATTATCGTTCCTCCTGGTATGTATTTCGCCATGGGCGACAACCGTGATAACTCGCTGGACAGTCGCTACTGGGGGTTCGTTCCACGCCAAAATATCATTGGGAAGCCGCTGATCATTTACTGGTCCTATCAGGCCTCGACCGAGGATCTTACTGGCTCCTCAGTGGGCTCGATGGTAACTCATTTTATCGACCTGGCAGAGCACTTCTTCACGCGCACTCGCTGGGACCGCACCCTGCATGTAGTGCGGGGCTTTCCTGATTCAAAGTTAAAAGATCAACCTTTGCCGCTCCAGACCGGTTTAGCTAATCCTTAGCGCCCGGTTTTCTTTTGACCTAAATCAGATTTGCTGCGAATTTTGCCGCCCTACCAACACTGGAAGGATTTATGGCGACACAACGTTACGCTCTCATCATGGCCGGTGGACGCGGAACCCGCTTCTGGCCACGCAGCCGGAAACGCAATGCCAAGCAGGTGTTGCGCTTCTTCGGCGAACGCACGCTGATTCAGCAGGCAGTAGACCGTCTTGCGGGTGTCATTGCGCCTGAGAACATTTGGATTCTCACCAACGACCATCTCCGGGAGGAGATCAGCAAGCAGCTGCCGGAAGTGCCTGCCGAGCAGATTGTTGCTGAACCCTCCCAGCGAAATACAGCGCCTTGCATTGCCTTAACTGCACAGATCCTGGCCGGACTTTCGCCGGGGGCAGTTATGGGCGTCTTTCCGGCTGATCATCTAATCGCGAAAGAGGATCACTTCCGTGAGTTCGTCGAAGCGGCCTACGCGGCAGCTGAGAAACAAAGTGTAGTCGTTCTGGGCATTCAGCCACGCTGGGCCGAGACCGGCTATGGCTATATCGAGTTTCCTAAGGACATCTCGCCTGGCGCGCTGGAAACTAGAAAAGTAAGTAAGTTCAGGGAGAAGCCGGACGAGAAGACTGCAACTGAATTCCTGAATGCGGGCAACTTCTTCTGGAATGCCGGCATGTTCTTCTGGCGCGCCTCAGAGTTTCTTAGCTTGATGAGAGAGCACCAGCCAGAAACGGCGACTCTGCTGGCCGGCCTGCCTCCATTCAGCAGTCCTAGCTTCACGGCAAAACTGAAGGAGATCTATCCACTTTGCGAAAACATCTCGGTGGACTACGCAGTTATTGAGAAGGCGAAGGATGTTGTGGGCTTTGCGCTGGACGACATTGGCTGGAACGATGTTGGTAGCTGGGAAGCAGTTTATGAGCTAACTGCGAAAGATGCAGACGGGAATGCATCTACCGGCGAAGTGTTCTCCGAAGGCAGCCACGGAAACTACGTCAGTGCAGCAAAGCCCGTAGCGCTGGTGGGTGTCGAGGATCTTGTGGTAGTTGATACCGCCGATGCTCTTCTCATAGTCAGCCGAAGCCGCTCGCAGGACGTCAGTAAACTGGTGAAGCAACTCGACGCACAAAACCGCGAAGAGCTCCTATAAGTTATGCGTGTTACTTATTAAGCCGATTCTTCTCACTTTGGAAACAAACAGAGAGTCATGAGCAAGTATCGCTGACACCGCACTCCCAAGCGGCCCAGCTGCGAGCTTATCGTCATCTAAATATGGCAGTGCCTGATGCCACGCTTTGCCAAGTACTGCTGATGATAATCTTCGCCGCGGTAGAACGTTTGTGCTGGTTCGATGGCGGTTGCAATTGGCTTACGAAACTTACCGGACGCATCCCACTTGGCCTTGGAAGCCTTCGCCGCCTGCTCCTGCTCGGGCGAATGTGTAAAGATCACGCTCCGATATTGGTAACCGACATCGGGCCCCTGCCGATTCACTTGAGTTGGATCGTGTAACTGCCAGAACGCATCGAGTAACTGGTCGTAAGACACCTTCCCCGGATCGAAATCAACCTCTACTACCTCTACGTGCCCAGTCCGGTCGGTGCAGACGTCCCTGTAAGTAGGGTTCTCGAGGTGGCCGCCTTCATACCCGACAGCCGCATCCAGAACGCCCGGAATATCTCGAAACTCAGCTTCCACGCCCCAAAAACAGCCTGCGCCGAAGGTCGCTTTTTCGCTCATGCCGCTATTGTCTCTCATGGAAGCAAACCCATTTTCTTCTTAGGCCGGTACTAGCCGGGAGAAACCGGGTTACAGACTGATGTATGCCGCATCTAAATAGTGGAAGGGTGAATTGGACTTATGAAGAAATTTTCGAACAGAGCACTACGAACAATGTGCGTTCTTGGCGGAACTGCTTTGGTGCCGGCAGTGGTCCTTTTCGGGGTGGAGCCCAATGTCCGGACCTTTGGCGCCGGGCAGCAAACGAAGGTAGATGGAGTGATTATCTCGCGGATAGGCGCGGTGCTCAAGCTGCGTAGCGACGATAACTCCGTTGGGACAATCGATCTCACTGACGACACGCGCATACAGCTGAAACACGGCATGCTGCGGCGCAAGGCTGCAATGAGCTCCGATTCACTTGTGTCGGGGTTGCGCGTCGAAGTGGTTGGCCAAGGGAACGAGAAAGGCGAGCTTGTCGCAAACCAGATCATATTCGATCCGAGTTCTATGAAAGCCTCACGGCAGATCGACACCCGGGTTAATCCGCTGGAGTCACGTACAGATGGGTTGGAGAGCCGGACCGGGAGGGTGGAAGGGCGCCAGGGTGATTTGGAATCAGCGCAGAAACAGACTGAACAGCGAGTGGGTCGGGTGGGACAAGTTGCCGAGCAGGCCAACCGTGGGGTAGGCAGTGTGAATGAGCGTGTCTCAAACCTCGACAACTACCAGGAAAAATATAGGGAGACGGTCTACTTCAAGCTAAACAGTACAGTGCTGGAGGCACCTGAAAAAGCCAAGCTAGACTCAGTGATCGCTCAGACAAAGAATGAAAAGGGCTATGCCATGGAAGTAGCTGGTTTCGCCGATACGACTGGTAAAGCAGAACGTAACCAGACACTCAGCGAAGGCCGGGCCGATGCAGTGGTGCGGTATCTAGAGCAGGAGGGCAGTATTCCGATTCACCGCATACTTACTCCAGCCGGGATGGGCACGACGCACCAAGCGGCCGACAACTCGAGTGAAGAAGGGCGAAAGCTTAATAGACGCGTGGAGGTAACAGTCCTGATCAATCAAGGGGTGGTGTCTGCAGGAGCCGCATCAGCTACCGCACCCGCTCCGGCCGTCCAACAACCGACCAATGTCCCGACAGGCACCGGAAGCGCGCCGCCACCTTCGAAATAGGCTTACCGCTGAACTTGAAGACGAAGCCAATTCCAAAAAAAATCGGGATCGGTTTAGATATTGAATCTAACCCGATCCCGAGCAGTGCAACTAACTAGCGAGAAGTACCTGAACCAGTCGAGGAACCCGTGCTGCCGGAACTACCGGAAGAAGAATCCGAGCTGCCCGAGCTGCCCTTCTTGCTCTTATGATGCTTTGATTTGCCACTGCCGCCCGTGCTGCCACTGTCACTACCCATGCTGCCCGAGCTGCTGCCCGAACCGCTACCCATGCTGCCCGAACCGCTGCCGGACTGACCGGACGAGCTGCCCGAACCACTACCGGACGAACCGCTACCGGATGAACTACCGGATTGACCGGATGATGAGCTGCCCGAACCAGACTGTGGGATACCCGCAGCAATCAGAGGCAGTGAGATGCCAGCAAGAATTAGCGATTGCATTACTTTTTTCATAATTTTGGTTACTCCGAAAAGTCAGACCGAAGCGGCCGCCATAATGTATCAAGTATTCTTGTGAGCTTAACTACTAGGCTTAGCTGCTGACTGCAGTAAGTGCAGCGTCAGCGTTTTTTTGTGGATGAGTAAATCCTCGAGGGCCTGGGCCACCTCATCAAGTGCTGAAGTCCAGTCACCGCGTACTGCCTGGCGAAACAGACGCATCGTCGGATACCAGGGAGTTCGGCTGCCGTTTGCCATCCATCGCCAGTCACACTGAAAAGGCAGCAAAGTCCAGGTTTCCAGGCCCATTGCGCCGGCTAGATGAGCCGCCATCGTGTCCACGGTGATTATCAGGTCAAAAGTTGCCATATAATCGGCGGTTTGCTGGATGTCCGGATCGGGTCCGCCCAACTTGACCACGTGGGTCGGTAAATGCGCATCCCACGAAGGGCCGGCCTGCAGGCTGAAGAACGAGACATCTGGCCGCTCTAACAGGGGCAGCAGCAGCCGAGAGGGTACGTTCCTCGCCGGATCGAAATTGCTTGCCTCCCAAACGAAGCCGACGCGTAACGGCCTGTCGGATCGCCCATCTGTTTTCTCACTGTTCAGTCTTTGCGGGTACGGACTGGCGATATAAGGAACGCGGTTTGGCACGGTGTCGGGCACGCTGCGAAACACTCGCGGCAGTTCGTTCACCTCCATCTGCATATCCCAGGGAGGCTCGGCTTCGCCCCATGTAATTACTCGGTCTGCCAATTGAGAGCCCTGCAGTAAGGCTTTAAGCTTGGGCTGCGCCTCAACGGTAAGGCTTCGGGTGGAGGTGCGCAAAAGCGGAGCGTAACGAATGAACTGAATGGTGTCACCCAATCCGTGTAGGCAGCGGAGCAGCACGTGTTTGCCTTCCCAAGAACTTCCGTCCCAGTACCGGTGCGGATCTGGAGTGCCACGCGCTGCAATGGCATCGCTCTCAGCCCAGGCACATGCCCATTCGCCCGCAAGCATAAAACATGTCCATCTTGCTGCGCCACACTGGTCAGGGTCAAAGCCATGTTCCTCGGCAAGCGAGTACAGCCGAACCGCTTCGCTGACCTTCATGCTTAGACGCAGCCGTTCGGCTTGTATGAAAAAATCCTGGGCCCATAAACTCAACTTTCTACTTCCCCCGAGCCATCTTAAGGAGCAGTAACAGCTTATGACAGCAGCAGTCCCTAGGCGGGTGCCGGTCGCAGGCCGACCAAGAATCCTGGTAGTAGATGACCATCGCGTTCTTCTAGACGCTCTCACCTTTGTATTAGCACCTGTTTACAACACACAGATGGTTGATTCTGTGCAGAAGCTCGATGCAGCATTGGATACGTTTTTGCCGGATGTGGTCATCTTCGACAACTCAATGCCCGAGGGTAACGCAATCGGAACAGTACAACGTCTCCTCCGCAAGCGTCCAGAATTGAAAGTGATTCTACTTTCTATGCAGCCCGATGCGACGTTGGCCCGGCGAGCAAGTACTGTCGGCGCACACGCCTTTCTCCCTAAGCGCGCCTCATCGGACGAACTGCTGCGGGCTATTGGAACAGTGCTGAGTGGAGGCCACTACTTTCAATCTCAACACCAGTTCTCGACCCAGCCCTCCAAGGTTGCACCAGTCTTGACTGATCGCCAGCGTCAGGTGCTTCGCCTGATTGCTCTGGGGTTCTCGGCAAAGGACATAGCCAACCATCTCAATCTATCTGTACGAACAGCAGAGTTTCATCGGGCTACCATCATGGATCGGCTCGGTTTGCGCTCAACCGCATTGATGACCCGTTATGCCATGCAGCGAGGGCTGGTATAAGTCTTTCCGCCACGGCCGCGCCTGCTCTGAACATTTCGCAATAGCTCAGACTGAGGAATATGAGCTGGGTTTTCTGGGCGCTTCTTTCCGCACTCTTTGCTGCTGCGACTGCCATTCTGGCAAAGATCGGCGTAGCTGGAATTGACTCTAATTTTGCTACTGCGATTCGAACCTCGGTGGTGGTTGTCTTTACCTGGGCCATTGCTTACGCCACCCGCGGATCTTCCTCCTTTGTGAATCCGGCTGGCAGGACGTGGCTGTTCCTGGGGCTTTCCGGTGTTGCAACCGGGCTATCGTGGCTCTGCTACTTCCACGCACTTCAGATCGGCCCAGCCAGTCGGGTTGCGCCAGTAGACAAGCTCAGTGTCGTCCTGGTAATTCTGTGTAGCGCCTTGTTCCTGGGGGAGTCGCTGACCGGGCCAAAGTTGCTTGGCGGTTTGCTGATCTTTATGGGTGTTGTTGTGGTTGCACGCGGCTAACCTCGTGGGCTACAACTGGCATCTAGCCGTAACTAAAGTTCGCGCGCAGCCTACCTGCACAGTAGACTTGAAGAAGCAGACCAAAGTTGGCCACATCCCTTAAACATCTGTCTCCGTTAGGACGCACTTCTCCCCATCTGCGTCGGATTGGGCAGTTAGCGATGGTGCCGGCGCTGCAACGGGCTCAGCAGTGGTTTTCGCGGGAGCGCTCATGGATCAACGAACAGCACCTGCAGCTTTGTCGAATCGCTGCGCCCACCTTCTTTGAAGGCCAGCGGGCTGCGTGGTTGCGGCTGCAAATGGAAACGCTCGGCTGGTTTGCGCGACTGGATCGTGCCGGCAATGTGATAGCTACCAGCAGCGATGACGAGATGCTTCGGCCATTCGTCATTTCGGCTCATCTGGATACGGTCTTCGCTCCGGGTCGTCCTGAAGAGGTGCGGTTGGGAGCAGACGGACGCCTGAACGGACCAGGGGTTTCAGACAACGGTTCGGGATTAACAGCGCTGTTGGCGTTAGCTCGGCTACTGAAGGGCGAACGAGAACTTCAAAGCCTGGCCGACTCGGTCACGCTGGTAGCCAATGTCGGCGAGGAAGGTGAGGGGAATCTGAGCGGTATGCGTTACCTGTGCCGGCCCTCGTCGCAACTGGCCGGAATCAGCGCATTCCTGGTTCTGGACGGCCCTTCTACCGACCACATCACAGTGCAAGCGCTGGCAAGCCGCCGGTTCGAAGTATTGTTCAACGGACCCGGTGGGCATAGCTGGAACGATTCCGGTACGCCAAACCCGGTGCATGCCATGGGGCGAGTGATCGCCAGTTTTACTGAATCAGCCGAGGCGCGGATCTCTGGAGAACGCCGCGGCCGGTGCTCGTACAACTTCGGCTTAGTCGACGGTGGCAGCAGTATTAATTCCATTCCTGCAACTGCCCGGGCCAAACTCGATTTGCGGTCGGAAGATCCCGGCATGCTGGAGGAACTGACTGCACTTCTTAGCTTGGCCGTCGAACGTTCGCTGGAAAGTGAGAATCGGAATGTACGGGGCTCCCGGCTCACAGCCAAGATCCGTGATCTCGGCTCCCGTCCCGGCGGCAAGCTGCCTGACCAGTCGCCTCTGCTGCAAACTATCCAGGCCGTGGATGCCTTTCTCCATATACGATCTCGGGTAGATTGTGCGTCGACGGACGCCAATGTTCCCCTCTCCCTGGGGCTGCCGGCTGTCTCCATTGGTGCAGGAGGACACGGCGGCGGCGCCCACACCAGTGACGAATGGTACCAGCCAGACGGAAGGGATCTGGGGTTACGGCGCATCCTGCTGGTGCTCGCCAGCTTGGCCGATAATCTCGGCGCAGCCAAACCGATGGACGGTTCCGGACAAGCGTGAGTCCGGCGCCTGGGCGAGCAAGCAAAGAGGTAATTCGAAGTGGATGGAAGGCTGACGGCGCCCTCCTGATTGTTTCACTACTGTGGGGGACTACGTTCGTCGTCGTCAAGGAAGCGCTGGGAGAGATCTCAACGATGTACTTCCTGGCACTCCGATTTACCCTGGCGACTGGGTGCATGTTGCCGCTTCTATTTCCCGTCTGGCGAGTGAATCGGCTGCGACTGTGGCCGGGTTTGGCGAGCGGTGCCGTCGCAGGGCTGTTTCTTTGGCTCGGGTATGTCCTCCAGACGTTCGGCTTACGTTACACCACTCCCGGCAACTCCGGCTTCCTCACTGGCTTGTACGTTCCGTTGGTGCCTCTCCTTGGAGCCGTTGTTTACCGACGCAAGCCCCTGCGAACAGAACTCATTGGGGTGATTGTCGCGGCGGCCGGCATGACGATCTTAATGGCGCCATCCCTCGATGGACGTTTGCAATTCAACCAGGGAGATGTGCTGACGGTGGGTTGCGCCGTGGCCTTTGCCTTCCATTTACTGATGGTCAGCTACTTCTCTTCTCGGCAGGCGTTTGCTGCGGTGGCTGTTGGGCAGATTGCGTGCACAGCTGTGCTTTCCTGGACGGCGCTGCTGTTCGACCCACCCCGCGCTACCTGGAGCAGTGCAGTTGTGGGTGCGCTTCTGGTGACCGGCATCTTTGCCACTGCACTTGCCTTCACTTTGCAAACATGGGCGCAGCAGTATGCGAGCGTCACGCGAACCGCGGTGATCCTCTCATTGGAGCCTGTCTTCGCCCTTGCTACGGCTGTTCTCAGCGGAAGTCAGGCGCTTACCCGAGGGGCGCTCATTGGTGGTGGCTTGATTTTGGCCGGCATCTTGGTAGTCGAGCTTAAGCCGTTTACGGCCCGAGATCTCACCGAGCACGTCTGAGCCTGCACGTCTGCAGAGCGGTTTCCACTTACATATACTGAAGATATTCAGTTGAAAGGCCGCACTTCTTCCCATGCTGTTTTTCCCTCATCTGAAGCGGCAAAAGTTGCTCAGCTTCGGCCTTTTGTTTGTCACTCTGGCTATCGGCATCGTGATCGGAACCATCCTGAATACCGGCGTAAAGGCGAATCGTCAGGCACAGGGTCATGTAGCAGGTGGGAGTAACGCTCCAGATGCGTCTCCCCTGGTAGTTCCTGAAGCCGTCCCCATTGCAAACGATTTTACGAAGCTCACCAAACGTGTCGAACCGTCGGTTGTTTACATAGAGTCGGATTACCTGGCCAAGCCTGCCAAACGTGGCCGCCACGGGGAGAACGATGCGGCGCCGGACGAAACCACTGATGGAGATGACCCGCACAGCAACGATCCATCCGATACTCTAAAGCGCTTTAACGGAAAAGAAAATCGGTCGTACCGAACCGAGGGTAGCGGGACTGGTTTCATCGTGGATAAGAACGGCTACATCATCACAAACCATCACGTGGTGGAAAAAGCGGACCGGATAAAAGTACGGTTAGCTGGCGAAGAGATCGACTACCGGGGAAGGGTGGTTGGTTTTGACAAAGAGACGGATCTGGCCGTACTCAAAATCGAAGCCAAGCAGCCGCTTGTTCCAGTTCAAATTGGTAACTCAGAGAGCGTTCAGGTAGGCGACTGGGTGATCGCGATCGGTTCGCCCTTCGGCTTGCAGGCGACTGTGACGGCGGGGATTGTGAGTGCGGAGCGGACAAGCCGGGATCTGCCCGGCGCAGGCCAGTTCCAGAATTTTCTCCAAACCGATGCGGCAATCAACCCGGGTAACAGCGGCGGGCCGCTGCTCAATACTCGTGGCGAAGTGATCGGTGTTAATACCATGATTGCCACCCATAGCGGCTCTTATGAGGGCATCGGATTTGCTCTTCCTTCGAACATGGCGGTGAAAGTTTACAACGACATCATCAAGTCAGGGCGGGTAGTGCGAGGTTCGATCGGCATTCGCTGGACGCGCAACAACAACGATGGCGATACGCTGCGCGCATTTGGTCTCGACCACGGTGTCCTTGTTGAGTCGGTGGCTCCGGACGGACCGGCAAATAGGGCTGGAATCAAGCCGGACGATATTGTGCTTTCTCTGAACGACAAACCCGTCAGGGACGGTCAGGAGTTGGTAAACAAGGTGGCCGAGATGCCGATTCGGTCGGCCGGGGTGTTCAACGTAGACCGAAATGGAAAGCGCATGGATTTCAAGGTGGTCGTGGAGGATCGCTCCCAGGTGTGGCAAAGCGATCCGCAGGTAAGCGAGGTCCGAGTTGCCCCTGCATCTTCCGCTCCGGCCGGCGTGGCCCCGGTTAGATTCGGCATCACAATCATGCGGCTGACTCAGCGGGAACGGAAGGACATGGCGATTGAAGCTAAGGATGGGGTAAAGGTGGTCTCGATTGACCCCGGATCTTTCGCTGATGATATCGGCATGGCAGAGGGCGACGCGATTTTGTCCATCAATCGGCAGCCTGTCGGTTCGCCAGATGATGTGATGCGACTGCAATCGGCATTGAAGCCTGGGCAAGCTGTTGCGATGCATGTGGTGCGGGGAAGCATAATGGCGAGTTCGGGCGGATCCCGCCATGGTTCGCCGCAACGTTACTACTTGTCCGGACGGCTGCCTGAGCCTTAGGCGAGAAGCTTCGCCGCATGCTTGGCAAAGTAGGTGAGTGTGAAATCTGCGCCGGCTCTCCGGATCGCAATAAGCGTTTCCAGCACGGTCCTGTCCAGATCGAGCCAGCCTCGTTCCGCTGCCGCAACAATCATGCTGAACTCTCCGCTGACCTGATAGGCGCCTAGCGGCACATCAAACTGCAAGCGAGCTTCGTGAATGATGTCCAGATAGGCCATGGCTGGTTTGACCATGATCATGTCTGCGCCTTCCTCCAAGTCGAGAGCGATCTCCCGCATGGCCTCACGAGCATTTGCCGGATCCATTTGATAACTCCGGCGATCGCCGAATTGCGGTGTCGACCCAGCTGCCTCCCGGAACGGTCCATAGAAAACGGAGGCGTACTTAGCCGCATAGGACAGGATTGGCATATGGCTGAACTCCGCATTGTCGAGAGCAGCGCGTATTGCATCAACCCGCCCATCCATCATGTCGCTCGGGGCTACAATGTCGGCTCCTGCGGCAGCATGTGAGACGGCAGTCTGCGCCAGCCAGGCGAGAGTAGCGTCGTTATCAACGTCACCGTTCTTGATCAGTCCGCAGTGGCCGTGGCTGGTGTACTCGCAGTTGCACACGTCAGTGATAACCAGCAGGTTCGGCGCATGCCGCTTCAATGCGCGCACAGCCTGCTGAACAATGCCGTCGGGCGCGTAGGCTTGACTTGCGAATTCGTCCTTTGTTTCGGGAATGCCGAACAGAAGCACGCCGCCAATGCCAAGCTGCAAACACTCGTCAGCTTCGCGCAAAAGCAAGTCAATCGAGAGCTGAGCATTCCCCGGCATGGATGCGATAGGACGCCGGATTCCCTCCCCTGGACAGACAAAAAGCGGAAGTATGAATTGGTCTGGAGCTAGGCGGGTTTCTCGAACCAGAGAACGAATAGCAGATGTTGATCGTAAGCGGCGCGGTCGTTGAACAGGGAAGGCCATGTGCTGTCCATTTCAGTTTGACAAAGCCCTTGCACCGGGAGTTCTATTTCGTTCTGGAGAGTTCACCCGACATTCGGCAAACTGGAGGGATGAAGAAGGACTCGGCCCGGCGATGGGTGATATCTGGAAGCGTCCAGGGAGTAGGATTCCGGTTTTTCGTCCAGCATAAAGCCACAGCGCTAGGCTTAACGGGCTGGGCCAGGAACCGGGACAACGGAACAGTAGAAGTATATGCTTGCGGCTCGCCCCAACGGCTGGATGATCTCGCAGGGGCGCTCCACGCTGGGCCTAAGATGGCAAACGTCCAAAGTGTAGAGCAGCACGGCGTGCCGGCCGAAGCCCACTCGGGTTTCCGTATTCGCTAGATTAGGCGCTTGCTGCGGTGCTTATTGGCGCACCAACCGATGGGTTGGCGGTCTGAGCAGCGTCCACCTGTATTGCGTTGTTGAAGCTATACCCGAACCCGCGAACTGAACGGATGAACAGCGGGTTGGCCGGATCAGATTCAATCTTTTGGCGTAGTCGCAGTATGTATACGTCAACCGTGCGGTCGGTCACAGCTCGGTCATGGCCCCAAACCGCATCGAGTAATTGCTCGCGGCTGAAGACCACACCAGGGCGGCTCATCAGGAACTCAAGAAGCCGGAACTCGGTCGCCGTGAGCGTGAGTGCATTCCCTCCCAGTCGAGCTTCGCAGCGGCTTCGATCTAATTCCAGCGCCGCTGCCTTCAGGACACGAGTAGCGGTGGCCTGTCCACGAAACTGGATCTTGATCCGCGCAATCAATTCACGCACGAAGAATGGTTTAACAATGTAATCGTTGGCACCCAGTTCCAGGCCCACAATCCGATCCGTTTCCGAAGCACGCGCAGTCAGGAAAATTACCGGAATGTGTGCGAGCTCTGGGTGTTGCCGAATCGATTTGCAGATTTCCAAGCCGTCCGAATCGGGCAGCATAATATCCAGCAAGATCAAATCCGGACGTTCCCGTCTGAATAGGTCGATCACACCCCGACCTGTTTGTGCACCAACAACCGCGAAGGATTCCTTCTCAAGGTTGTACTTCACTAAAGCGTACAAATCAGCGTCGTCTTCAACAAGGGCGATTTTTCTCATATTGGGAAAAAGTTCTTAACGACAGAGTAACGGGACTTGTGTTACACCAGCGTAACAAATCCATGAATTTAAGGGAGTGGGAACATAAAGTCATGCGGGTTGATGAGCTAGACACTCCGAGACATTACAAATGCTCGGTAAAGCGCAACACGCTGAGTCAGCTGCCGGCGGTAAGCTAAAGAGACATCGGCAATATGACCCGCGATAGAAAAAGCTTGGGCAACTCGCGCAGAACCGGCAGGAGGTCGCTTTGGACCGCCGGATTGGCATTGATCCTTGTGGTGCTCATTATCTTTCACCTGAACGGTGGCTTGGAACCTTCTGCCTACCCAAAAGTTGCTATCGGTCTTGCCGTTCTGTTTCTGGTCAGTCGACAGGTGAGTCGTCGTACCCTTGGTAAACGTCTGCGCACTGCTGAGCCGGATCCGCAGTCGCAGCTTCATCTGGATTGAACGGTGAGGAAGATGTCGTCCCTCTCGGCTGAGCATGAGTTCGATACAACGCGCCTGTTTCCACGCCGGACGGCTGCCTTTCTTAACCTCTGGTATCGCTCTTACGACGAAGCGAAAGCTACCCTGAGTGAACATCCGGATCGATATCTCTTTCCCTATCGAACCCAGTTCGTAGTGTGCGAAGGCAGCATGCTCGAGTTTCTGAGTGTTGATACGAACGATCCGGATTGGGGCCGCATCGGTCATGACTGGTTAAGCACCGATGATTCTGCTGCGCACGCTCGACTGGCGCTCCGTCTCCGGCTATTGCTGACTGAGCCTGCAATGGCCAAGCCGCAACTTGCCGGCTGAGGCCATGTGCGGAGGCCATAACTGTTACCATCGAGTGTTTATGAAGGGCATTGTCTTAGCCGGCGGCACGGGAAGCCGACTCTTTCCACTCACTAAGATCACCAACAAACATCTGCTGCCAATATATGACAAGCCGATGATTTATTACCCGATTCAGGCGCTGGTGGAAGCCGGTATCCGTGACTTATTGGTCGTGACGGGGGGGCGTAACTCAGGTGATTTTCTTCGATTATTAGCCAACGGAAAAGAGTTCGGCCTGAAGCATATCAACTACGCTTACCAGGAAGGTGAGGGCGGTATTGCTGAAGCGTTGGCGCTAGCCGAGCACTTTGCCGAGGGCAGCCGGATTTGCGTCGTTCTAGGCGATAACATCATTGAAGGCTCCATTGCCCAGGCAGTTAGCGACTTTAAACGTCAGGAGCGCGGCGCCAAGATCCTGCTGAAACAAGTTGGTGACGCAGAGCGCTTTGGCGTAGCCGAGATTGAAGGCGATCGCATAATTGGGATCGAAGAAAAGCCCGCTAAGCCGAAGTCTAATTACGCCGTCACCGGTATCTATATGTACGACGAAAGTGTTTTTGCGAAAACCCGCAATCTGAAGCCGTCGGCCCGTGGCGAGTTGGAAATTACTGATGTGAATAATGCCTACATCACCGAAGGCACTATGTCGTTCAACTATCTTGAAGGCTGGTGGACAGATGCTGGGACGTTTGAGTCGCTCTTGCGGGCAGCAAACCTGGTGAGGGAAACCAAACCTGAAACTAAGAGTGCTCCTGTACTCGCGGGAGGGATGAAGGAATGAGCACCTCTGCTCTCGGCATTCTGGAGTCCGGCATTGAGATTGCGATTCCTACTTGTGCTCCTGGAATCGGTAAAGTCATTTTATCGCCCACAACCCCTGATCTGATTGCGGACGTGCAAATCAAGCCTTTCCCAGTGTGGCCTGATGATCGCGGATACTTTCTGGAAGTTGCACGGTTGCAGGAGGGGCTGGTTGCCGACTTTCCCGTTCGCACCACTCAAGTTTCGACCGCGCTGAACTATCCCGGGATTATTAAAGCCTTTCATTTTCACAAGCATCAGACCGACTTCTGGGTTCCTGCCGCGGGCCTGCTTCAGGTAGTGCTGGTTGACTTGAGGCTGGGTTCTCGGAGCTACGGCTCCAAGAACACTTTGTATGTCGGCGCGCTTCGTCCGTGGCAACTGCTCATCCCACCTGGCGTCGCTCACGGTTACAAAGTAATCGGGGAACAGCCCTCCGTATTGGTATACATCACCAATCGAACTTACAATCCGTCCGACGAAGGCCGCATCGCGTACAACGACACGGCCATCGCTTATGACTGGGAGTTGCAGCACAAATGAAGGTGGTCGTTACAGGAGGAGCCGGATTTATTGGTTCCTCATTCATTCGTCAGGCTCTTTCCCAAGATTGGATTGAGCATGTGATCAACGTTGACAAGCTTAGTTACGCAGGCAACCTGGACAACTTAGTGCCCGTGGAAAAGCATCCGGGGTATCAGTTTGCGGAAGTCGACATTTGCGACCAGGCGAAGGTCTTTAATCTGTTCGAGACCGAGAAACCGGACGCGGTCGTTCACTTCGCAGCGGAATCCCATGTAGATCGGAGCATACACTCCCCGGCCGCAGCGATCGAGACGAATTTTACAGGTACTTTCGTGCTGCTGGAAGCTGCTCGGCTCAACAGAGTTGCGCGATTTGTTCACGTATCCACAGATGAGGTTTACGGCAGCATTGCCCCGCCCCATGAGGCTGATGAATCCTACCTGCTCCGGGCCAGCAGTCCTTATTCTGCTTCTAAGGCCGCCTCTGACCTCCTCGCTCTGTCTTACTTCACCACTTACAAGTTGAATGTCTCGGTAACTCGGGCGTCCAATAACTATGGCCCGTACCAATTCCCCGAGAAGCTGATTCCGCTCATGATTTCTAATGCCTTAGAAGACAAGCCACTGCCAATCTATGGTGACGGTCAGCAGATTCGGGATTGGTTATATGTCGAAGATCACTGCCGAGCGATCCGAACTGTACTCGAAAACGGCGCAGCGGGCGAGATCTACAACATAGGCGGAAACTGTTCGCTGCCGAACCTCGACGTGGTGGGACGCATTCTCAAGGCAACTGGCAAGCCAAAGTCTTTAATCACACGAGTGGCCGACCGACCGGGCCATGATGTCCGCTACGCCCTGAACAGCGACAAGCTGACGGGACAAACGGGTTGGGCTCCCAAAGTGAGCTTCGATGAAGGTTTGGCCAAAACGGTCGAGTGGTATCGCGACAATAGCGAGTGGGTTTCTCGTGTGAAAACTGGCGAGTACCGCCGCTTTTATGAGTTAAATTACTCAGCGCGTAAAGCGTAGTTTACCCGTCCCGCTATAATCCACTAGAGAGCACAGCATCCGGTGGATCGGTCTCAACAAAATTCGTCAACTCTGGATGACTTGAGACAAATCCAGAATGATGCGCGCAACAGTGACTCGCTTGAGCACCTGCGCTACTACTTCGAGCGTGTGCAGGATATGCGCCGGACGAACGAGGATAATTTCGAATTACAAATCGAAATCGCCCGGGTTCACGACGACATTATCGACTATGCTCGACGACTGCGTGACCGGGCACAACCCCAGCCTGTGTCCGAGCTTTCGGCCGTGGCACCTGTTCTCATCTATGGTGAAAAACCAGATTCGGAGTCGAGTGGCGGAGAACTGGCCGATGCTGGGGAAATTCCACCAAGCGTTCAGAAGTTGGATGCAAAGACATGGCAACTCGCCACTTATTTGGCCTTGTTCTTTGCAGTGCTGCTCTTTGCAGCCTTTTTCTACCTGGTTCAGTCAGCACGCCGGTTAAATTTAACCCCGAATGAGGTTGCTCGCGAGCAAGCTCCAAATCCGAGCCCAACCAGCAAGTCACAACCTTCATTGCAGGATGCAGCGGCAAAGCCTGAGAGCGCTCCGGTGCCGATTGTGCCCACGGTGCGCCTCTATACCGATCTGATCCCCGGGACCGTCACGATTGATGAGAAGGAACCGGAAGACTTGAAAGACGGCGAACTGATCCTGGATAAGTTCGAGCCCGGGAGGCACTCCATGAAAGTGGTAGGCCGAAACGGCACCTCGGCCTTCAGCTTCGACATTGCTGAGAATACGGCGCCGCGGGTGGTTGGCTCTCCTACCGCTTCGAACGTGATGACGGTTCTGGTATCCACGCAGGAGGGCAAAGGGCTGCTGGTTACAAATCAGGAGCACCCGACGGTTCTTATTGACGGTAAGTCTGCCGAGCTCGCTGATGCCGGCGGGGTTACCTTAGACGATCTGGGAACAACCGACCATGACCTCCAAGTGACCGAAGATAAGGACCGGCAGCGCTTTGTTCTTACCTATACACCTGCCCCCGCGCTGACCGTCTATGTGAAGTCCGATCCTAATGCGGGCACTGTGGTGATTATGGCCGGGCTGGATGGCGCCGATGTGTTCATTAACGACAAGCCTTATCGCCGCAAGACGGACCGGGGGCAAGTCCGTGTTCCATTAAAGGTTGGCGAGTACGCGATCCGCATCCATAAGCCCGGCTTCATTGATCCGCCGGCTCAGACGGTCACTGTTAAGAAAAGTGAGGAATCGGCTGTAGAGTTCAAGCTGGAGCCGTTGCCGGAGATCGCTACTCTACAGATCAAAGGTGCGCTACCCGGCACCATGGTTTACGTTGACAAAGAACTTGCCGCCGCCATTGGTACAGACGGGGATGCCACCATCTCAACTGTAAAGCCTGGAGACCACGTAGTAGAACTGCGTCGCGAGCAGGCTCTGCCCAAGCACTACGAACGGACATTTCGGACGGGTGAAGTGATAGTACTTTCCGGCCCGGATGTCACGCTGGATAAAGTAGTCGCAGAGTCTAAGCCCGTGGCTGCTGCGCCTTCTGCCCCTGCGCCGGTCATGCCTGAACCAAACAGCGTTCAGGTGGAAGGCGAGCAAGTACGTCGGGGTGGTGGTTTTGTCCCGTACCACGTCCCGAAAACCCCTGGTCGGTACTCGTTCCAAGCTCAAGTCCGCAAGAGCGGCATCTTTAAACGTCCTAAGCTGCAATGGTATGCCGGCTATCAAGATAGTTCAAACTTCCTGCTGTTTATTCTGGACGGCAAGCGTGCATCGATTCGTGAGGTTCGGGACGGGAAGACAACCGAACTGAGCAAGACCCCTTTTGAACTGGAAGTGAATCAGTGGGTTCAAGTGGACCTTTCGGTGAAGGCGAATGCCATTCGAGCACGGGTTAAAACGCCGGGGGGCGGGTGGAGAGAGTTGGACGCAGTGACGAGCCCTGGACGCGATTTTACGCAAGACAAAGTGGGATTTTATATTCCGGGAAGCGATGAGATCGCGGTGTCCGATTTTCGATTTTCCAACCACTAGGGGCTTCGCCACAGATTGCATGACCGCATGGGTAAGGTATAGCTATGGCCGTTGATGAACGTTCGTTCTTTCGGGAGTCGCAAGTGACGAAGCCCGCTACCCTGAATTGCCCCTACTGTCGCATCTCCGATACGTACGAACTGCGTTGGTTACTGCGTCGAAAGGTGGATCGGCTGCCACGCGGTGGAGATGAACGGGATCGCGCTAAATTTGCCAAAGCTGCAAGCTATATGGTTCTTCTCGACGATAAGACCTCGTGCAAAAATGCCCGTTGTCGGCGACCGTTCGAAGTGTCTGGCATTAAGACAACGGCTTTCTTGACTGACTAAGGTGTGCCAGCTTATCGATGATGAACCAGTAGCGAGCGTCCGAGTAGTCGAGCTTGCGACACCGCGTATTGGCTTCGCCCCGCCTTGAGCGAGAGAGGTAGGTATGGAGCGCTATCTTCCAAGTGCGATTGCATGTCCTTGCGACGCAGCTTGAGCCGCCCTCTCACCATCACAAATCCTAATACGTCGTGGACGGGAGACAAAAGCTCATTGCGGTAGGGACGTGATCCGCCGATGACGGTTAGATAGCAGCGATTCGGGAACCGGAACCAGCAGCCGTATCCGCAGTGACGCGCCGGAACGACTGCTCGGCAGCAGCGGGCAACAGCTTCCAAATGTTTTCAGCGGTGGCCCTCTCCTCCGCCTGGATCTCACGAGCCAAGCCGGCAGTGATTGTGTCGCCTGCAGCCTCGGCTACTGTAGCCAATGCTTCATACATTGCCATCTCGCTATTTTCGACAGCAAAGGCCATCATCAAGTCCTGGGTAGCACGCTCCTCCTTCTCGTGGCCCAGACTAGCTGCCTTTGGGGTAACGCTGAAGATATGGGCAAGTAGACTTTTAGCTCCCGACGGACTGCCACCAAGTGCTTCGAGTCTGGCGGTTAAACGCTCGTATTGGCGCTTGGTCTCAATTGCGTGCTGACGAAAAAGCGACTGGGCAACTTGGTCGTCACCCTCTTTCGAAAAACCCTCAAGCTGAGTTTCAAAACTCTTTTCGGCAGCGATGGCGTTTTCCAAATGTCTCTTAATCACATCAATGCTTGTTTCAGCCATTTCAGTTACCTCTCTAGATTGTGACCGGGTGTCTTAGACACAGTTTCACCGTAGCATCAACAGCCACCGTTTAAGCAGAAAAGAAAGGCGACCGAGCACCAATGGAACAGCGTATTCAGTGTGGCTCTAGTACAAGCAGCTTCACTTCTCAAACATCGGAGTCTTAGTTCCGTTCCACGGCTTTGGTTGGTAGATCCAGCCTCGAGTTGAATAGTCGCTGAATGTAAGCAGAACCAGAATGCTGAGCCAAACAATGCCGGCAACTACGAACAGCTTGGTCAGAGACGTCACATAGCGAACGCCCATGAAAACCCAAGCCACAACTCCGGCCTTGAAGACAGCAATCGACATAGCAACAACTATGTTGAACTCGCCCATGTTGACGTGCGAGACAGCCGTTGTCACGACCGTTAACGCTATTAGGACGGCGAAGACCGTGGCGAGCGTAGTTACTTTGGGAATAGGAAAGTGGCCTGTACTCATTACCGGTCTCCAATCAAGTAAAGCAAGGGGAAGAGGAAGATCCAGACAACGTCCACGAAATGCCAGTACAGTCCGATCATCTCGACTGGCGTGAAGTAAGCAGCTGTAAAGTCGTTCCTGTACGCCCTCACAACTAAGTAACTGAGAAGCCCCAGACCAACGATCATGTGGACGGCGTGCATGCCCGTCATGGCGAAGTAAAGCAGGAATAGAATCTGCGCATTTCGCTCGAATTGGGGTGCTTCGGGGTATTGGAATCCGAGACCCGGGATGAGATGCTCAACGTATTTTGAATGATACTCGAAGGCCTTTACACAAAGGAAAATTGTGCCGAACGTCAAGGTCAGATACAGGAAGCGGATCAGGTCCTTGCGGCGGCTTAGCTGGGCGGCTCTGACCGCCATAGCCATAGTCAGACTGCTGCAAAGCAGAATCATGGTGTTCGCTGCACCAAGCGTAACGTCCATGAACTTGCTGGTACTAGCGAACGCATCGTAATACATGTTGCGGTACACCGCATAGGCTGCAAACATGCCGCCAAAGAACAGAACCTCTGTGATGAGGAATGTCCACATGCCGAGCGTGTCGGCGTCCATCTGCTGCTCGGAAGTAGCAAAATGGTGCTTCAGGTAAGGATCATGCGCCTCTACGACTGGCGCGGGAATAGGCGCAGCAATGAGATCAGCCAAGGACTTCCTCCAAAGGACCGTAGTTGTAGGCTTCTTCCTTCACAACCGGAGTTTTATCGAAGTTGAACGTAGTGGGTGGGGATTCAATCTGCCACTCGAGGCCAGCGGCACCCCATGGATTTTTGCCGGCTCTCTGGCCATACAGGAGAGACCAGACAAAGTAAACCATCGGAATGACATATCCGATACCGAGCACCGAAGCGCCGGCTGTTGAAAGCACATTCAGAGCCTGCATTTCTGGTGGATACGCATGATATCGGCGCGGCATACCAAGGTATCCCAAGATGAATTGCGGGAAAAATGTAAGGTTGAATCCAATAAAGATAATGAGACAGGCGAACTTCGACCAAGCTACGGGGTAAAGACGGCCGGTCATCTTAGGCCACCAGAAGTGGATGCCGCCTAAGAAAGCCATCACCATTCCGCCGACCATAACGTAATGGAAGTGCGCTACTACAAAGTAAGTTCCGTGGGTGGCCACATCGGTCGCCAGCGTGGAGAGAAACAGTCCAGTTAGCCCGCCAATCGTGAAGAGCCCGATGAATCCGAATGCATACAGCATGGGAGTGTCGAACGAAACAGAACCCTTGTACATGGTGGCAGTCCAATTGAAGACCTTGATACCGGAGGGAACCGCAACCATGAAGCTGAGAAACGAGAAAGCAACGCTGGTGTACATGCTCTCACCGGTGACGAACATGTGGTGGCCCCACACAACGAAGCTGAGAACAGCAATGGCCATGCTGGAGAAGGCAATGAAGTTATATCCGAATACGCGCTTTTGAGAGAAACAAGCGACTAGTTCGCTGATTACGCCCATTCCGGGCAGGATCATGATGTAGACAGCCGGATGGGAGTAAAACCAGAAAAGATGCTGGAAGAGGATGGGATCGCCACCGATGTTGGGATCGAAGATGCCGACATGAGCGATGCGCTCAAAAGCTAACAGCAATAACGTAATAGCAAGGACCGGCGTGCCGAGAACCTGAATGAGGCCAGTCGCGTAGTTAGCCCACACAAAGAGTGGAAGGCGTGACCAGGTCATCCCAGGCGCACGCATCTTGTGCACGGTCACAATGAAGTTCAGTCCAGTTAGGATAGAGGAGAAGCCGGCAACGAAGACGCCGAAGGCAGCAGCCAGCACGTAGGAGTTTGAATAAGTGCTGCTGTAAGGAGCGTAGAAAGTCCAACCTGTATCCACTCCACCTCGTACAATCGCGTACAGAGTGAGCACCGCTCCCACCAGATAGATATACCAGCTGAGTAAGTTTATTTTCGGAAATGCCAAATCCTTAGCGCCGATCATAATCGGTATCAGAAAATTGCCCAGCGTTGCCGGAATGGAAGGTACAAGAAAGAAGAACACCATCACGATGCCGTGCATGGAGAAGAGGCGATTGTACGTTTCGGCTGAGAAGATACCTTCCGGTTGCAGCAGGTTAATACGGAAAAGAACAGCCATAAAGCCGCCCACAAAGAACATCAGCGTGATTGAGAGTAAGTACAGAACCGCAATCCGCTTGTGATCGGTGGTAAACAGCCAGCTTTTCCACCCATGCTCGACGTTGAGGTAGTTCACCTCTTCGATAGCTTCAACGTAGGCTGGATTTTCGCGCGCGAGTGTAGCCATGAAGTGTTTCTTATAATCCTGTCATTCTAAAATACAAATTACTTAGTTGGGTTGCTCGTTGCAGTGTCCGGCGGCGCAAGAACAACTGCGGGCTGCTGCGTACCTTGTTGCGATTCCGGACCCGGCGGAGTCAAAGATTTGATGTACGCAATCAACTGAATTACATTTGCTTCGCTGAGTTGGCCCTGGTAGATGGGCATGATATTTGGCTCAAAGCCCGACACAATCTTCGCGTTCGGCACTAAGATCGATTCCCTTAGATAAGCGTCGTCGGCGATCACAGTTTTACCTCCCGTCAGCTGAACGGGCTTGTTGTAAAGACCTTTCAAAACGGGGCAGCGACCCTGCTGATCGTTGAGATGGCAGCTGGAACAGCCATTCTGGGCAAAGATCTTTTGACCCTGTTGTGCCAGTGAGCCTCCTGCATCTGCACCGGACAGCCAGTTATCATATTCGCGCTGCGTCATGACGTTAACCCAGCCGCCCATTTCTGCGTGAGACAGGCCGCAGTACTCGGTGCAAAACAAGTGGTATCGGCCGGCCTTGCTAGGCGTGAACCAGATACTGTCATAGTGCCCGGGCATAACATCGTGCCGGACGCGAAATGCAGGTATCGAGAAGCTATGGATCACATCCTCAGATGCCATGGTCAGCTTGACATCCTGGCCGATAGGAACATGCAGTTCATTAATCTCGGCATATCCATTGCCATACTGAACCTTCCACATCCATTGCTTGCCGGTGACAAAGACTTCCATTGCGTCACGTGGTGGGCTCTGAGCCGCAAAAAACAGTTGCGCTCCCCAGACAAACATCACCAGCATGACCAGGAACGGAAGAATCGACCAGGTAAGTTCTAGCTTTGTTGACCCTTCAATTTGGGTGGCATGAACATTCACCTGCCGCCGGTACTTGTAAGCAAACCAGCCCAGGCAAGCAAAAATGAGAATCGTCATCACAGCGGAGGTGATGGTCAAAAACCAATACAGATCGTCGATCGGGCCAGCCTGTTTCGAGGCAGCCACGGGAAATAACGGTAAGTCGGCTAGTAGCGTCAACTTATCCAACATGCTTAATTTCTCTCCATCCCACGTTTTTAGCGTTTCTGTTGTCTTTCCGCATCAGGAGAAAGATCAATCCCGCCAAACAAACCACAGTCAGACAACCTGCCAGCTTCAAGAGGTTCAGGATATTCAAGGTGTACTTGCCCTGGGTGGCATCATATTGAAAGCAGAACATCAGAACGTAATTGACTGGAGCACTGATCCTATGTTGTGAAGCTTCCACCAAAGCCATACGCAGGTCAGCCGG
Source organism: uncultured Bryobacteraceae bacterium (assembly GCA_964248405.1). GTDB lineage: Bacteria > Acidobacteriota > Terriglobia > Bryobacterales > Bryobacteraceae > Bog-105. Next base: position 480,999 of record CAXTYH010000001.1, read on the forward strand.
GGCATAATCGACGCCATAGAAGTAGCGTGACATTTTGCCCTCGGGCGTTGCCACCATAATTCCGCCCGCATGAACAAATTGTTGCGTGTTCTGATCCCAGCGATAGCCAAAACCCACCGCCGATGTAAGTTTCTCGACGGAAGCTTGCGTCCCGGTGAGGAAGTGCCAGCTTGAGTTATACCCTGCCCGACCGTACATCTTGGCGTACTCTGCCTTCTTAGCAACAGCATCAGCCGGCGTATCGTGCGGGTCGAAGCTGACCACGACTACCTCGTAGTCGATCCCACTTTGTAGCGGAACGCGATGTAGGCTGGTTGCTGTTTCTCGCAAGCTCATCGGGCAAAGGCTTGGGCACTTGAAATAAACGAGCGATAGAATAACCGGTTTCTCGCCGAAGTACATTCGAAGCGGAACCGTTTGGCCGGCCTCATCGCGAAACACTAAGTCGAGCGGGACTGGGGAGTTCAGTTTCTGCTGAATGGTCACGCCTTTGGTTAGCTGCGGCCGGGCATACTGAGCACCCAAAAAAGGCACGCTGCCTAGCATCACGACTGCGGCCACGAACAACTTAGCGCGCACTCTTTTTAATCTCTCCTGAAATCTGGGGCCTGTGGTAGACGCCGGGCATTTCGCCAAGACCTTTGGCGAAGTCACGCCCTTCTCCGCCCGGTGTTTCAATGCCAACCGGAGCGCCAGGACTTATCGTTAAGCGGGATACAACCGCGTCGATAGCGCGGTCAATCGGCACGTGTACATGGCCGTTCGCATCAGTTCCGGTTGAGTTGAGAATCTGGTCTTCGTGCGCCCGGAGATCGGGCAGTTCATCCCATGGGTGGACCAACAACTGTGGGGAGGGCGGCACCACACGCTCCGGCGCAATGGCGCTTGGCAGCGGCCCGCGAGGATTGTGCTCAACCAGTAAGCGCTGAATGCCAAGCGTCAGGACAAACACAAAGATGAGGGTTCCCCAGATGATCGCCAGCGAACTAACGACCGTGCTCGTCTTGGCATCCGTGCCCTCAAAGTTTGTTCCGTCGTGTCCCTCATGTGGCTCGGAGTGAACCGGACCACGGGAACTGACCATTTTATTTTGGGTATCGTCTAAGGTGTTTTGGTCGTTCATGCTGATCTCGTCCTGTGGCTGGGAGCTGTCAAACGCCTGCCACCAACAGGGGCATTGGCTCAGCAATCCGCGGGTCATGCAAGGGCAACAGCGGCCTCCGTCTCAATTGCCCGAGGTATGTATAGAGCCAGATACCCCCGACTCCGGCAAAAGCAGCGAAATCAGTCCAATACACTGAGACGCCGCCTCTGCGATAAGTAGGCTCGATAAACCAGAAGACGTAGAGGACGTCCGCGCAGAGAAGCCAGATAGCCACTCTAATCAATCGTGCTGGATCACGCTTCCGGCTTTGCGACAGCAGCGCCAGAAAGGGGAAAGCGAACATAGTCAGGCCCACTATCCACGTGATGGCTTTCCACAACCCTTGTGTCCGTTCGATATACCATCCGATTTCCTGCGGTAAGTTCGCAGGCCAGATAATAATTAGCTGTGAGGCAGAAAGGTAAGTCCAGAAGATAGTAAATGCGAAAAGAAGATTGCCAAGGTCGTGAAGCAGCTTCGGGTTGATACGGCCACCAAAGCGGTCCTGCTTGGAGGCGAGGACTAACACGATAATGGTTAGCGCAAGAGTCTGCTGGACGTTGCCGATCATCAGGATGGCGCCAAATACGGTGGAGTAAAACTCCGCGTGAGCAGACATGACCCAATCAATGTAGGCAAACGTGATAGTGAGAACAAAAAGCAGCAGACCCGGAGCACTGAACTGCCGCAGTTTCACCACCAGCGTTGGATCTCCGGTGGCGTCCTGGCGGTCAGTCATTGCTTGAACACGGCGGCCCCAGAAGTACCAAATGGAAAAATAGATAACACAACGAATTATGAAGAAAGGCACGTTCAGATACGGCCTTTTGTGCATTAATATCTCGTTGTGATAAATCGCGTCGGTGGCCCAGGGATAAAGATGCGGAATCCCGATGATCACCGGTATGAAAAGCAATGCCACAACCGGCAGGGTCCGAACCTTTGCTTCCAAAAGCCGTCGGGTGGTAACGCCCCACTTACCGCCAACCACATTATTCAGCAGCAACACGCCCAGGCCACCGAAGGCAAAGCCGCCCCAGTAAAGGAAAGCAAACACATAGGACTGAAAAAAGTGAGCGCTGTTGGTGAAGTAGCCAGCTACACAGAGCAGGATGCCGAGACCGCCCACTACGCCCGCGATACCCTCAACGCTGGCCGCACCTGGTCCTAGCCGTACAACAGGTACGGCTTCACTACCGTGAGAGTTACTCATTGTTGTCCTCCGGGCGCGCTCTTGCCGCCGGTCGAATTAGCCACTTGTTGTAAGTCAGGCGGCGCATTCTGGCTGAGCTGCAGCGCACGAATATAGGCAGCAATACGCCAGCGGTCGTCAACGGCTACGCGCGACGCGTAGGGGTACATCGCGCCGTAGCCGTTAGTCATCACATCGAAGAAGTGCCCCACGGGTGCATTGACCAGCCGTGCATCCAAGTAGCTGGGGGGCTGACGCATTCCGCGCAGGACGATCATGCCGCGTCCGTCGCCCAGATAGCCGTGGCAGGGTGTGCAGTAGATCTGATACCGATCCCGCCCGCGAACAACATCGGCATGAGAAATCTGAATCGGGAAAGCCATGACATCTTTTCCATCCGTCTTGCCCGTGTAATGGGCTTCGTTGATATGCAACTGTCCTCGCGCCACTGTGTCTCGAATGGTGGGACGCGCAGATCGCTCATCGCCGAAGAAATTCGTATAGGACAGCGGCTTGTAACGGGGCTGATCCTGCATATCTTGCCGGCACGCGGTAGTAGTTAGAGTGCCGACCAGGATAACGAAGGTAATGACTTTATGCGGGGACAACGGAAACCTCATTCCCACCTAACCCACGGAGGAAGTCAACCGTCTCCTCGACGCGAAACTTGGGATCGGTAGATTCAATGCAGAGAAAAAAACGGTCGCTTGAAGCTCGAGCAAAGGCCGGAACGTTGAAAACCGGGTGATACGGCTTGGGCAGTCCATTCATTAGAAGAACGCATAGCAGCGAGGTGATTGCCGAAAACAGAATGGTGCACTCGAAAGTGATTGGTATAAAGGCCGGCCAGCTATTAATAGGGCGCCCGCCTACGTTAAGGACATAGGCAACACCGGAAATCCACTCGAGAAAGCAGAAGCCGCCGGTTGCTCCCGTAAGTGCACCGATCAGCACGGCCAGAGCCACATAGTTTTTCTTGTAGCCGATCGCTTCCGCTAGGCCCTCAATCGGCATGGGAGTGTACGCATCCATACGGCGATAGCCGCTGGAATACGCCCTATGAGCCGCTGTCATCAGGTCGTCAGGCGAACTGAATTCAACCATCGCGCCGTGGACTGCGGCAAATTCCTGGAGTGCGACATGCTCACTCATACCGTCGCTTCCTCAAACGCCGCCTCGCCATGCTCGTGTCCCTTATGGATTTCCTCACGCACCTCAAAGATGGAGATCGCCGGTAAAGCTCGAACAAACAGGAAAATCAGCAGCATGAAGAAGCCGATGGTTCCGGCGTAGGTCATCCAGTCCCATTTCGTGGGCACGTACATTCCCCACGAGGAAGGCAAAAAATCGCGGTGAAGACTTGTGACTACAATGACGAATCGCTCCAACCACATACCGATGTTGATGACGATCGAGAGCAGCCAAACCATCAGCAGGTTGTAGCGCACCTTCTCAATCCAGAGTAACTGGGGCAGCAGGATGTTACACAGAATCAGTAATGCGTAAGTGAAGCCGTAGGGGCCGAAGACGCGGTTGTAGTACATGAATGCTTCGTATTTATCGCCGCTATACCAGGCAAAAAAAGCTTCCAGCCCATACCCATAAGCAACAATCAAACCAACTCCTAACATCAGCTTCGAGGCGGCTTCGATGTGGCGCATCGTGATCAGATCTTGCAGGTGATACCAGGAGCGGAGTGGAATCATCAGCGTCAAGACCATAGCGAAGCCGGAGTAAACGGCGCCGGCGACAAAGTAAGGCGGAAAGATGGTTGTGTGCCAGCCCGGGAGTTGGCTCACCGCAAAATCGAAGGAGACGATAGTGTGTACGGAGAGGACCAGCGGAGTCGCCAAACCAGCTAGCAGAAGGTAAGCCTTCTGGTAGCGGTGCCAGTGAATCGCTGAACCGCGCCAACCGAGTGCCATGGCCCCATAGATACGCTGCAGCCCGATATGCGGCGCGGTGTCGCGCATGGTAGCCAGATCAGGGATAAGACCGATGTACCAGAAAATGAGTGACGTTAAGCCGTAAGTGGAAACAGCGAACACGTCCCACTCCAACGGACTTCGCGGCTGTGGCCAGAGCCACATCGAATTGGGATAAGGAAGCAGCCAGTAGAACAACCATGGACGTCCCAAATGCAAAATGGGAAACATGCCCGCGCAAGCGACAGCGAACAGCGTCATGGCTTCAGAGAATCGGTTGATCGACGTACGCCAATCCTGTTTAACAAGGAACAAAACTGCCGAGATGAGCGTGCCAGCATGGCCGATACCGATCCACCAGACAAAGTTGATAATGGCAAAGCCCCAGGCGACAGGGATGTTGATTCCCCAGATGCCGACGCCCCTGAGGAATAAGTAGCAAACCGCTACCGCCAGCACGTTCACTAACAGGAACGAACAGAAAGCCCCGACAAACCAGCGCTTCGGCGTACTTTTCCAGGGAAGATAGACGACCCCGGAGATCCGGTCGGTAACGGTTTTGTAGTCGTGGCCGGGTCCGATAATTGCATTAGGTCCCGGGTCTTTCACGACCAGATCTTGGTCGAGTATCTGCTGTTCAGGATTCTTTGTTGCCACGAGGACCTCTCAGCGCTTCATTCGTGTTGCGAACATAACTCAGATAAGTGGTGCGTGGACGATTGTTGAGGTCGTCCAGCAGCCGATAGTTCCGGGGTAGTCTCTGCAGCTTAGCGACTCGGCTATTCTTCTCGTTCAGATTGCCGAAAATAATTGCGTCGGTAGGACAGACCTGCTGACAAGCTGTTAGCACGTCACCATCGCGAACCAGGCGGCCGTCTTTGTCAGCGGCGATCTTCTGCTCCTGAATGCGTTGGATACAGTAGGAGCACTTTTCCATCACTCCACGGCTGCGTACCGTAACATCCGGATTACGCATGCCGAAAAGGCTTTGGTCTGACCAATTCTGGTACAGGTAGAAGTTGAAGCGGCGCACCTTGTAAGGGCAGTTATTCGAGCAATAGCGCGTTCCCACACAGCGGTTGTAAACCATCTGGTTGATGCCTTCATTGCTGTGAACTGTGGCTCCAACCGGGCAGACGATCTCGCACGGCGCATTCTCGCAGTGCATACAAGGGACCGGCTGGTTATAGATCTCCGGCGAGTCCAGATTGCCTGAGTAGTAACGATCCACGCGGATCCAGTGCATGTGGCGTCCTTTGGCCACCTGCTCCTTGCCCACAACGGCAATGTTGTTTTCGGCCTGGCAAGCAATGATGCAGGCGCTGCACCCGGTGCAAACATTCAGGTCGATTGACATGCCCCACTTGTAGCCTTCATACTTCCAGGCATCGGTGGGGTACAAGGTATCGCTGGCCGGAATAGGGGCAGTCTCCTGAGTGTCGGTGGCGAAATCAGGATGCCGTTTATACTCTGCAAAATCACCTGCGCGAACCGGCTCACGGTCAGCCATGGTTTGCGTCCCCTGGGTGTCCGCCATGAAGACGTGCCCACCGGTCTTGACAACCGTACCGGCAGTAAAGAAGCGCGTACTTGCGTCTTGAAGCCGATAAGCACTGTAACCAATATCGTTGCCGACATGGCCGCACGACACACGGCCATAGCCGAACGTAACGCCGACTGTCTTTTCAGCTTGCCCGGGAAGGATCCAGGCCGGCGCTTCGATCTTAGCTCCGTTAACCGTCACACGGAGAACATCGCCAGTGGAGATGCCCATCTTGGCCGCTCTTTCCGGGCTGACCGTTACCGCGTTTTCCCAAGTCAGCTTGGTCTGCGGCTTAGGCAATTCCTGGAGCCAGCTGTTATTAGCCCACGTGCCATCTCCGATGGTAGGATCAGGCCGCATTACCACTTCGGTATCACCCGAAAGCGGGGCTGCTAGAGCGGGCACCGACGGAGCAGCATTGGTCGAAGGCAGAGGAGCAACCGCCGTTCCTGCCACAAAGCCATCGTGCAGCGAAGTCTGCCAGACGCGTTCGAAATCATTCTTGATCTCGTTCTCCCAGAAAGCTTTCACCAACTGGTGGGAACTAGCCTCGGGCTGGCCCTGGAGAATAGCGACCACCTCTTGCGCCGATCTACCGCCATAGAGCGGCTCGACGAGGGGCTGCTGAATGGTAACCAGGCCGTCAAAGGCCCGGCAGTCGGACCAAGTCTCAAGATAGTGGGCTTCCGGAATATGCCAGTGACTAAACTGCGAGGTCTCGTCGAAGAAGTTAGCCAAAGCGACAACCAGGCGCGCTTTGCGAATAGCTTCCTCGAACTTGAGCGACGCCGGCGCCGAGTAAACCGGATTGCTGCTGAGAGTGACTAGAACCTCCACGCGACCACCGTTCAAGTCGTTCGCTAGTTCTTCGATTGAGTGAGTGTTCTCAGGCTCCAGGCTTGGCATGAGCCGCACCGTCTTACCGATATTCCCGAGAGCTACATTCGCCGCGTAGGCGGCTAGGTGGACGCCTTCCGGTTGGAATTCACCCGGCAGTACCACGCACCGGCCTTTGGCTGATTGCAGATCCTGAGCCACAATCGGCAGCCACTTTGGAGGGGCAGCATTGCCCGTATCGGGCACCGATGCGCCACAAGCCTTTGCCAGATGATAAGAAATAGCCGGAATGTCGCTGCTGGGTACAGGGAAATGATGATCGGCTAATGACCCGCTAACGGTAGGAATCGATTCAATTGCGTACAAACGGCTCGGCGTCTTCCCGTAGTCAACATTCCGTTTTCTGGCAAATTGCCGAGCGTAATACAGTGAAGCCGGACCTTCGTTGAGGAGATCGCTATCCAGGCTGACAATTACATCAGCTTGCGACAGATCATATTGAACCCAGGCACTCCTGCCTGCGATTGTCTTTGCAGCCGAGCTGGTGGCCGGGTTTACGGCGGGCTCATGCACGTACCACTTGGCGGAAGGCCATTTGTCACGCAGAGAGTTCACTTGGGCCATCAGACTGGGCGACGTCGTGATGCCAGTGAGGATTGCGAGACCCTCACCTCGGCGGGTCTCTAGTGCCTGACTTTCGGTACTAAAGGCTGCTGTAAATTCTCCCCAGGTGCTGGTTCGGCCAAGATGGCGAACATTTTCGGACCGGTCCGGATCGTAGAGATTAAGAATCGAAGCCTGCTCGAAGATGCCGGTCGCGCCCAGACTGGCCGGATGATCCGGATTGCCCTCTACTTTAGTTGGGCGACTCAGGTGGCTTTCGACCAGAACACCACGGGCGTAGCCGCCGATGGGCATTGCCGTTGCATAAAACAAAGGCAAGCCGGGGATGACATTCTCAGGCTGACGCACATAAGGAACAATCAGCTCCTTTGGCTGCTTGGTACAAGCAGCGGCCCCGGCCATGGCAAGGGAAGCCGCCATTACCTTAAGGATCTTGCGCCGATCCACGCCTTGCGGAATCTGGCCGGAAAGGCCTGGAAATTCCTGCTCTACATACTCGACCAGGTCTTCACTCTCGGCCGCCTCTTCCAGCGTGCGCCAAAACTGCGGACCTTTCCCGGAGGCAAGCTTTTCGCGAAGGGCCTGAATGTCGAGTGCTTTCTTCTGGGAAGGCGGTGGATCGAGCAGAGAGCTCAAGCTAATCAGGCCACTACTGGACGCACTCTTTCCATGCGAGTGTCCGCCATCTGCGTGATGATGCTCTTCATGCTGATGGTCAGCGTGTGTGTGATCGCCGTGCGGATGCTCGTGATGAGCCTGGGGCTGCTGTGGTTCTCTCATCGATGGCAGGTGACACAATCAGTCAGCGACTGAACGTGATACTCCTTCACTAACTTCGGGCCTAGCTCCGATTGGTTGGACGGATACTTGTAGTTGATGTTGAACACTTCTGACCGCGGCCGGACAAACTGTCCCGGGTTGCGATGGCAGTTGATACACCAGTTCATATTGAGCGTATTCACCTTATAGGTCAGTGCCATCTCGTTGACCTGCCCATGACAGGTTGAGCATCCGATCCCCTTGTTGAGGTGAATACTGTGATTGAAGTAGACAAAGTCGGGGAGGTCATGGACTCGTGTCCACTCAATCGATTTGCCGGTCGCCCAGCTATCGCGAATTGGTTTGGTGACAACCGCTCCCGTCCAGATCTGCGAATGACAGCTCATGCACGTTTCGGTGGGAGGGAGACCGGCGTAGCCTGAGTACTCTACTGACGTGTGGCAGTACCGGCAGTCGATGCCGTCATCTTTAACGTGATGTTTGTGGCTGAAAGGAATGGGTTGTTCCGGAGCCATCTGTACCGACGTAATCCAAGGGCCACGGTCGATCACATAAGCGACGGCAATCGTGGAACAAACGAGAAGCAAGACCGCCGCGATCCCGACGTTTGCATAGGTGTTTGAACTCGGTCTAAAAAGTTGTGCCATAACCTACCTGGGCAGTACCAACCGACATAGGGCTTATTGAAACCAAATGTCGATTATACTCACATCCATTTGCGCTGAAACAGGAATATTTCCGGCCCTGATAGAAATCCTAAGTGATCGGAGTCGACGTGTTTCTCCAATTGGAAGGTGTAGTATATATGAGCTACGGATGGCCGAAGAGGCCTCATGGGCTGGTGCCTAGTATTAGCTTCCGGGTTTGCCCGCCGGCGTTGGAGTGCGGCGGTCAGCCGGAACGCAAAGTCCAGTCGGCTAGCCAGAATTTTCGGCGGGCTCAGGTGGGAAATTACGCCTTCTCTGAATGCTATAGTGCGGAGTTAGGAACATTTTTCCTCACTTTCGTGCCCGTCCGTTTTGAGTACAGCGATGGGGATCCGGACTACCCAAAAACTTAGAAATTATGGCATCACCATCCAGACAAACTGAACCGATTGCCTTCGAACCGGGCTGGACCAGTCTCCCGGGCCGTATCTTGACAGGCGGATTCGAACTGCAGGAGATTCTAGCCGCAGATGAGGGGCAAGCCAATCTGAAGGTGCGAGTTCTGGGAGATCGCGAACTGGATTGTGTTGCTCATTGCTTTCGTCTTCCGCGAAAGATTGCCGATGAGCAGGTCTCAATGTGGCAGCTCACGCGCGAACTGCGTCACCCCAACTTGAGCGCGCCGCTGGGCGCGGGAACATTAGAAATTGAGGGCGAATGTGTCGCCTACGCAGTGGTTCGCCGGGCCGACGAGTCATTAAACACGGTGCTGGGGGAGCGTGCGCTGACAGTAGCTGAGACCCGGGAAGCTTTGGGCAGCATCGCACATGGCCTGGAAGCTCTCCATATAAATGGCCTCGCCCATGGCTGCCTCTCTCCCTCTCAGGTCCTTGCGGTTGGGGAGGCGATCAAGCTGCCAGTGGGCTGCGTTCGCGCGTTTGGTATTCCGCCATCGCTCGAAATTCAAAAGCCTGTTTACTTGGCTCCGGAGAGTGCCGGCGAGAATCTGACAGCGGAAGCGGATTTGTGGTGCCTGGGCGCTACGGTATTTGAGTCCTTAAGTCAGCATCCTTGGAGTGAGGATCTGCGGGTCCAGCTTGACGCTGTGCCAGAACCTTTTGCGGCCATTGCCCACCGCTGCCTCCAAGATGATCCGACTGAACGAGCGACTCTCGGAGAGGTAGTCGCGCTGCTTTCTGGACAGCTAAAGCCAACTCCACGGGTGCGGATTGTACCTGCCCCTGCGGTTCCGGACCTGGTTCCCGAACCCGCGACTGCTCAGACTGTGCCCCCCCGAATTTACGTCGAGGGAGCTGCAAGTGCGCCAGATAGAGGTTTAGCAACGGCAAAGCTAGAAGCCGCAAGCTCCGTAGCGGCAGATTCGGAAATAACGGTTTCGGCGGTAGCGCATACGGCAACACCAAGCTCAATTACGCCAGCCCGGGCCGGGGAACCTCAAATTTCCCCTAATGGTCCGGTGAGCGCTGGGAATCGCTCTGACACTCCGTTTTTAGTTACCAGTTCCGCGCAACCGGCGCAGCTCTTGTCGGGTACGGCTCCCGCCGCGCAACCGGAAAAGACCGATGATGTCCGCCCCACATTGGTCGCTCGCCCGCGCTGGGAGGATGTGGTTGGCCGTAATACGTCGGCAGAGAAGGAGGAGCCGGGAGCAACCAAGCTTTGGATCTGGGCAGTTGTGGCGCTTCTTGTGGTTGTTGGATTGTTATGGGTTCTCCGGCCTAAGTCCGCTGGGACCACCCGAGTTGCGGCCCCAGCCGGAACTGCCGCATACTCACGGGACGGCGTCACCAGCGGTGCGACTTCGGCTTTAAGAGCGGCTAAAGGCAGTGCCGGAAACGGGAACGGGCCAGCTGCGGCGGCGGGTAGTGCCTGGGAGACGCGGACCTTGCAGCCTGATGGCTCGGCGCCTCGCGTTGCAACCGCACCTTCATCGGCCGGCAAGGTTGCGGCGGGTTCAACAGTATCCAAGCCTGTCTCTAGCGCTCCCGCTGTCAGCAAGCCTTCGGCTGAGCCTTGGCGAGTCGTCCTTTATACGTATCATTCGCAGGACGATGCAAGGAGGAAGGCGAACTCATTAAACAGCAGCCACCCCACTTTGCGCTGCGAAGTCTTCTCGCCTTCTGGATCGGGCAGTCCTTATTTGGTAGTTGCCGGCGGTCGCATGTCACGCGACCAAGCAGCTCAACTTCGGCGGAAGGCGGTGAGCCTGGGCCTGCCGCATGACAGCTACATCCAGAATTACAAGCACTAGTTTTTTCAGGCGAGATCATTGTTCTTAACGGCGCTAGTACTCAAACCAGGGATCTGAAAAAATAAGCTGATAGAATCATGCGCACGCCCGTCGTCCAATACTCATGGTTGAAATAAGTGTTGCTTTCAACGGGCATAGGGAGGCTTTATGAAGATTTTACTTATCACTTCGCTGATCGGGCTTAGTGCACTGTCGGCAATTAGTGCAGCGACGGATTCGCAGCGCATCACGGTAGATGAAAAGATGCAGGTTCCGGGCACTACGTTGAAAGCCGGCGAATACCTCATCTCCGTGGAAGACCGGCTCCAAGACCGTGCCATCGTCAGGATTGAGAACGCCAGGAGTAAAGCGCATGAGCTGCTGCTGGCTGTACCCAGTGAAAAGCTTAGCTCGGCCGGGTCTGGCGAGCTCATCTTCTTCCCTAACGGCGACTCCAATAAGAAAGTGCTGCAAGGATGGATGTGCGGGTCGTGTAAGGTTGCGCTCGAGTTTGTGTATCCAAAAGCGGAGGCCGTGAAGATTACCGGTGTTAGTGCCAAGCCTGTGCTGGCGGTCGATCCGACGTACGACAAGCTTCCTAAGAACCTATCGCCCGACGATATGAAAGTGGTTACGTTGTGGCTGCTTTCACCCAAAGAAATCACTGCTGATCAAAAGGGGAAAGGCGTGGAGGCGGCCAAGGTTGCTGACTTGAAGAAGCAAACCGAGACCGCGTCGGCTTCGCCAACGGCGCCAACGCCGGTTACGGGAAGTGAAGTTGCCGCCAACTCCCAACCGCCTGCTTCGCCCGCCCCGGCACCCGACCCTGCAGTTGCTGCCGCACAAGCGCCCGCCCCAGCAGGCAGCGCTACTCCGGAGGCTACTCCGCAGGCTCAAACCCCCAGCCCGACACCAGCCGTGCCGGCAGCAACAGCTGAGCCAGCTGCGCCGGTTGCGCCACCAGTGTCCGTCGCCCCGGTTCAGACAGCCTCGGCTTCAACTTCACCTGACACAAAGCCATCCGCTCATTCCCGGCGTATGCCGCATACAGCGAGCAACGCGTACGAATTTGGAGCCCTGGGAATCCTACTGTTGGCTGGCGGAGTTGGTCTTCAGCTGCAACGAAGGCGGCAATCCTCACTCGACCCGCAGTAGCCGTATGTCTGCTTCGCACCACCAGTCCCTGGCTCCTGCATCTCGAGTTGAGGACTTAGCTTCGATTTCAGTTGTGCGCTATCTGGACGCGACTGGCCTCGCTAGCGCGAAAGTGGCGGGTAGAGGGCTCCGGTGGAAATGGCTAGCGGGGGCGGTCTTTTTCGGGGCTCTATTTGGGATTGGCCTGAACTTTTATTTCGATGTAGAAGAGGCAGCAGTCCTACAGCACCTGGCGCGAGTAAGCCTTGATGGGCCAGCGCAGACGGTTGTTTCTGTTCCCTTTAATGATGAAGCCCTTCGGCGTCCGGTTGCGGCACGTATGAGACCTGCAAGCTCAGAACTGGAGGAGATCAGAACCCGAAATCGCCGTCTCGAAGCGCTCGTCAAGGTACTACGGCATCGTGATACGGACAAACGGCATACCGTCCTGACGAGCCCGCCTGGTTGACCTTTATGTCGCGCAGATGGATCGAGTGGAGCCTTATCGTCACGGGACTCGCGTGCCTCTCTCTGTTTGCTTCCTCATTAGTTCGGTACCAACTGTTTCAGGAGCAGACGGGCAGAGGATCTAGCGAATCATTTGCCGGCTCAGCCAACGGCCCGCGAAAGCCTGTTCCTACCGTTATCGGTCGCGTGATCGTGAAACGCATCGGACTATCTGTCGCCATGGTCGAAGGCGATGATGAGCAGAATCTGGCGGTTGCAGCAGGACACATGCCAGGAACCGCGATGGTTGGCCAGCAGGGAAACGCTATTATCGCAGGACATCGAGATACAGCTTTTTGGCCGCTACGTCTCATTCGCGCCGGCGATCTGATTGATGTGAGGGCAAGGACAACCTCCACGTACCGCGTTACAGCAACAGAAATTGTAAACCCAAGTGAGACGACCGCTTTGGCCGACACGCGAGCGTCGGTGCTTACACTGGTCACGTGTTACCCGTTTCGTCATGTAGGCCCTGCGCCTAAGCGGTTCATTGTTCGGGCAAGTCTGGTGAAGTAGCTGTTGTGGATGGCTCTAAACCTCAGCAGCGCCTTTTACCCTGCGAGTCATCTTTTGTTCTCGGTAAGAACTGATTTTCCTGTTTTTGAAGTTCATCCACTTAGTCTTAGAAACGAGCATCTTATCTCTGGCAATGCTTACGGTGTAAGTGCTTCCGCGCCCCAAGAGTCCGTCGGCCGTATTGGAGTGCTCCAAATTTTTCGAGCCGCGATAACAATGCGAAAGGCTAAGGCTAATCTACACCTCACTTACTCGGCGAACATACCTGAAAGTACCAGAACGAATTGTTTGACTTACTTGACTGTGAGAGCATTTAATCCAGCGAACGAATGAGTGAGTCTCCCGGCGACGCCGCGTTAGTAGAACGGCTTCGCACGCATGATCCCGAGGCACTCGAGGCGGCTTATGACCGCTATGCGCCCATTGTGTACTCATTGTTCCTTCGGATCACCCGGGATCAAAGCGTTGCCGAAGATTTGGTTCAGGAGTTATTCATTCGCGTTTGGAGTCACGCCGAGAGTTTTGACTCCCGCAAGGGCTCTCTTGGTGTCTGGATTCTGTCCATCGCCCGCAACATGGCCATTGACTACATTCGGTCAGCGCATGCGCGGTTTACGACTAAATTGCGTCCGATAGAACACGCTGAGCGTACGCAGGCAACCTCAGGTGGCCAGGACGCCGAGTCAGTTATTGATCAGAGCCGAGCTGTCAGCGCAGCGTTCGCAAGTCTGAATCTAAATCAAAAGCGAGTCCTGGAACTAGCATATTTTCAGGGTTTTTCACAAACGGAGATCGCAAAACAACTGCAGGAGCCGCTAGGAACAGTAAAGAGCTGGATGCGTTCAGCGCTCATCTCTTTGCGTTCGGCCATCAGAGGAGGCGCGCGATGACGCACGCTGAGATGGACGAACTGTACGAACTATTCGTACTCGGCGCACTCGACCGCGAAGAAGCAGCCGAGATCGAGAAGCATCTGCAGGAGGATTGTACATACTGCATGGCTCAGGTTCGCGAAGCCACGACTCTGGCTGCTGCCTTCGCCGGCTTGGCGGACATTGAACAGCCGCCTGAAAATCTGAAAAAGCGGGTTTTAAACAGCATCGCACCGCGGCGTTCTGCGGTCGTGGTACCAGAGCCGAAGAAACAGAACTCCTGGTTGGGTGGCATGCTTGCCTTAGGCGCCGCCTGCCTGGCTCTTACATTTTTTTGCCTTTGGCTGGGAAGTCAGACCGACAACCTGCAGAATCGTTTGACTGCCGCGCAGCATGAGCGCGATCAACTTGAATCTGCTCTCAAAGTGCTCAGTCGGTCAGAAACACGGACCGTGCAGTTCGGACGTGCCGATCAGCCGCAAGGCCGGCTCTTTATCAATCGTTCTCGTGGTTTCGTCTTTACCGCCTCACGACTCCCCAAGTTGGCCCAGGATAGAACGTTCGAGCTCTGGTACGTTCCGCCCACCGGTGCGCCGCGAAAGGCCGGCCTGTTCCGCTCAGACGCAAACGGCGATACCGTGCAGGTTTCAAACACGGCAATCAATCCCGCTACTACCAACGCCGTTGCTGTCAGCGTTGAACCAGAAGGTGGCTCTCCGGCACCGACAACCACCCCGATCATTGTGGTTCCATTGGGTTAAAGAATCTCGACCTTAATCTCGCCTTTGCCCCAGGTGGTCTGGCGTCCCACCCCCGTCCACTCCCCTACCTCCAGGTAGGGGAGAACTTCAGCCATAAGCCCTTCGTACGCAGCCCAGCCAATAAATCCACCGAGTGGATGCTCCTGACCGGTTCGGCTGCTTCGACGAGACGCGACAACATGCTGAATTTCACTCGTCCTCTTTGTGACGGCCGACGCCTGCTTGAGTAGCTCTACTGAGCCGATTAAAGGCGGGCCGGAGCCGTACAGGCTTTGAAGCATACTAATGCGAGTTAGAACACGGCGGAAGAGTGGGGCAAAGTCAGGCTCCAGCATTAGTTGCCCCGCATCCTTCAACTCAGTCGGACTCTGGAAATGAACCTTGATTCTTTCGGCTTGCTTCCCTGCTGGTTCCAACTCGAGGGCTCGGTGGTCGGTTTCGAAGGAGAGTAATTCGGATCGGCTTCGTGCTGGACCAAAGCCTAGCTGCGCCATTCGGTCAACGCTCTGCTGCAATGCTTCAGCAATGGTTCGGTTTTCTGCAAACAGGTGCAGCGCGAAGCTGAACGTTTCACCCGGAAGAACGATGCATTCGTCCAAAGCGCGCGCTCGTAGAACGAAGGGACGAGGTGGGTTGTGAAGACCGCTCGGACCCGCCGCTTGGGGGCTGTACAAAATTTCGTAAATGGCGGGACTAACCCGATACAGCGAAAAGCCAAGCGCGCCGCGAATGATATTGGCGGCCGGATTCGAAAAGACAAGAGGGGCGTCTTTCACTCGAAGGTGAAAGCGCAGAACCTGGAAACGAAAGGGCGCGGGAGGCAGTTTGGAAAGAAGTGCCGTCTACAGCTTGGCTTCTGCCCCGGCCGGTGCTGGATTGTGCTGCGACGGTCTCACGCCGCCCTCCTCCAGTTTCACCAACATCTGGTCTTTACGGTAAATCAGAGTAGACGTGTTGTAGCTGGCCAGCTCAAAGCCGTGTCCATGCGTAATGGCGTCGGTTGGACAGGCCTCCACACAGTACCCGCAGAAGATGCAACGAGTGTAGTCGATGTTGTACACCGAAGCGTAGCGCTCGCCACCACTGATGCGTTCGGCTGCCGTATTCTCTGCTGCCTCGATGTAGATACAATTGGCCGGGCAAGCCGCCGCGCACAGAAAGCACGCAACGCACTTTTCCAACCCGTTCTCATCCCGCTGCAGCACATGCGCGCCGCGAAACCGCTCTTCCAGCTGCGCCGGACCGTCCGGATACTCTTCAGTGATTGCGGGCTGCAACATCTCTTTGAACGTAATGCCCATGCCCTTGGCGATAGCCGCCGCGGAGCTAATCACCTCACCAATGTTTGCCATTACTTAGTAACCGCCGTTAATCTCGACTCCGGCGAAAGTT
>CAXTYH010000002.1:0-330057 GCA_964248405.1 uncultured Bryobacteraceae bacterium
ACCCCCGGCCTAATGATTCGAAGTCATTTGCTCTATCCAGCTGAGCTACAGGCGCCTGGCGAAACTCCTCCATTATACGAGTGGCACAATTAGGGATGGCAACCTTTGGCCACGGGCGGCGTAGTCTATGACCGGGCCGAATGAAACAGAAGTGAAGATCCGGATCGGCGACGCGGCTACTGCCTCCCAGCGGTTGCGTTCTCAGGGTTTTACCGAATCTGTTCCCAGGCTCTTTGAATCCAATACGATCTACGATACTGTCGAGGGCCGATTAAAGGAAGGCGGGATGCTCTTGCGATTGCGACAGGTTGGAGGCAAAGCCGTTATCACCTGGAAAGGGCCCGAGATTCCTTCGGCACACAAGAGTCGTCCTGAGATCGAAACCACTGTAGGTTCACACCAGGATTTCCATCGCATACTCGAAGCGGTCGGCTTTCGGCCAGTGTTCTCATACCAGAAGTATCGGACTGAGTTTCAGCCCCAAGGCGCCGCTGGAGTTGTCACGCTCGACGAAACGCCTATCGGCAACTTTCTTGAACTCGAAGGCGATGGAGATTGGATTGATACGGCTGCTGCCGGTCTTGGCTTTTCGGCAAGCGACTACGTTTTGCAGAGCTATGCCAGACTCTATCTAGTTGATTGCGAGAGTAGGGGGGTCGCTCCTAGCCACATGCTTTTTGCCCCTGATGAGCAGATCCCTGAAGCTGACAGACTGAATGGTTCACTTTAAACAGTAAGGCAAATGGCTGAAATACTGACTGCAGATACTGCACTTATAAATAGAGCAATCAGGGATTTTCATCGCGTACGGGAAGAGATTGGGAAGGCAATCGTCGGCCAAGCTGAGGTAGTGGAAGGCGTGCTCATTTGCCTGATTGCGGGCGGCCATGTTTTGCTGGAAGGGGTTCCGGGTCTTGGCAAAACCACTATGCTGCGCACTTTGGCCCGCGTACTTGACCTCCGCTACTCGCGCATTCAATTTACGCCTGACTTGATGCCAGGGGACATAGTCGGCAGTATGGTGATGGAGACCAACGAGCACGGCCATAAGAGCTTCCGCTTTCAGGCCGGGCCTATCTTCTCGAACCTGGTTCTGGCGGATGAAATCAATCGGGCAACGCCAAAGACACAGTCGGCTCTTCTGGAAGCAATGCAGGAGCGCACGGTCACCAGCGGCACGTCCACTTACACTCTCGATCTGCCGTTTCTGGTGATGGCTACCCAAAATCCTATTGAGATGGAAGGCACGTACCCGCTGCCGGAAGCGCAACTGGACCGTTTCTTGATGAAGATTCTGGTTACCTATCCCTCAAGAGACGAACTTAGCCGCATCGTTGAAATGACTACCCGGCGGGGAGATGTGGAACTAGAGCAGGTGCTTGGCCGTCAAGACATCGTGGAGCTGAAGAGCGTTTGCAAAAGCGTGGTAGTCGCTCCTCACGTTCAGGATTTTGCGATTAATCTGATCATGGCAACACAGCCGGGGACCCCGAGAGTACCGGATGTGACGGCCAAGTACATTCGATATGGAAGTTCACCCAGAGGAGCGCAGGCCTTGATTGAGTGTGGGCGAGTTCTTGCTCTAATAAACAGTCGAATGCATCTGAGTGTGGAAGACGTAACCGCAGTTGCTCCCGCCGTGTTGCGCCACCGTATCATCCTAAATTTCGATGCTCATGCGGATGGTGAGACCACAGACTCCGTCCTTCTCAAAATCTTCCGGCATCTTACTCCTCGCTAAGTCAGACGAATTTACCTCCCATGTCTGAACCGTTGGTTGACCGGCAGTTTCTGGAAAAGCTCGAGCGCCTTACTCTGCAATGGCAAAGGTCATTTCCTGGATTAGTCGGCGGTCATAACATGTCTCACTTCGCAGGCGCGGGTCAGGAATTTCTTGATCACCGCAACTTTCATCCAGGAGATGACCTGCGAGCGATCAATTGGCGCGCTTATATGCGCTTCGATAAAGTGTTCCTCAAGCTGTTTCAGATTGAACCTCGTGTACCTGTCCGGCTGCTCCTTGATGTTAGTGGTTCGATGCTGGCCGGTGCTCCTCCCGGTGACCTGAGTAAGTTTGACTACGGACGTAAGTTAGCCGCCGCTCTGGTCTATGTTGGTCTAGTTCGCCTCGATAGCGTACTCCTGCAACCATTTGCCAGCCAATTGCAAGATCCGTATTCCTGCGGTGGCGGACGACATCGCTTCCAGCCGGCAGAGCGTTTTCTGCGCGGGTTGCGCCCCGGGGGTGAAACCCGACTTATTGATCTTGCGCGTCAGTTCCTGGACCGCTATCCTCAGCGCGGCCTGATCATTTTGATTTCTGACTTTTTGACAGCCGGCGATGCTTTGAAAGCCTTGCAGTACATTGCCGATTACGGGCACGAATTGGTACTGATCCAGTTATGGGGCGAAGATGATCGGTACCCTTTGATCGACGGAGACGTTCAATTTGTGGACGCCGAGACCGGGCAGGAGTTGGAAGTTTCTGTGGACGATGGAGCAAGGGAAGAGTACAGAGAGGCCTTCGACGCTCATGCAGCTTCGTTGGAAAAGCTTGCTCTCCGCAACCGTGGCCGTTATGCCGGGTTGTCGACTCGCGTCCCCATGGAGGAACTTATGTTCGGGCCATTAACTATGGTGGGCGCGAAGCATTGATTCCCTATGTTCTTCCTGAATCTAACAGCGCTGGAGTTCTTTGGCCTTCTCGGGGTTCTAAGCGCAACCATCACTGCACTCTACTTTCTTGACCGGACAAAACGCAAGCGGGTCGTTTCAACTCTGCAGTTCTGGAGTGGCTCGGGAGTCGCTGTTCAGCAGCGAAGCCGCAAACGAGTAAGTCAGCCGTTCTCGTTGCTACTTCAGTTAGTAAGTCTTCTGCTCCTTCTTCTTGCCATTGCGCAATTACAAATTGGACAGCGGCTGGCTCCCAGTCGAAACCATGTTCTTTTAGTCGATACGTCAGCTTGGTCTAACGCTCGTGGAAAAGATGGTTCGGTTCTGGGGGCAGAAATTCGGGCAGCTACACAATATATAGCTGCGCTCCCAACGCAGGATCGCGTGTTGATCGCTGGAGTAGACGCATTGGCAATTCCCTTTACCGGGTTCCTCAAGGATCGTGAGCAGATAGCAAGCGCACTGAGGAACTTGAAACCGCACCTGTCTGCGCTAGATCTGGCGGGAGCATTTCGGTTCGCTGAACATGCCCAGGGCGGTGCCGATAACTCGGCAGGGGAGGTGGTTTACGTCGGGCCTGCAAAGATTAGCGCCGCTGAAACTTCTATTTCCGCGCCTCCTAATCTGCGGGTTTTAGCGACTGAATCAATCAATAATAACGTGGGAATACGAGCGGCATCTGCCAATGCTATTGAGAACCCTCAAGGTACGTGGCAGGCCAATATAAAGCTCTTCAACTTTGGCGATCATACTCAGCGGGTCCGGGTCAGTGTAGACTTTGCCGGAACTCCGTTTGCAGTCCGCACTGTGAACTTAACACCCAGGCAGGATTCCGAACTGACGTATCGCTTTGTCACAAACACGGCTGGACTACTTACAGCCAAGCTCGACGGGTCGGACTCATTGCCGGAAGATGATCGCGTCTCCCTGGAGTTGCCGGGCCGAGGGGCGGTAGCGGTCACGGCTTACTCACAGCGCCCGGAGGCTCTGCGACCATTACTGCAATCTAACTCCAGCTTACGCGTGAAGTTCGAGTTGCCTTCGCAATATGTTCCGAGGCCCTCAGCTGACTTAGTAATCCTTGATAGTTTCGCACCTTCGCAGAGCCCAGAGGTACCAAGTATCTGGCTTAACCCGCCACACTTGCCGCCCCACCTTTTGGCCAAAGCGGTTCTGGACAAGACAAGCATTACGGGCTGGAACATGGACGGACTGATTTCATCCGGTTTGCATTCGCGAGAACAGGAACTAACTCACGCGACTGTCTTTTCAGATTCGCCTGACTACCTGCCATTTGCGAAAACTGCAGAAGGTCCAACGGTCGTACTCGGGCAGGGGCAGCCTCGTTCTGCCATCGTCGGGTTCGATCCTCTTCAGCCCAAACTTCGCTTTACCGTTCTTACTCCTCTATTGTTTGCAAACCTGATCCAATGGGTGGTCCCGGAACTTAGTGGGCCAAGCGACGTGCGAGCCGAACAGGTTGGAGCTCTCACTGTTCCTTTGATGTCAGGGGAGACAACCGATAACCTCCGAGTTACAACGAGAGACGGTGCGACTCCACCATTTACAGTTGGCGAGAAATCCATACAACTGTTTGTGGACAAGCCAACCACGCTTCGCCTCAGGTCCGGCAGTCGCGACCAGCTTCTGTCTCTCACCCTGCCCAACGTCGGAGCGAGATCCTGGGAAATACCAAAGGTTGTGAAGGTTGGTCTACCGTCGCCGGGTCTACTCCCCAGGCAACCTTTAGACCTTTGGAAGTGGCTGGCTTTGTCGGGGGCACTAGGATTGCTTGCCGAATGGTATCTGTTTGGCAGGTCAAGGTCCTCTGTTACGCGTCCTTCCTCACGGGTGTTAGCAACGGTAGAGCAGGATGAACCGCAACACGTGATGTTCGGCAGATGACGATTACACATCCCGGGTGGCTTCTAGCTATTCCCGTTGTAACTATTTGGCTCGCTTTCGGCTTACGTTCAAGTACAAGACGGACGAGTTTGCTGCTGAAGTGTCTTAGTCTGGCCGCGATCGTTTTGGCACTCAGTGAGCCAGGAATGCTGGTTCCTCAGACAAAGAATGCAGTCGCCGTATTAGCCGACACTTCCGGAAGTATTGACAGCGACCAGTTGTCGCTGGAATCAAAGATTCTGAACGAAATTCAGCAGAAACGCGGAAGTAATTGGATGCGAGTGGTTCCTTTCGCCGATGGCACGCGACCCCTTAAGTCGTCTGAATCCGGGTCGGAGTATCATCTCCAGTCCTCTCCCGGCGAGACAGCATCAGGAACTGACTTCGAGAGCGGACTGCGCGACAGCTTGTCGCTGATACCTGAGAACTACAACCCCAGGATTGTCTTCATCAGCGATGGAAAAGAAAACAAAGGTAACAGCGCCAGAGCTCTGGCTGAACTTCGCAGTCTGCATGTACCGGTAGATACTTTCCTCCTCCCCGAGTCGTCGAACTCTCAGTTGCGCCTCGAGTCAGTTATCGTTCCTCAGGCAGCTTACGCCGGAGAATTGATTCCCATTGATTTACGTGTCAACTCACCCGTTTCGACGCAGGCCGAAGTCGAACTCAACGCTGAAGGTAAGAGCCTGGGCACGACGCCGATTACTCTTCAGCAAGGAAGCAATCTGGTCCGCGTGCATGCGCGTATCAATTCGGTCGGAGTTACTTCAGTAGCCGGCCAATTGCGAAGTCCAGCTCATGGTGAGCTTCATTTTCAGGAAGCGGTAAGCCTGAAGCGTGCGCGACTGCTCTACATTTCCCAAGATCCGACAGGAAGCGATGAGAACCTGCTCAATTCTTTCCGAAGCGCGCAGTACGATGTTACAAGAATTCCGGGAGAGTTAGACAAGGTACTAAGTCAATATCAATTAGTAATTTTGAACAACCTGGACCTGACAAGCTTCCCGGAGCGTTACAAATACAATCTCGAACGCTACGTGAAAGAGGGCGGCGGGCTACTTCTGATCGGCGGCGAGCGTCAGGTATATAAGGAAGACCAGAAGCTGGATGCACTAGACAAAGCACTTCCAGCGAAACTAGCGCCTCCAAAGTCACCTGAGGGCACATGCGTGGCACTCATCATCGACAAATCCTCTTCCATGGAAGGCCGCAAGATCGATCTCGCACGCATTTCAGCCATCGGAGTTGTTGACCATCTTCGGCCCATCGACTACATAGGCGTCCTGATCTTTGACAATTCGTTTCAATGGGCGGTTCCCGTGCGACATGCGGAAGATAAGTCACTGATTAAGAGATTAGTCGCCGGCATCACACCCGATGGCGGGACACAGATCGCACCGGCCCTGGCCGAAGCCTATCACCGAGTACTCCCTTCCAAAGCGAGCTTCAAACACATTGTTTTGCTGACGGACGGCATCTCAGAAGAAGGCGACAGTCTTGATTTGGCGAGGGAAGCGTTGGCTCACCAGGTAACAATCTCCACGGTTGGTCTGGGACAGGATGTGAACCGGAGTTATTTGGAGAAAGTAGCGCTAACCTCAGGCGGAAAGAGTTATTTCCTGAATGACCCGCAGGGTTTAGAACAGATTCTGTTGAAAGACGTTCAGGATTACAGTGGTTCCACAGCTGTGGAGAAGCCCTTGACGCCGATCCTGGATCATTCGGCCGAGGTGCTGGAAGGAGTCAACATTGCGTCAGCACCGGCGCTAAAAGGCTATACCCGATTTATCGCGAAACCGACGGCTGACACGCTTCTAAGTATCGATGCAAATAAGAAGGATCCGCTTTACGTACGTTGGCAGTATGGGTTAGGTAAGGCCGCCGTATTTACGTCAGACGCTAAAAGCCGGTGGGCGCAAAATTGGGTCAGCTGGCCCGGTTTCGACAAGTTCTGGATCAATGTAACCCGCGACTTACTGGATCACTCGCAGAGTACTGAGGCTAACGCGCACTTTGACTCTGCGAGCCAAGAAGTCCAGGTTACCTATCATCTGGGGCCTGACGTCGAAGTGCCTCGTGACCCACCGACAATTTTTATTCTTGGTCCTGAGACGTTCAAAAAGCCAATAAATCTGGAAAAGTCCGGCGCCCGCTTATATACGGGGCGGGTAAATATCGGTACCTTGCACGGCTTGTTCCGTATCCGGCCGCTGGTGGAGACGAAAACTTTCCCGGAACTCGGGCTTTATCGCGAAAACGCCGAGTTGCAACGCGGTTCCGACCCTCGTCCGCTGCAACAGATTGCGCGATTTTCTGGCGGACGCTTCAATCCACCCCCGGCTTCTGTTTACGACAGCAGCGACCGCGTAAGTTACACAACTATTGAGTTATGGCCTGCAGCCCTGGCGGCTGCCATCGCGCTTTCTTTGGCGGAGTTGGTCGTCCGTAAGTGGAGCGGACTCAAATCTCTCTTACACCGAAGTTAGAGAAGCGTCAATTTGGCAATGGTTTCCAAGTGATAAGTCTGGGGAAACAGATCAATCAGAGTTAGTGAGTCTAAATGGTACACAGCCAGTAGCTTCTTAAGATCACGTGCCAGAGTAGTGGGGTCGCAGCTGATGATCACCAAGTTCGGCGCTTGTAACCTCAGCAACTCGCCGGTTGCTTCTTTACCGAGTCCCGTCCGCGGTGGATCGGCCAGCACCAGCTCTGGGGCATCTTGGAGCCGGCGCAGATAATCTTCGGCACTACCCTTCTCGCTCGCAATGTTTGCGCCGCTAGATCTAGCATTGAATTGCAAATCACCGAACCCGTGGCCGCCGCGCTCAACAGCATCGACTTTCTCGAACTGCTTAGCAAGGGGAAGCGTGAATAGTCCCACTCCCGCATATAAATCAACCGCGCTCTTCCCGCTCATGCCTCGGATCGCTTCAGTCACTAGCTGGTCGTGCAGGAAACGGTTCACCTGAAAGAAAGAGCCGCCGCTGATCCGGAAATCTTGGTCCAGAGCCCGATATTGGATCGACCCAGGAGCGAACTGCGGAATCAGTTCGGCACACCACTCAAAGAATCGCGACGCCACCGGTCTATCTGACTCAAGCACATTCAGCTGAACATCAGTTTCGTTAGTAAAAACCTCGAGCGATCGCAGAAAGTCGGGCCACGCATTCTGCCTGGAAGCGACACTAAGCTTTTGAATCACTTGGTTGATAACGGGCGAAGAGATGGGGCAATGGTCAATGGCGCGGAGTTGATGCGAGCCGAACTTATGGAAGCCCATCTTTCTTCCGTCGAAGTGCAACTGAACACGATTGCGGTAGTTCCAGGGCTCCGCTGTGACAAGCTGTACTTCTGGCGGATTGCTGATGCCGCCAAGTCGGGCCAAGGTTTCAAGCAGTATGGACCGCTTGTGTTGTACTTGAGCTTCATAGCTGGAATGTTGGTATTGGCATCCACCACAATCTCCGAAGTACTCGCACCCCGGAACTACGCGGTCTGCAGCCGGTACCAGGATCTCGGCATCTTTTCCACGTAACAGCCCGGTCTTAACTCGCTCCGTCTGTGTTCGTACTGACTCTCCAGGCAGCACGAACGGAACTAGAACCACCTGTCCGTTTACG
This sequence comes from uncultured Bryobacteraceae bacterium, assembly GCA_964248405.1. GTDB lineage: Bacteria > Acidobacteriota > Terriglobia > Bryobacterales > Bryobacteraceae > Bog-105. The sequence continues at coordinate 8,199 of CAXTYH010000002.1, forward strand.
CGCGCTAATCCATCGCCACCATAAACCAGCTTTTCAATTGCGACTACCGAAGGCTCTGGCGACGGCCCATCTTTAAGTTTCAAATTCATCCCTTACGATAGAGGTTCAAACCAAGCATGAAAGCACGCGTTTTATCGGGCGTTCAGCCGAACGGCAACCTCCACATAGGCAATTATCTCGGAGCGCTCAAAAATTGGGCTGAGATCCAGGGGCAGTACGAAAGTATCTTCTGTATTGTCGATTTGCACGCCATTACTATTTATCAGCAACCTGCTGAATTGGCGGCGAAGATTCGCGAAACCGCAGCGCTCTTCATTGCTTCCGGCATCGACCCGGAACAGTCCTCCATCATTGTCCAATCCAGCGTCAGCGGTCATGCGGAACTCTCGTGGCTCCTGACCTGTATCACCCCGCTTGGCTGGCTCTACCGCATGACGCAGTTCAAGACTAAGTCTGAGAAGCAGGAGACGATTGGGTCCGGCCTGCTGCAGTACCCGGTGCTGATGACTGCCGATATCCTGCTGTATCAGGCAGCTCTTGTTCCTGTTGGTGACGATCAGTCTCAGCATCTGGAACTGGCGCGCGATATCGCTCAGCGCTTTAATTCGTTGTACGGGGAAACGTTTGTCATGCCGGCTACTTCTCTGCCCAGCGTCGGCGCACGCATTATGGGTTTGGATGATCCTACCCAGAAAATGAGTAAGTCAGCGCCAGGAACGGGCCATGCCATCGGGTTGCTGGATGACCCTAAGGTAATTGCCAAGAAGATCGGTCGGGCGACTACGGATTCCTCTCCGGCCGTCGATCTGGAAAACATAAGCCCCGGCATCGCCAACCTGCTGGTTATAGGAGAGGCGTGCGATCCGACTTTCAGAAGAGAAACCGCAGCAGGTATGCGCTACGGCGACTTCAAGAAGCGGGTCACTGAAGCTGTTATTAGTCGCCTTGAGCCGATCCAGAAGAGGTATCGCGAAGTGGCAGCCGACCCCGGCTACGTTGAACGTGTACTAGCGGACGGAAGGCAGAGAGTTCTGCCGATTGCGGAAGATACTGTGAGAAAAACGAAGGCAGCCATGGGCTTGTACGTATAGCGAGATCGTCATTAGGCCGTTGTTTCCAGGGCGTTATCATAAGGGTACTTGAGCACGCAAATCGCGCCCGCGAGGTCCGTTGAGCGTAACCGGAAGTTCAGGTCGTGGGCGATCATTATCGGCACGAACCTGCTCTCGCTGATCTGTTTAGCGTGGGTCCTGAATGGCGCTAACCTTTCTCAGATCTGGCATGACGTGCGGCGAATGCACTGGCAATGGGTGCTTGTCGCTGTTTTTACCGACATTTGCGTCTACCTTCTTCATGGCCTCCGTTGGAAACTCCTCTTACGCCCGATTCGGAATGTTTCGTTCGCGCATTGCGTTGAAGCGATCTATGTTGGTTTGCTTGCCAATGAAACATTGCCGCTCCGTGCGGGCGAACTGATCCGCTGCTTTCTCCTCTCCAAATCGAGCGGCATTCCTTTGTCCGTCATGTTTGCTTCAGCATTGATTGAACGCATCTTCGATGGCATCTGGTTGCTGGTCTGTTTCGCCGTGTGTCTCAAGGTAATTCCCTTCCCCTTGCCCGCTGTCCTTGTGAACGGCGGCTACATTCTGACATTCACCATCGCCCTGCTCGCCTTACTGCTGATCTACGCCATGTACGCCAAACAACAATCTTTGAATCTCTTTTTTGGCATGGCATGGCCCCGCTGGCTGGTTACCTTGATTGAGGATTTACACTTAGTCGGGCACTCGCGTTACCTCTATTTCTCCTTTCTGGTTAGTGGATGTTACATGCTGTGGCAGATGGTGCCCATCTACGCCTTTATTCGGGCAAGCAACCTGCCTGTTCCATGGACGGCGTCGTTCACCATCCTTGTCTTTCTCAGGCTAAGCAGCATCATTCCCCAGGCGCCCGGAAATCTAGGGTCGTTTCAATGGGTAACCTTTGAGACTCTCCGGCGATTCGGCATAGTGTCCGCATTGGCAAAACGCTTCTCAATACTGCTCTGGGCAGTGGTTACACTGCCGTTGGTCGGTATCGGTCTGATAGCACTGGCGATTGAGGGAATCAATCTCAGCAATCTCCACAAAGAAGCGACCACATACGCCCGCGACCGAAGGACTGCCTGACTATTGACTAGAACAGGTCGCTAAAATGGAAGGGGAGCAAGTTCGCGGTGTGCCTGTTTCTAGTCGCAATAGTTCTTTGGAACGCGCAGGGCGATGCGCAGCAACCCGGGCTCCAGGCTCTCGACCGCGGCGACTTTCGAACAGCTGAGCAGGTCTTTAGCAAGCTTGCCGATGCTGATCCGAAAGACTACTCGGCTTTCTTCAACCTTGCTTTAGCTGAGAGCGCCTTGCATGAGGACGCAAAGGCGACCGCCGATTTCCAGCAGACGCTAGCTCTGAAGCCCAAGCTATATGAGGCCGAACTCAATCTGGGCTTGCTGTACCTGCGGACCAAGCGTGCAGCCGATGCTATTCCGCTTTTGCAAGATGCTGCACAGCAGAGAAGCCAAGAGAGCCGACCCAGGCGCTACTTGGGCGAGTCTTATCTCAACGCCGAGAACTACGATGCAGCAGTTCTGGCGTACCAGGAGGCGTTGAAGCTCGACGCGAACTCTGCTCCCACTGAACTGGGCCTAGGACAGAGCCTGATGCACCAAGGCAAGTTGGATGAAGCAAAGCAGCATTATGAAAAAGCAGCGCTGCTGGATCCAAAGCTTCAGTCCTATTTGACGCAGCTTGCCGAGGCTTACGAAACGGACAAGCGTCCGCAACCCGCCATCGATCTACTAAAAGCGGCCGGCGACAATCCAGCTGTGCTGGAGCACTTGGGGCAACTCTACCTTGCCAACAATCAACCGGAGCAGGCGGTCAATGAGTTCAGTCGTGCGGTTGCCCTTTCGCCGACTCCTGCGAATCAGATGGCGCTCGCTACGGCTTACCTGAAGAACAATCAGCCGAAGCTTGCCTCGCCTATCCTCGAGTCAGCGCTCGCGGCCAGTCCAAACGACTATGATTTGCGGATGGTAGTCGGCCGCCTTCGTCGGGATCGACACGACTACCAAAATGCCGCAGAGCAGTTCCTGGCCGCTGCCGGCATTAAGCCGGACTCAGTCGAGGCCTGGAACGAAGCCGCTACTGTGTTTATCGTGAGCCAGCAGTATCCGCAGGCGCTCGGCGCATTAGATAAGGTGCGTGCGCTGAATGGAGAGACGGCCGGTAACTACTATTACCGAGCAATCGCTTTGGACAAGTTGCATCAGATCAAGCCCGCTATTGCAAGCTATCGCAAGTTTCTGGAGACGAGCAATGGACGCTTCCCTGACCAGGAGTTTAATGCCAGGCAGCGAAGCAAGACTCTGGAACACGAGGTAAATCGTTGAGCCATTCCCTTTATTTGATTTTGGTGTTGCTGTCCTGCGCCTTTGCTTGCGCCGGCCAAGTTCCAACTGCCGAATTGAAGGCCGAGCGCGACCCAGTCAAGAGGGCGGACCGAGCTCTTGCGTTTGCTGATCAAGCTTTCGACAATGCCCGAGGATTTTACAACAGCGGCGCCATTCAGAAAGGCGACGCACAGCTGGAGGACATGATGAACGCTTTGAACGAGTGTGTTTCCTCACTCAGTGAAGCCCACAAATCCCGGTTTTATAAAAAGCCAGAGTTGAGGGTGGCCAACTTGCAGCGCCGCCTTCAGGGCTTGCTGGACGATATAGGAGCAGAAGAGCGCGGGTGGGCAGAATACACCCAGCGCAAGCTTGCCGAAACACACGACAAGCTGCTGAGTGGAGTGATGGGCCGGTAATGCGACGCCATATTATGCTTACGACGTTGGCAACTGCTGCGTTGCTGACCGCACAAGATCGCGACTTCTTAAGCCCGAACGAGGTGGACCAGGTTCGGCAGGCGCAGGACCCGAATGACCGGTTAATGCTGTATATCCACTTTGCCAAGCAACGTTTGGATCTAGTCAACAATTACCTTGCAAAAGACAAGCCTGGGCGCAGCATCTTTGTCCACAATGCCCTGGACGATTACAACAAAATTATAGAAGCGATAGACTCGGTGTCCGACGACGCGCTGCGGCATAAGTTACCGATTGACAAGGGCATGTTGGCGGTTGTGGATGCGGAGAAGTCGTTCCTCGATCAGTTAGGGAAGGTTGACGACACTCCGCCCCATGACTTCGAACGGTTTAAGTTCGTGTTAGAGCAAGCCATGGATACCACCCGCGATAGCCGGGAATTGTCACTGGCCGACGCGCACACAAGGACCACGGACCTAGCTGCAGAGGATAGTAAAGAGAAGCGAGACCGCGAAGCTTTGATGCCGGCCAAAGAGGCAGCTGAACGAAAGAAAGCCCAAGCGGCAACCGAAGACGGAAAGAAGAAAATCCCGTCACTCTACAAGGCGGGCGAGAAGCCCCCGGACCACCTGTAGCAGGCGATAGCTACATTTTTGTCGTAACCTAAGAGCAGAGGGTTCTTACGATTGGGTCATCACCATCACCACCACACAACCAGCACGGGTTGGGTTCTCTATGCTTCTCTCATTGGAACTCTCGGCTTTACTGCTCTCGAGGTAGTTGCCGGCTTTCAGGCCCACAGTTTAGCTCTTCTATCTGACGCCGGGCACAACTTTACAGATGCTATTGCGCTTCTATTGGCCGCCATTGGCTTCGCTTGGCAGGACAGGCCGGCAAATCATCGCAAAACATACGGCTACCAGCGGGCTGGCGTTATCACCGCTTTTATCAATGCGATCACGCTGATCGTGGTTTCCGGGTTTATTCTTTTCGAAGCTGTTTCGCGCCTGATCCATCCGGCGGAACTCAATGATCGCACCATGATGTGGGTTGCTGCTGTCGGTCTTGCTCTGAATGGCGTGATCGTTATTGCGTTGACTCGCGGCAATAAGGGTGACTTGAATATTCGAGCCGCTGTGGTTCACATGGCCGGAGACGCCGTGGGCGCGGTAGCGATCATCCTGGGAGCAGTTGCCATTCACTTCACCGGATGGTTGTTTATCGATCCGATCCTCTCCATCTTGCTTGCTCTGTTTATCGTTTACACAGCGTGGGACATCACTCGTGAATCACTGAACATCTTGTTGGAAGGGCTTCCGCGAGGCATTGAACTCGGCAACGTGACGACGGCAATGGTCGCTGTAGACGGTGTTCTTGACGTGCACGACTTGCACATCTGGAGTCTTGGATCCAGCACCCACGCCCTTAGTTCTCATGTGCTCATCGAGGATATGCCGCCCTCCTCGAGCAACGGAATCCTGAAGCGCTTAAGGGAGGTGCTGGCCGGCTTCGGTATACATCACGCGACTATTCAGTTTGAGCACGTTCCCTGCCTGCTGCGCGAGAATGGCTGCTCGCTGACTCCCGAAGACCGGCACGCCGTTTGCGATCACGATCATCACCACTAGCTCGAGATCATTTGGACCAAGCGCTTTCGGAAGCGGATGGCTGCTGAGTTGTCGAGAGTAATCACCAGAACGGTATCGTCACCGGCCACCGTGCCAACAATTTCGTCGGACTCTTCTCGATCAATGCTGACCGCCAGTGTGTTTGCATTGCCCGGCGAAGTTCGAAGCACTACCAGGTTTTGGGCTACCCGAATATCCTGCAAATATTCGTTCGCAACCGTGTCCAGTTCCGGGCCGCCGGGCTCGTTTGAGAGCTGCCGGTAGCCTTCAGCAGTCTTGACCAGACCGAGGTCACGCATGTCGCGAGAAAGCGTTACCTGAGTTGTCTGGATGCCTAATCCGCCCAGCTCGCGGGCAAGCTCATCCTGCGTATAGATTGGCTTGGAGCGTATCGTTTTAAGGATCTGGCCCTGGCGATAACTCTTGTTCATACGGTTTGAGCTTATGACCGAAGCCGCGACCCGAGCGAGCTTACTCGTTCCCGAGCCTCAACCAGCGCCTGATTGACAGACTCCGGTCCTGTTCCTCCCGGAAGCTCACGACTTTTCATGCCTTCTAACGGCCGAAGCAGCCGCGCCATGTCTTGGTGGAACTCCGGTGCGAACGACGACAAAGCCTCGCCGGTCCAGTCGGATGGCCGTTTGCCCGCCTTGGTGCTTTCCAGAACTAGTTGACCAACCAACTGGTGAGCCCGGTGAAATGGCACTCCGGTACGCGCAAGTTCTTCAGCCAGATCTGTTGCAACAACCCAACTCTCTTCTGCCGCAGCGAAGGGAACGGCTGGATGAAGTACCACCGAATCGGCCACCGCCGCAGCCATGCGAAGTGATCCAGCAGTCTGGTGAAACGCATCGAACAGCGGCTCTTTATCCTCCTGCATGTCGCGATTGTACGTGAGCGGCAGGCCTTTCATCGTCAGAAACAAAGACGTCAGGTCGCCGAAGACGCGTCCCGTTTTGCCCCGTATCAGTTCCAGCGAATCGGGGTTTTTCTTCTGAGGCATCAAGCTCGATCCGCTGGTTACGCCGTCGCCCAAGGTCAGCCAGCGAAACTCCTCGCTGGAGTAGAGTATCCAGTCTTCGGCAAGACGGCTGAGGTGGAGCATCGCCGTACTGCACGCGTACAGAAAATCGAGCGCAAAATCCCGGTCCGCTGAAACATCCATGCTGTTGCGAGTGATCGCCGGAAACTGCAGATCTTCCGCCATAGCCCAGCGATCGAATGGGAACCCGCTACCGGCTAAAGCACCCGAGCCTAAAGGTAGAACATTGATCCGTGCACGCGCCTGCTCCATGCGCTCGAAGTCTCGGGAAAACATCTCGACATAAGCCAATAAGTAGTGCGGCCAGAGGACGGCCTGGGCTCTTCGAAGATGCGTATAGCCAGGAACTGCCGCGTCCGGATACTTCCCGGCCAAATTGAGCAGGCTCTCCATTAGCGTCAACAGGCTGTTCAGAAGCACGTCGGCGCTGGCCCGCAGGTAAAGCCGAATATCCAGCGAAACCTGCTCGTTGCGACTACGCCCGGTGTGGATCTTTGCCGCCAGCGGACCCACTTTTTCGCCCAGCTTACGAATCACGAAAGTGTGGATGTCCTCGTCCGTGGCGCCGCGCAGGTAATCTGGGCTTTGGGCTTCTTCGCTAATTTCCTGGAAGGCCGCAAGCAGTTCCAGGCATTCGGCTCTGCTAAGAATGCCCTGCGCCAATAGAGCGCGGGCGAAAGCCTGCGAGCCCTCCAGGTCGGCAAAGATCAGCTTGCCGTCGAAGTGTAGTGAGCCGGAGAAGTCTTCGAATACCTTCGAAGGTCCGGATTCGAAAGTTCCGCCCCAGAGCTTCATCCGCTTACTTCTTCAGCGAAGCTTCGACCTTGATGGGCAGACCGACAATGTTGATGAAACCGAGGGCATCCTTCTGGTCGTAGCTGGCGCCCATGGTGAAACTGGCGATGTCCAAGCTGTATAAGCTGTTCGGGCTCTTACGACTCACCGGCTCCAAATTCCCCTTGTACAAGCGCATGGTAATCTCACCAGTCACCCGCTCGGCCACCTTGGCAAAGAACGCGTCTAGCGACTCGCGCAAAGGTGTGAACCAGAGCCCGTTATAGACCATCTCAGCGTAATCGAGCGCTAACTTCTGCTTGTAATGAAGTGTCGTGCGGTCCAGCGTGAGCGCCTCCAGTTCACGGATCGCCGCCATCAGGATAGTTCCGCCCGGCGTCTCATAGCAGCCTCGCGACTTCATCCCGACAAAGCGATTCTCCACCAGGTCAATCCGTCCAATCCCGTGCTCACCACCTAACTCGTTCAGCTGTTCCAGCAGCGTAACTGCACTGAGCTGCCGCTGGCCGTTCAATGAAACAGGAATGCCGCGATCAAAGCCCACCGTCACGTCAAGGGGCTTGTTGGGCGCCTCGGCCGGGCTCTTGCTGAGCATCCAGATTCCGTCGGGAGCAGCATTGGCCGGATCTTCCAACTCGCCGCCTTCGTGCGAGATATGCCAGATGTTGCGATCGCGGCTGTAGATCTTCGTCGTCGACTGGGCGATGGGAACGCTGTGCGCGTGGGCATACTCAATTGCGTCTTCGCGCGAAATAATGTCCCACTCCCGCCACGGCGCAATCACCGGCAACATAGGCGCTATCGCCTTATATGTCAATTCGAAGCGCACCTGATCGTTCCCTTTGCCGGTGCACCCATGAGCGAGCGCGTCGCACCCGGTTTGCAATGCCACTTGGGCCTGGCGTTTCGCTAGCAGCGGGCGCGCAATAGACGTGCCCAGGAGATACTTGTGTTCATAAACGCCGCCCGAGCGAACCAGCTTCCAAAGATAGTCCGCAACGAATTCCTCGCGCATGTCTTCGACATAAACTTCCGAAGCACCCGTCTTTAGCGCCTTCTCTCTAAGCCCGTCCAGCTCTTCTCCGCCCTGGCCGATATCTCCGCACACAGCCACCACCGAGCAGCCATAATTTTCTTTCAGCCAGGGAATGATGATGGACGTGTCGAGCCCGCCCGAATAGGCAAGCGCTACCTTCTTTGTATTTACTTTACTCATAGTTTCCATTCATGTTGCACGATCCAAAAAGACACAACTCTCCCCGAGCCTGATTGGTTAGCCGGGAGGGAAGCTTCTACTGCAGCAGGGTCAGGAGAAGCGCCTTTTGGGCATGCAGACGATTCTCGGCTTGCTCAAAGACTACAGACTGCCGGGACTCGAGAACGGCATCGGTAACCTCCAGCCCGCGCTTGGCAGGAAGACAATGCAGGAAGACTGCATCTGGCCGTGCTTGCGCCATTAAAGCCTCATTGACCTGATACGGGGCAAATATCTGCTGCCGAAGTTCAGCTTCATCCTCTTGGCCCATGCTTGCCCAAACATCGGTATAGACCGCATTGGTTCCCTGGACTGCTCCGAAAGCGTCCGTTGTGATCTCAACCGAGCCGCCCGCTTCAACGCTCAGTTCGCAAGCAGCTTCCACAACCTCAGATCGCGGTCCATATTCAGCAGGCGTTGCCACAGTGCAGTGCATGCCCAGGCGAGCGCCGCACAGCAGCAGCGAGTGGGCCACGTTATTGCCATCGCCAACGTAGGCTAGCTTCAATCCACGCAATCGCCCAAAGTGCTCCCGCAGTGTGAACATGTCCGCTAACGCCTGACAGGGATGATACAGATCGGTCAAGGCATTAACGACCGGAATAGCTGACCATTGCGCCAGTTCCTCAACCGTTTGTTGAGAGTAGGTACGCGCAACGATACAGTCGGTCCAGCGTGCCAGATTGCGGGCGATATCCTTGATCGGTTCTCGTTCGCCCACCATGCCACTCTGGACAACACAGTCACCGCCCAGTTGCTTTATTGCCAACTCAAAGGTCATGCGCGTTCGCAGTGATGGTTTCTCAAACAGAAGAGCAAGGTAGCGCCCTTCCAACGCACGGGCAAAACGCGGCCGCGATTGCTTCACCTGCTGCGTCAGATCTAAAAGCCCGAGAAGCTCAGAGGCGGAGAGATCCAAATCGTGACGAAAGGATCCAATGCTTCTGGGAATTGCTGGAAAATGTACGTGCGCTGCCACCGAATTACGCCCCTTCTGTATATTTATTCAACACTCTGAATAATTACACAATGAGGGGAGCGTTGCAAGCGGCTCAATTACCAGGTAGTGTCACGCGCTACGTTGCAGGTCCGGTTGGAAATTATTCGGTGAATTAAACCAAGAATTTACAGGGACAGAGCATAAGGTACAACAATATGTCAAAGTATCTTTTGATGCCAGGTTTGTGACAAGAGCACTATCTGTGACACGCTTGATGATCTTGCCCTTAGAAACCGTATCTCATAACCAGTTATAGAAATCGTAGTCGTCGTGGCTGTGGGAAAGTTGGAAGCGCTGTTTGCTTTCCTGCTTTTCCACAGCCTTGTTGCTGATCGATCTCAACAGCTCGTGGCTGCTGCCTTGCCGTGCCAATCTTTTTCAAACTGTATTGGGCTGCGATAGTTCAATGTTGAGTGTAGTCGCGTCTGGTTATACCAGCGCAGCCAGTCCAGTGTTTCATCTTTAGCCTGACGTAGGGTCGCAAAACTTGCCTCCACCCAGCCGTTCCACCTTCAATGAAGCAAACAGTGTTTCTGAACAGGCGTTGTCCCAGCAGTTGCCTTTCCGGCTCATCGAGGGCTGGATGCCGAACCGTTGCAGAAGTTGCCGGAACTCGTCACTGGCATACTGGCTGCCTCGATCGCTGTGAAACAGCAATCCAGTTCTGTGACCCGGCGCGCGTTGATGCCAAGCCATTCCGAGTGCATCCTCAACCAATGCCGAGCGCAGGTCCGCACCGAGCGACCAGCCCACCACACGACGGCTGAACAGGTCGATGACCACGGCCAGAAACAGCCATCCTTCGTCGGTTCGAATATAGGTGATGTCACCGGTCCACACACGGTTCGGTTCGCTCACCCTGAACTGCCGGTCCAGCACATTGGGCGCTATCGGGAACCCATGCCGACTGTCGGTGGTGACCAGGCGAAACCGCCGCTTGCCTCGTGCTCGAATGCCGTGCCGCTGCATCAATCGTTGCACTCGCCCCTTGCCCATGCGGACCCCTTGCGCTTGCAGTTGTCGCCAGATGCGTGGCCATCCATAGGCGCCGCGACCCGCCTGGTAGACGGCTCGAATGTCCACCGTCAGCGCCTTGTCGCTCCGATGACGACGAACATCAAGCTGTGCCAGCCGAGCCCAGTGCTCGTAATAGCCAGACACGCTGACACCCAATACGCGGCATTGAATACGGACCGGCCACACTTGCCGGTGGCCGCGGATAAAGGCGTACTTCACTTCACTTCCTTGGCGAAGTACGCCGTCGTCTTTCCCAGGATGTCGCGCTCCATCTTCACTCGTGCCAGTTCCGCGCGTAACCGGCTGATCTCCATCTGCTCGGCACTCACCGGCTTCTCGGGCCCATTCAAAGTCTTACCCTGCCGCTGTGCTTTGATCCAGTTGTAGAGCGTTTGCTCGACCAACTCCAAGCTCTGCGCCGTGGCCGCGATACTCTGGCCCCCCTCCACCCGCCGAACTGCCTCTTCCTTGAACTCCCGCGTATACCGCGCGCTTTAACTTCTCCACTCTTCGTTTCCCCTTTGCTGATTCTCAGCTATGGGATACGTTTTTCGCGGGCAAGATCAGTCTCACTATAAAATGAGTCTTTGAGAGGGTTCTAATTGGAACCTTAGACGGGGCTCGACTGCGCATTTGACCAGCGTGCACACGTCTCAAGAGGTGCTCATTGAGCTTCATATAATCTCAGGCAGTTCTGTAGTGATCCAACTTAGCACGCACTGTGTATCTGAAACAAAATGAACTAGAACTGCTGTAGGCTTGGATACATCTAATAGTTGGTGGAAATTCAACAGAAGCTACGTGTACTGGCCGACGCTGCTAAGTACGACGCTTCCTGCGCTAGTAGTGGTTCGCGCCGGGCGAGGGTCGAAGGCGGACTGGGCAACACGAACGGAATCGGAATCTGCCATAGCTACACCCCGGACGGCCGCTGCGTCTCTCTCCTGAAACTTCTGTTGACTAACTACTGCATCTACGATTGCAGCTACTGTGTCAATCGAATCTCAAGCGATACCAAGCGGGCGCGCTTTACTCCGGAAGAAGTCGCCTTCCTGACTATTGAGTTTTACAAACGCAATTACATCGAAGGGCTGTTTCTTAGTTCCGGAATCATTCAAAGCCCGGATTACACGATGGAGCAACTGGTGCGGGTAGCCAAGCTGCTGCGGATCGACCACGGCTTTGGCGGGTATATCCATTTGAAAGCCGTGCCGGGTGCTTCGGAAACACTGATGCTTGAGGCTGGACAATGGGCTGATCGGTTAAGCGCGAACGTCGAATTAGCGCGCGATAGCGACTTGGCGCAGTTAGCTCCAGCCAAGACCCACAAAATTATAGAGCAATCGATGCAGCAGATTGCGAACGGCATTCTAAACGCAAAAGACAAAACAAATCGCCAGGGCAAGGCGCCGCGGTTTGCTCCGGCCGGGCAGAGCACACAGTTCATTGTGGGTGCGACCGATGCACCAGATGCGGTGCTGCTGGACAAGTCTGCCGGCCTGTATAAAGGCTACGGATTGCGCCGCGCTTACTACTCTGCCTTCAGTCCAATCCCACACGCCGACCCTGCGCTGCCCCTGCAGAAAATTCCCCTGGTGCGCGAACACCGCCTTTACCAGGCGGACTGGCTGATGCGCTTCTATGGCTTCACGGCAGATGAATTGACGACCGAGGGCGACCGCAATCTGGCGTTGGACAAAGATCCAAAGCTTGCCTGGGCGTTGAGGCACCGTGACTTCTTCCCAGTTGACGTGAATAAGGCGGGGAAGGCAGCGCTTCTGCGGGTCCCGGGTTTTGGCGTTCGAAACGTGGCGCGCATCCTACAAGTCCGGCGCTATCGCAAACTCACTCTGGCAGATCTGGCGAAGCTGAAAATCTCAGTGAAGAAATCGCAGTACTTCGTTGTGACCGCTGACAATAATCCGGCCACCAAACAAATCGACAGTCCGCGCTTGCCTGAGAAAGTTGTCATTCCACAAAAGCAGCTGTCTCTGTTTGAGGCAGCAGAGACGGCGCGGTCCGGCGAACTGTGACGGCCGTCGAGATCTCTGATTTTGCAGGCTGGCGGGCAGCCGCGCGCCGCTTACTGGCAAACGATACGCCACCGGACCAAGTCCTTTGGACGCCCGGGCTATTCTCCGGCGAGACTGAAGCTCCAGCCCCGCCAGCGGCAGCGGCCACCGTACCGAAAGAATACCTGCAGTCGGCAAAGACGGTGGCTCTGCATCGGGATGACCGCAAGTGGCCGCTGTTGTACCGTGTTCTCTACCGGCTCACGCATGGCGAACGCTCGTTGTTGAAGATCGACATTGACGACGACATCCGCGAGTTGAACCTGATGGAAAAGGCAATCACGCGCGACATGCACAAGATGAAAGCTTTCGTGCGGTTCCGGCGTGTGCAGGGCGCAGAGCCGGAAGAGTTCGTTGCCTGGCATCGGCCCGATCACCTGATTGTGGAAGCACTGGCCCCCTGGTTTGCCGATCGTTTTGGCGCGATGCGTTGGACTATCCTTACTCCAGATCGAAGCGCCTATTGGGATACGAACGAACTGCGTTTCGGACCAGGCGTTCCACGCTCGGAGGCGCCGCCGGATGACGAGATGGAAGATCTGTGGCGCGATTATTATGCGTCTATTTTCAACCCTGCACGCGTGAAGGTGAAGGCGATGAAAGCGGAGATGCCGGTGCGTCACTGGGCCACGCTACCCGAAGCCCAGCTGATACCCAGCCTCTTAGCCAAGGCAGATACGAGAGTCAATCAGATGGCAACCAGTCAGAAGACATCAGCGGCACCCTTTGTGCCCGCAACCAGACGCATCTCAGAGCTGCAAATAGCGGCACCCAACTGTCGTGGTTGTGAGTTATATCAACATGCGACCCAGGTTGTTTTCGGCGAAGGTCCTAGTGACGCCAAAGTCGTCATGGTGGGTGAGCAACCGGGCGACGAGGAAGACATGAAGGGGCATCCGTTCATCGGTCCTGCCGGCCGGCTGCTCAGCAAAGCCATGCATGAATCGGGGCTCGATCGCGAGAAGATCTACGTTACCAACGCCGTTAAGCATTTCAAGTTTATTGAGCGGGGCAAGCGCCGCATTCATGCCAAGCCCACCGGTATCGAAATTTCCGCATGCCGGCCATGGCTGGAAGCGGAGCTCGCCTCCATTGAACCGGAACTGATTGTCTGCCTTGGTGCAACTGCGGCGCAAGCCCTCATGGGCCGCGAATTCCGCGTCACCACCGATCGCGGTAAGTTCTTTCCGCATCGCTGGGGGAAAGAACTGGTGGCAACCATTCACCCTTCCGCCATCTTGCGGGCGCAAGAGCGTGCCGAAGAAGAGTACGCTCTCTTCGTCAAAGACTTGCAATTGGTCGCGGCCAGAGTAGCCGAACTGGATAAGGCGAGTTAGCGGCAGCGCTCTACATCTTCCCTGGCATTGTCGGCGGTTGAGAACTCCGCGAGTAGCCGTGGACCGCGGAGCGTTTTGCATTCGCCTTGTGCGCTTCGTCACTCATGGCGTGAACACCTGAGGCATCGATCCAGCGGTTATAAAAGTTGAAGAGAGCGCAGACTGTCACAGCATAGTAGATTGCTTCGTCGTTGTAGCCAACAGCATGCAAGGTCTGAATATCAGCCGGCCCAATATCGACTGAGTTTTCGTTGACCTTGCGTACGAACTTAAACAGAGCCTTCTCTTGCGACGACAGCGCTGAAGTTTCCGGGTTTGCGAGAACGCCGTCAACCAAATCCGCATTGCCGAGCAATTCCGCTGCGACCGCAGCGTGAGACTTCGTTCAAAATGGACAGCTGTTTAGCTTAGCGGTGTACGCTGCAATCAGCTCTCTGATGCCTGGGGAAAGCGGCGCGGCTTCGCGCATCATTTCCTGCGTGAAGCGTTCCACATGAACCGCGGCGTTGAACTTATAAGCAAACATATGCAGGATCTGCGGGTACTCCGGGCCGGCTTTCTTAACCATGTCAATGACGCGTGAATAGGGGTCATCCCCGCGGTAATTCTCGACGTCTTTCAGCAACATATCCTGCACAAGAGTCATCATATACTGCTACTTCTTACTACCACTTTTCCCGCCCTGCGAAAAATACATAACCGGCTTGAGCGATGATAGAAAGAAGGAACTATGGAAAAGCCATTTCACTTAATGACACCTGCGGAACGAACTGCGGCCCGAATCGCTCAGAATCGCGCGATTGAGGAACGTATTAGTGAACGAGGACCGGTGGAGAAGAACAAGAAGCCGCCAGCCAAGTCGACCGGCGACTTTGTTCGTGCAACTCCGGATGAGCGTGCTGACCAGCTCGGCCACCTGGTACGCAAGGTCCGCTAACTCGCTCGACCATCTGCTGAAAGGCTGGGGCTCACCGAAGTCATCGATGAGCCCTCGCATTCCCTCGCGCAGGCGGGTAGTCCGGTTCCAGGCGCTCTCCTGTAGCGCCCTCCTCGGGCTTCGCAAGACGGTTAAGAAATGACTTGGCACTTAGAGCCATGCGGCCCGCGATTAGGGTTTATCACAGGACCACAAAGAGCGTTTTCGTCAACCAGCACCAGGCGTGCGATGTTGTATGCCGGAAGGGGCGGGCGACAGCCCTAAGTTAATTCAGCCCTGCCCGCCAACGGTCAATCAGTACCAATTGCTTTTGAACCTGTTCCCGCTCTGGGGCATTCGGCTCCAAACGGAGGTACGTCTCCAGGTCATCTTTGGCAGCCTTGTGGTTGTGTTGACGGAGGTGAACAATGCCCCGATGCCGATACTCCTCCGCGTAGTCAGGCGCAGCCTCAATGAGAAGGTTGAGCACCTGCCGGGCTTTATCGAATGCCTCGCCCCGCAGATAGATCGCCTTCAGATTACTCAGCATGCGTACCAGAATCTGGCGCTTATTCACGGCGGAAAGCACGGCTGGATTTGATCGCAGGTCGACGTTGGCGGTTTGCCTTGCCAGTGCGGAACAATCAGCGAACGTAAGGATGCGGCCGCTGTGGAAAGGATCGACCCAGTAACGCGACTCGGCGTCCTCATAGGCAACAATGAAGTGCCCGGGAAGCCCCACACCATACACGTGGCGGTTACACCGTCGCGCCACTTCTATATACACGACTGACAATGTAATTGGGATACCGAGCCGCCGCATCAGAACCGAATTCAAGCAACTGTTGCGGGGGTCGTAGTACTCCTCTTCATTGCCACGGTACTGGAGCACCTCAAAGAGCAGTTCATTGGCGGCTTTGATGAAATCAAGGCCAGGAGCTTGCGGGGTCAACTGAGCCTGAATCTGCTCAGCCAAATTGTCCAAGCGGAACAGCGAAGCATCCAGATCCAGGCCGGGAAACTCGATAGCGGCCATCTCCAAAGCCGCAATATCCAGGCTGACCGAAGAGCGTTCGTCGCGGAGGGCATCGAGCAATCGCTGCACGGCGATTAGGTTAACACCTTTAGTGGCGTGTGTTGGCGCGCTCGGTATTCTGCCCTGCCGTAAAGAGCCAGACAGCAGCAGGCGGCAGATTGGCCCAGACACGGCCTAAACACTCGGCCTGGAGGCCAAGCTGCCTGTCCGGCACGGGACAGCCTGCCGCGTAGGTGAACTGGATCAATTGGCCACCTTCGGCAAGTGCATCCAGCATGGCTCGTACCGTATCGATCTGGTCGGCCTTGGCCAAGTTGCGAAGCGGAAGGCTGGAGACAACCGTTTGCACGGGCGCTCCAAATTCTCCAAAGGCAATGCTGGCCGCATGCAAAGCTTCCCCGCAACGTATGCGAACGGCCGGAAACTCGCGTCGAAGGAACGCAGCAAGCTCCGGGTCGCGCTCAACCACCACGAGTCGCTGGGGAGCTAAGCCGGTCTCCAGCAGGGCGCGGGTCACAGAACCGGTGCCGCCGCCAATCTCGAGGACCGATGACTCGGAAGGATTGACGCGCGATGCCATCAGGCGCGAAAGCTTCGGAGAACTGGGCGCGACTGCCCCGATTTTGAGCGGATTGTTCAATAGGGAGCGCAGAAACAGCAAGGGTCCAACGGCAGGTCGGGCCGCGCGCTCCGGCAGCCAGGGCAGTCGATCTTCATTTGCAGGCATCGATAAGTGGCAGAAGTCATTGCAGCACTTCTCCCCTGACGGTAACAGACCTCAACGGCGATGTTATAGAATCCCGCTTGAACCTTATGCGTGCCATCGGCTTTCTCCTGGCAGTTCTGGTGATCTCTCTTATGACTACACAGGCGTGGGAAGCCAGCGACGATCTTGTCCATCTTGAAGTGCTCGACCCTGCAATCAATGCGTTGGTTCCAGCCGGATCGAGGCTGCAACGAGTCGCCAGTGGCTTCAAATGGACCGAAGGCCCGGTCTGGATGGGAGGCGGGTATCTGCTCTTCGCAGAGATTCCGAGTAACAGCATCCGCAAATGGACTGCACAGGGCGGTACAAAAGTTGAACGGCAACCGAGCGGCTACTTAGGGGAGAAACCCTTTCCGGGGCCTGAGCCAGGTTCGAACGGAATGACTCTCGACCGCCAGGGCCGCTTAACAGTTGCTGGACACGCCGGGCGTACCGTCTGGCGATTGGAATCATCTGACCTCAAAAGCCGGCCCACGGTGCTGGCTGACCGGTTCGAGGGCAAGAAGCTGAACAGCCCGAACGATCTGGTCTATCGGAGTGACGGAAGTTTATACTTTACCGATCCTCCTTACGGCTTGCCAACCCAGAGCGATGAGGATCCGGAGAAAGAGCTGAAGTGGAACGGCGTTTACCGGACAGCGAGCGCCGCTCAACAGCAGCCGGGCAGTCCGCCAGACCCGCATCGGCTTACGCTCTTGATTCGCGATTTAAGCCGGCCTAACGGCCTGGTGTTTTCGCCGGACGAAAAGGTTTTGTATGTCTGTAATTCAGATGTGAAACGGAAAATCTGGATGCGTTATCGTGTGAACTCCGATGGTGGGGTGAGCGAGCCGCACCAGATGTTCGACGCAACAAGCGATGAGCGTAAAGGTTCACCCGACGGCATGAAGGTGGACAGGCAGGGAAACTTGTACAGCACAGGTCCGGGCGGCATTTGGATCTTCTCGCCGGAGGGCAAGCGGCTGGGAGTGATCCAGGTCCCCGAGCCTACCGCGAATCTGGCTTGGGGTGATGCAGACGGGAAAACTTTGTACATTACGGCTACTTCCAGCCTGTATCGGTTGAGACTGAATGTGGGCGGAGTCAAGCCCGGGGTGCATTAGGATCTATCGAAAGGCTGCAAGCGATTTGCAGTGCAACGAAAGGGACGCGAAGTTGGTCTCTTGACTGGAGTAATTATGGCTACCCTGGAAGAATATAAAAGCAAGTACAGTAATGCGCTGAATGTGATTACACAGAAGGGTGTGCAGCTTTCGCACATGCATATACAGGACAACAAGTTCTTCCTGCAGGGCGCTGCACCCTCTGAACAGGCAAAGAACGACGTTTGGAACGCGATCAAAGCCGTTGACCCCTCTTATAGCGATGTGACGTGCGATCTGACGGTAGACACGAGCCTGCCGTCGCCGGCCGGGCCGCAGGCTGCTTCAGGCACAACAACCACCAGTAGCAAGACCTACACTGTAAAGCCGGGCGACACGCTTTCTAAGATCGCCAAAGAGTTTTACGGCAATGCGAATGAGTACAACAAAATTTTCGAAGCCAACCAAGACAAGTTGGAAAGTGCCGACAAAATTCAGGTCGGTCAGGAACTGACAATTCCGTAAAGTAAGTAGGCAGCGGTTATGGAGCCGGGCCGTTCTCGCTTACGAGACTGGCCCGGCTGGATAGAATGGCTGGCCCGATATACTTAAGGCTGGAGAATCCAGTTGAATTTGCGTGGTTTTGCGCGTGTATTTGCACACCTACAGCTCTTGCCAGCACTCGGAAGCGGCGAAGAGACCACGCTGATTGGTGGGCAGGCGGTAATGGAGGGCGTCATGATGCGCTCGCCGCACAGTTACTGTGTTGCGGTTCGACGGCCTAACGGCGAGATTCTTACCGAAGAGAGCCCGTTAGAACGGTTATCTGACAGGCACGCTGCTTTCAAATGGCCGATTATCCGTGGAGTAGTCACATTAGGTGGCGCCATGTGGCTTGGCATGAAAGCGCTTAAGTTCTCGGCCGATTGTGCGCTGGAAGGCATGAGCGGGAGCAAAGCGCAGAAGAAAGAACTAACGCCGACCGCCATGGCGCTGCAGATTGCGTTCTCTCTGCTCTTCATGATCGGCTTGTACAAAGTTGTTCCGTTAGCGCTGGCGACTTTGATTGGGCGACACTTCCCAGCCGTCGGAGGCCGGTTTGCCATCAACATCGTCGACGGGCTTTTGCGCATCGGTATCTTTCTCGGCTTCATGTATCTGCTCTCCCAAATGAGCGACATGTATCGCCTGTTTCAATACCACGGCGCGGAACACAAGGTTGTCTTCAACTATGAGTCGGGGCAACCTGTCACGGTAGCTAACGCGCAGAAATTCGTAACCTGGCATCCTCGCTGCGGCACGAGTTTTTTGGTGGTTGTCTTAATCGTGGCCATGGTGGGATTTGCTTTTCTACCGTTCGATCACTTCTGGGCCAAACTGGTCGCACGTATTCTGCTGATGCCCCTGGTCATCGGCATCAGCTATGAAGCGATCCGCTTTGCAGCTAAAGGCCAGAGCCGAGCGCTGGCCCTGCTGACGCGACCTGGTCTATGGCTGCAGCGTGTCACCACAAAGCCGCCGACCGATGCACAAACAGAAGTGGCCATCTGTGCTTTGGAACATGCGATGGAATTAGAGAAGTCACACGGCGGAGTGCTGGTTGTCGCGTAGGGCAGAACAGCTCATCCATTGATCTACGCCGCACTGCCCTAAGGAACAGACAAAAATGCAATTCAAAGATCGATTAGACGAATCAGAAGCAAAGTTCGTCGGGCTGACAGATCGAATGAGCGATCCGGCTGTCATTAACGATTCCGATCAGTATCGCAAAACGGCCAAAGCACAGAGCGAACTTCAGGAAGTAGTGGCCAAGTACCGTGATTGGAAGCGGGTTGACCGGGAGTTGCGTGATGCTCGCGCGATGCTGACCGAAACCGATCTCGACCTGCAACAAATGGCGCAATTGGAAGTTGTTCGGTTAGAGCCTGAGTTGGCAGCAATCGAGAAAGATCTGCAACTGTTGCTGCTGCCCAAAGATCCGAATGACGAGAAAAACGTTGTGCTCGAAATTCGCAAGGGAGCTGGGGGTGACGAGGCTTCGCTATTCGCGGCCGAGATGTTTCGCATGTACGGGCGCTATGCGGAAGAGCAAGGCTGGAAAGTAGAGGTCACGTCGCTGAACGAGTCTTCGGTCGGCGGCCTCAGCGAAGTAATTGCCATGATCAGCGGCCACAAAGTATATAGCCGCATGAAGTATGAGAGCGGCGTACATCGCGTGCAGCGCGTGCCTGCAACTGAGACACAAGGGCGGGTTCATACTTCCACCATCACGGTTGTTGTCATGCCTGAGGCTGACGAAGTGGAAGTGCAGATCGACACCAAAGATATCCGCATTGACACTTTCTGCTCCTCCGGCCCAGGCGGCCAATCGGTCAACACCACCTATTCGGCGGTTCGCATCACTCATCTGCCGACTAATACGGTTGTGTCCTGCCAGGATGAGAAGTCACAGATCAAGAACCGGGCAAAAGCCATGGGCGTGCTTCGCTCTCGGCTGTACCAGATGGAAATCGAAAAGCAGCAGGCAGCTATTGGCGCAGAACGCAAAGGCATGGTGGGAACCGGCGACCGCAGCGAAAAAATCAGGACGTATAATTTTCCGCAGAACCGCATCACCGATCACCGTATCGGCTTGACGCTGCACCAACTCGACCTGACCATGGAGGGCAGGCTGCAACCGGTGATCGATGCGTTGACCACGCACTATCAAGCGGAACTGCTCGATAACGCGGCTTGATGACCGTACAATCGGCGCTGCTGCAGGGTGCCGATATCTTAGACAAGAATGCTGTGTCGGTCCCGCGCCTGACTTCTGAAGTGCTGCTGGGGCATGCGATGCGGTGTGAGCGCAGCTATCTTTATGCGCACGGCACGGACACGCTAACTGAATTAGCCTGGATCCATTTCGGGCGCTACTTGAACGAGCGGCTGCGCGGCCGTCCCACGCAGTACATCACGCATCGGCAGGAGTTCTATGGCCGTGATTTCTTTGTTGACGAACGCGTGCTGATTCCCCGCCCCGAAACCGAGCACCTGGTGGAAGCGGCTGTTACTCAACTCCGCGCACGAAGGAGCACGCGAGTGCTGGATATAGGCACGGGCTCGGGCGCAATTGCCATTAGCGTTTCGCTGGAAGCCGGATGTGCGGTTGCCGCATCCGACATCTCAACTGAGGCTTTGGCCGTGGCGGAGCGGAATCGGGGCACACTTGGTGCTTCCGTTGAGTTCTTTGCGGCCGATCTTCTCGAAGCTGTCAGGCCCGGCACTATCGACCTGCTGCTGTCCAATCCACCCTACGTTCCTGGCGCAGATGCGGCCAACATGCAAAGCGAAGTGCGTGACTGGGAACCGCATGTCGCCTTGTTCGCCGGCGATACTGGATTTGAGATCTACCGCCGCTTAATTGAGGGGGCCACGCAGGCGGTGAAGTTGGGCGGGCGCATGTTGGTGGAGTTAGGCTACCGATCTCTTGACGGTGTGCGTCAGATGCTTGTCGACCATTGGACTGACATCGAAGTCATTTCCGATCTGGCAGGCTTGCCTCGTGTTATCGGAGCCACTCGAATCTAAGAATCGCGGATTTGGTAATGCAACGACTGGTCTGCCACGTTGACATGGACGCGTTTTTTGTCTCTGTGGAAGAACTCTTTGACCCGTCTCTGAAGGGCAAGCCGGTCGTTGTGGGCGGTAAGGCAACCGAGCGCGGCGTAGTTGCGGCTGCCTCTTATGCAGCCCGAAGGTTCGGCGTTCATTCAGCCATGCCGCTGCGTGTTGCAGCGCGACTCTGTCCGAAAGCTATCTTTGTTCCAGGCCACTTCGAACGCTATCGCGAGTACTCGAGAAAAGTGTATGACATACTGCAAACGTTTTCGCCGGCCGTAGAGATGGCCTCAATCGATGAAGCATACCTGGACCTGACCGGCACACAGCGCCTGCTGGGACCAGCGCTGCTGGCGGCCCACAAACTTCATGAGGCCATTGGAGCTCAGACCGGCCTGCGCTGTTCTTTGGGTCTTGCTTCGTCGCGCCTGGCAGCTAAGGTCTCGTCTGACCAAGCCAAACCCAATGGTGTGCTGTACATCATGCCCGGGATGGAAGCTGCTTTTCTAGCCGGCTTGGAAGTAAAGAAGATTCCGGGAGTTGGAAAGAAGACTGAGGAGTCTCTGCACAAGCTCGGCATAAAGCATGTGGGAGACCTGGCGAAACTTGACGAGGCGTTTCTGGCCAGCCGCTTCGGCAAGTGGGGTTTGGCGCTGGCAGGGAAAGCTCAGGGCCAAGATGCCGGGGCTTGGTTTGACACAGCTGTGGGCGAGCGAGATGGTCCAAAGTCCATTAGTCACGAACATACTTTCCGCGAAGATGTGACTGAGTACGACAAGATTCACACTGCACTGATCAGGCTTTCCGAGATGGTGGCCAACCGCTTGCGCGAGCACAAGCTCTACTCCACCACCGTACAGCTGAAGCTTCGTTTCCAGGATTTTACGACGATCACGCGTGCAACAACGCTCGACCACGGTACGCAACTGGATGGCGAACTGGCGACCGCTATCATCGCTCTCTTCCAGCAAGCCTGGGATGGCAAAACACCCGTGCGGCTGCTGGGCGTTCATGCCGGCATGCTTTCCCATGTTGAGGGGCAGATGAATCTTCTCGAAGAGGACAGGACACATCGCCTTCGCGAAGCATTCCGCTCGGTTGATCACATCCGCGATCGGTTCGGCGAGCGCAGCATCTCCCTCGGCAAGACCATCAACTCAGGGATTCGTGAAAAGGTGCATGATAATCCGTTTGACCTGCCGGGCAAGTCTGCCAAAGACAAGCGTGCCGGTCGCGACGGTGGCGGAACGCAAAAGCCACTAAGCAGCTCCAACGATTTTGGCGAATGACTGTGGGTCAAGGCCGGCGCCGCCAACCAGTGAGCCATCAATTTCACTCTGACGCATGAAGCCCTCAATGTTATCGGGCTTCACGCTGCCGCCATACAAAATACGAACTGCCTGGGCGGCTTCTTCGCCAAAACGCTTGTCGGCTTCTGAACGAATCAACCGATGCGCCTCGGCTGCAATATGCGGAGTCGCCGACTGCCCTGTTCCGATTGCCCACACCGGTTCGTAAGCTATGGCTATCTTGGAGAACTGCTCCTCGGTCAAGCCGGCGATACCGCCCGCAAATTGCCTGATCAGAACCTCCGGGGTCTTACCGGATTTATGTTCCTCCAGCCGCTCGCCAACGCAGACGATAGGGTTGAGGCCGGCCGCGAGAGCGGATTGGGTTTTCTTCAAAACAGAGCCGTCTGTCTCACCGAAGTATTGTCGCCGCTCACTGTGACCAACAATCACCCAGGTAGCTCCCGCATCGCGTAGCATCTCGCCAGAGATTTCGCCAGTAAAGGCGCCTTCGCGTTCCCAATAGATGTTCTGTCCACCAACGGCAATGGGACAGCCGACCGCCTGCGCTACCGCAGCTGGAACCGAAAGGCTCGTGGGGCAAATCACGATATCGCACTTCGCTGAGCTATTCGAATTTTGCAGCAAGGGCTTTATCTGCTCAAAGTAACTGGTAGTCTGGGCCGCGTTCTTGTACATCTTCCAGTTCGCGGCCATGATACGGCGTCTCATTTACTCGGGTTGGTCCTTATAGTTCGTAATTTCTTGGAGAAAGCTCGTCCCGGCTTGCAGTTGTACGCCGAAAATCTCCGCCACCGTCTGTCCGATATCGGCCAGTGTGGCACGGGTGCCAAGATCGATTCCAGACCGCACGCGGGGTCCATACACCAACAGCGGCGTGTACTCGCGTGAGTGATCGGTGGAAGGCGTGGTCGGGTCGCATCCATGGTCAGCAGTCAGAATCAGCATGTCGCCATCGGCAAGTTGCAGCGAGGGCAGCCAGGCATCAACGGCCTCCAGAGCTGCGGCATACCCTTCCACATCGTTGCGATGGCCAAACTGCTGATCGAAGTCAACCAGGTTGGTGAATAGCAAGCCGTCCTTTTGGCTCTCCATTGCCTCCGCAGTCTGCCTCATGCCGTCGCAGTTATCTTTCGTTTTCGAAGAGCAAGCGATGCCTCGACCGAGAAAGACATCAGAGATTTTGCCAATTGCCCGCACCCTTACCTTGCCTTCGGCTAACTGATCGAGCAGCATGCCAGGAGGCGGCGGCACAGCGAAGTCTTTGCGATTTGGGGTGCGTGTAAACTCCCCTTCGCCACCCGTGAACGGACGCGCGATAACGCGGCCTACCTCGTTAGGACCACTGAGGATCTCACGTGCTTTCTCGCACATCCCGTACAGCTCCGGCACTGGAATAACCTCCTCATGAGCAGCAACCTGGAACACGCTATCGGCAGAAGTATAGATTATGGGTGAACCGGTGCGGAGGTGTTCCCCTCCAAGTTCCCTAATAATCTCAGTCCCGGAAGCAGCTTTGTTGCCCAGGCATCTGCGTCCGGTCTGCCGTTCGAAAGCCTCAATGATTTCGTGGGGGAAGCCATGTGGGAAGAGCGGAAATGGCTGCTGGAGTATGATGCCGGCCATCTCCCAGTGACCAGTAGTGGTGTCCTTGCCGGGAGAAGCGAGAGTGCATTTTCCAAAGGCTCCGCCCGGGTTTGCAATTGGTGGTAGCCCGGCGATAGGGGTGATGTTACCCAATCCCAGCTGCGCCAAAAACGGGAGACGCAAAAGCCTGCGAGCCGCTATATTGCCCAGCGTATTGCTGCCCTCGTCACCATAGCTTGCAGCATCAGGCATTGCGCCGACACCGACACTGTCGAGCACTATCCAAACGACGCGACGAAATGGACTGCACTCCTCGCTCACTGAGGCTTAGTGTCCGATTGAGCCGTTTGCGGAACAGTGCCGGTGAACTCGTCACGCAAGCGGGCAGCACGATCACGAACCAGATGCATAAACGTCCCATGCGAGGCAACCCGGGTCAGTAGCGGGACAAACTGCTCGGGAGCAGTCAGCTGTTTGTGGAGCCACAGCGCCTCAATCTCAGCCAGCGCGTCGTTCACGCCTAATTTGTCGAAGTGTATAGCGCGGTCCAGATCGATATAGGCCCGCTCGCTCGCGGCAATCTGTTCAAATCGATCAAGCAACTGCTGAGCAACGGGCATGACGGAGTAGTTGAAGGTTGCCTCCGAAGCTGGCCCGGCTTCCGGTTGATAGCGAAATACCTTCTTGCCTGTGTTCGCAACCTTTAAGCCCGACTCGATCGGCTGCTTGAAATAACCCAACTGCTCAGCATAAGTGAATAGCGGGATAACATCCGTTTCTTTCATCTGGGCTCTTAAAGGCTGCTCATCTGCCGAGGTAGATTCTTTGTACTCGAGCGCACCGGTTCGGTCAACTTGAATGGAGACGTACGCGGGAGTACTGCCGGGAAAGCTCTTGGTGAAAGTCAGCCGGGCCGGAGCAGCAAGCGCAGATGTGCAAAGAGCGCAGACGAGTGCAAGCGCTCTCAATTCTCTGCCCCAACTGCCTGCTGATAGTTCATGCGTGCTGCATGGCAGATAGCCACGGCTAATGCATCGGTCGCGTCATACGACTTAAATTGCCGGTCGATTCCCAACAGCGACTGCACCATCATCTCCACTTGGTGCTTCTCGGCGCGGCCATACCCGACAACACTAATTTTTACTTCCAATGGTGAATACTCGGAAACAGGCAGCCCGGCTTCCGCAGCCAGCAGTAGGGCTACTCCGCGAACATGGGCAAGCTTCAGCGCTGACTTCGCATTGACGGCGTAGAATACTTCTTCCACCGACATGATATGCGGGGCATGCTGAAGCAGGACAGAGCGCAGCTCACGTGCAATTTGAGCCAGGCGAAATTCCAGTGGAAGCGCAGGCTTGGTCCGAATGACTCCTGCCTCAATCAGCTTATGCGAGCGACCATCAGACTCAATCACTCCGAAACCCGTCCGCTCGGTCCCGCAGTCTATTCCGACAATCCGCATTAGCTAAATAGCACCGGCAACTTAGGCGAGCGCTTCTACTTCTGCCTCATCCACTTCGTAGTTGCCGAAAACGTTCTGGACATCGTCATGCTCTTCCAGTTGATCGTAAAGCTTGAGCATGGCGGTAGCATTTTTGCCCTCCAGCTTAATCGTGTTCTTAGGAACCATCGCCACTTCGGCTGACTCGGTGGGGATCTTCGCCTTTTCTAAGGCGGCCAGAACCGCATCGTGTGCCTCCGGCGCAGACAAAACTTCCCAGGCCCCGTCCTCTTCGCGAATGTCGTCCGCACCGGCTTCAAGTGCAATATTCATCAGCTGGTCTTCTGTTGTTTGAGCAGCGTCAATGATGATCTGGCTCTTGCGTTCGAACATCCAGGCGACACTACCCACTTCACCCAGGTTCCCGCCGTGCTTAGAGAACATATGGCGGATTTCGCTCACCGTACGGTTGCGATTGTCTGTGGCTGTGTTCACCAGCACAGCGGCGCCGCCCGGTCCATAACCTTCGAACAGAATTTCATCAATCTGGCCACCCTCGATTTCGCCAGTGCCACGCATGACCGCGCGTTTGATATTGTCAGCAGGCATACTGACCGCCTTCGCCGCGATGATTGCGGTACGCAGCCGAGGATTGCCGTCCGCATCGCCGCCACCACCACGGGCAGCGATCATGATTTCCTTAATTAGCCGGGTGAAGACCTTGCCACGCTTTGAATCTAAGGCCGCCTTCTTGTGCTTGATTGTGGCCCACTTACTATGTCCAGACACGGGAGAAACCTCAGGAGTAAATCTAAGTTTCGAGCATATCAAAGGCTTGACGTCGCCAACAGCACGGTTGAGGATCAATCGCGGCTATACAAAAAGATCGGCTAGTGGAACGGCAATGTCTCCAGCCCGCAACTCACCGTCCCTGACCAACCGGCCTGAACTGAGCTCACCGGCGTCGAACACCAGAGCCGTCGACAACTGCGGATCGAGCAGCCAGACAATTTGCACACCCCATGCCAAATACCGTTCGGCCTTGGCACGCATGTTGAAAAAACTCTGGCCCGGCGAGAGCACTTCCGCAACCAGGAGAACCGGCGGGACAGCATGTCCATTAGCATTTGTCCGATACCCGCCTGGAAGAGAAAGAGCATAGTCCGGTGTCATCCAATCGCTCTGCGACCCCGGCGACCTGTCCACCGAAAGTTCAGGTCCGCTTTGCAAGCCTCTAGCGCGTGCCCGAGGGGCAAGACACAAGCACAGGTTTTCCTGTATACGCGAGTGTTGGATATTCGGCACAGGGCGCTCAATCAGTTGGCCGTCAATGCATTCATAACGGCTGGTGTCAACCGGTTCAGCACCCGAGATAATCTGTGTTGCCAACGAGATTCGCCTCTCACTCATGGTGTCACAAAGGCCGGCCGAAACCAGTGGCTCCAAATGTCCCACCGGAACTCTTCCGGTATCCGGATTGCAGATTGTTTGCAGGCCAACAAAATCTGTCCACGATGATGAGCCTCATGGGTCATCAGATAGCCAAGCAGCACCAGTCCGTTGCGATCCTTGATCCGCTCATTGCCGTTGATGATGGCCGTCAACCGACCTTCTACGGCAGGACTGGAGATTGTAAAAGCCTCGATAAGCTGCTGGCGCGTTGGTGCGACGCCGGACCCGAAACGGGGTACGCCCGCTAGAAATGCTCGAGTCAGACGTGAGCGGCGAACCTCGTGCACGTGAGCGAAAACCCTAGCCACATTCCTGCCTTTGGAAGGCTGACCGTTCTTCAGCAGAGTGAGTGCTGGGAAAGCCTCGTCAGGAAGGCGCGTGAGAAAAAGTCGATTGATCTCCTCATGTGTTCGCCAGACTTCCAGAACTTGATCAACCATTTTCTGTCAAGCATAGCTTCAAGACAGAAGAGGGGATAACTCGCGAAAAGCGGAATCGGCAAATCAACCAATAGACTGTTTCCCCAGCAAACAGAGCGGTGATCCAAAGCACTGGAGTGCGATAGCGCAACTCTGCATTTACTAATCCATAGGGCAATGAGTACGCAAACATGGATACAACCAGAAGCGCTCGGAGATCCCTACGCTGGAAGGCCATGACCATTGACGGGATCGACAGAATGGTCAGCAACCAGGTAGCGGCCGCAAACGGACCCGATCGAAAAGGAGGGAACCAGAAGTAGAACGTTCTTTGGCCGCTTAAAGTGAGGAAGCGGAGTGGATGCGCTTGAATCCATTGCAGCGCCGTTGCTAACTTCAGGCTGTTGTATTCAGGCTCAGTCACGGCGGCCAGCTTAGCGGCCTGGTAGCGGTTCAGGTTTGGATGATAACGGCTGTGGGCGGGGAAGCTGTCATCCAGCAGCGCGGTGGCGGAATCATTGTTATTGACCTGCAACTCGAGACCAAAATCGTCGCGAAGACAAAACGACCCCAGAACAAAGTAGTTGCGCAACATCCAGGGAAAGCAAAGCGCGGCACAGAGCAGCCAGGCAGCAACAAAGGCACGGGGCGTCCAAACTTTCCGCCACAGCAAGCCCACTGACCAAGTACCGAGAAAGAGCACGCCCACCGGATTAGATAAGCAAACAGCAGCTGCGATCACTCCCGCCAGCAAGCAACACCGCTGTCCCGCGTAAGTCACCACGCAGAAACAGAGTAAGCCCGCGGCAACCATTACACTTTCCCAAGCCAGCGAAATTTCGCATACCGGCAGGCTCAACAACGCAACAGCAGCAATCAGGCCGACGGCCCTCTTCCAGCGCATTCCTTCAGCAAAGGGGGGCAGGCTACTGACAACGTACCCGAACAGCAGTGCAGTGACAACGCTGAGGGCCACAAACGCAAACTTGTTTACGCCGAAGCAGCGTAGGAAAGCTGCCACCAAGGCCGGGTATAACGGAGGAAGGTGAGCGGTGGCTCCGGTCGCCATTGAAGCATAAGGATTTGCAAATTGACCGGTCTGCGCAAGAGTTCGGGCAATGGCAATCGATTCGTAGCCTACGCCGAACACCGTGCCGGTAAACACGGCAGACGATACAAGGCTATGCACGACTCCAAAATTGGCCAGCGTAATCCGCTGCCTGAGTTCAGGCTGAGTAATCCCGTTCAACCGCGCCAAAAAAGAAGTGAGGCATCGTAAGCAGATTTCTCGATCACGATGCCGTACCCCGCCGGCTCAGGCGTAGCTCGGTGTATAAGCGATGGCTTCCTCGAGCGTCACCCGCCGCTTCTCACGGTAAGACATGTTGGCCATAAGCACAGCGACAGCAGATTGATAGCCAATCTCCACCGGCGCATTCGGCTGCTTGCGAGTGCGCATACACTCGAAGAAGTTCGCCATGTGATTTACGTTGGGCGTCTGGCCGATCTCGGAGTCGGCATGCGGCAGATTCACCTTCTCCGGATAGTAATGGGTCTGCTCGCTGGAGCGTCCGGTGACCATATCAGTCGAACCCCACAGATGCTGAACCGAACCGTCACTGCCGAGTAAGCGCTCGCCCAAGCCGTACTGGCTGTTATTAAATGTTGATTGCCACAGCACGGTCAGGTCGGGGTATTCCAGCGTGACAGCAATCGTATCGGGAACCTGGCGGCCATCCTTTTCAGAAAAAACACCGCCCGTCATGTAGGCTGCAGTCGGCAGGTCCAGATTAAGGGCGCTGATGATCCATGCAATCTGATGAATCATGTTCTCGGTGAGGTTTCCCTCCGAGTACTCCCAAAACAGCCGCCAGTTGATGAACTGGTTCGCGTCGAAAGCCTTCTTGGGCCGGTTAGTGAGAAACAGATTCCAATCGACATGCGCTGGATTGCAATCCTCTGGAATGGCCCGCACCCATTGACCTTTGCCATGGGGCGAGTTGCGGCTCATCCAGGATTCCACCTGTGTCACCTTGCCGAGTTTTCCTGCCTGCACCCACTTGCGCGTATCGGCCAGTGAACCTGAACTCTCATGCTGAAGTCCAATCTGAACTACCTGGCTGGACTTCTTTGCCGCATCCCGGCACCTCACCGCTTCGGGAATAGACCAAGTCATGGTCTTTTCGCTGTAGAGATCCTTGCCCGCGCTTAGGACATCCAGGAAGTGAACGTCATGCAAGTGCAGCGGTGAGGCTACGATTACTGCATCGATATCCTTGCGGTCGAGGAGTTTGCGGTAGTCAGTATAGGCCTCCACCTTCGGCACAAACTGCCGGACCTGGTCGTGGCGGCGCGTGTACACATCGGCCATCGCTACGCACTCAACATTCGGAAGAGCAATGGCGTTCTTCAGGTCTTCCTGACCGCGTGCTCCTGCTCCAATGATGCCGAGACGGATCTGGTCATTGGCGCCGATCACCCGGGCGCTGGCCAGTTTGCATCCTGACAGGGCAGCGACAACGGCTCCACCCACCGTAACTTGCTCGAGAAACCTTCTGCGGTTTATTGTTGAACCCATAAATTCTAAACCTCTCAAAATCTAAGTTTTAACCCAAGGTCGATTGTCCGAGACCCAGTCGCGGCTGTAATGAGTCCGAATGTTGGATCGCCTAGGTTCAAGCCGGGAAGGCTGAATTGCGGCGTGTTCGTGGCGCTGTACCAATCCGTTCGAAATTCCAGATTAAATTTTTCGGTCAAGCGAACATCCCTGAAGAGCGCCGCATCTAGATTGAAGAAGCCGGGCCCGGAGAAAATGTAACGTCCCGCGTTGCCGAAAGTCGGTTTGCCGAAGAGCGTAGTGGGGTCAGCAAACGCCGATGTGTCGAACCAGGGAACCGTGCTGACCCCGTACAGCTTGCGGAATGTCCCAACGAACTCGGGCGACTGGCTGTTTCCCGGAGTGTTGAGTGGTGCGCACGTGCAGCCGAAGTTGAGAGGCAGTCCCGATTGGAGCGTCAGCACGCCCGTTGCCCGCCATCCACCTAAGACTAGATTCAGCGGCCCGGTTTTGAAAAATGCCCGTCCCCGGCCAAACGGTAACTCGTAAATTACGCTCTGGGTCAGGATGTGAGTACGGTCAAAATCCGTGCGAGCGTAGTTTCTGCGAAAATCGACATAGTAACGGCGGCGGGTGCATTTTCTCCGTTTTCACCGCCAAACGCCAGAGCTTTTCCATAAGTATAGGAAGTACTTAGGCTGAGGCCGGAGACAAACTGCCTTCTAAGACTTACTTGCAGGGAGTTGTAACTGGAAGAAACTTGGGAGTAACGAAGGTCGATGGTCGAAGTGATGCCGTACCGTTGGAAGTATGGCTGCCCGGCTGAACCTTTGCCTATGAAAGCAGGATCAGTAACGGCGTTCTGGTTGTAATCGAGTGGTACATGAACGCCACGGTTGCCCACATAACCGACACTAAGCACCAACTGTGCCGGGAGCGCCCGCTCATACGTCACGTTCCACGATTGCACGTAGGGATCGACATAGTTCTTTGGAATGACAATGTACGACTGGCTCTTCAGTGCAGGCGTGTTGACCGGGATCATCCCATTAGCAGGAGTGGCGGCTACCGTCGGCGCCGGAAAACCCTGTTCGTAAGTAGCGGCCGCGCCATTCGGAAGAATCGCGGGACCGTAACTGCTTATGTTGTTGAACGCGTTATTCTGCCTGACCGGGAAGTTATAAGCGTAAGCATTGTCTGCAAACGGCTCGTAGCTGATGCCGAATCCGGCGCGGATCACGTCCTTTTCAGTTAAGCGATAGGCAACACCAAGACGAGGCGCGAAGTCTCGATATTTCTGCTTTAAACCTAGGTCGAGAGGATTGCCTCCCACCCCAGCCACAACCAACGTGTTCCGGTCACCATCGTAATTAGAGAAGCCACCTGGGAATTGCGGTTTAGCTGGCGGATAGAATTCCCAACGAAGTCCCAGGTTCAAAGTCAATTTGGGAGTAAGTTGCCACCTGTCCCCGGCGTATAGGAAAAGCTGCCACGCGCGGTAGGCAGGAAAGTAGACGGGGATATCACGTCCTACTTGATTGGGAACTCCCAGCAGCAGGCTCGCAAAGTTGTTCGCGAAGCTGGTTTTGGGTCCACCGTTTAAGGCTGTTTCCCCAGTGGCAAAGTTCCAAGTGCCGCGCGCTCCAAAGGTTTGGTTCTGAAGTAAGTCATCACGAATCCGAATGAAGTTCCCGCCAAACTTAAAAGTATGATTACCCACCGTCTTAGTCCAGTTATTAACAAAGTCGAAGTCAGTTTCAGCGCGAACCCAGGGCACGCTAGCGGAGTAACCGATCAGTGGATTAGAAAATCCGGTACCGTTGAACGCTGTCATCCCGCTGGTGAACGCGTCTAAGTTCACCCCTGGTATGCCGAATGCGGTCGAACTGTTTGTACCGTAATCAGAGTTGAAAGCCTGGTTACGGTATCGGTTCAGCCCTATTCTTGCCTCCGAGATCAGGGTGGGAGAGAAGATGTGGTCCCAGTTAATTCCTGCCGAGTAAGTCGCATCCGTGCTGCTTCCCTGAAAGCCTCCTCCAATAGGACCGCCCAACACCGAGCCGAAAGCCGGTTGCTGGTAAGTGAAAGGATTGGTGTAACTGAGCCGCCCGGAGATGTGATTCGACTGCCCCTGATACTGATCGACTTTTACGTCAAAGGTATTGATGTCTTGAATGAATCGTGAGCTTGTCACGTAATTGTTGTTATATTTCTGTGCACCCGAGAGGTTTTGGTTCGCGTTGGGTAGAGGTAACAGGGCCAACAGCCTGGCAGCTACTGGATCAATCCGGGCCGGGTTGATGATATTTCCGGGAAACTGTGTCCGTCCCTTACCGCAGTTGCTTGGGTTACCGCCAGGAAGACAATCGGCTACGTTGCCAGTCTGTGGATCGAAGATCCTGGTCAGAGCCGGATCGGAGAAGTCACCATTCCGCATGGCCGCTGTCGGCACGCTAAGACGCTGAATCTGGCCCTCATGATCGCTGTTTCGCAGGTAGTCCATAAAAAAGAACGTCTTGTCTTTCCGTATCGGACCGCCTAGGGCGCCGCCCCAGTAGTTAACGACTAAGGGCGGAAGCGCAAACGGTCTGCCAGGGGTACCGTAGTCAAAGTAGTTTCGCGCGTCCATTCCGTTACCCCGCCAGAGTTCAAACAAGCTTCCGTGAAAATGATTGGTGCCGGACTTCAGGATTACATTCACAACCGCTCCCACTGCCGCGCCTTGTTCGGGATCGTAGTTACTCGTCGTAACATCCACCTGCTGTATGGCTTCTGCCGGTGGAACATAGACCTGCAGTAATCCGGTTCTTTCGTTATCGTTTACGCCCTCAATCTGGAAGTTATTACCGAGGCTCGACTGCCCGTTTACCTGACTATTGAGGCTATTTTGGGGATTAAAAAAGCGGGAGTGATTAAACTCCGCGCGAGTAGCTCCAGGCACCAGGTTGATTAAGTTCTGGAAGTTGCGGTTGTTACCCAGAGGCAGATCCTCAGCCTGCTTGGCACTCAGTGTTGCGCCGGTTTTCGCCGTATCCGTTTGTAGAAGAGGTGGGGCGCCTGTAACAGTCACCGTTTCGGTCACTTGCCCGGGTTGGATAGTAAAGTCTACCCGCTCAGTGCTGTTTACCAGCACAGCAATATCGTCTCGCTGCTTACTCGAAAAACCCTGCTCCTGCACCCGAACCGAGTAAGTGCCCGGCGGCAGATTAGGAAAGGCGTAGTAACCGCTGGTGTCGGTTGCCGCCGAACGGCTAGTACCGGTGCCAACATCGGTAATGGTGACTTGGGCTCCGGAAACAAGACCTCCGCTGGAATCCGATACCGTTCCTACCACGGTTCCACTTACAGCCTGCCCGTCCGCTTGTGTTCCAAAGAAAATGGCGAACGAGCACACAGCAATCGCAAGACTTGCAATTTTCATCTTTGCCCCACTACCCCAAACGGTTAGAGACTGTATCACAGACGGCTTTGGTGGAGAAGTTAGTGAGCTTACTTTAAGCAGCGGTAATCAACAGAGGGCTTGCCTTAACTCGCCGGTCATGTGGTGCTAATTTGCGGCGCTAAAAACGCGATGCAGCCGGGCCAGGGCTTCAGTATTGTCTACGGCTCAGGCCTTATGCTCTCGCTGAAGTTGCCGCCCTGCAAATGATGCTAACCTGTGCCGGAGAGAGTAAGCCGAGCGCAATAGTGATCGCAACCAAGGCGACCTTTCGAACAGTCATCCGAGTGGTCTTAAGAGTTTGATTAGTGAGACTGGCGGAGAGGGGGGGATTCGAACCCCCGGTAGAGTTTTTGACCCTACGACGGTTTAGCAAACCGCTGCTTTCGACCACTCAGCCACCTCTCCGGAAAAGGCGCGGTCTTTTGCGATTTTAACATAGGAATGACATTGGCCAGGCTGGCCGGGCCGTGTCAGAATCCTCGCTGCATGGGCATGGCAAAGGGTGGCTCTATCAGGAAATCGGCCGAGCGAATCTCAATTAATGCATCCCGAATCGCCTGTTCGCGGGCCGGTTCAGTAGTCACCACAAATGGCAGATCTCGCCAGTCCTCGCGAGGCAGTTGCAGCACCGCATCAATGCCGATGTTGTGCTTGGCCAAGGTGGTCGCCAGTATTGCGATGATTCCGGCTTTATCTTCTACTCGGAAGCGCAGGTAGTAAGGCAGCTTCTGCGTCGGAATAGGCAGCGGTTTGTACGCACCCAGACGCTCATGCGCAAATGGACTTACCCGGTCAGGACTGCCAAAACGAATTTCGCGAGCCACCCGCATCAGATCGCTTACAACAGCAACACCCGTGGGTTTTGAGCCGGCGCCGCGCCCATAGTAAAACGTATCTTCCCCGTACAGACCTCGAATCCAGACAGCATTGTAAGCGCCAGTCACATTGGCGA
The DNA here is from genome assembly GCA_964248405.1 of uncultured Bryobacteraceae bacterium. Lineage (GTDB taxonomy): Bacteria > Acidobacteriota > Terriglobia > Bryobacterales > Bryobacteraceae > Bog-105. Next base: position 42,751 of record CAXTYH010000002.1, read on the forward strand.
GGATCGCGTCTTGCGGAATCAAGCTTGGCCGTACCGAAAGCACCAGCCCGTCCTCGGTCTGCCGCGCCAGGCAGAGCAGTCGAATCGTATGCTTCAACTGATGTGCATATTGAAAGTCCACGGGGATCACGCGGCGTATGCCTTCTGTGTAGATATCGGACGGCCTCAAGTCTTCACCAAAAGCCAGCGCAGCCAAAATCGCCAGCTTTGAACGCGCGTCTAACCCGTCCACATCGGCCGACGGATCAGCCTCTGCGTACCCAAGCTGTTGCGCCTCGGCCAGAACGGAGTCGAACGCTGCCTTGCTCTTCTCAATTTCGGTAAGAATAAAGTTACTGGTGCCGTTCAGAATGCCATAAAGCTCCACTACTTTGTCGCCGGCAATACCTTCGCGCAAGACTGTATGGATCGGGATGCCGCCCGCCACACTTGCTTCCATCGCGATATTCACGCCGTTGGCGTTGGCTAAAGACCAGAGCTCGGCGCCACGCAGCGCCATCAGTTCCTTGTTCGCGGTAACAACCGACTTTCTCTGACCGAGCGCACCCTCAATGATGGACCGCGCCGTAGCAGTGCCGCCAATTGCCTCGACAACGATGTCGATGGCCGGGTGCTCTACAATTTCCCGCCAATTTTCCGTTCGGATCACGCTGCTCGCGCAAGCTAGCTTTTTGGTTTCTATCGTGCGGCTGCAAACGGCTTTTACGTTGAGGGGGAATCCAAGCTTCTCCGTAATCGACTTTGCATTTTCAGTAAGAATCTGTAGCGTTCCCTGCCCTACATTGCCGAGCCCAATCAGACCTACCGTTACTTCCATGCGGTCAGCCCTTTGCCGGCCGTCGTCCAGATCATAAGTCGCTTATGATAGCAACCGTATGGGTCTGGGCCGCCGCAATCTCTTGTTCAGTCTAGTGGCAGCTTTGGCGGCCCGAGGACAGATCCTGGAGCAGGATCCCGCGCACCCTCGTAAGCACGAGACTGACACCACCGATGAGGCACGTCTACCCGACGGCAAGTCGCAAAAAGACGCGATTGCCAAAGAGGATTACAACCAATCGTTGAGGGATGCGGATGCGCTGGTAGCAGCAGCCGAGACCCTGCGAGATGAGATCAAGAAAGCCGGCAGCCATGTCGTTTCGGTTTCGTCAGTTCGCAAGACGGAGGAAATCGAAAAGCTTGCGCGTAAGATCCGCGGTCGCCTAAAAGCTTAACGGGACGCAAGCTGATTTCGACATGTTAATCTGGCGTGACGGTCCGCTCTCTTATGCCCAGCCTTCGTGAAAAAAAGCAGCTGATGAGTGCGTCGGAGATTGATCGTACGCTGGTTCGTCTAGCCCACGAGGTTCTGGAGAAGACCACAGACGTTCAGCAGCTAGCCTTTATCGGCATTAAGCGGCGCGGTGTTCCACTAGCTGAACGGCTTGCGGCAAAGATCCAAAGCCTTGAGCAATGTACAATCCCGGTCGGTTTCCTGGATATCAATCTTTACCGGGACGATCTATCCACGGTTGGGGAGCGCCCCGTGGTCAACGCGCGGCAAATAGACTTCTCAATCGTCGGCAAGGACGTCATCCTGATGGACGACGTGTTGTACACCGGCCGCACTATTCGGTCTGCCCTTGACGCGCTGTTTGATCATGGCCGTCCAGCCCGCGTTCAACTGCTGGTGCTGATTGATCGCGGGCATCGTGAATTGCCCATCGAAGCGCGCTATGTCGGCCGCATGGTACAGACCAGCCACAATGAAATCATCGAAGTTAAATTCCATGAGATCGACGGGCAGGAGAAGGTTCTGCTGGTCGAACGAGTGGAAGACAGCCCGAATTTGACCGGCGCCGTTCCAGCATGACCAGCAGCGGCCTGCTTGATATCGAGTCGTTGGAACGGGAAGAGATTGATGAGATCCTGGCGCGGTCAATAGATTTCCAGCCACCGCGGGGCGAGCCGATTAGAAAGTACGACTACCTGCGCGGCAAGACGATAGTCAACCTGTTCTTTGAAGCCTCCACCCGGACCCGGACCAGCTTCGAAATCGCTGCGAAGCGACTAGGCGCCGACGTACTCTCCATTACTGCCGCTGGGTCCAGCGTTTCCAAGGGCGAGTCGCTTGTCGATACGCTGAATACCCTCGGCGCGATGCGGCCGGATGCTATTGTGATGCGTCACTCAGCCTCCGGCGCTCCCCATTTCCTTTCGCGCTACCTGCCCATTCCCTTCGTAAATGCCGGTGATGGAACACACGAGCATCCAACTCAGGCATTGCTCGACGCGCGTACCATTCTTGACCGCCGGGGCACTCTGGAAGGCCTTCGCGTTGCCATCATAGGAGACATTGCGCATAGCCGAGTTGCCCGGTCGAATGTTTTTCTCCTTTCCAAGTACGGGGTGAGCATCGTGCTCTGCGGGCCGGCTTCTCTGCTGCCTCGCGAAATGAAGAAACTTGCACCCGGCATCGAACTGACCAGTGATATGGTGCAAGCCATCGAAGGCGCCGACGTCATTATGATGCTGCGTGTGCAACTGGAACGCCAGCACGAAACATCGTTCCCGGCCAACGAGTATTTTCAGTTCTTCGGCTTGCGACTGGAACATATGGAGAAAGCCAAGCCCGACGTCATTGTCATGCACCCGGGGCCAATCAATCGAGGGCGCGAAATCTCTTCCGAGGTTGCCGATTCCCAGCGCTCGGCCATCTTGAATCAAGTGGAGAATGGCGTTGCAGTGCGGATGGCCGTACTTGAGCGAGTGTTGCTGCAATGAGCCGTCTTATCGTCCGGAACGGACGCGTGATTGATCCTTCGCAGAACCTCGACCGCGTTTGCGATGTGGCAGTGGAAGATGGAACCATTCGAGAGATCGCCGAGAGCATCATCGAGCCGGGTGACAGTGCCGAATACGATGCAAGCGGCTGTGTGGTTTGTCCCGGTCTGATCGATATCCACGTTCATCTGCGTGAGCCGGGCTTTGAACATGCCGAGACAATTGAGAGCGGGTCAAGGTCAGCTGCTGCGGGCGGCTTTACCAGTATCTGCTGCATGCCGAATACGCAGCCGATTAACGATAACGCAACTGTCACTAATTACATCCGCGCTCAAGCCCGGCGACACGCGGCAGTAAACGTCTACCCAATTGGCGCTATCACGAAAGACAGCGCGGGCGAGCAACTGTCTGCAATTGCTTCCATGAAGCAGGCCGGTGCTGTCGCCATTTCCGACGATGGGAAGCCGGTGATGAATGCGCGCATGGTTCGGCGTGCGATGGAGTTGGCAGGCTCTCTAGACATGCCGCTGATTGAGCACTGTGAGGATCTGCATCTGAGCGCTGGTGGCGACATGCATGAAGGCGTGCAGTCAACGCGCCTGGGCCTGCGCGGGATTCCACGCAGTTCAGAAGACGTGATGGTCGCCCGTGACCTGATTCTTGCCGAAGTGACTGGGTGTCCTTACCACGTTGCACACATCTCTTCGGAGAACGCCGTGGCCATGGTTCGATACGCCAAGTCGCGAGGCTTGCGGGTAACAGCGGAAGCTACGCCCCACCACTTTGTCATAGCGGATGCAGACATGCCGCCGTACGACAGCAACTACAAAATGAAGCCGCCGTTGCGTGACCGGCGCGATGTGGACGCCGTTATCTCGGGCCTGGTCGACGGCACAATCGATGCGATTGCAACCGATCACGCGCCGCATCCGGGAGCCGAGAAGATGCAAGAATTTGAGCGCTGTCCATTTGGCATCATTGGCTTGGAAACGGCACTACCGCTTGCTCTGGAGCGTTTGTATCACAGCGGGAAAACAGATCTAAGGAATCTGGTTTCAATGTTCACGTCCAAACCGGCGAGCGTCCTTTCGCTTCCCGGCGGAACGCTTCAAATCGGTGCGCAAGCTGACTTGACTATATTCGGCCTGAACCATCAATGGACTTACGATTTGTCGCGTTCACCATCCAAGAGCCGTAACAGCCCATTCGACAAACGCCAGTTTCGTGGTGGGCAACTAGCCACAATTGTTGGTGGCGACATTGTGTGGCAGTTTGATAAGTCGTGACACTACATGTGACGAAGATCGTGTCGGTAACCACCTAGCGTTGATGAGGTTTGCAAGCGCATCAGGTGCCTGCAGTCGCCACACCCGCTTAAACTCGATGAAGCTGATGATATCTGACAGAGGACGCATGCTACGGTCGCGCTAGCTCATGGAAGCCACCGGCGTACGCGGCTTTGCTAATTCGGTCAGTCGCCACTATCTGCATCGGGATTTCCCTCGATGTCAGAAATCCGCCGTTCGTGAGCCTTGGCGATCCGTCCTAGACCCCGAGAATTCTCGCCATCGGCTTCTAGGGCAGCCACAATTTTCTGGACTGTTCTGCTTACCTCGTGCACACTGGCGCTTACCTCGTGCACGCTGGCTTGCAGCAACCTACTTGACTGTAATAGTGAGACAAGTCTTTCATCAATCGTCATTTAGCGCCAATACAAATATAAGAAAGTAACCTATGGCTCTGAGTCTGCGAGGGATTGACGGCGCGCTTGCGGTAGCTCATCAGAGCTGTTGGCGGCTGCTAAAACTCCTTGGATGAGCGAAGGTTCTTCCTCGTCCGCAACAGTGCGCATATCAAGGACAACCTTGCCCGCTTCGATGCGGGCTATCAAAGGCATAACACCAGCGCGCAGTTTTGCTTCGAAGGCATTTGGTTTTGCAACGGGCAATTCGACCAACCACGTCGGCAGAGTCTGGTCGGGCGTCGAACCGCCTCCGATTGGAGAAGCGCTCTCCCGCACTTGAGCTTGTAAAGCTGCAAGGTTACGGGCGATTCTCACCGCTCGCTCGTGAAGCGCCTCGGTGCTTGTGAAAATCATTTGCAAAGTTGGAACAGCACTCCAGTTTTGCTTCACCAACTCGCGCAGTGTTGTTTGGAGGGACTCGATAATCAGCTTGTCAACACGAAGAGCGCGGTACATCGGGTTCTGGCGTATCTTAGATACCAAGTCAGGGTCGCCGGCGATAATACCGCTTTGCGGGCCACCAAGCAACTTGTCGCAACTGAAGGAAACGATATTAACGCCCGCCGCAATCGAATCCTTCACAAGCGGCTCATTTACTCCCGCGCTTTGCAGATCAACCAGGCAACCGCTGCCTAAGTCTTCATAAACCGGTACGCCCGTTTCGCGTCCGAGTGCGCAAAGATCTTTCAAACCTGGCTTGGCCGTAAAGCCTGTAACTTGAAAATTTGAAGGATGGACACGGAGTATCAGTCGCGTTTTATCGTTGACGGCACGGCGGTAGTCGTCGAGGCTGGTGCGATTGGTTGTTCCCACCTCGCGCAAGACGGCACCTGATCGCGCCATGATATCTGGAATACGAAAGCCGTCGCCGATCTCGATCAGCTCGCCACGCGACACGATCACCTCGGAGCCGGCTGCAAGCTCATGCAAAACGAGAAACACCGCTGCTGCATTGTTGTTGACGACGATAGCCGGACGGCCGATGAGCCGCTGGAGCAGTGCGCTCGTGTGAGTGTCGCGCTTTCCGCGCCTCCCGGTTCGAAGGTCATACTCAAGATTCGAGTAACGTCCAATCGGGTTGAAATGAGGGAGTGGCGCACGTCCTAAGTTGGTGTGCAGAACGATACCAGTTGCATTGATGACCGGCTTCAGAGAGTGCTCGAGTAGGAGCAAAAGCCGAGCCCGTACCTCGCTAGCCACAGATTGGTCCCTGATCTCTCCGCCAGCCAGCAACTGCTCGCGTTGCTGAGCTAGAACGCCGCGGATCTCTTCAGCAACCAGGCTTGCAGGTAAGTCGCCCAAGTCAGAGAGTTCGCGCAAGACACGATCGACAGAAGGCAGATGGCGCAGACTGGCCGTCACGCAATGGCACGCTGCGCAAGTACCTGCTTGAGATACTTGCCCGTGTATGACTCCGGGACCGAGGCGAGCGACTCGGGCGGCCCTACCGCAACAACCCGACCCCCGGCTTCCCCGCCCTCCGGCCCCAGATCGATTACCCAGTCAGCGGCGCTGATCAGTTCCAGATTGTGCTCGATGATCAGAATGCTTCCGCCGTTATGAATCAGCCGCTCAAAGGATTGCAACAACTTCGCGATATCGTCAAAGTGCAAGCCCGTAGTAGGCTCATCGAACAGGAACAGTGTCCCTTCACAACTGGCCTGCGCCAGGTGAGCCGCGAGTTTCACCCGCTGAGCTTCTCCTCCGCTTAACGTCGTTGCTGATTGCCCCAGTCGCAGATACCCCAGCCCGACATCAGCCAGCACCTTCAAACGAGCTGCCACCTTGGGCGCTTCAGCAAAGAATGAAAGCGCCTCCCGCACGGTCAGCCCTAGCACTTCGTGGATGTTCAGACCCTTGTACCGCACATCGAGAACAGACTGTTTATACCGCGTCCCTTTGCACTCTTCACAGATCAGTTCGACATCAGCGAGGAACTGCATCTCGACGGTGACTGTGCCATCGCCCTGGCAGGTTTCGCAACGACCGCCAGGAATGTTAAAGGAGAAGTGGCCAGCCGTGTAACCGCGACGCTCTGCGTCCGGCGTACACGCGAAAAGTTCACGAATCAGCTCGAATGCTTTCACATAAGTAACGGGGTTCGAGCGCGGCGTACGTCCGATCGGCGATTGATCCACCATCACCACACCGGTCAACAGCTCGGCCCGCTCCACGCGCTTTAATGGAATCTTGCGAGCCGGCGACTCTTCCCCTTCCGGAGCTTTGCCGGCCTTGCCTGACCCCGCAGCCTTTTTGCTCTCCGCATTCACTTGCTGGTCAAGCGCGCGATAGATACACTCATGCACGAGGCTCGACTTACCCGAACCGGAAACGCCGGTGATCGCGACCATCATGCCCAGCGGAATTTCAACATCGACATTCTTCAGATTGTTTGCGCGTGCGCCGAAGAAACGCACTGTCCTTTTTGGGTTGACCTTGCGTCGATCAAGCGAGCGAGTTACGTTCAGCTCGCCTCGCAGATACCGGCCGGTCAGCGAACCAGGCTCACGATCCCGCGCCGGAGATGGGAGAAGCAACTGCCGGTAAGACCCGGTGAATGTGACTCGTCCGCCGTTCTCACCCGCGCCCGGACCCATGTCGATGATATGGTCAGCTTCGGCCATGATCTCCGGGTCGTGCTCCACAACAATAATCGTGTTGCCCAGTTCCCGCAAGTTGTGCAAGATCTTTACCAGCCGCGCCGTGTCACGACTGTGCAATCCAATGGAAGGCTCATCGAGAACATAGATTGCGCCTACCAGCCGGGAACCCAGGCAGGTTGCTAGCTGGATCCGCTGTGCTTCCCCGCCCGACAAGGTTGCCGACAGCCGGTCGAGCGTCAGATACTCAAGGCCTACGTCAATCAGAAACCGGCAGCGTTGCCGAATCTCATCGAGCACTTTGCTGGCGATCTCAGCCTCCTCCAGACTCAGTTCGAGATTATCGAAGAAGTCCTGGGCGCGAGCGATGTTCATTTTGCTTACGGCGGCAATGTCGCAATCTGCCAAACGAACCCAAAGCGCCTGAGGACGCAGCCGCCCTCCGCGACAGGCCGGGCACTCGGTGTAAGCACGATACCGGCTAAGGAACACGCGCACGTGGACCTTGTACTTCTTCTTCTCTACTTCTCCGAAGAAGCGTAGTACATGCTTTCGGACGAACTCTCTCTCGTCTGCCCGCAATGCGCTGTACGGAACCTGCAGGCGCACCTTGCCGGCAGACTTTGGAAAAAAGAATTCATCGAAATACCAGGAATACTGCGGCTTCGTCCACGGATCGATGGCGCCCTCCTGGATCGACATGGTGGGATCAGGCACAATGAGGTCGAAGTCGTAATCGACGGTGTTGCCAAAGCCCTGGCACGTGGGGCAAGCGCCCATTGGATTGTTGAAGCTGAAGAGCGATGGCTCGGCCTGCGACCCTTCCTGCCCACAGATCTTGCAGGCAAACCTTTCAGAGAAGTGCAGGACAGCCGGATCAGCTACCCCGGCAGCTTCAAAGAAGATTTCTCCAGCTTCGCGATAGCAGACTTCTACCGTATCGACCAAGCGGCTATGCGAATCAGGACGCACCACCAGCCGATCCGCAAGGATGAACAGCGGCTTGGCGAAATCGATATCCAGGAGCGACTCGGGAGTGGAAAACTCAAAGGTCTGCCCTCCCTGGAACAGGCGCGTAAATCCTCGCTTGCGCAAATCGAAGAGCCGGTCGCGGAGAACGGCAGCGTCCACGGCGCCGCCCGAGGCCTTCACCGGAAACAGCGCGTACCAGCGCGAGCCTTCCTCCTGGGCGAGCATGCGTTCCGCAACCTGATCGACACTATCGCGCTGGATACGCGTGCCGTCGTTCGGGCAGTACGTTCGTCCGGCGCGGGCCCAGAGCAGGCGCATGAAGTCGTACAGTTCGGTTGCGGTCGCGACCGTCGAACGCGGATTGCGGGTCTGATTCTTCTGTTTGATGGCGATCGGCGGGGCAATGCCGAGGATCTCATCGACATCCGGCTTTTCCATCCGCTCTAGAAATTGCCGCGCATAAGCGGACAGAGACTCCACATACCGGCGCTGGCCCTCCGCGTAGATAGTGTCGAATACCAGAGACGACTTGCCCGAGCCGGAAACGCCCGTTACTACAGTAATCAGGTCGTGCGGAATGTCGACGGATACGTTCTTCAAGTTGTGAACGCGCGCTCCGTGGATGGCAAGCACCGGCTGTGCAATGGCAGCACCTGGGGCAAGGGAATGGTCGAGAGACGTTAAGCTGTTGATATCCGGCATGAGCGCCACAGAGGCTAAAAGGCTAAGAACAGTGTTACTGGAATGCCCTGGGGAGGTACCGTCTATTATAAGTCCCGGATTGCGACATGCTGTCGGACGCTGAGATTGACAGCTTTCGCAAGGAACTGCTCCCTTGGTTTTCCATCCATAAGCGGGACTTACCGTGGCGCCGGACGAAAGACCCGTACGCCGTCTGGATCTCTGAAGTAATGCTGCAACAGACTCGTGTGGCGGCAGCTATTCCCTATTACGAGCGCTTCCTTCAACGCTTCCCTGATGCGACTGCTCTCGCTGCGGCTTCCGAAGGAGACTTGCTGGCTCATTGGGCGGGTCTGGGCTACTACTACCGAGCGCGGAACTTGCAGAAGGCGGCGCAAAAGATGGCGGAAGCGGGTGAGTTTCCCCCAACCCACTCAGCTATTCTGGCGCTGCCCGGCATTGGGGAGTATACGGCCGCTGCTGTTGCGAGTATTGCTTTCGATCAGCCGCATGCTGTTGTGGACGGCAATGTCTACCGCGTTTTGAGCCGGGTCTTAGCTGATTCAACAAACATCGCGGGAAGCAAAGCCCGGAAGCACTTTGCGCCATTGGCACAGGCACTGCTGGACCCGGTCTCGCCCGGCGACTACAACCAAGCTCTGATGGAATTAGGCGCGACGGTTTGCCTGCCCAAGAATCCACAGTGCCTGGTCTGCCCAGTGGCGAACCTGTGCGGGGCACGCCAGACTGGACGGCAAAGCGAATTACCGGTCAAAACCAAAGGGAGGAAAACGGCGGAAGAGGTCCGCGTTCTCTTCTGGGTTGAGCGCCACGGGTCATTGCTGCTATGGCGGCGTCCGGCTAACTCACGTCTCATGCCTGGCTTTTGGGAGCTACCAGAACGCGAGCAGTTGCCGACTGCGGAGCCAAGCTCCATTCTGGCCGAGTTTTGTCACGGAATAACGTTCCATAACTACCGTTTTCAGGTGGCGGAGATGGGCGTACCGGTAGAGCTTGGAGATTGTAAGTGGCTCAACGATCAAGAGTTAGCTTCTCTACCCCTGAGTACCATTGCACGTAAGGCGAGGGCGCAAGTGACGGAAAAGAAGGCGGGCGCGGGAACCAGCCAAAGCTCCGCAGCGTCTTCCTACTAGCACGGCGCTACGTTCGCCGGTACACTCTCCGTAGGGATCTACGCATGGTCATCCGTGGCTTATCGAATTTTCTACTGGCAGGGGGATTGATTCTTGCGCAAAGCACTGACAAGCCGCCCTCATCTCCGGCCGCCGCGCCGGGTCAAACTGAACTGAAGCAGCGCGATGAGCTTGAGCCCACAAATGTTGTCTCCGTACCGCCTGGCACCCACATCCTGCTCAACATGATCAACAGCGTCAGCACGAAGCAGGCGCAAGTTGGCGATCGCATTTATCTGGAAACGGCTTTCCCGGTCTTATCCAACGGAAAGATTGTCATTCCGCAGGGCAGCTGGGTCACCGGGACCGTCACTGGTGTGATTCGTCCTGGCCGAGTGAAAGGGCGAGGAGGGCTTCAAGTTCGTTTCGATTCACTCACGCTGCCCAATGGGGTGTCGCGCGACTTTCGAGCTGACTTGGGCGCCATTGACGCGCGGGATAACCAGAGTTTGCAGCGTGAAGGCAGCACCATCAAGGGTGCAGGAAGCAAAGGAGCTGACGCGGGTACGGTCGTTGGAACGACAACAAGCGGTACGGTAATCGGTGCGGGGCTGGGTTCGGCAGCTGGCAACGTAGGTCGCGGTTCCCTGATCGGGGTGGCGGGTGGTGCGGCAGCCGGCTTAGCTACGGTTCTGTTGACGCGCGGCCCGGATGCCACGCTTAGCAAGGGATCGACAGTCGAGATGGTTCTGGACCGTCCGCTTTCCTATAACGATAGTGATTTGAATTTTCGGGACGCTCCGCCCCATGCGCCGTTAAGCCAAGGCGCTGCACCCGCGCCACAGAACCGAACCCGCCTTCCTTTCTGAATGGACGGTTCAGATTTGCCGTTGCAGGAATCAGAAGAGCCAATCGCGGTACCGATCGAAACCATCTTCGACTTGCACAGCTTTGCGCCGCGCGATATCGTGCCTGCCACGGAGGCTTATCTTGAAGCAGCCCACGAAACGGGCCTAAAGGCTCTGCGCATCATTCACGGACGAGGTATCGGAGTGCAGCGAGAGGCAGTTCGCAAAGTGCTTGCCCGTACGGCATTCGTTCACTCATTCGGGGATGCCCCAGCCGAAGCAGGTGGCTGGGGTGCAACGGCCGTTACTTTAAGCGAGTAGTGGCTGACTAATCGGCAGGAACGGCTTCGGCCGGTTCACCCTCGTGTAGAACCGGCTTGCCATCGGCCGAATAGTAGTAATCGTGATAGTAGGTGTACTTGCTGTAGAGTTCGCCCCGGCGAGCGCCGTTAACCACGACGCCAAGCACGTTGTTCTCGCACAGCGATTGTAAGGCGCGAGTTACCGATTCAAAAGTGGTGGTGCCGATGCGGACTACCAAAATCGTGCCGTCGCACATGGTTGACAGCAAATTGCCGTCAGCTGCAAAGAGTAGCGGCGGGCTGTCAAGAATCACCCAATCGAAGTGGTTGCGCAGTTCGCCAATCAGCGACTTGCATTCCTTTAAGTTCAGCAGCTCCAACGGGTTGGGAACCGCCTCGCCAGCGGGAAGGACATACAAATTCGTGTCGCCGACCCGGCACATAACGTCGCTCAGTCGTGCTTTACCTGTCAGGTAATCGGTAATGCCCGGGCAGCAAGGCATTTGAAAAAGGTTGTGAACCGTGGGGCGTCGGAAATCGAAGTCAGCCAGCAGCACCCGTTTGTCGGCTAGTTGCGCTTGTGTGACGGCGAGATTGGTCGCCGTGAACGACTTGCCTTCGGCTGGAGACGCGCTGGTAACAACCAGGGTGTGCAGCGGCTGCAGCGACTGCATATGGTTCAGCCGAGTCCGGAGGGTTTTGAACTCCTCGGCGGGAGCTTCGCGCGGTCGAAGCAGGTTAACAACGAGTGCATCTCTCAGTGGCCGATACTCTATCGACCTGGCATTGAGAATGATGGACTCGAGATCATCCGACTCGGGCTGCTCGACCGGGTAGTTCGGCAGAGGCGCGACCATCACGCGCGTGGCTGTATACTGCTCATCGGCAGCAAAGGAGTTGCTAACCAAGGGTGGCGGGGGTGGCGGCATTTCAGCACGCGCCAGGTTTTCGTTCCGGGGAGCGACGGAGTTAACCCGTCCCGACCGGCGAGGCTCGGAAGTCTCCTGCGTCGCCTTTCGCAATGCGTCGTGAACTCGGCTCATAACTTATCCTTTGGCCAGGTAGTAGCGTGCTACCGACCCAGCCATGATCAATAACCCAGCAATGGTTGCTGTGGCCCATCCAACCCACATCATTTGTTTACGCCTCTGGACCACAACATCGTTTTCAAGCAGCGGTACGCTACCAAGGATGTCGAGCTGCGTATAGAGGCGCGCATCTTTCAAGCTCTTCAGGGAGGTGTCTTTCACCTCGCGAATCGCAACAATCACGATTCCTAAGCCTAAGCCCGCCACTAAGCCCAGCGGCAGCATGGAAGTGCGCTTCGGGGCGGCGGGACTCGTGGGCAGTGAAGCAGGATCGATAACCTCTAGATTCTGGCCCAGTTTGCGGTCTTCCGTCTTACCAGAGAACACAGCAACTTCATGGGTGCCCTGTAAATTAAGGTATTTCTGCCGGGCCAATTCAACCTGCCGGTTTAAATCGTCGTACTCCTTTTGATTGCTTGGCAGGCCAACCAACCTTCCCTCGTAAGTTTTGATCGCTGCGGAAACGCCGGCTATCTGCTTGCGATATTGCGAGGCTTCCAAGGCTAGCGCACTGAGCTGAGTATTAATGTTACTGATGTTGTCTTCAGCGTTCATTCGGTCAGCTGTTGCCGTCGTGGGGTCGTACCTCGACTCACTTACTGATGGCTTAGCTTTTAGGGCAAGATCGCGCTGCTTGTTCAGGAATGCCAACTGCTCTCGAGCTGCAACCAGATCCGGGTGGTCATCGGTGTAGCGATCTTTTAAGCGCAGAATCTCCAACTCACGTGCTTCTATTTGTGCATTGAGGCTGTTGACTTTGTCGTTGTGCGCCACTACCTCCGGCGGCTTCACAGCCGACAGGTGAGCTTTGGCCTGGGCTAAGGACGCCTCCAGAATCATCCGGCGCTCGCCGTTTTGGTTCATTAACTGGCTCAAGTTGCCCAACTGTCCATTCAGCGCATTCACCTGCTGCATGTTCATCGACATCTCTTCGGGAAGATGGCCGGCGTTCTTATTGCGGAACTCGACAACTTTCTGTTCAGCACCGTCCAGGTCGGCCTTGGCCTGCGTCAGTTCGTCGTTGATAAAGGAATCAGTCTCCAGACGACCCTCCGCCATGGTGGTCGCACTCAGGTCCATGAAGCGGGAGACGAGATCCTGGCATACTTTCTGAGCGGTGTACTTATCGGTGTAAGCAAAGGACACTGCCATGGCCGGCAGTACGCGGCCACCTACGGCCACGCCTTCCCGCATGCTGATACCAATCTTGGTACGCATCTTTTCGACCACGTCCTCCATCGGCATCTTCGCGACATCCTTTTTGAAGAGGCCGTCGGAAGTGATGATCCCGGCCAGCACCTGACGGCTCATAATCTTCTGAGCCATGCTGTTGATCCGGTCCGCAACGTCTTGCGTGGAAATAGTTCCGACGACCTTGTCGGAGATCTGCTGCGGCGTGACACGGATGAGCGCGCCCGAAACGTAGGTATCCTCCAGAGAGAACGCGATCACAGTAGCGATGATCAGACCGAGAAAAGCCGGCGCAATCAGCCAGACAAAATTCCGCCGCAGGATGTCGATGTAATCTTCGAAGTCGTAAGAACGACGAGGAACAGTAATGCTGTCAAGCATAGATTTATAAAAAGGAATCTTTCTTACCGGCTAGGGAACCACGATATGATCGCCGGGTTTAAGTGGAATATCCTGGGCCATGTTCTTGCCCTTTAATACCTGCTTATAGTTGAAAAAAATGCGCTTGTCTCCACGCAGTATGTAGATCTTCTTCGAGTTGGCGAACTCACCAATTCCACCCGCTCTGCTGATTGCCTCAAAGACAGTGGTGGGAGTAACCAGCTGGAACTCACCAGGATGCGGCACTTGGCCGTCCAGATAGTAGCGCTTGCTGCCAACCGCTTGTACCGTGACAGTCACCAGCGGTTTCACAACAAACTTTGTAAGAGCTTTGGCGACCACATCTTGAACTTCATTGGGCGTTTTGCCTCCTGCCTCCAAGTCGCCAACCAGCGGCATGGTGAACTTGCCATCCTGGTGAACTGCGAACTGTCCAGAAAACGGGGCTTCATTCCAAACACTGATGCTCAAAACATCAGTGGGTCCAATTTTGTAAGTATTAGAATCGACCGGCGCACCGCCACCAGCCGGAGCAGTTCCTTTGTTAGGGGCCGGCGCAGTAGCTGCCGCATCGGCAGCCTGGGACGTCGCGGGTGATGCAGGGACGGTTGGAGTTGTTCCCTCGTTTTGCGACGGAATCTGTCCATGCACCGAAGTCAAGCTCAGAAGGACAATGAATAACGCGGTCACGAATGGCCTTGCAGGCACTAGTTGCACCCGATTGAAAGATGGGATTGTCAACAGAACCGTCAAATCGTTGGATTGTATACTCACAATTTTACACTCTTTTCGGCGCTTGTACGAGGAACGGGCCATCATTGCCCGCGATGCCGGTCCCAAAGCGCTGCGCTGGCCGCTGCAGGAACACCTTCCCCTTTGCCTTGGGTCGTCTCCACCCAGACCTCCATGGGAGTCGGTTCGCGGTTGCCGATGACGTAGTACGGCAAAAAGGTTAAAGTCACCGGGTGTCTGGGCCGGTTTATAGCGGCTGAATAAGCCTGATACAACGGTTCCTCGCTAGATGATCTGTCGGCAGCAAAGCCCGGAAACTTTATGGTTGTAATTCCGCCGAGGAAATCTTTTCTTATTTCCGCTGTTCCAGCGACTCCGGGACGTAAGGAGAGGTCCGGGAGTGCTACGCCGCCCTGATCAATCTGCTCCAAAGCATAAACGAGAGGTCCGCGCTGCAGTGCCACCTTACCGTAAGTGTCCGAAAGCCTGGGATTCGACATCATCGGAACATTCTGAAGGGGAAAACTGATGACGACAGAATCGCCGCGCGTCCAGGTGCGCGATATCGCAACGTACTGTCCGCGCTGCGCAGGGTCGACCGCTACTCGCTGTCCATTCACCTGAACCTCGGCCGATGCTGCCCAGGCCGGCCATCGTAGATTAAGGGTGAACTCGGTGGTTTTGGAAGGGCCAACGGTGAACCGAACTTCACCAGCCCATGGATAAGTTGTTCTTTCAGAAACATTTAGCTGGACTCCATCTTCCAAATGCCAGGCCAGATCGGCTGAGTGGTACAAGTTTACGTAAACTCCGTCCCGGCCTGTTGAAAAGAAGTAGCCAGGAAGGGATTCGAACAGCCTCTCCATATTAGGTGGACAGCACGTGGTGTCATACCACGCATTTCTGAGCTTCTCGCCATTCGAAGCCAGCGGGTTCCGATAGCAATACAGATTTCCACTGAGCGACATACCAGAGTTCACGCCGTTGTAGAGTGCACGTTCTAGAACGTCCGCATAGCGCGCCTCGCCGGTGATGCTGAGCATGCGGTAGTTCCACATTACGTTCGCGATAGCGGCACAGGTTTCGGCGTAGGCCCCCTCACTCGGTAAGTCATACGGATCTCCGAAGCCCTCTGTTCCCGCTTTGGAGCCAACGCCGCCGGTGATGTACATTTTCCGGGCGGTGAGGTCATCCCAAAGCAGGTCCAAAGTTTGCTTAAAGGCAGGGTCGCCGGATTCGGCAAAGTAGTCGGTGGCTCCGGAAGCAGCGTACAGAGCCCGCACAGAGTGCCCCTCAAACTCGGTGTGCGAGGTGAAGGGCTTGCCGCTGAACATGTAGCGTACGTCAGAATCTTTCAGCTTCAGCCGGTCACGCTCCACTCCGCTGTACAGATACCGGACGAACTCCAGGTAACGGGGGTTGCCGGTAGTTCTGTAGAGCTCAACGAGCGCCATTTCCAACTCCGGGTGACCAGTCACAAACGGGCGATTGGTGGGACCGAAGTTGTCGGTGATGTAGTTCGCGAAACGGATTCCGATATCCAGCAGGCTCCGATTGCCGGTAGCGCGGTAGTAAGCAATGCCGGCTTGAAGCAGATGCCCCAGGCAGTAATCCTCATGGGAGCGCTGCAATTCGGTGAACCGCAGCCGCACCTTATCCCCGACATAGAAGGTATTCAGGTAGCCGCTGGGTTCCTGGGCGGCAGCAATATCGCTGATTAACGAATCAATCTGGCTCCGGAAACGCTGCTTGTCCGCTTCCGCCGTTTCGTTGGACGCGATAGCCCAGGAGGCGCCTTCTATCCATTTATAAATATCCGAGTCGGTATAGACCGGTCCCCGCCTCGGAACGTTTTTCCGACCGGAGAGGCGTCGGAAGTTGTCCACCACCCCGTGCTCTTCCAGCAGTGCGAGCATAGTGGGCAGGCTGCGCTCGGTGACTGCCTTGCGACGAGCTGTCCAGAAGCCCTCTCCCACATGCACCGCTTGCACCGGAACGGAATGGAGACGCGCGTTGACCGAGCGGTCCAGATAAACAGATCCTTGCGAGTGCCAGTCGCTGGCCGGCTGGGCACCGTAGAGGAGACCATAAGAAACCAGGACGGCGCCGATCATCGACCCGAACACCGCAACAAATCTGATTGTCATGACGTACTCGCCGGCCGCTCACTTGACGCGCCACAATGAGCCAGAGGCCAGTTCAACGTCCGCAGGTGCCTATACACCAAAGAGACCGGCAGGCCCACGACGTTGTGATAGCAGCCGTTGATTTTCTCCACAAACCGGGAAGCGCACCCCTGAATGGCATAGGCGCCCGCTTTATCCCAAGTCTCCCCGCTTCGAGTGTACTCCTCAATCTCGCTTTCCGTCAGAGCGCAGAACCAGACCTCAGTAGTGCAGAAATCAACTACGACGCGGTTGACTGTGCGCAGGCAGATTCCGGTGTGTACCAGGTGTGAACGCCCTGAGAGCTGCCGGAGCATCCGCCTTGCGGCCTCCAGACTTTCCGGCTTTCCAAAGATCTCGCTATCACAACAGACAACGGTGTCGGCAGCTAGGATCAAATCGTTATCAGCAACCGGGAGAGGTGCGGCTTTCTCCAACGCCAGTCTTTGCACCAGAGCTTGGGGCGACTCGCCAGGCAAGCGCTGCTCCGGTACATGCGTTGGCTGCACAAGGTGATCTAAACCCGCGTTGAGAAGCAACTCATGACGGCGTGGTGAAGCAGAAGCAAGAATGATCAAACAATCTTAAAGATACCGGGAGGTGAGAATCTGTATCGCCCCAAAACTACTATGCCCCGAGGATCAGAGGCACCTGGCGCAGGAGCTACGCTTCGTACCTTCACCCGCCAAATGTAGCCTGCCACTTAACAATCTTGAGCAAATGAGACAGTAGTAACTTTACTTGGTTCGCGATACGAATATAATCAAAGGCATGAATCGCCACGAGTGGTCTCAGTCCCGCGTCAGCGACCCGGTCCGGACCCAAATTCACTATGCCCGGAAGGGCGAGATTACCGGAGAGATGGAGTTTGTCGCCAGGCGCGAAGATCTCCCAGTGGAATTGATACGGGATGAGGTAGCGGCCGGGCGGATGATCATTCCCGCCAATATCCATCACCATTCGCTGGAGCCCATGTGTATTGGCGTAGCTTCCAAGTGCAAGATCAACGCCAATATCGGGAACTCGGCAACGACTTCCAACATTGACGAGGAGTTAGCCAAGCTTAGTTACGCCGTCAAGTTCGGCGCCGACACTGTGATGGATCTTTCCACCGGTGGGGATATCCCAACCATTCGGAAAGCTATCATCGAAGCCTCACCGGTGCCCATTGGTACGGTACCGATTTACGAAGCGCTGAATCGGGTGCGCCGGGTAGAAGATTTGAATCTGGCGGTGATGCTGGAGGTGATCGAAGAGCAGGCCGAGCAGGGTGTCGACTACATGACGATCCATGCGGGCGTGCTGGTTCAGTATGTTCCGCTGACACGCAACCGCATCACCGGGATCGTCAGCCGGGGTGGCGCAATTTTGGCTGAGTGGATGGTGAAGAACCATCGGCAGAACTTCCTCTACGAGCACTTCGACGAGATCTGCAAGATCTTCCAAAAGCACGATGTCAGCTTCTCTCTCGGCGATGGACTTCGCCCGGGCTGTCTGGCCGACGCCAGCGATGCTGCGCAATTTGCCGAGCTGAAGACGTTGGGCGAGTTGACCAAGCAGGCTTGGGATTATGACGTGCAGGTAATGATCGAGGGGCCGGGCCATATTCCGCTCGACCAGATTGCTCTGCAGGTTGAAAAGGAAAAGGCGCTTTGCTACGAAGCACCGTTCTACACGCTGGGCCCGCTGGTGACCGATATCGCGCCTGGCTACGACCACATCACGTCAGCGATCGGCGCGGCCATGATTGGTTGGCACGGTGCGTCGATGCTCTGCTATGTGACTCCGAAAGAGCACCTGGGGCTGCCCAATCGCGAAGATGTCAAGCAAGGCATTATTGCTTACAAGATCGCAGCACATGCCGCCGACA
This sequence comes from uncultured Bryobacteraceae bacterium, assembly GCA_964248405.1. GTDB lineage: Bacteria > Acidobacteriota > Terriglobia > Bryobacterales > Bryobacteraceae > Bog-105. The sequence continues at coordinate 61,218 of CAXTYH010000002.1, forward strand.
TTGCGCGTCATAGGAAAGGCGCACGAGACCGTGATGACCAACTGTCTCGCGCCCGCTTCAACTTCGATTGGCGGGAACAATTTGCCTTGTCGCTCGACCCCGAGACCGCGCAGGCGATGCACGATGAGACTCTGCCCGAGGAGGGGTTCAAAGAAGCAGCGTTCTGCTCCATGTGCGGGCCGAAGTTCTGTTCCATGAATCACTCGGCTAAGACGCAGGAGTTCTCGGAAGCCGACGCAGCTGCGGTGCTGGCAAAAGCTGAGGCTGACCCGCTGGTCAAGATCTCGTAGCCGTTCGGTGGAGCGCTGCAGAAGAGGCTGGCGGCTGGTGCTTTTCGGCAAGCTGCTGGGTCCGCTCCTGGCAGCCGCGCTCCCTGCAGCAACCGACCTGCAGAGTGTAATTGCCGCACTTAGGGCACATGATTACCAGGGGGCGCTGGCTCTTTCCAAACAACTCGGTCCATCCAATGCCGGCGATCCCCGTGTGCCCTTCCTGGAGGGCATGGCGAACGAAGGACTGAACAACAAAGCCGAGGCGCTGCGGAATTACCAGTCGGCGTTGAAGTTAAAAAGTGACTTCCTGCCCGCGCTGAAAGCCGAAGCGCAGCTGGAATATGCCGAGGGAATTCCTGCGGCAAGCCGGACTCTGCGACGCATCCTCAATCTGGAGCCGGCAGATCAGGTGAGCCATGCCATGCTCGCCGCGGTTGCCTACAAAGCCGGCGATTGTCCGTCGGCCCTGACGCACTACCGGCAGAGCGCAGCAGCTATCTCGACCAAGCCCGATGCCCTGACTCAGTACGGCGAGTGTCTGGTTCTCGAAAAGCAGTCGGACGACGCAGTTGCTCCCCTAACGCAAGCCCTTGCTTTGGAGCCTACGCAGTGGTGGTCACACTACAATCTGGCTGCCGTTGAGTTATCCCGAAAGAGGCCGGGAGCGGCTATCGAGGCGCTGCAACCGCTGCTCGGAACGGAACGGGTGCAGCCGCAAGTGCTTGACCTGGCTGCTGCAGCGTTTGAAGCTTTGGGCGACACGCCCCGAGCCGTGAAGCTCTTGCGACAGGCCATCCTGGCCGCACCTGAGAACGAAAGTTACTATCTCCACTTTGCCGACCTTAGCTTTGATCACGATTCTTTTCGGGTCGGTGTCGACATGATCAATGCGGGATTAACCCGCCTGCCCAAGTCGGCGAAACTGTACCTGGCGAGGGGCATTCTTTGGGGCCAGCTAGGCGATTTCACCAAAGCAGAAAGTGACTTTGACAAGGCGGACCAATTTAGTGGAACCGAAGCAATAGCGGGGGCGGCCGCTAGCCTTGCCGAGTTGCAAACCAGCAATCTGGACAAAGCTCTGCAGTTATCGAGGGCCAGACTCAAACAGACTCCCCGCGATCCAATGCTCCACTATGTGAAAGCCGAGACGCTGAAGCAGATGGGAGTTGCGCCGGGGTCGCCTGAGTTTCAAGAGGCTGTGGAGTCTGCCGCCGTTGCTGTCCGGCTTAAACCTGACTTCCCGGCGGCGCGCAATCTGCTGGGCAGCCTTTATATGCAAGAGGGAAGACTGCCCCTTGCTTCCGAGCAATTTACGGCGGTGTTGAAGGGCGATGCCGCAGACCAGACTGCCCTTTATCATTTGCTGCAAAGTGCGAGGAAAACGGGAAACAGCGCAGAAGTACCGCGCCTGCTGAAAGAACTTGCTCTGGCTAAGAACATTCGCCGGCAGAAGGATGAAGCCACCGGGCAGTATCGGCTGGTAGAAGCGCAACCAGACAGATAAGGGAGAGAAGCTCTTGCCGGCCTCTCTCCACTGCATGGAATCTTCGCCGGTGAATCAGAAGGTGATGCGAGCACCGAGTTGAAGGTACCGTGGCGTATACTGCCCGGTCGACTTGCCGAAGCTGCCATTAGCCAGGTCAGTTTGAACCCCTGTCAGATTCGGGTGGTTCAGAATATTATAGAACTCAAAGCGTAGCTGCAGGTTTGCGCGTTCCGCAATCTTGGTGTCTTTCAGCAGGCTGGCGTCGACCTCTGCGAAGCCTGGATTGCGGAAGCTGTTGTACCGTTCATTGCCTTCCTGCCCTAGGGTTGCTGGTTGCTGGATGATTCCGCTGCCGGAAGGAAACAACCCGTTCAGGTAAGCGGTCCGGCTTGTCGGCAGTTTGTAAGTGGTGATGCTTGGGAAATCGAAGTTTAATCCATCGGCGTTGTAATCGCCGCTGTTAGGCGCGTATCCCACAATCTGGCCTGCTGCATTCTTCACTCCAGCAAACGGCAGGCTGGTGTAGACATTGAATGGATTCCCGTTTTGAGCCGACACAGTAGAGCTGAAGACCCAGCCACTCGTAACTCGACCGACTAATCCACTGCCGCCGTGGTAACTCGGAAACGTGTAGTTAATCAGCGCCGAGAAACGATCGGGCGCATCCCAGGCCGAGTAGCCGTAGTATTGCTCGATGCCGGGATAAGCAGGGTAGTACTGAGTATCGTCTTTCGAAACAGAGTGAGTGTATGAGGCGTTGAAGACCAGGCTGTCCTTCAAGAGCCTTCCACGTGTACTAACAATCAGAGCGTTATAGCGAGCAATCGCTGCGTTTGTCTGGTAGTTAATGACGCCGAAGCTGGAGAGCAGACGCCTGGGTGCTGCGCCTCCGCTCTGAATCAGATCACCGGCAAACCCGTTGATGTTCAGCCCATATGCGGTGTTGCCGGTCTGTCCATAACCAGCGATCAAATTATGGGAGTTCGAGCCCGCGTAGCCCATGCTTCCCACCAGGTTTCCAACCAGCTTGTGTTCGAGGGTAGCTGTGTAGTTGAAAGTCGTGGGAACGGTCAGGTTTACGTCCACCGCGCCGCTTCCGCTTTGCACACCAGGGAGACCTCCGTGGATATCCAGGCTCTGGGCGGGAAGCGCCGGATAGGGAAAGCCTTGCGGGCTCGCGGCACTGGTCCCGAGTTGAAAGATCGGCGCGGCCGTTGTTCCATCGTTGTAAAACGTCGGAGTGATAAACCCGGGAGGATTACCATTCAGGCCGTTCTCCAAATTGCCCAGCGTGGGCATATCATGGTACACGCCAAAGCCGCCGTGGATGACCCAACTGCCATCCTTGAAGGGATCCCAGGCGATGCCGGCGCGGGGTGCAAACGTCTGCGTCAGGTCCTGGTTCAGGACGTGGCTCTGTTGCTGCATGTGGCCATTCGCAACCTGCTCAGCAAACGTGTTGCCTGCGCCAAGATGGAAGTTAGCCAGAACAGTTCCCGCTAATTTCGGATGCGGGTTGCCAAAGTTGTCCCAACGGATTCCATAGGTGAGAGTTACATTGGGTTTGGCTTTCCAGGTGTCCTGAACGAAGACGCCGCCGGTGGTTTCCTGATAGCCGTATTGGCCCGGCTGCGGCTTACCCGTTAGGGGATTGTAAGCAAGTCCGCTTTCGGTGTAGACTTTGTCCTGCACTAGATCAAGCAGATTGCTGAAGGTGAAAGTCGGCGAAGTATGGACGGGAGCGAACAAAGCAATATCGTCGCCGTGCCAGCCATCGTAGCCGCCCTGAATCGTATGCGTTCCACCAACATGGGTGAGCACGTCGCGCCAGTGATAGTTGTGCTGGATGAACTCGCCTTGAGCAAAGCCGCTGCCGGCGCCGAAGTTGGCCACGTTGGGAGTATTGAGCCCGGTTACGTTGATGGTCGGGACAGTGAAATCACCGGTTGCGTTGTTGATGCCATCGACCGTCAGATAACCGAATCCAATCTCGTTGAGTGTTGTCGGCGAAAAGGTATGCGTGTAGTTGCCCTGCACTGAATTGGTGTAGAAGCTGTTAGTGGTAGCAAACTGCGGCCTGATGTTTGCCGTTCCAGTGTTGAGCCGAGTCAGGAAGAAGTCGCCGTAGAGCCGGTCGTTCTTGAAGTACTTGTCCACGCGGCCGTTGTACTGAATGGCGTTCCGTGGTGCAGCCGCGCTTTGCACACCGTTATCGAGCACCGGCAGATTGCACGGGATAAAGGCCGCAGCTGCCGTACCACATCCCTGGAAGGCCTGGGCTGCTGTCTGTGCGACTCCGGTGGTACTAGCTAAAGTCGGTTTATAGGTGGACAGAATTTTCGTCCCGAGCGTACTTGGAAATGCCTGCTGAGCGAAGTTCACAAACTCCGGGCTTTCGTAAACAACCGAGTTGACCGCCGCTTGGGAGGAGCGAAGAGGCTCGACGCCGAAGAAGAAAAAGAACTGCTTGTTTTTCCAAATTGGCCCGCTGATGTTGCCTGAAACGTTGTTGAGATGAAAAGGATTGTATTTCTTGGTGAACTCAGTTCCGGCGTAAAAACCCTGATAGGTGAAGTAGTCGCTTGCTAAACCATGAAACTGGTCGGTACCAGACTTAGTGGTCATGGTATAGACCACGGAACTACCGCGGCCGTACTCGCTCGAGAAGGTGTTCACTGACGTTGTCTCTTCCTGAATCGAATCTGGATTGGGACTCAGGTTCACCACACCAGGCCGGATATTACTGGTAACATCCAGCCCGTCCACTAGGTACATGTTGGCGTTCGAGCTACGGCCGTTGGCGCTGGCATCCACCGACTGTTCAGTAGAAAAGTTATCTCCGGCCGCGCCCTGCACACCACTGCCTACTAAGCCGCGTCCGGTAACGCCCGGCGCCAGTGTCACCAAGCTGATCATGTTACGGCCCGAGAGCGGCACCGCGTTCAGTTCCTTCTGCTGCACCGTTTCTTCGTTGCGGGTTTCTGCCGTGTCCAGAACAGGAGCAGCAGCGGTAACTTCCACAGCCGTCGAAGTACCAGCCACCTGCAGAGCGACGGGTACGTTCTGGGTCTGGCCGGTGGTCAGGGTGATGGTTGTGTTCGTCGTCTGAAATCCCGAACCGGTGGCGGAAATTTTATAGGTACCTGGGGCAAGACTGACAAAACGATAGTTCCCGTCATTGCCGGATGTCACTTTCTGGGACACGTTGGTTGCCGTGTTGACAAGCGTCACGCTCGCATTCGCGATACCAGCGCCGCTGGGGTCGGTTATATTTCCTTCAATGCTGCCGCTGAACTGCGCCTTCATTCCAGGCACGAAGAGGCAGAGAAAAACAAGAGAGGCCATTGCAAGGCGAAAGCAGGCCGCGGTTCTACAACGAGGTTGCTGAAGCATACTGTGGGATAGATTCTATACCAGGCTCACCGAAGAGTCTTGGACGGTACGTATACCATGCGTTTTCGCGTAAGTCGGGCTTCCGCTCGCGAGACAAACCACGGGGTGGGAATGCTAGGTGGATCGAAGAACGTCGGGGAGACTGACCGTAAGCTCTCCGGCTCGCAGCACTCCGTCCGATACAAGCTGGCCCGGCTGGTCGGCACTGAGAACTAGCGCCGTAGAAGAATCCGGGTCGATTAACCAAACTGTCTGAGCGCCCCAGGCCAGATATCGGTCTGCTTTCTGACGCATAGTGAAAAGGCTCTGACCGGGGGAAAGCACTTCTACCACCAGGAAAACCGGCGGCAACGCGTGACCGTTTGCGTTTGCTCGATACCCACCTGGCATTGAGACCGCGAAGTCAGGCGTCATCCAGTCACTCCTGCCTTCTGACCGATCCACCGATAACTCGGGACCACATTGCATCTTCAACGCTCGCGCCAAGGGACGAAGAAGTTCGGCTAAATTTCCCTGTAAATCAGAATGTCGGATGTTGGGCACGGGACGTTCCACTAACTGGCCGTCGATGCACTCGTAACGGCTGGTATCAATCAGCTCACTATTAGGAGTAAATTGAGTCGCCATTCAGTTCTCCTTCGCTACTCACTCACTGCCTTCACGCGCATTCCGTTGCGGATCTCAGCATCAATCGGCTCAATGACGCGGTCCAGAACCTTGTCACCAGGGTTCAAGCCCGACAGCAGCTGCACGCTGTTCGCGTCGCTGATGCCGGTCTTAACTGGCGTCCAGTCAACCCGGTCCCGGTTCACTCGATACGCTCCAGCAACTCCATTCTGATAACGAAGTCCCGCCTTTGTCATCAGCACCGTGTTGTCTGCCGTACTGGAGATGATGGTCGCATTCACCGTCACGCCGGGCAGAAGATCATGGTTCGGGTTGTCCACCACGGTAGACACTTCCCCCACCGTGCGTGTTCCCAGGGCCACCACCTGCGTGGGCAGCTTGTCGACAACGCCCGTCCACTTCTGGCCCGGCCGAGCGTCCCAGGTAATCACAACCTTGTTCTCTTTTGCTACCCGGCCCAGATCCGGCTCGTCAACGTACACGATAACCTTTACCTGATCCAGATTACCCACCATTGCAACCGGTTGGCCGGGCTGCAGATAGGTCCCCACCTTCGTATCGAATTGGTAGAGAAGGCCCGTCATGGGCGCTCTAATTACGCCCAGCTCTAAACGGTGCCGAGCCGAAGCCACCTCGGCTTGTGCATCCTGACTGCGTGCCTTCGCTACTGAGATGTCGTTGGTTGTCACCAAAGTAGTCTTCTGGCCTTGTGCCGCAGCCAATTGCAGCTTGGCGCGCTGTAACATGTCTTGCGCTTCCATAACCTGAAACTTAGTTGCCGCGTTTTGTGCTTGCATGCGCAAAAACGAGTCATAGTTCCGTTGGGCCACGTCTACCGCGTTCTGGGCAGTCGAGATGGAGCTGCCGACTGTGGACAGCTGGGCAGGTTTCCCGCCCGCGCTCAGGGTCTGTGCCTCTACCTGCGCCTCTTTCTCTTTGGCAAGCGCGGCTGCCAGTTCCGCCCGTGCCGCGGTGAGATCCAGAGTTACCAGCGGCTGCCCCGCTTTCACCTGGTCACCTCGAGAGACGGAAACCGACTGCACTACTCCCGCCGTCTCCGCTCCCACGGCCGCCCATTGCGCCGGCTCCACTTTGCCGTTAGTCGGAACACTGCTCTCAATGCGCCCGCGGGTCACACTGGCAATATGGACTTCCGGGGCAGACTGACTGCGTCCAACAACCCACCAAATAACCAGCAACACCGGCACAAGCGACACAAGCCAATATTTTTTCATCGATCCGCTACGGCAGGCACTCCCGACTATTGTCCCAGACATGGGCACGTCGCCACTGTCGACCGGACGAATGCCCGTCCGCTACACTGTGGGCAAATGTCCAACTATCGGGTACATCGTATTAAGGATGCGCCTGCCGAAGCTTTTCGTTGGGAGCTCCACACTGGGGGTCTCGTAACGGTGAAGCCCAAGGATTATGAGCCCGGCCGGCAAGTAGAGGCTTCTACGCCTTATATCGCTTGGAAGCTGTTAGAAAACGACGGGCAAAGGCTCCGTCCAGGTGACTTGTTGGAGGTTGTCTCGGCGGCTGACAGTGCTCCGGGCACTTTATTCATTACCAAGTACATCGGGTTTGAACCGGCGCAGTGGTTTGTGCCTGAGCCAAAGAATCCGGCTACTCCTGCCAGCTACGAAGCGGGCAATTCCGAAGCGCAAGCTCAGGCGTCGGATGCTTGACCAAGCGCCGCCTGATCGGACATGTCTTGATTCACATCTTGGTTGAACATGGGGATCTGTCCGTCTCGGGTGTTGCTTTTCGCTTCCGATCGAGAAGAAACGGTACGAACTGACTTGCCAATAATGCCGCGCAGTTCGGTGCCAAGTATGGCTGCTCGCGGAATAAAGACTCGCTGGCGCAGGAAGCCGGACCGTGGCGGAGTCGCCGAAAATCCCGCCTCCGGCCACTCGGCTAGGTTAGGTGAGAGAAGCCCGTCCAAAACGTCGCCATCCCGGAAGTAAAATCGTGTCCAGAGACCCGGCAGCTTGGGGCGGCGATCATAAAGGTTATGTTCGGAAAACAGTGTCGCCGGGCTGCTTTCAGTCAGAAAGCACACTGCTTTCACCTCACTGTAACTATAGTGCTGCAGCTTACCCTCCAGCGACATCAACTCAATCTCGTCAGCCGAGCTAAACCGGTTGCCGCCTAAGAAACCTTCCAGCGGTTGCCGGTCAAAGCGGTATAGAATCACACGTTTAGCGCTGGTTCCGGCCAAGAGGATGTGGGAGGTTGCCTTCCCTCCAAAACAATTTCGTCGTTATTGTATCATTGCGGAAGTGGAGGGTGCCTGTAATCTCGAGACGTTGACAAGCCCCTATCTCTCTTTTTGCCGAGCCGAGAAGGGTCTCTCGGCAAATACGCTGGAGTCCTACCGGCGCGATCTTCTGAGACTGGAAGCGTTTCTTGCTCCCCTGTCGCTTCGGGAGGTTACTTTAGAACTGCTGCGGAGCTATGTCGACAGCTTGCGCGACGCCAGGTTGTCGAATCGAACAATTACCCGCCACATTGCTACCTTGCGCGGTTTTTTTCGATATCTACTTGAGGAAAAGCACATCGCGAGCGACCCTACCGAGCTGCTGGCAGCACCGAAAAGCAGCAGTTCGCTACCCAAATATCTCGATGACAGTCGGGTGGATCAACTGCTGGAGGCACCGGAAGGAGACACGGTTCTCGGTCTTCGTGACCGGGCCATGATTGAGCTTCTGTATGCGACAGGATTGCGGGTTAGTGAACTGATCCAGCTCAAAATTTCGGATCTGGACGACGCTGCCGGCGTGGTTCGCGTCACTGGAAAAGGTGATAAGCAGCGCTTGGTCCCGGTTGGCGCTCGTGCCTTGCAAGCAGTAGAGGCCTACTGCGCCGGGCAACGGGAGCGGCTGCTGCGCGGACGAGTAAGCCCGTTTCTTTTCGTTACGGCTCGTGGAACTCGCATGACCCGCCAGGGATTCTGGAAGCTGCTGCGGGGCCACGGCAAAGAGGCTGGAGTTTTCAAGTCGTTGAGCCCACACGTGCTTCGGCATACCTTCGCGACACATTTATTGGAGGGCGGGGCAGATCTCCGTAGCGTCCAGATCATGCTGGGCCATGCCGACATTGGAACCACGCAAATCTACACACATGTTATGCGATCTCACCTGAAAGAGACCGTTGATCGGCACCACCCGCGGGGACGAAGTAACGCGGTAAGAACCAGGGCATTGCGCGAGGGAGAGGCAAATCCGGCATGAGCGATTACTTGTTCATGCTCGACAGCCATCTAAGCGGCGACCAGACCCGAGCCGTAGCAGAAGTACGGCAAGCCGCCGAGCAGGCCGGTCTAAATCTGTTCCTTACCGGCGGCGCTATGCGTGACATGATGGCCGGCTTCCCCATCCGCGACCTTGATTTCACCGTTGAGGGATCAGCCACTAAATTGGCCAAAGCGTTCGCAGGACGGGATGGAATCGAAATCCTCTCGGTTGACGAGGGGCGCAAGCAGGTGGAACTACGCATGCCCGGTGATGTTTCAGCCAGTCTGGCCATGGCTCGCCAGGAGAAATATCCCAGGCCGGCCGCCAAACCGCAAATTACGCCGGCGACTATCCACCAGGATCTTTCTTGCCGGGACTTTACGGTAAACGCGATCGCTCTGTCGGTGGGCGGCGCTTCTCGCGGTTTGCTGCTGGATCCCACCAATGGTCTGGGCGATCTGGCGCGCAAAGAACTCAGGGTGATCTCCAACCACACCCTGTACGACGATCCGTCGCGACTCTTTCGCCTGATTCGCTTACGTACGCGTCTGGGTTTCACCATTGATGACCGTACCGCCGGCCAGTACCGCAATGTTCGGGAAGCCGGATTGGCCGAGAAGATCTCTCCGGCTGCACTGGGGCAGGAACTGCGAGCAATTGCCACCGATCCAGCTGCCGGAGACATCTTAAAGGCGCTGGAAGAAGAAGGCCTCCTGTCACTTATTTCTCCCGCTCTGACCGGGGTTAAAGTGAACCTAGTCTCATTCGGCAAGCTGCAGAAAATTCAGCAGTCCCTGCCATTCGGCCTCCAGCTGCCGGTTGATCGCCAGTCATTGTTCTTGTCAACACTCGTGGAAAAGCTGTCGAGCAAGGAACGCACCCAACTACTCGCCACCACGGGCATGGACAAAGCCACTCTTGACGCGGCCTTGAAGCTGGACGCACGAGCCGCCAAGTTTGAGAAAGAATTGGCTGCGGCCAAGTTGTCACGACCCTCGGCAGCATACGCTCTTCTCTCAAAAGTGCCGGGAGAAATCATCTTCTTTGTGCTGATGCGGTCGAGCCAGCGCGTGGTGGTCGATCGGCTGAAGAATTATCTTACGAAGTACCTGCCCATCGCACAGGAAGTAACTGATCGCGAAGTAATCGAGCAAGGTATCGAGCCTGGAACTCCGAAGTTCATCAAAGTGCGTCAGCAGTTGATTAATGCCCGACTAGACGCACGGCCCAAGAAAGTAGTGGTGGAGGAACCGCCGCCCCCGCCTGCTCCAGCTCCCACCGCCGGACCCGGGCGACGCTCCATCAGCAGTTTCGGTCGCTAGAGTTGGGCCAGAGGGGTGCAATCATCTCAATGACAAGTTTTCCCTGGCCTACGGCCTTGCTAAGGGAAGTGCAGGCAGCGGCAGAAGAAGAACATCGTTCTACGGAAGAAATCCTCCTTGATGCGGTACGGCTATACCTTCAACACCGCCGTCACATGCCCGCAGTTTCCGCAGGCCCGGCAGAAAAGGCTCGCGCCTTCGAAGCATGGGCGCATGGCCATTCCCCTACACCGCTACTTTCGGACGAAGCGGTACGCCGGGGAAACCTTATTCGGGGACACTTAGGTGAGCGGCGGCCTGACGGTGACGCCGCAAGTCATGGCCGTAAGACGCTTTCGAAGCAAAACGTAACACCCCGCCTTGCCGTTACCGCCCGGCAGTAATCGCCATCACCAGCGTTTCCATAATGACCCGGTCATCCCGGTACCCTTCCCGGAACTTCTTATCGGTTTCGTAAATGGAAGCCACGGCATCCTTTAGTCTTTGGGCTGAAAATGCATTGGCGGTAGCAACCACCTGGTCAGCCCGGTCCCGCCACATGCGGACGCCCAGCTTTGTAAAGAAGGGTACCGCCTGCTGGCTGGAACTGATGCGACCCTCTTTGGCGGCCAGTGCCAACCGAAACTGAGTGCTTAGAAAGCTGAGAGCCAAGGGAAGATACTCGCCTTCGCGGACCAGAATATCCAGCGACTGCAGAGCCGCCGACCGGTTTCCCTGCCCCAGCGCACTCACCAGTAGAAAGATTGTGCTCTGGGCTGCGTGGGGCACCAGTGTTTGCAAGTCGGACGCCGTGATCGGCTGACCCTTACCGGCAAACAGCGAAAGCTTGTCTATCTCCAGAGCCAGCCGGTTGGCATCTCCGCCGACTGCATCCAACAAGACGGCTAATTCCGCTCCACCCAGCTTCAACCCTGCCTCACGAATCAATTGCTGAGCCAGAAAGCGAATGGATTCCGGTGTCATTTGCCGAAACTCCACAATTGTCGACACAGCAGAGTAAAACTTCTGTACCCGTTCCAGCTTCGCCCGATCATCTCCGGAGAAGTCATAGCGGCTACACTCAAACACTATTGTTGTGCCGGCAGTCGGCGCCTTTAAGTAGGCGGAAAGATGGGACTCCGCGCCCTTTTCCGAGCCTCCCTCGTCGTCTGCCGAGGCAGCCGTGAGCCGCCTCGGTAGGGCAAGCTCGGCACTGCTGACCCAGATGAGCCGATCGGTTGCAAACAAAGAAAGTGAGCGAGCGTCATCCAAAACTTCCGGAAGGCTGACGTCTTCCATGTCGATCTGCGTTAACCCCTCACGACGCTTGTCGGAAGGTAGAGCGCGAGATACCAGCGCTTCACGACACATGCGACGTCCATAGCCTTCCTGGCCCAGGAAGAGATAAACCGGTGCGAGTGGCTGCTTGGCAACCCGGGCAAGAAACTGATCTGGATTCATGGGGGCCAGGCGAAGCTCTTAAAAACTCTCCAGCACCGAGCTGACCAGGTCGCGGCTCACATCGCGGGCAACACGGTCGAGTGCAGGACTTACTTCGTCAAAGAACTGATGCGGATTCACTGAAATACTGTAGTTCTGGCGAAACAACAGGTTCGGGCGATCGAACAGCACACGACCAGTTGCGCGTTCCAAAAACCTGTACCCAATAAATACAATGACCTGAACGTTGGTTGCCTTGCCCGAAGTCGGATCGAAAACAGTGGGCGCAATGTTGGCGCTGTTCACCACGCCCTTGATGATTGCGTCGGCTGCATCCGGATCGTTCTCGATACTGAACCGGCTCTTGACCAGAAACTCGCGCCCAATCTGTTGCGGCAGCAGATCCACCAGGCGATAGCGCGTAGTCAGGCTTTGGAAGGCTGGAATGCAGATAGTGTGGATCGACTTCGGCACCAGATCGGCTTTGCCGCCGGTGTGGTACCCGCAGCCGACGGTCGCTCCCGTGGCCCCGCACAGCAAGCCCAGTGCAGAGCGCCGTGTCAACTGGAGGGCCCTTTCCCGGCAGCTTTGGCAAGGGGCACAATCCGCACCAGATCCGCTGCCGCTTCAGCCACCACCCGGAGGTTATCCATGGTCATCCAGATCCAGACAGCACGGCTGTTATTGCGATCCACCCGCACGTCGCCCGCAATCAAGCCGCTCTGACCGGCAGCGCCGACGTTATCAGGCGGCTCCTCCGTCTGCCGGCGCACCTCGATCTGAGCCGACGCCAGCGCTTCCTCCACCTCTTCCACCCTGGGTTCGGCGTCAAATTCCACCCAGAGGGAAAGGCTGTAGCCATGAAACACCGGCGCATGCACCAGGCGTACGGAAGGGATAGGAGAGCCGGTTCCATCTGGTTCGCGGCTGAGGAGCGTAGCCAATTCGCGCGAGATGCGCGCTTCAATTCCTTCCAGTTGCGCCGGAGCATCTTCGCCAATGCGGGGCAGCATGTTGAAGCTGACCTGAGTGTCAAAGACAACCTTCTCCAGCGGCTTGAAATTCAACAGCGCAATGGTTTGCTGATGCAACTCCGAGACGCCTGGCTTTCCGCGCTCGCTGGCCGGTTCGAACACATTCACCACAATCGACTTGAAACGGCGGTACCGCGCCAACCTCGACATGGTCAGAGCAATGGCGCTGGCCGCAGGGTGCGCAACAATCAGCAGCCACTTACCATCGAGTTCCGGCTCGCGCAGGAGAGGCGCCACAATGCGAGCCTCCGGCAAAGCCTCCAGCAGGCCTTGACAATCAATGACGACCGGCGGCGGATTGCTCTCCCTGGCAAGGTCTAAAAGCTTGGAGGCATCTGCGGCCGAGCCGGCCAGGATGGCAGCACTGATGCCCCGGAATGTCTTTGCCGTAAGCTGTTCTTCGGGTACCGCGTCCGTAGCGCTGTCCAGTTCCTTGTCGATGGCATCTCCCGCCGCGAATTCGCGTAAGCGCGGCACAACATTGCGAGTCTTGAACACATCCTTGATCTCGCGACCCAGCAGTGTCCCACCGCCCAGGATTCCGATTTGTCTGCCTGTAGTTTGTTCAGCCAACTTGATGCTCCGGTTCGGGGAGGGCGGCTCGCGACTTCTGGTATCGCCGCACTACGCCGCCTGTGCGAATAGCAATTCCGCTCCCCACGTAGGTAATCGCCATGGTCAGCAGCACGGGCTGCGGCCATTCCCAGATCAGCAGCGCGCCAATCCCGATTACCAGCACGATGGCTGTGGAGCGAGGCTTAGATGTGTTTACCTGCTTGAAGCTCGGGTAGCGCCAGGAGCTAACCATCAAAAGCGAGATGATCCCGATGAGAATCAGCCAGGCAACCGACAGGATAACTACGCGGATGGGCTCCGGGTTTACAAACACCACAGCTGCCACAAATCCCGCCGCGGCAGGAATGGGCATTCCCACAAAGTACTTGCGGTCAGGCCGGCCCGGATTTTTGGGCGTCGGGTTTGCCTGCACATTGAAACGTGCGAGCCGAACGGCGCCGCACAGCAGGTAAAAGAAAGACAGCACATAACCGGCGCGGCTCAGATGACTGAGCTGGGCCAGTTCGCCTGGGGCATCGACAAACAGCACACCCCACACAAAGGCAAGTACAGCGGGCGCAATGCCGAATGTGATGATGTCGGCAAGGGAATCCATTTCGCGGCCAAAGTCGCTGACAGTGTTTGTCATGCGTGCGATGCGACCATCTAAACCGTCGAAGAAGACAGCGAATCCGAGTGCCTTAGCCGCCAGCGCAAAGTGAGAATTATAACCGTAGTTACCGGCCTGGATCTGCCGACCTGCCTCAAAACATTGCAGTATCGCCACGAACCCGAGGAAGATATTGCCGCTGGTGAAGAGGGTCGGCAGTGCATAGGCAGCCCGTCGCGGGGGCTTACGGGGCAGCCGCGGAGGAGCAGCAGGATCAGGGAGGCTCAAAACGTCTGCTCCAAAGGAGGCGCAACGGACGCAACCGGATTTGCCAATATCGAACTGCCGGCCGCTACTCGATCGCCAACTTTCACAGTCGCGCGCCACTCGGGGCCGAAGATGATGTCCACTCGGGAGCCGAACTTGATATAGCCAATGCGTTCGCCGGAGAGTACGGTGTCTCCCGGCCTCTTGTAGCAAACGATACGACGCGCAATCAGGCCGGCAATCTGCCTGCACACTACGGTGCCGCGCGCGTTTCTGATTACCAGGGTATTCTGCTCGTTTTCAACTGATGCTGCATCGTGGCTGGCCACCAGAAAGCGCCCTTCGCGATAAGTCACGTCCGTGACTTTACCCGGAACCGGACTTCGATTCACGTGGACATTGAAAATGTTGAGGAAAACGCTAATCCGAGTTTCTCCGTTGTCCAAATCTTTGACCGAAACCACTTTGCCGTCGGCTGGGGAGATGATCAAATCGCCATCCGGCGCCGTCCGCTCAGGATCACGGAAGAAGTATAAGCAGAAAACGCTGAGCAGCAGAAACGGATACGCAACCCACGTACTGGTTAGAGCAGCAAAAAGGATAGCTGCTGCTGCTAACCCTATCGCGTAGTAAATGCCATCCGGGACGATCCGCAAGCTTCGATTTTCTCACGTGAGGAGTTTCAATTCTGCAGCTGAAACATGTACAAGGGGACAAACTGTACGGGAGGCCGCAAATCTTAATGCTTGCGGGTTAGTTTCCGTTGAATGTCCGGCCAAAACTCTTTCAAAACGTTGGAGGCCGCATCGACGCCCAGTTGTGAAACCCACTTGACAGCAGCATCGGAAGCATCGCGGTTGTCAACATAGTATGCGTTTGAAATAGCAACAGAAGTAGCATTGCCAAGAAACTCAGAGTAGTTGAACTGCACCCGGCCGTTATCTCCATGGGTCAAGACAATCTGACCAGCTGCATAGGTTAGGCGAGATAGTGTTTTGCCGCTCCCTTTGCGAAAGAACCGGGGATCTTGATGAAGAAGTATCGGGAAAACAGCCTCCGTCATGTAATCTCCGATGACGAAGTCAGCATAAGCGGTGCCGAGGTACTGCCCGTAGCCCGCGGCGCCCTGCCCGAAAGCAGAATTGGCGTGATCGAGCTGACCTACACCGGCAAACGCCGCAGCCAGGAAAAAGGTTCCACGGTCAAAGGCGTCCTGCGTTGCAAGTTTAAACTTCGCCGACCGTGAGATCGGTTTGTACGGATGCGGGAAAGGAACAGTGCGATAGTTCGGGATGATGCCGAGAATTCGCTTCTGGTTCACCGCCTGCGGGACAACATTGTTGCTATTCGCAGGGAGGCTTGCGTCATCGGAAGTGGATTGACACGGCAGTGGAAATGGTGCAAGGAAAAGAACAGCAGCAAAAACTAGTGTAAAAGGATGACTTGTGAAATTTTTCATTGAGGAGGTCCTTCGGGGGCCACTCAAAGATAGATGCTTGATCAATACGTAGCTCTTACTTTAGAGATGTATCTCATTGCCCCGGCTGTTCAAGCTTCGGCGCAAAACCAACGGGCACGAAGCATTAAACTCCCGCTAGGTCTCACCGTGAGGTCCCGCAAGGCAGAGATGTGGTTTGGCGCAGTAGCCGAGTATTACTTCGGTTAGAGGTTCTCTCAGCTTAAGCGGCAGCTTCCGAGTGCGTGGCGCACTGCCACGTTGCTGCAATGTGCCTTACTAAGTTAATCTCGTTCTCCAACTCCTCAACGGTCGGGCAGTAATACATGTGTGCAGCTGGGTAACGCAGCGTAAGCTCGCCTTTTTCGCCATCGCACTTGAGAACGGTGAACTTGCTCCATTCTGCGAACAGATCCGGAACGCCGGCTTGATCGAGCTTGTGTGCGAGATAAGTGAAACTTGGGCAAATCGTGCGCCAAGCGCCCTTACTTGGGTTGTTCCCTTGCGGGTGGAACATCAAGCGCCAGCAAGCTTCCTCGCGAAATGGAACGCTTAACGTCAGGGCAAAGTAATACTTTGCAGAGCAGTATTGAGCCAAACTGTCGTGGATATAGCCGGCATTCGTTTTGTCCGTTTCGATGCGTATGTGGATTGGAGTACCATGCACCGTGCCATGGATGCCACCATGCCAGCCCTCAAACTTGCCATTCAGAAGCTCGGCAAGCGGAGCCCACTCGGACTGCTCAGCCTGCAGCGCTCCTTTGCTCCAGAGAAAACTTCCGGCAGCAGCAAACAAAGCCAATCCAATTGCTGGGACAATCGGAACCCATTTGGCAATCGAAGTTGAGCCTGTACTTATCTCAGCAGCAATTCCAGCGGCGGCGAAGGCTGCTCCCAGAAGTACCAGATTCGACAACTTGATGTTCACGCAAATAAGTGCGCGAGAGCAACAAAAACTCTTAGCTGAGTGCGGATTCCTGGGCGAGTCCGCTCGGCACGCCTTGCCTTGCACAAGGCATAAAGTTTTTTCCCGAGAACGCCGATATGGTCATTGAGCCACATCAGCGCTTTTCTAAACTAGAACGGAGATGTCGAAGGATCTGAAGCACCCGGTCACGTACATACAGGAGAATAGGAGCCCGGAGGACAACCGCACAGAAGCCGGTCTGTTTTTTGAGCTTGCAGTGGACGGCATTGTCATCATCAACGACAGCGGCATTGTGCTTCGCACTAACCTTCGCGCTGAGCAGCTTTTTGGCTGGGAGCGCCAAGCTGTTCTTCAACGCTCTTTCAGTTCGCTGATGCCTTCCGGCTGCGTGCGGGCTCAGTTCGACACCTACCTGCAAACCCTGCGCTTGACTGGCACTCACCCTCTTGCGGGCAGTTCGGTGGAGGTACCCATGCGCAAGGATCTGATAACCGAGTTGGCAATCTCGCAGTATTCAGAAGATGGCAGGCCGTTGGTGGCGATGTTCTTTCGCGACGTAACCGATCGTAAGAAACTGCAGGAGCAGTTGTCTCAACAGGAAGATCAAGTCCGATTGCTGCTCGCCTCCACTGCGGAAGGCATCTACGGGATCGATCTGCAGGGCAACTGTACGTTTGCGAACCGCGCCTGCGTCCAGCTGCTTGGTTATGAGACTGAACAAGACCTCCTCGGGTGCAACATGCACGATCGCTGCCACCACACCAGGGAAGATCTCACCCCGTTGCCATTGCTGGATTGCTGCATTTACCGTGCCTTCATAAATGGCGAGCAGATTCACCGGGATGATGAAGTGCTCTGGCGCAAAAACCATACTTGCTTCCCGGTCGAATACTGGTCCTATCCCATTCATCAGGGCTCTTCGGTCATTGGGGCGGTAGTCACCTTCATCGATAGTTCGACGCGAAGAAAGGCGCAGGCGGACCTTCGCTCTTACCAGGAGAACCTGGAACGGCTTGTCGGTGAACGCACCGCAGAGTTGCGCGAAGCCAAAGAAGCGGCAGAAGCCGCCAACTGTGCTAAGAGCGACTTCTTAGCCAAGGTAAGCCACGAACTCAGGACTCCGATGAACGGCATTCTGGGGATGACGTACCTAGCCCTGAATTCGGCTCTGACCGGAGAGCAGAAGGAGTACCTGGAAACAGTTCAGAGGTCAGCCGAGTCACTGCTGGTCGTCATCAACGACATTTTGGACTTCTCGAAAGGAGAAGCCGGCAAACTGGAGAGTAACCCGATTCCTTTTGAGCTCAGAAGCTTGATTGCTGAGACAGTTAGACCCCTCGACTATCGGGCCAGAGAGAAAGGTCTTAAGCTGGACTGGATGGTTGACCCAGCTGTTCCCGGGTCTCTCATCAACGATCCGCTACGGCTGCGTCAGATTCTAACTAATCTTGTCAGCAACGCAGTCAAGTTCACCGTCGGCATACCGCCCGAAAAACATGAGGAGATCTTCCTGCCCTTTCACCAGGTGGACAATTCATTCACCAGGCGATTTTCGGGAACAGGCCTGGGCCTCTCGATATGCCGGCAGCTTGGGGCGTTGCTAGGCGGTCGCATATGGCTGGAAAGCGAAGTTGGCGTTGGCAGTACCTTTTATCTGGCTTTGCCGTTCCTCAAAACAATTAGCCCTCAGGCAACCGCACAGGGTGACTCAAAAGCTGAACGGGCACAGCTTGAAGTGCTCACCTGAACCGCCTTCAGATTGTAAGGTGGAGAAGATGACCTTCTCGCGCCGGCTCTACCATACGGCCTCATGAGCGTCGCCGGTCCCCTGTCGGTGGGCTTTGACTTTGGTACCACCAACAGTTCCGTTGCGGTCGCCACTGCTGCTGATGCAGTTCACCTGACTCGCTTCCCGTATAGCGGAGGCGTCACTGAATCTTTTCGCTCGCTGTTGTACCTGGAACGGCTTCGAGAAGGCTCGCGCAATGTCATTAAGTCCTGGAGCGGTCCCATCGGGATCGATCACTATCTGCAGGCCGACGACAAAGGCCGCCTGATCCAATCGCTTAAGTCCTTTCTCACCAGCCGTAGCCTCCAAACAACCGAGATCTTCGGTCGCCGCTTCCAGTTGGAGGATCTTTTGGCTAATATCATGCGGGATATCCGGGTCTCGGTCGAAACTCAGTTCGAAATCCCCATTCGACAGGCAACGGTAGGTCGGCCGGTCCGATTCGTTGGCGCCGATTCCGAAGAGGACGATCAGTACGCAGTAAGACGACTCGAAGAGGCCTTGCACCGTGCCGGTTTTGAGGAAGTATCTTTTGAAATGGAGCCCGTTGCGGCGGCCTTTTACTATGAAGCGCGCCTCGACCGCAATGAACTGATTCTCATTGGCGACTTCGGCGGCGGTACAAGCGACTTTTCGCTTCTTCGTGTCGGGCCGGACTATCGCCAGGCAAATGGACGGGTCCGCGAGGTGTTGGGAAATGAGGGCCTGGCGCTTGCCGGCGATTCCTTCGACGCCAAGATCATACGCCATCTGGTCTCTCCAGCTCTAGGTGCGGGTACTTATCTTGATTCAAACGGCAAACGGCTGCCTGTGCCGAACTGGGTCTACTACAAATTGGAGCGCTGGCATCACCTGTCTCTCCTGCGGTCGCGCGAGACTCTGAACATGCTCGAAAGTGTTGCCCGCCAGTCGCTTGAGCCCGAAAAGATCATCGCTCTTCTCTACTTGGTTCAGCACGATCTCGGTTATCAGCTGCACCGGGCCGTGCAAAGAGTCAAGGTAACTCTCTCTCATGCCGAGCGCAGCGTGTTTCGATTTACCGATGGCGATGTTGACCTGGACATGGAAGTAACCCGGGCCGATTTCGAATCGTGGATCGAAGAGGAACTTCGTGATATCTCAACGCGTGTGGAGGCTCTGCTCAGCAAAACGGGTGTGGGCGCAGGAGAGATAGACAGAGTGTTCCTCACCGGCGGCAGCTCCCTGGTTCCTGCTGTCCGAGCTATCTTCGAAAGGCGTTTTGGGTTCGATAAGGTCCAAAGTGGTGGAGAGTTTATCTCCGTGGCGCATGGCCTGTCTCTACGCGCCCTGCACAGCAAGTCCTGACTGCGACTTCTTCGGGGAGCACGGACCAGGTAAGCCTGTTATTCTTATTCCTAATATTCACTTATTCCTGGCATCTGTTACAGTAGTATTGTCTTTGCAACGACCTCATTTTGGGTACTTCTGGCCGTCCTTCCTTCCTTACCAGTCTTCCGGTTTGGCTTCTAGCGCAGTCCGACAGAGACGAATCTCACCTTTTGAACGGAAATACGAATGACTAATATATTTGTCGGGAACCTCAGTTTCCAAACCACACAGGACGAACTGGTCGCCGCATTCTCACAGTATGGGAATGTGGAACGCGTCAATATTGTGACTGACCGTGATACCGGCCAGCCACGTGGCTTTGCCTTTGTGGAAATGACCGAGCGGCGTGATGCCGAAACAGCAATCTCACAGTTGAATGGAGCCGAGCTGAATGGCCGGGCCATGAACGTGAACGAAGCACGTCCTAAGCCTCAGGGCGGTGGTGGCGGCGGGTACGGTGGACGTCCCGGCGGCGGCGGCGGCGGCGGTGGCCGGGGAGGCAACGGTGGTGGTGCCGGCGGTGGCCGTGGTCGCGGATCCCGCTGGTAAGCAGTGATAGAACGCTTCTTCGGAAGCGTTTTACTTTAGTGTTTTGACATCAAGGCGCGAAGTTCGCTGGGCCCCGTGCCCGCCGGACTTCGGGCCTTTTTGACGGTAAGTGCATTTCCATAACCGGACTTGCAAGAGGAGGGGCGATGGCTAGTCGTGGCCGCCAGACATTTAACAAACGTCTGAAAGAACAACAAAGAAAAGAAAAACAGCAGGAGAAGTTCGCAAAGCGTCTACAAACGAAAGAGAACAAGGAAAACGGAGTGGAAATTGCTCCCGAAGACGATGAGATGACTTCCGAAATCGCGGAGATCAAAGAAGAGATCAGTCGTTTGGGTTCCGATGTTGACTTGACTGGACTACGTTTGCGAATTAATGGACCCGGGGGAAATGAGTGATTACAGAAGCTACGGCGATTAACCGAGATCAGAAGCTAAATACAAGCACGACAGTTGTTCTGGTACTACTTCATATAGGCGCAATTGCGGCGCTGTTCAATTTCAGTTGGCTGAACCTGGCTGTGGCGGTATTTCTTTACTGGGTGACCATCGATCTCGGCATCAGCTTGGGTTACCACCGGTTACACACACATCGGTCGTATAAGATTCCGCAACTTCTCGAATATTTCTTCGCCGTATGCGGAGCTCTCACCTTCGAAGGCGGACCTATTTTTTGGGTTGCCACTCACCGCTTGCATCATCAATTTTCCGACAAAGAAGGCGATCCACATACGCCGCGCGATGGGGCTTGGTGGTCGCATGTTGGCTGGATTCTTCTAGGCGAAGCCAAACATAACGACACCAAACTGATGTCGAAGTATGCGCCGGATCTTGCCAAACACAAATTTTACGTTTTCTTGAATAGCTACCACTGGGTGCCTAATGTCATCCTTGGAGTCGGTCTCTGGGCAATTGGCGGCTTTTCGATGATGCTCTGGGGCTTCTGCCTGCGAGTCGTGGTTGGGCTTCACAGCACCTGGCTTGTTAATTCAGCCACCCATATGTGGGGTTCACGCCGGTTCAACACTCGGGACGATTCCCGCAACAACTGGTGGGTAGCGGTGCTTACTTTCGGTGAAGGCTGGCATAACAATCATCACGCTCACCCCACTTCTGCCAGGCATGGGCTGCGTTGGTATGAGTTCGATCCTTCTTGGTTGCAGATTCGGCTTCTTCGGGCGCTGGGAATTGCCCGATCCGTTCAGACGGTTCGGCATACTGACGCCAAACAGGAACATAAGCTCGTCGCTTAAAATTCGGGTTCTTCCGTTAAAGACCGGCTGCTTCGGCAGCTGGTCTTTTTCGTTTGCGTGGACTTATTGGGCTCTGAGTCACGCTGATTCGAAGCAAATCTTCGAACTGCCCTGGAATACATCGGCGTGAAATTTACTCGGTAGGCATCATCGCTCGTTACAAGATACTCTATTTAGTAGATGGACAAACCACTGCCTGGCCCGGAACAGGCAAAAGTTGACGCGCATTTCCTCCGTGGAACTCTCGCCGAGGAGCTCGGGAACGGACTGCCCGAATTCTCTAAGCCCGCCATTGGGGTACTGAAATTTCACGGGATCTATCAGCAGGATGACCGCGACCAACGTAAGGCTGGCCCAAAGCAGTTTACAGACATGGTGCGAGTAGGTGTGCCCGGCGGTATACTCTCAGCCGACCAGTACCTGACCCTGGATCGGCTGGCTGACTTGGGCGACGGCTCGCTGCGGATTACAACGCGGCAGGATATACAGTATCACCACATCCCTAAAGCCTGTCTTCGCGAACTGATCGGCGACCTGAACAAGAGCTACCTCTCCACGCTGGCAGCTTGCGGTGATGTTGTCCGAAATATCATCTCGTGCTCAGCTCCATTTGAAACTGATCAGCGGCGCAACTTGCAACCGGTCATTCAGTATCTGTCTTCGAAGCTGAAGCCGAAAACGACAGCTTACTGCGACATCTGGATCAATGGCGAACGGGCAGCAAGCGTTGAGGACGAAGAGCCGCTTTATGGGCCGACGTACCTTCCTCGTAAATTCAAGATTGGGTTTGCGTTCTCCGGCTCCAATACCACTGACATCTATGCGAATGACATCGGCGTTGTCCCACACTTCGCATCGGGCACGTTGACCGGCTACACGATTTTGGCTGGCGGCGGCATGGGACAGAGTACCGGAATCAAAGCATCCCACCCGCGCCTGGCTGACCCAATTTGCTCGATTGGGCCGGACCAGGAGGAGTTGCTCGAAATCTGTTCGGCAATCGTCACCATCCACCGGGATTTCGGCAATCGCACCCATCGCAAACTTGCCCGGCTGAAATATGTGATGGACGACTGGGGCGTGCCGAAGTTCAAGCGCGAGTTGGAAGCCCGTGTTGGCCGAACTCTCGCAAAGCCACAGCCGTTGGCCTGGACCAATTCCGATGACTACTTGGGTTGGCATCGGCAAGCTGAGGGAAGCTGGTTCGTCGGGGTTCGGGTGGTCAGTGGACGGCTGCGTGACTTTAATGAGCAGCATCGCTTTCGGACCGGGCTTCGCCAGATCGTGTCACGGTACCAGCTGGAAGTTCGATTGACCTGCCAGCAGAATCTCTACCTGTGCGGCATTGCCGACGTCGACAAGGCTACTATTTCGCAGTTGCTGGACGAATGCGGCCTGCTGCCTGCGGAATCGCTGCCTCCGGTTCTGCGCTATTCGATGGCCTGCCCTGCCCTGCCCACGTGTGGTTTGGCTATTACCGAATCGGAGCGGATCTTACCCGAGCTGGTTGGTACGCTACAGAGCGAACTCACTTCCATCGGTCTTAAGGACGATGTGATTCGCTTCCGTACCAGCGGCTGCCCGAACGGCTGCTCAAGACCCTACACTGCTGAGATTGGAATCGTCGGCGCAAGCATCAACATGTACACCATCTACCTGGGAGCCTCACCCATGGGGGAGAGGCTCGGGTTCGTTTTTGCGCAAAATGTTAAGCGGGAGGACATTGTGCCCCGACTGCGTCCGATCTTGATGAATTACAAAGCTATGCGCTTGGACTCGGAGGCCTTCGGCGACTTCTGCCACCGTACGTTAGCCCTTCAATCAGTGGCGTAAGAGAACTGGTTCGGGCGAATGCGAATGCGGCGAGCGGGTCGGAGGTTTACCACCGGGCTGATCTGATTCATAACTGAAACCACGCTCTCCGCGTAGCCCTCATCTTCCGGGTTGTAGATGTGAAGCTTGGTCTCAATGTCGCAATTGCGATACAGAGAGCTCTTTCCTAATTTGAAGGCAACCTCGTTGATGGAAGATCGCAAAGTAGGAAAGAGATGTTCGCCCCTGGCCCAACCGAAGATATTGTTGTTCTTGTATGCTTTGCCGCCACCAGACTCAACTACCGAGATGCTTGGCAACAGCCGCCAGTCCAAGTGGTTGTCGTCGGCGGCATGCACGAAATCTTCTGCAAGGTAGGACACGGGGCAGCGCAGGCGCGAGAGGAATCGCTGCAAGCGCGCGGTCCGAGGGTCACTAGCGGGTAAAGATCCTGTTAGAACCGGAAGTTGTGGAGCATTGGCACTGGGCTTTGCTGTGACGACACGCTCAATTTTCGCTGTCACAGGAATGGCAACTAAACCGACTGCTACTGCGATCTTTTTGGAGAGACCCGGCAGTCTCTTGGTGAGGCAGCTATAACCAATCTGCATAGGACTAGGTTATCAAATTTATGGGGGTATGCGTTTCTACTACTCCGGTTTTCAGTATCCCGCTGCCCCGGTCTACAGAAGGCATAGCCGGAGCGTTTCCTGCGCCACTGTTAGCGTGGATTTGATACGGTGAAACGAATGGCTATCGATCTCGAGACCTTGCGTAAAGACGTGCAGGATTTTCTGGACGCGTCGGAGATGCCGGTCATTTTCGGTCAGCGCCAGACCTATGACACATCCAACGAAGTGTCCTGGGATATCGAGAGGCATCCGGATTTTCGCGAGTTTGTCGCCGCCGGTAGAAAGGCCGGCGCGAAACTCATCGTGTTCTCTCAGCGTTCGTTCACGCTGGACTTAATCGACGAGGCTCTGGACCAGCTGGAAGACAGCCCCTTGACCCGCGAAGAAAAGCGCGGCTTCGAGGCTCGTTTAAAGCGGCTGCAGGCATATGAGGGGTTCACCAGTTCGCTGGAGCTTTCCTTCAGCATTGACGGTCAAATCTACGTCTTCGAGCAACACACCGAGTGGTACGAATCGATGAACCAGATTTTGGACGAGTTGGAGAGTGTTGTGGAAGTGGAAGAAGAATCTGGTGAGAATGATTCTCTCGGTGGCTACTTCTCTCGCAATTGATGATTGACGAAGTGGAGGCGCCGGTTTGGCAGAGACCTGCCGCGCGTTGGAGTCGGCTGTCTGCCGCGGCAGAGATAGTGGAGCAGTTGTCGCGGGAACTTGCCATTCCCTGCCTCGTCGCTTCTGTCTTAGCTGCTAGAGGCTTAGTCGATTGTGCATCGGCAAGAGAGTATCTCTCGCCACGGCTGGAGCAACTCCACGATCCGCTAGCGATGCAGGATCTCGGCACTGCTCTGTTGCGCCTTCAAAGTGCAATCTCCGAACGCCAGCCAATTCTAATTTACGGCGATTACGACGTCGACGGTACCGCGTCCATTGTGATCCTTAAAAAAGCGATAGAGATCCTGGGCGGTCTTGCCGAGTTTCACATTCCGCACCGACTCAAAGACGGTTACGGAATGCGAAGCGAGGTGGTGGAGCAAGCTGCCAGGTCTGGGATCAAGTTGATTGTCAGCGTGGATACCGGCATTCGCTCTCTCGAGGTGGTCAGGCATGCGCGTTCCATTGGCATCGATGTCATCGTCACAGACCACCATCTCCCGGAAGATGAATTGCCGTCGGCGCTGGCCGTACTGAATCCGAACCGGAAGGATTGCCGCTATCCCTTCAAAGACTTGTGCGGGGCAGGGGTCACCTTCAAGCTGGTGCAGGCCTTAATCGCGGGGAGCAATTTGCCGCTCGCTCGACAGCGTGCTCTGCTCGATTCGTTTCTGAAGCCGGTCGCCATTGCGACGGTCGCCGACATTGTGCCCTTGACCGGAGAAAACCGGACGATCGTTCGTCGCGGCTTGAGCGGTCTGTGCAATGTACGCAACCCCGGGCTGCGCAGCCTGCTCCGGGTAGCCGGATTTGAAGACAACGAGGTTCCCTCAGCGCATCAGGTGGCGTTCCGCCTGGCGCCGCGAATCAATGCCGCGGGACGCATGGCGACGGCTTGCGATGTGGTGGAACTGTTTCTTACCAGCGATGCAGCACGCGCGCAAGCGTTGGCCGAGCAGTTAGATACTTTGAACCGTGAGCGCCAGCAAGTAGAGGCCGAGATCGTTGACACCATCCTTCAACAGTGCGAGGCGACAGGGGCGGGACCGGAACACGCCGCTTTGGTATTTGCAGGGGAAGGCTGGCATTTGGGAGTGCTCGGGATTGTGGCAAGCCGGCTGGTTGAGCGCTTTTGCCGTCCAGTGTTTGTGCTTAGCAATTCTCAGAACGAGGATGGACCGGCCCGGCTCACCGGGTCGGGCCGCAGTGTTCCGGCTTTTCACTTGCTGGATGCGCTGGAGAGCATGCCGGAGTTGTTCAGCAAATTCGGTGGGCATCGGCAGGCGGCAGGTTTGACGATGTCCCCTGATGATCTCCGTACTTTTCGGCTTCGTTTCGGCGAAATAGCTGCGCAGAGGCTGGATGCTGATGACCTGCGTCCCCAACTCACCGTGGACGCCGAAGCCTCCTTTGCTGAGCTAAGTGACGACTGCGTACAGCAGGTGCTCGCTCTGGGTCCATTCGGATGCGGCAATCCATCACCTCTGTTACTCGTTACAGGAGCGGAAGTTGCTGGCCCTCCCCGAGTCATAAAGGAAGGCAAACACTTCAGTGTGCCGCTCCGGCAAGACGGCAAGGTGTTTCACGCGAAGGCTTGGAACTTCGGAGATCGCGCCGACCTGTTTACGCCCGGCACAAGGTTGGACGGGCTCTTCCAGTTGGAAGACGATCCCGGATCAAAGAAGCGAGGCTACCGATCCTGGTGCCTGACACTGAAAGATGCCCGGCGTGTCTCTTGAGGGAAGAAGAGTAAACCGTTGCTGAAGGTTACCTTGTGGAATGCCCGCTGGCCGGAACGATGCGCTCAATCCGGCCCGGTTGGTTCAGCACGACATACAGGTAGCCATCCGGCCCGTTGACAATGTCGCGCACGCGGCCAATCCCTTTGAACAGAACCTCCTGATGAGTAACGGACTTGCCTTCGATCACCAAGCGCAGCAGTTCCTGTGCCGCTAGCGATCCCACAAACAGGTTGTTCTTCCACTGCGGGATACGGTTTCCTGTGTAGAAGGCGATTGCACTTGTGGCAATGGAGGGAACCCAGTACGCAACCGGTTGCTCCATACCCTTTTGAGCAGTGTGATCGGTGATGGGCGTTCCATCGTAATTCATGCCGTATGTGATGACGGGCCAACCATAGTTGTGGCCGGGATAGAGGACGTTCAATTCATCTCCACCTCGCGGGCCGTGTTCCGATTCCCAAAGATCGCCCGTGACAGGATCGAAGGCGAGTCCTTGAGCGTTCCGATGGCCATAGGTCCAGATGCTTGGCAAGGCTCCAGTTTGTTTGACAAATGGGTTGTCTTTCGGAATGCTGCCGTCGTCATTGACGCGATGCACTTTGCCATTTGGGCGTGAGAGATCCTGTTCATCTGGTGGGCTCCCGCGATCACCCTCAGAGAAGAATAAGTGCCCTTTGCCGTCGAAGAGAAGTTGTGAGCCGAAGCGTGCACCTCCAGCGCGATAGAGAGCAGGATCGGCCTTGTAAATTTGTTGTTGATCAACGAATGCACCATCTCGCAACCGGCCTCGAATAACAGCAGCCAAGCCGAGACCGCCTGGGCTCTTGTCGCCGTAAGTCAGATAAAGCCAGCCATTGCCCGGTTGTGGGTAATGCGGGTGAAGCATCACCGCGAGAAGTCCGCCCTCGCCTCCATAAACAGGCGGAATTCCGCGAACAGCCTCCGGAAGCAAGCGGCCGTCGGCGACGATGCGGAGGCGGCCCGCTCTTTCGGTTACCAGCATGCGACCGTCCGGCAGGAAAGCAATGGCCCAGGGGTCATCGAGCCCGGATTCCACGACAGGCACTAGCTCAAACGACGTCTCTTCGCTTTGCACCACGGTGCCGGGAGCAGGCGCGTTGGCCTTCGTCTGGGTGTCCTGGAACTTGGCGCCTTTCTCATGGATGTAGATAGCGAGGCCGCGAACTTCGGCATCGTTCAGCAAATGCGCGAAGTCAGGCATGCCAGCTGCCGTGTGGCCGCTGCGAATGCTATTCATCAGCTTGCTGTCGTCGCCACTGCCATGCCACGTTGGATCAAGAAGACTTGGCCCGGAGCCGCCGGCGAGGTTCGTTCCGTGGCAGCCGGCACAATTTTCTGCGTAGACTTTGGTGACATCCCGGCCCTGGCTCTTTGGGTTTTGCTGCGCGAGGAGCGGTGAGCAGACGATGAGGCCCAGCGTTCCTGCCCATAGGCACCTTGGCGACGGTTTTATAGACATTGTGGGCCTAGAGATGGAGGCGCGCCGGCCGATACCGTACTCAAACTTGGGAGAACCATGTTAATCACATTCTGGCATTTCTATTCGGGTTGCAAACTTGGGGTAAGAGGCCCTCGTTGTTCGAGAGTGCGCCCCGCATTCAGTGTGGCGACGGCTGTCCTTTGCCATTTGAAGATGAACCATTTATCCAGGAAAGATCAACCTGAGATCCTGCTGCAACTGAGAGAATGCCGGCAATCGTTGCAACGGAAAGTAATCGTCAATGTAGTTCGGTATGGCGTGTACGCGCTGTTGCACTGAGAGATTAGAGCGTCGTCGTTCCCTAGCGGCGTGTTCCTCCGCGAATCTCGGAATTGGTGTGTGCGTAAGATTCGTTCACACCAGCCTGAGCACCAGCAGCTTCGTACAGCTTGCAAGCTTCCGTCCGAAGCTCTAACCGGCTTCTTTCTTCCAAGCTTTATCTTCAGCACGGCAAAGCCCCTTCAAATGTATTTGCAAAATACAGGTGACGGAGGTGGTTGTCGGAAGTTTGTCGGAAGTGGACATCCTGAAGTGCGGCCCGAAGGGCCCGAAGGGAAGGGATCGAAGGGGGATCGAAGGGGACAGCCTGACTTGAGCGGTTGGATAAGGAGGGGCCTGCGTCGTGAGATGAGACAGTGGAATTTGGGGGCAGTTGCTATTGGCTGAAAAGCAGTAGCCTTTGGTTGAGTTACGGTTGAGGATGAGCATAGCAGGGGAAGCGGAGGTCGGCTCTGCTAGAGAGCAACTGACCGAGGAATACTCTTCTGGAGACTCATCCTGATGAGGCAGCGGAGAGCGGAAGACTGCTCTCCGCTGAGTGAACAGTCGGTTAAGCATCAGGGTGGATTTCCTCATGCCTGGGAAAACTCATGCCCGCTAGTGGGAGCCTGCCCTGCGTTACTTCGAACTCTTCTGGCGAGCAATAGTCCAGCGCCGAGTGCAGCCGCTGAACACTATAGAACTGGTCGATAAACTCGGTGATCTGAGCCTGTAAATCCTCCAGTGTCGTAAAGGTGGAGCAACTGATTTGCTCTCGTTTGAGCGTGCCCATGAAGTTCACAGTAGGCGTTTTCCCAAGGTCTGGCGGGACGGCTCATGCTGATGACTATTCCTGCCGCTTCCAGTCGTTTGACATGTTCGTTGCTGGCGTACTGGGCGCCGCGATCGGAATGATGCACCAGCCCAGCGTCCGGCCCGCGCTCTTGGATGGCTTGGTTTACAGCCGCCAGCGGCAAGGCGGTTTGCAAACTGCGAGCCAGTGCCCAACCGACAACCCGGCGTGAGAAGACATCCAGCACAACGGCCAGATAGACAAACTCATGCCGCAAGCGCAGATACGTAATGTCGGCACCCAGAGTTGGTTAATCGCCTTGATTTGCAGGTATTGCGCGAAGTTCGATACACGGTGAAGCCACCCTCGGAGTTGGTTGTCCTGGTGAACCGGCGTCTGCGAAGAGCCAGTAAATTATCACTACGCAGGATGCGCCTGACCACGCCTTCTTCCACGGCAAGACCGGCCCGTTGCACAAACGCTGTGATGCGGCGATAGCTGTAGCTTCGTCTGGCTAGGGCCGCTTTCTGGATGGCATCCCGCAAAGCCACCTCCGCTTCTGGGGCCGGCGTTCTTGCCAATCTCGGTAAAAACCGGCTCGACTCACTTTGCCCAATTCACACATCCGCTCAATACTGGCTTGGCCCTGCGCCGCTATCTGGTCTTGAATCACCTGGTAGATGCCTCGCCGGAACGCGCGCCGCTCTTCCGGCGTGTCTCCTGGACGCTGCGGGAGGCTGCGGCGAAAAATCCAGTTCCGCCACCCGCTTAAACTCCGGGCTGTACTTGTACCACCGCCGACCACTTCCATCCTTGGACACTTTCTTTCTGCTTTCGCTGAAAGTGCCCCCGAACTCCCGTGTCTCACTCTTCCACCGCAGGTCACCAGGTCCCCCCCAGGTCCCCCTGGATCCTCCCTCTTTCTTATCCGCTGACTTTCTCTCGATTGCACACCATCCGCAGGTTTGCATCGCCCTTCGGAGTTACTACGTGGCTAGTCATGGTGAGTGTCTGTCCGTCGTTGGATAGCTCATACCGGTCCTCAATCTGCTCGTCCTCGTTCTTGGCCGTTTTCATGTCCGTGTGAATGACAAAGGCTGGGCCGTCCCAGAATGCTTTGCTGGTGGCCTCGCGGTTGTTAAGAATGTTCTTAGAGACCGAATCGGTGGAGTAAGTAGCATCTACTGTAGAGGTCCGTTCTCCGGTGGTTTGCACTGTGTGCACGTTCATCGTGTCACCGTGCTGGTCGATAATGCGGACCACGATGTCGGGCATCTTGAATGTTCCGAAATCACTCTTGTCTTTCTGCATGCGCCATCTGCCGGAGAAGTCGGGATGCGGAACTGCCGGAACGGAAGGCTCTTGGGCGGCCGCGATACAAGCGGCCACGAGAAAGCTTGCCAGGATGTTTTTCAGTTTCATTTTCGTAAGCGGGAACAACCAGTAGGATAAGCACAATGGAGCAGCCGCACTCCTCTATTCTGAGAGATTGCCTATAGAGCCACTGAATCTGTACTATTGCGATCAGTATCACTTTCCGCTTCCCGCCGGTCATAAATTTCCGTTGACCAAGTATCGACTGCTGCGGGAAACACTGAGCGGTGACGGGCGATTCCGTATCCAGCCTGCAGAGTTGGCATCACGCGAGGACGTGCTACGGGTCCACGATCCTTTGTTCGTTGATGGCTTTCTCCAAGGCACGCTTCCCGCGGCCGTTATGCGACGAATTGGCTTTCCAGCGTCGCCCGAGCTAGTCAAGCGCACACTGGCCAGTGTAGGAAGTACGCTCTGCGCGGCGCGTTCCGCCATGCGAACTGGCTTTGGCGGAACTCTGGCCGGGGGCACGCACCACGCCTACCGGGACGAGGGCTCCGGGTTTTGTGTATTTAATGATCTCGCCGTTGCTATCTCGACCCTTCGTGCCGAAGCGGATTTGAGGAGGGCCAGTATTGTCGACCTGGACGTACACCAAGGCGACGGAACTGCGTCCATATTTTCGGGTGACCCGGATGTTTTTGCGTTGTCGCTGCATAGCGAAAGGAATTTTCCCTTGCGCAAACAGGTAAGCACCCTGGATATTCCGCTGCCCGATGGAACAAGCGACCGCGAGTATTTGGCCGCGCTGCGTCCTGCTTTGACTACGGCCTTGGATTTCGGCCCGGAGGTGGTGTTCTTCCAGGCTGGTGTGGATGCATTGGAGGCAGATAGCCTTGGCCGTCTGGCGCTCTCGCCGGAAGGCATGACCGCACGCGATGAGTTAGTGATCGGCGAAGTCCGGCGAAGAAACATCCCCTTGGTTATTACGCTCGGCGGAGGTTATTCGAACCCGATTGAACTTACCGTCACGGCGCACTCGCGGACATTTCTAACAGCAGCGGACTGCTACTTTCAATGCGCATTCAATTAACTGCCGCGTTGCTGCTTTGTGCATGCAGCAATGTCTACTCGGCTCCGATCCCTGAGTACGGTTACAAGGTTGTGCATACGTTTCCTCATGACGCGCAGGCATTCACCGAAGGACTGTTTTACCGCGACGGCTACCTGTATGAGGCCACCGGCTTAGCCGGCAGATCTTCTGTTCGAAAGGTCAAGTTGCAGGATGGAAAGATCGTGCAACAGCAGGAGCTGCCGTCGCAGTACTTTGGCGAGGGCATCGTTCCGTGGAAGAACAACCTGATCCAGCTGACTTACACAACTGAGACAGGCTTCGTCTACGATTTATCGACTTTTGCTGTCAAAAAGACGTTTCACTATCCGGGCCAGGGTTGGTCTTTGACAACCGACGGCAAGCGCATCGTCATGGATGACGGGACGCCCCAGATTCGGTTTTGGGATCCGGAAACGTTTGCCGAAACAGGACGCATTACAGTGACGGCGGAGGGCAGACCAGTTCAAAACTTGAATGAACTGGAGTGGGTAAAAGGGGAAATCTTCGCCAACGTGTGGCATGAAGATCGGATCGCGCGTATCGACCCGGTGAGCGGACAGGTGAATGGTTGGATTGATCTAAGCGGCCTGCTGCCTGCCTCGGACATAGCAACGGGACCGCAAGGGGCAGAGCAGGTGCTGAACGGAATTGCGTATGATGCGGGGACTGATCGGCTGTTTGTAACTGGTAAGTTTTGGCCAAAGCTGTTCGAGATTCGAATATTCAAAAAGCCGTGATCAACACTGAAGCAATACCGGTGAGTGCATCGGGCTTGGGACGCGCCTACGACTGGTTTTCTCGTTTGCCAGTCCGGAGGCCATGATTAACGTGGACTCCAGCTGAAGTCTGATTGCAGCACTTGAGCTTTTTCAGTCTCCAGGGCAACACTTGCGAAAGAGCCCGAGCCG
Source organism: uncultured Bryobacteraceae bacterium (assembly GCA_964248405.1). Taxonomy (GTDB): domain Bacteria; phylum Acidobacteriota; class Terriglobia; order Bryobacterales; family Bryobacteraceae; genus Bog-105. Next base: position 93,494 of record CAXTYH010000002.1, read on the forward strand.
GGTGTGCCGAAGCGCAGGTCGGTGAGCTGTACTTGCCAGCCGACTCCGGTCTGAAGCGGCAGGGGAACTACGGACCAAACGGGAAAGCGCGCGAAATACGAAAGGAACCGAAATGGTTCGGTTTGTTTTGCGGCAATGAGTGCTGGTGTGACGGGGATCTTGTAGAACGACTCGACTGCGTGCAGATCCGGATTGCCCGAAGCTTCGATGGGAACCTTCAGCCAGGAGGTTTCGGTTTCGACAATGCCAGTCCAACGAAATGGGGTGAATGGGTCAGGTAGTGCGGCGGTCCGGAGAGGCGATAACTCGTCATAGACGCGAGCCTGCAATTCCGCTATCGCCCGATTGTGCAAGAGTACCCGACCACACTCAAAAGCCGCAATCGCCAGTAGCGCAGCAATGGCTATGCCGCGGCCGTTTGACCTTCGCTCCCCAATTTCACCGCCTACCAGATTCGCCAGCAGAGGCCAGAGAGCGGCAACGCCCAGCGCCAGGAGAAAGAAGGCGTCGTACAGCGAATTCAGATCGCCATGGAACCAGCGCGATGAGAATGGCAGCAGTAGACGAATGCCGTAACTATTGGTCCAATCGAGAAGCAGGTGGCTCCCAACACCAAGGCAGGCCAGTAACCACAATCGCCACCAGATCGTGCGGCGTCGCAGGAAAACTGCTACTACCAGAACGCACGCAAACGCAACGACGGGCAGACAAAGGAGCGAGTGAGTGTAGCCGCGGTGCACTTCCAGGTAGCGCAACTGGCCTTGTACCAGCCCGACGATGTCAGCATCCGGAGCATTCGCAGAAACGAGGAGTACGGCAGTAGCGCCTGGCGCAAGACGATTCAGACCTGTCCGTGCCAGCGCAAGCCCAGTGAGCGTATGCGAGAAGTTATCCATGCGCCTTGCGCCTCACGCGCAGACAGGGATGGATTCGGCCAGCGCTTGTTCCCGGGCCAGGTACTGCGGAGGAACCAGCAGCGTAAGCGCTTCAGGAAGGATCTCAGTGGAAAGCGGAAGAGTGCCGGCGAGTTCGCCATCAAGCTGTACGTACACCGGTTCGCCGGAGAAGGCTTGGCAAACCACGTTGTGACCGCGCAGGACAGTGCAGCCGTTGAATTGGTGCACGCGCTTGATAGCGACTCCCAGCAGGTAGGGAATGTATTGCATGGCCAAGCGGCCGCGGAAGAGCACGACTTCGAAATCGTTGCGAAGGAGCGAAGCACCGCGCGCAATTTCCAGATCGCCACCATAGTTTCGAACGCGACTGATGAGCGCGAAGCTAGCCTGATGAACCACCCCGTCCACTGTGACGTTGAACTCGGGAAGGGTGCGGAGCACCTGCGAGAACCCACCGATATAGTAGGCCAGCTTTCCAGCAGCGGCTTTCAGATCGAGATTGAGCCGCGAGACGATGTCGGCATCCAGGCCAACGCCGGCCATGCATACGAATGCTCGGGGCTTGCCCGTACTGAAGCGCAGGGCACCGGTGGCCACGCGGCGAATCTGCAATTGACTCAGGAGCCGGGCAGCGCGTTCCATATTCATGGGCAGACCGAGTTCGCGCCCCAACACGTTGGCTGTACCGCCCGGCAGGATGGCCAAAGGAACGCCCGTGTGGAGCATTCCGTTGGCAACTTCGTTTACCGTGCCATCACCACCGGCGGCTAAGATCAGGTCAGCACCGTCGTCAATCAGTTGTCGAACTTGAGTGATGGCGCTGCCGGGAGCAACTGTCGGAACGAGCTGAGCTTCGACACCCTGGTGAGATAGAACGCCGATGGTACGTTGGAGCAGGTGTTGGTGCCGGGAGAGGGCTCGGGCCACCGGATTGTAAAGAATTACGGCCCGTTTGGTTTGAAGTGATCCCAAGTTCTCCATTATAGGGTTTTGAGTGCAAGAGTCGCCAATTAGTCGCGCTGAACAGTTGCGTAAGCAGCTGGAGCACCATGAGTATCAGTATTATGTGCTGGACCAGCCGGAGATCTCAGACTCAGCGTACGACACGCTGATGCGGGAGTTGCTGGAGTTGGAGAACACGCATGCGGAGCTGGCCACCCTGGATTCTCCCACGCGGCGAGTAGGCGGGCAGCCGCGCGAAGGCTTCACTAAAGTGGCGCATAGTTCGCCCATGCTGAGTTTGGACAATGCCTTGAACGAGGCGGAGCTGCTGGAGTTCGACGCGCGCGTACGGGGATTGCTGAAGGGTGAGCCGTTTAAGTACGTGGCTGAGCTGAAGCTGGATGGGCTTTCGATGGCAACCCAGTATCGGGCGGGACGCTTGGAACAGGCACTGACCAGAGGTGATGGCCGGGTTGGGGAAGAAGTCACGCAAAATGCGCGGACGATTCGTTCGTTGCCGCTCCGGCCAAAGTTAGAAGCACTAGGCCGAGAGGATTTCGAAACGCGTGGCGAGGTAATCATGCAGCGGCGTTCCTTCGAGCGGTTGAACGAGACGCGCGAGGCAGCTGGGTTGCCTCGGTTTGCCAATCCGCGGAATGCAGCAGCCGGGGCGTTGCGAGCTTTGGATCCGGGGGTGACCGCAGAGCGGCAGTTGGAATACTACACGTATTTTCTATTGCACGACGGTCGTCCGGCAATGGACAGCCAGTGGTCGAGTTTGGAAGCGCTGGCGCAGGGGGGATTCAAGGTGAACCCGGCGCGACGGTGCTGCAAGGGTGTTGCGGAACTGCTCGAATTCATTCGCGAGTGGGATATCAAACGTGGCGCGCTCCCTTATGAAACCGACGGCGTGGTGGCCAAAGTGGATTCGGTGCGGCAGCAGGAGCAACTCGGCTGGACGTCGAAAGCCCCTCGTTGGGCCATTGCGTTCAAGTATCCGGCCAGGCAGGCTTCGACGGTCTTAGAAGATATTGGGGTACAGGTGGGACGTACGGGCGCTTTGACGCCGGTGGCCCATTTGAAGCCGGTGAGTCTGGCTGGGGTGACGGTCTCGCGCGCGACGCTGCACAACGAAGATGAGATTGCGCGGTTGGGGCTACAGATCGGCGACATCGTTTTGCTGGAGCGCAGTGGCGATGTGATTCCTAAGATCACGCAAGTCCTGACGCAAGGGGAAACGCGGCGGCCTTTTCAGATGCCGAAGCGCTGTCCGGTTTGCGGCGGCCATGTGGTGAGAGAGGAAGGCGAATCGGCCAGTCGCTGCATGAACATCAATTGTCCGGCACGGCTTCGCGAGTCACTGCTCCACTTTGCTTCGCGCGGCGTGATGGATATTGACGGGATGGGCGACGCGCTGGTTGATCAACTGCTGGCACGCGGGCTGGTCCACAATATTGCCGACCTGTATAGCCTGACTGAGGAGCAACTACTAAGCCTGGAACGGATGGGCAAGAAGTCAGCTTCCAAAATTCTTGCCAACATTGATGCATCCCGGAAGCAGCCGCTGAGCCGGGTTCTTAACGGGCTTGGGATTGCTTTCGTGGGCGAGCGTACCGGCCAGATCTTGGCGAATCACTTTGGCAGCTTGGACGCAATTGCTCAGGCATCTGCGGCAGACCTGCAGGAGGCGGAAGAAATTGGTCCGAAGGTGGCCGATGCCGTGCAGCAGTTCTTTGCGGAAAGCCGGAATCTTGACTTGTTGGAACGCCTTCGCACAGCCGGCTTGCAGTTTACCGGTACTAAAGCTGTCAGACAAGGCGGCCTTCTACAAGGCAAGACTTTCGTTCTAACGGGAAGCCTGCCAGGCTTAAAGCGTGAAGAAGCAAAACAGCGGATTGAGGCAGCAGGTGGCAAGGTGGTTGGGTCGGTGAGCAGCAAAACACATTACGTAGTGGCGGGCGAAGAAGCCGGCTCCAAGTTGGAGAAGGCAGAGAAGCTGAAGATCCCGGTACTCGACGAGTCAGGTTTGCTGCAATTGCTGGACGGAAGCGGAGAGACGCGCTGACACTTTTGAGCCTGCCAATCACTTCCCTAGGACTGCTGCGTAACTGGAGGCAAATGGTAGGGCTGCTCCTTTCGTGGGGGCCGCACGGACTGTTCCTGCTGGCGATTCTTGATTCGGCTGGCCTGCCTGTCATTGGAGGGGTCGATGCTCTTCTCATTGCTGTTGCGATCAACGCTCCAGCACAGGCCTATCTGGCCGCAGTGTGTGCACTGGGCGGTTCTCTGATTGGCACATCCATTCTGTTTGCCATTGCCAGGAAGGGTGGTAAAGTCTTGCTGGCCCGGCACATCTCCGGGCGGCGCGGCGCTCGGCTGCATTCCTGGTTCGAACGTTACGGTCTGGTGATGGTGTTTGTTCCGGCGCTCTCGCCCATACCGCTGCCGATGAAGGTGCCAGTGTTTTGCGCAGGGGCGCTGAACGTGCGGTGGTCTTACTTCCTCGGGGTGGTCGGCTGCGCACGCCTGATTCGTTACTTCTCGCTGGCTTTTCTCGGCGTGCGTTATGGCTCATCCACTGTTTTATTGCTGACGACGCACTGGCCCGGAGTCTTGGCGACGGCCGTCGTTTTGGGGCTTATTGCGGTGCTGCTTCTACAGAAGGTGGAACGAGGGAATGAAAAGGCAGAGGCGGAGGCGAGCTTAGCCCGGCGCTGAACTACGGTGACCCCCGGATAGTTCCTCAGGTTTGAGCGTGTCTCTTTTTGCCTAGATAGCCGTGGTTTTTACGCTAGCGCTGAGTTCCGGTTTGAAATTGCAAATTTGCATACGCCAAGCCGAACTGGGCACGGGCGTTTGCATTGTCAATGGCAGCCTGGGTCTGCTGAAGCTGGGCCTGACTAAGTTCAACGATTGAGCTCAGGCCTAACTGGTATCGTGTCTGAGCCAGGCTGAAGGCTTGATTGGCTTGTTGCACAAGCTCGCTTGTAACAGTGACGCGCTGGCGCTGAGCGTTGGCATTCAACCACACGGTGTGGACATCCCGGACAACTTGATTGCGCAGATCACGAATGCGCTCGGATTGAGCACTAGCCTGCAGAGCAGCTGCGGTGGCTTGTGCGGCAAGGCGGAACCCGTTAAAGATTGGCAGGCTGACATTTACGCCGCCAGCGCCGTACCAACTGCTCGTGAAGTACTGACTGGAGCCGTAAGGAGTGTATCCGACCACCCCTTGTGCGCTCACTGTGGGCAGTAGCTGTTCGTGTTGAGCGAGACTGAATTTCTGCAAAGCTTGTTCGGAGAATTGCAAAGACTGTAAATCGGGCCGGTTGTGCAGAGCGTCAGCAAGGTACTGATTGACGCTGGGAAGAACAGATGGGAGAGTGCCGGTATCTTCAACCAGCTGATAGTCCATGGGGCGGTCGGAACCAAGAACAGCGGTCAGGGCTGCCTTGGCTGCATCGAGATTTACCTGGGCATCGAGTTCAAGGAGTTTTGCTTGCGATAGATTTACTTGTACAAAGCTGACGTCGAGTTCAGACTTGAGCTTGGCCCCGGATAGAGCGGCGATTTGCTCAACGAGAGTCTGTCTTGCCGCCACGGTCTGATGCGCCACTTGCAAAGTGGCTTGAGCCTCGAGAGCCTGAAAGAAAACCTGGTCTGTCGCTTGAATGATGTCTTCCCTGGTCGCCTCTACATCAGCCTGCCTTGCCTTCTCCCGCAAGCGTTCTGAGGCCACCAAATTACGAGTACGGCCAAAGTCGGTGATCAATTGGTTGACTTGAACGCCCAGGCCGGCGTGCTGGAGGAGTCTCGAGGAAGTGAGTGCACCGGCGGAAATACGGCTTGCCTCATTCGCTCCGACGCCGGTAAGATCGCCACGGACATCGGGGAGGAGATCGGCCCTGGTTTCGCGAACCACTTGGGTCTGAACCCGGGCAAGCAGCAGGCTGACTTTTACACGCGGATTGTTGGCAACGGCAATTCTCTCTGCGTCCTGACGAGTCAGCAAGGGCCCTTTTGGATCTGGAGACAATTGCGCCGGTGTGGGATTGCTGTTCCCTGCCCCGCCAGGCTGAGGCAGTTGGGGGTTCGGTTGTGCACTTGGCAGCAAAACGGCTGAAGGCGCCGGCATCGCTGCCAGAGATGACAATAGCACCGCAGCAATCGGTAGACGACGCACGCTAGGCCTCACTCCTCGCCAGCACATCTCGATCATTGCGGTGCATCAGCAGATAGGCTGTGGGCACCAGAAACACGGTGATAATGCCGGACACCGACAAGCCGCCCAGAATCGCGCGTGCCAGAGGCGCGTACTGTTCGCTTCCAGGCTCAAGCGCCAATGCCATTGGTATCAGGCCAAGAATGGTTGCAAGCGTGGTCATTAGAATAGGACGCAAGCGCACCTCGCAGGCTCCGATGAGAGCGTCTCTCAAGGGCAAGCCATTCTTGCGGAGAGTTCCGACGAACTCGACAATGAGGATGCTGTCGGACACCGCAATGCCTGTCATCATCACTACGCCCATGAGTGACATGACATTCAAGGTAGTCCCTGTGATCAGCAGGAAAACGAGTACGCCCGAGAGCCCGGGCGGAATCGCCAGCAGAATGATTAGTGGATCAGAGAAGGACGCAAACTGGGCCATCAGCACCAGGTAAACAAGCACGATGGCAAGAATGAGACCGATTCCAAAACTGGCAAACGATTCGTGCATATCCTGAACGGCGCCATGCACTTGAATGGTGACTCCCCTCGGCCTCTGGATTTTTGCTATTTCGGCGTTCACCTCTGCACTGACTCGACTCAGGTCTTCAGCTTTAGGAGCAACATAGACGTCAAATTCACGACGAAGTTGATAGTGATCCACTTCGGTTGGTGTGTTGATTTGCTTCAGATCGGCAATCGATTGAAGCGGCGTGGTCTCCGCGCCGGTAGGAGAACGCAGAGGAATTTGCTTGAAGTCTGTCATCGTCTGGATTTGCTTCTCGGGATACTGCACGGTCAGCATGTAGCTGTTTCCGCTCTTGGGATCAACCCAGAAGCTTGGTGCAATGACACTATCGGAAGTTAAGGCGGTAATTACGTTGTCGATAACAGACTTTGGCGTAATGCCGAGCAGACCGGCACGCTCTCGATTAATGTTCAGTTCAATGCCGGGGTAATCGAGGTCTTGTGGGATCAAGACATCGTTGACCGTCGGCAGGGTTCGCAGGTGACTGGCAATCTGTTGCGCGAGATGGAAAGATTGCTGTAAGTTGTTGCCGCCGACTTGTATATCGATGGGAGCAGGCTTTCCCTGATTGACAACCGAGTCAACTAGTCCGCCTGCCTGAAAGTAAGTGGCAACCTCAGGAAAGTCACTGGTCAACTTACGCCGTGCACGATCCATGTAGACATAACTACCCACCTTGTGCTCTTCGTTCAGACTTACTTGAATAAACGCAGTGTTCATCCCGGAGTTTGGAGTGTAGATCGCTGATAAGTCCGGGGTAATCCCGATGTTAGAAACGATCATGTTCAGGTCTGCAGTAGAGACAACGGTGCGGATATCCTGCTCCATGCGAGCTATATAGTCATTCGTCAACTCAATGCGTGTTCCTGCGGGAACTTTCACGTTGACCACGAACTGGCCAGGATCGGTGCGCGGAAAGAACGCTTTACCGAGGGCCGGGTAGAGCCCAAGACTCAGGACCACGAACACACCAAACGCGATGGCGACTACAACGGGATACTCTAGACATCGGCCAATGGCTGAGTTATATAGAAGTTGCAGCCTGGTGAAGAGCGCATTGAAACCGTTCACAACAGCTGCGAACCAACTTCTCTTCTTCTCTCTGCCTTCATGATCTGACTGACCTGCGGCATGCGAGTGCGCATGGGCTGGGTCAAGCTTAATGAACCTGGAGCAGAATAGAGGCACCACCGTCATAGCGACAATGTAGGAAGCGGCAAGTGCAAGCACGACGGCTAAAGCCAGCGCGGTAAATAGATACTTACTAACTCCATAAAGTAGAACAACTGGAAAGAAGACGATGGAAGTGCTAATGGTTGCAGCCAGAACTGCCAACTGGACTTCCTTGCCCCCTTTTTCGGAAGCAGCAACTGGCTCTTCGCCCATTTCCATGTGACGGAAAATGTTTTCCAGCACCACGACCGAGTTATCAATCAGGCGCGATAAAGCCAACGCCAACCCACCCAACACCATTGTGTTGATGGAACTGCCACCAAGGTTCAGACCGAGGAAGGTAGCCAGGCAGGAGATAGGAATCGATAGGAGCACGGCAACGGTTGCACGCACGTTTCCCAGGAAGAGCAGAATCATCAAGGCAGTGAGACAGAGTCCGATAGTGCCTTCATTGATAACGTTCTTGACCGCCAATTTGACAAAGACCGATTGATCAAAGACGACGCTGGTCTTCAGCACCTTTGGGATATCGAGAAGATTTGAAACGGCTTCCCTGACGCCATTCACAATGGTGATGGTGTTGGAGTTGCCACCCTGCTTAAGGACCGGGACGTAGACTGACTCCTGGCCATCCACCCGAACGATGTTGGTTTGCAACTGGCCGCCGTCGACTGCTTTGCCGACGTCTCCTACCAATACGGACGCATTGCCGACGGTCTTCAAAGGAAAGCTGTTGATCTCGCTGACGATTGGAACCTGGCTGTTGGCATAGATGTTGTAGTCTTTTGTTCCAATCCTCACGTCCCCGGCGGGAAGAATCAAATTTGAATTGTTGATGGAATCGACAACATCCATGACGCTCATTTGATGAGCTTCCAGCTTGAGGGGATCGACGTAGACCATGATCTGGCGATAGCGTCCGCCATAGGGCTGGGGTACAGAAGCGCCCGGAACGTTGGCGACCTGATTACGCACACTGAACTGAGCCAGATCCTTCAGTTGCGTTTGATTGAGACCCTGGCCTTTGAGAGTGATCAAGCAGACTGGAAGGTTGGCTGCATCGAACTTAAGGACGACGGGCGGCAAAGTTCCAGGCGGAAGCCGCCGGAGATTGGCCATGGCAAGATTTGAAATATTACTCACCGCAGCATTGCTGTCCACCCCGGGTTGAAAGAAAATCTTGATCAGGCTGACCCCAGGGAGAGAGCGGGATTCAATGTGATCGATCCCGCTGCCGAGCGTGAAGAAACGCTCGTAGCTGTTAGTGATATTGGACTCAATTTGCTGCGGAGGCATGCCGGAGTAAAAGGTTGCGACTACTACGACGGGAATATTGACTTCAGGAAACAAATCAACAGGCATCCGGAATATCGTAGTTACACCAATCACTACGACGATCAGGCAAAGCATCAAAATGAAGAACGGGTATTTGATCGCGAAAGAGGACATTACTGGTCCGTCTCAATTTGCCCGTCGGTGGCGGTAGCTGTTTGTGGGCGGACCAACTCGCCTATCTGATAATTGGTTTGTCCCGACAAGATGACCGGGTCACCTTCTGAAACACCGACTTTGATTTCGGACCGATTCTCACCCTGTAATCCGAGTTGCACGCTTCTTCTTTCCACTTTGTTGGCAGCATTGACTACCAGGACGTATGGATGGTCGGAGTTTGGAACGACGGCTTGGTTGGGAATGCTCAAGACGTTGTCATGGCGCTGGAGAACAATATCGGTCTCGGCGTACATTCCTGGGCTCAAGCTAAGGTTGGTATTGGGTACGTCAACTTCGGCCAGCATGGTGCGGGTCTCTGAATTCAGAGCGCGAGTAAACCGCACGATCTTCTGGGTGAAGACTCGATTGAGAGCCTGAACTGTGATCTTCACAGTAACTCCGGGCCGGATGAAGCGGACATCCGTTTCCGGAACTGGCATGCGGAGTCGAAGCAAGTCGCTCTGCGCGACGCGAACCACCGGCATGGCATTGTTCGAAGAGGTGCCGGCTTGAATCAGTGAACCTGTGTCTGCAGTACGATTGGTTACCACGCCGTTAAACGGAGATGTGATAACTGAGTAATCGGACAAAGTTTCCGCGCGCAACTTATCCGCCTGGGAAACTCCAAGCTGCTGCTGAGTGGCTTCCAGCCCCGCTTTGGCCGCAACAATTTGAGCCTCAGCATTTTGATCTCTGGCCTGAGCATCATCCAGTTCCTGTTGTGCAATCAGGCCAGGCCGCTGTTCAGAAGCTTGTACTAGCCGAGTGTAGGCCACGTGTACCGCCGCGTAATTTGATTGGGCCCGGGTCACCTCGCTGCGGCTCCGGTCGATCTCCGATTGGCTGTGCCTTACTTCGGCTTTTGCTCCGGCGACTTGCGCGTTTAGCTCAGGAACTTCGAGTGTGGCGATAGTTTGCCCAGTCCTGACCCGGTCTCCGATGTCAACGTTGATTCGGCGAATATAACCGGACACCTTCGCGTGCAGGTCAACCTCCTGATAAGGGATAAATTGGCCAGCGACTCTTAAGTTGCTGGTGATGGTTCCCCGGGTCACTGCCTCTACCGGGGCCGCAGGTAAGGCCGGCTGGTTTTCCGATTGCGGCCGTGCCTGTTTTCGAGCGAACAAAACTGCGCCGAGCAGTCCAACTACTAAGACAGTCAATAGGACAGCGAGTGTTGGTTTGCGCATACAGGAGTTGACCGGCAGATAGGCAGGGCGTGTAAGGATCCGAGACGGTTTGTTGCCTACCTATGACTACGAACTTCTACTTGGTTGTATGTTACTCGATTTAGAAAGTAAAGTTACCCATGAGGAAAGGTTATGACCCGCCGTTGGATTGGGATTGTCTAGAAGTTGAGCCGCAGCATGAACTGAATACGTCGCGGTGTACCGGTGCCTACTGCTCCAGTGTTCAAGACATTGGTAATGATTCCGAACCCTCCCGCAGAAATGTTCCCTTCAGGATTTGCATACGCAGGATGATTCAGCAGATTGAACCCTTCGGCCCGAAACTCAAGATGAAAACGCTCAGTCAGCGCAAATCCCTTCTGCAGTGCAGTATCGATGTCGTACCAACCGGGACCACGTGCCACGTTCCGTCCCAGATTGCCTCTTGTTCCCGGGGCAGGTATAGCGAAGGCTGCCGGATTGAACCAGTTGTTGATAGTTTGGTTTGCCGGGTAGAGGGAAACACCGGACACCAGGTCAGGCCGTTGATTTGAGTTGTTGCCATCCGGCAGATCGCTACGGCTGCGCGAAACCGTAATGTTGACCGGAAAGCCGCTGTTCGCGGTAGCAATACCCGATAGCTGCCAGCCACCCAACGCCTGTCCCATAAAACTCCGAGTATTGAGAAACCGGTGGCCTGGACCAAGTGGCAGCTGATAGATCGCGTTCGTCGTAAACGCATGACGAAGATCGTAGTTAGAATCACTCTTGTCGCAAACACGGCAGGCTTGATTTTGGAACGAGATACTCTCGCCGGCGCCAAACGAGCCATCCGCAATCGCATGAGACCACATGTACTGGGACTGCCACAACAGGCCGGCGGTGAGACGCCGCTGCAGAGAGACCTGCAGTGCGTTGAATGAGCTATTGGCGTCATTGGCCTTGTACCCAAATTGTGAGAACTGCGACAGCGGTCGTTTGCCCGTTGCGGGGTCGATCAGGTTCACCTGATAGCGATCGAACAAGTGGCGGCCATTGCTGCCGACATATCCGGTTTGCAATTGAAACTGACCCGGCAATCTCTGTTGAACAAGAAAGTCCCAGTTCTGATACGAGAGATCCTTGCGATTCCGGGCAATGGCCTTTGGGCTGAACAACTCCTGTGAAGGCGTAAAGAACGGCGCAATCGGGTAAGAGATGTTCGGGTTATCCGAAGAGGAAATGGAGTAACGAGGTACAGCGCTCTCCAGCGGGTCACTGAAATCGTCATTCTGGTTCGCACCGTAGTAGATGCCGAAACCAGTCCGGATGACCGTGTTGCCGCCAAGCGCGGATGGTGTCCAGGCCAAGCCTAAGCGCGGGCCCCAGTCGTTGTAATTGGGCTGATAATACGGGGTTCCTGGGGGGCAGTAACCACCGCAGCCAAGGATGTCGACCACTGCCGACCGGTTCAAGACCTCGTGCGCTACGCTGTAGAACTCATACCGGAGACCCAGGTCCAAAGTCAGGTTGGAGGTAGCTTTCCATTCATCCTGCAGATAGCCCATGTAGAAGGTCCGGCGGTTGCCGCGAACGCCCTCGCCAGCTAGTTCGCCGATCGTGTCTGGTGTGTTGTTGATGAATTGATCGCGAGTAGCGAAGTCGATCGATGACGTCTCAATCGAATTGCCGGCATTGTTCAGCCGAATGCGCCGGATCTCTACGCCAGTCTTCAAAGAATGACGGCCGACGGTCTTCGTCAAATTGTCGATGTAGGAAAACGTAGTGCCAATCTCAACGTCCACTGAGTTGGCATTCAGCGGATCGAATCCGAAGGTCGTCACGTTCACCGGCGAGGTTCCAATGATTGTGTTGTGGTAGTTGACTCGGTTGAGTCCGAACTTAGTCTCGTTTACCAGGGTAGGAGAGAAGACATGCTGGAACTGCAGAACCAGGTTCTGGGGGATGACAGGAATAAGGTTGTTTGTTCCCAGAGCATCTTGCGGGCTCTTGATCAAGGCATTGTCGATGTTGTATCGAACGTACGAGGTCGTGTTATCGGAGAAGCGGTAGTCGAAGCGAAACAGACCGGCGTCCTCACGCACAGTGTTTTTCACGCCCACGCTGATCTGATTGGTATCGGGATCGATAGGTGTTCCGCCGACCGGGTACGCGTTGATGAGGGGCGCGAGTGCAGGCGACTTGGCGAGCACAGCGGATCGAAAAGCCGCGCTCGGCACAAAGGAAGTGAGTGTCTGTCCCAGAGACTGCTCCAGCCCTTCGAAGTTCAAGAAGAAGAATGCTTTGTCCTTCACAACAGGACCGCCAATCTGGGCCCCGAACTGATTCAAGCGGAAGGCGGGGATTTGGGAGGGATCGAATGGCGAGCGCGTGTCCAGCTTGCTGTTGCGGAGATAGTCATAGGCAGTTCCGTGCCAGTTGTTCGAACCGCTTTTTGAGACGACGTTGACCTGTGCACCGCCGGCTGCGCCGCTCTCGGCTGTGTAGACGGCGGTAGCCACACGGAACTCCTCGATCGAGTCAAGCGATATGTTCAGCCGCGTATCGGCCTTTTGCGTTTGTTCCTGCACACCGCTGATGTCGATGCCATCGAAAGTGAAGTTGCTGTCGTCGAGCGAGTGACCATTGAAACGGATGTCACGCTGCTGGCCGCCACCCGCGTTCACCGCTCCCGGCGCCAGGATCATCAGCGTTGCCCAATTGCGTCCGTTCAGCGGGATGTCGGCAATTTGCGGTGACTCGATCACAATGCCCTGCTCTGCCGTTGTCCGATTCAGCGCATCGGTCGATGCTGTCACTTCCACCTGCTGGGTGGCTGCACCCACTTGCAGCCTGGCGTCTACGGTCCGAACTTGGGCATACGATAACTCAATCCGGTCAACGATGAGAGGCCGGAAGTGATCGCTGCTGATGGTGACTTGATAGCTGCCGACTGCCAACGAAGTGAAGCTATAGATGCCGCTTGAGTTGGTTTTGGCCTCACGCTGCAGCTGTGTTGCCGGCATGAGCAGGGTTACGGTTGCGCCCGCCATGGAAGCGCCGGAGGTGTCGGTGACGGTACCGGTGATGGAAGCGCGATCTTGTGCGAAGACCGCAGTAGAACAAAGAGTGCAAGTGATAAAAAGTGTACGAGTGAGACTCAAGCGAAACCCCCGGAAGCTTTTCAATGCTAGGGGTGTAAGGTTACAACGGCATTGCGGTACGTCGTCAATTTTATGACGAAAGCCGGCCCGTTAAACTGAAGTTTCTCCTCTCCATGAAACTTTGCTACTTCGATGCGTTTTCCGGGATCAGCGGTGATATGACGGTAGGCGCATTGCTGGATGCGGGAGCCTCCTGGGATGGTCTGGAAACCGCTCTCCGCAGCCTGAATCTTGGGGCCAGCTTTCGACTCGAGAAGACCAAGCGCCACGGTATCTCAGCTTCAAAATTCTCCGTTGACGCGCCGGCAGAGAAAAAGCATCGCCATCTGCCGCACATTGAAAAGATTATCGAAGCAGGTGCGCTGTCTGACAGAAGTCGCGGCAATGCGCTGGCGGTATTTCGCCGGTTAGGGGAAGCGGAAGCGCAGTCTCATGCAGTACCGATCGAGAAGGTTCATTTTCATGAGGTTGGTGCGATCGATTCGATTTGCGATATTGTCGGCGCATGCGTTGCGCTTGATCTGCTTGGGATCGAAGAGGTTTATAGTTCGCGTATAAACGTGGGGAGCGGCACAGTTCACACCGAGCATGGTCTGCTGCCTGTGCCCGCACCGGCCACCACGGCTTTGTTGCTCAATCGTCCGGTCTACTCGTCGGGTCCGGAAGCCGAATTGACGACGCCAACCGGCGCTGCCCTGGTCAGCACACTGGCGAAAGGTTTCGGAAAGCTGCCGCCCATCCGGCTGCTAGCTCAGGGCTTCGGCGCGGGCGATAAAGATTTCCCGATGCAAGCCAATGTTTTGCGCGTGCTGATTGGGGAGCAGACCTCCGCGGTGGAATCCACAACGATCTCGGTTCTGGAAGCCAACATCGACGACTCCACTCCGCAGGTGCTCGGCTATGCGATGGAAAGATTGCTAAGTGCAGGCGCGCTGGATGTGACGCTCACGCCCATCCAGATGAAAAAGAATCGTCCCGGCTCGCAGCTCTCGGTCATCTGTGGACCCGGGCACGTGGACACGCTTTCGCAGATCTTGTTTGCCGAGACGTCTACGCTGGGGATTCGTATATTCGACGCGCAGCGCCGGGTGCTGGCCCGCAACGTCGAGGAAGTGGAGACAGAGCACGGGCGCATCCGCGTTAAGTTCACTGAGGGCGGCAGCTTCGCGCCGGAGTATGACGATTGCCGCCGCATTGCCGAAGATCATCAGGTGCCTCTGCGCGAGGTAATTTCGCAGGCAACACACGCCTTTCAGCACCTTCGGTCGTAACAGAAGCAGTCAACTGGAAATGAAGCAGGGACAGTACTACCTCACAACGCCGATTTACTATGTGAACGCGGCGCCTCATATCGGGCACGCCTATACGACGATCGCTGCAGAAACCATTGCCCGCCTGCAGCGAATGAAAGGCCTCGACGTAGTTCTCACCAGCGGCACCGATGAACACGGGACGAAGGTGGAGCGAGCAGCCCAGGCCCAGGGCAAGACTCCGCGCGCCTTCGTCGATTTGATCTCCCACGAGTTCCGCACGCAATGGCAGAAGCTGGACCTTCGCATTGACCGCTTTCAGCGGACCACTTCTCCCGAACACGCCAAACTGGTTAACGAACTTTTCGAGGCATGTCGCGCGAACGGCTATATCTACAAGGGCAGCTATACCGGAATGTATGCGGTGGTCAGCGAAGCCTTTGTTACTGATGCCAAGCCGGGCGATGTAGACCCGGAGACCGGCAAGCCTTACGAAGAGGTCACTGAAGAGAATTACTTTTTCAAGCTCTCGGCCTTCACCGAACGACTGCTGGCTTTCTACGAGGAGAATCCGGATTTCATTGGGCCCGAGATCCGTCGCAACGAGGTTCTGGCCTTTGTGAGGGGCGGCTTGGCTGACCTGTCTATCACTCGCACAAGCATCAAGTGGGGCATTCCAGTTGAAGCGGACCCAAGCCACGTCTTTTATGTCTGGTTTGACGCCTTGACTACGTACATGAGCGCAGTAGCGGGCGAAGATCGCTGGCCTGCCGATCTCCACCTGATTGGTAAAGAGATTTTGCGCTTTCATGCTGTGTACTGGCCGGCGTTTCTAATGGCTGCGGGTTGGCCTTTACCGAAGCGCGTTTTTGCCCACGGATGGCTGCTCTTTGAGAACGACAAGATGAGCAAGTCGCGCGGCAACATTGTGCGCCCTTCGCCTATCGCGGATGTTATGGGCGTGGATGCGCTTCGCTACTTCCTGCTTCGCGAGATTGTGTTTGGCCAGGACGGCAGTTTCTCCTTTGACGCGCTGGTGGGCCGCTACAACTCTGATCTGGCGAATGGATTGGGGAATCTAGCCAGCCGCACGCTCAACATGCTGGCGCAGTATCGCGACAGCACTATCCCGGCGCCGTCTTCAGATGCGGCGATCGCGCGCGTTGCCGAAACGGCGGCGGCTTCTGCACTCGCTCTGTTCGATGCCTTTGATTTTTCTAAGGGGTTGGAGCAGGTCTGGAGCATCATCGCCGCAACAGATAAGTACATCGTGGAACGAGCGCCCTGGAAACTGGCCAAGGTCCCCGACGAAGAAGCGCAAAAGCTTTTGAGCCAAGCGCTATATACGGCGGCTGAGGCGGTGCGGATTGTATGCTTGCTGATCTCGCCGGTGCTGCCTAAGTCGGCCCAGGCAATCTGGTCGCAGTTGGGCTATACAGGCCGAGTTGAGGATGAAGAAGTCGGTTCGTTACGATGGGGTGCTCTTCCGGGCGGCCAGAAGATTGGCGCCATCGCAGCCGTCTTTCCCCGCTTGGACGCGAAGGATACAGTAAGAAAGATGGCGGAATTGGAAGAGGTTGAAAAGAGTCGCCAAGCCGCTCTGATGGGGGCTGCGGCTGCTCCGGATGCCCCTTTGCCTTCCGCACCGACGCTTACCACGCCGATTGCGGATACCATTTCCATTGAAGACTTTTCCAAGGTGGATTTGCGCGTAGGCTCGGTGAAATCAGCCGAACCCGTAAAAGGCGCCGATAAACTCCTGCACCTCAAAGTCGATATTGGGGAGGCCGAACCGCGCACCATCGTCGCCGGTATTGCGCTCGCCTATAAGCCTGAACAATTGGTTGGCCGGAGGGTGGTTATTGTTGCCAACCTACAGCCGCGCAAGCTTCGCGGCTTGACATCTCAGGGCATGATCGTAGCGGCGAGCCTTGAGGGTGGTTCGCCCGTGCTCGCCTCCTTTTTGGAAGAAGTTCCGATCGGTGCACGGCTGAAGTAGAATCAGTGTCTTTCGTCGACTCACATTGTCATCTGGACGACAAGCAGTTCAGTGAAGATCGCCATGCGGTCCTGGGTCGGGCGTACGCTGCCGGCGTACAATACATGCTTTCTATCGGCACCGGCGATGGCCCTCCCGATCTCGAAGTAGCCATTCGTCAGGCTCAAATGACGCCTCGTATCTGGGCAACGGTAGGCGTGCACCCGAACGACTCGGCCAAAGTTACTGCCGAGACTTTCCCTCATCTCCAGGACCTACTTTCGCATCCAAAAGTTGTGGCGATCGGTGAAATCGGATTGGATTACCACTGGGGAGTTCCTGCCGAAACGCAAGCGCCTGTTTTTCGGCAGCAGTTGCGCATGGCTGCGGCTGCCGGCGTTCCGGTCATCATTCATACGCGGGATGCCTGGGACGATACGCTCGCCGTGTTGCGGGAAGAATTAAGCAGTTCCGGGCCTGCCTGCATCATGCATTGCTTCACAGGCGACGTCCGCCAGGCGGAAGTGTGTCTGGAACTCGGCTGTTATCTGGCGTTTGGCGGCGTGGCGACTTTCCCGAAATCGGATGCAATTCGCGAGGCTGCTCGACTTACGCCGCTCGATCGCCTGCTGCTGGAGACCGATTCGCCGTATCTGGCTCCTGTTCCGCATCGTGGCAAGCGCAACGAACCAGCCTACTTGCTGCACACCGCGCGCGTTTTATCCGCACTTCGTAATGAGCCTCTCGAAGCGCTTGAGAGCCAAACCACATCCAATTTTGAAAGGATTTTCCTAGCCGGTAAGACTGGTTTGCCTTTGGCGTTCCAGCCGCTACACTAAAATTCCGGAAGCGGAAACAACATGTTTACCAGGATTCGGCAATCCCTCAGCGCACGTGATGCGTTTGATCTGGTCCAGGAAGATCTTCAGGCTGTCGAACGGGAGATCAGTGTGGAGTCGGTGGCCTCGGTGGAGGCCATTACCACCATCAATCAATATCTGCAAGCTGGCGGCGGCAAGCGTCTCCGCCCCGCGCTGCTGCTGCTCTGCAATCGTCTGGTTGGTCCGCCTACCGATTGTGCCCGGCGCATGGCCGCAGTGGTCGAAATGATTCATACGGCCACGCTGGTTCACGACGATGTAATCGATATCGCCAAGACTCGTCGCGGACGGCCATCGACGAATGTTGTCTGGGGTAACAATGTGTCGGTGCTCTCGGGCGATTGGCTTTACATGCAGGCTTTCCAGGTTGCGCTGCGTGAGCGCAACTTCCACATTCTTGATTTGCTGATCAGTCTTACGCAAATGATGGTGGAAGGCGAGCTACTCCAGATGGAGCGACTGCATCGTGTTGAAATCACCGAAGCGGATTATATGGAGTTGGTAGACCGGAAAACGGCCAGCCTCTTTTCAGCGTGCGCCTGTCTGGGGGGCGTCTCGGGTGACATTGACGATGCCACTGAATCCAAGCTGGGCGACTTTGCCTGGAACCTCGGCATGGCTTTTCAGTTGGTTGACGACATTCTCGATTTCACCTCGTCGGAAAAGATCCTGGGCAAGCCCTCGGGCAACGATCTTCGCGAGGGCAAAGTGACTCTGCCCATCATCTATGCCCTGGAAAATGCAACGGCCGAAGAGCGGCATGCGGTAGAGACGGTGGTAACCAGCGGCAATTATGACCAGGTGCCGTTCATGCGCATTGCTAAAATCCTGGAAAAGCACGGAGCGATCGCCAGGGCATATGAACGCTCCTATACTTTTACCGAGAAGGCGCGATCCATTATTTTAAGCTTTCCCGAATCGCCGGCCCAGCGCTCGCTTTGCGCCATTGTGGACCTGGTCACTACGCGCAATTCTTAGGCTTCTGAGCCGGCCTATTCCCAGCCACCACTTGCGCATGGTTCACCGCGGCGGTCAGGGAGACTCCGCCGATGATGTTACCGAGCAGGGTCGGCAAAAGATAGCCACCTGCCACAGCAGCCCAGCTTTTGGCGCCGATCATTACCAAAAACAGAACTTCGACAGCTCCGGCAACAATATGAGTTAGTCCCGCCAAGCCGACAAGGTAGGTGATAATGACGATTACCGCGATTCGCCCGGTGTCGATGGAAGCGAGCATCCAGACGACCAGGGCGATTAGCCAGCCCGCAAAAATGCCGCGGAGAATGGCCGTGCCGAAATCCACCTGAAAGGCATCCTGCGCGAGCGCCAGCATAGCTGCCTGTACCGGGGGACGGAACATGGCGCTGTTGCTGACGACCCAGGCAAACAGATGCGCTCCTACCATGTTGGCTGCCAGCACCACCGCCCACAGTCGGCACACGCGCCAGAGCGTGCTCCAGTTGCGCCGTGTCAGCAAGGGGAGAATAGCGGTGAGGGTGTTCTCAGTGAACAGCTGCTGCCGTCCCACAATGACAATGAGAAAGCCCACCGGGTAACCGAGGCTGACTAACAGCGGCCGCCACGGCGCATCAGGCAAGTGCGATCGCAGAAGCGCTTGGGCAACAAAGGAGAACCCCATCGATAGCCCCGCAGCTAGTCCGGACCAGGCCAAAGCCGATGACGGCCGCGTCAGTTCCTCTTCGCCGTCCTGCCGAATAGCCTCATGCACCACGACAGCACTGACGGACGTCCGGTCTTCTACCTCTTCCTGCTGCTTCTCATTGAGCTCAGGCACAACGGACAGTTCCTCAATTTCAAATTCGTCTCGAGTCACGCTGAGTAGATGCAGCAAAAGCCCGATCCGATATCCGTATCACCACGTACTGCGACTTTAAGGCCGCCCTTGCCGGCTCGATGTTCTACGCGCCGTCAGCCTACGGATTGTCCAAAGCAGCCTGGTGGGCCGCCAATTTCTTTTTTGCGAAGTGGTGTGCGACGTCGGGCCAGAACTCCACGAAGATTGCGCCAATTGCGCCTTCGGCAGTTACAGTGATCGCCCGTTGGCAAGTGAGCCCGGCACCGCGATCGGAGGCCGGGTAGTAGAGGTTTGAGATACCTCCGGCGGCAAAGTTGCCCAGCACGTTAGAGTAGTTCGGAACCCAGTGGCCGCTATCATTTCGTGCGCGTATGGTGGTACCAACTGCGTACCACAAACGGCTCTTGAAAGTGCCGACTCCTTTACGAAAGTAACGGGGATCCTGGCGAAAGAGGATGGGAAGAAAGGCGTTTCCGATCATGGTACCGTCAACGCTGTCGAGGTAAGCGGCGCCCAGGCGCTTCCCGTATCCTTGCGCACCTTGGCCGTAGCCGTCGAAACTATTCTGCTCCTGGCTGATGGCCGCGTCTAAACCGGCAACGAAGAACGTGATCGGGTCAAAGGAGGTCTTGGCCGCAAGGCGAATCTTCTGACCGGGTGAAAGAGCCAGTGGCCGCGCAGCATCAGAGGTGTTGAAATTCGGCAGAAAACCCAAAATTCTTTGATGCTCTTCCCGCTTAAGCTGCTGTTCGGCCTTGAGCTTGCGTTCGTCTTTCAATTCCTGGTCAGCTGCGGCCTGCTTGTCTTGTGCATCGGCATCGGAAACCTGACCGGTACCTGTCGGCGATCTTGTTTGAGCTTGAACCCCGGAACCAGACAGCCAGAGGAGCGTCAGCATGGCAAGCACTGGATATCGGCAAGAACCGGACATCAGGAGCCGCAAGCAAGCCCATGTTGGAAGTCGTCGGCGCAGAATGAAAAACACATGCCTGTTATAACAATCAACGTTCGAGGCTTTCCGTAGGTTACAGCTTGACTTCAGAAGAAGGCTCGACACTCCTGATGCGAACAAAAGCCAGGAAGGCTCAAACCCAGTTACACTAGAAGTACAGTTCCAACTATGATTGAAGGCGCGTTAGCCAAAGTTTTTGGCACCAAACATGAGCGGGAGATCAAGGCGATTCGCCCCATTGTGGCGGCCATCGGCGACCTTGAACCGCAATTGCAAAAGCTTACCGATGCAGAGCTCGCTGCAAAAACCCCCGAATTCCAGCAGCGTGTGGCCAATGGTGCTTCCCTTGATGACATCTTAATCGAGGCGTTCGCAGTGGCTCGGGAAGCGGGTCGCCGTGTGCTCAACATGCGCCACTTCGATGTACAGCTGATCGGCGGAGTAGTTCTGCATCGTGGCCGAATTGCCGAGATGAAGACCGGCGAAGGCAAGACGCTGGTGGCAACACTCCCTAGTTATCTGAATGCACTAGGTGGGAAAGGCGTTCACGTCGTCACGGTTAACGACTACCTGGCCAAGCGCGACTCGGAGTGGATGGGTCGAATGCATCGTTTCCTTGGCCTCAACGTGGGGACGATTACGCATGACTTGAGCGACGGGGAACGCCGGGCGGCTTACTATTCCGACATTACCTACGGAACCAACAACGAATTTGGTTTCGACTACCTGCGCGACAACATGAAGTTTCGGCTGGAAGACTATGTCCAGCGGGACTTCAACTTCGCCATTGTGGATGAAGTAGATTCAATTCTGATTGACGAAGCGCGTACTCCGCTGATCATCGCCGGACCGAGCGAAGAGTCAACGGACAAATACTATCGCGTGAACCAGATCATCCCGTTTTTGAAGCGCGGCGAAGTGATCGAAGGCAAGGAGCCGGGCCAGTCGCATACGACCGGCGACTTCACGGTGGATGAAAAACACCGGACGGTTGCGCTGACCGAAGAGGGCGTTCTAAAGGTTGAGAAGCTACTCGACACCGGTAACCTGTTTGATCCGGCCAACATTGAAATGAATCACCACGTGCAGCAAGGGCTGCGCGCGCATATCTTGTACCAACGCGACCGCGACTACGTGGTGCAGGAAGGGCAAGTGATCATCGTGGACGAGTTCACCGGCCGCCTCATGCCGGGCCGGCGATGGAGTGACGGATTGCACCAGGCCGTGGAAGCGAAAGAGAACGTCAAGATTGAGCGCGAGACGCAGACGCTGGCCAGCATCACGTTCCAAAACTTCTTCCGCATGTACAAGAAGCTAAGCGGAATGACCGGCACGGCGGACACTGAAGCGGCTGAGTTCGGCAAGATCTACAACCTGGACGTGACGGTGATTCCGACCAACCGGGCCATGATTCGCATTGAGAATCCGGACATGGTGTACCGCACCGAGGATGAGAAATTCCGAAATGCGGCGAAAGAAATTAAGACCCTGCAGGAGAAGGGGCAGCCGGTTCTGGTGGGTACCATCTCGGTTGAAAAATCTGAGAAGCTCGGCAGCATTTTGCGCAAGATGGGCGTAAAGCATGAGGTGCTGAACGCCAAGAATCACGAGCGCGAGGCGCATATTGTGGCGCAGGCCGGGCGTAAGGGCGCCGTAACCGTCTCGACGAACATGGCGGGTCGCGGTACGGACATCCTGCTGGGCGGCAATCCTGATTTCGCGCTGGAAGATCGGCTCAGGAAGACTGGTCGAACGCCTGAGATGCTGCCTCCTGCGGAACTTGAAGCCCTGCGAGAGCAGGTTAAGCAGGAGACCAGGAGCGAGCACGACGAAGTGGTGAAGCTGGGCGGATTGCTGATACTTGGCACCGAGCGGCACGAATCGCGGCGCATCGACAATCAGCTGCGCGGTCGTGCGGGACGGCAAGGCGATCCTGGCAGTTCGAAGTTCTTTCTGTCTCTGCAGGACGATTTGCTCAGAATTTTTGGTGGCGAGCGCATGCAAAACCTGATGCTGCGACTGGGCATGGAAGAAGATGTGCCGATTGAGTCGGGACTGATTACCAAGCGCATTGCTGCTGCACAGGCGGCAGTGGAATCGCAGCATTTCGCCTCGCGTAAGCACGTTCTCGAGTACGACGATGTGATGAACAAGCAGCGTCAGGCCGTTTACGGGATGCGCCGTCGTCTGCTGGAGGGAACGAACCAGAAAGAGCGGATTGTCGAGATCATTCACGGTATCTCCGGTGCGTTTATTGACCAGTTCTGTCCGGCAAATGCGCGGGCGGACCAGTACGATCTGCCCGGGCTGCAGACGGCGGTCTTGAACCAGTTCGGCGTCCAACTGGAGCTGGACGAAATCAAGAATCTGACTCCTGCGGAACTCGAGAATAAGGTGAACGACATACTTCTCGAGCGCTACAACGAGAAGGAACAGATGATTGGGCCGGACAATCTCAGGCAGGCCGAGCGCATTATCATGCTGAACGTGGTTGACAACCAGTGGAAGGACCACTTGCTGTCAATGGATCACTTAAAGGAAGGTATCGGCCTTCGCGGGTACGGGCAAAAGGATCCGCTGATCGAGTATAAAAAAGAATCGTTCGCCATGTTCCAGGACATGATGGATCGTATTGAAGACGAAACGATCAAGTTTCTGTTTTTCATGCGGATCGACGTTGGCAATGGGCCGTCAGGTGAAGGGCCGATGCGAATCGATGTCGACGGATCGGGTAACGAGCAACTGCGCTATCCGGAGGACGACGACGAAGAAGAGGAAAGTGAGGAGAGCGTCGAGGAAGCCGCGAGTCGATACTTGGAGGAAAAGCATGCGGCGGCCATAGCAGCGCAGGAGGAGCAGCGTCGTTTGCAGGCGCAGCAGGAAGCACATAAGTCCGTCCTGGACCTGACGCGAAACATTCAGAAGAAGAAGGACCGGGAGCTGGCCGGATTGCATCTGGCGGGCACAAATGGAACTCCGCAGCCGACGCCGGTGTCCAAAGGGGCAAAGGTCGGGCGGAATGATGCTTGCACTTGCGGCAGTGGAAAGAAGTATAAAAAATGTTGTGGAGTCGGAAGCTAACCTTTGTCGTTAGCACAGTTTGCACCGTCTCTCTCGCGGCGGCAGAGATTAACAATGCTGCTCTCTGGGCGGAGTACGGGCTTGTAAGCCAAACCGTTTCCCATGTTGATAAGCAGACGGTAACGGCTTATCGGATGAAGGATTTAACTGGGGCATTAGCAGCCTGGGAGTGGCTACGGTCTCCTGAGGGCCGTCCTTGTACGCTTGCTGCCTTCTGCACGCAGGACAAAGCTCGAACCGTCATTAGCGACGCGAACTACGTTCTGACTTTTGAACCGGGCGCTCCGACTCCGGCGGAAGTCAAAGGAACGGTGGACAGCCTGCCGAAAAAACATAGTTCCAGCCTGCCGCCTATTCTGACTTTTCTCCCCGAGAGCGGGCGGGTGCCCGAGTCGGGTCGGTATCTGTTGGGACCGGTGTCGCTGAAAGCGTTTGCCTCGGAGCTGGCGGCGGCCAAAGCAGGTTTTGAGGAAGGCGCAGAAGCGCAGGTGGCTCGCTATCAGGTAGGCAAAGGAACCGCTCCGGCAAGCCTGGCTGTTTTCGATTATCCGACGCCCGAGATGGCTCGGCAACATACAGTGAACTTCAAATCAACAGTCGGTCCGCATGTCAAACGGTCGGGCGTGCTGGTTGCGGTAGTGTACGGGGCCGCTGCTGAGGCGGAGGCGGAGACGTTGCTGAGCCGCATTCAGTACGAAGCGAAGATCACGTGGAACGACGTTCCTCCGCCGGGTCCGATGAAGCCGCTCTATCGGCTGCTGGTTGACATTTTGTATATCAGCGTCTTGCTGAGTTTGCTTGCCTTGGCGTCGGGCTTAGTCTATGCCGGTATTCGGATCTATCGACGGCGATACGGAACTTTGGATTCGCAAGAAGCGATGACGACGTTGAATTTGGGCGGGGATTGAACTTTTCGGCGCAGTTGGGCTTCAGTTATCCTTGAGTTAAGTGCAACACAAAGCGTGCACGTTAACGAAGCGGATTTGATTCAAGATGTGCGGGCTTTCTTGAACCGCGTACAAGAGGGATTCGAGATTGTGATCGAACGCGATAAACAATCTCTTGCTGTTTTACGCTCTGCAAATCTCGTGCATCACACTATCTCGGAATGTGTTCTGTTGGCGAAAGCTCATGAGGAAGAAACAGGCTCGGCACCGACGCTTGATCTAGATTTCATTGAAGATCTAAAGGAGATTGTTGCTAGTCGGAAGCCATGGGACGTTCCTTCCTGGGACTGATTCTCGATTCAACTTTGGTCATTAATGGCGAGCGCCAAGGGTATATCGGTTCATCGGATCCTGGAGCAGCTTCGAATGGTGCACGGCGAGCTAGCAATGGGTTTATCGGTGGTAACCGTTGCGGAACTCGCTCAGGGAGTGGAGCGTGCTAAAGACGAGCAACGACGACTGCGGCGGCAGGCATTTGTTGATGAGCTAGTACGCGACCTTCCAATCCACTCAGTAACCGTTGAAACGTTGTGCCGTCTTAAGCAACACGATTGTTGACTGCTTACCTACATACTCTGCCAAGTCGTTGCCTGCTCGGAAGCTATGACACGATCTGTGACGAGAGAAGACACCGGGGAACACTGGTGAAGCAACGCCGATCGTGTAGCTTAGTGGATCGAGCATGGATAGCAACTCCGAGGTAGCTGCCCGCACCCAGCGACGTGTTTCCTATCGCCTGATTCCGTATCTCATGCTGGTCTACCTTCTGGCTTATGTAGATCGGGCGAATGTCAGCGTGGCTAAGTTGCAGATGCAGGGTGAACTGCATTTCAATGACCTGGTAATCGGCTTCGGTGCGGGTGTTTTCTTTCTTGGATATCTGTTTCTTGAGATTCCCGGGACGCTGATTGTTGAGCGCTGGAGCGCACGCAAGTGGATCGCCCGAATTATGGTGACGTGGGGCCTGATCGCAGCCGCTACCGGGTTCTTAGGTACTGAGCTGTTTGGCTCCATACCTCCGAAATCCCAGTTCTATGGCATGCGTTTCCTGCTAGGGGCTGCGGAGGCAGGCTTCTTTCCCGGCGTCATAGTCTACTTCTCACACTGGTTTCGTTTAGCTGACCGGACGCGCGCCAAAGCGGTGTTCATGGTGACGCAGCCGCTGTCGCTCCTCGTTGCTGTGCCGCTTTCGAGCTGGATTATGCATTCGGTTCATTGGGGCGGCTTAGCGGGATGGCGTTGGATCTTCATATTGGAAGGTTTGCCGTCGGTGGTGCTCGGGGTTGTGACAATCTTCTATTTAACTGATCGTCCTGCCGACGCGCGCTGGCTTCGGGAGGACGAGCGGGCGTGGCTGACCGCTGAACTCGCTCGCGAAGAACAAGAGAAAGTGGCTGCCGGGCGTGTCAGCATCTCGGCCGCTTTGCGCAATCCGCAAACGCTTTTACTGGTGCTTGTCTACTTCCTGATTGTTGCTTCCAACCAGGGCTTTGTCTTTTTTCTTCCGTCGATTGTGGAGTCACTCGGTGGGCTTGCCGCCAGTTGGCGTACATCGGCTATGAGCTTGCCTTACCTGTTCGGAGTCGGTGGTATTTTGCTGTTCGGCTTCTCCGCCTATCGGCACCAGGAGCAGCGCTGGCATGTCGCACTTCCCATGCTGATCAACGGTGTGGCCTTGGCGCTAGTCAGTCTTGCTGGGGCAAATCACCTGATCGTTACGTTGTGCCTACTTTGCCTCGCCGGGTTTACTCTGCAGGCGTACCTGCCCGCCTTCTGGACCTGGCCTAGCGCCTACCTGGGTCAGGCGGCTGCGGCTGTGGCGATCGGCACCATTAATTCAGTCGGCAATCTAGGCGGTTTCGCCGGGCCGTACTACTTCGGCTATTTGCGAGAGAGAACGGGCAGCTTCCAGGCAGGAACAGCAGTACTCTCGGCGTGTACCATTGCCGCGGGATTGATTGCGTTGTCGGTGCGGATACCAAGAAAAAGATTAAGTTAGAAAAAGCTCAATGCGATACAAGATTTTCGGCCGGCGCACCGGCCTCAAGGTGTCCGAGTATGCTCTTGGCACAGAGATGCTGGGTACGAGGTTCGGCTATGGGACCGAGCCAGAGGAAGCGCGCGGCATTCTGAAAGCCTATGTCGAAGCTGGCGGGAACTTCATTGACACCTGAGACAACTATCAATGGGGTGATTCCGAAAAGCTGATTGGCGAGTTTGCGGTGGGTATTCGGCATGATCTGGTTATTGCTTCGAAGTACAGCCGTAGTCTCGGACCGAACCCGTCCTTGGGTGCGCTAGGCAATCATCGTAAGGCCATGGTCCAAGCTGTGGAGGACAGCCTGAAACGCCTGAGGACGGACCGAATTGTTATGTACTTCGCGCATCTTGATGATGGCGTGACTCCGGTGGAGGAGATCGCAAGAGGGTTTGATGACCTTGCGCGCGCCGGGAAGATCATTTACGGTGGACTATCGAACTTTCCAGCTTGGCGAGTCGCAATCGCAGCGACCATTGCGGACTTGCGCGGATGGCTGCCTGTCTCTGCAATTGAAGTTGAATATAGCCTCCTCCAACGTACGACGGAACGCGAGCTGTTGCCCATGGCTGACGGCTTAGGCATTGGCGTTCTGGGCTACTCGCCGTTAGCTGCGGGTTTGTTGACAGCCAAGTACCGATCAGGTGCAAAGGGTCGTGCCACCGAAATGAAGGGCAGTGTTCAGCACGCGAATGTGGACAACAATTTGATCTTGGATGAACTGATTGCAATCGCGGACGAACTGGGTACCGATCCGGGAAAGATAGCAGTTGCCTGGGTAAGCGCGAAGGGAGTGATTCCGGTCATTGGAGCCAAGACCGTTGCTCAGATGAACGACAACCTCGCTGGACTGAAAATCTCATTGAGCGATGAACAAATACAAAGGTTGGACAAGGTGAGCGCTGTGACGGCTGGCCTATCCGCACGAACTACTGGCCGGCGCAGGCCAACGGGCTGCGATCACGGGTGACCGCTGGGATCAGATCGACTTTCCGACTGGGACAATCGCCTGAGGGTCAACGGCGCTTAGTCGGCATACTCCATCCTGTTCTGCGCGTCCCGTACCATCACACTGGAGGTCGGCTCGGCCAGCTTGATGTGGATGATTGAGCCATCCTGAAATTGAATGGTCAGTTCCTCGTCTGTCTGTCCTACGCTCCCCACCACGCGCCCTTTGATCACGTTCGTCAGCTTCTGATTAATAGCCACTGCGTTCTCTCTCTTCGCGTAGAGCGCGCCGGTGCGCGGTTAGCGGCACGGGCGAACCGTAATACTTCTGATAGGCGGCGATCCAGTTGGAGGAGATCTGCTTCTGCGCAACCCCCAGGCTGAGCCGCCCTTCGCACACTTCGCGGTGCAGTCGATTTTCCAGCGCATCCTTCACGTGGGCGTTCCAAAGTATGCCGTATGGCTCCGGCCACAAGTTTTTAAGACTATTGGACCCGCCGAGCTCGAGTGAGATCAGATGATCCAGCTCGTAGGCGCGCGGCACATACTCGGTACGGTACGCATCAAAAGCGCGTTGCCTTACAGGTTCGGGCACGTTGCGCACCTTCTCCGTATAACCCGGTGTGCAGATGTCTGCCTCTGTCACTTCCAGAGTGGCGCCGGGAGTCAATGTGGCATCAGGAAGCGGGCGGGTGGACACCGGTGTTGTTATCCGGCTACGCTGGCCGGAGGACATAGGCGCACGCGGGCCACTGCAACTCCAAAGCAGCACGAAGGCTGAGATCCAAACAAATTTGGTGTGCAATGTTTGATCATAACTGACCCTCAAAGACCGAAAGTTGCACTAAGTGTAATGGCTTGGGTCATGATCCGGGTGCTGCTGTTGTTGAACTCACCGGAAAGCAGGCTGCTTGTTCCCACGTTCTCACGGTTCGGCAAATTGACCTGGTAAGCAAAATCGAAGCGGGCGCGATCACGGCGATAGCTAAGCCCCGCAGCCAGACCGTTCTGCATGATGGCCGCTGTTAAAGGCGAGAGTGTGGACGTCGGTACCGGATTCGTCGAGTGACTGTATCCCGCGCTGAAGCTGAGGGACTCGGTTAAAGCACGGTCAGCGGCTGCACGGAAGGAGTACTGATCTTTCCAGCGCAGCGGAACCGTGTCTTTCAAACTGCTGGAAGCAAGAAAGCTGTTAATGTCTGAGTTCGAGCCGGCAGTCAGGCTGACAGGCAAGGAGTAGAAGCTGTTTTTCCAATTCGTCCAGGTTGACTGCACGTCGAAGCGAAGTGCATGGCTCTGCTGCCATGATGCGCCGAGAAGAGCAGACTGAGGTATATCGACATGCACCTGCGCACGATACCGGAAGTCAGGCTGGAACGGAATACCGAGCGCCGAAAACTGTGCTCCCATGTTGCCTGAGGCAGCGCCAGTACTGGTGATGGCTGACCGGGTCCGGTATGCAGCATTCATCAGAAGCCGATGTGTTGGTTGCGCAACAACGCCAAAGCTGGTGTTCCAACCGACTCCCGCCGTGTGAAGATCAAGCAGCGTTTTCAGGCCTGCCAAAGCAGGGTGGCTTTGAAAAACGTAGGGCATGATCAGGGTGTTGGAGTTGTAAATAGCGCCCACACTGACTCCGGCCGACAGTCGCGCTGAGAACCGGTAAGCCAGACCGGCCGAGGTGCGCAAAGCGACAATCTGCGATTGCTCCCGTTGCTGCCCGTAAGTGACGCCGGCTACTCCGGGTGCATCCTGAAGCTGCCACTTCGAGGAGGAGAGCAGGTCGGGGGTGAAACCGGCTGCAAGCGTCCAGCGGCTGTGGCCAAGAGGTGTGCCGAAAGCTCCAAACGGTGTGGCTCCTCCGTTAGATCGCATGGGTGACTGGCTGTTCACGGAATTGCTGAACGAACCCGAGGCGAGAAAGGCACTTCCGCCAACATTAGCGGTAGGACGATTCAGCGCCGCCAGACCCGCGGGGTTTAATGCCAGCGCATCGACAACGTTGTCGTACTCGGGGGAGTAAGCCCCAGCATGAGCGCCGGTACGAGCGGATACACCGGCGTTGAAGAAGTCCTGTCCGTGTGCAGGCGAGCAGCACAGACTGAGGATCGCGAAGGTTACTAGTGAGAATCGGTTCAGCATATTGTTTTAAAAGAGGAGAACGAGCTCAGTTGCTGGTTCAGGTTTTCCAAGTCGATAAACGACTGATTGGATTCGGTTCCGGACTGTTCCAGAGCCTTGACACAGTTGGCATCCAGGGCGCGAGGAGCATCCTTCCAGAGAATTTCGAAGACTTTCTCGCGAGGTAAGGCCTCTCGGTACGGACGAGTTGCGGCAAGGGCGTCGAAGACATCGGCAACGGCCAAGATGCGAGACTCCAGCGGAAGTCTTGACCCATCCAAACCTCGGAAATAACCGGAGCCGTCCAGCTTTTCATGGTGAGAAGCAGCCACCTCACATAGGTCCTCAAACCCGGGTATGCCCGATAGAACCTTATGGGTGTAGAAGGCATGCCGGCGCATGATCTGCCACTCAGCATCATCCAGTTTCCCGTTCTTCTCGAGAATTGTATTGGGAACGCTGAGTTTGCCCAGGTCGTGCAACAAAGCCGCGTGACGAATGAATAAGACGCGCTCGCGGGGCAAACCCAGCATGCGGGCGGTGGCCACCGCAGCGTTAGCTACCCCAAGGGAATGGTTGTATGTAAAGGGCGACTTCGCATCCACAATTTGTGAGAAGGCGTTGCAGATGCGGTCGAGGCTGGTGTGATCGCTACTCAGCACCCGCTGATGAGGCTCAGTGGCAAGACAGTTCTCCAGCATGCCTTCGCGGAAGATGTCAGCCCAAAGCGCATCGCGACGGTGTAGTGAATGAACGGCTTTAACCAGGTCTGGATCGAACCACTTGCCCTTGCGACGAGTTGAAATCTCCAGGGCGGCGTTTTCACCTTGTGCTGTGAGAAAAACTTCCAGAGTCTGCGCCAGCAACATGATGCGGGACAGTAAGGGAATTTCGGTTCGAATGAAGCCTTCGGGAAGTCCACTGCCGTCCCAGTGTTCGTCCAGATTGCGCACAGCGGTAGCCGTGTTTTCAGAGAGGCCCATGAGCCGGGCCAGCGTAGCGCCGCGCTCGCAGCGAAGATGCGTTACTTCCTTAGCATGGGACTTCTGCTTGATTGCCAGCTGCAGAATCGCGCGAGTGCGTTGGATCATCGGCTTGCCTGTCGCGACATGCGCCAGCGCATAGCGGATAGATTCCAAATTCGTGCTGGTCCAGTCTGTCGTTTTGACATTGCCTTTGGCCTTGATGTCATCAGACTGGAGAGTATGAAACGTTTTAGAAGCGTTGCTGCTGCAGCCACAATCCTTCAGCAGTAGCGCGTAGAACAAATCGTTGCGAATCTGCTCAGGAGCGCCAATCTCTTCCGCAATGCGCATACCGATGAGACAGGCGCGAATGGAGTGCCCAAGCGGTTGCCCTGTTGAGAGGTCAAGAGCCTGTGAGAGCGCTGCGACCACATGGCTGAGTCGGACAGCGGGCTCTTTCGTCGATGCCTGCCAAGGTCGGTGGGCTGCGGTCGCCAGGGTGACTTGCAAAGTGCTCACTCGGTCATATCGCCTGTGGAGAAGCAAAGTTGAACGAACTTTTTGCCTTATGCTGAGGAAGTGAAGCGGCTCTTATTCATTGGCGCCCATCCGGACGATGAGACGTTCTTCGCCGCCGGAAGCTTTGCCAAGTACGTCAGTGAGGGTGCAGAGGTCAGCGTTTTGTGCGCGACACGGGGGCAGCTGGGCAAGACCGCCGACCTATGCTCGAAAGAAGAGCTGCCGCAAGTTCGCGAAGGGGAGCTGCGTGCGGCTATGCGCGCGCTTGGAGTATTGGATGTCGAACTCCTGGACTATGTGGACAAGCAGCTATCGGATGCGCCCCTTATGGACATCCGTGAGCAGTTGGTACGCACCATCCGTCGAACGCGTCCCCAGGTGGTGATCACGTTTGATCCGTACGGAGCCAACCAGCACCCGGACCACATCGCAATCAGTCGCTATGCTTCGGACGCACTTGCGGCTGCATCGGACGCTCGCTGGTTCGCTGATGCCGGGCAAGCGCATCAAGTGCAGAGACTTCTGTGGACGCCTCCGACTATGATCTACAAGCTGACTCCAGAGATGGACATTCGCGAGCAAGCTGGGTTTGATTTTCTGATTGACACGACCCCGTGGGCCCAGCAAAAAGTAGCGGCCTTTCAGTCTCACGCCACCCAGTTTCCCGGACTGAAGAAGCTGTTCTTTGATGATCCGAACGGGCAGCGCACCTTCAACTGCGAAGCTTTTCGATTGGCTTGGGGAGTACGTCCGGGTATGCTGCCTTCAGACGACATCTTTAGCGGGATCGCTTAATGCTCTGCGGACACTTTCAGGGCGGGGCTGCGCCGCCTAGTCAATAAACCATCTCAACAATGGATCGGCACTTCCCTTCGATTCGATTCCGGCAAAACGCATGGAGGTTTCTGCTCGCTGTCATGTTCCTCGCCTTTGCCGCCGCTCTGACCGGCACGGTCTATAACGCATTCCAGAACTGGCGCTTGAGTCGACTCTATCCAGTGCCGGGCAAACTGTATCAGGTAAATGGATACCCGATGCATCTGTACTGCCTCGGCAAGGGAGAACCCACCGTTGTCTTAGAGAGTGGTCTCGGCAATGACTGGCTTGTTTGGCAAAAGGTCCAGAGCAAGCTAGGGAGGACCAATCGTGTTTGCTCCTACGATCGCGCCGGCCTCGGATGGAGCCCTCCGCGGCCGGGGTCAAGAGGCGCCCTCGCTATCGCCAGGCAATTAGAGCAACTGCTGAGGGCCGCAGGAGTGAACGGCCCTCTGCTCTTAGTTGGCCATTCGGCTGGTGGACTGTATGCGAGAGCGTTTGCCGGGCTCTTTCCGCATCGGGTAGCTGGTCTCGTCCTTGCCGACGCATCCAGTCCTGAAGCATTTGCCTCCTCAAGCCCTGAGCCGCGAAAAGCGTTGATCGCTGAACGTCATCGAGAGTCGCCGTGGCTTTTTCTAAAGGTGGCCACCGGCCTTGCAAGACTGACGGGCGACTACTGCAACCCAAACACGATGAAGCGCATTCCCGCCGTTGATGGTCTGGCAAGGGCGGAAGACTGTCGCCCATTCTTCATGAATAGTTGGCTCCGAGAGTGGGACGAGTTTGAACCAGGGGCGAAAGAGGTTGCGAAGCTGTCGTGCTGCGGTTCGATACCTCTTGTGGTGCTATCGCGCGATCCTGACCCAGCTGGCGTCGGCCCTAGGGCAGGAGACGGAAATCCGACGTGGGACGAGATACAGGAAAGGCTCAAAAAACTCTCCTCGCGAGGAGCAAGAATAATTGCACTGCGGAGCGGACACTACATCATGGTGGATCGACCTGAGTTGATTCTGGAGGCAGTTCAAGCAGTGGAAGACCAGATTGGAGGGAACCCTACGTTCCTTCGCCCTGGAGAGACTGTTTCACGCTAGCTCTGTCCCGCTACGCCGCGTCGCGATGTCGCCACAACCTCTTACCCTAGCGTCCGTTCGCAGGCATTTCGATGATGTTTAGGAGCTTGTCCCATGGCTCGTTTGAAAGCCGAGCTGAAGGCAGCCTCCGACTCATAGCCCACCGAATTTGTGATGCTGCCTATGCTGTGGGAGGTGGTTCGCAGCCGGTCAGCCGCGACATGCATTCTCCAGCGAGTGAGGTACTCCATCGGACTGATTCCGGCAACCTGCTTGAACCGGCTTGCGAAACTCGAATCGAGACATGCCGACCATTTTGCTGAGCTCCTCTAAGGTCCAACGACGCGAGATATCGCTGTGCATAGCAGCCATTGCTACACAGAGGTTAGGATCGGCAAGAGCAGAAAGCCACCCCGTTCCTGCGCTTTGTTTCGACGCGAGGTGGAGGCGTAGAACCTGGATCAACATGATGTGCGCAAGGTGTTCCGCTATCAGGGAACTGCCAGGATTGCGTTCCCGAACCTCCCGTTCAAAGCGGTCCAAAGCCCAGCGAAGCACTGAGGCTTGATCGGAGGCTTCCCGGACAGCGACCAAAGCCGGGAGGCTTCCGAGCAGAGCTTTGACGTGTGCGCCGGAGAACGAGAAGCGAGCGCCGACAAGGAAGAAGTCTCCGCCGCCATTGCAACAGGCAACTCCCTCGCACACACCGGCATAGAGCGGTCCAGCAGGCGTTGTAGGCACGTCGGGGTCGCTGAGGAGAACAAAGGGACGTCCGCTGGTGAGGAGGAAGCAGTCACCCTGCTCAAGCTTATGAGGTTCGCGTTCGCCTTCCACTGCGACCCAGCAGCTGCCTTGCGTGACAGCGTTGAACTTAATGCCGCTGTGAGCGGTGAACTGCAGGGCCCATGCTCCTCCCGCGTTCAGGCCGGCGGAAACATAGGTCTGAGGCTTCAGCAAGGCCAGTACGTCGGAGAGAGGTTCCATAGTCGGTTGGACGCCGGAGCAAGAACTTTGGACTCTGACCCGTGATGCGTCTTGGGCAGGCAAGCATCCAAGGAGAAACGGCTGAACGAGTGAGATTCGTCTATTCGAAGTTCAAGCCGGTCCAAAAACGGAAATGGATGGGAAGGATAAGGGTGGTGCCGCAACGGACGTGGTTTATTACGGGAGTCAACAGTGGGTTCGGCCGCAGCATGACCGAGAAGCTCCTGGAGCGAGGCGACCGGGTGGCGGGCACGACCCGGAAGCTGGAGCAGCTGGATGATCTGAGGGAGAAGTTCGGCGAGCGGCTTTGGCTCACATATCTAGATCTGACCGACATCGGCGCGATTCGCACGGCAGTGGACTCGGCCTTTGCCGATCTGGGGCGGATTGATGTAATAGTCAACAACGCGGGCTATGGGCTGTTTGGAGCTGCAGAAGAGGTGACAGACGACCAGATCCGGCATCAAGTGGATACCAACCTGATTGGGTCCATTCAGGTGATACGTGCTGCGCTGCCCCATCTGCGGGCGCAAGGCGGTGGACGCGTTTTGCAGGTGTCGTCAACGGGTGGCCAATATGCGTTCCCAAGCTTCAGCGTCTATCATGCAACCAAGTGGGGCATCGAAGGCTTTGTGGAGTCGGTTGCGCAGGAAGTAGCCCCGTTTAGCATCGAGTTTACGATTGTCGAGCCGGGTGCGACTGAGACGAATTTTTCATCAAATAGGGTCAGTCCTCCGGTTATCGACATCTACGAGAACACTCCTGTAGGCCACGTACGCCGGGCCATCGCAAGGAATGCCTTCCCAAAACCAGGCGACGCCGGCAAGGTTGCGGGAGCGATAATTAATTCGGTAGAAGTGAGCCCTGCTCCGCTGCAATTGCCTCTGGGCAGCGACACCTACACGCTGGTGAGTGCAGCGTTGCAAAAGCGACTGGCAGACATTCAGGCGCAGAAAGAAATCGCGTTTTCAACAGATAGGATTCAGGGGAAAGACTAGCGCCTCGGTGACGGCACTTTTAGAGCAGACACGGGACGCGAAAGCCGCTGCCAGTAGAACAGTTGCAGCAGCGAGATCAGAACCAGGGCAAAGGTAAGCCCATACCAGATACCTTCAACACCCTGCCCGTAAACGAAACATAGAGCCCACCCCGCAGGCAGGCCGAGCAGCCAGTAGCCGCCCAGGTTGGTGAGCATGGCTACGCGAGTATTTCCCAGCCCACGGAGAGCACCCGTGGTGACTGCTTGTACGCCATCGAACAATTGAAAGATGGCTGCGATCAGCAGAAGTCTCTTACCCGTTTGGAGGATCGCTCCATCGCTGGTATAAAGCCGTAACAGCTGGTAAGGGAGTAAGCCGAACACCAACGCTGCACCAATCGCATAGGTTGCCGCAATCGCAATGGCGATGAAGCCGTGCCATCTTGCGAGGAGAGGAGCACCCAGACCGGACGCGTGTCCCACGGTCACCGCGGCTGCCGAAGAGATACCGAGCGGAATCATGTAGCTGACCGAAGCAATGTTGATCGCAATCTGATGGGCGGCCAAGGCGTTAGCGGACAATCGGCCGGCTAGAAAAGCTGCCGCGCCAAACGCACCGACCTCAAAGAAGATCTGGGTCGCTGCTGGTGTGCCGATGCGTAGCAGCGTCCAGAGCCTGCGGGTGTCGAGGCTTCGGAGAAACGGCTGGTGCGCCGGGCCTCGTTTGCGTTCGAAGTACCAGATGCAAACGGCCAGCAGTGCCGCCATGTACAAACGGGCCAAAGTGGTGGAGAGTGCTGAGCCTTGCACACCAAGTGCAGGAAAGCCGAAGCGCCCCTGGATGACGATCCAATTGGAAAACCAGTTAATCAGATTGGCAGTGATTAAGACCACCATTACGGGTCGAGCATGGCCGGTCGCCTGCAGGTAGCGGCGCAGGCAGCCGTAAAGCAGAAGCGGCAGGGTGCTCCAGCTTAGAGTTCTCAGGAAAATAGAGGCTTGTCGGCTGACGTTTCGTTCGATACCGAAACCTGGGAACAAGGGCGGAAGCAGGTAGAACATCGCCATCAGGATCGGCGTCAGGAACAGGGCTAGATAAACGCCCTGCGCCAGCGAATGGCGGGCATCTTCGCGATTGCCGGCTCCATGGGCACGCGACACCAGCGTGTCCAGACCCAGCATGAGCCCGAGTCCAAAAATCCCGAAAACGTAGAAGGCCGAGCCGCCGATTGCAATTGCCCCGATGGCGACCGGACCGAGAGGCGCGATCATAATGGTGTCAACGACATTCATCGCGATCCAACCCAGCTCGGCCAGCGCCACAGGTATCGACAGCGCCAGCACATGCCTGACTTCAGGCCACAACTTCTCGGGGGCCTTAATTTCAGTCCTGGCGAGCAATGGTCTCCAGTTGCCGCAGGTGGTTCAGGTCGTGGCCGGCCATAGTTTCTACAACAGTTTGAAACGTCATGGGGCCGCGCTCGGGGTGGCTCAGCGTCTTACTCATGGTCTCCGGAGACTGTGCGGCGATGAATGCCACGTTCGAGCTGCGGAGTGCACAGAAAACGTTGATCGCCGCCAGCGGATCGCAGTTGCCATAGTTCCGGGCCCAAGCATCCTGATCGTACGGCTGAATCACGTGGTCGGTCTCAGCCACTGCCTGCCGGAGCCGGAAAGCAAAGGCAATTTCTGCATCAGCCAAGTGACAGATGATCTGCCGGGCGGACCACTTGCCGGGCGCATACGTGCCATCCATCCGGCCATCGGGCAGCTCCGAAGCCAGCTCGCGCAGCTTTTGCGGAGACGCTTCGATCACGATTGTCGGACTCTGATTCCTTAGAAATGAGTGGTATGGGTTAACAACGGACGACATATAGAACTGCTTTCAAGGCTAAGATATTTCCTAGCGTGACACGCTGGCTCTCGCCTCTGGTGCGCACGGGTCGCCCTGAGAAAACGCGGTAGTCGGAACCACGCCTTTTGTAGGACGTTTTATGCCTTCCCCTCGAGTTCTCACACCCGCCGCCATTCTGCTGCTTCTCTTAACCGGCACCAACACCTTGCTGGCGCAGACCTTTACGACGCTGGTCAACATTACCCCTTGCCGCGTGATGGATACGCGCAACGCCAATGGCCAGCTCGGCGGTCCGTTCATCAAGGGTGCAAGCACACGCAACGTCCCAATTCCGAGCAGCTCGTGCCAGATCCCTTCGGGGGCAGTCGCGTATTCGCTGAACGTAACGGTGATACCGCGGGGAACGCTCTACTTCATTACCGTTTGGCCAGCTGGGCAGCCTCAGCCGAACGCTTCTACGCTCAATTCCTTTCAGGGCTATGTGCTTGCCAATGCCGCGATTGTGCCGGCGGGTACAGGTGGGGCAATCTCGGTCTATGCAAGCGGCGACACTGATTTGATTGTGGATATCAATGGCTATTACAAGAACCTGCAGATGCCGGTCGTTCCACCTCCGGTGACGATTCCTACGGTTGTGTCGCAGAGTTCAACTGCTGCACTGAGCACCGCGATTGGAGTTGGCGCTTCGAGCACCGGCACGCAAAATGTAGCGGTAGGCTTCAGTGCGCTTTCTCAGAACACAGGGGCTCAGAACACGGCTGTGGGGGCTAACACTCTGCTGGCGAACCCGGCAGGCTCGGCAAACTCAGCCTTTGGCGCCGGTGCCCTGCAGGCCAACACTGGCAGCAACAACACAGCTGTCGGAGCGCTAGCAATGAACAACGGTGGGAATGCACACGAAAATACCGCTCTCGGCGCAAATGCTCTGCAAAGTAACAGTGGTGCCCATAACGTGGCGCTCGGCTATTTCGCCTTGCAGGCAGACGCGGCCGGTCTGAACAACACAGCCGTTGGCAGCAACGCCTTATCTAATGTGAACGGCGGCGCCAATAACATAGCCATCGGATACGACGCAGGCGCATCCCTAACGACTGGAAGCAACAACATCTATCTTGGGAGCGCAGCAGGTGGGCCTAATGAATCGAGTGTCATCCGAATCGGGGCGAACTTCCAGGATCAGTACGGTAATACGGTATATCAAAGCACCTATGTGCCGGGCATCAACCTCAATCGGTTTGCCGGGTCAGCTGTGTACGTGGACGCGAGCGGCAAGCTTGGGATTGCTCCTTCCTCCCGCCGCTACAAAGAAGATATCCAAGATATCGGCCCAGTGAGTGACAAGCTGTACCAACTACGTCCTGTGCAGTTCCGCTACAAGAAAGCCCTCGGCGACGGAACGAAGCCAATTCAGTTCGGCCTGATCGCCGAAGAAGTAGCCAATGTCTATC
This sequence comes from uncultured Bryobacteraceae bacterium, assembly GCA_964248405.1. Lineage (GTDB taxonomy): Bacteria > Acidobacteriota > Terriglobia > Bryobacterales > Bryobacteraceae > Bog-105. The sequence goes on from CAXTYH010000002.1 coordinate 131,689, forward strand.
CCGAGCTTGTCATCCATAATAAGGACGGCCAGATCGAGGGCGTGCAGTATCAGCAGCTGCCGGCGCTACTGCTCAATGAGATCCAGAAGCAACAGCGAACGCTTGCGGCGCAAGAAAAACAAATTCGCGATCTAACAGCGCGTGTAGCCGCCCTGGAAACGCCACCCGTTAAGACGGCCGCCACGTCCGCAGTTCAAAGGTAAGGTGGGGCTCGGCTCCAGCGCGTGTCCGGGCTTGTTACGATTGGGGTTCTACCAGAAGCCCCATGTCGTTCGTCTCCACCGGCATTCTCGCCGAAATCGTCGCGACGAAGAAGCAAGAGCTGGAGGAACTTCGCCCACGCGCGGCCGTGTTGGAACAGGGTGCTTACGACCGCAAAGCTGCCGTCCGGCCCTTTGCTGAAGCATTACAGTCCCGCCGCCCTGCCATCATTGCCGAGATTAAAAAGGCTTCGCCCAGCAAAGGCCTGCTGCAACCGAACTTTCACCCGGCCTTTCTAGCGAAAGCATATGAAGATGGCGGCGCTGCCTGCCTTTCCATCCTGACGGACAAGCAGTATTTCCAAGGCTCGCTGCATGATTTGGAAGCGGCCCGGGCAGCCGTGTCGGTGCCTGTGCTGCGCAAGGATTTCACCATTGACCGCCTGCAGGTATTCGAAGCCGTCGCAAGTGGCGCGGATGCCATTCTATTACTTGCCGCCTTACTGGATGAGCACGAGTTGCAGACCCTGCGCGAGTTGGCCAAATCGTTCGGTTTGGCTGCCCTGATAGAGGTGCACAACGCTGAAGAGTTACAGCTGGCCATCGGTTCCGGGGCTGAGATCATCGGCGTCAACAATCGTGACCTGACAACGTTTGAGGTGTCGCTGGACACATCTCTCCGTCTCAGCTTTCTGATGCCTGCGGATGTGATTCGTGTGAGTGAGAGCGGCATCAGCAGTGCTGCGGACATCGAACTTCTCAGCGGCGCCGGTTTCTCCGCCTTTCTCGTAGGCGAGACGCTAATGCGTTCGCTCGACCCCACCGCTTCACTGCAGGCCTTAGGTTCTAACGCATGAGTGCAATCCTGGCCCCCGCGTTCACCATAAAGGTTTGCGGCATTACGGACGCGAACGATGGACAGCATGCCCTGGACAGCGGAGCCACTGCGCTCGGCTTTAATTTTTACTCCAAGAGCGCGCGCTATCTGACGCCGACAGCTGCCGCGGTCCTGATCAGGCAGCTGAAAGGCGACTACCTGCGAGTAGGCGTGTTCGTCAATGCAACTGCGGAAGAACTGGAAAGTACAGGTAAGGAAGCCGCGTTGGACGTCTTGCAGCTGCACGGCACTATGCCCCATTCCCTGCCCTCCGGCTATGGGATTTGGCAAGCCATTGCCGCCGGTTCTAAACCGCAGCCGCACCCGGAAATTAACTGCTACTTGGTAGACGCGCCTTCGACCGAGTTCGGCGGCTCCGGGCGGACGTATGACTGGCGCCTGGCAAGACAATTGAACGATCGAATCATACTTGCCGGCGGACTGCACGCGGACAACGTTGCCCAGGCAATCGCCATCGCTCGCCCCTCGGGAGTGGATGCCTGTTCGTGCCTCGAATCTGCGCCGGGCCGCAAAGATCCGAGACGGACGGCCGCGTTCATCGCCGCTGCCTCAGCTGCCCAAAAACACTTGCTATCACTGGAAGTCTCTGTATGAACGCTCCTTCTACTCTGCCGGATTTGTTAGGCCACTTTGGCCCGTACGGCGGTCGATTTGTTCCTGAAGTTTTGATGTCGCCGCTTGAAGAACTCGAAGCGGCCTACGCACTTGCACGCAACGATCCTGCTTTCCAAAGTGAGCTGCAGAACCTGCTGCACAACTTTGCCGGCAGGCCCACTGCTCTGTTCGAAGCCAAGCGTTTAACCGAACACTGCGGCGGCGCACAAATCTGGCTTAAGCGCGAAGATCTGCTGCATACTGGCGCTCACAAAATCAATAATTGCCTGGGACAGATTCTGCTTGCCCGGCGCATGGGCAAGTCGCGCATCATTGCTGAGACCGGTGCCGGCCAGCATGGCGTGGCCACGGCTACGGTTTGTGCGCTGTTCGGTATGGAGTGCATCGTCTACATGGGCGAGGAGGATATGCGTCGACAGCGACTGAATGTCTTCCGCATGCGACTCCTCGGAGCCACTGTGGTCGGGGTCTCTAACGGCAGCCGAACATTGAAGGATGCGATCAGTGAGGCGATGCGGGACTGGGTCACCAATGTCGGCACCACACACTATCTGCTTGGTTCGGCTTTAGGCGCACATCCTTACCCGATGATGGTGCGCGACTTCCACAAAATTATTGGCGAGGAAACGCGCCGGCAGTCAATAGAACAGATTGGCCGTTTGCCCGACTCGATTATTGCTTGTGTGGGCGGAGGCAGCAACGCTATCGGTATCTTCTATCCCTTTGTTCACGACCGGAATGTTCGGCTGATCGGAGTGGAGGCCGGTGGTCGCGGACACAAGCTGGGTGACCATGCAGCGCGATTTTCAGGTGGTGCGCCTGGCGTTCTTCATGGTGCGTTCAGTTACCTGCTGCAGGACGAAGAAGGTCAAGTCGGCTTGACTCATTCGGTTTCGGCAGGACTTGATTACGCCTCTGTCGGGCCTGAACATGCCTGGCTGCACGATGATAAGCGTGCTGAGTACGTGTCGGTGAGCGATGCCGATGCACTGGAAGCCGCCAAGAGCCTGGCACGCCTGGAGGGAATTATTCCGGCACTCGAATCCTCTCACGCCATTGCGGAAGCGCTGCGCCGTGCGCCGTCTGAACCCGGTGCGGTTTTTGTGATTAATGTGTCAGGGCGCGGGGATAAAGACGTAGACATCTATCGCGAGCACATGCCCGATCTGGCCGACTAAACAGGGATGGCTGTGACCACCACAACGCGCATTGCTTCGCTATTCGAAGGGAACCGCCCACGCAATCGTAAGGCGTTCATTGCGTACCTGACGGCCGGCGACCCGACACCGGATCACACGCTTGAACTCGTATTGGCGCTCGAGCGCGGCGGCGCCGATCTGATCGAGTTAGGCGTGCCATTCTCTGACCCGATTGCGGATGGGCCGGTCATCCAGCGTGCCTCCCATCGGTCACTGCAGGCCGGGACGACACTGCCGAAGATTTTGCGTTGTGTCCGCGAGATTCGACGCCACTCAGAGATTCCACTGCTGCTCTTCAGCTACCTGAATCCGCTGCTTCGTTATGGCTTCGAACGCCTGGCATACGAGGCTTCGGCGGCCGGCATCGACGGCGTTCTGCTGACTGATCTTTGTATCGAAGAGGCGCAATCCTCGGTTGCCCAATTGCGCAGTCATGGCCTCGATACCGTATTCCTGGCTGCGCCCACCAGCACCGAACGTCGCCTGCGCCTGGTAGCCGAGCAGTCCTCCGGCTTCATCTATCTGGTATCGCGAACCGGCGTCACGGGCGAGCAGTCTGCCCTATCGATACAGGCAGCTCCGCTTGTTGAACGCGTACGCGCGCTCACAGACCTGCCCATAGCCGTCGGCTTCGGCATCAGCACGCCTCAGCAGGTGGCTGAAGTAGCTCGAATCGCGGACGGAGTCGTGGTCGGCAGCGCCATCATGAAATTTATTGAAGCAAACGGATCGCATCCGGCACTTTCTCAACAGCTGGAAAGCTTCACCCGGGAGCTTGCCGCGCCGCTTTCAACTCCATGAGTCACTGCACACTCAACACACTGGCCGAGTGCCGTGACGCCATTGATGAGATTGATCGCACGCTGCTGCAGGTCCTGAATCAACGGACGGTGATCGTGGAACAAATCGGCGCCTTGAAGCAGTCCATGAATATGGCCGTCTACGAGCCCAGGCGCGAAGATGAGGTGTTCGCCAACATCAGGGAGCATAATGCGGGTCCCTTGCCGCCCGAAGCGGCGAAACGAATTTTTGAACGCATCATAGATGAAATGCGCAACGTGCAGAAACTCAAGATCCAGAAAGGAGACCACTAAGCACCATGCTGGTTGTAATGGAGGAAGGCGCTTCCGAAGCTGAAACCGAGAGCGTCATCAGCCGCCTGGTGGAGATGGGCTTTACGGTTCATCGCTCGACGGGCGTGCGGCATACCGTTTTGGGCGGGGTCGGTCCCATGGACGACTTTGACCCCAGTGCCCTGGAGGTGCTGCCCTCAGTTAAGGAGTGTCACCGGATCGTTTCGCCTTACAAGTTGGCTAGCAAGAGCTTCAACCCTGGTGGAACAATCGTCCGCATTGGCAATGTTGAAATTGGCGGCTCCAAGGTGGTCACTATGGCCGGGCCATGCAGCATCGAGAGCGCCGATCAGATCGAGTTGATCGCTGCTTCGGTGGCGGCCGCCGGCGCCCAAGTTATCCGAGGAGGAGCGTTCAAACCGCGCAGTTCTCCTTATGCTTTTCAGGGGTTAGGTGAGGAAGGGCTGAAGCTGATCCGAACAGCCGCGGACCGGCACGGCCTGCTTGTGGTCAGCGAAGTTATGGATCAGGTGCAGATTCCGCTGCTGCTGCAATACTCCGACATTCTGCAAGTTGGCGCGCGCAATATGCAGAACTTCAATCTGCTGCGCGAATTGGGTAAAACTCGCAAGCCAATCCTTCTAAAGCGCGGCATTGCCGCAACCATTGAAGAGCTTCTGCTCTCAGCCGAGTACATCATGTCCGGAGGCAACTATCAAATCATGTTGTGCGAGCGCGGTATTCGTACCTTTGAAACCAGCACGCGCAACACAATGGACATCTCGGCAATTCCTGTGTTGAAGCGCCTGAGTCACTTGCCGGTTATTGCTGACCCCTCGCACGGCACGGGAAAACGAGATTATGTACTTGCCATGGCCCGTGCGTCCGTAGCAGCCGGGGCTGACGGTTTGATCGTTGAGGTGCATCCCGACCCAGATCACGCCGTCAGCGATGGAGCGCAGACAATACGTCCGGCGCAGTTTGTCGAGATGATGACGCAGGTTCGCGCCATTTCTGCAGCTGTCGAGCGCAGTGCCTGATTCGGCCCATCTTATTCAGACCGTTGCGATTGTCGGGCCGGGACTCATTGGCGGATCTTTTGCCTTGGCCCTACGGCAAGCAGGGTTCGTCGGCGAGATCCTCGGCGTGGGGGCGTCACCCTACGTCGAACGTGCCTTGAGTTTAAGAGTTATCAGCGGCATTACATCTCTCGAGCAAGCTGTCAGGTCCGCAGACGTAATCTATCTTTCAGAAACAGTAGAGCGCATTGTCGAGATTCTGGAACAGATTGGGCCAAACGTTCGAGAAAACTGTGTGGTTTCTGATGTCGGAAGTACTAAGCGTTCTATAGTCGAAACGGCGTCCAGATTCCTTCGTCCCGGGGCTTTTCTCGGTGGCCATCCCATGGCGGGCAAGGAGAAGCGCGGAGTTGAAAATGCCGAGGCAAGTCTGTTTCGGGATCGCCCCTACATCCTGACCTCCGGCCCCGAGAGCGCGCCGGAAGAGGAGTTTGTTGGCTGGCTTCGTGCCATCGGAGCCAAAGTTGTGTATCTGGATGCAGACGAGCACGACCGCGCTGTTGCGTTCTCTTCCCACCTGCCGCAGTTGCTGTCTACTGCACTTGCTCTTACTCTTTCTCACCAGGGAACATTGCCGGTGAGAAGTGTGGCCGGACCGGGGCTGCGACAGACGCTGCGTTTAGCACGTAGCAGCCCAGAGTTATGGTCGAGTATTCTCAAAAGCAATCAGGACCACATCAGCAGCGCTATTGAAGCGTTCACAGAAACGCTGAACCAATTGCGACTGAACCTGTCAACGCCCGATATCGCAGAGATGTTTGCAGAGGCCGGAAAGTACTCGTACTTACTCACTGACACAGACGATTCAGAGCCTCGCATGTAGGAGTGTTACACGTACTACTGAATCTATTCTTTGCTGCGCCTCCTGTAAGAACTCCATATAATCGGGATCACGGTGCATCACGTTGAACTCTCTTGAATCTTGTTTACGGGCTGTTTTGCTGGACTCGCCGGAGGTCGTACATATGAACGATCTTCGCCGGTCGACCTTACTTTTCGCGCAGGGTCAGGCAGCCGACTCCATCTACTTCATCGAGAACGGATTGGTGAAACTTACCCGAACCAACTCGATAGGCGAGCGAATTATTCTTACCGTAAGAGGTCCGAATGACCTGGTCGGTGAAGAGTTATTGTCCGGCGCTGACAGCATCTATCAATCGGAGGCGGAAGTTCTAACCGAACTCAGTGCGGTCCGCATCCCTAGAAAAGCGTTGCATGCCGCCATGGCAAGTTCAGCTGAGTGGACGGCACCGTTTATCAACTACCTGGTGCGATTGAAGGAGAAGCTTGCCAAGAAAGTGGAGTTGCTCTGTCTGCATGACGTTGAGTTTAGGATCGTATACTATCTGGGCGAGCTCAGTTCGCTGGTGCGTCCCTTGAGCACGGGTGAGTCTCAGATTCCGATCACGCAGCTGGAGTTAGCTGACTTAATCGGCGCCACGCGCGAGACGACTTCGACAACCCTAAATCAGCTGGAACGGCGGGGTCTGGTGAAGCTGTCGCGCCGGATGATGACCGTGCCTTCTCCTGAGCGACTCCACGCTGAGATACACAAGCGGAAAGATACAGTTGAGAACGGAACTCATGTACCGCCCTCATCTGACCATTCCACGCATGACCATTCCACGCAACCCTTGCAGCCCTAATCTGCGTAATCCTTAAACGTGGGCAGATTGGGAGCGGCAATCGCCAAGAGCTGTTCAGGTACTACAGGGCATTCGTTGCAATTTGCACCGAAAGATTCCACATTCTCCACGAACAATGGCCATCGATTGCGGGCCGCTGCGCACAGGAATAAATTCGTTCAGCATCAATAATTCAACCCGACCCGGTTGAGGATTGCTATTGACGGTATGCCAAAAGTTAATCGAGCCTCCTGCTCTCGGGTCGTCGTAGCGCTCGAAGCTTCCTGCTGCAATTCGTTGGCTCGAGTTATCGAAGACGATTGGTTCCGGCAACACGCCGTCGCCATCGATCAACTGTTGCGCCACTTGTCCTGATGCTGCTCCCTGTTCCGCACCAGAATGGTTTGGAGTTAGTTACTCCCACAACGAGTTACGGCACCGATACTCCGGCACGGCACAAATTGTTCGCAAGCGCTCATCGAGAGTTCGTAAGCAGTTCGTAACATATTGATTCCACTGTTTACTATTGCTTCGGATAGGGCTTCTTGGTAAACTTTCATCAGATTTTCCGATGCTTGTTGGTTGTACTGCCAGCCCCGCAGATGTAAAGGGGCTTTGGCTCCTGTTCGTTGTGCAGGTGAAGCTTGCATTCACTCGGCATCACCATACAGGAGCTTAGTAGTGAGAGAAAAAGGTGTTGTGAAGTGGTTTAACGCCGCAAAGGGCTATGGATTTATCCAGCGCTCAAATGGCGATGATGTGTTCGTGCATTTTTCAGCGATCCAGATGGGCGGTTACAGGACGCTTGAGGAAGGTGCGGAAGTCGAGTTCGAGGTTAAGCGCGGTCCGAAAGGTTTGCAAGCCGAGAACGTCAATCGCCCTTAAACAAATCAGACCAGTCTGTCCGGGTCGCCGTTTGCTCCGTAGCACGGCGGCCTTTTTAATTGCCCCCCCTGAAGGTTCTCTTCCCTTACACTCAGTGGAGCAGAGATATGCACTATCGAAAGTTAGGCTCAACAGAATCGCACATCAGCGAGATCGGCTTTGGCGCTTGGGGGATCGGCGGCAACCAGTGGCAGGGGGGTCAGGATGACGAGTCCCTTCGGGCACTAGCGCGTTCCTTTGAACTCGGAGTCAACTTCGTAGATACGGCTCTGGCGTACGGAGATGGCCATAGTGAGCAGTTGGTTGGCAAAGCCGTCAACGAAAGCTTTCACCGGATCCATATAGCAACGAAAATTCCGCCTAAGAACCGTATCTGGCCCGCCAGTCCACAGACACCAATCACAGAAGTTTTCCCTTACGACTACATTATTCGCTCCACGGAAGAAAGCTTGCGCAACCTAAACGTGGAGCAGATTTACCTGCAGCAGTACCATGTCTGGACCGACGCTTGGATCCATACCGACGAGTGGCGGCAAGCCATTGTGGATCTGAAACGCAGCGGCAAGGTGCGGCACTTCGGCATCTCTATCACTGAGCATGAGCCGGACTCGGCCCTGCAGGCAGTCAGCAGTGGGCTAATTGATTCGGTTCAGGTAATCTACAACATCTTTGATCAATCGGCTGAGCGCAACCTCTTTCCGTTGTGCGAAGAGAAGAAGGTGGGGGTGCTGGCGCGTGTTCCTCTCGATGAGGGTGGGCTCACAGGTGACATCACCGAGAACACGCAATTCAAACCAGGCGAATTTCGCGAGTCTTACTTTCGGGGTGATCGTAAGCGCCAGGTTGTGGAGCACGTGGAAGCGTTAAAGCGCGATATCGGCGCCTTCCCAGGCACGCTGGCCGAACTGGCACTGCGATTCTGCCTGTCTCAGCATGCCGTCACTTCAGTCATTCCGGGCATGCGTCGAATTTCCAGCGTAGAGAATAGCTGCCGGGCTACGGCGGCTGCGGGCGTACTCGATAAAGACATGCTGGCCATCTTGAAGCGCCATTCCTGGGACCGAAACTTCTATCAATAAAGCAGTACCCGAACAGACCACCGATATACTATGCGTGATTTTCTATGAGTACACGGCGAGAGGCGCTGCGATTAGTTGCAATTGTGCCGGCAGCGATTCCTGGGTTGCGAGGGTCGCAGGAGACCAAAGAGCGGACAGACCAACCCGGACATTTTCATGATGGGCCGGCTTTTAAGGCCGCCGATCCCGGCAGGCCCACCTTCTTTCAGCCTGACGAGTTTCGAACAGCTGAGGCATTCAGCGAATGTATTATCCCGCGGTCTGATACGCCCGGAGCCAAGGACGCCGGTGTCGCTCTGCTGATTGACCGGGCCATTGCTGCCAGCCCGTGGTTAGGGCCGCGTTGTCGCCAAGGCTTGGCCGATCTGAATGTACTCGCCGCAAACAGCTACGGAGCCGAGTTTGTCGATTTGACTCCCGAACGGCAGATCGCCCTGCTGACTCCGCTCAGTTTGGAGAATGAGACGGCGTTGGCGAAGTTTTTTGACCTTTGGAAAGGCCTGACCGTGGACGCCTATTACAAGACAGAGGCGGGACTGAAGACCGAACTGGGGTGGCACGGCAATACATATTTGCGAAGCTTCCCCGGTTGCGAGCACCCCGGCCATCACGGCGATGAGAGCAGTTCATGAAGCAAGCGGGAGTGAGTCCGGAAGTCCACGAAGTCTTGATCATCGGCAGTGGCGCTGCCGGGGGTATGGCGGCTTGGAATCTAACCCGTAAGGGCATCAATGTGACGGTGCTCGACGCCGGACGCAAGTTCGACCGTAGCGAGTTTTGGACACACGTAAAGCCGTGGGAGTGGCAACAGCGGTTAGATGCCGGGCAGAAGCCTCCGCCCATAGTGCTCGACCCGGTGGAGCAGCCCTTCATCACGCCATCGGGGCAGAACTTCTCCTTGACCCGCGTGTGGGGTCGCGGCGGCAAGACCAACATCTGGGGCCGGGTCAGTTTGCGCTACTCGGATCTTGACTTTGAAGGACCAGCGCGAGATGGATGGGAAATCCCGTGGCCCATACGCTATAAGGACGTTGCGCCTTACTACGATCAGGTAGATCAATTAATCGGAGTCTGCGGGGGCGATGACGACAGCGACGTACTGCCTGGTAGCAAGTACTTTCTGCCGCCGCCTCCGCCCCGCTGTGGAGAGCACATCATCCGGCGAGCAGCGGGAAGCCTGGGTATTCCGGTTGTTCCGATTCGGCGCGCGGTCCTGACGCGAGACTATAACGGCCACGCCAAGTGTCACTACTGCGGATCGTGCGGCGCCGGCTGCGATGTCGGCGCATTTTTTAATTCATCGGACTACCTGCTGGAGCCGGCATTCAAGACCGGGCGCTTGACGATCATCGACAACGCCGTAGCTGCCCGAATCCTGGTGGACGATGCGGGCTTAGCCAATGGCGTTCAGTACTTCGAGCGCTACACCAAACAGGAGCGTAAGATCTATGGCAAGCGCGTTATTGTCGCTGCTTCCTGTATCGACTCCACAAGAGTGTTACTGAACTCGAGTTCTCCGCGTTATCCCAACGGCATTGGGAACGAGTCGGATGTGATTGGGCGCTATCTGTCGGAGCAGATCATTGTTACCATGCGCGGGTTTGCTCCGGAGCTGATGGGTGGCACGGTGCCTAACGATGACGGCATTGGCGGCGAGCACATCTATATGCCGCGCTTCAACCATCGCGACGGAAGGAAACGCGACTACATCCGCGGCTTCGGTTGCCAGTTCTGGTACACGGGCGCACAGACGGATCTCACCTACGCCAAGAAGCTGCCGGGATTTGGACTCGAGTTCAAGAAAGCAGTGAAGCAGCGCTATCCTGCTTTGCTCAATCTGCATCCGTTTGGCGAAGCGATTCCGAAGGCTGAGAACCGTATCACCGTGAAGGGCTCACCGGTCGACCAGTACGGTGTTCCTCTCGCGCGCATTGCCTACACAACGGGAGAAAATGAGCGCCGCATGGCTCGTGACATGTATGAGACGGCTCTGGAAATCCTTCACGCGGCGAAAGCCGAAATCGTGCCCTTTGAGTTCGGGCACACGGAGCCGAACGGTAGTGCGATTCACGAACATGGAACGTGCAGAATGGGAGCAGACCCGAAACGGTCCGCGTTGAACGGCTTCGGCCAGATGCACCAGGTGAAGAACGTGTTTGTCGTAGATGGATCCGCCTTCACCACAGCTTCGGAGAAGAATCCGACGCTCACGATTCTAGCCCTCGCCTGGCGCGCTACCGATTTTATGGCAGGCGAAATGGCGCGCGGGAACCTATGATTTCCACGCGCACCCGTATCGTGTGATTGTACTACCTTTCTGAACTCCCGAGTAGTTATTCTGAAGTAGTATACTCCTCCTGAGGTTTTTATCTGACTCGTCTCTTCGGGAGGTTTGAAATGAAGTACAGGCTTTTAGCCCTGCTGTTTGTGGTTTCTTCCATCAATCTGTTTGCCCAGGCAGATCGCGGAGTTATCACCGGTATTGTGACCGATCCACAGGGCGCTCCCATTGCAAATGCAGTGGTTTCCATCAAGGACTCCAACACGGGAGTCGTCACAGACGTGAAGACGTCTGATTCTGGCAATTACAGCACTCCGCCGTTGATCATCGGCACTTATGAAGTGAACGTGAAAACGCCTGGTTTTAAGGCCTTTCACGCCACTAATATCACTCTAGCGTCCGGGCAGACCTTCCGGCAGGATGTCGGACTGCAAGTTGGCGAAGTCCAACAGGCGATTGAGGTGAGTGCCCAAACTGAACAACTCGACGCCGACAATGCGCAAATGTCTCAATCGGTGAACGCGCTCGAATACTCAGCGTTGCCCGCCGTCATGGCCGGTGAAAATCGCGTTCCTGAGTCTCAGCTTTACACTTTTCCGACCTTTGTCGCTCCCACACAGGGCAACATCTATCCAGGAAGCGCATTCGGAGCACGTATCAACGGTGGCCAGCGTGCCGCTTTCGAGAATTTTCTGGACGGAGCTTCCTATGGAGAAGTGAGCGGACACAACGGCACTCAAGAACGCTCAGCACCCTACGAGTCAATTGCCGAGGCTCGCATCATCGATAACACTTTTAACGCTCAGTACGGACACACCAGCGGTGGATTTGTCGAGTACACGACTAAGAGCGGGACAGACACTTACCATGGTGGAGCTTACGAGTACTTCGATAACGATAAACTGCAGGCCCGTGGCGAGATCGTTCCGACCAGGCCGCCGGTTCGACAAAACCAGTATGGCTTTACTTTGGGAGGTCCAATCTCGATTCCCAAGGTCTATAACGGAAAGAATCGAAGCTTTTTCTTCTTTAACTTCGACCAGTTCAAATACACCAACGCAGGTGCGGGCAGCGGCTTTGGAACCGTGGCTAACACTGCAAACCGGAATGGAGATTTCAGCGGATTCCTGACTGGCAAGCAAGTTGGAACTGACGCTTGCGGCCGACCTATCATGGGCGGACAGGTCTTTGACCCAGCTACCACCCGAAGTGCATCTACGTGCGGCGGCTCGGCCGGTTCCTTCGTTCGGGATCCGTTTCCGAACAATCAGGTTCCCGCTTCGGCATTTTCGAAAGTAGCGTCAAACATCCAGGCTCTGCTGCCGCAACCGTTCAGCCAAGCTCTTCAGAATAACTACTTGCTCGGCCCGACACAGTCGTTTCTTAATGCGCGAACGATTCTAGCCAGAGTTGATCACAACATCACTCAAGGCATTCGTTTCTCTCTGACGTATAACTACACCGATCGCCCCCGTGAACTGGATTGTAATAACATCGGCGGGTGCGGTGGCCCCATCGGGCATCCACGCCAGCAGGACATTGTAACTGACACTGCTCACGCGCAGCTTACCGACATCTTCAGTCCTACTTTCTTCACGCACTTTGTTGCTTCTTACGATCGCTGGGTGCTACCAGATACTTACCCGCTGATCGACAACAAAGGGTACGCTTCTCAGGTCGGCATCAAAGGCATTCCTTATATGGATGCGGGCGGATTCCCTTCGATTAATTTCGATGGAATTTACACCGGCTTCGGGGTTAGCGGCACTGGAGGCACACAAGGCACTGACCGGTGGCAGTTCCTCGACGACACGACAAAGATTATCGGCAAACACACAGTCAAAGTTGGATTCGAGTACCGCTGGGAGCGGTGGTTTACCGGAAGTCACATCGGCGATGCTGGTAATTTTAACTTTTACTCAGCCAATACCGGCGCATTTGACGCCAGCGGCACACTGATTCCAACAACAGGAAACCCATACGCATCGTTCCTCCTCGGACAAGTGGCTGCAGCTAACTTTTCTATTCCTTCCTTCTCCGATTACCGGCGGCCTTATTTTGCGCCGTGGATCAATGATGATTGGAAGGTCACCGACAAGCTCACGCTCAGTTTCGGATTCCGCTTTGACCTCCAGTTTCCGCGTACGGAGCGGCATAACCAGTACTCTTCGTTTGACCCGAACCTGCCCAATCCAGGTGCGGGTGGTCGACTTGGTGCTCTCGCTTTTGCTGGGCAGGACGGCATTAAGAACACATTGTTCGAGCAACTCCATACCGATACATATGGCCCGCGCTTTGGCCTGGCCTATCGAATTGACGATAAAACCGTTATTCGCGGTGGCTATGGAATCTATTACGCCGGAGTAACAATGAACGGCTTTAATGCCAATCCTAATTACGGCTACAGCACCAACCCGGCAGTTACCGATTTGAGCAACGGACGGCAAGCAGCCTTCTCGCTTGATAACGGTTTTCCGCAGAGCGCTGTAAAGCTTCCGCCGCAAATCACTCCGACTCTCGCCAACGGCACTAACCTCCAGTACATGAACCCGAATGGAGTAAAGTTGCCCCGTTATCAGAACTGGACCGTTTCATTTGAACGCCAGTTGACCAACAGCGTAATGATCGACCTGGCTTATGTAGCTAACCACGGTACACGCCTGATCACGGGTGACCAGCAAAACGACTTGAACCAAAACAACCCGGCGATCCTGCAGCAGTATTCTCAATCGGAGTTAACGGCCACAGTTGGCACTCCCAACGCGAATGGATTCCCATCTCCTTACCCCGGGTTTACCGGTACTGTGGCCCAGGCGCTGCGTCCCTACCCGCAATACTTGAACGTGCCTCAATTTAATGGAGCAAATGGCTGGAGCACGTATAACTCGTTCCAGGCAACGCTTCGCAAGAACATCAGCAAAGGCCTGCTTTTAAATGTGGGCTATGTCCGCTCAAAGCTCCTCACAAACGGAGCAGAATCCGGTCTATCATCTGGCTTTACCGCCGCTGAACCCATTAGCGTGTATCAACAGAGTAAGGCTCTCTCCGTTGACGATGTTCCTAATGTGGTTACCATTACCTTCGTTGACCAGCTGCCCTTCGGTAAAGGGAGAACATTCATGAACCGTGGAGGAGTCCTAAATGCGGTTCTTGGTGGTTGGACTCTAGCCGGAAGTCTTCGGTACGAAAGCGGTAGACCATTAGCGATCTACTACTCCAGCAACCCGTATGCGCAGGTATTGTTTAACACTGGATACTTGCCTGATCGCGTCCCCGGAGTTGACGGATACGTGGACCGTAACAATGGTAATTTCGATGTGGTGAACAGCCGCTATATCAGCCCCACTGCCTTTGCAACACCCGCACCCGGGACCCTTGGAAATGAAGGCCGGGTTGACTCGGTTCTTCGTGGCTGGGCGAATTACAACGAGAACCTTTCGCTTTACAAAGATTTCGGCTTTTGGAACGAGCGTATAACCTGGCGCATCGGTTCAAACGCATCGAATATCTTCAACCGGCACCAGTGGAGTGATCCAGATACGAACCTGAGCGACAAGAGCTTTGGGCAAGTCGGCGGTCAAGCCAACCTTCCCAGAGCTTTCCAACTCTACATGAAGGTAAACTTTTAGCAGGACGTGAAACAGAGCTTCTCATATGCCCTTGTACTTCTTGGATCCATTCCGGGCTTAGTACGAGGGCAAGATCCGGCTTTCAGTAAGGCTTTCTCGCTTTACCAGGCCGGGTCACCCGAAGCTGCAAGACAAGCAATTCTTGCAATCGGAGAGCGGAACTACTCCGCACTGGACCTTAGTCTGCTTGGGACAATCGAGTTTCAAACTGGAAACCTGGCCCAAGCAGAACAACATCTCGAAAGCGCAATTAAAAAAGAAGTGGGCCTCGTGGGGGCCCGTTCTACTTTAGCCAAAGTCTTTGAGGCCGAAGGCAAGCTGGACAAAGCTGAAACCCAACTAGTTCAGCTGCAAAAGCGTTCACCGCAAGACATCGCGCTGCTGCTTGCACTGGCGCGAATACGGAATCTTCGAGGAAACAGCGAGGCAGCCTTAGCTGCGGCTCTCCAAGCAAAACGCATCTCACCTAATGATCCAGGCATCCTGTACGCCGTAGGCGTCTTATGTCTCCAGATGGATCTGTTCAAGGACGGAACAGACAATCTGGAACAAGCGGCAGCGCTTGAGCCTTCCCCGGTGTTCAGGTATGCTCTGGCGTCTGCTCGGATTGCCAACCGGGACTTTTCAGCGGCAATTGCGATCTATCAGAACCTTCTAAAGTCAGATCCTGGCAATGCGCAGTTTAGTTACGCTCTCGGTGCGGCTTACTTCGTGCAAGGCCAGAATGATCTGGCAAAACCGTACTTTGAACAAAGTGTTGCTGCGCAACCGGACCAGGTGGAGTCACTCTACTATCTCGCTCTAATTGCCGATCAGAGCGGTGACAAAGCCAAGAGCACTGACTTACTGAAAACGGTTATCGCGCGCAGCCCGGATCATGCCCGCGCTCACGTAGCGCTCGGGATGAATTACAAGTCAGCTGGGCAGCTGATTGAATCGAAGAGCGAACTGGAGACCGCGGTCCGGCTCAGTCCTGATTCGCAGAAAGCGCATTATCAGTTGGGCCTTGTTCTCACCGCACTGAAAGAACAGGCGGACGCCACCAAAGAGCTTGCCATTGCTAAGCAGCTGCGTAGTTCCGCGGACGAGCGAGTCAGTTGGCAGTTAGTGCCCGGTCCGGAAGGCGCAAGCCATGGTCAGCAGTCTAAGTAGGGCGCTGTGGTGCGCGGTGCTTGTGCTGACGGCGGCGGCCGCCGGCACTGCGGCAGAGGAAGAAACCGAGATTCGCCGCTTTGAGGCGATGATCCAATCCGGCAACTTTGCAGAAGCTAAGGCGTCACTCGAACCTTACACCGCAGCTCATCCCAAGTCGTGGCAGTCCATGTACCAGCTAGGCTATGTGTATTTCCGGCTCCATATGATTCAGCCATCAGTCAATCTGCTTTGTAAGAGCCTGGTCTTGAACCCTGACTTCGCCGAGTCGCACAAGATACTTGCTTACGACCTGAATATCTTAGGGCATCAGGATCTGGCATTACGCGAGTTAGACAGAGCAATCAAAGCTGATCCTAAATCTGCCGAAAGCTACTACGAGATCGGCCGCATCTACTATGAGCGTGGCTCGTACCTTGATGCCATTCATAACCTTGAGCAGGCAAAGGCGATTAATCCGGCTTCAGTAAGGACTTACCACAATCTAGGGCTTGCGTATGCAGCGCTGAGAGAGGATACAAAGGCAATTACTAATTTTGAAGAGGGATTGCGGTTGAACTCTAAGTTGCAAAGACCTTCCGCCTGGCCGCTGATCGACTATGCCACTTACTACAACCTGCAGGGCGAGTTCAACAAGGCGCGTGACTTACTGCTGAAGTCGATTGCGATTGAGAGTAACTGGGATCAGGCCTACGACGAACTTTCAAAGGCTTATCGTGGACTAGGACAACCCAAAGAGGCAATCGAAGCCCTCCAACATGCGACCGCTTTAAATCCGCAGAAGTCGATCTACCACTACGTCCTGGCCCGGCTTTACACGCAAGTCAATCAGCCGGAAGAAGCCAAAGCGCAAATTGCGCAGTATCAGCAGGAACGGCAAGCCGCCTCGCCTAGGAACTAAGGAGCCAATAGCGCTTAAGGAGCATTCGCGCATTGGCGAACGCGCCCCCTTAGAACGAATAGGCGTGGCTCAGCACGCTCGAGGGAGTTTCCAGGAAATAGCCAGTGTAGAGAAACTCGTCTTCAGTGGGGTGCTGCTCGGTGATCAACTCGCCGAAGTACTCCGATTCTAAGTCTTTCCCGGCCCCATAAGCCTCCGCGACGCCGCAATCAGCCAATGAGGTTTGTCTTGCTACCGTCTGCCAGGCATCAAGCATCTGCTTGAGCAGGCTTTCGACTTCGGTCAGCGGCTCGGGCTTTTTCTCCGCATGCGCGGCCAGAACGCGCTGCTGCATGTAGCTGTACAGCCGCTTGAGGTTGGCGCTTACCTCGCCGCCTTTCTCCATGTCCAGAGAGAAGATCAATTCGGTTAAGATTCCAGTGGTCTTTGTGATAGCCCGCCCCCGGCCCATGATGTCGCCGGTTGCAAAGCAGGTCCGGGCGGCGTCAAGTGACGCGATGGCGCCCTCATAAAGAGCTACGATCAGGCGCGTGGGGCTTGCTCCTACCAGATGATTTTCCGCGTAAGCCTGATACTGATTATTGTCTGTCACCGGATTGTCCTCACAAACCATATCGGGCCGGTTCAGCGGGTTTAGAGGCGAACAAACAAAAACTGCACCCTGAAAACAGCTCAAACTCGAGCGCCTTCTGTCGATAAGAGTCTTGACAGGACAAAGCTTTACATGTTTTCAATTATTGGAATCGTGGTCGTTATTGGGGCGGTCATTGGCGGATACCTGATGGAGCACGGCAACATGATGGTTCTCGTGCAGCCGGCCGAGTTGGTAATCATTGGAGGTGCTGCCATTGGCACCCTTCTGATCGGCAATCCGCTGCCCGTCATCATGAAGATCATCAAGGGATTACTGGGCATTCTGAGTGGCGGCAAGTACAACAAGACCCGCTACTTAAATACCCTTAAGATGCTGAACGACCTGTTCGCGCAGGGCCGTAAGGGCATGACGACGCTTGAGCCGCATGTGGAAGAGCCCGCGAACAGCGAAATTTTCAAGAAGCATGAATTCATCATGAAGGACCACCATGCTTTGGACTTTATCTGCGACACGCTGCGGATGGCGCTCAGTGGAACCGTCTCGGCCCATGATCTCGACCAGATGATTGAGCTGGATTTGGAAGTTCATCATACTGAAGTAGGCAAACCGGTCAGCGCTCTCACCACAGTGGCCGATTCGTTGCCGGGTTTAGGCATCGTGGCGGCGGTACTAGGCGTGGTGATCACCATGGGTTCGCTAGGCGGTCCACCTGAGGAGATCGGCCACAAAGTAGGTGCGGCGCTGGTGGGAACGTTCTTAGGAATCCTGCTCTGTTATGGATTTTTGGCGCCTCTGGCCTCCAGCATGACGCACATTAACGGCTCAGAAGCGCAGTTCTACAACTGTCTGCGGACCGGAATCATTGCTTTCATCCGGGGAGCGGCGCCCATCCTGGCGGTTGAGTTTTCCCGCCGATCCATTCCCTCTGAAGTTCGACCGAGCTTTAAAGAGATGGAAGAGGCACTGCGCGGCGAAAAGGCGGCCGCCTAGTGGCAGCACCGGTTGTTCAACCGATCATCGTCATCAAGAAGAAGGGCCACCACGGCGGCCACCACGGCGGGGCTTGGAAGGTGGCCTATGCTGACTTCGTCACGGCCATGATGGCTCTCTTCATGGTGATGTGGCTGATGAATGCCAGCCCAGAAGTGAAGAAAGCTGTGGGCGGATACTTCAAGGACCCGAAGGGTAGCGGTAAGAAGACTGGAACTAACGTGGCCGGCGCTGGCGACAGCCTGAGCGTCAGCAAGACTGACATGAAAGACCTGAAAGACAAGCTGGAGCACGCCATTAAGAAACAGCCCGACTTTCAGAAATTGAAGGATAATGTCGAAATCACCATCACCGGGGAAGGTCTTCGCATCGAACTGCTCGAGACCGAAAAGGGCATGTTCTTCAACACAGGCGCACCCACGCCCACCCCTCTTGGCAAAGATTTGCTGGCCGAGTTGGCGCGGCAGCTCGGCAAGCTGAGTAATCCACTGATGATTGAGGGTCACACCGATGCGACCGCTTATGGAAGCACGGAGTATACCAATTGGGAACTGTCGGCCGATCGGGCGAATGCGGCACGGCGGATCATGCAGGGCACTGGGCTGGAGCAAAGGCGTATCACGCAGGTACGAGGATTTGCAGACCAGCGATTGCGGAAGGTGGATGATCCGAAGAATGCCTCGAACCGCCGCGTCTCCATCGTAGTTCGGTACGCGGACGATGTCGAACCCGCTGAGAAGCAAGAGGTGGCTAAAGCCGGCGAAGGCAAAGGGACAGAGCCGAAAGGCGAGAGCAAGATGAAGGGCGAGAAGGGCATAGAGAAGGCCACAGCCGTCGGGGAAAAAGCTAAACCGGGTACGGCAGCCGAAGCAAAAGCGCCCGACGGAAAAGCGGCGGCACACGCTTAGAACGATTTCTTGAGAAAGCAAGGACGCAACCACCACTTCCAGGAGTAGATCTCCCGTTGAGGACGTGCGTCTGTTCACTTTTCGCTACCTGGCATTAACAACCCTTCTGCTGTCAGCAGTCAACAAGGCAGCCACAGGACAAGAGATTACCGTTACTGCGCGAGCGCCGGAACCCACAGCGCTGGAAAAGCAGCTTGCGTCCTTACAGGTTCAGCGCCAGTCGGTACAAAAGCAGATAGCATCCATTCAGCCGCGTGTCGTGCAGACTGCCCGGCGGGAAACCCGTGCGGTCAGCAGCCCAGTTATATTCAGTGATCCCGTTCCGACCGAGATGCCGGCCGCACCTTGGCCTGAACCGATGGCTCAATTGGATTGTCCGCCGCTTTCGCACTATGAAGCAGATAGCCTCATCGGCTCGGCTGCCCGTGCCGAACGAATCTCGCCGGCTCTGCTGCGTGCTGTGATGAAACGCGAATCGGGCTTTCGACCCTGCGCGGTCTCTGAGAAAGGCGCTCAGGGATTGATGCAGTTGATGCCCGCCACAGCACAGGAATTCGGAGTCTTCGATCCATTCGATCCTCAGGAAAACGTTCGTGGCGGCGCCGCGTTGTTGAAGCAGCTGCTGGTGCGCTACGCAGGCGATGTCCGCCTGGCGCTCAGCGCCTACAACGCAGGTTCGCAGCGGGTAGAGCAAGCCGGCGGAGTACCTGAGATCGCAGAAACGCAGAACTACGTCACGGCAATCACAGCAGATCTGGGCATGACCGACCCTTGGAACCAACCGCCGGTTCCAGCCGAATCTGATGCCCCAGAGCCCGCGAACACTGTGACTAAACCTGATTTGAGCCATGTCGTGCTCGCCTCGCCCTCGCTAAACTTCATTCAGAAGGCAACGCCGGTTCATTTAGCATCAGACCAGTAAGGCGGCTCGATCGCTTCGCTACAGTGTGGAAGTGAACCGCAGATCGTTTCTTGCAGGCACAGCGGCCCTTGGTGGCCAGATACTCCAACCCCAACAGCCGCCGACGCGCCTGGCTCAGATCAAAAGACCTCTCGCCATCCACCATGTGGGACTTCTCATGGCTTGAGCGCCGCTGGCCCGGAGCCGGCTATGAAGACTGGGACAACATCTTAGACCAGCTCGTCCTGCGCGGCTACGATGCCATCCGCATTGACGCCTATCCTCACCTGATCGCTGCTGCGCCCGAGCGCGTGTGGGAATTGCTTCCCTGCTGGAACACTCAGGATTGGGGCAGCCCGGCATGTGGCGGGACGTAGCGTGGCATAAACGAATGACAGAGGTGATCCATACCTCGTCCTTTTCTCTGTAGATCATCACTTCCGTTGAGACCGAGTCCGATAAGATACGGAACGGTTCTATGACTACCGCCATACTTATCGCCAACGGTGACCTGCGCCTTTCGGCAAATCAAAAATGCTGGCCTGCCCAGGATCGGGTGGAGCGGGCCATCATAACAGCAGTGGAACGCTCCGGGAGCAAAGTGCAGCGCGGTCACGCCTACGACGAAGCGAAGCAGCACGGGTTTATCGATTCGCAGAAGTATGGGATGCAGGTCTTTCGCACGATCCCTAAAGACGCTCCGCTGATAGTGGCCGAAGCGGTATGGCAGTACAGCCATCACGTGCTGCACGGGCTTATGGCGCACACCGGACCAATTCTCACTGTCGCGAACTGGAGCGGCGAATGGCCAGGATTGGTAGGCATGTTGAATCTGAATGGCTCGCTGACCAAGGCGGGAGTTCCCTACTCTACGTTGTGGTCCAACGACTTCACCGACGATTACTTTCTCTCTCGATTGGCGAAGTGGCTCAACGGCGAAACAGTGGTGCATAACACCAGCCACGTGCGTGCCTTATCGTCGCTTTCCCTCCCTTCCGCTTCGGAGCAAGTCGGGACCGAGATAGGGAAAGCACTGAGAAACGATCGCGCCATTATGGGCGTTTTCGACGAAGGCTGCATGGGCATGTTCAATGCAGTTATTCCCGATGAGCTGCTGAACCCAACAGGACTCTTCAAGGAGCGGCTGAGCCAGTCCGCTCTCTACGCGCATATGCAAGGCGTTCCTACAGAAGAGGCGCAGGCTGTCCGAAGCTGGCTCGACGCGAAGGGGATGCAATTTAAAACTGGACCGAGTGGTGAGACCGATCTAACGGATGGGCAGATTCTCGATCAGTGCCGAATGTACATCGCCGCGCTGCGAATGGCTGACGAATTCGGCTGCGACACCATCGGCATCCAATACCAGCAAGGGTTAAAGGATCTGGCGCCCGCATCGGATCTGGTGGAAGGCCTGCTCAATAACAGCGACCGTCCCCCGGTGACGGGTGCCGATGGCCGCACGCTCTTTGCCGGTGAACCGCTGCCGCACTTTAACGAAGTAGACGAGTGCGCGGGCTTGGATGGCCTGATCACCAAGCGAATCTGGCAGCGTCTGGGATTTTCGCCGGAGAACACATTGCACGATTTGCGTTATGGCGAGGAGTACCAGGGTCGCTATGTCTGGGTGTTTGAGATCTCCGGCGCTGTGCCGCCGGAACACTTGATGGGAGGCTATACCGGCGCTGTAAGTGAGCGGCAACCGCCCATGTACTTCCGATTGGGCGGGGGCACACTGAAAGGCATCAGCAAACCCGGTGAGATTGTCTGGAGCCGCGTCTTTATTGAAGACGGTAAGTTGAAAGCGGATCTAGGGCGGGCAGAAGTAATCGCGTTGCCTTTGGAAGAAACAGAACGGAGATGGCAGGCTACCACGTCGCAGTGGCCCATCATGCACGCAGTGCTGTACGGAGTCACGCGCGATCAGATGATGGCGCGGCACAAGGCAAACCACATTCAGGTGGCATACGCGCCAGATGCCGAAGGAGCCAATCGCGCCGTGGCCGCCAAAGCCGCTTGCTTCCGTGAACTCGGCCTGGAAGTGAGTATCTGTGGAACGGACAACGGCCTCTAGGCGATGGAGGCTATCAGCACAATCGTCGCAGGCGTCGATTTTGGGACGCTCAGTGTTCGCGTCTCACTTTTCGAGAGAGACAAGGGTTTGCTTGGGACAGGTGTAGCTGAGTATGCTCTCCATCGCAAGCGCGAGGACCCCGACTACGCTACCCAAAGCCATGCCGACCACATGAGCTCATTGGCCACAGCCATGGGGCGCGCGACAGCAGCAGCGGGCGTGAGTGGCCACCAGATTCAGGCACTAGGCCTTGATACCACCGGCTCAAGCGTCGTTCCGATTGATGCGAACTTCCAGCCGCTCGACCCATACTATCTCTGGTGCGATCACCGGGCCTGGAAAGAAGCCGGCGATATTACTCGCAAAGCACATGAACTGGGGCTGGAGGCCATCGACTGGTGCGGCGGCGTCTACTCGTCTGAGTGGGGCTTTTCGAAGCTTCTGCATTGGTTGCGCCACAATCCCGAGCGGCGTCATCTGTTGGCTTCTGCTTTTGAACATTGTGACTACGTGGCCGCTGTGCTTTGCGGCATTACCGATGTTGACCAGGCGCCGCGCAGTATCTGTGCCATGGGACATAAATGGATGTGGAACGCCTCGCTCGGTGGCCTGCCGCCAGAAGAGTTTCTGGTGGCAGTCGATCCTCTGCTTGCAGGCGTGCGCGCGAAGTTAGGTGGCCGTTATCTCGCTTCGGATTCCATAGCCGGAACTCTATCAGCGAAGTGGGCGGGCAAACTTGGCCTGCGAGAAGGCGTTCCCATTCCGGTGGGCGCTTTCGACGCACACTGGGACGCAGTCGGCGCGGGCATTCAACTCGGTGATGTTGTCAACGTAATCGGCACGTCAACCTGCATGATCGGCTTGGCTGACAGCACGACTTTGGTGCCGGGTGTTTGCGGCGTTGTGCCAGGCTCTGTGGATCCGAAGTTGACCGGCATCGAAGCCGGCATGTCTGCGGTCGGCGACCTGTTTGATGCGATCGCACGCAGAGCCGGATCCACTGCTGCTGCTCTTTCCCAGGAAATCAGCGGCTACAAAGCCGGGCAGACGGGTCTGCTTCGGCTGACCTGGGATAACGGCGACCGCACGGTGCTGGTGAATCCGGAATTGGGCGGCGTCGCACTGGGCTGGCACCTGACAAGCACGGCAGCCGATGAGTTGTTCGCTGCCATTGAAGGAACCGCCTTGCACACGCGAGTGATCCTGAACCGTATGGAAGAACATGGCGCCAAGGTGACTCGTATCATCAATGGCGGCGGCATTCCGCAAAAGAACGACGTCCTCAATCAGGTCTACGCCAACGCTTTGAACAGGCCGGTGCTGGTTCCTCAGGGCAGCGTTACCAGTCTGGGATCAGCTATTTTTGCTTTCATGGCAGCAGGCGCATTTCGATCGATAGCCGAAGCGCAGCAGGCCCTGTGTCCGCCGCACCGAATTTATCATCCGAACCCGGCGGCCGTCGAGATTTACAACGAGCTGTTTCCATTGTTCAACAAGGTCTATTTTGCCTTGGGAGATCGACACTCCGATGCCGTTCCACTTGGTCAAATTTTGCCAAGCCTTCGCGCCATCGCGCACCGTGCACGGGGAGCACAATGAAGCTGCAGTCACTGCGCGAAGAGGTTTACGAGGCTAATCTGGAGCTGGTTCGGCGAGAGCTTGTGCTCTTCACCTTTGGCAACGCAAGCGGCTTTGACCGCGACTCTGGCCTGGTTGTTATTAAGCCAAGCGGCGTTGCTTACGAAAAGCTGAAACCGAGTGATCTAGTCGTGACAGATCTCGACGGCAAAACTGTTGAGGGTTCGCTGCGACCGTCATCCGATCTGCTGACGCACGTTGCCCTCTATCAAGCTTTCGACGGGGTAGGCGGAGTGGTCCACACGCACTCTCGCTATGCGACGGCCTGGGCCCAGGCGGGCTTGGAAATTCCCTGTCTGGGCACCACCCATGCCGACTACTTTCGGGGCCCCATTCCTCTTACGCCTTCTTTGCAGCCGGAAGAGATTGAGTCCGAGTATGAGTGGAATACCGGTCAGGTTATCGTCAGGCGCTTTGCCCAGTTGGATCCACTGGCAACCCCCGGGGTGCTGGTAGCTGGGCATGCTCCGTTTTGCTGGGGCCCTTCGGCCGGCGAGGCCGCGCACACGGCGGTGCTAATGGAGGAACTGGCACACCTGGCGCATCTGACGCTGGCGATCAAAACAGAGGTGACCGCAATCAGCGATTGCTTACGCGACAAACACTTTTTGCGCAAACACGGGCCGGGCGCATACTACGGGCAGAGCAAGCCTGAGGGCGAGGGGAAGGAAGCTACGCCGAAGCAGCAAAGGCGGGCTGAATGACAGCTGCGCTGAACCGCTCCATCTCCTCCAGTTGGGGGCTGAACTGTAGCAACAGAAGATCGACGCCTGCTTCACGGAATTTCTCTACCTGATCCTGTACTTGGTTCGGTGTGCCGATCAGGCCGGAACGCAATCCGCGGTTCGAGACGGAATATTCTTCAATCCGCATGGTGGTGTTCAACTGTGTCCCGCCAAGCCACTGCTGAAAGTTGGCGAACCCTGCTGCACTGCTATTCACATCCGTAATGCGACTTAATTCGCGCCGCGCCTGTTCTTCTGTATCGCGAACAATGGCATAGCCGGCCACCCCGAAGATCATCGGCGGCAGATTCATGCGCGCTCGGCGCTCAGACATGTCCTGAATTTTCTGTCCCACAATTTCTGGCGAATCGCCGTGCATGACGTATGCGTCGCACTTGCCGGCTATCAGGTTCTTGGCTGCTTCTGACTCGCCGCCGGCGTAGATCACAGGCCGGGGTTTGCGAACCGGCTTCGGCTGAAGGATGTTGTCATCCACCTGATAGTAAGTGCCCGAGTAAGAAAAGTGATCCTGCGACCAGACACCATCGATTATGTCGAGCCACTCGGATGTACGCGCGTACCGATCATCGTGCTGTTCAAAGTGGACGCCATACTTGCGGGCTTCGTCCTTCCACCACGATGAGACAACATTCAGCGAGAGACGGCCATTGCTGATTCGATCGATGTTGGCGGCCTGCTTTGCCAGGAGTGCGGGCGAATGAAAGGTGGGCCGAACGGCTACCATCAGCTCGAGCGTATGGGTAACAGCAGCCAAAGCAGCAGACGTTGACCAGGCATCGAGCGACGGCGCTTCCGGACCTTTGATGTCATTGAGATTGAGCTCGGCAATCAGGGACAGGTCGAAGCCAAGCTCCTCGCTCCGTTTCGCCAGCTTGCTTACATACGGCCACGAGGCTTCCATTCCTTCGTCCGGCACATTGCGGAGCCAACCGCCAAACACCGGCATCCAGTAGCCGTAGCGCATGGGTTTGTTAGACGGCATTTTGGGCTTCGGCCTGAAGGTAATCGGCAAGCAACGCGAACGGATTCAGCCCCACAACTTGCTCGGCGCTGGCCACGAAGTTAGAGAGCGCATTGACGTCGTAGTAATACAGCCGGCCGTCTCGATCATCAACGATATATTCGATGCCGCCCACCTGGATCGATGCCTCGCTCATGATGTTCTGAACGGCTGTTATTACCTCAGCCGGAGGAGTAAAGCCTTCCACGCGCAACCCGGCTTTAGGAGCTTCCACGGGACAGGCATTGTCGAGCGCTACGCCTTCTGTGGTTCGACAGATATCGGCCGGACAGAGATCGAAAGTTTCGCCGGTGAGAAAGACTTTAATGGCGTACAGAAACTTGCCATTCAAGACTTCTACTCGTGTGATGTAGCCGCCGCGTGCAGGGATGAATTCCTGAACCAGACCGACTTCGTCCAGACCTAAGTCCAGCTTGCCACTGGCGATGCCATCGCGAAGCTCTTCGGGTGAATTGAACCGTACCACACCGGCGCCACTTCCGCCCACGTTCGGCTTTACGACGAGGGGGAAGCGCAGGCCTTCCGCAGCCATCGCCGCATCAGCCGCACGATGAATGACACGTGCCCGCGGACTAGGCAAACCCATCCGTTTAACCAGTGAGAGCTGAGAAGCCTTGGAGAGTTCAAAGCGGAAAGCGCGGGAACCGTTGATCACCTTCACCCCACTTGCTTCCAGGTGCTCCAGGTAGGCGAGCGTGTAGAGGATGCTGCTTCCTGAGCCTCGCCGATACGCTGACGGACTCATGCGGTTAAAGATCAGCTTATATTTCTCTGGCTGTCCAGGCTCAAAGAAGTGCTCATCAGCGCGCAGCTTTGCGTACGGCGTACCTCGCCGGTCGAGTTCATCGAACAAGGGCTGGAACCAGCGCGGATGCTCGTAGTAGATGGCAACAGCCGGTGATGAAGGAGAAAGCACAGGCTCGGAAACACTTGACTCTTGGGCAAGAGTAGACATCCCACTAATTTACAGCGCCCGGATTATCAGGCTCGCACGGGCTTTGCCCGGGGCTGACCCAAGGGAGGCAGGAAAGCAGTCAGCAGACCGATGAGGGGCAGGAACGAGCAGACTCGGTAAACGAAGGAGATGCTTGTTGCATCGGCTAGCCTGCCCAGAACTGCCGCACCAATACCACCCATACCGAAGGCAAGACCGAAAAACACGCCCGAGATCAAGCCGATCTTTCCGGGCACCAGCTCTTGGGCATACACGAGAATCGCGGTGAAGGCCGAGGCGATGATCAGCCCTATCAGGACGCTCAAGACTGCCGTCCAGAATAAATTCACATAGGGCAGCAAAAGAGTGAACGGCAAGACACCAAGTATGGACACCCAGATCACAGGCTTTCTGCCGATTCGATCCCCTACCGGACCACCTACCAGAGTTCCCACGGCAGCGGCTCCCAAAAACAAAAACAAGTAGAGCTGCGACTGCTGAACAGAGGTTCCAAACTTCTGGATTAAGTAAAAGGTGTAGTAACTTGTGATGCTGGCCAGATAGAAATATTTGGAAAAGATCAGCGCCACTAACACAGAGATGGATTTAGTCACTTTCCGGCTTGAGGGTGGGCCGAGTACCGTCTCCTGATGGCGAGACTTCACGATTTTGAGAGCTTGGATGCGGGGGCTGTACCATTGCCCAACCCGGTGGACGATAATCATCCCGGTCACAGCGAAGACCGAAAACCAACCGATACTGCGCTGCCCATACGGCAAAACAATAAAAGCTCCCAGCAATGGGCCAATGGCATTGCCGGCATTGCCGCCCACTTGAAACAACGATTGCGCAAGCCCCAGTTGCCCGCCGGACGCAGCACGTGCAATACGCGCCGATTCAGGATGGAAAATTGAGGACCCAACACCCAGGCAGCAGGCCGACAACAGAAGTAAGCCAAAGCTTGGCGCGACCGATAGCGATAGAAGCCCGATGAGCGTGATGCCCATTCCGGCTACCAACGAGTATGGCTGCGGGTGCCGGTCCGTGTAGAGGCCGACAACCGGTTGCAGCAGTGATGCGGTCACCTGGAACGCTAGTGTAATGATGCCAATCTGGGTAAAACCGAGATGGAAGGAAGCTTTCAGGATTGGATATATCGCAGGTATAAGCGATTGCACCATGTCGTTGAGCAAGTGACACACACTGATAGCTCCCAGGATGCTGAATGCGGTTTTCTCCGCCTGCGTTGCTCGGAGTGGATTGCTCACCCGCTCGGAGACTGAAAGGCTCCCTGCCATTTACCTATTCAGTATCGCTTAGGTCGCAAGTTAGCTGACCTTCAACATCGTGAAAGAGCGAGGCGGACAGGTGTACTTCAGGCTTGTAGGCGAAGTTGAAATCGGCTTGCCCGCTACTGTCTTTACCGCTGTCGATTCGAAATTGTTTTCGGACTTGATATCGGGACCAGTAATCACGAACACCTGCGCTTCGCTGCCCAGCTGTTTACCCTCAATTTCCACCACTACATCTAACGGCTGATCCTGGTGCCGGTTGGTGAGATTGAGTATGAGCGCGCCGTCAGTATTGTGTGCCGCCGATGCGTCCAGATAAGGAACTGCCGTCCGTGATTTGGTTTTGTAAGTAGGTGACTCAATTTGTAAGTCAAGAGCTGTCCCATGGGAGTAAGTAGCAAACAACTGAAGCGGATAGTAAATCGTCTGCAAAAACAATCCCTTTGTGCTGGTGAAAATCGGTGCGATAACGTTGACCAGCTGCGCCATGTTAGCGATCTTTACAATGTGGGCATGATTGACGAATGTATTCAGGAAGGAGGAGACCACCAGCGCATCCTCCAGGTTGTAATGTTCTTCCAGAATGCGGCGACCGCGCTCCTTCTCACCACCGCGGGCCCGATACCAGACATTCCATTCATCCCATGCAATATAGATGTTCTTACGAGCCGGCTGCGCAGCGACGACCGCGTTGATTACGCCTTCCGTTACTTTGATTCGCTCGCCTAGCTCGAGCGGGGTCGCCTGAAACTCGTTGTAGTCACTGGTTGGGTTTCCAACGTAAAGATGCAACGAAAGAAAATCCACATGCGGCGCCAGATACTGCAAAACGGTTCGATTCCAGCCAATCCAATCGGCATTAAAGTTCGATGAGCCGGCCGCAACCAGCTTGATGGTCGGGTCGGTCCAGTGCATCAGCTTGGCTGCTTCCAGGGCAAACTTGCCGTAATCCTCGGCTGTCCGGTGACCCATCTGCCAGGGACCATCCATTTCATTGCCTAAGCCCCAGTAGTTCACCTTCCATGGCTTGTCGCGGCCGTTCGTTTTACGAAGGCGGGTGGTGGTAGTGTCCCCATCGAAGTTGACGTACTCCACCCATTGCTGGGCTTCATCCCAACTTCCGGTGCCAAGGTTCGCGCAAATATACGGCTCGGCTCCGAGCCGCGAAGTATAGTCGAGGAACTCGTGGGTGCCGAAGCGATTGTCTTCAATGGTGCCCCAAGCCATTTCCAGACGTCGTGGACGTTCATCTCGCGGACCGATGCCGTCCCGCCAGTTATAATTTGAAGAAAAGTTACCACCCGGCCAACGGAGGAACGGCACATTCAGATTTGCGACCGCCTGCATCACATCCTTGCGGAACCCCTGTTTGTCCGACAGTGGCGAGCCTTCCTCAAAGATGCCTCCCTGTATGCAGCGGCCCAGATGCTCCAAGAAATTGCCGTACAGCTTTGGATCGATGGCGCCGATGACACGTCGCGTATCGACCTGAATACGAGCTGCATCCGAGCGCGTCTGTCTGCCCTGCAGCAAAGCCGGAGCGGCTAACAAGCCGGCAGAGAAACTCCTTCGAGTTAGGTTAGTTTTTGTCATGCGAAGACCGACCGGGTAAATAGGAAAGCTTATCGTACATTGCTCTTCACCAAGATTGTTTTATACGCATGGGACAGAGCCGTGCGATTGCAGGAGAATATCATTAGGCGCAACCAATGCTTTTACAAATTGAGACCGCATCGACAAGCGAGACTGCCACGGTCAGGCTTCATCGGACAGACAACGTTGCGATTGCTCGGCGGGCACTCACTCCGGGCGACTCGCTGCAATCGGCTTCGGGTTCGTTGACGGTCAGGGAGGCCGTCCCCGCAGGTCACAAAATTGCGGTCGAGCCGATTGCTGCAGGACAAGCCATTCGACGCTACGGCGAGATCATTGGCACGGCAAAGGTCGACATACAACCGGGCGATCATGTCCACGAACATAATCTTGGGTTCGACGATCGAGAACCCGAAACGTACGCCCGCATAGCCCATTCGGTGGCGATCAGCAGCACCCGTTCTTTTCTCGGCTATCAGAGGGCTGACCGACGTGTTGGAACCCGAAACTACATTGCGGTTGCAGCAGCCAGCAACTGCGCTGCGCATACGGTCGATCTCATCGCTAAATCGTTCTCGGCTGCCGATTTGCCGCCGCACATTGACGGAGTGGTCGCATTTGCGCATGGTGACGGCTGCGGTCAGGCAATGGGCCCGGATACCGACCAGTTGCGACGTACCATATCGGGGCTCTTGCATCATCCCAATGTTGCTGCCGCACTGATCATCGGCCTTGGTTGCGAGGTGAACCAGATTGATGGCTATCTGCGGTCAGAGAACGCGCACTCGGCTCCGGCGATCCACGGACTGACGTTGCAGAACAGTGGTGGAACCATGGCGGTGGTTCAGCAGGCTCACCAGCAGATCAGCAGAATTATGCAGGATGAGGCGCCCGCTGAGCGCACGAGCGTTCCCCTGAGCAACTTAGTGTTGGGCCTGAACTGCGGCGGCTCGGATTCGTTCTCCGGCATTACGGCCAACCCTGCGCTCGGCTACTGCTGCGACCTGATTGTCCGCGAAGGAGGCACGGTTGTCCTGGCCGAGACGACTGAGATCTTTGGGGCCCACCACCTGTTGCTTCGCCGCGCCAAAGATGAGACTGTCAGGCATAAGTTGCAGAGCGTAGTGGATTCCTATCGCGCTTACCTCCGTCAGTTTGGCGGAAGCTTCAATGATAATCCGTCTCCCGGGAACAAAGCAGGCGGGCTAACAAACATAGTCGAGAAGTCACTGGGAGCTGTCGCGAAATCGGGAACCACTCCTTTGAATGCGGTGTTCGAATACGCAGAACGCATCGACGCTCAAGGGCTGACCTTTATGAACACTCCAGGCTACGATCCGGTCTCGCTGGCTGGGCTTGCAGCGGGCGGAGTCAACCTGATTGCCTTTACTACCGGCCGTGGCAGTGCCATCGGTTTTCCCAGTGTGCCGGTTTTTAAGATCAGCAGTAACTCTGCCATCGCGCGGCGCATGGCCGATCACATCGATCTGAATGCGGGAACAATCGCCGATGGCTCAGAGACGATCGAGCAGGTAGGGGCAAGGATGTTCGAAGCGATTGTGCAATCGGCCTCGGGAGTAAGAACCAAAGCCGAGCTTCTTGGTCACAACGAATTCGTGCCTTGGCGGATCGGACCTGTTTTGTAAGCGGCAGCTCGCGCCAAGACTACTATGGTTCAGCCCAGCAATGCTTCCGGACCTCTGTTAAGAAGTTCAGAGACGCCAATGACGTCTGCTCTTGCCCGCAAGACCAGGCGCGCATTCCTACTGGTTCTGTTCACTCCGTTGCTGTTAGGCATCGCAGTTGTTTGGGAAATCCGCTCTTACCAGGAGAGCGTCGCCTGGGTAAGCCATACCAAAGACATTCTTCGAGCAAACAATCGTTTGCTGTTGGATGTTACCAGGGCAGAGAGTGCCAAGCGGGGATTCTTGTTGACCCGCGATGAAACTTTCGCCCAGCAACTTACCGCCGCCGAAAGTGAAGCGCGACGTCAGCTGGCAACGCTCACAGAACTGACTGGGGATAACAGAAATCAACAATCCAATCTGGCTCATTTGCAGTCCGCCGTTGCCAGGCACTTTGCAGCATTCGAACAGTTGATTCAAATACGGCGGCAACGGGCACTGAATCCGCAGGAATACGATCGTTACCTGAGCCAGGGTAGCGGACGGGCAGCGGAACTTTCCAACAATTTGCGAAGGGTAGCGGATGCCGAAGGGGTACTGCTGGGGCAACGAACCCGGACCGAGCATGCGACAGCCATCGGTGTGGGCGTCAGTTTTGCTGTATGCATCCTGGTAAACCTGGCCATATTGTTGTGGGCTTATCGGCTTATCACGCGCTATGCTCGGGCTCGTGAACTAGCGGCAGAGCAGATTCTTGAGCTCAATCTTGGCTTAGAAGCTCGGGTAGCCGAACGTACCTCTGAACTTGAATCTGTTAATGAGCAATTGCGACGCTCGAATGCTGACCTGACTAAGTTTGCGTACATTGCCAGCCATGACTTACAGGAGCCGCTTCGCACCATCGGCAGCTATGTTGGCCTGATCAGCCATCGTTACCAGGGCAAGCTGGATGACCAAGCCGATAAGTACATCAAGTTCGTAGTGGATGGGGCTAAGCGGATGCAGAATCTGGTTCAGGACTTGCTGCAATACTCCCGGGTCGGCACTGAACCCTTGAATCTGACATCCGTAGACATGAACGCTTTGATGCAGAATGTGCTGAACAGCCTCGAGTACACCATCCATGAGCAGCAGGCCTCCATTGTGAACGGACCGCTGCCCGTGCTCAAGGGTGACGAAACGAAGTTGACGCAGGTTGTCACAAACCTGGTCACGAATGCGATGAAGTTTCGCAAGCCTGACGAGGCACCCGTTGTCGAGCTACAGGCGGTTCGCGAGGGACCCGAGTGGTTATTCACTCTGAAGGACAACGGTATCGGATTTGAGCAGCAATACAGCGACCGAATCTTTGCGATCTTTCAGCGCTTGCACGGGGTTGGAGTTTATCCAGGCACCGGCATGGGCCTGGCTATTTGTAAGCGAGTGATTGAGTTGCATGGCGGCAGAATCTGGGCGACTTCGAACGGCGTATCCGGCTCGGTCTTCTCTTTCACGTTGCCGGCAATTGCGGCAGAGAAGCCAAGTGGGCGGCGACTGTCTCCTTCAAGTGACAAGATGAAGGGACAGGTGGTGCCTAGATAGATGGCTCGAAAGATGGAACTGCTTCTTGTAGAGGACAACCCTGCCGACGTTGGTCTAGTGGAAGAAGCATTCAAGGACAGCACCTTGGATTACCGGTTGCACGTGGCTGAGGATGGGCTGGCTGCTTCGCAGTTTTTGCGGAAAGAAGGACGCTATGCCAACGCTGTTACCCCCGATTTAATTCTGCTCGATCTGAACCTTCCCAAGAGGGACGGCCGTGAGGTCTTAGAAGACATAAAGGCAGACCAGGAGCTTCGTGCCATCCCGGTGATTGTGCTGACGACTTCGGATGATGAGCATGACGTACTGAGAGCATATGGCCTGCATGCAAACTGTTACCTTACGAAGCCAGTCGATCTGGATGACTTCCTGGAGAAGATTCGGTCCATTGAAAGTTTTTGGATTAAGCTGGTGCGGCTGCCTCGCTTCCGTGAACACGCTTAGGGTCTGCTTCGCAGGGGCGCTTTTCTGTCTGGTTGCGCCGTGGCCCTCTCCGGGGCAGACCGGTTATTTCCCTGCCCGTAACAATTGGCAACACCGCAGCGCCGCCGCCGTTGGCCTGGATGAGACACGAATCGCCGATGCGATTGCGTTCCACCGTGCGCATGAGACCAAGCAACCGCGCGACCTCCGCCGGGCCCACGATCTGACGTTTGCGCGAGAAGCGTACGGCGAGCCCTTAGGACCGTTCGAAAGTCGCGGAGAACCTACCGGCTTAATCATCAGGCACGGCTACGTGGTGGCCGAGTGGGGCGAACCGAGTCGTGTGGATATGACATTCAGCGTCACGAAGAGTTTCCTCACTACGACGGTCGGCCTGGCGTTTGATCGCGGACTGATTTCGGACGTGAACGATACGGTGGCTTCGTACGTTCCTGGCGAGTACTTTGCGAGCGAACACAACCGACAAATTACCTGGGATCACTTGCTCCGTCAAACCAGCGATTGGGAAGGCACGCTGTGGGGTAAGCCGGATTGGGCAGATCGTCCTCCCAAGAGTGAGAAGTTCGAAGACTACATTCAGCGCAAACATAACCAGCCTGGTACAAGCTGGAAGTACAACGATGTTCGAGTGAACCTGCTGGCGCTGGCCGCCTTGGAGGTATGGCAGCGGCCGCTTCCGCAAGTGTTGAGGGAGCTGTTGATGAACCCAATTGGAGCCTCAACAACCTGGCGCTGGTTGGGTTACGATAACTCCTGGGTCAACATTGACGGCGTAATGGTGCAGTCGGTATCGGGTGGCGGGCACTACGGCGGCGGCATGTTCATCAGCGCGTATGATCTTGCCCGGTTTGGCCTTCTGACTTTACATCGAGGCAACTGGGACGGCAAGCAGTTGCTTTCTGAAAAGTGGGTTGGAATGGCGCTTACTCCTACCGGTCCCAACCCTGGCTATGGATTCGCAAACTGGTTCTTGAATACCGGGAGGAAGGCAATTCCAAGCGCGCCGGCCAACGTGTTTTATCACCTTGGCAACGGCGCCAACGTCATCTACATAGACCCGGATTTGGATATCGTTGCCGTAATACGCTGGATCGACCCTGATCCGGCCAGTCTCGACGGCTTTGTTTCCAGGCTTCGCTCAGCCGCGAAACCCTAGGCGGCGAGTTTCTCAAGACGGACTTCCGGAGCACCGAAGTAAGGAGCTAACGGATACAAGCCGGCTTGGGTGAAGGCACCGCCAGCATGCTCTTCAATCGTCTTTATCTCGGAAGCAAACTTCCAGGAATCGAGCTTGAACCGAGTTTGGCAACCTTCCGAGCTGACGTTCCGAAGAAACCGCGATTGGAACAGGCGGTACCGCCCCTGGTTTGAAGCTAGAGCCCGGCGAGCGGTGATGTCGAAGTCCAGCACAAAGTTGGCGGCAGCCTCCACAACTGGCGAGGTTGACTGAGTGTCGCAAAACTCGAGACATTCCAGGTAGCGCTGGTAACAGGCGCGGAAAGCGGCGGCGCTTTGAGCGGAAAACGTGTTTCCGGAACGGGGTGCATTCTTGCGAGGAGAGGCAGGAGGCAGAGGGAAGTTAAAAGGCATTTCGCCCATTAGTGAACAACCCCACTTGTGCCCAGCTTCGGCAATTTAGAGCTATGGTGATGCAGCTGCAGGACTTAAATTACTTTTGAAACTTGTCAACGGCTCAGATCAAGATGGAAAAGCGATGGAGGCGACGCGTCCAGTGCCTGCATACCCGCCAGGCGCGTCGCAAGTAACCGTTAGCGCTTGGTGAGGAGTTTACGGCCGCCTGTCACACCCAGGAGAGACAGACCGATCGTAAACAGGCCTAACATGCCCGGCTCAGGAACGGCGGCGGTTGCAAGAGAAGCAGTCGAGGCATTGGAGATGCTCAACTCCCAAGCATTTGACCGGTTATCACCTGTAACGTCACAGAACTGTCCATTTGAGCAGCCAAACAGAGCCGTAAAGTTCGGATCGGTTTCTGCAAAGCCTGCCGACAAGGTTGGGCCATTGCCAAAGTTGTCATATTGACCGAGTGCAATGGTGTAGGTACCGGCGCTGAGAGCCGTGGAGAGATCAACGTCGAAACGTTGTCCCGTGACCGGGTCAGGGGCGCTAGTGGGGCCATCATCATTCTCATTGATCAACGCACTGGAAGCGTCGTAGAGCGAGATCAGCGGGTCAAACCCGCCGCTGGCTATAGTGCCGCCAACGGCATCCACCCCACCCGCATACGAGAAGGTCTGAATGGTGACCGTCGTTGGAGCATCTAAGGTAAAGTTCACCAGTTGGATGCTGCTGTCGTTAGCAAGTGTGCCTTGGAAAGAAAAGTTCGCTGCATGGGCAAGCGGACCGGAAAGAGTCGAGAAAAATAGGAGGCTGAGGAGTGTTGAGCGCAAAGTAGATCCAAGTAGCTGGAAGCCCGTACAGAAGAGCGAGGGACTCTTACTTCCTAAACTTATAGGACGAATGAATGCTCTTCAAGCTAATTTGAGTCAAGATCACGTTTCAACGGGCCGTTTAGTACCAGAGCCCGTACTATTCCGTTTCAGGTTCGGGGATTTATTGATAGCGGAGTACTTTGTGCAGAAAGGACGCCAAAGGTTTCGATGAGCTACGTGTCGGAAAAGTACTGGAGAAAAGTTTACCCGTTTAGGAGTAGAAAGCTGTTCCCTTTTGCTCGAAACCTGAGAATTTTCCCACGGAGGCACCTCCGCTGACCAGCAGGCTGAAAGCTTAATGCCTTTAGATGCTTGAACTTACATTTACTGACCAGCTTCTCGGTCGTATGGCCACGTGTTTGCTTGATGACGTATGGGAATGAGAGACATGAAACGGATTCTGAAACGATCGTTGTGCAGCGCGGTCTTTTTGACGGTGCCGATCCAGGGCTGGGCGGTGACGGCAGGCCAAGCAACAAGCACTGCGGCCGATAATACAAAGGCTAACCAGGGCGATGCTAGTAAGCACGCACCTACTGCCGACAAAGGGAAGAACAACCTTTCGGACAGAGAGGTGATGGCGCACATCCGCCGTGACGTATTCCATGATAAAGCTTTGTCAACCTACGCCCACAACGTAAAGATCATCAGCAGCAATGGGAAGGTAACACTTCGTGGGCCGGTTCATACGGAACAGGAAAAGCAAACCATTGAGCAGTATGCGAAGAAGTACGCCGGCGATATGAACGTCACGAACGATATCACCGTGCAAGCAAATAAGAAGTAAGTAGCTCAAAAGGAGATTATTATGGCAGGCAAGAACACAGCAGTTTACGGGATCTACTCGAACCGATCAGAAGCCGAGATGGCAGTTGACCGCTTAGCTGAAGCGGGCTTCCGACATGAAGATATTTCTGTCCTATTGCAAGACAATGTTGGAACAAAGGACTTTGCTCACCACAAAGACACCAAAGCGCCGGAAGGAACAACAGCGGGAGCAGTAACCGGCGGCGTAGTTGGCGGCACTCTGGGGTTACTGGCCGGTATCGGCGCACTCGCAATTCCTGGCGTTGGTCCATTTATTGCAGCAGGTCCCATCATGGGCACGCTGGCCGGTCTCGGCTCGGGTGGTTTAGTCGGCGGCATGATTGGGGCTTTAGTTGGCATGGGAATCCCGGAGTATGAGGCCAAGCGGTACGAAGGTCGCGTCAAAGAGGGGGGAATCCTTCTCTCTGTTCACTGCGATAACAGCGAGTGGGTGGCAAAGGCAAAGGATCTCCTACGGCACACGGGCGCGACGGATGTTTCCTCCACCGGAGAAGCTTCGGCTGACTTCGCCGCGAGTGACCGCCCACTCCACCGCGGTACCAGCATCCTGTAAGTTGTCTGACTAGGATTCAGAGGTGGCACCGGCTGTCCCGAATGTTTCGGCAGACGGTGCCGTTCTTCTTTTCGGGACAGGGTTCTCGCCCGCCGCAATGTCAAGGCTTTGTAGGTCTGAGTTCCAAGCTTCAAGAAGAGAAAGTTCTTTTGGCTCAACCGCGTTGAGACGAACCAGACACTCGTAACATTGAAGCAAGTTCGCAGCCAGGTGCTCCGTTCCGCTTCGAAGCGGTACCGATTCTAACGCCTGACAGATTTTCTCGTTTTCCAGGTACCCCGGAATCTCTTCCGCAAAGTCCACCATCAGTTCATGATCGTTTCGTTCCTGGCGGACGGTCGGACCATAGAATAAGATTGACCAACCGTTCTCCCAGGCTATCCGTTGCGCCACGAAACTCCGCCAGATATCTGTCATTCGAAACGAGCAGTAGGTGGGTAGGTACATCAGGGGAAAAGCGTCGGCCCACCAGAGCGTGTTTTGACTGTTAAAGGGAGTCCAGCTCCTTTGCCCGACAGCTATCGTCCGAAGCTTACAAAAGCTGATCGGAAGAGGGAGAAGCAGACGATAGACTGCGTCAACGTCCGGGTCTCCATCGGCTAAGCCTTGCTGGATAGGACAGTCGCAATCTTCAGCTGCCAGGGCCTCGTAGGAAGGCTGATCAGTCTTAACATGCTGAAGCGGAAAGCCGCGCGGCCAGATCAGTTGATCGCTGAAATAGCGATAGACGTTAACCCAGCCGGCATCTCGTAATCGCGGAGCGCGAATGGTGCGAGTAGGCTGTTGCCAAAACTCCTCTTGCGGTTCATTATCGTCGTCCGTTTCCAAAATGATTTCAGCCCCACCTGCCGCCGCAAGCAAGTACC
This sequence comes from uncultured Bryobacteraceae bacterium, assembly GCA_964248405.1. GTDB lineage: Bacteria > Acidobacteriota > Terriglobia > Bryobacterales > Bryobacteraceae > Bog-105. Next base: position 169,344 of record CAXTYH010000002.1, read on the forward strand.
CGATGTTCTTTCGCGAGTAGTGTCGTAAAGGCACCAGGCGGGCGAACTCGAACTCAAGTTGCCGCTGCCTTTCGACTGAGTAAAACCGGCAATCGGGCAGGCAAAAATCTGCAGGACTCTTGCTATCGCCGATCAGATAGAACGGAATCCGGTTCTGTTTCGCACCGCCGGCCAGGCTGGCCAGAATTTTGTTGGGCGCCGAAATGGATGTCACCACCAAGGCTGTACGCTCCCGCATGCAGACTCCTCTTTTGTCTGGTAAACCAATGCAGCTTAGTCAAACGCCATAGCTGCTCGAAGGCATCGCGCAAAGCCTTGAACCCTAATCTGGGACTTGGGTTTCGATAGCTAATCGGAACTTCGACATAGGCAAGATTACGGCAGTAAACCTTGATCTCAGTCTGAAAAAAGTGAGCTTTGGATTGTATGCCGCGCTCAAGAAGTTGCTCCATAGTCCGCCGGGAGAACATCTCAAAGCCGCTCGTCATGTCTTTCAACTTCGTCCCAAGCAGCCAATTGGTGAGGATTGTGCCTCCAAGGCTTACCAGGTAACGTTTCAGCAGTGGATCATCCATCTTGCCGCCCGGCATAAAGCGGCTGCCGAAGATACAGTCAAGGGGCTGATCTAACTTCGCTAGGAAGCGCGGTATCTCGTCCGGTTGATGGCTGAAGCCAGCGTCAATCTCCAAGATCCAATCGCAACCGGCGGCTAAGGCATCACGGTAACCTCGCACGTATGCATCAACCACGTTCTTGCATTCCGGCGCCCAAACTACTCTCAAACGGCTGTCGGTCCTGCTGTATTGCCGCAGGTGATGCAGCGTCGCATCCTTACTGGCATTGTCCACCACTACGAAACAAACCGCACGAGTCGAAGGAGGAAACTGTCGCAGGACAGCCTCCACAAATGGTACGGCCCTCTCACCTTCGTTTGCCATCGGGCAAACAACACCGATAAACCAGCCCGCCTCTTGCAGCATTACGTCACCAGCGCCGGCATTCGGCAGCTGTTACCAGCTCGGGTTTAAGATGCAAACCCTGAGTATACGCACTACGCAAGCGCAGATAGCTCAGGGTTGCAAGCCAGAGGTCGCAGCGGGCTTGCCCATCACTCACCGCGCCGCAGTGCCGATGCAATCTGCCTGGCCATATCTGACCGGATTATTTGTTCCAGCGGAACTGGAAGCGCCCGACACCAATTGGGGGTTTGATCGCCAGTTGTGGCCGGGATATTCGGCCTTTCATAAGCGACAGCTGCATCGTCAAGAGCTGCCGTGAGGATACGGGAGGGAGCTTTAGCAAGGTACTCATACGCCCGCACAATCACGTCTTCAACCGCTGCATCTTCGTTCAGCCCTGTTACTTGCTGGACCCGGTCCCTGATCTCGCGGAGACTAGCCTCATTGGGACTTAAGCCGAGTTCCCGCTGTCTCTGCACATCCTGCTCGCTCCACATTCCGGCTACCGTCGGCAAATCGTGGGTTGTAATCGCCGCCAAAGCTTCTTTGGGGTACTCCGAAGACTCATTCTTTTCGAACCAGAGCAGCCGGTAAGATAGCACGCCCCAGGCCGTCAATTTCTTCCGCGCCTCCTCCTCCACTGTGCCAAGATCCTCGCCTACGACGTAGGCACGCGCCCGCTCACTTTCCAGGGCGACAATCGCCAGCATCTCGTCCGGGTCGTAGCGTACGTACCCGCCTTGGCTGGCTGGAGCACCAGCCGGTATCCAGAAGAGCCGAAACAATCCCATCACGTGATCGATGCGCAACCCGCCGCCGTGTCGGAAAGCAGCACGAATGGTCTGGATGAACGGGCCATAACCAGCCGCGCGCAGTTTGTGCGGCACGAACGGCGGCAGTCCCCAACTCTGGCCCTGGGTATTAAACTCATCCGGTGGTGCGCCGACGCCGACGTCCGCCGCCAGATAATCCTGCCAAGCCCAGGCATCGGCTCCATCAGGATCGACTCCGATCGGAAGATCCTGCATCAAGGCAAGGTGCTTGGCGCACTTTTGCAGCTGCTGATCCAGTTGAAACTGCACCCATTGGTGAAAGCGAATGCGGCCGTGATTTTCGCTGGCGAACTTCGCTACCTCCGGCGATTTCGGATGTTGATACTGCTCTGGCCAGCTGTGCCAGCCGGACTTGAATTGCTCGGCTAAGGTGCAGAACAGCGCATAGCGCTCCAGTTCCTGGCCGCGAGCCTGACAGAACGCCTCAAACTCAGTGTCAGTGCTGACCTGTTGCCATAGGCTCCCTAGAGCGCGCATTTTGAGGGTAAATACACGATCACGGTCGATAATGGGCGTGCTGTTCAATGCATGCGCCTCCTTTACCAATTGATCCCAGTCCGGCACCGTGGCCGCGCTCGCACCGTCGATCCACTCTATGTGCAGCCATAACGGGTTCAGAAAGATGCGAGATGTGGGGAAATACGGGCTTGTCTGTTGAGGAAGTATGGGTGTTGCCGAACTAAGCGGATTGAGCAGCATCATCCCTGCCCCTCCCTCCTCAGCCGACCAGCGCGCCAGCCGGTCCAGGTCAGCAAAGTCGCCGATTCCCCAGCTTTCCGCTGACCGCGCGCTGTACAGCTGAACTGCCCAACCCCACTCCACCAGGTTCTCCGGCATCCAGCACTTGCCCGGACTGACAATCAAGCTGATTGGCCGATCGCTATTGTCGAGCTTAATCTGGTGATAGCCGGATGGAAGATCAGCCGGTAGAGCAGTGGTGAAAGCGATCTGCTTTCCGGACTCGAGCGTCACCGAACCGCTCTGCCCCACCTCCCGAGCCTCTCCGCGTTTGAGAAAAAGGACACTCTTGTCCAGCTCCGGGTCATTGCTTCCGGGCTCCGCACCCATGGCGTTCACCAGCACATTGACAGTCGATTGCTCGGTATTATGCCAGTTGCCAAGTGCGTCCTCATAGGTCAGGTCAATGCCCCAACCGTTCGTACGCCGCTTGCTCTGTTCTTTGGTCATCGGCTTAGCTTCCACAATTAAGAATGTACGATGCGCGCCCATCGGATTCCGTTCTTCCTGGTTTATGTGTTGCGATCCACCGGCCCGCTCATTCCGACAGCAACTGGTATCTTTTCGGTCGAGAACAGACAGCAAACTTTTGGGTACAATTTGCTTCGGACCTGCATCTTAGCCATGTAAGAAGCAACTAAACTCAGAGGCGAGTGGTTCGCCAGGATCCTTTAACCGATGGTCCTGACGTTGTATTCAAAGGAGACTCAGTAATGTTCGCTATTTCCAATCCCGAAGCGTCAATCGGAGATGCTTTTCCGCTGTGGGAAAACCTTCGGTTTATGGCGGTTGACGACGAGGACGAAGATGAAGATGTAGTCGACGACGACGACCTGGACGACATCGATGATGAAGACCTGGAGGACGAGGATCTCGATGAGGAAGATCTGGATGACGATGCGCTTGTCGATGACGAGGACGCAGATGATGAGGATGACTTAGAGGACGACGAAGACGAAGACGAGGAGTAGTTTCAACAAGCCTTGTCCCCGTCCGATAAGGCTTACTCTCCAACAATTTTCACTAGTACCCGTTTCCGTCTCCTTCCATCGAACTCTCCATAGAAGATCTGTTCCCAAGGTCCGAAATCAAGTTGCCCGGCGGTGATGGCAACCACTACTTCCCGTCCCATGATCTGCCGTTTCAGGTGCGCATCGGCGTTATCTTCTCCGGTCCGATTGTGGTCGTATTCGGTTACCGGTTCATGAGGGGCCAAACCTTCGAGCCACCGTTCGTAGTCACGATGTAGTCCGCCTTCATCATCGTTGATGAAGACAGAGGCTGTAATGTGCATGGCGTTGACCAGCACAAGACCTTCCGCTACCTGACTTAGAAGCAGGCATTCGCGAACTTGGTCGGTGATGTTGATGAATCCCCGTCTCTCCGGAGTCTGAAACCAAAGTTCCTTACGGAAACTTTTCATTTTTGCCGATCCCTCCTACTTGCCCACGCTAGCTTCGGCCATGGTGAGAAACACATTGCGCAAGCTATCGGTGCCGCCGTCCGCTCGCTGGATCAACAGGATAGATATCAAATCGTTTTGCGGATCTATCCAGCCCTGAGTTCCAAACGCGCCGCCGTGCCCGTATGTTCCTTTGGCATGCCCCGCCAGTTCGCCCAGCGGCTCGGTGACAACCTCCCAAGCAAGGCCGTAATCAGCTCCCCGCATCCAGCCGACCGGACGTATGCCAGTGGTCTGCGGCTCGGTCATCAGGTGAACGGAGAAGGGTGAGAGATAACGCCTGCCTTCATAAACGCCGTTGTTCAGCATCATGCGGTACAGATGCAGCAAGTCTTCGGCCGTCGAGTACAAACCCCACCCTGGCGCCGGGAAAACCGCTCCGCTTCGGTACTTGGCAGGGTCGCCGCCTAGGATGCTCGCAGGGGCACGCTGGAGTTTGCCCTCCTTACTGACGTACACCATCGCGATTCGCGCAAGCTTGTCAGCGGGCGGGTAATAGAAAGAGTCTTTCATTCCCAGCGGGCGCAAAATGCGCTGGCTGATGAACTCCTCATACTTTTCGCCGGAACAGACTTCGATGATGCGCCCCAGAATCTCTATACCGGGGCTGCTATAGCTCCACTGTGTGCCCGGTTGATACAACAGCGGCTGCCTCGCTAGGTGCCGAACTACTTCATCGAGCGGCACGTTCATCAACTGCGGATAATCGTGAATCGCTGGGGGAGCCGGATCCTGAATACCCGCCGTATGCGTCAACAGATCGCGAATGGTAATGGCATGCTCAGGAATCGTTAAGCGTTCCGCATCGGGACCAACATTGGCGGCAACGTGCATCTTCTTGAACTCCGGCAAATACTGGTCCACCGGATCGCGCAAGGCCAGCTTTCCTTCTTCCGCCAGCATCATGATTCCAATAGCGGTCACCGGCTTCGTCATCGACATAATCTGAAAGATCGTGTCCTTCTGCATATGGCGCCCGGCTTCTACATCAGCCATGCCTGAAGCGTCGAACTCGATCGTGTCCCGGCCATGAGCGACCAGCGTGACTGCACCGCAAACAGTCGATAGGTCCACATACTGTTTCATCCGTTGCGGGATCTGAGAAAGAATCGTTTCGTTCACCCCTGAAGGGTGATTCGATTGAGAAATAGCCGGCAGGATAGTCCCACCAAGAGCAAGAAAGAGACGAATCCTGACACTTCGCACGGCATCAGCATATCGGACGTGCACTCAACATTGCTAACTGAACTGGGTGACTACAATGATTGAGCTCTGAAAGTAACTGCTGGGGTGACAAGTACGGGCCCGCGAACCGGGAATGGGATTGCTTCGATCCGCTTGCCGTTGACGGCGAAGTTTCGGAGGCGAATCAGGTTGCGATTCGAGAAGCTTGGACTCTCTATTCTGAAGATAGAGATATGAGACTCACTACCTTTTCTGCCCTGATTGTTTTGTTTGCAGCTGTAGAAGCATGTTCTATGCAGGACGCGCGAGGCATCGCTGACAAGCGGACTGATTTTCGCCAGTTTATTCCAATGAAGACAGATCCTGCGCGTGATCGGCTAAAAGCGGTAAAGCCGTACTTTCGTCGAGCCGATCGCGCTTCTATCATGCAAGCGATTCAACATGCGTGCGATGGCCGCCGCAGTGGTAGTTCGCTGTACGATCCAAAGACAGGAGCGGGCTACTACATCAACTGCAATCCTAAGAATCAACAGTTGTTGAACGGCTATGTGCCCATCAACCCGTCAGTGGAACCGCACTCGCGGCGATGACTTGGACATGTCGATGTATCTCGATGGATTGTCCATGGGGACGGATTGTCCATGAGGACAGCCTGACTTGAGCAGTTCGTCAATTTAACGAACTTGTGCCAGCTGCCTGCTTGGCGGCGATGGGGCGGCGATGGGGACAGCCTGACTTGAGCAGTTCGTTGGGCGGCGATGGGGACAGCCTGACTTGAGCAGTTCGTTAATTTAACGAACTTGTGCCAGCTGTCTGCTTGGTTCGCTAATTTTGACTTCAGTAGGGGAAAAACGGTTCAGCGATGATGCGTTAAACCCAGATTGAGGGGTGGTTTGTCGGCCATGACTGTTCGTGGCTACTCTTTAAAGAACAGTGGTTTGTGATCTTGCGACTTGGTGGGCCGTTAAACGCCTCCAATCAAGCTCGGTTCTGGTGCTTTTGCGCTGGTCATGTGGGTTGATTTCCCAGTGAACTACTCGAAAACGGCGAACCGCGCAGTCGGCTATGCTGGTTTCGCGTATTTATCGAAGTCCTCAAGTCAGGCTGTCCCGTTCAGAGCCCCCGATTGAAGTGCTCAAGTCAGGCTGTCCCGCTCAACCGTTCAAGAGAACCACCGTTCAATTCCGGCCAAACTGGTAGGAGCGCTTGCAAGATTTAGACCGCTCGAGCGCACCAGCAACCAGCGTTGCCAGAGCATCTGCCGTCACCGAGGACACCGTCACACCTTGCACTCCAATCGCTCCAAAACGGCCGGCGTTGAGAGACAGCGTCCGGATAAACGTATGAGGGGTGGAGCTGACGATGTTTTCTTTCAATTGATAGGCTCCTCGTGTTTCGGATTCCAGCTGGGTATTGTGCGTGCCTGCTGAGGTTGTCTGGTCGTTTAAGCCATCGAAGAGAACCACCGAGTCTGCCGAGAAAGTTCGGTTGATCAGCCTTACGATCTCAGCAGCAGGTTCGGTTTCGAGGTTCAGCGAGGATAGCTGGCGGGAGGCTTTATTGAGCGTTCGGATTTCGTTACGGTTGCGGTAGGCTCGCGATCGTTGGTGGCGAGCGGATGTCGCCAGGCGGCTTACCAGCAGCGCAGAACATTCAAAAACGATTAGTGCGATCCAATTTTGCCCGTCGTCAACGGTGAAGCGGAAGAGTGGGGGGACGAAGAAAACATTAAGACAAACGTTGGCCGCCAGTGAGGAGACCGTTGCTTCCCAAAACCCAACCTCGGTAGCAATAATCATCACCAACAGCAGTTGGATAAAGCCCGCAGCAGCAAAGTTCAAGTGAAGCTGGAAGAGCACAAAGGTGGTGATGCCGACCGCGGTGATGCCGCCCAATGTTCGCAGGAAGGAGAAGTCGCTTCTGTGCTTTGGATGGGTCATCGGAACAATACTGTCCTGCTTGACTGTAGCTAGTGGGTCCTTAGGATTGCATAAGGGTTGGAATTGCTGCCTCTACCAGTCCGATTGGTGCAGTTTGGTGCTATTGATGTTACACCGAAGTCATCATGAGCATCAGAACGACTGTGACGCTTGACGGCGATGTGATTGAACGAGTTAAGGACGAGAGCCGATCAAGCGGAACTTCGTTTCGGGACACCCTTAACAACTTGCTTCGGGTGGCTTTGCTGAACACCAACACGGGTCCTATCCATCGTTCGCTCAAGATCGAGCCCACACCTATGGGGCCTCTGGGAGGCTTGAACTATGACGATGTCGAATCGCTCCTGGAGTTTGGTGAGGGCGAACGGCATCGATGACCGTTCTTGATGCGAATCTGCTTCTGTACGCCTACAACTCAAAGGCGCCACAACAGCCTGCAGTTTCGAAGTGGCTCACGCGATTAATCGCCAGCAATGAAACAGTCGGATTGCCCTGGGTGACTATCTGGGCGTTTGTTCGGATCAGTACCAATGCGCGACTTTGGGAGAAGCCCCGACCTGCGCAGGAAGCATTCGGGATCATAAGCCAATGGTTAGCGTTGCCCGGAGTCATTGCTTTGCAACCGGGCGCGCGTCACTTTGAACTACTTCAGTCCCTGGTCTCAAAGCATCAGGCGACTGGGCCGTTAGTAACTGATTCCGTGCTGGCTGCACTTGCGATGGAGCATGGGGCGACTCTGGCGTCAACAAACCAGAACTTCAGCCGATTCGAAGGACTGCGCTGGGTTAATCCGCTCCACCAAAGAACGCTATAGCGACGTTCTGCTGCTAGAGTGGCTGCGTGTTGGAACTAAGTGCGCGGGCGATGGCTCGGGCTATGGCAAGCGGCGAGATTTCCTCGGTTGAGTTGGTCGAGTTGCATCTGGGGCGCATTGAGGCCGTTAATGGACAACTGAATGCAGCGATTGAGGTGTTTGCGGACGAGGCTCGTGCGGCGGCTCGGGCGGCGGATGAGCAACTTGCGGCCGGGGGGGTTTGTGGACCTTTGCATGGCGTTCCGTTCTCGGTGAAGGATTCGATTGACGTGCGCGGACACCGAACCACCGCGGGCACGTTGGGGTTCAAAGATAGCGCACCGGCGGTTGGGGATGCGGTTCTGGTCTCGCGCTTGCGGCAGGCTGGGGCCATTCCGGTTTGCAAGACCAATCTGCCTGATCTGCTGTTTGCCTATGAGACTGACAACCTGCTCTTTGGGCGTACGGACAATCCATACGATTTGAGCCGGACTTCGGGTGGCAGCAGCGGAGGGGAGTCGGCCTTAATTTCGGCTTGCGGCTCGCCATTTGGATTGGGCAGCGATGCGGCCGGCAGTGTGCGGGTGCCGGCCGCCTTCTGCGGTATCGCAAGCATTAAGCCAACCAGTGGGCGTCTACCGAGAACCGGGCATGTGCCGCCCGCAGGTGGATGGATTGAAGCGCTCTGGCAGATTGGGCCGATGGCGCGGCATGTGGAAGATCTGCAAGCGCTGATGCCGATCTTAGCGGGTGCGGATGGGCACGATGTTTTTTGCCCGCCGGCCGTACTGGACGATGCGCCTTCAATTAGCGGATTGCGGGTAGCGTACTTCACCGATAACGGGATCGCAAAGTGTTCGGCGGAACTGGTAGCGACCGTGGAGCGGGCGGCACAAGCGCTGGCCGACGCGGGCGCGGCTGTTGACCAGGTGCGTCCGCCTGGCGTCGAGTACGCGTATGACCTGGAGATGAGTCTATTGGGCGCCGACGGAGCCGAGGGAATTGAGGCTTACATGCTTGCCATTGGCAGTCATCAACAGCACTTTCTCCTGCGCGAGGGATTCCTGAACAGGATGAAGAACTACCGCTGCTCGACCGCCGACTTGGGGCAGCGTTGGGCGCACTGGGACCGGTATCGAGTTGAGTTGGCTGAATTCTTCACAAACTATGACGCCGTTGTCAGTCCGGTCTATACGGAGGCGGCATTACGACACGGCGAGTCGGTGCAGGAAGAACGGTTTCGAGGGTTCAGTTATGCGATGGCGTGGAATGTAGGCGGCCATCCGGCTGCTGTTGTGCGGTGCGGCAGCACGGGTGAAGGGCTGCCGCTGAGCGTACAAGTGATCACGCCCCGCTGGTGTGAGATGAGGGCGCTTTCCATCTCGGCGTGCTTGGAGGAGCGGCTGGGCGGGTGGCAGCCGTCACCCTTATTCGGCAGGGACGAAAGCAAAAGCCACCGGTGAGGGCACTGCAAGTTTTTGTCCCGTGAGCGACAGCTTGCCGGTAGCCGGGTCGATGCGAAATATGGCAACCTGGTTGGTCTTCTGATCTCCCGCGAGAAGGAGTTTGCCTGTTGGATCAAAGTCAACGCCGCGGGGCCAGGTTCCGCCTGTTTCAACCGTTTGCGTGTGCTGGAGCTTGCCAGTTTGGCTATCGACTGAGAAGACGGCAATGGTGCCAGGTCCGCGCACAGATGCGTACAAAGTGTGGCCGGAGGGATGGAGCAGGATCTCTGCTGCGCCGTCGAAAGGCTTGCCATCAGCGCTGGTAGGCACAGATTGAAAGGCCTCCAGGGAGCCATTCGTGGGGTTCACTTTGTAGGCAGTCACGATTGAGGTCAGCTCGTGAATGACATAGGCGTAATGCCCGTCGCGACTAAAAACTATGTGACGCGGCCCCATGCCGGGTTGTTCCTGAACGAACGGGGGGTCGTTAGGGACTACTTTGTGGGTCGCAGCATCGATGCGGTAAATGCGGATCTTGTCGAGCCCCAGATCTGGCACGTACAGGAAGCGGTTATCGGCAGAGATCACAGTTTCGTGAGCATGCGGGCCCTCCTGTCGTTTCGGGTCTGCGCTCGAGCCTTGAGCGGTGAGGAGAGCCGTTCTGTTACCCAGGCTTCCGTCGGCTTCGATGGGAAAGACAGGTACACTGCCGGTTCCGTAGTTCGCTGCGACCAGCAGTTTGGTGGTGCCATCGACAGCCAGGTGGCAGGGTGCAACGCCTTCGGAGGAGTGTTGGTTGAGTGCGGTGAGCTTGCCGGAGGTGCGATCAATCTTAAAAGAGCCAACGGCACCGTTGCCTCTGTCGGCTTCGCTGACTGCGTATAGAAAGCGGTTGCCTGAATCAGTCGCTATGAAGGACGGATTGGGGAACTCACCGGCAAGGCCGAGCGAGTCGAACTGAGCGGAATCGGGATGGTATCGGAACGCGTAGATTCCTTTTCCATAGACGCCCACGTAGAGCAAATATTGCGACGCGATAGGAGAAGCAGACATTGACATAAGGGTGAGAAGGGTGATGAGAGCGGCTGATCGCCACAGAGAAGAGGATTGTAAGCGAGTGCGCATAGAAAGTTTGGAGGCGACACAACGCAGCGTGATGCTGTTCCATTACTATAAACAGTCAGGGCAACAGGATCATGAAGTGGCAGATGAATTTTCTCTTGAGCGGGGTTTTGTGTGCAGTGTTCGCGGTAAGCGCGCCGGGTGCTGAGAGCATTGGAATGTTCGAGGCGCACGCCGACGTGGGCACCAATCCTAAAGCAGGTACGGCCCAGTTCGATCCAGGCAGCAACAGCTACCGGGTGACTGGCGGTGGTGCAAACATCTGGGCCAAGCAGGATGCCTTTCAGTTCGTCTACCGCAAAATATCTGGCGACTTTACCTTCAGCGCGAACGTGCGGTTTTTGGGCACGGGGACCGAGTTGCACAGGAAAGCGGCGTTGATGATCCGGCAGAATCTGGATGCGGATTCGCCCTATGCGGACATCGCCCTGCATGGTGATGGTTTGACGGCGCTGCAGTATCGGCCTAGCGCGGGAGTAGACACATCGGAGTTCCGGGCAGCCATGAAAGGGCCGCTGCATTTGAGCATCGTGCGACGGGGGAATGAGATTACGATCATGGCCGGCAACCCTGGTGAACAGCCGGCGACCACCGGGCCGGTGATTGTCTCGATGCAGGATCCGGTGTATGTGGGACTAGCTGTCGGTTCGCATAACGCGGACGTGCTGGAGACGGCGGTGTTTTCCGATGTGAAGCTCGAGACGGCAAAGGATGCGCGATGAAGACGAGAATTGTTCGATCGGCTGTTTGGATAGCGGCATTGGGCGTCGCGGTTTTGGGGCAAGAAGCAAATGCTGTGAAGAAGAGCCACATTGTGATCTTCGATATGAAAACGAAGGCGCAGCGCGTCGTGTTCTCAGCCGACCAGTTGATTGAAGCTCCAAACTGGTCGCCGGATGGCAAACGCTTGCTGGTGAACATGGGCGGCGAGCTGTTCTTTTTGCCCCTGGACACAGCGAACCCTGCTTTGCAAAAGCTGAACCTGGGCGACTTTGCGAAATGCAACAACGACAAAGGCTTCTCGCCTGACGGCAAACTAATTGCGTTCTCGTCAAGTGCAAAGTCGGAAGGGTCGCAAGTGTTTACGGTGCCCTCAACTGGTGGAACGCCGGAGTTGATTGTGCCGGAGACTCCGTCGTACTTTCACGGCTTTTCGCCGGATGGCAAATGGCTGGCCGTGGTGGCTCAGCGGCAACAAAACTTTGATTTGTTTCGAGTGCCGGTGGGCGGCGGCGCGCAAGAGCGATTGACGAGTAATGCAGGCTACGATGATGGGCCGGATTATTCGCCAAACGGTAAGTGGATCTACTTCAATAGCGACCGAAGCGGAAGCTGGGACATCTGGCGCATGCCCGCTGACGGTGCTGGGCCCAATGATACGAAGGCGCAGCGGGTTACCACTGATGAGGGTGAAGACTGGTTTCCGCACCCCTCGCCGGACGGTAAGACACTGATATTTTTAACCTTTCCGAAAGGCACCACGGGACATAATGGCCGGGGGCCGGTACAGATTCGAATGGTGCCGATGCCTCGCGCGACGGTGAGTGCCACGCGACCTGTGGAGTTGACTTCGTTTATAGGCGGACAGGGGTCGATCAATGTCAACTCGTGGGCGCCCGATTCGCATGCCTTTGCGTTTGTGACTTATGAGCAGTGATCGCGAGAGGGCGATCTATTGAATCCCGTTTTCCATGCCCTTGATTCGCGCTTCGTGATCCTCTAGCATAATTGCCAGTGATTGCATAACGCCGGTCAGCCGATCCATCATACCGGTCAGTCGGTCGAAGTAGCCCTGAAACCGGACTTCACTGTCCTGATGCATGCGTGATAGAAGCTCCACGCTTTGCGTAAGAGCTTCCGTCCTTTCAGTGAGGGCGTTGATTCGCTCGTCTGAGTTCATGGGACAATCACCTATTCCATTTTAAACGCAGTTAAGCCCTCCCACCAAGTTCTGTAAGGACTGTCAGTCTGGGGCAGGCCTGCTGTATCTTTCCTTACGAGTCCGTAGACATCCGACGGTGGATGTCCCCGGGACGGCTTGTCTGGTGTGCTTTAGGCGTTTTCCAGCCGCCCAGTGCGCTGCAGTTGATGCCTAAACATCACGGCGTAGGGCTGGCAGGAGGGCGAGCGCAAATCTTCCAGGAAGACTTTCATTTTGCGCTGCCAATTCGGGTACTGCGCCGTACTGCCGGGAAGGTTTTGCTGCTCGGTCTCTTTGGTCAAGTCTTCTTGATTGAGTAGAAGCACAAGGGACGGCACTTGTGCCAGGAAACCAATGACGGCGTTATGGAGATCGCCGTCGAGTTCTGATATGTCATCAGCATTCCGCGTGTAGTGCTCCGGCAGCAGGTGTTCCTCATGCAGCACGTGGAGCATGCGCCGGCACTCCTGGCGACGATCGTCTCGCTGACTCCAATAGCCGTTCTCGTCGACAATGCCCGCGTTCTTGCGTGCTTCGATATCGCGGTACGTCCAGAAGCCGGCGAGGGTAGCAAGATCGTGCGTTGAAGAGGCGACGAGAGCCTGGGGAGGGTACTCGGAGCTGTGCAGGAACTCTTTGTTCACATGGTTCTTTTCGAAGTAGAAGAGGCGATAGCTGAGGATGCCGAAGCGGGCGAGCATGTTGCGAATTTCATCGGTAACGGTTCCTAGATCCTCACCGATGATGATGTTCTTGCTGCAAACGCTTTCCAGAGCCAGGATGCGCATCAGGTCGGTTGCGTTATCGCGGACATAGGCGCCGTCGGCAGCACGGTATCCGTCCGGAATCCAGAAGAGCCTGAACAGCCGCATGACGTGGTCGATTCGAAGAGCGCCCCCACGCGAGACGATCTTGCGGATGCTCTCGCGGTAGAGCTGATAGCCGTTGGCTGCGTGAGCAAGCGTGTTGGGCGGCGGGAAGGCCCAATCCTGACCGTCCGGAGAAAAGTCGTCGGGCGGAGCCCCTACCCGGCAGCCACGCACATAGAACTTGCCGTGTGCCCAGAGATCAGATCCGCAGCTGTCGGTGGCAACTGCCAAATCGTGGTAAAGGCCGATGCGCATACCGGCGTGCTTTGCGTATTGCTGGGCGGCTTCCAACTGTTCGTCTATCACGAACTGAATGTATTTGTAGAAGTCCACAAGTCGAACGTGTTCGACAGCAAACGCTTGGCTCTCCGGTGTCTCGGGTGAGTGAAACTGCTCAGGCCAATGAAGCCACGTCCAGCGATTGCGGTCCTGCTTATGCAGCACTTCGTCCAGCGCACAATAGAGCGCAAACTTTTGCAGCAAATCGCCTTCTCGTTCGCAGTAGGCAGCGAACGAGCGAGCACGGTCGGTGTTGCCCGGCGTGCGCCGGAACTGACGATACAGGAGCTTTAGAAAACGACGCTTCAGCCTGTCAATTGCACTGTACTGGACGAACTCGGCATCGCGCAGCTCTTGCAGTTTCTGCTGAATTCGGGGCGACTGTAGGAATGACTGCGCGCTTGGGGTGTCGGCAAACTCAGGGACGCTTTCGATATCAACGTAGAGCAGGTTCTTGTAGAAGATAGAGAGCGGCAGGTAAGGGCTGGTGTTGTAAGGAACGCGATTGTGCAGCGCGTGTAGCGGATTAAGCCCAATAAAATCGAAGCCTACTTCGCCGTGCGCCCAATCAATTAGCGGACGGAGATCAGTGAAATCGCCGCAGCCCCAGTTGCGATGAGAACGGAGGCCGTAAAGGGTGACATTGAAGCCGGCTGTCTTGCCTTCGCCGGAAAGATGGGGCGGAAGATAGGCACGGTCCGGACAGACAATTACGTTGCTCCGGCCGAGAAGATTTCCATTCAGCGTGGCAGAGAGCGAGTGGTGACCGAGCGGGGTTTCGGGCGGCAGGGGGAGCGCATATGTTTGCCAACGACGACCGTTCGCCGAGTGTGTGTCGAGAACCTGCACTTGGGATAGTTCGATGCTGCCGGACAGCGCGGCATCAGTGTCGAGCTTCAGAGTGAAGCAGAGCGAACCCTGCGATGGTTCGGGAAGAGTGAGCGGCACGATCTTGTCCGCTTCGCTGAGAACGGATGTCTCTGGCAAGACTGGAATAATCTTTGTCTCGAAGAAACGGTAGCGCGCTTCATCGAGGGTTTGCTGGGAGGCTGTATCGACTCCGATCGCACTTAGCAGCTTGCGGTGAACATCAGAGGTAACCTCGTGACGTTGGTGAAAGATGTCCCAGTAGTCGCGGTCGATACCGCAGGCGTCGGCTGCCCTTAGCAGCGCGTCGTCATAGTTACAAGAGAGTTCAAATTCCATGGGCAGGTCTTATCAACAATTTTAGGCTTTGGAGGCGGAGTCGATATTGCGTGGGATACTTGGATTGTGAGTGAATCAGAACGCTTCGATATCAGCCAGCCGCCGGAGTTATTTGCCCGCGCCGATGACGATGGAGATATGGATTTACGGGACAGCGTTATCACAACGACGCTGGATAGTGCGCTGAATTGGGCGCGAAAGAATTCGCTCTGGCCGCTGACGTTCGGCCTAGCTTGCTGCGCGATCGAGATGATGTCAATGATGGCGTCACGCTTTGATGCGGCACGGTTCGGGGCGGAAGTGTTTCGGGGCTCACCGCGGCAATCTGACCTGATGATTATTGCCGGCCGCGTCTCCAATAAGATGGCGCCGGTGATTCGTCACCTCTATCGCCAGATGCCTGAGCCGAAGTGGGTGATCTCGATGGGCGCTTGCGCAACCTCTACCGGCGTGTTCAGTAATTATGCGCTGGTGCCGGTGAATCAAGTGATACCAGTGGATATCTATGTGCCGGGCTGCCCGCCACGCCCTGAACAGTTGATCTACTCGATCATGCTCTTGCAGGAGAAAATTCAGAACGAGCGCGGCACGGTTCGCAAGACTTTGAATCTGGCTTAGATCAATTCGGTTCTTCGCTCGCCTGGAAGCCCGGTGTCCTAAGAGCAAGCAGGGTAGTCAGGGCAGTGCTCCTTTCCACCCCTTTTCTGGCTCTGTTGGCCATCGCGGCACAGACCGTCGCATCACCTCCGGGCGCAGAAATAAAAGTAGCTGAGGTGATGCAAACTAACCGTCAGCTATTTGAGAAGTTGCCGATGTATACGTGCTTGGAAACCATCTCCAGGCTTGAACGGAATGTGAAGCAGCGTAAGCCGCACGTGCTGGACACCGTCCAGGTAGATGTCGGGGTTGGGCACGAACCAGGAAATCTATTCTTGGCCAGGGGAGAGCATATTTTCCTCCGAAGACCTGGGAAAACTGGTTGGTCATGGCTTCTTGGGCACCGGGTTTTTTGCAGGCTTTCCCAGAAATCTATTCCTGAGTAATGCTGCAATCGTGGGGCTCGCGAGCGAACAAGGAACTGGCGGACACACGGACCGTTTCACCTACACGACTTCCTCGCTTACGAACCACTGGATTGTGAATTGGCTGGGAGCAAAGGGCACAGTCGGCGAATCCGGGGAGTTTTGGGTAGACGAAAACAGCCGCGCCTTGGTACGCCTTCGGGCAATCGCCCGGGAGATTCCACCGCAGTTGCCGTTGAAAGAATTTGCCGTTTCGATTACCTACCAAACACTCCACTTGAACGCGCGGTCTGTTCTGCTGCCGAGCAGTGCAGAATTGATTGCCGTCGAGTGGAATGGAACGTCACATATCAACTCGATCGGGTACTCCCAATGCCATGTTTTCGAAGCAGAGTCGAAGGTGTCGGACTCCGGAGAAACTCTCGTCAAAGCAGTTGAGAACTACGAAGGTATCCGGGATGTGCTGCCTGGAGGGCTGGACATCACTATCAAGTTAGAGAATGGAATCCGCGGTGACACGGCAAGGATAGGCGACCTGATAACGGCTCGGGCCGTGAAAGCGGTTCGACATGCAGGTCATGTGATCGTTCCACAAGACGCTATCGTGAAAGGACGCATACGCGAATTTAGGCGGCTTCCGGATCTCCCTTATGCGCAGGTAGGTATCGAGTTCAACGAAATTGAAATGCCTGGGCACGTCAGCACGTTTTTTGCCCATCCCGTGAATCTTCCTCTTGGCATCGAAACGGCTCTCTCGCGTGGAACGACACCACCGATGCATGCAGCAGGGTCGATCTCGTCGGGATCTATCGCCGAAAAGATCAGCCTCACTGAGATACCAGGAGTAGCTACGTTCTTTATCGGTGGATTGCAGACGGTACCGAAAGGTTTCCAGATGACGTGGCGAACACAAAGACAGCGCCACCCGTAAGTCCGATTTGTCTTCGCTTAGAGCGATCGGCACTGAGTAGAGCGTAGGTCGCTAGCGTACAGTCCGCGAACAGGATCGCGTCCGCCGCTATCATCAAATTATGACAACGGTACGAATCAGCCAAGCTGAACTAGAACGGGATCTCCGCGCCGTACTAAAGAATGTTCAGCAAGGGATAGAGGTGATTGTCGAGCAGGAAGACCATCAGCCTCTTGCTATTATCAGCTCGCCGTGCTGTAGCGGTCGTCCGATCACCGATGTTCTTCGGGAGGCGAAACAGCATAACTCTGATGTCACACTCGACGAGAACTTTGGTACAGACCTCGAAGAAGTAATCACCAGCCATCAGCAACCATGGAATCCGCCCTCCTGGGAATAGTTCTTGACTCCAGTGCGGTTATTGCCGCAGAGCGCAAAAGGCTGCTTGTTTCAGAGTTCATAGAGGCTATTGAGGCGCTTGTCAGGCTGATTCCAGTTCATCCGGTTACCAGCTGGACTGCTTGATTGATCGGTGAAATAGAAGGGCGCTAGGCGGCAAGGAAAGGCTACCTAGTCAATGGATCTTCGATCCACGGCGGCGTAGCGTCGATCAAGGAAGCCAGGTAAGGATTCAGGCGTTCAAGTGCCCCCTTCATCTCCCAGGCAATTCTGCGATACGAGAAGTGGCCTTTCACTCCACTTCGCAGGCGCGAGATGTATTCGAGCTCGGCGTAGTCCATCTTAAAAAGAAAACGTGAGCGGGCTGCAAAGGGAAGTAGGTACTGGGCTGCCGGCTGAGGTAGTTGGGCGATTGCACCACTGACAGTTGCAAAGGCATCCTCGAAGATGGGAGCGGCGCCGCACTTCCCTGCCATCGACGGAGTTTCGTAGCCGAGAGCGTTCGTGTATGGTTGCCGCAATTGATGGCAGCGGCGGTGACGGTGCATGTCGCGGTAAGCGCCAATGTCCATCACGAAATCGAAAACGAACGGAGCGCTTCTGAACTGCTTCGGTAACTCATCATGCTTGCCTCTGGTTCCCCGGGCGATGTTGATGACCTCTTCGCGTTTGGAATCGGGCCACTGTAAAGCTTGATCGTATAGTTCGCGAAAGCTTCGCGTGGTGACCGGATAGAGGAGCGATGCGCATAGGTCTGCCATGATGTCAGATGGCTGGAGCAGATCGACGGTGGGGGACGGAGAAGCCGTTGAAGCAGGTAGGTGATCGGCGGCCCACTCGGTTAAATCGGCTCGTAAACGTTTGGGGTATTCGTCCCCCTCGGCGTGACGGGCGAGTGTGGGAGCGATTGGCTCGGTGCCGGTTTTGTCGTCAGTCCAAACGCACTCCGGTGTAACCGCGCAGGCATACGAGAGTTCATCACCAAGTTCACGCAGTTCTTGAAACTCAGAGCCGCGCAGGCGGCGGATCTGTTTTTCCAAGGTGCGAATGCTGGTGACCTGGCCCACGCCGGTGGGAATGCCGAACGGCAGCAGGTAGCGGGCAACGTCGAAAGCGCGAGCCGTCAGGTTACGCTCGTACCCATCGGGCTTCATGGATTCGGGACGCGGCAGTTGCTCGCGTAAGTGGGCCAGAGCGAGCTCTTTCACGCGGCGGTAGCTGTCTAAAAGTTTAGTGGCAGCATTCAAGAATGTAAGCCGCTCATCTCCCCTCAACTCGGGCGGGACGATGATGCCGGAGTTGGCGAAGTCCTGGTATCGCGAGCTGCGCGCCTGGCCATCCCAGAGCGGTTCATCTTCGATCTCGGTTGCAGCCAGCTCGGAGATCCCTTCGAAACAGATGGTGACATGACCGAGGTCGGCGATGGAGGCGTGACCGTATTGAAAGTAAAAGCTTTCGAGGAACTTAGAAGAATCATGGGAGCGCACCCACTCGACTGAGTCGCGTATGGAGTCGGGGGAACGGCTGTAGCGGGCCAGGGCGTACGCCAGCTTTTCGGGAGGCATGGGCGCCACGGCGATAACACGCTTAAATGAAGTGTCTGACAATTACCCATTATCCAAAGCCTGAGCTTCTCGCTTTTCTGCGAACCGATTTATAGCTATCTTGTGGCTATAATTGGTTTCATGAAGGTCAGCGTCGCGGAAGCGAAGAACAAGCTTACGCAGTTATTGCAGCAAGTTGAAGCTGGGGAGCAAGTAACGATCTGTCGTCATGGTAAGCCGATTGCGGATCTCATTCCGACCAATGAGGAGCAACGCAAACCACGCGTATTTGGCGCTATGAAGGGCAAGATTATCATTCATGACCCAGATTGGGCTAAGCCGCAGAACGATATAAACGCATGGCTCAGAGGTGATGTCTAGGCATGCGTATCCTTTTGGATACGGAGGCGTTCATCAAGCTCTCCGAAGAAGGAGTTGAGAGTTTAGGCCCGAAGAGCCGAAAAGTAATCGTTGATCCTGATCACGACCTGCTGATTAGCTCGGTCTCTATTACCGAATTAGCCATCAAATCTAACATTGGAAAACTGAGCATTACGGCGAACTTGTTTGTCGAGTCAGCAAATCACCTTCGCCTAGGGTTTGTACCTTACGAATCGAAGCATGCTATCCGCCTTTTCGGGCTGCCGCTACATCACCGCGACCCGTTCGACCGAATGCTGGTGGCGGTCGCACTGGCCGAGAATTTTCCCTTGATCTCATCTGATCGCCAATTCAAGAAATATGCAGGTCTCCAGTTAATCTGGTGATTGGCCATGAATTGGCTGGCAATGTCAGGCTTTTCCATGATTCTTAAAATCAACCGGCTTCACCCGGATGCAGCGCTTCCCGAGTACGCACATGGTCCTGCAGAAGATGCTGGCCTGGATCTGCGCAGCTTAGAGGACACGACCTTGGAACCCGGAGTCCCGCAAGCGGTGGCGACGGGCCTGGCTCTGGAAATTCCAGCCGGATATGAAGTGCAGATCAGGCCTCGCAGCGGGCTGGCGTTGAAGCACGCGATCACGCTGCCCAATGCGCCGGCGACTATCGATCCGGGCTATCGCGGTGAGTTGAAGGTTATCTTACTCAATCTCGGTCGGGAGCCTTACCAGATCCACAAGGGTGACCGGATTGCCCAGATGGTTCTCGCAAAGTATGAAGCAGTCGAGT
The DNA here is from genome assembly GCA_964248405.1 of uncultured Bryobacteraceae bacterium. Lineage (GTDB taxonomy): Bacteria > Acidobacteriota > Terriglobia > Bryobacterales > Bryobacteraceae > Bog-105. Next base: position 189,141 of record CAXTYH010000002.1, read on the forward strand.
GGTTGGAAGGTGACTTGGCGGAGTCAGTACGCGGGACCGGCGGCTTCGGGTCGTCCGGGCGATAGCGCCTATCTGTCCTTGACCTCAGACGTAAGGCGGCTGGCTAGCGGTTGAGTCTGGCCGGCGTACTTGTTTCCCACCTTCTTGTAATACGGCACCGAAACGGGCGAGGAAAGCTGCTCGAAGGTGAAAGAGCAGATGCGCATACCTGGATAGAGCGCAACGGGCATGATGCCGAGGTTGCTTAGTTCGAGCGTTGCTTTACCGCGCCAGCCGGGGTCGAAGAGGCCTGCCGTGCCGTGCACGATGATGCCGATACGGCCCAAGCTCGACCGGCCTTCCAAGCGGCCCAGGACATCGTCGTCAAGCTCCAATGTCTCTTCTGTGATGGCCAGGGCGAACTCGCGCGGCTGAAGAATGAACGGCTCTCCTGCCTTCACCATCACCGTACGCATCAGGTCTTGAATCGCATGCTTCTCGCGCACGTCGATGTAAGCGAATCGGCTGTGTTCGAAGACGCTGAACTCGCTGCCTAATCGGAAATCTACCGAGCAGCTGCCCATCTGTTCAGGAGGCAGATCGGGGCTGATGCGGATCTTCCCTTTCTGCATGTAGGCACGAATATCGACGTCGGAAAGAACCATAAGGGCGGACGATGGAACCGTCAGCTTAGCATGCGCGGAATGTTATATTGAGTGGGTTAACAGAGTGGGCGGCTAGCTCAGTTGGGAGAGTACCGCGTTCGCAATGCGGGGGTCGTGGGTTCGATCCCCACGCCGTCCACCATCTCCTGTTACGCTTCAGCGCACTGCCGGCAGAAACTTTTTGTTGACCTTGGCGACCACTACATAATTGGGGTCGACCATCTCATCAAGATGGACTTCGCCCACCTTCGACAGCAGTTCGTATGCATCCATCTCAGAGAGGCCGTAGCTGTCGTGAATCCAATGGATCAGTTCGGTATAGGCGATCCGTAGGGCATCGTCCAGCGGGCGATAGATGCCCACGGCCATAATGTAGTTTTCGTTTTCAAAGCGCGGCCAGGCGATCTTTTTGTTCTTCACCAGATCTACCTGGAGTTGGACCTTCATCGAGATCTCAATCGCCGTACCATCTATTTCGCCATCACCCATGGCGGCATGGCCATCACCAAAGGAGAGCAGTGCTCCTGGCACATTGACAGGTAGGTACAAAGTATTGCCGAGACTGGCTTCAGGCGCATCCATGTTGCCTCCAAACTCTGCCGGCACGATGGAACTGCGCGATTCACCTTCGGCCGGCGCGACACCCACGCACCCCAGAAAAGGATGGAGCGGAATCTTTACAGTAAAGTTGGAATCTTTGGCATGAAACGTCGCTACGTTCGCAGTGCTATCGACCGGGTAGGTCCATTCAGTTTTCGGGATGGGTCCGCCTAGGACAGGCGTATAGCTGCTGCTGTTCAGAGCGCCAAAGCCCGGACCAGCGGCCCCAAAGCCTTCCTTGGAATTGATCTCGATGCTCACGAATTTGACTTTGAGCATGTCGCCGGGTTCTGCTCCGTCGATGTAGAAAGGACCGGTCAAAGGATTCGGCCCGTTGACCTTGAACCCAGCTTTTTCTGCTTCTTTGCCGTCCGCATCTACCGTGGTGGTTTGAATTATTTCTCCCGGCTTTACGTGCATCACAGGGGGAAGGACGCCGTAGACAGTCTTCAAATCCTTGTAATTCAGTTCGTAGCGGCGCACATTGCTGGTCTGAGCAAAGGATGGGCCTGCCGCACAAGGCAACAGGAAGAAGCAGAGGAAAGCAGGTTTCAATGACATGGATGACTGTTTGCTAGAAGAGTAATTTGAAAGCGAGCTGGACATTGAATGGCTCACCAGGTCCGATGCCGGGAGAGCCGCTGTAATCGCCAATGGTGTCGCTGCTCTGGCCCAACCCACCGCCAATGTATCCGCTGGGAGGAGCAAGGTTCACTCGGTTAAACACGTTGAACATCTCAATGCGAAGTTGTCCATGGAGGCGTTCCCGGATTGGAACGTTCTTGAAGAACGACAGGTCGACATCGGCGAAGGCAGGCGCCCGGATCACGTTCCGACCAATGTTCCCGAAGCTGCCATCGGCCGGGTTGGCGAAGGCGTCCGGATTGATCCATTGCACTGGCTGGTGATTGCTCAGTTGGCGGTTGACGCCCTGATACGGATTACCAATCAGGTCAGCTCGCGTGGTATTTTCGCCGGTTCCGCTGGTATCGGAAGAAGCGTAGATGTTGAAAGGAAGCCCGCTGTGAAAGGACAGGTTGGCGTTGGCCTGCCATCCGTGGGTTAGCCAGGCCGGGCCGCGGCTCAGGCCGGGAATGTCGTAGATCACATAGCCGGTCAGAGTTCGGCGAATGTCGTAGTCGGAGCTTCCGTAGTTGCCCTTCAGATTATTGCTGTCCTGAGGCAATGCGCCAACGTACTGAGTAACTTCATCCAGGCTGTGGCTCCAGGTGAAGTTCACTTGTGAAATGAGCCCATGCCAGCTGGCGGTCCGCAACGATGTCTGGAGGCCGCTATAGTTCGAGGTTCCAATGCTCTGGATTTCATCGATAACTCCGAAGTTGGGGAACTTCGCAAAGTATGGCCGCGTTGTTTGCTGGTAAGAGAATCCGTTGGGGTCGGTTGTATTGACGAAGCCGCTGCCCAGCGCTGCCTGATTGATATCTCGCAGGATAAGCAGATGACGACCCTCTGAGCCCACGTAACCAATCTGCAGGATCGCGTTTCTGCCCAGACTCTTTTGGATATTCAGGTTGTAGCTCATCATGTAGGCTGGCCGGAAATTGGGGCTGGCTGAGAAGAGGTTTACAACGTTATTTCCGGTCAACGAAACGTTACCCGAGGGAAAGATAGGTGCCCCGCTGGCGAGTGTATAGCCATTCTGCTGCAGCGTATAAACCGGCTGCGATCCCGCAGGATTTCCTTCCACTCCAAGCGGCCCGTTGTTGGCTACCGACGGCGTGGACAAACTGGATGAGTTGTCCAGAAAAGGGACAATTGCCGGCGTATCGAAGTAGATCCCGTAGCCGCCGCGAACCACAAATCCATCGCCCGTGGAGGGCTGGTAAGCGAAACCCACCCGCGGGCTCAGCGCCTTCCAATACTGTGGATAGAGATCGCCAATTTGTTTCCCGACTGTTACCAATCCGCCCTTTGCAGGATTGAACACGGAAAGGTCGCTTTTGCCGTCGTGGATAGGGCCTTGATAGTCGTAGCGCGCACCGTAGTTCAGCGTCAGCTTTGGTGAAACCTGCCAGGTATCCTGGGCGAAAAGGTCGAAGCTGTTCATGGTGACCTTGCGTTCCTGGTTGCCACGCACGATGGTCGATTGATAGACATCGCCGCTCAGAAAGTCAGCTAGTGCCAGGATGTTCGTATCGTAATTCGGATTGCTAAGCAGACTGCTCCAAGGCCCTTGCGAACCGTTGAAGAAGAACGCGCCGCGTGCGCCCGTGCTGTAGAAGGAGTCGATGCGGGCTTGGCGCACCTCACCACCGAAGCGTACCTGGTGTGTTCCGGACACGAACGAAGCGGTGTCGTTGATGTGGCCCGTAGCGTCGCTCCGGCCCGAGTTTGGCGTCAGCCCAATGGTGTCAAAGCCGCTGATAGAAATGAAAGGCGCGCCGGAAAGATTCGGTGAGTTGACGCCGGTGTTCAAGCCGAGGGCAACCGGGTTGAAGCTGCTGTTCAAGTCAGAGAACACCTGATTGAAGTAGCTAATTCCGAACAGAAGCTGGTTGGTAAGCCGTGGCGAAAGAGTCTCGTTGTAGATGAGGGAATAGTTCTGGACGTGCAGCGGAGCGACCTGATAGTAGTCCGTGATGCGTGAGCCAATCGGAGCGGTTTGACTCCCCTGCCCGACGAACGCCCGGAACGATAAACGGTTCGATTCATTGAAGCTATGGTCAATCTTGGCGAGTCCGTTATTGCTGTAGCCTCTTTCCGCATTTGGATTGAAGTAGTTGTTAGCGGCGGCAGCGCCGGTGAGCACATTCGCGGGCCAAAGTGTTCCGAGCAGTCTTGCAGAAAGAGGATTAACGGGCACACCATACTGGCTCATTAGATCAATGGCAGCAGCTTGGTACGCACCTGACGGTTCTGTAGAGAGCGCCTGATTACCAATGAGAAACTGTTGCCGCTCGTAAGTGAGAAAGAAGAATGTCTTGTCCTTGATGACAGGACCGCCCAGTGAAAAGCCGCCCTGCTGATTCCGCATTTTATTTTTAGGCGAGCCTTCGGGTGCAAAGGGTGACTGGGCAGCCAGGGCCTCATTTCGGTTGTAGTAATACACCGACCCGTGTATCTGGTTAGTGCCGGATTTGATTACGAGGTTGACGCTGCCGCCCGGGTTGCGACCGGACTCCGGACCAGGTTGTGTCTGGAGTGAAAACTCTTCCACAGCATCGAGCGGCATCACCGTTCCGGCTATGCTCTGCACGCCTCCCTGGTTGACCGCCATGATGTTCCACCACTGGTCGTTATTGTCCGTGCCTTCGATTTGCCAGTTCACCTGATTGGAGCGTGCGCCGTCGACTGATCCGTTAGCACCGCCCGGATATCCGGCGAAACCAGGCGAAAGCGCAATCATCTGGGTAAAGTCTCGGCCGTTCAAAGGCAGATCCTGCACCGTCCTGGCCGGTACATCCGTGGTCAGGGTGGTGTTTGTTGTTTCCACCGCAAGGCTTGCTGCCGAGACCTCTACGGTTGTTGCCTGCTTGGCGATGTCCAGTTTGACAGGCAAGTTGTAAACCTGCCCGGCGGAGACACGAACGACGTCTACCCGCAAGCGCTCAAAGCCGGGCTTAGAAATCTGAATCGTGTACTGGCCCACGGGCAGATCCGAGAAAGAAAAGCTGCCCGTGGAAGAGGAGAGGGTTGAGTAGAGGAGTCCAGTCGCGCTATTGGTGGCCTGAACAGCAGCATCGGCCATCACCGCGCCGGTGCTGTCTGTTACCGAGCCGGTGACTCCACCACGAAACGTCTGGCCGTCAGCGACAGCGACAAGGTTGATACATGCAAAAATAACGAAGAACGCGCGAACCACTTTCCACCTCAGCAGTCAACAAATTGGGATCGCGAGCAGATGCCTTCAGACACAGGAGCAGGCCTGCTGCGCGGAAAATACCAATCGAACCCGGAGTGGTTAATGACTTGTAGCATCCTGCGATTCTGAAGTCAATACTGGGGGTGGATGTGGGTGCGATCTGACGGTTAGACCAAGTAGTTTTGCGGCTCTGTCGGCCAGGTCTACCGCCCAGTGAATTACGATGCAGCGTATGAGTTTCACGATTCCAAGAGACATACAGAGTCGCCCGCTGGTAGTGGTGGGCGCCGGTACTCTCGGCCGACGCATTGCCCTGGTACAAGCGTCCACCGGAGACGAGGTTCGGCTGGTTGATCCATCCAAACAGGCTTTGGAGCAAGCGAAAGCTTTCCTTGCATCGGCACTCCCAGGCCTTGTGGCTGCAACCGGCGGTAAAGCTGGAGAGCTGTCGTATTGCGATGATCTCCCCTCGGCTCTGGAACGCGCATGGCTGGTGACCGAAGCAGTGCCGGAGAAACTCGATCTTAAGCAAGCGCTCTTTGCTGAGTTAGATCGGCTGGCGCCCGCTGACGCTATACTGGCCAGCAATTCCTCTTCTTATCCGACAAGCAACTTTGTCGAACGTGTTTCGCGGCGGGAGCGCGTCGTGAACACGCATTACTACATGCCTCCTGAAGTAAACGCAGTGGAGATCATGTCTTGCGGGTACACCGATCCCGCAGTCATAGAACTATTGCTGCAACGGTTTCGCGCTTATGGCCTGATTCCCTTCCACGTACAACGGGAGAGCGTCGGCTTTATCTATAACCGGATCTGGGCCGCCATCAAGCGAGAATCCCTAGCAGTCGTTGCAGAGGGCGTGTCTTCGCCCGAAGAGGTAGACCGGATTTTCTCCTCGGTCTTGGGTGTGCCGGCGGGTCCTTTTCAAGTAATGGATCGGGTTGGACTCGACGTAGTCCTAGACATAGAAAATCACTATGCGGCAATTGAGCCTAACCTACCCGTTGGTCCTCGCCAACTGCTCGCGGAATATGTCGGCAGAAACTGGTTGGGCGTTAAGACCGGGAGAGGATTTTACAATTACGAGAAGTCTTAATGCATGTCGGAGCTAACACTCAAGCGCTTGCGGCTGCATGCAATCACGTCGACTTTCTTTGGTCCCACAACACTTCAGGGGGCTGTGGAGAGACTTGGTTTTGTTCAGGCCTATCCAATACGTTCACCGGCTCGCGCCCAGGATCTAATTCTGCGGCATCGCGTGAAAGGTTATCGCGCCGGAGATATCGAAGCACGTTATCCCGCGCTCAAGCTGGAGGAAGATTTTCTGTATGCATACGGCTACATGCCGTCTTCGACTTGGAATCTGCTGCATCCAAGGCTCGACATAGAGTTAACTCCTGCCGAAGGGCGTGTGCTGCAGATCGTGTCCAAGCATAAGCAGCTGCATCCCCGAGAACTGGAAGCCTATCTCGGCCGGGAGCGTGAAATCAATGCGTGGGGCGGCTACTCGAAGACCACGACTCGTATCCTCGAGCGACTTCACTACCGTGGGCTGCTGCGAATCGCCAGGCGAGAAGGCGGAATCCGGCTGTACGAAACGACACGGCGGCCGCAAGAGGTACTTGAGCCAGGCGAGCGCCTGCGGAAGTTGGTGCTGCTGATCGCGCGTATTCTTGCGCCTCTATCAGATCGGAGTCTTCGCGCTGCTTTGCGGCATCTGGGCCATGCTGCACCGAGCTTAGAAGGCCGATCGTCAGCAGTAAGCACGCTCGTTGGAACAGGGGATTTGGCAGCGGCGGCTGTTGATCGAATTCGTTATGTCTGGCCTGCCGGACGAGTGATCCGAAGAAAAGCTCAAGATATCGTGCGCTTCCTTGCTCCCTTCGATCCATTGGTTTGGGACCGACAGAGATTTGAGCACCTCTGGGAATGGGCCTATCGCTTCGAAGCGTACACTCCGCCCGCAAGAAGGAAGCTGGGCTACTACGCCATGCCTATGCTGTGGCGAGACGATGTGGTTGGGTGGGTGAACATTTCAAATGCCAAGGGGAACCTGAGCATTGAGCCCGGGTTCGCTAAAGCAAAGCCGACCGAGCAGTTATTTCAGATGGCATTTGATGAGGAAGTTGAGCGGTTTCGCTGCTTCTTAGATTCCAGTCGAGGCTTGGTACAAACAGATTAAGAAGAGAGCAAAGCGCAAGCTCCAAGCGACTGTTCGGATCCAACTTGGGGTCAACTACACCAAACGCCAAAGATCGTGCGCCGAGACATTGAATCAACTATTCCTTATTGGACAAAGAAGATGCACGAGTGGTATTTAACATTGGCTATCATGCATTGACTATCATGGGCCGACACATGTTATTCAGGCAAATCGTTCCAGCGCTTCTCTTCCTCTCAGGGATAGCTGCGGCACAGACGCAAGGGCTGGAGAGCTGTAAACCCGTAAGTGAGCGGACGGGATCAGAGGGTTGCTGGATACTCGCGAACAAGCCGCTTGGCATGCTACCTGACCGGCCCATATTCTGGACGCTTGATGTGTACCCTGACCGCGCGAGCGCACAATCTGCTGCACAGAGCGGGAGCACAGTGCTGGACGCGCTTGGAAAAGTATGGCTGCTCACCGTCGGTGACAAGCCGGTGCTGCCGTCCGGAGGCAAGCGCGTGACACAGATCGGGCCTCTGCCACTAAAGCCCAAGGAAGATTACACGGCTCAATACCGGGAATCAATTATGCGTCCCGGTGCCGTCAGTAGAACGCATCTGCACTCGGGGCCCGAGGTCTTCTACACCGAAGCCGGTGAGACCTGTCTTGAGACGCCGTCGGGGAGGCAGGTGAGTCGAAAAGGGCACGATGTGGTTGTACCGGAAGGTGAGCCTATGGAATTAGTCGCAACAGGATCCGATAACCGCAGGGGCCTCGTCCTGGTGCTGCATTCATCCTCAAAGCCACACACGACGGTAGTTACGAACTGGCAATCAAGAGGACTCTGCAAGAAAGAAAACTGAACGATCTGGAATGAGATAGCATGTCAGACGTCCCGCAGGCAGGTCTCCTTAGGCCAGGCAGGTCCAGAAAAATCGGCTTGTGTTCCGCAGACTTGGGCATTTCACCGTATATTGCGCTATGCTCGCTGTGCTATCGCAAACCTTTGGATCGACATGGGTTTAGAAATCTGCTCCGGGGAAAACGCCGATCTTGTCACTTACTCTGGGGTCAATCGCTGTTCGGTACATCGTGCAAAACCTTCGTTCCCGCAGGCTGGGAAGCGGCTTCGGTGGTGAGCGGGCCGATGGAGGAAATGCGGTCCAAATTCCTGAACACGAATGTGGCGAGCGCCATCAGGTGTAATAACAATTCGGCTGCCTACTATCCTCTACCCCAACTTCCGACAATGCGACCTGTACGGAAAGGCCGGACACAATCCCCTTTCCGACTAGCAGTCTTCGGGTGTCTAGTGTGAATCAGTCGCCTTTTCGAGAATGCATGTGGCGACTGAGCGAAGACTTCCGGGCTGCAATGGTGGCGGTGGCGGGCCAGGAGGAGGCGCTGGGGGTTCAGGCTTACTTGATGGAGCGAATAGGAGCGTCAACAGGCGTTGCCACAAAGTTTGCTTCTGGTTCGTTGTGGGGCGCTTTTCAGTGTCCGGCAGCGGGACGAGTTCATGTGTTAGCGGTCCTGAGAAAACGCCGAACTGGATCTGTCTCAGGACGTCAAAGATAGACTCGCTGAACGTTATGCAGCCTCGGGTGACCTCAACGCAAGTTCCCGACAGTGGGACTGATGCGGCTAGCGATTCGAAGCGGCTGGGGTTTAGTTGACGTAGGCCGGTGAGCGCGTAACACTTGGCCTGAGAGTTGCCGATCCTGAAAACTGTCTCGAAGTCCGCCTGGGCAGACTTGCGGGACATAATGTCTCGGTAGTCAAGCTCCCCTTGTGAGGTTGCCAAGACAAAGCCAACGCCGCCGAAGGCAAAAGAATCAATCTTTGCGAGTCGGGTAACGATTGAGTCCAATCTTCCCGGTTCGGCGCAAATAGACGGGACAGGAGCAAGCACCAGATAAGCGAGCAACACGGCTGCAAACTGGTCCAAATGCACAATGGTTGGACACCATTCCTGAATGGACGGTTCCACCTGAATATGGATCACTCTCCGAACTCTCGGGAACCCGGAAACAGGGCCCTTGCCGTTGCATAACCGTTCGTCTCTGCAGGGCTGGCCGCCCGCTTTCCGCCTTGCTAACCGCAGCCATAGTTCCGCTAATGCGACTTACAGATACTGCTCTGCTTAGGTGAGCTCTGTGTCGTGCATTTATACGTCAACAAGGAATGCAGTTCCCTACTGCCCGGCGGCGATCAGCGGGATGCAGCGGACCACGGCATCCACCAGTCCTGCCGCGGTATGGGGTGCGGCTTCAACGGTGACCACAAGGCCATGCTGGGAAGCGGCTTCGGTGGTGACCGGGCCGATGCTGGCGATACGCATGCGATTAAGCGTGAGAGTGTCGGTGACCGTTGTCAGGTTGTCCACAGCCGAGGGACTGGCAAAGAGAATCCAATCGGGGTACGGCTCACGGAGAACGGAGTCTGTGGCGGCTTTCAGTCCGGGCGGCAGTTCATTACGGTATGCCTCGACGACGTTGACCAATGCTCCCAGTTTGCGCAACTCGAAGGGGACCAGGTCAGGCGCTAAATTGCCGCTCGGGATGAGAATGCGGTTGTCGTGCAGATCGAATTGCTGAAAGGCTTCCACCAACGATTCGGCAACGTACCGCTTTGGCGTTAGCTGGACTTCGAAGCCATGCGCTTGGCAGTGAGCCGCTGTCCCGCTGCCCACTGCAGCGATTCTGGCATTGCAAGTGGTGTCAGGTGGGCGTGCTGCTGCAAAGGCCTCAACGGCATTGGCGCTGGTGAAGAGCACCCAATCATATTGATTGCAGTTCGCAGCTGCCTGCGTCAGGGGCCCCGGGTCGGTCGGCGGCTGGACGGAGATGGCGGGCAACAGGATCACTTCAGCCCCTAAGTCGCGCAACGGGGCAGCGAGTTCCTCAGCCTGATGAGCTCCTCGGGTCACTACAATGCGAATGCCATGCAGGTCACGCATTAGAGAACACCGGCAGCCAGTAGCGATTCAGCGCCCTGTCTTAGGAGTTGTTCGCCTGCCCGACGCCCGACCTGCTCAGCGAGGAAACGCGGTCCAGATTCCTGAATACGAATATGGCGCCCGCCGTCGGGTGAAACAACAATTGCCTGAACGAACAGTTGGTCGCCCTCGACCTGAGCGTAGGCGCCGACGGGCAGCTGGCAACCGCCGCCAAGACTGGCCAGGACAGCACGTTCGCACGTCACAGCCTGCTCGGTCAGTTCGTGATTCATCTTTTGGCAGACGGAAAAAGCCGCGGAATGACGGAGAGTCTGGATGCCCAGAGCGCCTTGGCCGGGCGCTGGACAGATTTGGTGGGGCGCAAACGACTGGGCAATCTCGCGCTCAAGATTGAGACGCCGCAAGCCGGCAGCGGCAAGCATAATGGCGTCGAACTGGCCCTCCTTCAACTTGCGCAAGCGTGTATCGACGTTGCCGCGGATCGGTTCGCACAGAAGATCGGGCCGCAACAGGCGCAACTGGGCAGCACGGCGCCCGGAACTGGTTCCCACGCGCGCTCCCTGGGCCAGCTCATCGAGAGTGCAGCCTGCCAGAGCATCCGAAGGATCTTCGCGTTCCGGGATGGCGGCAATCGCAAGGTCGGGCGGATTCGCGGTAGGCAGGTCTTTCAAGCTGTGGACAGCCAGGTCGACCGATTCGTTGAGGAGCGCTTCTTCAATCTCTTTGGTGAAGAGGCCCTTTCCGCCGGCCTGCACCAGCGAGGCTGTTTGCAGATGGTCGCCCGTAGTCTTAATGATTTCGATACGGCTGTCGATACCCAGACTCGCAAGCCGCCCTGCCACGTAGTGGGCCTGCCACAGGGCCAGCTGGGAGCCTCGGGAACCAATGATGAGGGTCATCTATCGGTCAAATGGAACATGCGGCGGACTGCGCTGACCAGTTCGCTCTCGTTCGGATCTTCTGTCTTCCCCTGAGCGGCCTGGCGCCGCAACTCAGAGATAGGGCCATGCGCGATCTTGTTGATGATGCCTCGTGTTAAGCCATCCAAGGCTTCTTCCTGCTGCACGGTGAGTGGTCCCAACCGTCCACGATAGCGCAGGGTAACATCGCGACGAATGGCTTCCAGTTGCTCTTGAAGACCGGAAATGGTGGGAGCCAGATCGCGCGAACGCAGCTTGCTCTCAAGCAGCCTAACCTCGTCCGAGACGATGGACTCAGCTTGCCCGGCGACCTCCAGGCGGGCCTGCATGTTCCGTTCGGCGAGACGCTGCAAGTCGTCAATGTTGTAGAGGAAGGCGTGTTCCAGCCCGTTCACCTCGGGCGAGATATTGCGCGGTACAGCGATATCAATCAGGAACATCGGCTCGTTCTTGCGGAGCTCAATGGCACGGCGGACCATGTCGCGGGTCAGCACAAAATCCGGCGCACCCGAAGATGCGATGACAATGTCCATCTCCGGCAGGCGCTGCGGAAAGTGATCGTAGGAGATTGCCTGACCGCCGAACAGGTCAGCAACCTCGGCCGCACGGGAAGCGGTGCGGTTGGTAATGAAAATCTCGTGCGTTCCCGCGCGAAGCAGGTTGCGAGCCGTGCCTTCGGACATCTCACCGGCACCAATAATGAGGACGCGCCGGCCCTTCAGCTCGCCGAAAATTTCGCGAGCCAGTTCAACTGCCGCGTAGCCCACTGAAACGGCGGACGCGCCAATCTCGGTCTCCGTGCGGATGCGCTTAGCAACAGTAAAGGCACGGGAGAGAACGGCATCCAGGACGCTGCCCACCGTTCCCTGCTCACGAGCTTGCAGTACGGCACACTTGAGCTGGCCAAGTATTTGTGGCTCGCCGATGATCATGGAATCAAGACTGGCCGCCACACGGAAGAGATGCCGGATGGCGTCGGCCTCTTCGTAAAGATAGATGTGAGGGCGAATGGCCTCGGCCGGCAGACCGCTTCGCTCGGCGACAATGCTCTCGAACAAGCGATCGACAGAAAGATTGCCGGCTAGGGACGCCGCCACTTCCACCCGATTACAGGTGGAAAGAATCATCACCTCTTTAGCGCCACGAGTTTGAAAGTCGAGGAGGGCGGAAGGGATTTGATCGGACCGAAAAGCGAGCTGTTCGCGGATCTGCACGGGAGCAGAGCGATGGTTAACACCCGCAACAGCCAGTTTCATTGCGCCCAGAGACTCCTAATCTCTAGATGCGTGGCCCAGGTGATAAGAGAGCAACAAAGAACAGAGACAGCTAACCAGGCCATGCGCCGGCCCCGCCAGCCGGCCGAAACGCGGAGAAAAATCATCGCCAGGTAGAAAGCCCACGTAAACAGGAAAAACGCAATCTCCGGATTTAAGATCCAACGGGTGCCACTTTCAATGAAAGCCCAGATGACCCCGGTCACCGTGCCAATTGTGATGAATACGAAGCCGGCGTTCATCGATTGAGAGATGATCCGATCCAGTGTCGCCAGCGGGGGTAGCCGGTTGTAAGCGAGGGTGAGGCTTTTGGACTTTAGCTGCTGTTCCTGAAGCAGATAAAAGACCGAGGCCAACGCGGCCAGAACAAGCGCCGCAAAGCCAACCAGCACCGTAGAGATATGAACCAGGAGCCAGGCATTGCGAAGCTGGGGGCTGCTCCAGGTCTCCACCGGAAATTCGGTGGCCCCAATTAACGTCATGAAGAACACAACGGGAAACAGGCAGACTCCGAAAATGGCGACGCGATAATAGCTATAGGACAGAAGGAATAGCACAGCGATAAGGAACGCGCAGAGCGACGTTGTCTCGTAAAAGTTGTTCAGAGGCATGTGCCCTGTCTCGGAACTTAACTCTATTAAGGAGACGAGATGCACCACCGCTCCTACGCCGAATGCAATCAGGGCGGGCATGAACAGGCGCGTACTCTTCCAAAATAGATAAATCAGCGCGTAGAGCAATCCGCAAAAGTAGAGAGCGGCAGCCGTTCGCAGCCAAACAACAGACATGGATAGGCCTGCCCTTAGTATAAGGTTCAGCACACCTTGCCACCGGCTAAGGCGGGCGGTGGTGCTGCAAACGCAAGGAAGAATACAGAAGGGCTAATAGAGGAGATGTACATATTATGAGCGGCTTCTTAGAGGGACAAAGGGCCTTGGTAACCGGCGGCACTCAAGGAATTGGCTTAGCGGTAGCGCAGGGGCTGGCCGCACAGGGGGCAAGAGTGGTGATCTGTGGCCGCAAGGAGGAAAAGCTGGCCGCGAGCGTCGCCCAACTTCGGTCGGTGGCTGGTGAGGATAGCGCGTTCGGAACAACAGCGAATGTTGCGGACAGCAGAGAGGTCGAAAAGCTCTTCCAATTTGCCGACAAAGCGCTAGGCGGGCTTGACATTCTGGTGAACAATGCCGGGGTGGGGCTGTTCCGGTCGGCTGCGGAGATGACGGTTGAGGAGTGGGATCGTGTGATTGGGACCAACCTCTCGGGAGCTTTCTATTGCACGCGCGAAGCACTGGGAAGGTTCCCGGAGGCCCGCGGCGGACGAATCATCAACATCAGCAGCCTGGCCGGGAAAAACCCGTTTGCCGGTGGCAGTGCTTACAACGCCTCGAAATTCGGATTGAACGCGTTAAGCGAGGCAACGATGCTCGATCACCGTTTTGACAATGTTGGCGTGAGCTACATCATGCCGGGCAGCGTCGATACGGCTTTTTCCAGCGAGGGGGGCCAAGGCCGATCAGAATGGAAGATTGCACCTGCGGACATAGCTGAGCTGGTCCTGACCATTCTGCGGATGCCGGCGAGAACCCTAGTGAGCCGGATTGAGGTGAGACCTTCGCGCCCACAGAAGAACTAACGGGTGCGCAGGGGCGTGCGAAATTGGCGATATCCGAACGTAATACCGTAAGCCCCGTGCAAGTGACGGAGGCCTGCAAGCAATCCGCAGACCGGTCGCTTTCGAGAAATATTGAAAAATCTACCAAGAAGTAGTTGCCGGGAAACACACTGTTGAAGCAGTGGTAATCCGAAGGGCGAGCGGCAAAGGGAAGGGCGGGGCGGAAAAGTTATGAGCCGGTTACGTAAAGTTCTGGATCCGACAAAGACGGGGCGAGAAGCGGAATCTTTAGAGAAAAATCTGTTGAAGCTCGTGGTGGGGCAAGACGAAGCCATCGAGCAAATCGTCAACATTTATCAGATGCATATGACCGGGCTGTGCGCGCCAGGTCGTCCGGTAGGAAACTTTCTGTTCCTGGGCCCCACCGGTTCCGGTAAAACGCGCACGGTAGAGGCGACTGCTGAAGCACTGCTGAACAATCCACGCGCGGTAATTAAAATCGATTGCGCGGAGTTCCAGCACAGCCATGAGATTGCCAAGCTGATCGGTTCGCCTCCCGGCTATCTGGGTCACCGGGAGACTCACCCGCTGCTTAGCCAAGAGGTGATCAATCAGCACCATAGTGACCAGGTAAAGATCAGCTTTATCCTGTTTGACGAGATCGAGAAAGCGAGCGATGCTCTCTGGAACCTGCTGCTTGGCATTCTGGACAAAGCGACGCTGACGCTGGGAGATAACCGCAAAGTAGATTTCTCCAAGGCCATGATCTTCATGACCAGTAATCTGGGCGCAGCTGAAATGAGTGCGCTGGTTGCGCCTCGCCTTGGTTTCGGCCGCTGTCAGGCTGCAGGGGCAGAAGCAGCGGACACCGAGTCGCTGGCAAAGAAGATGTCACGAAGCGGTGTGGAAGCGGCGCGCAAGAAGTTTACGCCCGAGTTCATGAACCGGATCGACAAAGTGGTGGTGTTCAAGCCATTGGGCGAGGCACAGTTACGCCGCATTCTGGACCTGGAATTAGGGCAGGTACAACAGAGGATCCTACTTTCACCGGTGGACAAGTCGTTCGTCTGTACTGTTTCCGAAGCCGGCAAGGATTTTCTGCTCACCGAAGGCACAGATGTGAAGTACGGTGCGCGTCATCTGAAGCGGGCCATTGAGCGCCTACTGGTCCATCCGCTTTCGAACCTGATGGCTACCAGCCAGGTGAACGCGGGAGATTGGATTCAAGCTGACTTTGATACCGAAAGCCGGTGCCTGGTGTTCACAAAAGAGGCGGAAGGCTTGGAGATACAGGCAATGATCAATATGATGGGCGACAACTTCCGTATGCCGGCAGCAACCGCCGCGACGGCGCATCATGACTTGGCCAAAACGGTTTCGGCCGGTAAGTCTTCTAAAAAATAGCTTCGTGGCCAGAGGGCAGATGTTCTCTGGCCAAGCTTAGACCCCGGCTAGGGCGACGGCCCACTGTCTATTCAAGCAAATTCAAGCACCAGTGCCCTGCAGGGCGCAACCGTCACATTCACTTCCCCGCCCTGAATCCCCACCGACTCGCGGCTTCTCGGCGCCCAGTGCCCTTCGTCCGACACTTCGCTGCCGCCCAGAGTCACATCCGTCTTGCTATCGAACGAAGGCGCCGCAAGCCGCAGCACTTGTGCCCTGCCGGTAGAGCGCAAGCCCGTTACTCGGACTCGTGCACCGCTGCTCTCATCCTTATTGATCAGCGTCAAGCACAGCCTTCCCGAATCCTTCAGCACTCCGTAAGCAGTCATGTTCACATTCGAGCCTGCAAGCGTGGTCTCGACACGCTGCCCGATACCTGCTTGCGCAAACGCCAGCATCGCGTAGTAGGACGGTCTCGCTGTCAGCTTGCCATTGGCCGCATCGAAAATTGGACTATACGAACTGACAAACCCAAGTTGGTTGACGCCGGTTTCGAGATTAATGCCGGCGCCTCCCGCCCAAGCTAACGTAAACATCAGATCGAGCGCCCACAACGCCGAAGTAAACGTGTCGCTCACCCCGGGTTTGCCGCCGCCCGAGAAAGAATTGAGCTCGACCAGGCGATAGGGAATGCCAAAGCGCTGTGAAGCTTCGCGCATCCTGCCGATCATCTGAACGAAGCCGGGATCCGTGTGCAGCAGATTTTCCACCGTTGCGGCCGGTTGCTTCTGGCCTGAGCGGTAGTAGTGGTGCGTCAGCAGCTTCAGGTTCTTTTTGCCTTCATCCTCTGCAAAAGCGCTGACCCAATCCGTCGCTCCTGCCACGTCCGGCCCCGCAATTGACACGTCAGGCAGGCGCTGACGAAGTGCAGTGGCAAAAGGCAGGAACTCACGGCGATAGTCGGCGTAGCTATAGGGGCCAGTGCGATGCTCAATCCTGAAGAGATCCGGCTCATTGCCGATCTCGAAGCAAAGCAGGCGGTCTTTGGCGGCAGCAGCCACTGCTACGGCCTGCTCCACAGCATTTTCCGCGGTCCCACCTCCCAGGTTCAACCCCCAGATCAGTTTCCAGTTGGTGGCCCGCAGAAACGCCCCAAGGTCGTCAATCACCTGGCGGTTGGTCACCGTAGCCTTTGGGACAGAGACGGCAGGAGCATCCGCTGAGTAAGTCGAAAAGTCAGATGTGTTGCCGCCGATACGCACTACACCTTCGGAGCCAAGCAGCCGATACAGCGCAACCAGATGCGTATCTTCAGCGGAGAGCAGGCCCTTCTGGGCGACAGCAGAAATCTCATAGCCGAACCCGAGAAAGTCGCTCGGAGTGCGCCCGAGCGTCCGCTCAGGGTGGACCTGTAACTCAACTGCTTTCTCACCTTCCCCTGTTGCTCGGGAGGTTGCAAGGGGTAGCGCACCAGCAAAAGCAGCGAGCGCTCTCAAAGTCGACCTGCGGCTAAATGGAATGGTCATTCTCCTCCCCCACGTTGCACTCTACGGCATCGAACCCCTCAGATGGGTCGAGTGCTAGCATGACAGATGACTGACTCAGTCGAAGACTGCAGGAGACTGCAGGGCGTTGATTGTTTTCGGCGTCTGCCTGTCGGGGCGTAGCGCAGCCTGGTAGCGCACCTGCCTTGGGCGCAGGGGGTCGTGTGTTCGAATCACACCGCCCCGACCATCCATCTCTCTTTCCTGAGGTGACATTGAACAAGCGAGCAGTGGTTACCGGTGCGTCCGGTCACCTTGGATTTCACATCGCACGGGCAGCACTCCAAAGCGGCTTCGAGGTGGAGCTTCTCATTCGGCGATTGAACAGCAATGTACAACGCCTTATTACGGCAGGAGCTCGGTATCAGATTGTTGATTTTTCCAATCGGGCGACTCTTCTTCCGGCGCTACAGCGGGCCGACGTTCTGTTCCACGCGGCAGCCATCAACACCACTGAGGCCGATGACCCGGAAAGCGTTCTTGCCGGTACAGCAGGCCTGGCTGAGGGGACGCTCCAAGCTGCGCTAACCGCTCGGGTTCCGCTGATTATCTATACCAGTTCGGCCGTTGTGCTCGGGCGAAGCGATAGCCCACATCACCTTCTGAGTGACCAAGACAGGGCTGGAACTTTCGAGAGCCCGTACGTCCAGGGCAAGGCAAGAGCCGAGCAACTCTGCGAGCGCCTGATTGCTGAAGAGTCGGTCGACTTGCGGCGACTGTACCCGTCCTGGCTGATAGGCTCCGGTGACCTGCGCGGCACTCCCCCTCACACGCTGATACGCAACTTTCTGCGGAAAGGGCAGCGGTTCTCCTTCGCAGGCGGCATTTCGGTAGCAGCTGTGGAGGAGGTAGCAAAGGCCCACGTAGCTGCCGCCTTACGCGGAGAACGAAATGGTACCTACGTTGTGGCCGGAGATAACATCACCTTCGACCAACTCTTTACCGACCTTGCTCAATTGAGCGGGCGACAATCGCCATCGTTGCATTTACCCAAGGGTGCGATGATGGCTGCTGCAAGCGCGCTCGACGCTGTTCTCACGTCGATCGGAAAACATTCGCCCATTGCTCCGGCGTATATCAAAAGCGTAGTGGGCTCTTACAGCTGGTACGATTCGTCCAAAGCCATTGCTCAGTTGGGATACAGAATCAAGCCTGCCCGAGAAGTGCTGGCGGACGGGATACTCGCTGAACGCAGACGCGCGGCTGGCACCAACGCTCTCTTTGAAAAGCCAAGCGCTTTCGCCATTCACTCTGATAGCCGCTATGAAGCGCCGCCGCTGCTTTTGACCGGCGTTCCGGGCTGGCTCGGCAATCGCTTTGTCGATATTTTGCTCAACGGCGACCGGTTTGGACGGCACTATGCCACCCGGGAAGTACGAATACTGGTGGAGCCGCGTCAAAAAGCTCTTCTTGAACTGCCCGACCGGTTCAAGATCTTTGCAGCCGACTTGACCGATCCCGGTTCTCTCGAGGCAGCAGTAAGCGGTGTCGGTACGGTGGTCCATCTCGCCGGAGCAATCTACCCGAAACGCATTGGAACCTTGTATCGCGTGAACACCGACGGAACGCAGCATTTAGTCGACGCCTGCATCAAAGCCGGCGTACGGCGGTTCCTGTACATGAGCACAGATTCAGTCTGTGGTTACGGCGCCGGCAGCGCGCGTATCTTCGACGAGAACACGCCGGACCGCCCGTACCGCCACTACGGCCGCAGCAAGTGGTTGGCCGAGCAGTACATTCTGGAAAAGAGCCAAGCGGGCTTGCTGGACGGAACCATCCTGCGCGGTTTCTGGTTCTTCGGACCGTTTGCGCCGGAACGCCAGGAGCGCTTTCTTGCGATGATGCGGAAGAATCGCCAACTGGTCTTTGGCTCCGGAAAGAACTACCGCAGCATTTCGCACACCGACAACACAGTCAGCGCGTTCCTGGCAGCGGAGAATGCTTCGGCCACGGTCGGCAAGTCGTACTGGATTGGTGACGAGCGTGCGGACTACACTGTTGACGACATTTACCGGCTTTTATGCGACGCTGTCGGCCAGACGTATCGTCCTATCTACATTCCGGCTTTGGCCTGCAGACTGGCGCAGATGGTCGACGCTCTCATGGCGCGAGCCGGGCTGCTGCATCCAACGGTCCACGCCCTCGGCAAGTTCGATCTAGATATAGCGGGTCGAATTGACGCTGCACGGCGCGACTTCGGGTACCAACCAGTGACATCGCTGCCTGAGTTCGCGGGAGAACTGGCTCAACGTGGAATGTTCCCTCCCATTGCCCAGGGAGCACAAGCCGGCTAACTCCTATTCCCAGGACTGCTGGAACCTGCTACTCCGTTGTCCGGCGACCGATCTTCTCCGATGCTGAGTTGAGGTGGACACGAATGGCTCGGAAAAGCTGGTCGAATTTCTTCTTACTTATTGCAGCAATGAATGTAGCTCTGGCCGTTGTACCGGATAATCACTGGCGGTTTGTTGATCTACTCGCTATCCCACTCTGCCTGACGGGCGGCGTGCTGGCGCGACGAACCATGCTTTGATGTTTAGCGGCTCTGCTCCTTCGGACTCTGCTACTGCCTACTTACCGTAGAGCAGCCCTCGCAAAGTACTGATACACTCTCGCCCAAATCCTAAGGAGAAGAAGAATCCATTCGGGCACTCTCCTATTTAACTCGCCTTCTGACTCGGTCGGGCAAGGAGGACAAAGGTGCAACCAGATCTACAGCCTTCTCCCGAAGCGGATCTCATCAGCGATGCAGGGTTTGCGCAAGCTCTCAGGCAGCTCGACGAAAGTCAGCAGATAGATCAGAATTGGGCTCGCACTTCCTGTACGTTATCCCGGGAAATTGAAGCTGCAAGTGAAGAGTACTGCAGAATACATGACCTTTCGCGCGAGTGCCTTTTCCTGGCAGCCTGGTCCCAAATTCTGCGCTGTTACGGCGGCAGTGACGAATCAGTACGAATCGTATCCTGCAACGATCCTACTTTCGACCGGAAGTTACCGGCCAGTTCGTGGCCGAATGTCGAGTCCGACCCAGTGCTCTCCGATTGGTTGCGCTCACTTGATCGACTCATCTGGGAGGCGCCGAGGGATGCGGACGTCCGCATCGATGACGAACGCTCCAGTACCAGTCCGCACAATCAGCTGAAAGGAATCAATTCTGTCCTGGCGCTATGGACCGATGGTGAAAGCGCTGCGCCCGGGCAGTTCTTGCAGTCCGTACAAGCACGTGAGAACACGATCGTGGTCGAAGTCGCCAGTCAGATCGAGACCATCCTTTCCCTTTGCTACCCGGTCCGTCGCTTCTCCCATAAATTCATCGAAATCATCCTCCATTGTTTCACCCACATCTACGTTCAGATTGCCGGGGGCACAGGTAATCGATTCTCCGAAGTAAGTCTTGTTCCGGCAAACCTGCGTCCCCGCTTGGCAGCTAGTTCGCCCAGATCTCAAGCGCCTTTCCGCCGTTGTGCTCACGAGATGATAGAGCAGCAGTGCCTGCGTGCTCCTGAGCAGACAGCTGGTATCTGCAATGGCAGAACAATCAGCTACGGCGAACTAAACGCAAGATCCAATCAGCTCGCCCGCTATCTGCAAGACAACGGCTGTGGCCCTGAAGTCCTGGTCGCCATCCACATGGGGCGATCGCTCGATCTGCTGGTCGCCATTCTGGCCGTGCTCAAGGCCGGTGCTGCTTTTCTGCCGCTCGATGCAGTTCTACCGATTGGTCGCGTCCGAGCGGTGATGGAAGACAGTTGCGCTCGCTTCGTCATCACAACCTCCAGCATGGCCGGGCGTTTCGATACCTCCACAGCGCAGGTTCTCGTATTAGATGGATCTGCCTGTCCCTGGAACGGCGGAAGCAGCCAGACTCCCGCTACTCCTACCTGTCCGGAGAACCTGGCGTACGTCATCTACACCTCGGGATCGACCGGCAAACCGAAGGGAGTGATGATTGAGCACCGCAATCTGAGCTCGTTCATTACGGCAATGGACGAGGTTCTCGGCAGCGAACCCGGGGTGTGGCTGGCAGTGGGCAGCATCTCGTTCGATATCTCGATTATTGAGCTGATCTGGACTCTGGCGCGAGGCTTCCTCATCGTTTTGCACGAAGGTGATCGGGGCATACCTCTCATGCTCGGCCCAGACTCAGTGCCCCAGCAGATGATCAGGTATGGCGTCACTCATCTGGCCGGAACGCCCACACTCATGCGCATGCTGGCCGGGTGCGAAGGGGCAGCCGCGCCCTTTGCAAGTGTCAGAGTCTGTTTCGTCGGCGGCGAAGCTTTTCCCTCCGACCTGGCTCCGCTGCTGCTCAGGCTTGGGGCGAGTGGAGTTGTCATCAACGCTTATGGCCCGACAGAGAGTACCGTCGCCGCCACTTACCATCGCGTCCATTCCTTGGCGCAGACCATTCCCATCGGCAAGGCTCTCTCGAATACCAGCTTGTATGTAGTTGACCGTTGGAATCGTCCTCTGCCTCCCCTGGCAGCTGGCGAGCTACTGATTGGGGGCTCGGGAGTGGGACGCGGTTATCTGAACCGACCTGAGCTCACCGAAGCGCGCTTCATTCCCAACGGGTACGATCCGACCGATCAGGGCCTCCTTTACCGCTCAGGTGACCTGGTATATACCGACTTATCTGGTGACCTCCACTTTATTGACAGACTTGATTCTCAGGTGAAAGTTCGTGGCTATCGGATTGAGCTCAGTGAAATCGAAGCTGTCCTCCTGGGACATCCGGAAATCCTGGAAGCCGCGGTCATTGTCAAAGATGATGCGGTCCACGGCAAGAGTCTCGTCGGCTTCTACAAGGGAAAGCAGCAGTTAACCATCCACTCGGGCGTCCTGCGCTCCTACCTGAAGGAAGCGCTGCCTTCGTATATGGTGCCCGCCGTGTTGTGCAGCCTTCAACACTTTCCGTTGACTCCAACCGGCAAATTGGATCGGTCAGCGCTGGCCAAATCGATTGCCGTTGAGCCGTTACAAAACCGGGAAGCCACTGACGGCGACGGCCCGAAATCCAGGGTCGAAGCGGATCTGTGCTGCTGGTTCGCGGAACTTCTACAACTGCCTCTCGTTTGGCCTGCCGACGACTTCTTTGAGCTTGGAGGGCAGTCCATCATCGCAGCCCAGCTGATGGCTCGTGTTGCAGCTCGTTTCGGCGTTACCCTTCGCCTGAGCGTTCTGGTCGAGGCGCGGTCCGCCCGTGCCCTGGCCAAGAAGATTGGGGAGGCCAAAGGACAGAGCGGGGAGGCCTGGTCGCCCGTAGTCCCCATCCGTCGAGGCGGCTTCAAGCCACCTCTGTTTATCATCGCCGGCTTGGGCGGCAACGTCGTGAATTTTGAGTTCATTGCCGCCAAAGTACCGGATCGGCCGATTTACGGCGTAGAAACCTATGGGCTGAACGCTCAGGCTGAGGCGCTCGTCTCAGTGAAGGATATGGCACGCGCCTATCTCACAGAGATCCGGCGTGTTTACCCGAGCGGACCCTACCATCTGGCGGGCTACTCCTTTGGCGGTATTGTGGCTTTCGAAATGGCGCAACAGCTTCGGTCTTCAGGCTTGCCGGTCGGGCTGCTCGGACTCATCGATACAGTCGAGTGGCGCTACGCCTCACGCGTCATCTCGGAGCTGAGTTTCTGGGATAGTTGGAACCTGCACTATGGGCACACGATCAATCGCATCGTAGCCGGTCCAAACCGCAGGAAAACACTTGCCAAACGCCTGGCCACCTTCTGGGAGCACCGAAGTTTCGCCTTGCGACGCGCAGCTGGTCGCAAACAGAAGTCTTCGGCTGAAGGCAGCCCGGAACAGCGCAATTACTACGCCGCGCAGCGCTACCTTCCCACTTCGTACGGCGGCGAAGTACACCTGTTTCGCTGTCCGGAAAAGTCACTGCGGCGCGGAAACGACCCGCTGTTGGGTTGGGGCGCCTTATGCCAGACACTCAAGGTCACTGAGATTGAAGGTGAGCACGAGCAGATAACAGCCGAACCCTTTGCCAGCTTCCTGGGATCGGCCATACGCAACTCCCTGGACAGCGTTGAGTCCGGTTCGGTGTCTGCGTTGACCGGATTGCAAACGGCCTTGCACGCCTTCGACGCCGCACTTACGGCGTAACCAGGGCCTGCAAACTAGAGGCTGGTATCTCGACTAAGCGCCAGCCCGTTCCGGCAACTGCAGTCGCCCCGACGTAGCCTTCGGCAGGATCCCACTCGAAGCAGCTCAGTTCAGCGTTCGAATCAGAAGCTGCAAACCCCTCTGCCCAACCTCTTCCACTAGCTTTAAGAAGAGCCTCTCTTCCTGTCCAAAGACGGAAGAACGCTCGGTCGCGTTCGGGCTCTGCCACCCTGAAGAACTGCTGCTGTTCAAATTGTGTGAAGAACTGCCTCACCATCCCGTCCCGTTCAGCCAGGGGCCGGACCTGTTCAATATCGATGCCTAGGGTCTGCTCCGGCGCAATCGCGACAACCATTAAATCTCCCGCATGCGCCAAGTTGAAACTGATCGGCGAGTTCACCAAACCCGGCTTCCCGTGCGCGTTATAGGTGATGGCGATCTCTTCTGGTTTCTCGGGTAAGTATTGGCTGAGGATGGTGCGCAGCAGTCCTCGTCCCACGGTAAAAGCAGTTCGGTGATGGGGAGAGTGATAGCGCTCTGCTCGTTCTCTTTCCTCAGCCGCCAAGGTAGCCGAGAGCATATCGCAGCATTTCTCGGAGACCAGGAGCGAAGCGCGCCAAAGGTGGATCTCACCGCCGCTAAACAAGGCGCTCACTTCACCAGATAGTTGCCGTATCCAATGATCACCGTTGACGCAATCAGCGTGATAAGGCCAACCGCGAGCAGGGAGAGCGCACGGGAACCGGCCCCTCTCCACTCGTGAAGACCAATGCCCCACAGAGTGCTGAAAATGACGATGCTGGCCATGTGGATCGTCCAACTTGAGAAATGATACCGGCCCATCTGCGTTTCGCCCATCGTGTAGAAGAAGAACTGCATGTACCAGGTCACTCCGGCAAGCGCACACAATAGGTAATTTCTAAGCAGCGGAACGGAGGCCGAGTTTTGAGTTGACCGGAGATACTCGCCGCCAGACCGGTTCCGAACGTTCAGGCTGACCGTCCAAAGAAAGTTTGTGGTGAACCCGCCTAACAAAACAATCACCAGAACAGGCAGGCCCTGCCAGAGGGAAGGCGTTCCATGCCGGAGAGTCAGGGCGCGAATCGGGTCACCGGAAGCAAGTCCATAGGCAAAGCAAGCGCTCATCACGCCGGAGAGTGTAGCCACGGCAAAGCCCCGCCGCAAGTTGAATTCTTTGATGGAAGCAGCCTGCAGCTGAGCCGGTATAGCTCGCTCTTTCACAACGCCCGCATAGCCGGCGATAGCAATGCCGAGCAGACAAACGGCGATGCCGGCTAGAACCACGCGTCCCGAGTGAGTTCCGACGACCTGGGAGGCAAAAGTTCCATTGAAGATAGGCGGCATCAGCGTTCCAAAAGCGGCGCATAATCCCATCACAATGGCCATACCGAGCGAGAGCCCCAGATAGCGCATGGTCAACCCAAACGTAAGACCGCCGATGCCCCAAAGCAATCCGAATAGAAAGCACCAGGAGAGATTGGCGCCCGGTGTCGCGGCCAGAACAGCCGGTAGATCTTTGGTCAGCAGCGATGCCAGCAGCCACGGCGCAATCAACCAGCTGAACACCCCGCCAACCAACCAGTAGGTCTCCCACGACCAGCGCTTCACTCCGCGGTAAGGAACGTAGAAGCTCCCTGATGCGAGCCCACCCAACCAGTGAAAGAATACGCCAAGCGCCGGGTTTGGAAGCATTCTTTTAACGCAGAAATGCCTCGTGCAATCCGCCATCGACGGGGATCACATGGCCGGTCGTTTTAGCGCTCGCTTCACTGGCGAGCCAGACGATTGCATTCGCACAATCGGACGGCAGAATGGGCTTTCGCGTCAGGGTGCGCTGGGCGTAAAACTCGGCGAGCTTGGAGCGTAGTTCCTCGGTCTCCTCGGATTCGGCGAAGTCGATGTTGTACTTGCGGAGCGAACTCATCACCCTGTCACGCGGAAACATGGTGGAGCCTGCCACCACCGTTGCCGGAGCAATGCCATTCACTCGCACAAGCGGGCCGAACGTAACCGCCATTTCGCGGATCAAGTGGTTCAGCGCGCTCTTGCTCACATCATAGGCCTCGCTCCCACCTTTGGGAACCACCGCGTTCGCCGAACTGGTAAGCACCACGGATGCACTCAAGCGCTGATCACGCAGTATCCATTGCAGTTCCCGAAGCAGGAAGTAGTTGCCGGTGATGTTTATGGCGAACGTCTTGTTCCACTGCGCTTCAGTAAGTTGACCGTCTGAACCAGCCACCGGAAAGATAGCGCCTGTGTTAACGGCTCCGTCCAGTCCGCCGAATTGCAACACGGTGAACTTTGCGGCGGCCGCCATGCTGTCAGCCGAAGTCAAATCCAAGTGCGTATGCGCCACCGATTCGGAGGAGGAACGGCTCGCAGCTTCGGCCGCAACACCCTCGGCCGCCTCAGTATTCTGATCGGCAACAACAATGTGTGCGCCTTTTCCTGCTAGGGAGAGCGCCACTTCACGACCGATACCGCTTCCGCCTCCCACCACCAGGAAGATCTTGCGGCTGAACTCGACTTCTGCCGGCATGCGCTGGAGCTTGGCCTCTTCCAGCGCCCAGTACTCGATACGAAACGCCTCCGAACGCGGCAGCGCCACATAGTTGTGGCAGCTGGTAAATTGTGACGATTGCTCCGGGTGCCGGGATTGCGGGTACGAACTTGGCGGCTCCGCGCCTTCATCCAAAGCATTGGCCCCGGCCATCACGTGAATGGCGTTGATGAAGAACTCAGTCGTGATGCGCGCTTCTTTTTTGTTCTTCCCAAAGCCAAAAATACCAAGGCCAGGGATCACCACAACGGATGGGTTCGAATCGCGCAGCTTCGGGGAATCCTCGGTCGCCCAATCTTTGTAGTAAGCGGCGTACTCTTTGCGATACGTTTCGGCGCGCTCAGCAATCAGAGCTTTTAGTGCGTCCACGTTCTCGTCCTGCGGATGCCAGTCGACGAAGAGTGGCGAAATGCGCGTGCGGAGGAAGTGATCGGGACAACTGGTGCCAAGTCCGCCCAGTTCGGAAGCCCACTCCGAGCCGGCAAATTCCAGGGCGTCTTCCTGTTCGGTGTAGTGCCCAATCACTCGTCGATGGGAAGAAACAATGCCACGCAGAGCCGGCAGGATAGCGGCCGCAATTGTCTGACGATGGACAACCGGCTGAACCTTCGCTCCTCCAAACGGTGAGCCGGCCTTCCTGCGATACTCCCGAATAAACTCGCCCATCTGGTCGACCGTGCGGATACTGTTCCCATAGCACTCGCGCTGGGTATCGCCCCAGGTAAAAAGGCCATGGCTGCCCAGGAGCACACCGTCGCAGCCCGGGTTGTCGCGCACAATCTTTTCCAGTTGCAAGGCCAGTTCAAAACCCGGCCGCTGCCACGGCAGCCACTGAATGTTCCGGCCAAACCTCCCGTTGAACTCTTCCAGTTTGGCTTTGCCGTTTGCGCTGGCAGCAAGGGCAATGGCCCAGTCCGGATGCAGGTGATCGACATGCAGTGCCGGAAGAAACGCATGCAGAGGCGTGTCAATGGATGCCGCCACTTTGTTCTCGCCAAAAGCCGAGAGTGGATAGTAACGGACCATCTCGTCTTCGGCCTCTTCGCCCCGATAGAGCTGCTTCAGCTGTTCCAGCCTGTCCTGATAAAGCACCGCAAAACCCGAGTTGGCAATGGAGCCCAGATCGCCCCCGCTACCCTTCACCGCCATCACGCGCACCGGTTGGCCGGTAAACGGGTCGGGCAGCTCAAACTTCGAACTGGTGTTGCCCCCGCCGAAGTTCGTAATGCGTAGATCCGCGCCCAGAAGGTTGGAACGATAGCGCAACAAGCTCAGCTGATCGTCACCCAAAGTGGCGGCAATCTTTTCATCCCACAGATCCTGGAGGTGAACGGTGTCCGTTGTCGCTTGGGGCATGAAGGTAACCATAGTAGAGATTACTCGAAGCGCTATGCGTAAGAAGTCAGACTCGCCTGGTTGCGGGCTCCGCGCTCTTCCGTGATGCGCGGGAGATAGCCGCTCTCGCGAAAGGTCTCGAGTGGGTCGGCCGGCAGACCTTTCGCTTTCCGCCAATCGCCCAAAGCGGGCCGGACATCGGTTGAGAACGCATCCTGCAAGCACCTTTCGGCTCGCACCAGATCACTGCTGTCTTGTGCTGCCTGAAGCTTCTCGTAGTCAACCAGGGCGGCTTTCGAGTACAGCTCCTGCGCTACGCAGACTGTCTGGATCATTGCTTCTATCTTGCCCTTCAGATTGTGACTTTGGTCGATGGTGTAGGCAATATCGGCACGCGTGCCCGTCTCCCATTCAAAGTAAGCGATCTCATGGAAGATACGGAAGATTTGATATGGGTCGATAGAGCCCAGAGTCAGGTCATCATCGGCATAGCGACGGTCATTGAAGTGGAAGCCGCCGAGCATGTTCTCGGCCAGGAGCCATGCCACGATCTGCTCTATGTTCTGAGCCTGGTAGTGATGCCCGGTGTCGACCAGGACGCGTGCTTGCGGACCAGCGGCACGCGCCAGCAGAAGCGCCATGCCCCAATCAGCGATATCGGTGTGATAAAACGCTGGTTCAAACGGTTTGTACTCCACCAGCAAACGCTGCTCGGGAGTGAGCTGCGCGTGAGCTGCCCGCAGATGCTGCTGAAACCACTGCTTGCGGCGGCGAATGTTCGCTGTTCCCGGATAGTTTGAACCGTCGGCGAACCAGAGCGAAAGGTCTCGGCAGTGCAGTTTACGAGCGATTGCGATGCTCTGCTCAGTATGCGTAAGTGCGGTCGCGCGCGCTTCGCTGTCGGGATTACCGAATGAGCCGTGCTTGTAGATTTGGTCCTGAAAATAGTTGGGATTGATGGCGCCAGGCTGAACACCGTACCTGCTTGCAAGAGCCGCCACTTCCGATACACTGTCGGTGCCGTTAGGAAAATCCCAGAGCACATGCAAGGCAACGGTAGGACAAACACCGGTGAGGGAGTGAACCAGGCCCGCGTCACTTAACTTCTCGTCGATGGTAGTGGCCGCGGCAGCTTGTATGAACTTCCCGAAGCGCGTTCCCGTATTCGCAAATCCCCAGGAAGGCAGCTCAATGCGAAACGAATCGTTAGCCCGGAAAACTTTGTCAATCAGATCGGGGAGCATGCGCGAGACTCGAAGGCCATGGTACCCGATGTCTGGGTGACTGAGCGGGACTGGTTCTGACGAGTGCTGGTGCTGCCGCGAAAACGCGCATACAGACTGCTATTCATGCAGCACTGCATGCGCCCGATGACAATCTAAACAGGAGCTAGGCCGGCAGCCGTAGCGGGAGGTTTGCGGGCGGCAAACTTTCGTTTGTAGTAGCCCGTGGTGAGGATGATGGCGGGAATGCCGACCGCTGCTGGCCAAAGCCAGAGGATTATGCCGGCATGCAGGAAGATGTGGCTGAGAGTAGCGGCCGAAAAGGCTGTCCAGGCAGCAATGTAGCTGCCGATGAACTTCGCCAGATGCGAGTACCACCAGAACATCTTCTCCGTGGGCTTTCTGAGGAAAAGGTACATGTCAGCGGCGGTTCCACGCATTCCGATGCCTCCGAGCACTATGGCTACCGCCTGCATATGCTGAACCGCTGCTGGGCGGAACCAGCCCGCCGCCACGAGAGAAGCAGATGCGAGAAAGGCTATGCACGCCGCTGCCCAGTCAATCGGTCGTGCTGAACCGCTTCTGGAGAGATTCTTCAGTTTCAGAACACGGTATCCGGAAAACGCGAGATACGCGCTGATTACGGAAACCAGCGCCAGGAAGAGCACAGGACGGAACAGGGCCATCGGCAGAGCGGTACACGACACCACGCCCATGGACCACAGATACACCATGCCCCAGCGCCGATGCTGTTTCCCGCCCTTCGCTGTTGCCAGAGCTACGGGTGCAAGAACGAACGATACGACGCCGGCGCTAACGTGAACGGTGAGAAAGAGCTTCATCCAGAGTGGGTCAGGGTGCATGTGCATAGCAAGATCATGCCGTGCTACGTCGGCCGGCACCAGTGGAAGATATCAACCCTGAGAGATGACAGGTGTCACCTCCCGGCGATGATGGCCTAGGGTTCCGACAAATCCCCCGCTTACGCGATCATAGGAAGGTCGGGCGATTCGAAGGCGCATGGACCAGAACAGGACACATCGCGCGGCCAACGCGTTCGGGATGCTGCGCGATGAGGCGCAGCTGCTGCGCTGGGGTTCACTCTTGTACTCCGTATTCTGGTTCGAAGAACCGATTCACCGTCGCTCTTTTGCCGTCTGGACAGTTTTCCTCGTGTTCTACGGAACCTTTCTGACCGGGTACCTCCGGGTATTACGTGGCAGCAAACGAGAACAGCGCATCTGGCTTGCCGTTCTGTTTCTGCTGGGCTACCTGTACTATCCTTTCAACCCCAGCGCCGGTGGCGAGTTTGTCTTCGCCGTTGTCGTGAGTAGTTTCTTCCTCCGCCAGAGCACCACCCTATCTGCATTTCGCACGTTTGCAGGCATCCTTATTGCTCAAGCAGCGGGGCTGTATCTGGAGACCTGGCTGTTGCACCTGCCGTGGTCCATCGCTCAATCTGTCGTGTTCTTTATGGTGGTGATCGGCCTAAGCAACTTCACCTTCGCCCGGCAGGTGTTCGTCAGCCGCCAGTTGAGGAAGGCGAACGAGGAAATTGAACACCTTACACAGAAAGCGGAGCGCGAGCGCATTGCACGAGATTTGCATGACCTTCTCGGCCACACCCTGACCGTAATTGCAGTTAAGAGCGATGTGGCCAACCGTCTCTTCTCCCTGCAGCCGGAGGTCGCTCATCGTGAAATCGCGGAGGTGGAGGCTACGGCGCGCGAGGCACTCCGTGAAGTGCGCTCTGCGGTAAGCGGATATCGTACAGAAGGGGTCTTGACTGAGGTGAGCAGAGCACGGAATGCGCTTGGAAGCGCAGGAGTCCAGCTGTTCATTAAGCTGGACTCGGTAGCGCTTTCGCCCATGGAGAGTAACCTGCTTTGCTTCGTGCTGCGGGAGGCTACGACGAACGTTCTGCGTCATGCCAAAGCAACACAGTGCAGGGTAGAACTTTCCAAAGATCGCTTCATACGGCTCATCATTGATGATGATGGCATCGGAAAACAAGGCGCCGATGGAAACGGGATTGACGGAATGAGAGAACGACTTCTACAAGCGTGCGGCAGCCTGACTATCGACGGTTCTCCCTGGGGTGGCATGCGTGTGACTGCGGAGTTGCCGGCGTCTGCGGAGAGCGCTGCCAGACACCTAGGAACGGAGGGTCGCTCATGATCTCTACCGGACAGCCGATCACGGTTGTACTCGCAGAGGATCAGGGCATCCTGCGAAGTTCACTAACGGTCATGCTGGGCATCGAACCAGATATTCAGGTTGTGGCCTCTGCCGGCAACGGGACAGAGGCGTTGCGAGCGGTAGGGCTCCATCTGCCTGCAGTACTGGTCACCGACATCGAAATGCCGCAACTGACGGGACTTGACCTGGCGGCTCGAGTAAAAGAACTCTACCCGGCAACACGCGTTCTCATTCTGACAACGTTCGCACGATCTGGCTATCTACGGCGTGCGCTGGATGCGGGTGCGGTTGGATATCTGCTCAAAGATTGCCCTTCGACAGAAATGGCGGAGGCAGTCAGACGCGTGGCACGTGGCGAACGAGTCATCGATCCAGGTCTTGCGGCCGAGTCATGGTCCGCCGATGCCGGGCCGCTCACGGAACGAGAGCGCGAAGTCCTGCGACGTGCAGGTGAAGGCGAGAGCACGGCTGAGCTGGCCCGGACGCTCCGGCTTACGGAAGGAACGGTGCGGAACTATTTGTCCGAAGCCATCTCCAAGCTCGGTGCACACAACCGAACAGAAGCTGCACGGCTGGCACGCGCCAAGGGCTGGCTCTGATTCCTGCCAGGGATTCACAATTTCTCGTGACCCGCTTTTCCAACAACTTTGCTACGTCCCAAATGGGTATACCAAACAGCATCGAAGGCTCGTTAGCCTATCGCGCTCGACCGGACAGCAAGGGCAAGCTCTTCAGTGGACATCAGCTCAACCCCAATGTTCCTGATCTCGTTGATGCTCCGCTCATAAATGCCTGAAACCGCATCATGAGCTAGCACCAGACGGAAGTCCCTCTCGCTCGCTTCATAGATCGAGGTTCTTGGACAGTTCGGGAAATTGCAACCGCTAAACGCCCAGGGTCCCAACCCCTAAAGCTGTCAGGTGTTCTTGGAGGGGGGTCTGGTAAAAGGCACCCCAACGGGGCTTGTACATCGCCCATTCTTTGGGGCCGAGTTCCTGTAGCCCTCCTGATAGCAAAACCTCTGTGTTAAGCCGCGTGTCAGAACAAGGACGCAGTAGGGGCGCAAGCTCTGAACCTCGACTACCGGTCAACACAATCGCTGCTCCCTGTTCAAGAGCTGCCCGGCGGCATAGGTCGACGTTTGTGCCATCTCGCTCATAGAGCCTTACGACGTGAATGATGGGAAGACCATGGTTCCGGAAAACGCCACATACAGCGGCAATCGGTTCAAGAACATCCGACGTTCCCGGAATCTCGCAAGCTTCCCCTTTCAGGAAGTCCGTTTGCATGTCGATCGTGATAAGCGCAATCGAAGCAAAGTCGGGTTGGGTGTGCGATTGGCTCATTGTTTACCGCTCCTTGCTGTTAGCAGGTACGCTGTCATCGGCGCCCCCAGAAAGCTCTCGCAATTCCGTTACACAGCTCATTCACGATCCTTACGCACAAACCGTAACATGATCAGTTGCGGTGTGT
Organism: uncultured Bryobacteraceae bacterium; assembly: GCA_964248405.1. GTDB lineage: Bacteria > Acidobacteriota > Terriglobia > Bryobacterales > Bryobacteraceae > Bog-105. The sequence continues at coordinate 220,977 of CAXTYH010000002.1, forward strand.
GGCAGGCAAAGCCCGTGAGTGGCGTTTCAAACCATGCATAGTGAGAGGGAGCCCTAGTGAATGAACTCTCGTCTCTCAATAACGGTGCACATATTCTCGCCCCTGGCCTCGACGCCCGCGCAGCGCCTGACCTCGACTTTCACCGCTGTAAGCATTGGAACTAACGGGGTGATGATTCGTCGCCAGCTGGCCCTGTTGCGCCGGGCAAAGTTGGTCGATTCTAAGGGAGCCAAAGGCGGCGGATGGCGATTAGCACGGCAGCCCGCGGAAATCAGCCTCAAGGACGTACAGTTGGCGCTCGGGAAGACACGCATTCACGATGCACAAGAACACTCCTCATCCTGCCTGCTTGGTGGGAAAGAACGTCCGCAATGCCCTCGGGGCTATTTACTAGGAAATTGACTTGGCTCTTGCAGAGAGCCTACAAAGTAGAAGCGTTCAAGATGTATTGGATACGATTCGCGGCTCCAGGCAATGAGCCCACATGTTCCTCGTGCAACCGCAGACCTCGGTAACCACGCGTGCTCTGGGTGTACGTCAACGCAAAAACGTTTTTGATAGGCCTGCTTAGGGGTGGTCTTGAGCCTTTCTATCGATGCAATTCTGCCTGATGAACGGGTAGATCTCTTTGGCATCCGGGTTCCTGGGAATCACGAGAATCGGGTCTGCCGCTCCGGCCACAATCTGCCGATCCAACTCCTCCAACGTTCCTGGGCCGGGAAGTCCCGACACTTTGAGTCTGCGCAGCCATTCGGTCATGTAGGCCGTATCGAGAGCGATATCGGCCGGTACCGGCTCACGCAGTTGCAGGTTCTGAGGCCCGAGATAAAGGAAGGCATCGATAAGCGCAACAACTGGCTTCGGTGTCTTTCCCTCGAACTCGTTTACGACGTTGCAGTCCCGGTCGGTAGTGATTGGCGTTGGTAGGAATGCATTCAGGCTGAGGAACCCAAGTGAACTGCCCTTCGTGCGTATCAAGGTGGGGGCAGCACCTTGGGTCAGTAGTTCAATGGCAGTGTTCTGATTGTCAGTCCCGTAGTATCCAAGATCGCTAATGACGAAGGTCCGTCCGGGGTAACGGCGCTCGTAGAGGGTGACGGCATCCCCCGCACTAGGGCCACTGCCGTGCAGCAGATGGAAGATCCCAAACAGCATGAGCGCGTTGCGATGCCGGGAAAGCACCTCTTTCTCCATAACGGACGCGATGCTTGCATCCCTGTCCATGAACGGCGCAATATCCTTCGCTTCGTGTACCTGATCCCAGTCGATGGGCGGGTCTGCGGCAACAACTCGCAGCCGCTTCGCCGTGGGCAGCTTCTGATTGATCGCACGCACCAGAGGGTATAGCTCCTCGAAAAAGCCCGACTGTCCGCACATGGGTTGAGTTGTGTTTCGCCAAACCTTCTGTACCTCAGTGAAGGCCACCTCCTCTCCCGCGATATACCGGTCAAGGAGTGGTTGATAGCGCGTATTTCCGCACTCGACCACGATGTCGTTGACCTTCTGAGCAAACTCTGGGGTTCTGATGAGAGTGAGAATCAGATCGTCAACGTCCTTCAATTCATGGGCTTCCGACATGCCTACGACCTCGTAGGCATCAAAGCTCTTGAGAATCGCAGGTATAGCCGATTGAGAGTCGCTAGGAGGGTTAGGCGTGGGGCGCTTAGCTGTTTGGGCTCCCCAGAGATGGGATGCTGAGGCAAGCGCTAGAACGCAAAGCGCTGATTTGCAAATTGATCTAGAAGGAAAGGGAGTGCCAGCGCGATCCCGTGGGGCTTCAGCTTTCCTTTGGTGTTCGTTGTACGGCACGTGTGACTTCTATTCATAATAGGCGCCTAGAAACACTCGAATCGTTTCTGAAGCTCAAGGGGAGACTCAGGGTAGGCGTGCAGCCGCCGACTACTCGCCTTAAAATCTGAAAGGTCCTGGCTGGCAGCAGGAGCATTGGAGTTTGGCTCCGCCGCGTGGAGTGGGTCTTCACCGACTCTGGCTGCCTTGGGTTGCGACGAGTCAGCTGCGAGGTATCATTGAGCTTCGCGAGTTTGACCCGACCCTCTATAGCCGTCTGGCAGGGTCTGCGCGTTAAGCTCAAATCGCGGCAGCTTAGGATCGAACGATGGAATACACGAGAAGGGATATCGCAGCCATCGTAACCGCGGTAACTGCAGCGAGTGCGGAAGCTAAGTCTTCGGGGGACGACATCTTGCCGTCCAAGTGCTATCCGTTTTCCTCGTTACGCGCAAAGACAAGTGCGACAGGCATGGAGATACGGCAGGTCTTCAGCGGTGAGACACACCAGGGCTTTCCGATCAACATGCACATCTCAACCTTACCGCCCGGACAAAGCCCACATCCGGCCCATAGGCACGTTCATGAGGAAATGATGATGATTGAAACCGGGACATTGGAAGTGACAATCTTAGGGCAGGCGACGCAAATGGGTCCAGGCTCGGTAGCATACGTCCACAGCAACGACCTGCACATGTTGAAGAATGTCGGCCAAAGCCCGGCTACTTACTTTGTGCTGGCAATTGGACAACAGGAGAGCAAGAGTTGAACAGCCAATCGCTGAAAAGATTCGCTGGATCTTTCGCCCGAATAGACTTATAAAGGTACTAGGAGTTGATTTGTTTTTACCCTCTATTCTACGGCCGCTTGCGGCTGTCGCAGCCCTCACCGGACTCGCCGCTTATGCCACTATCATGTTGCGCGGTCCCCAGGGACTCTCAGCGTTGTCTGAGAAGCGCGAGCAGATACGTCTTCTGGAGGAGCAAAACGCTGACTTGCAGAAAGAAATTGAGTCCAAGCGACAGCGCATTGACCGGCTCAAGAGCGATCCTCAGACTCAGGAAGTGGAAGTAGAGAAGCGGCTTGGTCGGATACATTCCGGCGATACGGAATTCAAGATCACCGGCCAGCCCGTAAAGCCGCTTGAATCTCCTGCGCCACCGCGTTGATTGTTTCTTCGTCGGCTAGCAGGAGCCGATGCGGAAACCAAAAGCCATCCTTCACCCGCTGCTCTGCCACCGGACAAGGGCATATTCGGCATTCGACGTTCCGGTACAACGGATTTTCGTACAACGGATGCGGATAGAACGGCGAACATGGAATGCCTTTTGCTTTCAAGCTTTCTAAGAAACAATCACGCTGCGCCTCGCCTGATCCGAGCCGACCTACCAGGAGATACCACGAGCAGTGAGTCATCTGAGTCGGCTCGGCTTGCCAATCTAATGCAGAATTGTCAGCCAGCAAGCTTTTCAGCAGCGCGACATTTCGAGTGCGTGTCGCGATCTGGCCAGGCAGTCGTTCAAACTGTGCAATCAGAACCGCCGCCTGGAACGCGGTCATACGTAAGTTACTTCCCAGCCGATGATGGGCATAGAAGCTATCGCCGGCTTTGCGACCGCAATTGATAACCGAACGCGCCGCCTCTGCAAATGCTTCATCAGAGGTAGTCAGGGCGCCGCCTTCGCCACAACAAAGCACCTTGCCATTCTGAAAGGAAAAGGAACCAGCTACTCCAAAGCTGCCGGTGCGTTTGCCGCCCCATTCCGAGCCGTGGGCGTGCGCAGCATCTTCGAGCAAGTGCAAGCCATGATCGGTACACAGCTGGGAGATAGAGGCAATGTCACACGGTATGCCGCCGAAGTGTACGACCATGACAGCTTTGGTTCTTGGAGATAGCGCAGCTAACACTTGGGCTCGGTCGATGTTGAAGGACTCTGGTTCAATGTCGACAAAGACCGGAGTCGCACCCACCCGGGAAATGGCCGTCGCGGAAGAGATGAAGGAGATGGCAGGCACAATCACCTCATGTCCGGGGCCGATGCCCAGCAGACTCAGTGCGAGTTCCAGAGTGACAGTTCCATTGCACGCGCTAATAGCAAAGCGGGCGTGCTGGTAGGCTGCAAACTCGTTCTCGAAATCAGAAATCATGGGGTTGAAACCACCCCACTGAGGATCGGCAAGAACCTGCTGCAAAAAATGGCTTTCGCGCTCGCCGGCTTGCGGCCAAGGAGGAATGTTCAAGAAGGTTGCCGATTGGTGTACAGAAATTGATCTAAGGGCGGCAGAGCACAGGCTTGGGCACCCTCGCTCTTCGGTACTGCATTTGTTCCTGCTGTACCGCGCACCCAAGTTACCTTTTCCGGGCTACCCTTGCCGCGACAAGACAAAGGCACATCGACAGTAAAATCTTCGGACACACCGCTTACTTCTAATTCCCAGCTGCGGCCAATCCTCCGCAACTGGAGCCGAGGGATGCCGGTGCCGTAGACCCAAGTATCGAAGAAGAGCTTCAAGTCGCGATCAGGCTGATCTTTCGGTACGAAGGTTGAAGCTAGTCTGCGAAACTCATCATTGCTCAAGGGCTGTGAGCTGAATTGCTGCAGGAGCTTCAGTTGCATCTGGCGCCAGCGATCCGCACCAAGTCGGGCTTCTAGCATCTCTAGAACCCAGGTACCCTTCTCGTAAACGATCGTTTGCCAGAAGTCTTTTCCCGGAAAATCAAATAGCCGAATCCCGAAGTCGACCGGTCCAGCTTCCTCTACTCTCTTGCCGTTCTTCTCCTGAATTAAATCGAGCCGGTACTGATTTAGCAGAGCAAGTTTGACCTGATTACCGTGACGGTCAGCAAGATACTGCAGCGCGGAATGGTTCGCCATCGCTTCAGAGAACCAAGCCGAACGGTAATCGGCAGCACTAACAAGATTTCCCCACCACTGATGCGCCACTTCATGAGGCAATAAGATATCGGAGAAGAAGGAATCCATAAATGGTGTTTTGAGTGACGAAGGGCGGCTCTTCTGGCGTACGTAGCTTACATCGGACAGGTAAATCAGACCCGGAAAACCTTGTCCGAAATAACCCGCAACAGGAGAGACCGCAATGCTTTTGAAGGGCAGAGGGAGCCAACGCTGGGTGTAATTCGCCAGGATTGACTCCATATGCGAGCCCAGATTCTCAGCCGGACGCTCCTCAAGCCGGTTAGAGAATACATCAACCCGGTATGGGCCGTACTGAGCACTCGATTGTACGTAATCGCCCAGGTTGAATCCGGCTACACTTTCCGGCACGATGGTTTTATGACGCACAATGCGCGAGCCGTGTGCGACGTTCTCACTAACCAGCTCACCAGTTGAGACAATTCGCAAAGACTCCGGGAATTCGAACCTAAGATCATACTGAGTGGACATGCTTCCGCCATACGGATACCAGGTGTTTCGCTCCTCGACAAAGTAAGTGCTATCGCTGGTGCGAGTGATAACTGAGCCGGAGTAAGTGATCGAGACCCTATGCGGTCCAGGCGTGAGAGCTCCATCAGTAACAACTAGAAACGCGCCGGACCCATTTAGTTCACCAGCGGTCGGTGTCGGCTCTCTCTGCAGAACTTCGGCGGGAACTCCATCCACAGAAGCGCCTAAGACATGCAGCCGATTCGACAGTTCAAAGCGCAGCACGCGCCCGTTCGCTTCGGAACACCTGTAAGTAAACTCGGCCTTTGCGGAAAGTAGTAAGTCACGTCCAATTACCGACTCAACACTGTAGTTACTAAATGACGATTGGGGAAAGACGTATGGCGCGGCACGGGTAGGCCGGTACGAGGTCCACAGTTTGAAGGTCGCTCTCTGGTTTGCTCTGGGCTCATTGCGACCAAAGATAACCGGCTCGGAGCTCTGGGGATCGTAGTAGAAGCTGAAGATTCCGAGTTCACGTCCTCCGAAGGCAGCATCGAAGAACCCGTCATCTACTCGCTGATTATTGAAAAAGGATTGGACCAGATTGAGATCGAAAAGCGGGGAGATGTTGACTAGGATTGGATCGAGGAACGGCCGGAGAGTCTCAGTAGCGGACGGCTCAAGCAGGCTGCTATCAGGGTCAGCTATTTGGGCTAAGCACTCTTTAACGGTGTTGTCTGAAAAGAAGAAGACCGCTGAACTGAAGTGATCGTTGAGATTCGGCGTTTTAATGTTTTCTGCCAAGGACGCGCGCTCACTTCGGTCAGGAGGCATCGCAAGAACCTCGGCATCGCCCGCCTCCTCGCCTCGTGTGGTGAAGATTGCAGCACTAACTCGCCCGGCAACGGGTTTTGAGAAGGCTAGGATCCCCTCAGTGAGGTAGATCTTGACTCCACCTCGGTTGAGTTGTAAGTCGCGTACGTGAAAAGTAGCCTTGGGGTCGATTGACAAATGCGAGAGCGCATCATCAACATCCTTCGCCGTACTCAAGGGCGCAGCCATGCAAGGCCCAACAAAAATAAGGACAAAAGCAACGAGCTCAGCCCGCAACACGCGTTACCTAACTTCAGGGCTATTGGCGGTCGCCGGCTCTTGTGTTGAATTCTCCCGAATCACGCCAGTCTGATCAGTAAAGAAGCTTCTTCGACCGGTGTTGTTGAAAGCCTTTGGAACTGCAACAACGCTATAGCCTAAGGGCGTTTGTGTAACCGTGTAGTTGTATCCGCCGGAGGAGCCGGTTGCGAGATTGGGTGGGATAAGATTCGCCGCTTGTGGGCCTTCCTGTGCACCCGAAGCAGCGGGCGGTCCCAATTGCGTAATGCTGTTGGCATATTGACCAAAAGTGGACTGATACTGAGTCTGCACAGTATTGATAGTCTTCAGAGTTGCAATGGCGCCCATCTCTCTTGCGTGCATTTGAGACTTACTCATTTGCGGTAGCGCAATCGACAAGATGATCAGGATGATGGCGATTACAATCAACAGTTCGATCAGCGAAAAACCACGCTGGGCGGAACGTCGGATTCGAAAACGATGGTGCATACGATACGATTCACATGATACGACGTTGGCCGAGCGAATTTCGTTGGGTCAAAAGCTTTGCACCAGGTGGTGGATAGACCTGAGTTGTCGCAGCAAACCGGATAGAAGATCAAGCCGAAGGGCATTCGCACCATCGGATAAAGCCGCTGGAGGGTTGTCGTGAACCTCGACGAAGATGCCGCTTATGCCGACAGCAGTTGCGGCTCGGGCTAGCGGCTGGATGAACTCGGGCTGGCCGCCGGACGAACTACCCGAGGCGCCTGGAAGTTGCACGCTGTGGGTTGCGTCGAAGACGACCGGATAACCTGTTTTGTTCATGATGCAAATACCGCGCATGTCGACAACCAGATTGTTGTAGCCGAACGAAGATCCGCGCTCAGTAAGAATGATGCGGTCATTTCCTGTGCTGGCGACTTTTTCGGCGGCGAACGCGAAATCAGCGGGAGACATGAACTGCCCTTTCTTGATGTTTACTGCGCGACCAGTTCGGCCAGCCTCCAAGAGCAGGTCTGTTTGACGGCATAGGAAAGCAGGGATTTGTAGGATGTCGACGGCTTCGGCCACCGGTTCTGCTTGAGCAGGTTCATGGATGTCTGTCAGAACGGGAATCCCAAGTTGGCGAACTCGATGCAGAGTGCGCAGGCCTTCAATCAAACCGGGCCCACGGAAAGAGCAGTGACTGCTGCGATTCGCTTTGTCGAAGGAGGCTTTAAAGACGAAAGGCCCTGCAATGTCCCGAATGGCAGATGCGGTCGAGAGAACGTGCTCTTGGCTTTCGATCACGCACGGTCCAGCAATCAAAGCCAGCGGGCAAGCACCTCCAAAGCCAACCTGCGCGGCACCTTCTCCGACGATTAACGGCCCATTCATTGGGCGTGGGATAACTCGCGCGAGAGTAAAGGCTGCTCCTCTGCCGCTTTCCGCTTCTCTTCTTTGTGATCTAACGCTGCTTTCAGAAATGATTTAAAAAGAGGATGGGGCTCCAGAGGCTTGGATTTAAACTCGGGATGGAATTGACATCCTAGAAACCAAGGGTGGTCTGGAAACTCGCAAATCTCAACATAGACCGAGTCCTCGGATCGGCCAGTAAGCCGTAGGCCATGCTCAGTCAAAATATCTTCAAACTCGCGATTGAACTCGTAGCGATGCCTGTGCCGCTCCCTAATATCGAGCGAATTGTAGGCTTGATGCGCAAGACTCCCGTGAGTTAGCCGACACCGATAGGCACCGAGCCGCATGGTACCGCCGAGTTCATCAACGCCTTTCAACTCCCGCAGTTTATAAATGACTCTATGGGCCGTCGCGGGATTGAACTCTGTAGAGTCAGCATCGGGGAGGCCACACACATTCCGCGCAAACTCAATGACCATCGTTTGCATTCCCAAGCAAATTCCGAAGTAGGGGATCTGCTCTTCGCGAGCACACCGGATTGCGTTCAACATGCCGCTGATGCCACGCTTGCCGAACCCGCCCGGCACTAGAATTCCGTCGAAGCGCCGCAGGTAATTTTTGCAAGACGGCCATTCCATCTGCTCCGATTCAATCCACTCGATGTTCACGCGAGTCTGATGAGCAATGCCAGCATGCAGTAATGCTTCTTTCAAGCTTTTGTATGAATCCTCATACTCGACATATTTGCCTACCAGCCCGATCTGAACCTCCTTGTGTGGGTGGTGCATGCGGTTCAACATGTCGGTCCACTTTGCCAGATCTCGCACGCCTGCTGGGATACCAAGCAGTCGAAGTATACTTTCATCTACACGCTGCTCAGCGAAAAGGAGTGGAATCTCGTACACAGAATCCACGTCTCTCGCCGTGATAACACTCGTCACATCAACGTCACAGAACAGGGCTATCTTTTCTTTCAGCTCAGCAGGCAAGGAACGCTCTGAACGGCACAGAAGGATGTCCGGTTGAACGCCAATAGCACGCAACTCTTTTACACTATGCTGTGTTGGTTTGGTCTTGAGTTCCTGGGCTGCAGCAATCCAGGGAACTAACGTCAGATGAACGAAGAGTGTGTTTTCACGCCCTTCCTCATGCCGCATTTGGCGAATCGCCTCAACGAAAGGGAGAGACTCTATGTCGCCTATCGTTCCGCCTATCTCGACGATTGCGATGTCTACGTCTGCTGAAACTCTGCGGCAAGCAGCCTTGATCTCATTAGTTACGTGAGGGATAACCTGAACCGTCTTACCTAAGTAATCTCCACGACGTTCTCGGGTAATTATATTTTCATAGATACGGCCAGAAGTAAGATTATTGCTTTGAGTCAGGTTGGCGTGAGTGAAACGCTCATAGTGTCCCAAATCAAGGTCGGTTTCAGCTCCGTCGTCAGTCACATAGACTTCGCCGTGCTGGAACGGACTCATGGTTCCAGGATCGATGTTAAGGTAGGGATCAAATTTCTGCAGCGTCACCCGTAATCCGCGGCTTTCAAGCAAGCAGCCAATGGAGGCAGCGGCGATGCCCTTACCTAACGATGAAACAACGCCACCAGTAACGAAAATGTACTTAGCCATCTAACTCCCACTAAGAATCTAGAAGTAAAGCCTCACCGAATACTCTCCAGGGCAAACAACTGGTTAACTCGGTCAAGATCAGCCGGCACATCGACTCCGAAAGACTCATACTCGGTAAGCCCCACTTGAATTCGAAACCCGTTTTCGAGTGCCCGCAATTGTTCCAATCGTTCGGAAGTCTCCAGGGGACCGACCGGAAGATCCGAGAAGCGTAGCAAAAAATCGCGGCGATACACATAAAGGCCAACGTGTTTGTAGTAGACTGGCTGACCGCTTCGAGCGTTGCGTTCAAAGGGTATGGCGCTGCGAGAAAAGTAGATTGCATCGCCGGCCAAGTTGGTCACCACTTTGACGACATTAGGATCAGCAATCTCATTCAGATCGGTGATCCGCTTCTTGAGTGTTCCCATTACGACGTCCTGATCACTATCAGCGGAAAGAATGGCTGCATCGATCGCATCAGGATCTATCAGTGGTTCATCTCCCTGGATATTGACATAGAGGTTGGCAACATTGGACCAAGCAACTTCCGCCACTCGATCAGTGCCTGATAGGTGCTCCCCACTTGTTAAGCAAACCTTCCCACCAAAGGACCGAACACAGTTCGCAATGCGGTCATCGTCCGTAGCTATAAGAACGTCACTGAGATAACGAGCTTTTCTGGTTCTTTCCCAAACATGCTGGATCATTGGTCTTCCAGCAATCGGCGCGAGTACTTTACCAGGAAAGCGTGAGGAGGCAAAACGGGCTGGGATTACGCCGACAATCCGCTTCTGCACAATCGAGTGTATCACCAGCCTAAAGACTAAAAGCAGGCTCGCGATTCAACTTGTTTGGGACGAATGGCTGACCTGTTTCGAGGTTTACGAAGGTTGGCGAGAAAGAACCCGAAGAGAGATCCACGAGCATAAGACTCACTGGGAGGCGAAACCGTCGTTTGCCTGCACTGCCTGGGTTGATGCGAATCTGTCCAGTCGAAATTGTGAGCGAAGGCATATGAGAATGCCCAAAGATTACGACGTCTGCAGGAGACTTTTATAGGTATCGCTCGATGTCTGCAGCTTTGTGCGTGACCAGAATTCGGAGCTGGTTGATCTGAGCTCGTGCGTATTGGGGAAGATACAACGCCCAAGGCCCAGTATCCACGTTACCCTTGACCGCGATAACCGGGGCAATCTCTTTCAACTTTTCCAGCACTTCGTCAGAGCCGACATCACCTGCATGGATGATGAGGTCGACATTACTTAGCAAACGTAGGGCTTCGAGACTAAGCAGTCCATGTGTGTCGGAAATGATACCCAACTTTATCAAGCTATTTAAACACCTTACAATGATTTTGAACACGGCCGATTGGCGCGGTCAAAATCGGATGGTAACAGTCAGGTTCTTCCCGGGAGAAGCAGATCCTAATCCTGAGCTCATCGGTTCCGGAGTTAGTGACAAATTAGTTGTGATCAGTGAGCCCTCAACAAGAGGCGGGAGATTCGTTCCGCTCACAATTTCAGAAATCGTTTGCCCCGCTAAGATATGTAGCTGGCAGTAAGAAGCTTGATTCTGGAAGACTTCGACCGTAATAACATAGCCAGACGCCGGTTGCGAGACGGAAGCTCTGATGTCTCTCGTTGCATGAGACCTCTCCACCAGGGTAGCGGGCGTAGCATCAATCTGATTGTGAACATAGCCACTCATCTGAATCGTCAACTGCCCACCTGAAAGAGTACGCAATCCCTGGTCTGAAGTCCCGGTGTAGCATTGTGTTTTAGTAAGGCTGTCACCAAAAGGATTAGTCACGAACAACTCTGCGGCGGATACTCGAACGTCGGGCAAAAGAAAAGAATGGATAAAGTTAACCGACGCTCGATTTGAAAAGAAGTTAGAAGCGAAAGATGTAGTGATCACTGAACTGCTTAGCTGAAGAACTCGCGTTCCGAGTGGGTGTGGCAACGGAAGTGAGCCGAGAACACCTCTCACAATCGAGCAGCTACCGGCAGTAGTGTTCACCGAGCTCACAAACATCAACTCTGTCTCGATTTGCAGGATGTCTCCAACCGAGCAATGGAATTGATTACTCCCAAGCATTTCGGTTTGGGTTTCATCCATTGCCGTTGCTGTACAAACTGTATTGGGAGTATTCAGTTCGTTCCAGACGTACAGCCTGAGGGTGCCGCCGGTGATAGAAGCGACATCGGAAGTATTCGAAAACCCTATCTGCGATAAAGTTAGGAGTCCAGCTCCAGGCGCATCTAGGTTGAAGCTTGGAGTTGGTGGAAGTCCCGCATCTGGCTTTCCCAGTCCAAGAGCGAACCGTGTTACTGGACAAAGATCAGCCGAGACTTCCTGATTGTGGGCGTTTGCGGCCCGGCCCGAAATCTGAATGACTGTTCCTGACCTGTATGGAAGTTCAAACTGCGCCGGACTTAGGTTTGTGACCGCAGCAAAGTGCCAAGCTGCCTCACAGACTACAAACGTACTGGAGTTGTCCGGAGAGATAGACCATGATCCATTGATGGTGATGCAGCTTTCAGTATTATCTCGAACGGCACGTTCCTGCCCTTTCCCAGCACCTTCGACAATCCTAACCACTAAGTTTGAAAATGCCGACGCTGTAGCGCCCATATCCTGGCAAGTAATTGAACTTAATGTGGAGGACGTAGTGAAAAAGGGTCCCGCGTACTCATACCGATAGAAGAAGTTTGCATGATCGAAATTAGGATCGGGGGGTCCGGCAGGCTGGTTTGCAAGGCCGACATCGGTCACGGATGGAGCGGGGTCTCGGCTGAGAATGCGGTAAAGCATTTGGGGAGAAGATCCCCGGTATAAGTTGATGGCGATTGTATTGGAAGGTAAGCTGATCCCGTTGAGAGTAACCGTATTTGTATTGGTTCCTGCCGTTACTGAAGCCGGAACAGAAAACGACAGCGGTCCTTCTAATCCATCACCTCCTGTCGATGTGATCGCGTAGTAGTAGTTTTTGCCACCAACTAAGTTCCCGTTCGAGGTGTCGATCTTCGGAGAGAGACTAACCAAGGGAACACTCTTAGAATTAACGCTGGGCTTGGCCGGCTGTGAAAACCCGATAGTAAGTTTGTCGAAGGCTGTTCCGTCTGTGGATGCCGAGATCTCCTCAGCAATTGAGAAGTCGAAAGTTTCGAATTGCCCGTTCTGGTCTAGTCGCTTGACCAGTCCGATAAGCGGACGTGGGATCGACGTCTGTGACCCTGGCTGTCGTCCGGCTCCCATGAGGATGGCTGGGTCATCACTATACCAATCATCGTTATGAATCTGAGCAAAGACTTCGACAGTTTGGTAGTTGATCGACGGAGAAAGCTTTAGTACCCGGAACGGAAGGCGATCAAAGCGCTCCTTTAAGTAAGTGATTGCAATGAGATCCCCCGGTCGAACGCGAAACGCTTTGAAGCTTGTTTGAAACTGAACGAATAGATTACCTTTTGTCAACTTATCCAATTGCTTGAGCAATACTCGCGTTGCCTGACTATAGTTCGAGATTCCAAGGGCTGTAGACTGACTGCTGATTTCATATCCAATTAATTCTATGTCTTCAGAGTCAATGACAGAAAGACTATCCTGTTGGTACTCGTTTGCGGCATCCTGAAACTCGACGCTCAGTCGATTTGAGGTTTCTGCAACCGTTCGTGAAGTCAGCTTCAGTGATGAGCTTCCATCAGGGTTTCTTAGAATGCCAGAGAAAGCGGATGAGCTATCGCTGAATTCATACGCTGGCCAGCCTCCGTCGAGTGGCTGATTACTGTTTCCCCCAGCCGGCAGGTTTGGCTGTTGCTGCGCAAGGGACGCCTCAGGCAACAGTTCCAGGAGACCGTTGGCACCGTAACGGAGCATGAGGCTGGACGCTACTCGTACTCCGCGGATCAGACTAGCCGCACTCTGTCGTTTCGTTATGAGCAGATTGCACTCGGAGCGAGGCACCTGAATCGAGTTGCCGTTCAGATCGGTCGTGGTGATTAAGTAACTGCAAAAAGCGGCAGAACTAACAAAGGAGACAACGTTCAGTTCGGAAACGAGCCAGCCAGCTCGTTTCAGGATATCCAAAACAACCCAAGCTGGATTGTTTGAATACTGTACCGTCTTAACCAGGGCCGAGTCGTACGTAGCTACCTGATTGCCCTGCAAAAGAACTTCAATATTCGGCAAGCTGGTGCCAGTGCTGACCCGGTTGGGAACGATCACTGACATAGAAGCAATACTTCCATGCGGATCGCCCAGAGGTAAACCTTGTTGATCCAGGAAGTCCGCACTGAAAGCACCGGTTCGCGAGCCTGTACTTACTAAGGAGTACCAACCTGTGGCTGTCATATCCTGCCCATTAACAGCTTGTGGGATCTCGACGTCATTCACTACGACCTTGAGAACGCCTGTGATCGGACCCAAGCCGAGAATAACTTCAAGATGAGTCAGATTGCCATCATTCCGGGCGAAGCTGATAGGAGCTTTGAGCCACCCAGTTCCATAAATCAGTGGGACTGGATCGTTATACTTCGCGACGTTGGCTAAGAGCGGAGAAATGTGGGAAGACTTGTCTCCTGATGTTCGAACAGCAATTGCCGAAGGAACGAACTGCAGACCTCCGAAGCGGCTGGTGATGTTACTTGCCGCATCCTGGTGAAACATACCGCGCGCTTCACAGTTAGCCTTAGACTTATCGCATGAAGTATAGACTTCACCTCCAACTAAGTTCCCGACACCGCCCGTCAGATCCGCTGAATAGCCGCAACGAAAGTACCGTGAGACTCGACCGTCAACTCCGCCGTCTCGCGCTTCTATGCGCTGATCAAGAGATGTGGGAAAGGCCCAGCCACATGATCGTTGGATTCTTACGTCCGGGATGGGAATACGCTGTAGACATAATTTATTGAGGAAGCTAAGGGACAGGACTTGCTCACTAATCTCGTCTGGATCACCCGCAACGCCTTTAAAAAGAACACTCGTCTCTGTCGTCACCTGAGCACTAGCCAGGTTTGCAAAGGCAAAGTAAACGGTCAGCTGCGCACCTTTGAAACCGATCTCAGCATTCAACTCCGAAAGCATCGAGTCGGCATTCGCTAGCGTGACAGAGATTTGACTGATGCCATCCATAGCGTCATCCCCGGATAGCTGGAGATCGAAGAGATCGTGCTTCAAGATCCGAGATTGATATGTTTGCCCATTGAGTGACACTTGATGGGTGCTCCAGCGCTCGACGTCACCAGAAGGCAAACTGCACTCAAAGAACAAGAGGGGCGTATCAGTTTGACTTTGTTCTTTAACTTGGTTGATGAGTGACATCGTTTTAGAGATAGGCTCGGATGTTTACCGTCGCAGCAAACGCGTTCGGAGCTTGAGCGACCAGGCTAAGTTGCTGATCTGAGAGAAATGCATTGGTGTGCAAGCCACTCGTACCAGTTGTTGGGACATAGGTAGATGGAACTTTCTGGATCTCCACCTGCGGCCCAAAGATCTCAACTTGACCTCCCGGAGGGACGCTAAACCCAAACACAGTTGAGAGCGCGCTGTCTGCGAGTGAACCCGCGACATAGTGACGCGTCCAGTCTGCGGAAACCCCTACACTGACGTTTTGTTCGGTGATCGTTCCGCGCCGAAACATCTGAATGCTAGCCTCGTTTGAACTCCTCACGTAGAAAGAAAAGCATTGAGAGTAATACGCCGGAAGTGGGATAGCTTGTAAGAACTCCTGAGAGGCCTGACTGGTATTGGTTATTACGAAAGCGGCCGAAGTTCCGTCAGGATCTACGACTGGCGTTCCGATCTGAATCGAGCTAGTTTTTTGCCAGACAGAATTTGACAGGTCTGAGCTCCAAGCTAGTAAGTTGTCAGTCGGGTCAGGAAAGGTAAATGGACGCAGGGGTCCGGAACACACCTCGAAGTGAGCTCGCAGCAAATTGGCATCTTCCAGGCTGAGACCCGCAAAGTTTAGTGTCCAGTCTAACGATGATGATCCCGTGTCCTGGAACAGTATGAGTCTTCCATCAGGAAGTACATTGGTAATACTTCGCAGCATACGTTTTTTTCGAAGGGGATACTGTGAAACCGATCCAGTACTCAGTTGTGGGAAGACAATGTTATTCATGCGTTTCGATGACCCATAAGGAAAGCGCCTCAGTGTTCAAACCAGTAAGTTCTCTTTCCAGGACGGGATTGCCAAATCTGCAATTCGGTACTAACGCGCCACTGATTGGATCGGGGAAGTCAAAGCTCGCGAATATGCCAGCCTGAGAAACAAAGAACTGCTCAATTTTTGATCCTTCGGAGTTCGTCAGTAGGTCCAATCTAATCTGCCAGCGACGCTGGACTCCTGTTCGCAAGGGAAACCTTTGATCGGAGCCGTCTAGAAATCGGAGGATCTGAACAGACACACTGCTTCCAAAGACCGTAGGAAATTGGCACACAGCGCCGGAGTTGAGCGTTGGAAAGATCGGCACTAGAGCTCTCCGATGACGTCGTTTAGTGAACTTGATGTAAGGAGCGCGTTCCTTACAGCTTTTACAATGGCTGCTTGTTGATTGACCGCGCTTGGGGTTCCAGGTTCGGTGGGAAGCACGCTGTTAGCAGCGTAGTTACTGGTCGACACTCTTTCCCCCGCGAAAGAGTTCTGCGCAGTATCGATGGTTCGCTGTTCGGCTTGGGGTAGAGAGAATCGCTGTAGGACTGGAGCCTGATGCTGAGAGCCTCCTCCAAAAAGGTGGAACACCGTGGAAAACAGAGACGAGATGCCGGAGCCGAGCAGTCCCCCTCCAAGAATCTGGGATGAGCCGTTTGTGATTGTCTTCTGGATCAGCCCATTCCAGGCGCCTCCGGTTGAGTTCGAGGACTTTGCCGTTCCGGAGTCGGTTGGTCTTCCGAAGCTCAGTTGATTCCCTAAGGAGGAATCCCCCAGAACCAACCTATGAAGATCCTGCAGCGCGGAAGGACGGCGGAGGCGAGACTCTGTTGCGATGGAGGAAGGTTGTAAGTTGAACTGACTCGATAAGCCACTATTGTTAGCTTTTGGAACCTTTGCTGCTTTATGAAGTTGCTTGTTTATCGACATCCTGGATCTCCAATCTAAGTGCTTCTTCCAACGTCAACACTGCGTCGGCGGCCTTGGCCTCTAAGTGCAAGGGAACCCCCCCGCCGAAATTCTTCCAAATACGAAATTGCTCTAAGTAGCTTGAACTCTCATTCGAGATAATTGACTTCGGACATTGGGAGGTCGTAATGTCCTTTCTGGCCCAAATTGCTTTAGCTCGGGTCGCAGACTCCAAAGCAGCAGCAGGGAGCCAAGCACAGCGTCGTTTGATAGCCAAGCCAGTTGATCGGCAAGTATCGCAGTTCCACGCGATCGCGGATGAAAACTGAAAGTGGAATGCGACTAGAAGTTTTTTCTTTCTTGCTCCGTCAGTTCTAATGAATTCCGTATTACGCTAACGATCTCGTCGGTTAGCAATTCCGGACCTTTATGCAATAGAATTTCAGGGGTGGCCGCACATTGGTCGATACGCAAACCCTTTAGCTCCACCAAGCCCCACTCCAGGTATAAACGTTTTGTAAGAAGATCGGCAACTGCTGCCTCTGACTGCTCCTGGAGGTCACCTGCTAGAAGGAATTCGTGCTTTGCGATCAGGTCTTTGACTTGACAGGTAAGCTTTATTCGTTCAGCAAGTGAGATCTTTCTAACTGCGAAAGAGACATCTGGAAACCTCTGGCTTCTGTGCCAAGACAGGCTGTCGTATCGAAATTCACGCGAAGGCAATAGACAATTCATCATCGACCCCTCCCTGTACGCGATTGTTGTTGAACTCCCACCGCAGGCGTGTTTGCGAATCATCGTATTGAGGCATGACCGGGACTACCTGGGGTAGATAGATCCCCATAAGTTGACCTTGTTGTGTCCCAAGCTGAAGCATGGAGGGTATTGGGCTCCGCCTCCGTCCCGCATCATAAAGAGAAGTAGTCTGCTGATCATCCTCGGCTAATAAGGTGAATCCATACGTAACCTGTCGCTCACCGGGAATAACTGCGGTTGGATTCAGGAGTCCAAACTCCTGCCGCCTCAGGTCAAGATTGTTCACCAGGAGAACCTCGGCGGTGGTCAACGTATAGAATTGCGTCGGATTGACACCTAACCATGCTTGCCCAAGATGTCCAGGCACGGCTGTGGTGCTGAACTCCGATATAGCCGGTTCGCCCGGGAAAGCAGTCATTCCAAATGCGCCGGGGCTAAAGCTTCGGCAGTCTACGACATCGGAGGCCGCACCGGAAAACGTGAATTCGTGGTAGTCACCATTCACGGCAATATGAAGAGAATTCACAGCAGCACCAGGGACTACTCTATTAATTGAGTTCTGCGCATCCCAACAATCGTACAAAGTAAAACTAGGTAAGCTTCCAGCCAATTTGTAAGTGATAGAGGGACCCATCAAGTCTCCAGCCTGAATTGCGGTAGTGAACGGTGCATTGATCAGAAACGTATATGGATTCAAAACGGAACTTACGAACCGTATTTCCCCTGACCAGGAGATTGCACATCCTGCGGTGAGGTTATGGATGACGCCGGTCACAAACTCCAGCTCACTTACTTTAGACGCAATAGTTGCGCCGGGCCAGAAAGTCGGGGTTGCCCCGCAAGCAGCTTGGAAGAAGGGTCCGTAAACAGGAGCGCCGGCGCCACACCACGGAGCTAAATAACTACTTACTTCGAATGTCGTTTGATTGCGGCCGGTGGAGGGTTGATCCTGAGAAGTACGAGTGCCTGTCTTATCGAGGCGCCTCAAAGTTTCGTAAGTCTGCCGAAGCCGTAATCGAGTACCCGGAAATCGATTACTTGAGCTTATCGGAGCCACTTGCCCGTAAGCTTGCTCAAGCGAAACGTAGAAACGATTTCGGCTCGAACTAATGTAGGATGCCATAAGACGTCAGTTCCGGCCCACCAACAAGTGGCAGTGAATACGTGCCATTTGTAGAAAGCCGAACCCTCCTCTCTTTGGTGGTTGGATCTGAACCTCAAAGGTTCCGGGGTACCAGATTCCGTCTCCCCAGTCTCCAATGTTTGCCTGGATCACATTTGTGAAAGCTTCGATATAGAAGTGCGTCCAGGAATTGGGGTCCGAGACCAGGTTGCCACTACTCCAGATTTCAGCAATCACCGACGCGGCCCCGGAGATGGAACAAAACTTTTCAATGTGGGAATTTTCGAAAGTAGAGCAGTAGACCAGAATCCGGGGGTAAGTGTACTGTTCGGCCAAGTCTCCAATGTCCGATGGAACTGAGCTCAGCAAAATGCTGCCTGCTCCGATTCCAGGGACTGCTACACCGTTGCTGCCCGCTAGCGAAGAAAGTGCGTTGTCGAATGCTGAGTTGCTCGTTAGAATGTCAGCAAGTTTTGCCGCCGCAGATAAAGTTAGGGGTGACATTTTAACCTCTGAGCCAGCGCCGGTTTGCCGGTACAAAGTACGACGGTAACTGTCCGCCTAGCGAAGTAACTCCCGTAATCAGACCAGTGGGAGGAACAGCCCAGGAGCTACCGAGCGGAATCGGATCCACATTTTGTCGTGTCAAACCTTGTTGGCTGTTACTGGCGTACACACTCCAGCCAACTACCTTTTTAGGATTGTCTGCCGGTTGCTCGGACATTGTGACTTCCAGGCCGGTGAAGCCGGTCAAGTTGACTCCGTTGATTGGACTCGGGGCACTCTCCTCGCCTAAGATGCTAGTCCAAGCAGTCTGGATAAACATCGACTGTGCCGGTAAGCTTCCTTGACTTGTTTGCAAAGTTGGCATCACCGGTCGTGCAAGCGGGTCGAAAACCACACCGATACCTGATGCAAAAACAATCTCACTTGCAGCATCGGCTTGCTTCTGATACTCAGTCCACTTTCCCTGAAACCGGGTATTCAGTTGTACGTTGTAGGCTTCAGCAAAGGTTTTTGCAAGAGCATCACTGCAAATCCATTTATAGAGCGCAGGTGTGACGACGACGTTTGTTAAACCAAGCTTGGCCCTACTACTCCATTGGTGGTCCGACCGACCCGCGCGGAGCAGGAAAAGCAGTATCTCAGCTCCGATCTCATCAATTGCGAGCTTGATTTTGGTATTTATGTCGATGCCGTGCGTAGATGAGACCTGTACAAGTCCGCTCTCAAATTGAGTGAGGTCATCTAGCCCCACAATTCCCGAATCCGTAAACAGAGCCATAGCGGTTCTACTTTGTGCCTCCCGGGTGAGGAGTTCGCCGATGACTGACCGAATTCTGTAACTCCGGATCAGCGATGATGGCAACCTGAACGCGGCGAGCTAATTCAACCTTCTCAGCCGCTTTCTTGGCCAGATCCTGAGCATCGAAATAACTTGCCCTTTGTTCCTCTGTGGCCAGGACAGCCCGGTTCTCGACGACCAGCTTGGCCGCGACTGCCCGCGACACCTCGCTGATTACGTCGCCCTTTCCACCATCCGCGGTTTCAAGGCTCACAACGATTGGAAACGGATCGACTAAGCCGCTCTCAGTCTCGCGGAGTTTTCGGAAATATTGCTTTAGGTCCATAGGTTCCTTTCTTGAAAGAGTAGAAGCTTAAAAGCTTCTACTCTTGTTGACCTCCCGTCTTTAACGGCTTTAACTGTTGACCTGAACTGCGAAGTTATTCCGTAGAACTCCACAGCCGTAGAGAATATCTACGGTGAACTGCTGGGACAGTGTATTTGGCTGATAGCTCATAACAACTCGGATGCCGAAGTTGCCCATCTCTGCATACTCAGCCACTGCCCCAGTTCCCGGGAGTGGTTGCGGCAAACGTCGGACAACTAAGCCGATCGCATCCCTAGTGAATGCCAAGTTATGAGTGTTAACCGTGGCGCTTCCGGTAGCCTGTACATACTGCGAACGGAAGATGAAGAAGTCCTTCATCTTTCCGACGTTGCCTTCCACAAGGGCCTTCAGGCCTGCGTCACCCGAAGAGTAGTATTCGCTAAAACGCGGAATCTGACGAATTGCAGAATAAGCATTCGAATCTACGATCAAATATTTTGGAGCGCTCGCCGGCACCTTCGCGGCGAACAAAGCGGTCTCTGCGGAGTCAATGGTTGCTTCTGTGATTGGTGAACCTGAAGTCCCAACAGGGGTGTTCGAAGTGAACTGTCCATATAGACCCAAAAGGTCGCGCTCGACCCGTTCAGCGATCGCCACTACCGCCGGCTGCATATAGGCCTTCAGCAACTCGGGATAGGCAAGAGCTTTTGTCACGTCTGGAATCTGGAAGGTTGCCTCGGCGTGCGTATTCAGAACAATTTGCGCATTGCCTAGGCTGGGGTTTTGGGGCATCACCGAACCGCCTTCAGCGATGTTGTTGGCGACCAGAACAGGCGGAATTGGCACGTTCACTGTGTCACCGGCATGGGCAAGTACCGGTTCGTAGTCGCGATTCACCAGGTTACCCATAACAAGGTTTCCGGTCAGCGCAGGGAGTGCATCCGCGGCAACTAACTTCACAATTGCATTTGCTAAGTTAGCTGAAGTTATATAAGACATAGTTCTCCTCTTTGTTTACTTTCGGTGTAATCTTTTTTTGAATGCTTCTCTGGCTGGAAGCAGCGTGAAGCATCAAGCCCGGATAAGCAGCTTCCGCTAACCCTTGATTGCTTGTGAGGTGAGCCGCGCAATTTCCTGCCGCACGCGATCCAGTTCTTCTTTGTTCATGCCAGGCCGGATAGAGCTCATCTCGACGAGAGATGTACTGGGAGCAGCGGTCTTCGCCGGCGTTTGTGCGCCACTTCCGCCAGCAATCCGAGCGGGCAACAGTTCCGGGTTTTCCTGCACAAAGCTCGCTAGGAATTCCTGCAATGGTTTGGCATCGGGCCCTTTCGCCAGCAGACGCCCATCCTCCGTCCGCGTGATGTCATCTTTCACTGCCCGAAACGCAAGATCAACCTTAGCTACGCCAAGACGTTGCAACTCTGTCCGAATTTGGGAACTCCGGTCCAGTTCTTCTGCTTGGGCGCGAGCTTTGCGATTCTCCTCCACCAGTTGATTCAGCCTCGCTTCCAGACCCTCTCGGCGTCTGCGCTCTTCCTGTAATTCAGCCTTGTAAGCAGGCTCTGCTTTCTGGTGTTCGCCCCGGATAAATTCTTCTACAGTCTGCCGAACAACGTCTCGAACATCTGTTGCTGATGGCGGCTGAACTGCCACCGGATCTAGCTCTGACATAAGACCCTCCTAATTTGTGAACTGCGCATCTATCTCCCGTGATATCTGGTCCTTGATTTCCTGCCGGGTATCACTTAGATACTTTGCAGCTAATCGCTGGTAGATCTGCCGCTGCAAGGTTTGGGATTGGATCCCTATTTGCAAGAGACTTTTTGCATCTTGTAACTCGCCGGCAAAGTCTCCTATATCGAACTCGTCAAGACCGCTGACGGTAATAACCACGTCGTCCTGGCGAGCGAGACTAATTGCGGAAAGAACCTGCCGGATGCAATCCTTGATAGCTGAACTGTATGCCCGCAACACCTCTTGAGTAATGGCGAAGTCCATCTGCTTACTGACAGCAGATTGGGCGTGCCCACTAATCTGTTCTCCAGAAGCTTGCGAGAGGTAACAAACCCGGTAAATTTCTTCCTTTAGAGACTCGAGGTTGTTAGCGGCAATCTGGTAGACCTTACCGTCAGGCTCAGTCCAACCGAACTTGTCGTTCGGTCCAAGCTGGATGTAGTAACTCTCACCCACAATCTGATTCCATTCACGGTCGGAATAGATGACCGGCATCGCGAATAAGCCCATGGTGATCGCCCAAGCAAGAGCGTTTGACTTATTGAAGTGTTCCAGTTGCAGGTTAGCCGCCTTGTTCATTAGCCAAAGGCCATCGCTGACGCGCATAGTAGTTATGGGAACCCGGTTATCACGGCTGAACGCGTGGGGCCCGAAGTCAGTCAGCACAATATCTGCGGTGCCGTCTTGCCTCTCGACGCGTTTGTAAGTCCTAAACTCTGACCGGTCATAGTATCGCCAGTAAGTCTCATCCAGAACCTCTGGTGAGTCGATTCGTGGCTGCCGTCGTACTTTTTGCCGCAGCACAATCCAGTCATAATCTCCGCGCTCGTTCGCGCTCCAGTTGATTAGATTCTCTGCTTGGTACTGCACCAGATAGGCACGCGACACCCCTGATGCATCCTCTTCGGCGCGATTCGAGGGAGTCTCTCCTATACGCGGGAAGTCCACCAAGATGTGGGTCTCACCTGCGACCAAAGTGTCAATCAAGCACTGGCGGAAAAACGTCGACAGCCTCGTGCCTTTCCGGTCGCAGTCGTCTACGAACTTACTAAAGAATCTCTGCCCATCGTCCAACCCCTTACAAAGGTGAATACTTGGTTCACGGCGGAAAAGAGTAGAGGCGTACCAATCTACGATTGACCCTATATAGTTCTGGTAGAACACTCGTTGGAGCCGTTCCGCGTAAACGTCAAGTGGCTCTTTTTGCCGTTGCAGCAAGTACTCTGCTGACCGCTGCTTGAAATCCAAGCCACCTCTGTAAAGGTCGCGGTAACTTTGCAGCATCTGGCGCTGGCGTTTGTAATCCGGATGTTCCCGATCGATATCAATCATTCGTCACCTGTTCCGTCGGCCCTAAAGCAGTCGCGTACTCATCTCGCCGATCTTCTGGCGTGCACCAAACAACTCCCAAACCACATAACCCAGAGCGTCGGAAGCATGCGTACGCTTCGGATCGCGATCCTTGTCTACAACTCCGGAGTCGGGCTTAAACAAAACTTCTTCCAGATCCTTAATTAGTTCTTTGCAGCGCGAATCCACCAGAAGGGTAATTTCTCCCGCAGCGTTCGTTAATAGCGAGTTCACCTTGCGCACCCGGTCCAGTACTGGCGGATTCTTAGACGGAACGGAGATCCTTACGGGCCGTATACCTATCCGGTGCAAGCAGGATTGAACAATCGAGTAATCATTCGAGCCGGTAGTGTGCATGTTGCGCCCGCTCGCGTCGCCGTAGATCTCGAGCCCGCCCTGGTGTGATCGATACCGATTCTCAAACTCCGAGCAGGCTTCCTGCGTTGTAGCGCGATCTAAGATAATTTCGTCAATTACTACTAGTTGTTCCCCACCCCACTGCAAGAGAACCGAACTCATCGGGGCAACATTAAAGTCCAGTGCCCACAACAGCGGCTTGTTCCTGTCGTAAGCATGCTTAGTAACATGAACACCGGCGTTAAAGCAGTGATAGACCCGGTCTGATCTGCTGTTGAGATACTCGCCCAGCACCTCTTGCCGATAGAACTTTGGATCATAGCTGCTTTCTAACCGCTGGTAGTAATCAGGCGTTTTGTCCAGCACATGGCGATTCTCAAACGGCTTGGCTCTTACACAGCCGTAACCCGCTACTGCATCGTGTATGAATCGTTTGTAGATCCAGTCATGCCCTTGTGGGGTCCAGACTCCAAAACCGCATAGGCTGCTGGCTTTGGGGTCTCGCAAACGCGCCTCCAAGCGCAGCCACGCCTCCTCGCGAGCATACGAAAGTTCATCAATTCCAAACCAGGCTAAATTCGTTCCGCGCAGCCGCTCCGGCTCATCCAGTGAGCGCAGTAAAACAACGCTTCCCGAGCCATTTACCGTGATCTCTCCGTCAGCTTTACGATGTTCGTAACTGACATCCTGACCTTCAAGAAAGCTCTGCAAGGCAGCCAGACTCGCATCCCGTAACATCGAAAACGTAGGAGCCGCCAGCACTCCTCGTCGACCCCGGTTAATAAAACACTGTCGAATGATCTCGAAACAGAGCGCCGCGCTCTTACCCGATCCAACTGGTCCGGAGAAGCCTTTGAACCGAAAGGGCAGGCTCTGAAAGAGGCTCTGCGAGGGCAGGTGACTATGCGTCCAGCAGATTGCTTCCCCAGCAAGTCCGCCGCGCCTCCCTGTCTCTGTGAGCCTCATACGTGCTCAACAGTAGCCGAGGCTATGTGCGGCTGAGCCGTGAGACTCCGCTGCACATGCATGAAAACAAGCCAGATAAATTATTTTCTAAAACTGAGACCCACTCTTCCCAGCTATATTTGGCATTGCAACTACTAAAGCTAAGTCACTACCTCACAGACGAACTCGCAACGGAGCTGTGGGACCTTGGAACGCTGGGTATCATCGAAGGTGAACATATTATTACTGCTTTTTTCGACGATGGAACTAACCTCACGGAAGTAACTTCCAGGTACTTAGCTGAACTATCTCCTTGCCTGCTTGGGCCAGCAGAAACCATTGGTCATCTAACTCCAGCCGAACCCGTTCTTGCTGGCACCCGCTTCTTCATAACTGAACGGTCCGACACTTCTTCCACCCCACCAGGGCGCATTCGACTCAATATAGAAACTTCCAGTGCCTTCGGGAGTGGCCGCCACGAGACGACTCAACTTAATCTAACTGCACTTGAGAAATATCTCCGCCCGGGCTCTTCACTTCTCGACGTTGGTTCCGGGTCCGGCATCGTCCCCGCGGCTGCCCAAGCGCTTGGAGCAGGTACGATACTCGCCTGTGATATCGAGGATTTATCCCTGGAACTTACTCGTAAGTCTGCGCCCGGCGCACTGCTTTACAAGGGAAGCGTTGATGCCATTGCCTCGGCGTCTGTGCCGTTGATTGTTGCCAATATCAGGGCCTCCGTTATCAACTTACTCAGTCCAGATCTGGCCCGCATCAGCAAACCCGAAGGGACGCTAATCCTCTCAGGATTTATCCAGGGACAGGGCCCAAAAGATATATCCCCGGAAAACATCCTCGAACTCAACGAATGGCAGTGTTGGATTTGTCGGCCTGAATCGATTCGGCTATCGTCAACCTTCACAGACCCTGTACAGCCCTTTTCAGCAGTGTGGTGGTAAGCAGCAGTCTCGCCTCGACAATCGTTCACCCACTCATTAAGCCGCGAGATGACACCCGTGAGCCCGAAACTCATCGAGCTAAGGTGGGCCGCTCCTGAGTATTCTTAGTCGATCTCCGTCCGAAGTTTGCAACTGCACTGCACTTCCTGCATCATAGTCCCATGCGGCGCATTCTGGTAATTGTTCTTGTCCTGCTGGTTGTCGTGGTCGGTCTCTTCTTTTTAGCGGCTGCTAACGTCAACCGCTACCACGATCAAATACAAGCTCAAGTTCAGAAGAAGCTCAATCGGCCAGTGACACTCGGCCACCTGGGTCTTCGACTCTTCCCGCTCTCGGTGAGCGTAGCTGGCCTGACTGTGGCAGAAGATCCCGCCTTCCAGTCATCCCGGCCGTTTGCAGCCGCCGATAACGTCTTCATCAGCGTAGGTCTTTTTTCATTACTGCGTGGCAACATCGCCGTGGACGATTTAACGCTGAGCCAACCCAAGATCGAGTTAATCCGCAACGCTTCTGGTATCTGGAACTACTCGTCGCTAGGTTCGGCCGATCACTCTAAGGCATCTTCTAGTTCCGACTTTAGCTTGGGTCAGCTCAAGGTCGTCGACGGTCAGATTGGTTATACCAATTTGATGGCGAAAGAACCCCGCGCTGTTTACGACCACATTGACGTTGACCTTCGCAACTTCAGTCCACACAGGCAGTTTGATCTCACTTTGGATGCTCATCTGCCCGGACAGGGTAAGCAACTTCTCAGCTTTAAAGGTAAGGTAGGCCCCATTCCTGCTGAAAGTTCGTCAGCTACGCCCATTAACGGTCATGTGACAGCAGAGGAACTAACTTTATCCTCTCTGAATCGTCTTTCTCCCGGCCTGCTTCCGAGTGGCGACGATGGAGTGGCAACGGTTAGTACCGACGTTTCCACCGAAGGTCAGCGCATCCTTCTCAAAGGCGACCTCAAGCTAGAGAACGCAGTGCTTCAAGGTAAAAAACTTGGCTTCCCCATTTCGTCCCACTATGACGTTCTCGACGATCGCTCGACAGATGTTATTCAAGTAAAGCCCTCCTCCATCGGACTTGGTCAAACGTCCTTTAACTTGAACGGCACAGCTAATACAAGTGCTAAGCCAGGCACCGTCAACATGCACTTGGCCACCCACGATTCGTCCATTGAGGAACTAGCTAAGCTTGCTGCTGCCGCCGGCGTAGCTAGTAATATGGCCTACCAAGTGAAAGGCGTTTTAAGCGCCGATATAACCGCAAGCGGTCCTACGTCGGGACCCCAACTCTCCGGCACGCTTGATGCACGAACGCTCAGCGTCAGTGGCGGAGAGATCAAGCAGCCGGTCACGATTCCGGCTATTCATGTCACGCTCTCCCCGCAGGCAATCCAGTCAAATCCCTTCGATGCCCAGAGCGGATCTACAGTTCTGAACGCTCAGTTTGCCCTATCGCAATACCAGACTCTCAATCGCGCCATTGATGCCACGTTAAAGACGAACAACGCGAATATCACAGATCTTCTTGATATGGCGAAAGCCTACGGCATTGATGCCAGCCAGGGTGCTTCAGCTTCCGGACGCCTAACGCTTAACGTCCACGCACAGGGGCCTCTTGCCAACATCTCTGCGCTTAAAATCGCGGGCAACGGTCAGATTGTCGACGCTCAGATCAGCAGTCCTGCTCTTAACAAGCCGGTCGCGGTGCACTCTGCCAACCTGCAGTTCGCACAGAACAGCTTTTCGGTGTCCAATCTCAATTCCACCATCGGTGGTACCGGGTTAACAGGAAACTTCACCGCCAAAAACTTTTCGGCTCCTCAGATTCAGTTCGCATTGGCCGCGGACAAAATTGACACAGCCGACCTGCAAAACTTGACGGAGAAGAGCTCCACCCCAGCCGCTCCACATAAGGGTGCACTTCCCTCGAATCAGCCAAGCTTGATTGACCGGACAACCGGATCGGGAACCCTTTCTGCAAACAGCATCCAAGCTCAGAACATCCTGCTCACGAATGTTCATGCCACTTGTAAGTTAGACCGCGGACTGATCCAACTCTCCCCCGTCACCGCAGACTTATTTGGCGGCAAAGAAGCCGGCACTATCGGAATCAACGTTAGAAATCCTCAGACAGCTCTGACTGTAAAGTCTAAGCTCTCGGGAATCGACAGCAATGCTCTGCTTTCCTCGGTAAGCTCTTTGCACGACACGCTTTATGGTCGCTTGTCTGCAGATACTAATCTAAGTTTCACCTTGGAAAGCGCTACTGCTGACCTGGCGAGAACTCTTAATGGAACTCTGGGCTTTGATCTCGCAAACGGCCAGTTGAAGAACGTCAACATACTGAACGAGATTGCCAAGGTTGGTAAGTTCTTGAACCGTGCTCCGGCACAGGCTTCCGGAACAGGCACTGATTTAACTCGTTTGTCCGGCACCCTGGATATAAAAGATGGCCTTGCTTCCACCAACAATTTGGTTGCAGCTTTAAGCGCGGGTTCACTTTCCGCTAACGGCTCTATCAATCTAGTTACCCAGGGTTTGGATCTGCACATGAATGCAGTCCTGAACAGCGGGACAAGTCAATCAGTCGGTGGCTCCGGTATTGGTGGATTTCTAGATACCGCGCTTGCTAACAACAAAGGTCAACTTGTTTTGCCTGTCTTGGTTACCGGCAGCACTGCCCACCCGATTATCACGCCCGACGTACAGGCACTTGCAAAAATGAAATTGAAGAATCTTCTGCCGACAGCAGGCGATCCCGGGCGGCTCACTTCCGGTCTAGTTGGCGCGATCGCGGGCAAACAAGGCCCTTCTGGAATTCTGAATCAAGTTCTCGGCGGTGGCCAGCAAAAGCAGGGCGGCAACTCAACTTCTAACCCGCAAGACAACAATCCGATTGGATCACTCCTGCAGGATTTTGGGAAGAAGAAACCCAAGTAAATCATTCTTTCCGGAGGGCAGCGGTCGGCAAAACCGCTGCCAACGGAAACACTGTTTTCTGTTTTTGGCGACATTGTCCTTACGTATCAAGGCCCTCGCAGTAAAAGCGCGTTACTAAGTTACTCGGCTAAATCCTACGCCGTTGACAGCAGATGGACAAACAAGTCCAACTCGATCCCTTGTTGAACTACGAAACACCACGCTTGTATTCGCGTCTCCCTGTCGGAGGCATACTGAATGTCAGCACTGCAGGAATTAGTCGTAGATCAAATGAAGGACCTTCTTCACGCTGAAGGGCAACTCGTAAAAGCTTTCCCAAAGCTCGCCAAGGCCGCCCATCATCCGAAGTTGAAGGGTGTTCTGGTTAAGCATCTCGAAGAGACCAAGGGTCAAGTCGATCGCCTTAAAAAGGGCTTTGAGTTACTGGGCGAGAAAGCCAAAGCAAAGCCTTGTAAGGCCATGCAAGGCCTGATTGAGGAAGCACAGGAACACATTGAAGAGTGTAAGGAAAAGGAAGACGCCGTAGCGGACCTGACCTTGGTTGCTTCCGTGCAACGGGTTGAACACTATGAGATGGCCGGATATGGAACTCTTCGCACCATGGCTGAGAAGATCGGCAATCCGAAGTTGGTCAAGCTGTTCTCTCAGACACTTGCCGAAGAGGAGAAAACTGACAAACTGCTCACTGCTGTCTCAACGCCCTTATTAGATGAAGCCAACCAGGACGAGGAAGAGCCAGAAGAAGGCGAAGAGGAATCCGAAGAGTAAATTCGATAGTCGGTATATTGTAAGTTCCCTTGGCTACTTTTGTTGATTGGTTACTGTCTGATCTCCGCCTGCCGAAAGGCGTTGGCGGAGAGCCTGAGGAGCACCATCCGTGGTGGCGGGTCATGTGTCTCACCGGCGTGGATTACTTTTCCACTCTTGGCTATCAACCGGGCATTGCTTTCCTGGCCGCCGGGCTGCTTTCCCCTCTGGCTACCCTCATACTCGTACTCGTTACGCTCTTTGGCGCGCTCCCTGTTTACAACAATGTAGCTCGCGCCAGCCCGAATGGTCAGGGCAGCATCGCCATGTTGGAGCGGCTTTTCCCGCAGTGGGGTGGCAAGGCATTAGTCCTTATTCTGCTTGGATTCGCCACCACGGACTTCATCATCACTATGACTCTGTCAGCGGCCGATGCTGCTGCGCACTTTGTACAAAATCCCTTCACGCCGGTCTGGATGAAGAGTCAGATGGGTATAACACTGGTCCTTTTGGCTTTGCTCGGTGCCATCTTCCTGCGCGGCTTCAAAGAAGCTATCGGCGTTGCGGTCTTCTTGGTAGGCGTTTATCTGGCGCTCAACGTGGTTGTAACTGCCGTTGCATTCTGGCAGTTGTATCTCCATCCGGAAGCTCTCCTGCACTGGGAAACCAGCTTGCGAAGTCAGCAATCCAACCCACTGGCAATGATCGGTGTCTCACTTCTTTTGTTTCCCAAGTTGGCGCTCGGACTCTCCGGCTTTGAAACAGGAGTGGCGGTGATGCCGTTGATCGAGGGGCGGGATGAGGCCACTCGGATTCGCAATACCCGTAAGCTCCTGGTCACCGCCGCCGTTATCATGAGCATCTTTCTTATGGCAACCAGCGTAGTTACTACGGTATTGATTTCGCCCGACAAGTTCAAGGACGGTGGCCCTGCTGACGGGCGCGCTTTGGCCTACATGGGCCACCTCTATTTGGGTAACACCTTCGGCACCCTATACGACCTCAGTACGATCCTCATACTTGCCTTCGCCGGTGCCTCTGCTATGGCGGGCTTGCTCAACTTAATTCCCCGTTACCTTCCGCGCTTTGGCATGGCTCCTGAGTGGGCCCGTGCGTCCCGTCCACTGGTTCTCGTTTTCCTGGCGATCTCGATTGTCGTCACCCTCAAATTTCATGCCAACGTCGACGCCCAGGGTGGCGCTTATGCCACTGGTGTTCTGGTACTGATCACCTCTGCTGCCATAGCAGTTACCATCAGCTTCTGGCATTCCGGACGGCGCTGGCTGTATCTCCTTATCAGCCTTGTCTTCGTCTACACAACGGTTCAGAACAGCCGAGAGCGACCCGATGGCCTTAAAATCGCCCTTATCTTCATCACCGCCATCGTGATTACTTCATTAATCTCCCGAGCTGTCCGGTCTACTGAACTGCGCATTACCGGCGTCAACATGGACGAAGAAGCCATGCGTTTACTGGCGGAAAACGATAACCAGACCGTGCGTATTGTTTCCAGGCACTCACAGGTTGAGACAGCACAAACGCTCGACCAAGCAGACCATCAAACCCGAATGTTGCACAATCTTGATCCAGGGGAGCGGCTCTATTTCGTCGAGATTCAGCGGGGCGACGGCTCTGAATTTACTGACGTTCTCCAGGTCAGTGGCTGTAGGTACGGCCAGCACGTCTTGTTACGGGCGCGCAGTCCAGTAGTTGCCAACGCCACCGCAGCTCTCTTGATTTACCTGGAGCAGACGACTGGACGGATACCGCACGCCTACTTTCAGTGGACCGGGGGCAACCCCGTCGGCAACTTAATTAAATTTCTCTTCCTTGGAGGAGGCGATGTGGCGCCGCTCACCCACGAAGTTCTACGCCGCGCAATACCAGACCCAGGGCACCGCCCGGTCATCCACGTCACCTAGTCGCATCGTTCAAAGGCATAGCTCCGGTCCACCCGCTGGATTGCCCTAGTCAAGTTACTCCCCCAGGTAAGCGTTGTGCCGTTTCTGAGCCAGCGCTCAAAGTGACCCACTACCTCCAGCGCGGTAGTGGGTCAGTTTGAAATCAGGCGGTCTTGACGGCTCGGCGGGAATTAGTCATGCTGGTAACAGCTATGCAGGACCGCTCAAGCAAAATAGGTAGCAACAAGACAGACCGAAGAGGGAAAGGCGTGAAGCCGCACGATGCTAACTTGTTCGCCTTTGATATCGTCCAGCAAGTGGTTGGGGAAAAGCCCAAAGAGCAGAAAACCGAGTTACCAGAGAAGAATCCAGCGGCGGTAAGCTTGGGGCGGTTAGGCGGTCTGAAAGGCGGCAAGGCTAGGGCTGACACTCTCACACCGGAACGTCGAAAGGAGATTGCCAAGAAAGCTGCTCAAAAGCGCTGGGGTAATAAGACGCTCTAAATGCATGGCTTTGGCTTCCGCTTTTACTTAGTAGATAGCTTCAATTCGAACTGGAAGCCGGGCTTGTTGCCGTACTTTTCCTGCATCTCTCTGCGCAACTGATCCATACTCGTACACATTGAAGCTACTCCAATCACCATCCAGATATGTTCAATTAACTTCTTTAGCCCAAACTGACCGCTCATCCATTGGTGATAGTTCTGCCCGTGCATTGGCTTAGGCGCGTTGTCTTTTAGCCACTGAGCAACATCCGGATCAAGATAACCGTAAATCAGCTCCATTATCAGTTTGCCCCAGTATTTCGGCCTAGAGTTGATAGACCCCTTCCAGTTCGTAAGTCGCCCAAATTCTTTCCATAGCTGATCTGGAAAGGTTTTCTCCCAATCGCGCATGGAATCTTCTAGGTAAAGCCGGAGCTTAAGTTCCATCTCATCAACCGGGCGTTCGTACTGATATCCAGTGGCTTCGTCAATCAGAGCATCAAGGCCGACCTTGGCACATGCCGATACAAAGCTCCCAGCTCGAATGGCAACTTCACGCTGCCTTGCAGTCATTTTCACGCCACTAGGGTCCAACGAAGCCCGTAGCGCATGCATGTAGCTTTGGCAGATTTCTATGAATAGATCAGAGGGAAGGCCCTTAGTGGCCGAGTTAACCATCTCCACATCGGCAAGACGGAATGTGACCATCCGTTTTACCGCAGCTTCAAAGTCTAGAAACGGTTTTAGGAAAGATGCCCCAATGTAACTCTCAAGGTCTCCTTGTCGCTTAATTCCAGTAAGAACTTCCGTGGCAGCAATACGAGCAATTACCCTTTGCTCGTTACTCAACACGTAAACTGGAACCTCGATGCCAGCCATAATTCTAAGAGTTCCGGGATACCGAGCTACTGGAAGATCTTCGCGCGCATCTTCAATGCTAACCTGATCGGTATCTTGTTGATTTTGCATACGTTCCCACCGGGTCTTTGCAGCTTTTCGCGCAAACTCGGCTCGCTCTTCGCGCGACATTTTGTTCATCCTTGCCTTACCCGCAGCAGAGTTTCTAACAGGCCGGAGTTGATCTTTAGCTAGATTTTCAACCAAGACTTCTTTGTCAGTATTAGCTTCCATGCATAAGTGTTAGCATAATGCCAGCCATAGAACAAGAGTTATTTCTTTATGCCAGCATTGACACTGCCAGACCGCTCAAGCATAATAGTGAGTATAAACCGCATGGATTCTGTTCGTCGCGCTCAAGTCATTCGTTGCTTAGTGGAAGGCAACAGTATTCGCGCTACGGTTCGTATTACTGGGGCATCCAAGAACACGATTGCCAAGCTGCTGGTTGAAGTCGGTTATGCTTGCGCCAATTTCCAAGATCGAGCCTTCCGCAATCTCAACCTGAAGCGCATTCAGTGCGATGAAATTTGGTCGTTCTGCTACGCCAAAGATAAGAACCTGCCCGTTGAAAAGCAGGAGACCTTCGGATTCGGTAGTGTCTGGACCTGGACGGCTTTGGATGCGGAAACTAAGCTGGTTCCCTGCTGGATGGTTGGACCGCGAGACGTGCCAGCAGCGCGAGAGTTCATGAATGATCTAGCCTCACGGTTGGCAACACGGGTTCAGTTGACCACAGACGGCCACAAGCCCTATCTGGAAGCTGTGGAGGCCGCATTCGGCCATGACATCGACTACGCCATGCTCATTAAGTTGTACGGTGATGACAAGCAGGGAGACACGCGCTACAGCCCTGGTGTCTGTCATGGATCACGTAAGGAGATCGTTACCGGCTCACCAGCTCGTAAGCATGTTTCAACCAGCTACGTTGAACGCCAGAACCTTACCATGCGGATGCACATGCGACGGTTTACCCGTCTCACCAATGCGTTTTCTAAGAAGCTTGAGAACCATATCGCAGCTATCTCCCTGCATTTCATGTATTACAACTTCTGCCGGATTCACCAAACGCTTCGGGTCACCCCTGCAATGGCCGCTAACGTCACTGACCGGGCTTGGGAAGTGGATGACATCGTGCGATTGCTAGAGGCTCACACCGCGCAACAGAAAGAGTGGAGCGATGCTCACTATGGTTCAGCTTTGGGACATGATCCGCGAGGCTAAAGCATCGAAGTATACGTAGCATCCTCTAAGCTCAAAGCTTCTGTTCCTTTTGGTATATTATCGGAACGGATCAATGTTATGCCAACCAGCCTCGAATCGACGGAGTATGACCTATTCGACTATAGGCACTTTGATGAGGTTCCACTTACGCTCGAAGAAGCGGCTCGTGAAGCAGCTAGATTAAGAGCTCTCCAGTCTTCTCACGTACATAGAATTGTACCCACAAGCGCCAACTTATCTGGATTTCGAGTCGAATCCACTCTCAAAGAAGCTGCCTATAGTGAAATTCTAGGGCGCTGGGTCCAAATGCTAAACAGATTACGATTCAGGCGGTAGTATAAGCGGTATGGCTGCCGCTTCTCCTGCCCCTTCCAGTAACAGTAAAGAGTCCGCTGTAAATAACGGTTCTTCTCCAGATTCTATCTCCTCAGTGTCAATTCCGGAATCGGTACAGGCGGTCTTAGAGAAGGTATCGGATAAGGAAACACGCCAACAACTTTCGATTCTTTTGTCGCGGACTACGACATTTGGATTCGGCCCTGATCCCGAGACCGCCAAAATTCTGTCCGCTGCTGAAAGTCATCAAGAAGAGTGCAAGCTAAAAGCGTTTCAGTCTTCTCTTGCTAACAAAGAAGCTCAGAGCCAACGGGATCACGAGTTTCGAAAGAAACGACTCAATCACCAAACTTGCCAATCACTGATCATACTTCTGGTTATTGTGGCTGGCGTTATGGCGGGTCTCTACTTTACTATTACCGGGAACCCGTCCCTTGGGACTCCAATACTCGTTGCGAGTTTTACAATGCTTTCAGGGTTAGCAAGTCGGCTTCTAGCAAGCAGAGATAAAGATTGAAGTAGAATCCATCAACTCAGCTAACAGGGCTTCGTTAGCTAATATTGGCTTTCTTTTTGAAAGCCAATGCTCAAACTGACCCACTACCTCCAGCGCACCTGCGTTGACAAAAATTTGCTTTGTCCGGTACACTGAGATGTTCGAGCTTTCGAATTGAGAGAATTAGTCTGTCCATGCGTACCGAATTCCCGTCCAAGCCCGAAATTAAGCGGACTTGGCACGTAATAGACGCCAATGACGCGGTCCTCGGCCGCCTTGCATCCCGCGCTGCCATGCTCCTGATGGGTAAGCACAAACCAATTTACGTGCCTTCCATCGATACGGGAGATCACGTTGTCATTATCAACGCTGCCAAAGTGAAACTCACCGGCGGTAAGGAAAATCAAAAGATCTATCGGCGTCACACCGGATATCCAGGTGGCCTCATTGAGACGGGTGCCCGTCGAATGCGTGAGACCCGTCCCGAACGGATGCTTGAGCTGGCGATTTCCGGCATGCTTCCAAAAAATAAGCTTGGTAAACAGATGTATCGCAAGCTGAACGTATACGCTGGCGAGAGCCACCCTCATCAGGCCCAGAAGCCCACGCCTCTTGCCATTTGAAGTTTCTCATTTATGAAAGGAATAGTTCCCTCGCTGTGTTCTCTTCTACCTGCGATGTCGTACTGTAATGCCAGCTAAGCTAGTTCAGCAACTTGGAACGGGCCGTCGCAAGACCGCAACCGCCCGCGTGTTCCTCCGTCCTGGTAAAGGTGTGATTACCGTAAATCACCGACCTTTTGAGAATTATTTTGTGAACGAGTCCGCTCGGGCTTACGTTCGCCAACCGCTTCTAGCTGCCGAGTTGGCCGACCGGTTTGATGTTCTCATCCTCGCAAACGGCGGCGGCATTACGGGTCAGGCTGCGGCGGCCCGTCTGGGTATCTCTCGCGCGCTCATTGAGTTCAACATTGAGCTTCGTGGACGCTTGAAGCAGCTGGGGTTGTTGACCCGCGATGCCCGCGCCCATGAGCGCAAGAAGTACGGCCAAAAAGGCGCTCGCAAACGCTTCCAGTTCTCCAAGCGTTAACAGACTCTTACACCTTTTGTTCTGCGGTCGGGAAACGGCTTCGTTCTCCCGACTGTGCAATCCTCTGACCGGTATGCCTGCGCAACTTCCGACTTGGACGCGCTTCCCTCTGTCCGTCAGTCCACCATCTAAGCCTTAGGAGGCAGACTTTGCCATCGATTTCGATGAAAGAACTGCTCGAAGCAGGCGTTCACTTCGGGCACCAGACCAAGCGCTGGAATCCAAAGATGAAAGAATACATCTTTGGCGAACGCAACGGCATTTACATCATCGACCTTCAGAAGACTCTCAAACTCTTCAAAGATGCTATGCGATATGTCGGCGAAATGGCTGCACAGGGCAAGACTGTCCTGTTCGTCGGTACCAAGCGCCAGGCTCAAGAAGCGATTGCGGAAGAGGCTGGCCGCTCCGGTCAGTTCTACGTCAATCAGCGTTGGCTCGGCGGATTGCTGACTAATATCGCAACTGTCCAGCGTTCCATTAAGCGGCTGAAAGAACTCGACGCGATGGCTTCTACTGAGAATGCTTATGAAGGTCGTGCCAAGAAGGAAGTCGGCCGGCTGGAGCGCGAGCGCAAGCATCTGCAGCAGAACCTGGCTGGTATCAAGGACATGAACGGCTTGCCCGATCTGCTCTTCGTTGTTGATTCTAATAAAGAGTCGATCGCTGTGAAGGAAGCTCGCAAGCTTGGCATTCCTGTTGTCGCCGTTGTTGATACCAACTGTGATCCTGACGAAGTCGACTATGTCATCCCCGGCAACGATGATGCTTTACGCGCCATCCGTCTCTTTACTACCAAGATCGCTGATGCCGTTGTTGAGGGTCGTAGTTTGGCTACCGAGCAGGAATTCGCAGCCGAAAAGATCGTCAGCGATGACGAGTCGGGCGAGGGCAACCCGGAAGAATACACCCAGTACATGGATCTAAAGTACGCTGAGCAGCTGATGTCGGAGAGCCTGGCAACCAGTCTCGATCCGGATGCGCCGCCGCGTAAGGGTCCTGGCAGCGAGATGGTGGATGAGCCGGTGGCTACTACTGTAGGCGAATAGTCACAGACAAAGTAGTTGAAGAAAAACGGGCGACCAGCCTATCCCAGGCTGGTCGCCCCTTGTGTGTAATCAATAGACTGCAAGAGCTTGTAGGCTTTTGCTTGGAGGAATTGGATGGCAGAAATCAGCGCACAATTGGTGAAGCAACTGCGTGAACGAACCGGCGTCGGGATGATGGAGTGCAAGAAAGCGCTCCAGGAGTCGAATGGTGACCTGCCCGAAGCAGAAGTCATCTTGCGCAAGCGTGGTATCTCACAGGCCACCAAGAAGGAAACTCGCTCTACCAAACAAGGTTTAGTTTCATCGCACATCAGCAGTGATGGAAAGCTTGGCGTTCTGGTCGAAGTCAATTGCGAATCTGACTTTGTGGCTCGCACCGAAGACTTCCAAACGTTAGTCTCCGATATCGCGGCTCATATCGCCCAGACCAAACCGAAGTATGTCCGTGTGGAGGAAGTAACTGAAGCCGAGCGCGCTAACTTCGCTGCTCATCAGGCCCTCTACGAACAAAAGTTCGTTCACGATTCCGAAACAACCATCGCTGACTTGGTTAAGACTAAGATCGCCAAGCTGGGCGAGAACATCGCAGTCTCACGATTCCAGATCTTCGAAATTGCCGGTACTGGCCTCGTCGGCAGTTACATCCACACCGGCGGTCAAATCGGCGTACTGCTGGAAGTCCTTGCGAACGGTGCTGCCACGGCCGCCAAGGAGGAGGTAAAAGGGCTCATCCGCGATGTCTCTATGCAGGTTGCCGCGGCATCTCCGCAGTTCGTCAACAAAGAGTCTGTTCCACCAGAGGTTCTTGAAAAAGAACGTGGCATTCAGCGCGATCGAGCCCTCAATGAAGGAAAACCCGAAAAGATGGTCGACAAAATCGCCGAAGGCCGCATGAGCAAATTCTATGAAGAAGTTTGCTTGCTGGAACAGCCATTCATCCGTGAAAACACCATCTCAGTGGGCGAGCTCGTACGAACGGTAGGAGCAAAGTTGAACGACAGCCTCACGGTCCCCCGATTCGTTCGCTTCAAAGTTGGCGATTCCGGAGATGCTCCCGGCGTTGGCGAGAGCCCGCTTCCAGTTACCGAATAGCCAACACACCGGGGTCAGGAGATCTGCCGCATGCCGCGTTATAGTCGCATTCTGTTGAAGATCAGCGGTGAGGCGCTTGCCGGCCCACTTTCCTTTGGACTCGACGCTGATCGGGTAACAGGACTCGCTTCCGAAGTAGCGGAAGTGATCCGCGCCGGCATCCAGGTCGGCCTCGTTCTGGGTGGCGGCAATATTTTTCGGGGGATTGCCGCCGCTGCCTATCACATGGATCGCGTCCAGGGTGACCACATGGGCATGCTTGCAACCGTTATCAACGCGCTTGCTTTCCAGGACGCTCTTGAGCGCCAGGCTGTTCCCACTCGCGTCATGACAGCGATTCAGATGCATCAGGTTGCCGAGCCTTACATCCGTCGTCGTGCTATTCGACACCTGGAAAAAGGGCGTGTCGTGATTTTCGCCGCCGGCACTTCTAATCCGTATTTCTCAACCGACACCGCGGCAACCCTTCGTGGCCTGGAGGTTCACGCCGAAATTATCGCAAAGGCAACCAGCGTTGACGGTGTGTACGACAAGGATCCGAAAAAGCATCCAGATGCCGTCAAGTATCCTGAAATAACGTATACCGAAGTGCTGTCTAAGGCTCTGCGGATCATGGATGCTTCGGCCGTTGCCATGTGTCGCGACAACCGCATGCCCATCATGGTCTTCGATTTAAATGTGCGTGGCAATATAATGCGAATGGCTATGGGCGAGACAATCGGCACCACTATCCGCGATTCGGTGACGTCCTCCATCTGAACATGAAACAAGATACTCAGCCTGCTGTTCCAGCCGGAAACTCACTTTTTAAGTCAGTCAAAGAAGTCGAATCGAATGCCCGTACCCGAATGGAGAAAGTGCTGGCTGACCTCGGCGGCGACATGGCGCAGTTCCGCACCGGTCGTGCTTCCATCAACCTTCTGGATAACATCCGCGTCGACTATTTCGGCTCTCCAGTCCCACTCAATCAGGTTGCACAACTTCATGTGCCGGAGCCGGCTTTGATTACAGTTCAACCGTGGGATACGTCCAACATCCGTGAGATTGAGAAAGCGATTCGGCAAGCTGATCTGGGGTTGAATCCTTCCAACGATGGAAAGATCATTCGTTGCCCCATCCCGCCTCTTACCGAAGAACGCCGCCGCGACATGGCCAAAAAACTCAGTCACTTTGCAGAAGAGCGCCGGGTCAATTTGCGTAATCTTCGGCGCGATGCCAACGAGCAGCTAAAGAAGCTCGCCAAAGATAAGGTCATCAGTGCTGATGACGAACGTCAGGCGCTAGACTCCATCCAGAAGTTGACCGACGCCCAGATTGCCAAGCTCGATTCAGTGGCAAGGACAAAAGAAAAAGAGATCCTCGAGTTCAAGTAGGCTCACGCCCGTTTACTGCTTCTTGAAGGGCTTTCCTTCCCGAGGGAGCTCTCCCAACACGGAATCCGAGTAAGTGATCCCGTTCTTTTCCAGTAGGTCACCCACCGCCCGGTCGAGTGCTACACGGGCTTTTATCCAAACGCTGCGCGATGCTACTTCCGTTGATCGCGCCTGAGCCAGATAGCTCTGCTGTTGTATCACCAGCAGGTTTGTGGACGCACCCACCGTCAACTTGTCCCGTTCGGCCTCTACAAGCTGCTCTTGGTAATGTCGGCTCTCAACCGCTGCGTTCAGAGCCGATCTCGCTGTTTGCAGGGCTATCACAGCATTCTCTACCTGTTCCCTTACCTGATTGGCCAGAAGCTGCGTCCTTGCCTGTGCTTGTCTTACTTGTAGCAGATCGCGCGCTGCGTCCGCCTCTGCCACATGATTCTTCAACGGCAAATTGAGCTGAATGCCAGCTTGATAAATCTTCGACGTTCGCAGCCCGGAGATACCCAGGTCGGCAGGAGCACCAATCAACCCTGTCCCTGCAGTTCCAAGAGGAACAAACGGGCTTTCTGCGGATCCTCGGGTCTGAAAATTGCCAATAACATCCAACTCTGGCTTGGTGGCATTTTGCGATCCCTGCAAGAAAATGCGGTCGCCTTCCAACTGGAGCGTCGCCTGTAAAAGGTCGGGCCTCGCGCTGAGTGCAGTGCTCACCAATTGAGCTATAGGGAAAGATTCGTCTTGCGGAGGTATGTAAATCGGGTCGGTTGGCACAATTGGTAAGCCGGCAAGAAAGGGATCGGCACTGCCCTGCCGCGCCAGTTGCGTTTTCAGAATAACTTCCTGTTGATGCACCAGGCCTTCCGCCTGAATTAAGTCCAGTTCGCTTGACGAAAGTAACGATTGAGCCCGTGTAAGCTCAAGCGGAGCCAGGGTGCCTTGCTCCACCTGCGCCCGGTTATCCTCGAGAAGTCTACGTGCAGCTGCCAGAGACTCGCGCTTTACTTGTACGTTCTCATTCAGACTTACCAGGTCATAGTAGAGCCTGCTGACTCCATACACGGTGCTGATCAACTGTTGATCAAAAAGCAGTCGCGAAATTCTTTGGTCTACATTTGCAATCCGAAGATACCGTAAGTTGACGGCCGATCCGCGTCCTCTCAAAAGAGGTTGGGTTACCGTCACCGAGGTGTTAGGAGCTTTAAACGGATCGTAGTGGCTTGAATCCCCGTACAGCGCTTGCGTTACATTGTTCACATCCACCTCGAGTTGCGTCCCATACCTGAAGCCCTCCACAAGCGCGTAATTGGCCGTTATAAAGTTGAGGGTGCTGGACGAGCCAGGCGGCGCCGAGGAACTGGTTGAGCCGCCGCTCGTAGTGAGTAAGGCGCTATTTGCCCGATTAAAAAAAGTGCTCTGGCCGACCAGCGTCGGCTGAAATACAGGGATGGGAGGGCCCGCTGAGAAACCAAACGGTCCCTGAACAGACAAATTGCTGGGTGTCTCGCTTAGGACGTTCAACGAGGTTAAATCGTTAACGGTTGGCGTGCTCGGCGTTACGGTTGAAGCAGCGCTATTCAGGAGCGGACTGCCCGGTCCGCCTACACCCGTCGGACTCTCTTCTACCGAGTAGTCGATTCCGCGAAGGTTGCCGCCGCCCGAAGCGCGCAAGCTTTCGGTTCCAGCAATCGTCAGGTTGTAGCGCCCAACCTCAACATCGAGATTGTTCTCAATGGCAAGAGCCAACGCATCATATAGCGACAGGTACAAGGCACCGCTTCGCGCAAGCCTACGTGCTCGTTCGGCGGGACTGAGCGGAAGTCCAGGCACCGTGGGGCTACCATAACGAGCCCCAAAGTGGAAAATCGAAGAAGAGGGATACGCCGGTTTCACGTCCGGTGAAATCACGCTGTTCCCTTCAATGCCTTTCAGTTCTGAAGTAATCTTCGGCTGCTGGCCGGATGCCTTGTAGCTGGCCAGCAAGAGAGAGCAGAGGCACACCAGAGTCCTCATTGCTTGGACGACTTTGCGGAAGCCGAGCCGCCCGATTTGCCGACTTTACCCTTTGCTCCGGGATTGGGCTGCTGTGCCTGATTATCTAGGCTCTGATCTCCGTAATTTCCTTGGCTGCTCTGCTGCGCTGCAGGCTGTGAGTTCCTTTGTGGGGTGCTCGACTCCCCAGTTATATGCTGCCCAAACTGCGGTTCTACTTTTGTTCCGTCCGTCACTTGGTCCGTGACATCGCGGATAATTACATCTCCCTCACGAACCCCTGAAATCACCTCGGTCTGGTCGCCGTAATCACGCCCGACCGAAATAGGCCGGAAATGAGCTATCTCGTTTTCCACCACGGCCAGCGAGTTCTGCCCACCTCGCACCACAATCGCCGCTCCAGGAATGATCAGCGGCGGCAACGCTCTCACATCCACAAAAGCTACCCTCACGTACATTCCCGGAACCAGGTTCTGTGTGTTGATCAGCCGTACTTCCACCAGCAGCGTTCGAGTGTTCTGGTCAATCGATGCTGACGTCCTGCTAACCTGCCCAGTGAACTTTTGATTTGGCCGTTCCTCAAACGTCAACTGTGCTTTCTGTCCTATGTGGATCAACGACGCGTACGCTTCAGGCACTGATACCAAGACTCGCAGGCGATCGGTACTGGCTATAGCGAACATCGGACCACCTTGTGATCCGCCAGTTTGCGGAGTCACGCTCGACACCACACTGCCCGATGAGCCTTGATTATTCCCCTGAGCTGCGCTGAGCGACGACGAGCTCGAGCTGGAAGCTGAGGTTGCGTCCGTCATACCCGAACCTCCAGCACTGATCAACGTTCCAACGTCCACGTTTCTTGCCGTAACAATCCCCGTAAAAGGCGCGGTTACATGCTCGAATTGTTGCAGCACAGTCAATCTGGCAACGTTCTCTCGATTACCCTGAATCGAACTCTGCGCGGCCCTCACATTCGCCTGTGCAACATTGAAGTTTGCTTCCTGCTGGTCGCCTTCCTGCCGCGAGAATACGCCTTTCGCCACCAGCACCTTATAACGATTAAAGGTTAAAGTTGCCAGCTGCTCCTGCGCTTGCACCTGCACCAGTGTTGCCTGGCTCTGGGCTAAATTCGATTGCGCCTGTGCCACCTGCCTGTCTAGATCAGGGGAATCGATGACGGCCAACAGCTGCCCACTCTTTACGTGGTCTCCTATATCAACCAATCGCTTGGTGACATATCCCGAGGCCCGGGCGTATATATTCGCCTCCATGTAGGGAATCGTCGTTCCTGGGATAATCAATTCACTAGAAATCGGAGCGCGTTTCACCCGCACCGCATTCAATCGCGGTACCGCGGTCGAAACAGCATGGGCTTCCTTGTCGATCTCCTCGCTTCTTGTGTGCCGCGGTAACCACCCAAGGAAGAACACAGCCGCAGCAGCTGCCGCTAACAAAGCAGCCGCGATCAGCCACTTTGCAGCTGATCCACCTTTCCTGTGTTGCGTTCGTTCAATCTTAATGTCCTGATCGCTCCGAGTGCTTACAGGTTCTTCTGACACTGGCATCGATTAAGCCTCCTGCAGCTTTCCACGACTCTTAAGGCCCTTGCCACTTTCTTTTTCTGGGGCGACCTCATCGTATTCGTTCGTGATCAATGCGTCGTAGTCAACCGGCGACTTCTTCCGCAGCAGCGTATACATAATCGGCACTATAAACAGGGTACTTATCGTTGCTAGCAATAAGCCTCCAATCACTGCTCGTCCTAGAGGTGCGTTCTGTTCACCACCCTCGCCGAACGCCAGGGCCATAGGCAACATTCCGATGATCATTGCTAGTGCTGTCATGCACACCGGTCGTAGTCTGATGAAGCCCGCTAACAGCGCCGCCTCCATTGCGTCTTTGCCCTCAGCTCTCTGATCATTGGCGAAGACCACCAGCAGAATAGAATTCGCAGTTGCCACACCGATGGTCATAATTGAACCCATCATGGAAGGGACACTGAATGTGGTTTGCGTCAGGTAAAGCATCCACAAGATCCCGGAGAACGCACCCGGTAGAGCCGTAAGAATAATTAGCGGATCCACCCAGCTCTGAAAGTTCACTGCCATTAAGAGGTAAACAAGGATTACCGCGAATCCGATTCCCAACAGCAGTCGGGTAAACGATTCCTCCATCGTTGTAACCTCACCGCGCAGCTCAATAAATGTTCCGCTCGGTAAATCTTTCTGCTGCTTCACAATCTTGTGAATCGCGTCGGCCACGCCACCCAGATCTCTTCGGTCGACATCCGCATAGATATCGAAAGTCGGTTGAATGTTGTAGTGGTCAACCACAATCGTTGATACTCCGCGCTTTAAGGTAGCCAAGTTGGCAAGCAGTTGGCTGTTGTTACCTGTAACCGAAGTCACCGGCGTGCGTTTCAGGGCATCGAACGAATCAATCTTGTATAGCGGGCTTTGCACTACAACCTGATAGTTGACGCCGTTCTGAGGATTTAACCATTGATTCGGCGCTGTCTGGCCGCTTCCCGACAGTGAGATCAACATGCTGTTCGCCACATCGCGCTGCTGCATCCCAATCTGCTCGGCCCTCTCACGATCCACATCCACTTGCACCGTTGGATACGACACCTCCTGGTGAATGTGCACGTCCACCGCTCCTGGAATGGCTTGCACTTTTCGTAACAGATCCTGAGCAATCTTGTAATTAGCAACCGGGTTCCGTCCCACCACTTGAAGGTCAATTGGCGCCGGTAATCCGAAATCAAGAATCTGATTGGTGATATTCGCCGGTGTAAAGAAGAACGTCTCTTCCGGGAACTTCTCGGTCAGCTTCGCTCGTAACAGCCGGGTAAATTCGAGTGTCTGTCGCTTTCCCTCCTTCAACGAAATCAGGATGTCGCCGTCGGAATTGCTGATGGTGGCGTTGTTGCCAA
The DNA here is from genome assembly GCA_964248405.1 of uncultured Bryobacteraceae bacterium. GTDB lineage: Bacteria > Acidobacteriota > Terriglobia > Bryobacterales > Bryobacteraceae > Bog-105. Next base: position 264,702 of record CAXTYH010000002.1, read on the forward strand.
AAGCTAGATTGATCCCGCCATTTGGTAATCCGATGTTGTCCAGGATCATGTCAATCCGCCCTTTCGGCAGGATATTTCGAATCTCTTTCTCAACAGCGGCAAACACCAATTCCGCTTGTTCAATGCGAGTGCCCTGTGGCGGCAGCACATGCAATCGCATCTGCCCCGAATCTACGTAGGGGAAAAAGTCTCGTCCGATGGCAAGTGTCAGCAGCGAAGAAGCGCCCACAAAAACAGCGAAGACCACTAGCGTGATCGCCCGATGCGCCAGAGTCCACTCGAGCACGCCCCTGTAGCGCCCTCGCATCCTCTCAAATTGATGCTCGAACTTTTTATGCAGCCGCCATATAGGACTGCGTGCTTCCTTCGGCTCCTCACCATCATGTTGCTGGTAGAGCCCAACCTCTGCAGGAAGCAGAAAATGCATCATGGTCGGAACCAGTGTTCGCGAAAGAAAATACGAAGCCAGCATGGCAAACACAACCGCCATTGCCAAAGGGGTAAACAGGTACTTCGCTGCCCCGGTTAGCAGCAGGACAGGCAGAAAAACAATGCAGATCGAAAGCGTAGAAACCAGCGCCGGCGCTGCAACCTGGCTGGCGCTCTCCAGAATTGCATGAACCAGTGACCGGTCCGATTCAGCTAGATTGCGGTGCGTGTTTTCAATTTCGACCGTTGCATCGTCAACCAGTATGCCGACCGCCAGGGCCAATCCGCCTAGGGTCATTACGTTGATCGTTTCCCCAAATGCCGCTAAGATGCAGATCGAAGTCAGAATGGAAAGGGGAATTGAAATACAAACTATCAAGGTGCTGCGCCAACTGCCCAGGAATAACAGGATCATTAAAGCGGTCAGGAAAGCCGCGATGCTTGCTTCCCGCACAACCTCATTGATCGAAGCTCGCACGAAGACCGACTGATCGAAAAGCGGCGTAATCCGCAACGAAGGCGGCAAGTCTGCCTTCACCCGCGGCAAAGCTTTCTTGATGGCGTTTACGATATTCAAAGTCGAAGCCTGGCCGTTCTTTAAGACCGTGAGCAGTGCTGAGCGCTGGCCGTTCTCGCGGACAATGTTGGTTTGTACAGCAAATCCGTTGCGGATTTGGGCAATATCTTTCATGTACACCAACGCACCGTTGGCCGCCCGGATCGGAAGGTCGTTCATCTCCGAGATTGTTGTCGGACTGCTGTTGACCTTCACCAGGTACTCTGTCGAGCCCACCCGAGCCGTGCCTGCCGGCAGAATCAAATTCTGCGCATTCAGCGCATTGGAAACATCGATCCCCGAAAGGTGCTTGGCATAGAGGGCGTTAGGGTCAAGATCAACCATGATCTGTCGCGTTTTCCCGCCCCACGGCAGAGGAATGGAAGCGCCCTGGACAGTAGCCAATCGAGTGCGGATGAAGTTCGTTCCCAGATCATACAGATCCTGCTCTGTCAAACCCTCGCCTGATAACCCAAGCTGCAGCACCGGGACGCTTGCCGCATCGTACTTGACAATCGCTGGTGGAAATATCCCGGGAGGTAAAACCCGCAAGATGGTCTGCACAATCGAAGTTATCTGCGAAAGAGCTAACTCAACTTTTACTCGGGGCTGAAAAAAGACCCTGACGATGCCGACACCGGTATAAGACTCCGACTCAATATGCTCAATGTCGTTCACTGTAGTGGTCATGGCGCGTTCACAAACCGTGATCACTCGCTTTTCCATGTCGTCCGGCATCAGACCGTTATAGGTCCAAACCACGCTCACAACCGGGATATCAATATTTGGAAAAACATCCTTCGGCGTAACATAAGCGGCCAGTCCACCCAGGATCAGCACAAGAACAGAAAACACTACAAACGTATAAGGACGCCTAAGCGCTAGATGAACAATCCACATTTTGCCCTCGAGTTAAAGAGAGAAATCCAACATCCCAGCCGCGGCAGCTTGAAAAGACTCAGAACCCTGTGGAGTTCAGCGTTCGTTTTCGAAGGTGCTCTCATATCATCTCTGATGGGAGGTATTTACAGTGTCTGATTGCAAGAGGTAATCAAAAGTTACTCACGGTCGCTCTTACCCGGATAACTCCTGGCACCCCTTTCATCGTTGAGTAGACCGCCACGCCCGATTCTGCCAAAGCGGGGTTGCTGCCCTAGCGTTCGCCCTCCGGAACCACTCTCTTCGGCACCACGCGCACTGATTCGCCGTTCACCAATGAGTCAGGCGGATCTGCAACTACCGCGCTCTCCGCGGTTAGACCAGAGAGCACCTCGACGGTATTGCCGAAGTCGCGCCCGAGACTCACCGGCACCATCGCCACCTTGCTCCCGTTCTGCACGGTCGGCACACGCAACCCTTCGCTGCGAAAGACCAGCGAAGTGGACGGAATCACCAACGTGCTGCCGGCGGATTTCATCTTAAAATGCACTTCCGCGTAAGCGTTAGCAAACAGTTGTCCCGTCGGGTTGTTTACGTCCACCTCCACCAGGAGGGTTCGTGTCGTTGGATCAAAAGCATCAGCAGTCCGCGCCAGCGTTCCCGGAAACCGTTGATTCGGCATGTCCGGCAGAGTTAGGTCAGCCTTCAATCCAACCTTGGCCGTGTGCGAATAGAGCTGCGGCACATTCACAAAAACTCGCAATTTGTTCACGGCGGCTATGTGGAACAGTTCCCGATTGCCGGCTCCCCCCGACCCCGACGCAATCAACTGTCCGACGTCCGTGTTTCGTGCAGTAATCACGCCGTCAAAGGGAGCATAGATCTTCTCAAACGAAACCATCTCCTGGAGCCGCCGCACATTCGCTTGCGCTGATCGTAAGCCCATCGCACGCGCAGCAGCGTTCTGTACGGCCGTGTCAACATCCTGCTTCGCAATCGAATCCTGCTGCAGCAGATTCCGGTAACGCTCGGCTGTGATCTGGGCCAGTTTCAGATTCGCCTCCTCCGTTCCTACCTCATCCTGAGCCTGCTGCAGTTGCTGATCCACTTCCGGACTTTGTATCTCGGCCAGCAGTTGCCCACGCTTCACATGCGACCCCATATCGAAGTACCACTTAGTCAGGTACCCGTTTGTCCGTGCATAAATCGGTGCATCCGAGAACGCCTGGATATTTCCCGGCAATACAACCTCTTCGGCTGGAGTTTGCCGTAGCGGGTGAATCACTGTTAGCGCCGGCAGAGCGCTTGCCGTTGCCCGCTCCTGCAAGGATTGTTGATTCTTCACCCGCGGTCTGATACCCGCCACAATCAGCACCGCGGCGATAGCCAGGGCCGCTACCACCACCAGGATCAAACGAACTCTTCGCATCAAGCTGCTTTCCTGCGCGGGTGCACGAGGCTGAAGAAAACCGGCACGAAGAATAATGTTGCGACTGTTGCGAACAGCAGGCCGCCGATCACCGCGCGTCCTAGAGGCGCGTTCTGTTCACTGCCTTCGCCTAGTCCCATCGCCATGGGCAGCATCCCGATCATCATCGCCAGCGCCGTCATCAGCACTGGGCGGAAGCGGGTGAACCCGGCCAGAAGTGCCGCATCCGCCGCTGAATCCGAGTCCGGCAGCTGCTCTTTAGCGAACGACACCACCAGAATACTGTTAGCTGTAGCTACGCCCACGCACATGATGGACCCGGTCAGAGCCGGTACGCTCACCGTCGTATGGGTGATGAACAAAAACCACACGATCCCGGCCAGCGCTGCCGGTAGTGCGGAGATGATCACCAGAGGATCAAGCCAGGACTGGAAGTTAATCACAATCAGCATGTAAACCAGCACGATTGAAAAGGCTAACCCGCCCAGCAAGCCACGGAATGACGAGCGCATCGTCTCTATCTGCCCGCGCACTACTACTCGTGAACCGCGCACCAGATGCTTACTGTCTGCTGCCACAATGCGATCCAGCTCCTTCGCTACACTTCCCAAGTCCGTACCATCGACGTTTCCGTAGATGTCAATCACCGGAGCAATGGCATAGTGCGACACCGATGCTAAGCCGGTCCCGCGCTTTAAGGACGCGACATTGGCCAGCAGCTGAGGGGAGGCCGTCGCTGCCGAGACCGGCAGATTGCGCAGATCCTGCAACGAATCCATCTCATACTGCGGCGATTCAGCAGCAATGTTGTAGCTGACCCCAGTCTTCGGATTTAGCCAGAATGTTGGCGCTGTCTGGAAACTGCCGCTGAGGGCGACCAGAACATTGCTCGCCACATCTCGCGCGCTATATCCCAACTCCTGTGCCTTTGTTCGATCGATATTCAGGAATAGCTTCGGCTGGTTGAACGGCTGTTGAATGCGTAAGTCCGCAGCTCCTGGAACATACTTCACCTGTTCCAGCAGCCGGTCCGCAAAGTCACGATTGGCCTCCAGGTTACTCCCTAGAACCTGAATGTCAATCGGTGCAGGAAGTCCAAAGTTCAAAATCTGACTTACTAGATCTGCAGGAAGAAAGTAAAAAAGAACGCCTGGGAATTGACCCGGCAGGTTTGCACGAATGGCTCTCACATACTCCGACTCGGGACCATGATCCTCGGCCAGCGAAATGAGAATATCTGCATCGGCTGGTCCAATGGTTCCGCTGTTGCTGTACGAAGTATTGGTGCCACTGTACGGAAGACCGATGTTGTCAAGAATATTGGTGATTTCGCGAGCCGGTATGATCTTTCGGATTTGGTTCTCAATCAGATCGCACAAGCGAGCAGTCTCTTCGATACGTGTACCGGTTCGCGCTCTCACGTGCAAGCGCAACTGTCCGCTTTCAGATGGGGGAAAGAAGTCCTGACCAAGCCACGGAATCAGTGCCATGGACGCAACACAGGCCATCAGAAATACGGTCACGAAGGCACGCGGATGTCGCAAACACCCGGCAAGCAGGCCGCGATAGCCGGTCCGAAGCCGCTCGAAATTACGCTCGAACTTCACCTGTAAAAACACGAATGGGTTTCGCGGGTTAGCGTGCGCCACTGCTTCGTGATGGCCATGTCCTGACAGCAAATACTTCGCCAGGGTCGGAACAATGGTTCGCGAAAGGATATACGACGCAATCATGGCGAAAGAGACCGCCTCGGCTAACGGAACGAAGAGGTACCGGGCTACGCCGGTCAGGAAGAACATCGGCACAAACACAATACAAATACTCAGCGTCGATACAAAGGCGGGAATTGCAATCTGGGCTGCGCCGTCTAAGATCGCTTGTTCAATCTCCTTGCCCATTTCGAAATTTCGATTGATGTTCTCGATCTCGACAGTGGCATCGTCCACCAGAATTCCTACCGCCAGCGCCAGGCCTCCCAGCGTCATAATGTTGATCGTTTCGCCCAAGGCGCTCAGGGCGAAAAGTGAACACAAGATCGACAATGGAATCGATACCGCGATGATGATTGTGCTTCGCCAGCTACCCAGGAAAATCAGGATCATGAGGGCCGTCAGGCACGCCGCGATCACTGCCTCCCGAACCACCGCATTGATAGAAGCTCGCACAAAGATTGATTGATCGCCAATGGGCGTGATCTTCAGCTCAGGCGGTAGTGTAGCTGCAATCGATGGCAGCAGCTTCTTTATTCCCGCGATAATGTCCAGCGTTGAAACGTTGCCCGATTTCAAGATCGTCATCAGCGACCCGCGCTGCCCATCGGACCGCACTACGTTGGTCTGCGGTGGGTAGCCATCCCGCACGTGGGCTACGTCACGCACGAACAACGTCTCTCGCCCTACTGTTTTCACCGGAAGGTTGTTCAGCTCAATTACTGATTGCGGACTTCCCTGTATCTCAACGTCATACTCCAGCGCCCCAATTTTGGAAGTGCCGCCCGGCAGGATCAAGTTTTGATTGCTGATGGCTGTTGTGATGTCGAGCGGACTCAACCCATGCGACTGCATCTGCTTGGTGTCCAGGTCCACCATGATCTGCCGCTGCTTGCCCCCATAAGAGTTCGGTATGGCCGTTCCGGGAATTGTCACCAGCTGAGTGCGAATGAAATTCGAACCCAGGTCATACAGTTGCTGCTCGCTTAGTCCCTCCCCTGAGAGCGCTAGCTGCAAAACAGGCACGGTCGACGCGTTATAGCTCAATATCAAAGGCGGCGTTGTCCCCGGAGGCAGCTGCCGCAATTGTGACTGTGAGACTGCCGTTACCTGCGATAGTGCCGAGTTGATGTTCGCATGCGGTTGAAAGAAGACCTTCTCCACCGCAATGCCGTTCATCGACTGCGATTCGATGTGCTCGATGTTGTTGACCGTGGTGGTCATAGCCCGTTCGCTGAAATACACGATCCGGTCTGCCATGTCTTGGGCCGAAAGCCCGGCATATTGCCAAACTATACTCACCACTGGAATATCAATGTTCGGGAATATATCTACTGGCGTCCGCATGATCACCACCGGCGCCAGCAGAAGCAGCATCAATGAAAGAACAACAAAGGTGTATGGTCGCCGTAGTGCCAGGCGAACGATCCACATACTCTCTCCCCAAAACTCACGTTTTTACAATCGGCATCCTGCACGACGCGGGTGTCTAAACAGTTACAGCCAACAACACCGCATCTGCAAACGCCGAAGCTTGATTATCGAACAATGGACAACTGTTCTTCCCATTACAAGGGGAAGTTTCGTTTTGCTGGAACCGTATAGGATCATTTCGCCCGGCCCGACCATTACGAGACCAGGGTGATTACCCTCTGCGGAAGTACGGTGCGGGCGCCCGCGCCATGGCAAGACACTATGGCCTGAGAAAATCCTTCGAGCGCCGCAGCTTTGAACCGAAGCAGCCGACCGCGGTATTGCGTCATTGTAGGTCGAGCCGGACAGCGGCACAGTGAACGTGATAAAACTGATCCTGACTGAGATGGATCTTGTCGAGCGGCGCTCGGCCCTGTCGGCATAGCCGTTTCGGCTCACTCGATCCATTCTCATGCGCAGCCTCTTAAGCCTACTCACCACCATTCTCGTGCCTATCCTCACTTCTTCTGCAATCGGCGCCCCTGCTCCCTCCAGGATCATGGCGCTGGTCAACAAACATCTGCCCGGCATTACGATTTACGATGCCGACACCTTAAAGCCTGTTTGCCAGGCCACCACCGGCATCGCTCCTCACGAGGTGTCAATATCCGCCGACGGACGCTTTGCCTATGTGCCGGTTTACGGCTCCTCCGGCGTGGGCAAGCCCGGCACCGATGAGCACACGTTCCACATTTTCCAGACATCGGACTGCAAACAGGTGGCGGTGATCGACACGGGCGAATACAAGCGCCCCCACTGTGTTCTCGTCGGCAAAAGCGGAACTATTTACGTTACCGCAGAAATCGCCGCTGCCGTCATTCTGATTGACCCCAAGACCCAGAAGATCATCGGCGAGATCCCTACCGGCTCCCATACCTCGCACATGATTGCGCTCAGTTCCGATGAGAGCCGCATCTACTCCAGCAATGTTCAATCAAAGACAGTTTCAGTGCTTGATGTCAAGGCACGCAAGCTGATCGCCACTATTCCTACCAGCTCGGAAAATCAGCGCATGACAATCAGCCCTGATGGCAAATGGTTTGTCACCAGCCTCGGCCCTGAGAGTAAGATCGCCTTCTTCCGAACTTCCGACAATCGACTCGACTTCACCATTCCTGTCGACGGCACGCCTTTCGTCGCCAAATTCAGCGCTGACGGCCGATTTCTTTTTGACGCCGGAACCCACGATCATCAGATCCGGGCCTGGAAGATCGACGTAGCTAACCGGAAAGTCATCGCTGTTAACTCAGAAGATCTGGGTCACGACCCCGGCTCCCTTGAAGTCGATCCTTTCGACGGCAATGTTCTGATTAGTGATCAGCCGAACAACAAGGTCACCGTGCTCGACCCTGCTTCCTGGAAAGTCGTGAAGACCATTGCCACTGCCCAGACACCAGATGCAATGGCCTTCGCTGTCGTGCGCTAGCAGCTAGTTAAGCCACTCGGGGACGTCCGGCCTAGTCGTTTGCTACGCCGAACTTATAGATGGTCTGCTGATGGAAGAGCTGCCCGGGGCGCAGCTCGGTTGTGGGAAACGATGGCTGGTTTGGCGAATCGGGAAAATGTTGGGTTTCCAAGCAGAAACCCTGACGGGCCTGGTAGGCCACGCCGCCCTTTCCTTTCACGCTGCCATCCAGGTTATTACCCGAGTAAAACTGGACCGCAGGCTGCGTTGTATGCACTTCCAGCGTTCGCCCGGATTTCCGGTCAACTGCCCGCGCCGCCAGTCGCAAGCCGCTGTCATTCAGAATGAAGTTTTGGTCGTACCCCTTGGCCAGCTTTAACTGCTCGTCATCCTGATCGATGCGCGCGCCTATTGTCGAAGGCTTACGGAAATCAAATGGCGTCCCCGCTACCGGCCTCCGCTCCCCTGTCGGAACTTGATGCCGGTTCACTGGCGTAAAGGCATCCGCATTGATAGACAATTCGTAATGCACAATCTCACTGATCGGACCGCCGGTCAGGTTGAAGTAAGAATGATTTGTCAGGTTCAGAACTGTTGGCTTATCGGTTGTTGCTGAATAATCCAGCTTGAGCTCATTGTTATCGGTTAACGCAAACACTACGATGGCGGTCAGCGTTCCTGGATAGCCTTCCTCGCCGTCTGGACTCACCCGGGTCAATTCCAACGCTTTCCCACTATCCCCGTCCACCTCACGGCCCTTCCAAAGATACTTATCGAAGCCCTTCTTCCCGCCATGCAGCGAGTTGTCACCCTCGTTTGCCACCAGATGATAGTCCTTGCCTTCCAACGTGAACTGCGCCCCGCCAATACGGTTTGCATACCGCCCCACGGTCGCCCCGAAATATGGATTCTTGGGCTCATAACCGGCCACTGAATCGAAGCCAAGGACAATGTCGGCAAATTGGCCGCTTTTGTCTGCCGTCTTTATTGACACAATGTGTCCACCGAAATCGGTGATTGCGACCTCAGTTCCCTGCCCATTACGGAAGGTGTAGAGGTGCACCTCCTCACCATCATGTGTCTTGCCCCAAGCTTGCTGCGTTAGTTGAGTCATTATTTAAGCCTCCGCCATTGAATCATAGGTCTTCTGCTGTACCGCCCGCCTCGGCAGCCCGCCCAGCAAGAGCGAACTCAGCAGGGGCGGCACTGCCACCAGCCATGCCGCTTGCCGATACAGGTGATGGTCACCCATCCAGCCAATCATCGGCGAGATTACCGTCTGCAAAACTCCATAAGCGCACGTTAACGCCGAGACTGCCAGTGCCGCTCTGCCTGAGCCGTACAGATCGATGGGCAGCGCATAAAGATTCACGCTTCCCGCCAGCACAAAAAAGAAACTCGCCGCAATCCAAACCGTCGCTCCGGTCGCACTCTGCGCAGTCAACAATCCCAGCCCACTCAAGCACCCGATCGCACTCACGAAAATGGTAAGTTGCCTAGCCCGAATGATAGGAACCGCTCGCCTGATCAACAACAGCGAGAGCCATCCACCGAAGAATCCGCCAAGGTTTGAGACTAACGGCGGTATCCAGGCCAGGCTCTGCACGGTGTGCGAGCTTGCATGGTAAACGCCTCGAAGATACAGAGCGATCCAGAACGACCATACCGAGTATCCGCTCATCCACAACACATTGGCCAGCATCAGAATCGCAATTGGCTTCTGCCGCAACAATGTCCAATCGGAACGCGTCGGGACTGCGGGGCGACGGGGTGCCTGAAACCTCCGGCTCACTTGCAGCCAGATTGGAATCCACAGCAGGCCGAGGATGCCGCTGATGACGAACGGTCGCCGCCATCCGTAGACCGCCGCAATGCCCAGCGACAACGGCGCCAGCGCCAGCCCCACACTGATTCCGACACCGTTAACCGCCGCTCCCAGCGCTCTCTCCTCAGGCTTCAGATATTCGCCATTCACCTTGCCGAACGCCGGTACACCCGCAGCCTCACCCATTCCCAAGGCTGCCCGGCACACGCCCATGGCTCCCCAAGTTCCCACTAGGCCCGTGCCTAAGGAGGCCAGCGACCACCAACTCGCCGCTACTGCAATGCCCTTGTTCACTCCCAGCCGGTCCAGTAACCAACCGGCCGGTAGCGACATCGCGGCATACGTGATCGAAAAGATCGAGATGATCCAGCCGATCTGCTGCTGGTTCAGCGCGAACTCCTTCATGATGAACGGAGCCATGATGCCCACCAGCGCGCGGTCCAGATAGTTCAAAGTGGACGACAGTACAAAGATGCTCACCGCGATCCAGCGCCAGGGGTGATAACGCATTTCAACGTCTATCATCGGGTATGCAGGCATGCCTAACTCCTCACCGCTTGATTTACCCGGCCGCCGGCGCTTTCTTCGAACCGTCCCAGCGCTGACCTTCGCTACGGCGCCAATGTTTGCGGACAGTACAGTCCAGTTGCCTACCGGCTCCATCACGGACGTTCCACACGTCCGCGCCGGCAACTTCACTCACCGTTCGCGACCCACTGGTTGTACGGTCCTTGTTTTCGACGGAGGCGCAGTCGCCGGCGTCGATGTTCGTGGTTCTGCGCCCGGCACTCGTGAAACCGACCTGCTCAACCCGATCAACACTGTCCAGCAGGTAAACGCTATTGTGCTGAGCGGCGGCAGCGCTTTCGGACTCGACGCTGCATCCGGGGTCATGCGCTTCCTAGACGAACATGGCATCGGATTTCCCATCGGCAATCTCCACGTGCCCATTGTTTCCGCGGCCGTGCTCTACGATCTGCCTGTCGGCGACGGCCGCATTCGGCCCAATGCCGATTCGGGCTACCAGGCCTGTCAAGCTGCTACCAACACCCCGCTCGCCTTGGGCAACGTCGGTGCAGGCGCAGGCGCCACCGTGGGCAAGATCTTCGGAATGTCCTCAGCCATGAAAGGAGGTCTGGGTAGCGCCAGTCTCAAAGTACACGGAACGGACCTGGTGGTTGGAGCAGTTGCCGCCGTCAACGCCGTGGGCGACGTCTACGACTACCAAACCGGCCGCCTGCTGGCAGGAGCGCGCACCCCGGACGGCAAGAGCCTTCGCAACAGCATGAAGCAAATCCTCAACGGCGCAACCATCAATCCGCCCTTTGGCGCCAATTCCACCATTGCGATTGTTGCCACCAACGCCACGCTCACTAAAATAGAGGCGACCAAGATGGCCCAGATGGCACACGATGGCTTTGCCCGGTCCATCAATCCAGTCCATAGCGCTTACGACGGGGACACGATCTTTGCCGCCGCAACGGGCGTCAGTACCGTGAAAGTAGACACCCTCACAATTGGCGCTCTTGGAGCTGAATGTATCGCACGAGCCGTTAAGAGCGCAGTCCTGAACGCGCGGAGCATTCCAGGCTACCCATCTGCGTCTGACTTAGGGTAAGTGCCAATCGAGGTTGCGCGAGACGAATTGGTCCGTATCGATTTCGATGCTTTCCTCATGCCGCTGTTCACCTCGGGCGAGCGAAAGCTGGTGGGTTCCCGTGGTGAGCCGCAGGGTGACAGGTGTTTGTCCGGCCGGCTTGCCATCGACACTAACATCCGACCCGCTAGGCGTACTGGTAAGCAGCAGAACGCCCATACTCTGGTCCAGCTTAATGGTCAAACTGTTCTCGCCTGGCAGCCAGACAATTCGCCGTGCCACGTTAAAGCCCGGCGCGGTCGCGGTTACCGTATGACGTCCCGCGGGTAGCCGCAAATCACATGGCGTCCGGCAGGTGGTTTCCTCTCGCTCGTCTACTACGGCTGTCGCTCCTTCGGGTTCTGTATGGAGACTGAAAGTTGCTACGGCAGTTGGTACAGAAACCGTTGACGATGAAGCGGGAGGCGCGGCCGTAGCCGTACTCTTTTTCCCAGGCAAACTGCCGTGCGCTCCCGGCGACGAAACCGCCGTCGTTGCTGCAGGAGTCGACGGACGGTGCGCGGTCACTCTGTCCCGTAGTAACGCCCCCAAGCCGGCCAGCAGCAAACATCCCGCTCCAGATAATGCTGCGATCCTCGAAAGCCTGGACAGCTTCGGACGCCGGGCCGATTTCTCCGACGGCGTGTTCCGAGCCGGTAATGGCGGCAATGAGTATGCCGCCGCCGAAACCATTTGCCCACCCGCCGCCGCCGCCGCAACCATAACCCTCGGTTGATCAACCAGAAAACCGGCCGTTAACTCAGCCACCAGATCGCTGCAGGTGCCAAATCTCTGGTCGGGCTCTTTGGCCAAGCCTCGGGAGAGCGCCTTTCCGGCCTTGGTGGAGAGCTGTGGATTCACCTGGTCTGCCGGTTTTGGGCTCTGTTTGCAAATCTGGTAAAACAGAGCCGAAAGGTTATCTGAATCAAACGGCTTCTGACCCGTCAGAAGCTCATACATGGCTACGGCTAAAGAAAACTGGTCCGACTTTCCATCCGTGCGAAGACCCTCGATCTGCTCCGGCGAGATGTAGCTGGGAGTTCCAATCATCGTGCCGCTGTGAGTCGTATTTTGTGAGATAAACTTCGCTACACCAAAGTCAGCCATCTTGGCCAGGCTGCTGCCGTTCACTTTGGTGCTCGAGACGATCATGTTGCCCGGCTTCACATCGCGATGGATCACGCCTTTCTGGTGTGCGTAGTCCAGCGCTTCGGCCATCTGCTGAAAATAGCGGAGCAAGTCTTTACGCTCGGGCGATTCACCGCGCTGGCGTAGCTGCGCCAACGACTCCCCTCTGACGTACTCCATCACGATGTAGGCAGCTGAATCCTGCTCCACCAGATCGAACACCGTGACAATATTGGGATGAGACAGCGCTCCCGCTGCTCGGGCCTCCTGCCATAACCGCTGGTGAATGCGCGTCCGCTCATCTGGATCCTGAAAGTCGCTCAGCCGTATTGCCTTAATTGCCACCGCACGGCCGATAGTTGGATCGGTTGCCCGATACACAACACCCATCGCGCCATGCCCGATTTCCTCTTCGATCTGGTAACGGCCGACGCGGGTCAAATCCAATCCAGTATATAAGTGAAACCGCATGGAAACTGCACCTGCCCTGTTAGCATGAGGGTACCCCGCATGATTCCTGAGGTAATCCAGGAAGGCCTCACCTTCGACGACGTCCTTCTACAACCAGCCCACAGCTCTGTCGCCCCGGCTGATGTGAACACCGGAACCCGTGTCACCGCGAACATCGAACTCAATGTGCCGATCGTGAGTGCGGCCATGGACACCGTCACTGAATCGCACATGGCCATCGCTCTCGCGCAGCAAGGCGGCCTGGGCATCATCCACCGCAATATGACCGTGGAACGTCAGGCCGAAGAGGTGGACAAAGTCAAACGGAGCGAGAGCGGCATGATTGTCGACCCGGTCACCATCGCGCCCGAACGCAAAATCTCCGAGGCTCTGGAGTTAATGAGCAGCTATCGGATTTCGGGTGTACCCGTCACCAAAGACGGCAAGCTTGTCGGCATTCTTACCAATCGGGATCTTCGTTTTGAGACTCGCTACGACTTGCCAATCTCCGAGGTGATGACTCGCGAGAACCTGATCACAGTGCCTGTCGGAACAACGCTGGAAGATGCTCAGCGAATACTGCATAAGAACCGGGTTGAAAAGCTTCTGGTTGTCGATGACAACTACGTGCTGAAGGGTCTTATCACGGTCAAAGACATCCAGAAAAAGATCAAATACCCGAATGCTGCGAAAGATGCACAAGGTCGGCTCCGCGTAGCTGCTGCCATCAGTTCGGGGGGCGACTTCCTCGAACGCGCTCAGGAGTTAGTTCGCCGCAACGTCGATGTCATTGCGATTGATTCCGCACACGGCCACAGCCAGCGTGTTCTAGATTCAGTACGAGCCGTCAGACGCGCCTTGCCTAGCGTTGCTCTCCTGGCCGGCAACGTTGCTTCGTTTGAGGGTGCCCGCGATCTCATCCGCTATGGCGCCGACGGGATCAAGGTCGGCATAGGGCCCGGCTCTATCTGTACCACTCGCGTCGTCAGCGGGGCCGGAGTTCCGCAAATTACCGCTATTTCCGAGTGTGTGAAAGCCACTCGCGACGCCGGCGTTCCACTTATGTCCGACGGCGGCGTCAAGTTCTCCGGTGACATCACGAAAGCCATTGCCGCCGGCGCCGATTCAGTCATGATGGGAAGCATGCTCGCCGGCACAGACGAAAGCCCGGGCGAAACGATTCTCTACCAGGGTCGTACCTTCAAGAGCTATCGCGGCATGGGTTCCATGGGCGCAATGCCTCACGGCAGTTCCGAACGCTATCAGCAGTCTCCTAACGGCAAGCTCGTTCCCGAAGGCATCGAAGGCCGTGTTCCTTACAAAGGTTCGCTTTCTGATCTGGTCTACCAGTTAGTTGGTGGCCTGCGTGCCGGCATGGGTTACTGCGGCTGTTCTACCATTGGTGAACTGCAGGAGCGCGCAAAGTTTCTCCGAGTGACCGTCGCCGGCCTCCGCGAAAGCCACGTACACGACGTCATCATTACTAAAGAAGCCCCGAACTATCGCTTTGAGTAAGTCATTCTTAAGGAGCTTACTCGTTTCCTATCTTCCTACTCCGGTACGCGTTCAGGGCCGCAGCTACTTATCGAACTTACTTCTTGATATTCGGGATCGCGTAACGGGTAAGTCCGATAGTGGCATTCCTCCGCGACGCCTGAACATCTCCGGAAATGGATCTTTTCGCCAGTTAGGCGAGCACAATGTGGCGCTCTGTCGCAGGCTGGGCCAACTTACTCCATCGGATCGGGTGCTTGACCTTGGCTGCGGTATCGGGCGTACAGCCTTGGCGATGACTTGCTTCTTGTCTGCCCAGGGTTCTTACGAAGGTCTGGATGTTATTCGGTTTGCCATTAACTGGTACCGTCGGAACATTGCAGCTAAGCATCCGAATCTCCGCTCACACACGCCGACGTATTTAACAGGACTTACAATCCCAGCGGCTCCTCGCCTGCCAGTGAGTACATGTTTCCCTTCGCCCCGGAAACCTTCTCGTTTATTGTTGCGAACTCACTCTTCACGCACTTACTGCCTGAAACAGCGACTCACTACATCAATGAAACGTACCGGATCCAGAAACCAGGCGGCCGTTTCCTGTCGACCTGGTTTCTTCTCGATGAAACAACCGAGCCCTTCGTATCTGCCGGCCAGGCGATTTTTCCGTTTAAGCATCGGTTCGAACACCATGCGCAGTGCACCCTCGACCTTCCCGAGCAAGCGGTTGCGTTCTCGCGCCAATACGTCGAAGAAACAATGTTGAAAGCTGGTTTCACTCTCCAAAGCGTCCAGCACGGAGGCTGGTCCGGAGCTCCTGTTCAGCTCGACTCTGGTCAGGACGTTATCGTTGCGATAAAGTAAGCCGGACTGTTCCAGTCCAGCCTTCCCTTTACTTCTCAACAGCAGCGAGGATCCGCTTCTGATTTTGAACGATCTCATCCAGCGTCTTCTGATTCTTTATGATGATTTCCTGATTCTCAACAATGGCTTTCTGATTGTTCAAGATCGATTCCTGGTTCTTCAAAATTGTCTGTTGGTTAGTTATTACGTCGTTATCGGCCATCTTTTTACCTCGTCTGTTTAGACGCCGAGTCACATTCGTGGTTTCGGTTTGCTGAACCGGAGAGGCTCCCTGAGCCAAGCACGAGATAATAGCGAGATGTCCCTTGGTGATCACATTGCCGCTATCAAACGCGAGGACCCAGCCGCCAAGAGCAGCCTGGAAATCCTCCTTTGCTACCAGGGTCTGCATGCCGTTCTCTTTCACCATGTTTCTCACTGGCTCTACGGTCGGCGCTTCTTTGTACTCGCTCGATTCATCTCAACCATCGCCCGTATCCTAACCTCGATCGAAATCCATCCCGGCGCCACCATCGGCAAGCGGCTCTTCATTGATCACGGGCTTGGCGTCGTCATTGGCGAG
The DNA here is from genome assembly GCA_964248405.1 of uncultured Bryobacteraceae bacterium. Lineage (GTDB taxonomy): Bacteria > Acidobacteriota > Terriglobia > Bryobacterales > Bryobacteraceae > Bog-105. The sequence goes on from CAXTYH010000002.1 coordinate 280,538, forward strand.
ACAGCCGAGATTGGAGACGACGTTCTCCTCTACCAGGGCGTCACCCTTGGCGGCACCGGCAACGAACGCGGCAAGCGCCATCCCACCATTGGCAATCGCGTGGTGGTGGGCACTGGCGCATCTGTCCTGGGCAACATTCGCTTGGGCGATGAGGTGAAGGTTGGCGCAGGCGCCGTGGTGGTGCACTCAGTGCCAGAAGGCGCAACGGTGGTTGGTATCCCCGGGCGTGTGGTTAGAACTCGAAGTCAGGCGCTTGGTTCACTCGAACATGGTCGCGTAGCAGCAAGCGGCGAGTCTGAACCGGCGGCCCTGGAACATCTCAATGACCGCATACGCGAACTCGAGGCCCTTATTCACCTGCTGTTGGAAGAACGCGTCGGCCAAGCTCGCGGCTGAGCCGGTCGAAGCTAAATCGAAAACTGTTGGTCGCCAGTTGGCAAAGCTCCTCCCGCGAAAAGCCGAATTTCTCGGCGGCAAGAGCGTATTCCTTGCCTAAATTAGTGGCGAACAGCGCCGGATCATCCGTTCCCAGTACGATCGGAACGCCGGCCTCCCAAAGTTGCCGCAGTGGATGCTCCTCCAAGCTCCTGACTGCCGCAGTTGCGACGTTGCTCGAGGGGCAGACTTCAAGTGCAATCGCATGCTCGCGCAAGTATGCCATCAGCTTGCCGTCCTCCACCGCTCGGATGCCATGCCCAATGCGCTGAGCACCGATCTTGATTGCCTGCCAGACGCTCTCCGGTCCGGTTGTTTCACCTGCATGAGCCGTCAAACACAACCCAGCGTCTTTCGCCCGATGATATAAATCAGCAAACCAGATAGCGGGTCCACGCTCCTCATCGCCCCCAATACCAATGGCGACCACGCCGGAGTCCCGGTAGGCCGCCGCCTTTTCGAAGACTTCCGCGGCCTGCTCAGCTCCAAACTGCCGTATGGCATCGAAGATCCAGTGCACGCGAATGGTCGGATGGGCCGCGCATTCTTCGCAAAGCGCTTCGAAGATGGCCTCAAGCGTTTGTCCTTTCCAGAGAATCACCCCTACCGAGAGCGTAATCTCAACTGCCAACACATTCTGTGAAATCAGCTTCTCCAGCAGCCGCCGCAGTGCTACCCGATAGGCGGTGGCAGTAGTTAACCGTTGCGAGACCCACACATAAGCCTTTAGGAAGCCCAGGAATCCCGAAAAGTGCATTGCCGTTTGAATCTCACCAAGCGTAAGCCCCGGTTGTATTTCCTGAATTGTTTGCGCCTCAACGGAACCTTCCAGGTGCAGGTGCAACTCCGCTTTCGGCAACTGCTTCACGTATTCGTAAAGAGTGAGTTCAGGCTTGACTACCGGCATTGTGGGCAAGTTCTCCTGACATAATGATGAACAATGACTGATGGAGAACTGGAAGCAATTGCGGGCGGTTATCACGGCGATCCCTTTGCCGTGCTGGGCCCCCATCCCAGAGATGCAAGCGAGAAAAACGGCTGGGAAGTTACTGCTTTCTTTCCACATGCTCAACGTGTTGAAGTGCTGGAAGGCACTCGTACGATTGAAGCGGAAAAGGTTCACGGCGGCGGTATCTATGCTGCATCTTTTGAGTCTCGACCCGATCGTTACCGCCTTCGCATCACCCATGGCGACGGCCAGGTAACCGAGCAGGAGGACGTTTACCGCTTCCTTCCATTGCTCAGTGACTTCGACCTCTACTTGCACTCAGAAGGTACGAACTTTGAGGGCTACAACACTTTCGGTGCACACGTGAAAGTCCTGGATGGGGTCCGAGGAACTGGCTTCATTGTCTGGGCCCCGAATGCGCTGATCGTCAGCATCGTTGGCGACTTCAATGGCTGGGATACCCGCTGCAATCCAATGCGTCAGCGCACCGGCGGCGTATGGGAAATCTTCATGCCAAATGAAGGGCCCGGCACTGCCTACAAGTACGCGATCAAGTCCCGATACCGCGGTTATACCCAACTAAAGTCCGACCCCTTCGGCTTCTCCATGGAACTACCGCCGAAGACCGCGTCCATCGTAGCCGATCTTGACAGCTACGAGTGGAAGGACGAGGCTTGGATGGAGGCCCGCACCATCACCCGGGCACTCGAAATCCCAATCTCCATTTATGAAGTGCATCTCGGCTCGTGGCGTCGCGATGGCAGCAACCAGCCTCTCAGCTATCGTCAGGATGCGGATGAGCTGCTTCGGTACGTCAAGCAACTCGGCTACACCCACGTCGAGTTGATGCCCGTTTCTGAGCATCCTTACGCGCCATCCTGGGGATATCAGGTCAGCGGCTACTTCGCTCCCACCTCCCGCTTCGGCTCGCCGCAAGACTTCATGTACTTTGTCGATCGCTGCCACCAGGAAGGCATCGGAGTCATCATCGACTGGGTTCCCGGTCACTTCCCGAAGGATGCGCATGGCCTTGCCCGATTTGACGGCACAGCACTGTATGAGCATGAAGATCCGCGCCTCGGCGAACACCGCGACTGGGGCACGCTGATCTTTAACTACGGCCGCAATGAAGTTCGCTCGTTTCTGATTTCGAACGCCATGTTCTGGCTGAAGAAGTATCACGTTGACGGCTTGCGTGTCGATGCTGTCGCGTCCATGCTTTATCTCGATTACTCGCGCAAGCCAGGCGAGTGGATTCCCAATATCCACGGCGGCAATGAGAATCTGGAAGCCATCTCTTTCCTTCGCAAGGTAAACGAACTGGTTCACCAGGTCCCGGGCGCCATGACCTTTGCTGAAGAATCCACGTCCTTCCCCGGCGTCTCACGACCCGTGTATCTGAACGGCCTTGGTTTCACCATGAAGTGGAACATGGGATGGATGCACGACATGCTCCGCTACTTCGAATCTGATCCCCTCTACCGTAAGTATCACCAGGGCGACATCACATTCAGCATGGTCTATGCGTTCTCAGAAAATTTCGTCCTGCCTATCTCGCACGACGAAGTGGTTTACGGCAAGCACTCACTCATCGGCAAGATGCCCGGTGACGAGTGGCAGCGCTTTGCCAACACTCGCGCGTTCCTTGGCTTTATGTACGGACACCCGGGCAAGAAGCTGCTCTTCATGGGTTCTGAGATTGGCCAGACAACAGAGTGGAACTCCGAAGCGCAAGTGGAATGGTGGCTGCTCGACCACGCAGTTCATCGCCAGCTACAGACCTACTGCACTGAAATAAACAATCTCTATCGCCGTGAGCCAAGCCTTTACGAAGTAGACTTTCAACCTGCCGGTTTCGAATGGATCGACTTCCGCGACAACGAGAACTCGATCATCTCCTTTGTCCGCCGCGCCAAGCAACGAGACGATTACCTGGTGTTCGTTTGCAACTTCACACCGCAACCGCACTTGAGCTATCGCATCGGAATGCCCGAAGCTGGGCTACACCACGAGATTTTCAACTCCGATGCGGGTATGTTCGGCGGCAGCAATCTAGGCAACGGCGGTTCCGTCATCGCCGAGCCAACCGAAGCGCACGGCCGTCCCGCTTCGGCCACTCTGGTATTGCCTCCGCTGGGCGTGGTCGTTCTGAAGCCCGCCCGTCCGCTGCCCGAATCGTAAGAGGACGGCGAGGGGCGCTGCTCCGCGCTGAATGATCTTTTGCCTCATCCAGAAGACGCCAGCTTTGCTCAGGGTCTCTCCCTCGATAAGTGCCACGTCCCAGTTGGACCACAGCCAACACGTTGCTAAGCTCACCGGGTATCCGCCTATACTTATCGTTTGAACCGACGGCTGCAATCCGGGTTGACAATTTTTGGCTGGTTTACGGCTATTGGATTGCTCCTCTTCGGCTATCGCTACCTCGAGTACGTGGCAAATCGCGAACCGGTCTCGCCACTCGAACCTCTCATTAACGAACTGCTAACAGGCGCGTGGATGGCGGCCTTACTCTTTCCACTGGTTCGCCGTTTTGCCAGACGGCACCCCGTTACCGTTCGCAACTGGTATACAACCCTGCCATTGCACGCAGGCGCGCTGATCCTCTTTTCCATCGTTCACACATCTCTGCTTTGGGGCCTCCGAAATAGCCTCTATGCGCAATTCGGATTGCGTGATTACGACTACGGCGTGATGAGCGCGCGCTATCCGATGGAGTTCTTCCACGATGTCATCACATACACGCTGATGGTGGGCACGGTCTATGTTTTTGACCGGCATGTCCGAACAGCTCAAATGGAGAGCAAGCTGGCTCAGTTGCGCCTTGAAAACTTACGTCTTCAGCTTCAGCCGCACTTCCTGTTTAATGCCCTGAATACCATCTCGTCTCTCGTCTACGAAAATCCACGTAGAGCAGACGAGGCGATTGCACAACTCAGCACTCTCCTCCGCAAGACAATTTACGACGCCGATGAGCCGCTCGTTTCCCTCGACCGAGAGATAGAAACACTCGAACTCTACCTCAGCATCATGCGCTCTCGCTTCGAAGACAAGCTGAGCGTCAATCTTAACGTTGCGCCTGAAGCGAAAACTGCATTGGTTCCACACCTGCTGCTGCAGCCGTTAGTGGAAAACTGCATTCGGCACGGCATCGATCCACAGACAAACGCAGTTACAATCAGTCTGACAGCTGAACTAAGTGCAGGAGCCACCCATGTTCGGCTTCGGGACTTCGGACGAGGACTACCGCCGGGCAAGCTCCGGCACGGCACTGGGATTGCAAACACAGTCGCGCGCCTGGAACAGCTGTATGGAACGCAGCACACGCTTCGATTCGACAACTGCGAGGACGGAGGTCTGGCTGTCTCCGTTGCCATCCCTTATCGAACGTGATACGAGTTCTGATCGTTGATGACGAGCCTCCTGCTCGTCGTAAAGTGCGGCGCTTTCTGGAGTCCGACCCCGAAGTCAGTGAAATCCAGGAAGCCGGCTGCGCTGCCGATGCCATTGCGGCTGTAAAAACGTTCGAACCGGACCTGGTTTACCTCGATGTGCAGCTGCCGGATCTTGACGGCTTTGCGGCACTCGCCTCTGCTCGGCAATCACGCACGTTTCACGTGGTTTTTCTTACTGCTCATCAACACTATGCGTTGCAAGCATTCGAAGCCGAAGCACTTGACTACCTACTCAAGCCAGTAGATCCTCAACGCTTTGAGCGCTCACTCGAGCGGGCCAAAGAACAAATTGCATTGCGGAAAAAACCATCTCCGGCAACAGAGCAACGAAGCTATACCAAACGTCTCCTTGTCCAGAGAAATGGGCGCGAGATTTTCTTACCAGTTGAACAGCTCGACTGGGCAGCGTCTGATCGCAACTACGTCCACTTACATTCCGGGCCCGAGACGTACACGATCCGCTCCACACTTGAAAGTGTGATAGGACAACTGGACCCCGAGCAATTCGTTCGTATCAGCCGCTCCGAACTGATCAATCTCGACCGAGTGAAAGAGATGCAGCCGTGGTTTCATGGCGAGCGTCGAGTCATCCTGAAAAACGGGCATGAGCTTACCTGGACACGGCGCTTTCGGGCCGGAACGTCCCGCGATTAGGCCTGTTCCTCCCGCCAGTAGTGCAGTTGCCCAAAGTCTTCGCCAAAATAACTCTGTGTGGTTCATCAACTCTATTCCCTTCTTTATCGCAGCGCTGGCCTCCGGGCAAACTTGGAATGTATATGGCGGTGACCAAGCGGGAACGCGTCACGCGTTATCCAAACAGATAACGCGAGGGAACGTGACAGAGTTGAAAACAGTTTGGACTTACCATACTGGCGCGTTACAACCAAACACCAGCGTGAACGAAAGAGCAGCGTTCGAAGCAACGCCGATCCTGGTCGACGGCAGTCTGTACCTGAGCACGCCATTTAATCAAGTCATCGCGCTCGATCCGGCCAGCGGCAGAGAACGCTGGAAATTTGATCCGAAAATCGACAGGTCAGAGAATTACTCTGAGGTTACGTCGCGTGGAGTATCGGCCTGGGTTGATTCCAAAGTATCCGCTACGGCGGCCTGCAAACTCCGCATTTTCGAAGGCACCATCGACGCACGGCTGATTGCGTTAGACGGCAAAACTGGCGAGCTTTGCACGAATTTCGGCCACGCTGGCACCGTGGATTTAACCCGCGGCGTAGTCTATGGCCCGGAGTTTCACGGCGACTTCCAAGTCACCTCTCCACCCGTCATTGTCGGCGACCTGGTGATTACAGGTTCTGCCATTGGCGACAACAGCGCTGTTGACATGCCTCGCGGCAGTGTTCGCGCATACGATTGCCGAACTGGCTCTTTGCGCTGGACCTGGGACCCGATTTCATGGGCCGAGAAGCAGCAGTCCCGGACCGGTGCGGCGAATGCTTGGTCGGCCTTTGCCGCCGATCCCGCGCGCGACCTCATCTTCGTCCCCACTGGGAGCGCGAGCCCCGACTACTACGGCGGCACTCGCCCTGGCGATAACCAGTGGGCTAACTCGGTTGTTGCTTTACGAGCTTCAACCGGAGCATTCGTCTGGGGCTTCCAGGTCGTTCATCACGATCTATGGGATTACGATGTTCCTTCACAGCCCACATTGATCGAGTTCAAAGGTCAACCGGCGGTTGCAGTCACAACTAAGATCGGACACCTGTTTGTGCTCGATCGCCTGACGGGCAAGCCTCTGCACACGGTGACTGAGAAACCGGTTCCGAAAAGCGCAATCCCCGGCGAGGACGCATCGGCAACACAGCCGATTCCAGCCTGGAGCGCCATGGTTCCCCAACAGTTAACACCCGACGAGGCATGGGGTGCAACTCCCGAGCCTCGCAAATGGTGCCGCGACAAGATCGCATCGTTGCGGAACGAAGGCCTGTTCACTCCGCCTAGCTTTCAGGGCACAGTTTCGTTTCCAGGCAACGTTGGCGGCGTGAACTGGGGTAGTGCTACGTGGGATCCCGACCAAAATCTTCTGCTTGCAAATACAAATCGCGTGGCAGCCATTATGCAGCTGATTCCGCGCGAAGATCTGGCTTCTGCAATCGACGGTGCCAAGAAAACCGAAACAGCTTGGGGCGGCGAATTCGCCCGGCAACGTGGAACGCCCTACGCGATGCACCGCGAATGGTTGGTCGCCCCGAATCGACAGCCCTGCAATGCTCCACCCTGGGGCGCGCTGGTTGCCTTTGATCTGAATACGGGTACGCTTCGCTGGCAAACGGCAATCGGCTCTATGGGAAGCGGCTGGCCAGAAGGTTCGATTAACTTAGGTGGGCCCATTACAACCGCAGGCGGACTTACGTTCACTGCTGCAACGCTCGATCCTCATTTGCACGCTTTCGATTCAGAAACCGGCAAACAACTCTGGGAAACGGAGCTTCCTGCCAGTGCGCAGTCCACGCCAATGACTTACGAATGGAATGGAAAGCAGTATCTCGTCATCTGCGCTGGAGGGCACGGCAAACTCAAGAGCAAGATGGGCGACTCAGTCATCGCATTTGCACTGGAATAGCAGACCTTACAGGCGGGACCCTAAAACTCCGCTGGCCCTTCCAGACTCCGCCACAGATACCAGCAGGCAAGGGTGCAGTGCGGGTGCCAGTCTCGTGCGATTGCCGCAAGGTCAGCAGACTTCGGCGCTTCTGCTAACCGGTAGGCCTTACGCACTGCATTGCGAATGCCCAAATCTCCCAGGGGCATTACGTTCGGTCGGCCCAACGAGAACATGAGGAACATCTGAACAGTCCATACACCGACGCCCCGCACTTCGGAGAGAGCCGCGATGATGTCCTCGTCTTCCATCTTAGCGAAATTACGGAAGTTGATCTCGCGCCGGGCTACCCGACCGGCTAAATCCCGCAGTGACGCTATCTTCTGTCTTGACAACCCGCACGCCCGCAACTCGTCATCGCCCAGCTTCAGAAACGCGGGCGCAGAGAACCGCCTTCCCATGGCCGAGCGGACCCGGTCGAAAATCGCCTTTGCCGCCTTACCGCTGAGTTGCTGGAACGTGATAGAGCGCGCCAGCGTCTCGAAAGTTGGTGGCCGTAGCATTATGGTGCAAGGCCCGTGCCGCCGGATGATCTCGGCCAGGATCGGGTCCGCTGCCATCAAGTGAGATACGGCAGCATCTTCCGACCATGTCGCCGGTACCCTGTCGTCCACTTGCGATTCCTTCATAATGATATCGAAGACTGTGCTCTTTCACGTTCGTTCTGCCGCTCTCTGCCTTTTTCTGACTACCTTGGTTTCGGCTCAAGCCCCGCCGCCGCCGGAGCCCGCCGGTCAAGACAGCACTATTCGCGTCGATGTCGAACTGGTTAACATTCTCTTCACCGTTAAAGCTAAAAAAGGCGGCGCACTCATTCCGAATCTCGAAAAGCAGAACTTCACGGTCTTCGAGGACGGCAAGCAGCAGGCCATCCGGCACTTCAGCCGCGAAACGGACCTGCCCATCACGCTTGGTCTGCTTATCGATATCAGCGCCAGCCAGGAACGCCTCGTTGATATCGAACGCCAAGCCGCCTCGTCATTCTTCTCCAGCGTCCTCCGCAAGAAAGACGAAGCCTTTCTGATCTCGTTCGGCAAGAGCACTGACCTTTTGCAGGATTACACCAACTCGCCAAAGCAACTGGTCGCCGCAATGCGCGACCTCCAAGGTGACGGGCAGTCTCCCTCGTTTGGCAACGGTCCCATTCCTAACGTAAACACCGGACCTGTTCCCGTCGGACGAGTGAAAGGCACGCTGCTGTACGACGCCATCTATTTGGCTGCTAATGAGAAATTGAAGAGCGAAGTCGGTCGTAAAGCAATGATTCTAATCACAGATGGAGACGACCAGGGCAGCAACTACGATCGCCGGGCTGCTATCGAAGCGGCACAACGAGCCGACGCCATTATCTATAGCATCTACTACGTCGATCGTGGATTCTACGCAGGCGCTGGAATGTTCGGCGGCGGAGGCGAATCCGAACTCCGCAAGATATCTGAAGAAACGGGAGGCAAAGTGTTTACCGTCAGCTCAAAACATCCCCTGAGCGAAATCTTTAATCAGATCCAGGATGAGTTGCGGAACCAGTACTCCATCGGCTACGAGTCCACCAACCCGCAACGCGACAACACGTTCCGCAAACTCGATATCCGCACCGACAATAAGGACTATCATGTGCAGGCGCGCAGTGGCTATTACGCTACAAAGCCCGATGCGCAATAGCAGTTTCGCGCAACGCAAAGTAGTGAGAGACCGCTGCTGCTAAGTCCGGCATCTTGGCTACTCCACTTCTCTGCAGCCGCTCATTTGCCAACGCTGAATATTTAGGGCGAGCTGCCTGTGTCTTGTACTGCGCTCCGCCAATCGGCACGAGATCCGGCGAGACACCGGCCTGCTGAAAAATTAGGCGGGCATAATCGAACCAGGAAATCGCCTCTCCTCCACCTAGATGATATAGACCCTTCCCATCCTGCTCAACCAGGTCCGCCGTCCGCTCGGCCATGGCCGGTGCATAGCTGGGAGACGCCACCGAATCAGCCACTACGCGTATCGGTTTCCCGCTTGCCGCCAACCGCAACATAGTTTCAGGGAAGTTTCCACGGGGCGTAAATCGTCCTGCCGGCCCGAAAACCCCCGATGTTCTCAAAATCAGAGCATCCGGCCGATAAGCCTGCGCGTACAGTTCACCGGCTAGCTTCGACACGCCATAAGCACCTAGCGGATGCGGCTTATCTTCCTCGGTATACGCTGCACCCTTGGCTCCATCAAACACATAGTCGGTCGAGAAGTGGACCAATTGCGCCTCTACTTCCCTGCAAGCAACGGCCAGGTTTCGTACAGCCAGTCCATTTGCCTGGTAAGCTTCCAGCGCCTCCGACTCCGCCTGGTCTACCTGGTTGTAGGCCGCTGCGTTTATCACAACCTCGGGCCTGACTTGCGCAGTCTCCTGCCGGACGGCAGCCTCATCAGTTACGTCCACCGCTTGCCGATGGTAGGGACGAACTGTCCAGCTGCGCCTCTCAAACTCACGGCACAACTCGACGCCCAACTGCCCTCCCGCCCCAAATATCATCACCGTTCTCTGCATCTTTCTGCAGAATACCGAACGGGGCGAACCGGGCGACTAGCGGAGTGCAAACGCCTGGGTGAATGGATTGGACGCCGTTGGGCGAACAGTCGGCGCATCGCCCAGAAGCTGCGAACGTAGAGCCATCAAGCTCTGCAACCCGCTCAGGACCTGCTCAACCTTGATCTCGAAGGTCCAGCTATCGGAAATCTCTTTACAGAGAACCACCTCGCCTAGAAATAAGGCATCATCGAACTCCACTGTAACCGTGGCACCCGACGGCAAGGCACGCTGCCCTTCCACGAGCAAACGTTTCCCTTGCACTTCACCAAAGAAGCACGGGATATTTGCTGGAGCGAAAGACGACTTAATGGTTGCGAATCGTGGATGCTGGTTGTCGAAGTGTTTCACAACCATCTAATCGGCAGATGGAGCAAGCACCTTTATATCTCAACTAAAAATTTATTGAAAATGTACGTCAACCAAAAACCAAAGGGAAGTAGCGATCGCAAGCGGAACCAGCAACTCCAAACATCGGCGGAAGTAACGTCCGGACACTTGCCTTCTTTGAAGCGCAATCTTTTCTGCCTGGCGGGCTCGCATCGTATCGGCCAGACGGCAGTGAACTCTGCTCGGTTCGCCCTGTAAAGCCCTGACCAGTTCTTCCCGTCCCCGCTTGTCAGCGATCAGAATCGTCGCCGAGCTTGCACTCTGGGTGGTTTCATCCAGCTTGCGCCGCAATGGCCGAGGCACCTCGCTAACCGAGTGAAACACTCGCGTGCTCTCGCCTGTTGCAATGAATATTGTCGAGCTTCTTGCAGTTACCAACGCCATTACCGCCCCGTTGTTCTAGGAACCCAGCGCCCGCAGCCGTGTACTGGCTGCCGACATTCCCATTTCATTACCAGCATTTTCCGAGGTGGCCCGGATGAATCCTAGTCCCGCCTTGGATAATACCTTATCTCTCCGGTAAATTAAACCTACCCGTCGAATCATCGGCTCCGGCCCAAGCGATACGGCGGCCAATTTGCCAGCTGCCACTTCTTCCTGACAGTGCGAAGCTGCCAGAAATGAGACGCCAAGGTTCGCCATTACAAACCGCTTGATCATCTCAGTCGAGTCCAGCTCCATGGACACATTCAAATCTTCTTGCACCGATTCCAGCCACGAATTCAGTCGCGACCGCGTTGTGCCCGTCTTAGGAAGCAGTACCTGCTCGCCCTGCAGATCCCGCGGCATAATCCGCTCATACGATGCCAGCTTGTGTCCGGCCGGGATCAACAGCTTAATCTCGTCTGAATAGATCTTGACCACCTGCAGCTTCTTCTCTTCCACCGGCAGCTGCGTTATCCCAAAATCAGCCAGGTTATCCAGCACCGCCTGTACAACCCGCGCCCCGTACGACCTGTCTACCAGCAGCTGGACGTTTGGAAACTGCTTTTTAAACTCTCCAAAAACGGCCGGGAGCACATAAATGCAGGTCGCCTCGTTTGCGGCAATCAGCAACTCTCCCCGTGGCACTTTCTCCAGTTCGTTGATAGCGTCCTGGGCACGGCGGCGCAGCGCCAAAATCTGCTCGGCATGCTCGGCAAAGATGCGGCCAGCCACGGTGAGCGAAATCTTGGTCCCCAGCCGCTCAAAGAGCGTGGTGTTCATCTCCTGCTCAAGCTGGCGCACCTGCGCGCTAATAGCTGGCTGTGTTCGGTAACAGGTCTGAGCAGCCTTAGAAAAGCTCTTTAATCGAACGATCTCAAGAAACGTGTGCAGTTGATCGAGATCCATAGCGTCAGTAACAATGATGTTGGTTGCCGGAAATTGTCCGCTTGCGTACAAATTGTAGCAGGGGATTGAAGTCTCTCAGCCTCCCTCCGTCAAACCAAAGTTAGGATATGACCGCACTGAGAAAAGGCTCGAGCCGAACTGAATTAGTAATCTCGTCAGGCAAAAAGGAAGGGGAGTTTAACCGCTCGATTACGGCGGAAATAATCCGCTGGCCACTATGGCGTCGCTTGCTTGTCTGCGCTTCTGCTAGGGAGACTAGCCCAATCGATCTGGCTAGGTGCTGCTTCAGGGCTGCCCTGGAAATCGGCAAAATGGCACGTGCGTTATGCATTCTATCCGCGCACGAAACCAGCTTCACTGAAGGCTCTGCGGACGCCAAATGTGCAAGGTACGCTTTTTTGCGCTCTCTCCACATTCGCGCTTCTTCTTCCGCCGTGGGTGCCGCGCCTTTCTCATATATCCTTCGTCATCCGTAGAGCCGTTTACAATCTTGAACACGTCCTCACCGAAGTTTGTCCTTATGTACTCGCGCAGACCACTACGTCCGCCGAGATAGGAATCACCGCAATCCTCGATGAGTCGTGCAGCAAAGCGCCGATAGCCTCGGCCTCCGAGCCGGCAACCCCCGGCGTGTCGAGTGGCTTCACCAGGGCTGGTGCAAAACTTCGCCCTCCCTGGCCTGATCGCTTAATTTGTGTGAGTTATCGGACTCGCCGCGTTTCGATTCAGATACTTGTCATACCAAGCAAACCACCGTTCATACCGGTCGCGAATAAAACTCGGACGGGTAAAGCCGTGAAATTGGCCTGGATACACAATCAATTCAGCAGGCACTCCCACACTTTTGAGCGCCTGGTACATCTGCTCGCCACCGGCCAGGGACACATTGAAATCTTTATCGCCACCCATGAACAGGGTGGGTGTTTTGATCCGATCCACATGAAAGAACGGGTACGACAGTTTAATGTATGTCTGCGGATTCTTCCAAGGCGGCCCAAGCTCGTTGTCGTACTGCAGAATGTATTCGTCGATGCCGTACATTCCGAATAAGTTAGCCGTTCCTGCCCCACTTGAAGCCGCTTTGAAGCGAGTTGTAGAAGCAATCATGTAATCGGTTAGAATGCCGCCATAGCTCCACCCGCCAATCACCAGCTTGTCGGGGTCAACCTTGCCCGTCGCCACGGCCGCGTCGAGCACCGCCGTCAGGTCAGCCACTTCCTTGTTACCCCAATCGGCCGCAATCACTTCGCTATAGGCATGACCTCGCCCTGTGCTGCCGCGATAATTCACATTCAGCACGGCATAGCCGTGGGCGGCAAACAGCTGTCGATCAATTGAGAATCGGTGCTCATCCTGCGCTGTTGGCCCCCCATGGATGAACAGCAGCATGGGCGCTTTCTGACCGGTCTGATAACCCAGCGGCATGGTGAGCAGCCCATGAACATCAGTCCCGTCCTTACTTTTCGCAGCTATATCTGAGGCAGGAGCAAGCTGCAACTGCGCAAGCAAAGCGTCATTGTGAGCCGTCAGTTTACGGAGCTTGCCCCCTTCCAGAGCGTACAGTTCTGGAGCAGCCGAATCGGCGGACCAGAGCAGCGCTACATGCCCGCTGCCCTCGGAGATATTGCTCGCTACCCCTGTCTCTCCGGTCAAGCGCTTCGCTTTGGTTCCCGATAGTGGAATCTCGGCCACGTACTCCACTTGATCATCGGCAACTGTCGTCAACAGTGCTTTTCCATTGTCTGTATAAGTCGGGGGCCCAACGTTGTTATCGATGGATGCGCTCACCAGGTCAGCAGCGCCCCCTCCGGCGGGAACTACGGCCAGGCGTGTTGCGCCATACGCCGTGTAGTGTTTGGCAAGACCCTGGCGGTATGCGATCTGCCGACTGTCCGGACTCCACGTCAAGGGCCCGCTATCGGTTCCTTCAAAACTAGTCAGCTTGCGTGGCGCAGACCCCGGCTTTGCATCAACAAGAAAGAGATCGTCGTTCGCGGTGCGGTCTGCATCCGGTGCGTCATGATTGCTGACGAAGGCAATCTGCTTCCCATCCGGCGACCACTCAGCTTCACGCTCTTCAAACTGCTCCTCGGTCGTTAGCTTGTTCAGCTTCTTGGTCGATATGTCAAACAGGAACAGATGATTGCGTTTATCCGTTAAATATCCTTCAACATCCTGCTTGAAGTGGTAGCGATTAATCACAATGGGCTTAGGAGGCTTGGGCGTTGCACCCTTCTCGGGTTCCGGCTCGTCTTTGGCACGAAGACTGAGCAGCAATTGCTTGCCATCGGGCGACCAGCGATACTCAGACAAGTTTTCTTTAACGTCAGTCAGTTGCCGCGCTTCGCCACCACGACGATCAAGCACCCAGACTTGCGAACCCTTGGCCGGGCCATGACGATCGGACGTGAAAGCGACATAGCGACTATCCGGACTCCATCGAGGCGAACCGACCGAAGCACCCTCGCCGGATGGCAACCCGAACGTGAGTTGCACGTCCTCGCTTCCATCCCAGCTGACCATCCAAAGATCGTTAATGCTCTTATCCTCCGCTGTATCCACGTGCGAGACGGTGTAGGCAATCCATTTCCCATCCGGGGAGACCTGCGGCGCACCCACCCGCAACATTCGCGAGAGATCATCAAGGTTTATCGGCCGCTTGGCCGTCTGCGCCCCGGCCGTCATGGAAAGTACAAGCAACAACGTCACTGCCGGTACTTCCAACCGCTGAAAAATCATCTCAGCAGTCTAGCAGCCGGGCCCTACACAGCCCGGCATCAGCAAATTCTGCCCTTGGCGCAGAGGCTCTTTAGCTGGCCGACCCTCTGCGGCTTCGACGGTGGTTACCATCGAGTGAGGACAGAGAATGAACAAGATCACACCGTTTCTTTGGTTCAAGGACAACGCCGAAGACGCTGCGGAGTTTTATCTCTCGGTGTTTCCGGAAGCGAAGAAGCTGAGCGAACTGCGATCGAGTGGCGTGGGACCCTGGCCCGCCGGAAAGATCGCCACCATCAGCATCCAACTTATGGGCCAGCAAATGACGTTCCTCAACGGTGGCCCCGCCCAGGCGCTCACGCCGGCTTTCTCGTACTCCGTTTCGTGCAAGGACCAAGCCGAGATCGACCGCTATTGGGACAAGTTGCTCGAGGGTGGCAAGGCTATGGCCTGCGGCTGGCTGACGGACAAGTTCGGCCTGTGTTGGCAGATCGTCCCAGAGAAGATTGGCGAGATTCTGAAGCATCCAAATGCAATGGCCACCATGATGAAGATGGTGAAGTTCGATATCGCCACGCTGGAGGCTGCGGCGAAAGAGTAACCGTCGGCTGCCCTATCGGCTTCCGCGAAAATCCATGTTTCGCTTGCTCTTTACGACTGCTCATACCGGTGAGAGCCTGGCGTTCTTACGCTTCTGCTAACACAAACTTTGTACCCACATAAGGCCTAATCACCTTTTGCGGGAATACTCGTAGAGCCTCAGCAATGAAAACCTCCCCAGTACAGTGCATCGGAATCAAGTACGTAGGATCGATCTTGGCCAACTCCGCCACTGTCCGACGCGCTTCAGCCTCCGTCCGCGGACGGACTAGATGAAAACCGCCGATTACCGCATGCACTTTATCAATGCCCGAAACTTCTTGAGCTCTGCGAACTGAATTGATGACGCCTCGATGGCTGCAGGAGGCAATGACTACCAACCCCAGGTTTTTGACGACGAAGCATGTAGCCAGTTCGTGCTCGCCGTCGTCTGGAATCTGCTTTCCCCCCCGCTTCGACGCAGAGAGAGCGTTTGCGTCACAGCCCACACCCGGCCGCATCTGAGTCGGTATGGCGGCGCGCTCGAAGCTTGCAAGAGGAATCGTTCCGCTTGTAAATGCGTGACCGCCCAGTAATTGCGGAGTAGATGAAATGCGAACGTCGAACCCAGCTTTTGCCAATTGTTCCCGATCAAGAGTTCCCATGATCTGAGGCGGCGTGCTGACCATCGCTACTCGTTGGCAGAAGACTTCCTCGCCCCCAACAATCAGCGGAAGCTTTCTTTGAGAGGCATTGGAGCCGTCAAAAAGCCCGGTAAACCCGCCGTAGTGGTCCAGGTGCCCATGGCTCAAAACGGAGGCGTCCAAAGACCTTGGGTCAATCCCAAGCAGAGAGATATTGCTGTGGATCACCTCCGGCGAGTAACCAAAGTCAACCAGCACGCGCTTGCTCACCGAGCCAAGTCTGGACTCTGCGAATACCGAAAGGCCAAATTCGGCCATCAGCGGCCGACGCGAAAGTGATGCTCCGGACGAAATACCAGAGTTGCGCAAAACCTTTAAACCTGGAAGACTCTGATCTGGCAGAAACGGGCCGAAGGTGGCATTGTCAACAACAACCTGCAGACTGACCTCATCCACCGGAGGAATGGTAAGGGAGGGAGAGTTTTCCGCTCGCCCTGGGCCCACCAAACACAATGCAGCACTAGACCCAATGAAACCTCTCCTCGTAATGGGAACGGCCGGCCTGACCATTTTGTTCATGTTTTTCCGAATGCGCGAAATACGGATAGCATTGCACACCGGGATGACACGCGCACGTTCGCAAACGCTTTCCTGTCGAAGTGGGCAAACTCTTGACCTGCAAAGATGGGATATCTTCGATCATGATCAATGAATGCACCATCGATTATGCGGAGGCGCGCCGCGCGATTGATGCCATTTACGCCGAGGCATTGAAGCGCGGCAAAGCGGGCGTGATCGCGGTCTGCGACGCCCATGGCGACCTGATTGCCTTAGCGCGTATGGACGGCGCTCCTCTCTCGTCCATCACTATCGCCATGAACAAAGCGTATAGCGCTGCTCGGGAACGGAAGCCCAGCAAAGAAATCGGTGACGCCGCGCGCAAACCGGAGAAGAGTTTCGACATTGGCTACTTCGGCGATCCAAAATTTACCGGCTGGGGTGGCGGCGTACCAGTTTGGAAGGACGGCACCGTAATTGGCGCTATTGCGGTAAGTGGTTTGCCGCAGGCAGAAGACATTCAGCTGGCGGAGATGGGAGTAACAATCATTTCAGAAACCGGCTAAACTCAATTCTCGAACGTCGGGAAGGTCAATGAGCCTGCAGGAATCCGTCGACAACCGACACGTACTTGTCTGGCTCCTCGTAGTACGGCAGGTGCCCGCTGTGCTCAAAAAAGACTAGCTGAGCGCCAGGGATGCGGTGGGCCACGTTCCACGAAACATCAGGCGTAACATTCAGATCGAAGCGACCCTGCAAGACAAGCACAGGAAAACGGAACTGAGCCATTTGGGGCATCAGGTCAAGATGTTCGATCGCCTTTGACACTGCCTCTCCTACGGCAGGTGTGGACCCAAGATCAGGCGCGTTGCTTAAGTAACGATTGCAAAGCTCAGGCGAGTAGAAGATCATCCGGAAATGGGCCCGGAGTTGCAGGTCGGCGGCTTTGGTCTCTTTATCGGGACCCATAAGCTTAGCGGTTTGCGCCTTCGCTTCCGAGATAACATCCGGGTAAACCTCATCCAAACGCGGATGAAGACTCGCAAAACCTGGTGCGGCCGAGTCGGACAGAATCAAAGCTCCAACATGACCGGGATAAGCGCCGGCATAGGCTGAAGCAAGCAGCCCACCGTAAGAATCCCCCACAAGATCCACCTTATCGGCACGCAAGGACGCGCGAACGGCTTCGAGGTCACCCACCTGAGCGTCCATGCTTTGCGGCGCTCCAGGTTGCTTCATCTGAGAAGCGCCGGTACCGCGCTGATCGTAAAAGGTCACCTGTCGGTGGGCCGCCACTCGTCGTGTCCACACGTCGTTTTGGATCATGTAGACATGTGAAAGCCCCGGGCCTCCGTTCACCGCAATCACTGGCGTGTTAGCCGACATCGCCCCATACGTAAATGTGGCAATGTCGACCTCCGGCGTGTGAACAATCATTGTCTTGGGCTGGGCCACTTGCGCATCCCCCGAAGCGGAAGCCAGGTACAGAAAGCCAAGTAGAGCCGAAAGATTCCAAACGCACTGCTTCATAGATTGCGCCACGCCCCAGCTACCGGTCCAACGCCTTGGCCCCATTCGGCAACTCAAACACCTTCGCAGGCAGGTTACCGTTAGCTTCCACCGTGTTAGCGAACATCTGAAAACTTTTATACCCATTCCGTGAACGCTCCACCGTGAAAGGCCACATCACCCCACCACCGATATCCCGATACTTGTCATAATCCAGAACTTCGTCATTCTTATACTGACTATCCGGATCCAGATAGCTGAAAGTCTCGCGAAGGGGCAGGTGCGTGTTGTGGTCGAAGTAAACCCGAATGGTGCGGCGCTCCGAATCAGTAATATCGACAATCTCGACATGCCGGCTTACATACACTTCACTGCCGATGTAATCAAAATAAAGTCCCGGCTCGTGATACCGATACTTCAAGAAATACAGTATGTCGTTCTGCATGGTCTTGACATAGCGCTGCCACTTCTCATCCTCTAATGGACGCGCACCGCGAAACGTGATATCCCAGGCCCGATTTTCCAGATACAGATACGAATAATCCTGCTTTTTGCCCAGATACTGCCGCTCGCGAATGGCTACACCTTCTTTCGGGGCATCAGGCGGATATTCGGTGTAGATCTTGGCGATGTCTGAACCCACGGTCTGGTCGCGGAAGAAGCTGTAAATGCGCCCGGTCGAAGTTCGGCTGTGCAAGTTCAGATATCGCTCTCCCCCCAAGGCCTGCAAAGCCTGCTGCACGATCGCTTTAGCCTTATCGTCAGAGAGGTCAATCGGAGCCTGTCCGAGAGCGTTCACAGCCAAAGCGAGGGAAGCGAAACTCACCCATGTCACGCACCGGCACCGACACTGCTTACTCATACAACTTCCGTTAGACGCACAGGAACGATCGCGAGTAATCACCCGTTTGCGAACCGGAATGAATGGCGCCCGTTCGCTGCCGCAACTGTCCCCCGTTACGCCCGTTCATCGTCGCTTGGATCTCGGCAACCACAGCCAGCGCAATCTGCTCCGGTCCATCAGCGCCGATGTCCAAACCCATAGGCGAATGCAGAGTTGGCGCAACAGCAGCGTCGTGCAAACCTACCTCGGCAAGTAGCTGGGCCGTACGCTTCTGCGGGCCTAAGATGCCCAGGTACGGCAGGCGCAGCGGGTTCAAAGCACGCAAGAAAGCCAGATCTTGTGCGTGGCTATGGGTCATCAACGCCGCCACCGTCCAGTCATCAACCGGGAATGTGGGCAAGTCATCCCGATCCGTAACCGTTACTTGCGCGGCCATGGGAAACCGTGCCGCTCGTGCATAATGCGCTCGCCCGTCATACACCAGCACTTGCCACCCTAGGAACTCCGCCAGGCGGCATAGCGGCATCGCATCATCTCCCGCGCCGCACAACAGCAGTCGCAGCGGCGGCGCAACTTGCTCAACAAACACCTCGCCACCTTGCATCTCAGGCTGCAAAGGGTGCGTCACCACCGCCGGCTCGCGAGTCGCTCGGACCTGCCGCAGCACGTCCAACGCTGACGGCTCGCCCGGGGTCAGCCGCTGGAGCGCCACGTGAATGATCCCACTGCACCCAAGCCCATAATCGGCCGCAATCTCGCCATCAGCGGTCGTATCGTAGCGGCGCAGGGTTGCTCCGCCTTCGGTGTACCACCAGGCTCGTTTGACCAGATCATCTTCCAGGCAACCGCCGCTGATCGAACCAGCCCGCTTGCCGCCGCGAGTCAGCAGCAGTCGCGCACCTGGCATCCGGTACGACGATCCCCGCGTCTTCACCACCGTCGCCAGCACGCAGGGCTCTCCCCGCTGTTGCGCCCGATCCCATAGCTCCAGGATTTGCTGAGTTTCCGCCAACGCTTCAACCTACCAACAGCTTACCTGGGTATGTATGGCCTCATGCTGATCAAAGCGAAACGGGACGTGATCCGCCCTCGGCTACACTTTCACCATGCGCCTCAACCGCGCGCTCCTCGCCTCCGCACTGCCGCTTCTCTGCCTTGCCTTCGTGCTGGAAGGGGTTCCCCAAAGTGACAAACAGAGAGCTGGGTGGTCCCATACCGAGCGCACTTTGCCAGGCCTCCATCAACAAGTGGAAATCCTTCGTGATCGTTGGGGCGTGCCCCATATCTACGCGCGAAACACCGACGATCTCTTCTTTGCGCAAGGCTATATCACTGCCGTCGATCGCCTCTTTCAACTTGACGTCTGGCGTCGCATCGGCACCGGCAAACTCTCTGAAGTGTTTGGCCCCAACTTCATTGCCCGCGACCGCATCGCTCGACTGGTCCGATACCGCGGCGATTGGAATGCCGAATGGAACAGCTACGGGCCCGATACCCGCCGCATCTGCTCCAGCTTTGTCGATGGCATAAACGCCTATATTCACTCCCTCAACGGGCAGCGTCCGGAGGAGTTCCGCGTTGCCGGCTTTGATCCCGGCCTCTGGGGGCCCGAGGATGTAGTCTCGCGCCTGGCCGGCCTTCAGATGACAGGGAACATGCTCCAGGAAGTTAATCGCGCCGAACAAGTTACGCGCCTCGGCCTCAGCACTGTCGAGATGCTGTCTCCTCCCGATCCACCAGCGCCCTTTGTCCTGCCCCACGGCCTCAATTTATCCGACATCACAAGCGCCATCCTCCGCGACTACATGGCGGCCATTTCCCCGCTTCGCTTCCCGGGCCAGCAGGGCAGCAATAACTGGGTTATAGACGGTTCCCTTTCGCGCACCGGCAAGCCCATACTCGCCAACGATCCGCACCGCGCTCTGCAGTTGCCGTCGCTGCGCAAGACCGTTCACCTGGTTGCACCCGGCTGGAACGTCATCGGCGCCGGCGAACCCTCTCTGCCCGGCATCGCACTCGGCCATAACGAGGACATCGCCTTCGGCTTCACCATCGTCGGCATTGATCAGCAGGATCTTTATATCGAAAAGACCAATCCCGAAAATCCGAATGAGTATCTGTTCAAAGGGGAATGGTGTAGGTTCCGCATCCAGCACGAAACCATCAACGTCAGTGGCGGCGGCGAGACCGGCATGGCTTCCGACCATGCCGTTCCCGAGCAATTCGATCTGAAGTTCACCGATCACGGTCCAGTTATCTATGAGGACGCCACACGGCATCGCGCATACGCGCTCAAGTGGGTCGGAGAGCTGCCAGGAACCGCTGGTTACCTCCCTGCTCTCTCGCTCTCTCAAGCTCACGACTGGAAGCAGTTCCAATCGGCCGCTGCCAGCTATAAAATCCCTTCAGAGAACCTGATTTATGCCGACACAAAAGGCAACATCGGCTGGATCGCCGCAGGTTTAGCACCCATCCGCGAGGGCTGGCAGGGCCTGTTTCCCGTTCCTGGCGATACAGGCGAGTACGAATGGTCCGGCTACGTGAAGAGCTCCGACCATCCAACCGTCTTCGATCCCCCAAGCCACTACATCGTAACGGCTAACAACAACATTCTGCCGCCCGGTTACGCGCATCAGCTCGCCTATTACTGGGCTTCTCCTGAGCGCTTCCAGCGCATCACCGATGTGCTCTCGCACGGCGGCAAGTTCGACGTCGCTGACTTCGAAAAGCTCCAGCAGGATACTGTCTCACTGGTGGCTCAGGACTTCATCAAACTGCTGGACGCCTGGCATCCGCCGGCCGACAGCGCAGGCGCTCACGCGAAGGCTGAGTTAGCTAATTGGGACGGCAACATCACGGTCGACTCTCGCCAGGCATTGCTCTATGAGCTCTGGTCCGCGCGGCTCAGCACCAAACTCACTCCTAAAGCCTTGCCGATTCCCCGCACGAATCCGCGAGCGGTGCTGGCGGGCTTGCGATCGGCCCCACGTTTGGACGAGTTGCTCTCCCAGTCCCTGGAGGATACTCTGCACGATCTCGATCACCGCCTCGGGCCCGACCAATCCCGTTGGACTTGGGGCAATCTTCACAAAGTTTTCTTTCGCCATCCCCTTTCAGCCATGGCGGCTGCGGAAGGTGCACCTGGCGGTGGCGGGACTCCGTTATTCGGCCTTGATCCGGGTACTGCGCACCACGAACACGCCCTACACTCGTTTGATCTGCGCCCGCTCTCCCGACCTGGCGATGCAAACACCGTCAACGCCACGGGGGGTCCCAACTTCTCCGAAGCCTATGGAGCCTCATACCGAGAAATTCTCGATGTCGGCAACTGGGATCGCTCAGTAATGACGAACACGCCAGGCGAGTCAGGCAATCCGGATTCCGCGCATTACAGCGACCTTGCCGAACCGTGGTCGAAGGGCCAATACCATGCCATGCCCTACTCCCGCCAAGCCGTAGAAGCCGCTACCGAAGAGCGCATCCTACTGCTGCCGGGCCACCACTAATTCCTGAACGTTGCTTCCATGGAGATATTACGAGCAGCGGTGACAGCGGACCGAGATGAGTCCTACGGTCTTGCAGCAACAAAGATTACCGATTTCAAATCAAACGCGTCGAGAAGGCTATGCTGCTGGATTCTTTACGCAGGCCAACATAGCCTCCAATTTCGGAGCAGTGTTGTTACTTCTGTTCTTCCGTATGTTCGGTCGGTTGACCTTCCTTCGCCAATTTTTGTTCTTGCTTGGATGTCTCGGTCAGAGAGACGCCGATTTTCGAGCCGCTTTCGTAAATCTTACTGAGAAACTCGCTATTGCCGTACTTCCGGAATACCAGTTCTGAGTGGTCTGGCCGATGGTCATCCATCGACTCACGGACAATAAAGCTCACAGCATTCTTACCGTCTTCACTTCGCGCCGTCATCGTTGACAGATTAGAAGCTTGGGAGATTCTGAAAGTGTACTCGCCGGGGGGCAAGGTCTTGTCACCGATGATAAAGCTGTGATCGACATGTGCACGAATTTCATTGGTGATCTGTGCGTTGACGGGTTGCGCGGCTAGTCCAATGAGGACTAACGCTGTAAGTGAGGTTCCGACTGGTAGCAGGTAATTTTTCATAAGGGCTCCTGACTACTGGATACGGATGAGGACACTCACGGTACAAATACTTTAGTAAAAACGCGTGCTTTTTTCGTGGGAAAAAGCAGGTTCTGTGTTCACACTTACAAGGGCCAGCTGGTCTAGCAAATATATTGGCGAACTTTGCAGAAAAGCGCTAAGGATTGAGCAATATTGAACAGCAATGTTCGGCTGCGCGGATGTGAGTCAATTTAACTGCGGAACGTTTGGCCTCCCGCTTATGCTTTACGTTTGAGAAACCCCAATCTTGTTCCCCGTCAGGTTGGGAGGAGCTCCGCGCCTCCTTTCGCGAAAGCCACCGTAGCTGCCGCTCACTCCCGCACCTGACCTGAAATTAAGGTCAAATGTGAGAAGCTCTTTCCGCAGTCTCGCAGGCCAACAAGCCCGGCGTCCTTGCAGCGCTTGGAAATAGTTGTTGGGCTTAGTTACCGAGGAGCCACAAGCCGAACACTCGCATTTCTTCGATAGTCACAAATGCTTTCACCTTCACCTTCGGCGCAAAGGCAACTCCCTAAGCATAACTGCCGCTTAAGTTGTTCAGAACAGGTACCGTTCCGTAACGTCTAAATGATATTGGACGTCTACGTGTCACATCGCTGCATTTGGGAAAATAGAACGGGGATAGCACATTGAAGCCGCTGGAAACACTCGAAGATTCGCATCTGGACCAACCGCGAGGAAGTGCGGGAGAGCGTCTTCCAGATCTAGATGGAGACGGCCGGAGCGGGGCCCGGTACTGGTGGGTGTGGGTCCTGGTGTTGGCCGCCATTGGCTATGGCTGTTACCGCCTTTACACGTTCGAAAATGCTAAGAAAGCGGAGATGGCCAAAAAGGGCGCCGGTGCCCTGCGGCCCCGCTCCGTCCCAATCTCGGCGGGTGTTGCCCATGAGGGCAATGTTCCCGTGTACTTGCAAGGTCTCGGCACCGTCACGGCCTTCAACACCGTCACAGTTAAAACCCGTGTTGATGGTCAACTTGTCAATGTTACGTTTCATGAGGGCCAGTTTGTTAATAAGGGTCAACTGCTGGCTGAAATCGATCCACGCCCTTATCAGGTAGCGCTCGACCAAGCCAATGGCGCTCTTGCTCAAGGCAACGGCACGCTCGAGAAGGATCAGGCCGCGCTACGCGACGCCCAAGCTAACTATCAGCGTTACCAGGAGCTCTTTAAGTCTCAGATTATCGCCAAGCAGCAGTTAGACACGCAGCTCGCTACCGCTGACCAGATACGCGGCACAATTGTTGCCGATCAGGCTGCCATCGCCAGCGCCAAAGCCAATATCGATAGCGCGAAGCTCAACCTTACTTACACCCGTATCATCGCGCCAATCAGCGGACGGATCGGCCTGCGCCTGGTAGACACCGGCAATATGATCCATGCTTCCGATCCCACTGGGCTGGCAGTCATCACCCAACTCCAGCCCATTGCTGTGCTCTTCAGCATCCCGGAAGAAGAGTTACCGCCCGTGCTTGCCAAATTGCGCGCCAATGTCAAGTTGCCCACCACTGCCTTCGACCGCGAATTTACCAAGAAGCTGGCTGAGGGAACACTCCTGACCGTCGATAACCAGATCGATGCCACTACCGGCACCTCCCGTCTCAAAGCTGTTTTTCCTAATACCGACTACGCGCTTTTCCCGAATCAGTTTGTCAATGTCCGGCTCTCCCTGGACACGGAACGTAACCAGATCATCGTTCCCAATGTCGCGATTCAGCGCGGTCCTACCGGCACGTTCGTCTACCTGATCAACGCCGATTCCACCGTCAGCATTCGTCCTGTCAAGTTGGGCATGGTCAGCGGCCCCGACGTCGCGATTGCTGACGGCCTGCAACCCGGCGACAAAGTCGTCACCGATGGAGCTGAAAAGCTTACCGAGGGCATGAAGGTCAATGTGCACATGGCAAATACATCGCCCTCCAATTCTGCTGCCCCCGTCCGAACCGAGCGGCCCGGCCGGAGAAACCTCCAGTGAACCCGTCCCGTCCCTTCATCCTCCGCCCGGTAGCCACCTCCCTTTTAATGGCGGGCATCCTTATCGCTGGAGGTATTGCCTATAAACAGCTACCCGTCTCCGCGCTGCCTGAGGTCGATTACCCCACCGTTCAGTGCCTCACCCTCTACCCGGGCGCAAGCCCCGACGTGATGGCCTCCTCCGTTACTGCGCCGCTTGAACGCACCTTCGGCCAAGTTCCCGGCCTCAAGCAAATGACCTCCAGCAGCTCTTTCGGCAGCTCCATCATCACGCTGCAGTTCGACCTGAATTTGAATATCGACGTCGCCGAACAGCAGGTACAGGCATCCATCAATGCAGCCGGCACCTACCTGCCTGCGGACCTTCCCAACCCGCCTATCTACAACAAGGTGAACCCGGCCGATGCACCCATCCTGACGCTCGCCCTCAGCTCCAAAACGGTCTCTCTGACGAAGGTGGAAGATCTTGCGGACACCACACTTTCGCAGAAGATTTCGCAACTGCCCGGGGTCGGCCTTGTCACAATTAGCGGCGGTCAAAAGCCGGCTGTCCGTATTCGCGTGAATCCTACCGCCCTGGCCGCTTACGGCCTCAGTCTGGAAGATCTTCGCAGCGCCCTGAACCAGACTAATTTGAATCATGCCAAAGGTAACTTCGACGGTCTACGCCAGGCTTACACCATTGGCGCCAACGACCAGATTCTGACCAGTGCCGGCTACAAGCCCGTCATCGTCGCTTACAAGAACGGCGCGCCTATTCGCCTGCAAGACGTTGCCGCCATTGTGGACGGCTCTGAGAACACTCGCCAAGCGGCCTGGATGAACTTAACCCCAGCCGTGATCGTCAACATTCAGCGCCAGCCCGGCGCCAACATCATCTCCGTTGTAGATCGCGTGAAAGCTCTGCTTCCACAACTGCGTGCCTCCATGCCGGCCGGGGTCAACGTGCAAGTGCTGACCGACCGGACCACCACCATTCGCGCTTCAGTTGAGGACGTTCAATTCGAACTTTTGCTCACCATCGCCCTAGTTGTGATGGTGATTTTCCTATTCCTACGCAACCTGGCCGCCACCGTGATTCCCAGCGTCGCCGTACCCTTATCGTTAGTCGGTACCTTCGGCATTATGTATCTGCTCGGGTACAGCCTCAACAACCTCACCTTGATGGCGCTTACCATCTCCACTGGCTTTGTCGTTGATGACGCTATCGTCATGATCGAGAACATTTCGCGCTATCTCGAAGAAGGCCACGGTCCGCTGGAAGCTGCCCTGGAAGGCTCGGCTCAAATCGGCTTTACCATCGTCTCCCTCACCGTCTCGCTCATCGCCGTTCTGATTCCGCTGTTGTTCATGGGTGACATCGTGGGCCGGCTCTTCCGTGAGTTCGCCATCACGCTTGCAATCACCATCCTGGTCTCCGCGCTGGTCTCGCTCACACTCACCCCCATGATGTGCGCCAAGCTCCTTCGGCACAAGCCTGACTCGGAGAGAAACTGGTTTTACCGCCGTTCCGAGCGCCTGTTCGAACGCATTATTGCCTTTTACGGCCGCACGCTGCAGTGGGTTCTGCGTCACCAGCCACTTACACTTCTGGTTACCGTGGCCACTCTGGCGGGCACAATTCTTCTATTTATCGCCGTGCCCAAAGGCTTCTTCCCCGTGCAAGACACCGGTGTGATCCTCGGCATCTCCGAAGCGCCTGAAAGTGTTTCGTTCGCCGCCATGTCGCGCCGTCAGCAAGCGCTTGCCAGTGTCATTTTGCAGGATCCGGCCGTTCAGAGCCTCAGCTCCTTTATCGGCATTGACGGCGTCAATACCACCCTGAACAGCGGCCGCATTCAGATCAACCTCAAGCCGCTAGCTGAGCGTCAAGATAATGCTGATCAGATCATCCGTCGCCTCCAAAGCAAGCTCGCCGGGGTCGAAGACATCACCTTATTTATGCAGCCGGTGCAGGATCTCACAGTGGAAGACCGCGTCAGCCGTACCCAGTATCAATACACGATGGAAGATGCCGACGCTAAAGAGCTCAATACATGGACCGACCGTCTTGTTGCGAAATTGAAAACCATCCCCAACCTGCGTGACGTCGCCACCGACCAGCAGAATAACGGCCTTGAAACTCTGCTTGTGATCGATCGCGACAATGCTTCACGTCTGGGGATCACAATGCAACAGATTGACGACACGCTCTACGATGCCTTCGGCCAGCGATTAGTCTCCACCATGTTCACGCAGCTCAATCAGTATCACGTTGTCATGGAAGTGGAGCCCGGCTTCCGCCGCAATCCTGATTCGCTCGATGACGTATACATTCGCTCAGGCACCGGCACGCAGGTACCGCTCAGTACTGTCAGCAGCTTTCAAGTTCAAACCACGCCGCTAACCGTTAATCATCAGGGCCAGTTTCCGGTTGTCACCATCTCCTTCAATTTACCGGCGAATGTGTCGTTGGGCAATGGTGTAAAAGCAATCAAAGAGGCCGAAGCTGAGATCGGCTTGCCTGCCAGCATCCACACTTCGTTCCAAGGCACCGCGGCTGCTTTTCAAAACTCGCTCTCCAATCAGGCCTATCTAATTATTGCCGCGCTGGTGGTTGTCTACATTGTTCTGGGGGTTCTATACGAGAGCTACATCCACCCGATCACGATTCTGTCTACGCTGCCCTCAGCCGGCATTGGCGCGATCCTTGCCCTCTACATCTGCCACACCGACTTCAGCGTCGTTGCCCTTATCGGCATTATCCTGCTGATCGGTATCGTCAAGAAGAACGCCATCATGATGATCGACTTTGCGCTGGAAGCCGAGCGCGTCGGCGGAAAATCGCCCCGTGAAGCGATCTATGAAGCCTGTCTGTTGCGATTCCGTCCCATCATGATGACCACTATGGCTGCCCTATTTGGCGGCTTGCCGCTTGCCCTGGGTACGGGCGTCGGCTCCGAGCTCCGTAAGCCCCTCGGTATCACCATCGTCGGCGGACTGATCGTCAGCCAGGCGCTAACGCTCTACACTACGCCGGTTGTCTATCTTTTCTTTGAACGGCTCGCTGCTCGAATAACCCGCAGAACGCCCGTTGCTCTAGGGGCTCATCATGCTCTTCCTGAACCGGTGAGCGGCGACTAAAAAGCGCCTGGAGAAATCATGAATCTGTCTGAGCCCTTCATCAAGCGCCCTGTTGCCACGTCGCTGTTGACCGTTGCCATTGCGCTTTCTGGCATTCTCGCTTTTCGTCTGCTCCCCGTTGCGCCTCTGCCTGAGGTCGATTTTCCCACCATTCAAGTGACCGCCAACCTCCCCGGAGCCAGCCCTGAGACTATGGCTTCTGCGGTCGCCACGCCGCTCGAGCGGCAGTTCGGCCGTATTGCCGGTGTCACAGAGATGACCTCCTCCAGCCAGTTGAGCAGCACCAACATTACCCTGCAGTTCGATCTCAATCGCGATATCAATGCTGCCGGGCGCGATGTCCAGGCCGCGATCAACGCTGCCCGCGGGCAACTGCCGTCTGACCTGCCCAGCAATCCCGGCTACTGGAAGGTCAACCCCTCGGACGCGCCCATTCTGATGCTTTCGATGGTATCTGACGTGTACGACAAACCGCACATCTTTGACCTTGCTGACTCCATCCTGTCGCAAAAGATCTCACAAATCGAAGGTGTCGGCCAGGTACGTATCTGGGGCAGTTCAACCCCGGCTGTGCGCGTCCAGGTTAACCCCACAGTGATGAACAATCTCGGAATTGGAATTACCGATGTCGCGGCAGCTTTGCAAGGCGCCAACGCCCACCAGGCGAAAGGCGATCTTGCCAATGGTGACCGGCGGTGGCAGCTCAATACCACCGATGAACTGTTTCTTGCGAACGAATATCGAAACCTGGTGGTAGCCTATCGCAACGGCGCCGCTGTACGGCTCGGCGACATCGCCAACGTCATTGATTCGGTCGCTGACACGCGCAATGAAGGTCTGGAGAACGGCAAACCATCTATCATTATTGCCATCTCGAGGCAGCCCGGAGCCAACATCATCGCCACCGTAGATCGAGTGCGGGCTATGTTGCCCCAGTTAAGTGCGTCCCTCCCCCCTTCCATCCATCTGCGAGTGGCGCAGGATCGTACCGCCACCATCCGGGCATCGGTGCGGGATGTCGAGTACTCCCTCATCATCTCCATTGTGCTAGTCATTCTCGTAGTATTCGTCTTCTTGCGAAGCGTTTGGGCTACGATCATTCCCGGCATTGCCGTTCCGCTCTCGCTGCTTGGAACGTTTGGGGCCATGTATCTGCTTGGCTACACGCTCGATAACCTGTCGCTCATGGCGCTGACGGTCTCTACCGGCTTTGTTGTCGATGATGCAATCGTCGTGATTGAGAACATCACGCGCTACTTGGAAGAAGGCATGCCGCCGGTGAAAGCAGCCTTACGAGGAGCCCAGGAAATCGGCTTCACTGTGCTTTCCATGAGCGTGTCGCTCGTTGCGGTCTTCATTCCCATTTTGCTGATGGGCGGCATTGTCGGGCGGCTGTTTCGGGAGTTTGCCATAACCCTCACCGTAGCCATTGGCATCTCGCTGCTTGTCTCGCTCACCACTACTCCGATGATGTGCTCGCTGTTCCTCAAAGCTCACCGCAAGGATCAACGTCATAACTTTCTCTACCGCGCGAGTGAGCGGGGCTTTGACCTTCTCAGCCGCGCCTATGCTTCCAGTCTTGCCGGCGTTCTGCGGCATCCTCAACTGACCCTCATGATCACGCTGGTGGCCTGCGGCGTCAGCGTGTTTCTTTACATCATCGTGCCTAAAGGCTTCTTCCCGCAGCAGGACACCGGTCGCATCGGTGGAGCGTTGGTTGCTGACCAGGACATCTCTTTCGCTGCCATGAAAGACAAACTGCACCAAATGATGGCTATCGTGATGCGGGATCCAGCCATTCAGGACGTCAACGGATTTACCGGGGGCGGCACACTCAATGTCGCTTCCATGCGGGCCCAGCTCAAGCCGCTTTCTGAACGCAAAGTGAGCTCCGACGCTGTGATCGCCCGCCTCCGCGGCAAGCTCTCGCATGTTCCCGGCGCAACCCTCTATATGCAGACCGATCAGGATTTTCGTGTCGGTGGGCGCGGCGGCAACTCTCAGTATCAGTACACCCTGCAGGCTGACAATCTCAAGGACCTGAATGAGTGGGCGCCCAAGCTGCTGGCTAAGCTCAAGACTCTTCCCCAGATCCTGGACGCCAACAGCGATCTGCAAGTACACGGGCTCACTACTCAATTGCTGATCGATCGCAATGCTGCGTCTCGTCTCGGCGTCAATCCGTCCCTGATCGATACCTCACTCTATAGCGCCTTCGGCCAGCGTCAAGTCTCTACCATGTACACAGGCATCAATCAGTACCACGTGGTTCTTGAAGTGCTACCCGACTTTCAACAAGATCCTACGTCTTTAAAACAGATTGATGTGCGCTCCAGCAACGGCACGGAGATCCCCATCTCTAACTTCACGAAGGTCAAGACGGAACTTAGTTCTCTTACCGTCAACCATCAAGGGCCGTTCCCTTCTACCACCATCTCGTTCGCTCTAGCGCCGGGAACCTCGCTCGGTGATGCCGTGAAGATCGTTCAGGAGGCCGAAGACGATATTCGAATGCCGGCCAGTATCCATGGTGCTTTCGCCGGCACCGCCAAAGCATTCCAGGCCTCCCTCGCCAGCCAGCCGTTGCTCATCCTTGCCGCACTGCTTACTGTCTACATCGTGCTTGGCATCCTGTACGAGAGCTACATCCATCCCATAACCATCCTCTCTACCATTCCGTCCGCTGGCGTAGGAGCACTACTGGCACTCATCCTCTTCCGTATCGACCTCACCGTCATTGCGCTCATCGGCATCATTCTCCTGATCGGAATCGTCAAGAAGAACGCCATCATGATGACCGACTTTGCGCTGGAAGCCGAACGCAAGGGCGGGCTTGATTCCAAGCACGCCATCTATCAGGCATGCTTGCTGCGGTTCCGCCCCATTATGATGACCACCGCCGCTGCCTTGCTTGGCGGTCTTCCTCTTGCCCTTGGGACTGGCACCGGCTCGGAACTGCGCAAACCGCTCGGCATTACTATTGTTGGCGGTCTGCTTGTCAGCCAGGTGCTGACTCTTTACACCACTCCTGTGGTCTACCTCTATCTCGCTAAGCTGCAGGCCTGGTTCGGCCGCACCCGCCAAACTACTCCCCGGCTCCAGGCTATTCTCACCGACCCGGCGTACGAGAAAGTCTAAGACTTTAAACTCAGTTCAGCCACTCAGTAAGCAGGCGCTTCTCGCCTGGCGTATGAATACCTGCTTCTTGTGTACCTTCAAAGAAAACTGCGAACAGAACTCCGTCGTACTGTATCCGACTACGCCGATCGCGAAAGAAATTCTCATTCGCGCTCTCTGGGACGCCAAGCTCGGCCACCGAATGGAGCGTGACTTGGTCTGTCTTGATGCAACAGTGAGCGACCAACAGCTGGCGGCAGGAATTAAATCACGCCTGAGCGAGTTTGAAATGCGGGACATTCGCATTACACGCTCCCGGAACGCCGAGATGATGAACGCCCCCAGCCTGGCAGGCTGGATGAACCAGTCCGATACCTCCTGGTTCGACCGGGCGCTCGAAGCAGATTGCTTTACTTCACACTTCCAGCCCATCGTGAACTATGGCGAGGGCGGCGTACACGGACATGAATGTCTCATCCGTCTCCAGTTGGAGCGGCCCTACAGCGGGGGAGAGATCATCAACGCTGCCGTTTCGCGCGGGCGTATCCACGTCTTCGATTCGTACACCCGCCAGCTCAGCGTCCGGCTCGCTGGAGCTCAACATACGCCCGGCACAAAAGTATTTATCAACTTCATGCCGTCCTCCATCTATGACCCGGCTTTCTGCATGAAATCGACTCTGGAAGCGATGAACCGCACCGATTTGACCCCGCAAGACATTGTCTTCGAAGTAGTTGAGTCCGAGGCCGTCACCGATGTCAATCACCTGAAGAAGATTTGTGCTTACTACCAGGACCACGGCTTCAGCTTTGCGCTTGACGACGTAGGTACCGGCTCTAACTCTTTGCAGATGGTGTGCGACCTGCAACCGCACTACATGAAAATCGATAAGTCGCTCATATCCGGCGTTGGCAATCCGATGTACCGGTCCGCCATCCAAAAACTCGTCGATCTTGGAAATGAGTTTGGGGCTAGAGTGATTGCTGAAGGAATCGAAACGCGGGAATCGGCCGAAGTCTGTCTCAGCCTGGGTATCGAACTGATGCAGGGTTACTACTTTGCCAAGCCCTCACCTTCCATGGTCACTACCGCGAGCCAACTCCGCAATCTGTCCAGGCAGGTTAGCTCCGCCCTCAACGTGATCAGCGCTCCGACGTCTTTGGCAGAAGCTACCCTCCAATAATCTGGCCGTCGCGCATCGTCACAATGCGGTCGGCAAACGCAGCCGCCTCCGGATTATGCGTGATCATGAGGATGGTCTGGCTACTTTGCTTATTGAGATTCCGCAGTATTCTGAGGACCGCGTCAGAGTTCGCCGTATCCAGGTTGCCGGTCGGCTCATCAGCCAACAGTATGGCTGGTTGATTCACTAAGGCCCGGGCGATGGCGACTCGTTGCTGCTCGCCGCCGGAAAGCGCGCGCGGCTTGTGATGGAGCCGGTTGTGAATGCCCAGAAGCTCGAGAGTCTGCTGAAAGCCGGGGGGTTCTGCTTCGTTGCCCGCCAGCGATCGGGCAATTCGAATATTGTCAGCCGCAGTAAGCGTAGCGAGCAGGTTGTATTTCTGAAAAACAAATCCAACCTTCTTCTGCCTTAACTCGGTCCGTTCATTTTCAGTCAGCTTACGCAGGTCCACTCCGTCCATCAGAACCTCGCCGGTGGTAGGCGGAGCGAGTCCGCCCAGGATATGGAACAGCGTGGACTTGCCGGAGCCGGAGGGTCCAATAACGGCCAGAAACTCACCGCGGGGCACACTCAGATCGACGCCCCGCAAGGCATGCACGTCGACTTCGCCAACGCGGTACGTCTTATAAAGGTTCGAGACCTGAATGATCGCTGCGCCGTTACTCATACGAAAGCGCCTCGATTGCATCCTGGCGAGCGGCTTTCAACCCGGGATAGATCGCGCCCAGCAGAGCACCCGCAAGCGCAATCGCACCAGCGATAGGCCACCAGTCCGGAACGGTAACTACCTGAAGCGAGGCCGGCATAATCCCCATAATCAGCGCCTTGGCCCCGAACGAGAGAATGATGCCGATAACGCAGCCGACAACCGCCAGCACAATCGACTCGCGCACCAGCATGTTGACGATTGTGAACGGCTTCGCACCCAGCGCTTTCAAGATGCCTAACTCGCGCGTACGCTCCACGACCGCTGTATACATGGACAGGAACACAACCAGAAAGCCAACGAACACCGCCAGGCCCGTGACGACATAGATGAAGGAGCGTAACTGAGGAAGGTTGCTGATACTGAACTGGCTCAGGAAAGCCGGCGCTGAGATCGCCGTCAAGTTACCTTCCAGCCTCCTGTTCAATTGTTTAACTTCGGCGTCGGTGAGAGCAGGGTCATCCAGCTTGACAAAGATCTGCGATATACGCGCCGGAGTCGCATTCCCGGTCAACTCCTGCAGCGTCTTCAGCGGAACCACGAGACGGCCCAGTACACCGCCGTCCATAATGCCCGTGACACGCCAGTCGCGATTGAGCAGTTGGTAATTCTGTCCGACGTTGATATGGTGTTGCTGGGCGTAGTACTCGTCAACAAGAAGATCGTTCGGCTCTGATGGAGGCTGGCCTTTCTGCAAGCGAAAGCCGCCACTCATCTGGGTGAACTCCGCGATGTCAACACCATTGACAGCTGTAAGAAGCTCGCCGGGAACCGGAATGATCAAGCCTCCTACAGCAAGCTTTACATGAGGTTGTTTATGCACAAATTGAACAAACTTGGCATCAATCTGACCAGCGGAAAACGACATCGTTGCTCCCGGCTTCAGAAAGATATCGGCGCCTGTTCCTTTAGCCCGGTTGGCATTATCTTCCAGCATGCCCCGGCTGAGGCCGATCAGCGTAAGAATCAGCATCACCTGAACACCAATCACCAGAGCGCAAAGCAAGGTGCGCACCAGACGGTACTTAATGTTTTCAATCACGAGCTTGTTGATCATCTGTGAAGGCCCTACGTCACTCCTGGGTAGCCAGAAAGTCTTTCGCCACGCGCTCAACCGGCTGATGATCAATGTCAATTCGTTGGTTCAACTGCCGCATGGTTTCGTCATTGATGTGGTTAGAGAGCATGGTCAGCGCAAGTTCGATGGCTGGCTGTTGCTCAATCACTGAGCGACGGACAACATAGCACGCATTGTACGGGGGGAATGTATGTTTATCGTCAGCCAGCACCGTAAAACGACTGTCGGTTAGAAGAGCATCCGTAGAGTTAGCGGCAATCATATCGATGTTGCGCTGTCGCAAAGCCTGATACAGAAGACCCAGGTCCATGCTTTGTGGAGTGCCTTGCCAATGCAAACCATACGTCTTGTCGAGCTTGCGAAGTCCATCTGGCCGAGTCAGGAATTCATAGCCCACGCCGAGCCGCCAGGCACGACTGGTGGCAGAGGAAAGATCCGGGCGAGTCAACTGTTTAGCATCCTGTGCTCTCACTACCATTGCAAATGTGTCGTTGAAGCCGAGAGGCGGCAACCAGATAAGGCTGAAACGCTCCAGATACTGGGCCTTAACATCAAGGTAAGCGTGAGCAGGATCGGCCGGGATACGCGTCTTCAGAACAACGCTGCTGGCGGTTCCGGTGTACTCAGGGTAAATGTCGATCTCGCCTTTTCGAATCGCCTCGTGCGTCAGTAGAGTTCCGCCAAGATCAAGCTTGCGCACTACCTTGACATGGAGCTTGCGTTCGATTTGCTGGGCTGCGATTTCGCCGAGCACCAGCTGTTCAGAGAAGTTCTTAGAGGCGACCACAATGGACCCTGAACGTGAGCAGGAGCACAAGGCGAGGCAGGCAAGAGCAACAACGGCACGCTGTCTCATACTCTTCGGAGCTTCCGTTCCACAAGCGTCATTCCGGCATCGGCAGCAAGCGCCATCGCCGCTGCCGGTATTGCGCCGGCCAGGATTTCAAGTGTGTCCACCGAAGCGACGCCACGGAAAATCAATACGCCTAAACCGCCCCCCCCAATCACCGCGGCAATAACCGCCGTCCCGATATTGGTGACCAGCGCAATACGAATACCCGCCATGATAGCGGGAGCAGCCAACGGCAACTCCACTAAGCGGAGCAACTGCCCGTCAGTCATTCCCATCGCAACGGCCGCCTCCCGGACCGGCCGATCTACCGTCGTGATGCCCACAACTGTGTTGCGCAAAATGGGCAAAATCGAATACAGAACCAGGCAGAGAATGGCAGTGTGGGCCCCGATGCCTCCAATGAACGGCAGAGGAAGTAGAAAGCCAAACAGAGCAAGACTCGGTACAGTCTGAAAGATATTCGCCACAGTAATGGAAGCGCGGCGCAAACGAGGCCGCCGGGTTCCCACAATGCCCAGCCCGACACCGATAACAATGGCAAAGAACGAGGAGACGCCGACTAGGAACAGATGCTCGCCTGTCAGTTGGACAACGTCTCGCAACAAGCTTTGAACGACAATCGGATCCAAGTTCTGTCCTATGGCTTGATCTGCGGCTTGTCGTGCTGCGCATCTCGCGCCTCTACAGCGTACAACTGGCAGCTCTCTACGTCTTCGCGAAAACGAAACTTGGGATGGAAGAAGAGCGCCGCTCGCACGTCGCCGTTTCCTTCAGCAGACTTCTCCAGCCATGTCCCGTCGGCCTCGCGCCGCTCAATCAGTTTCAGTTCGAAGCCCTTATGCAGACTGGCCAGCAAACCGCCGCCAATCTTAACGTCCCGATCCGTCCGGATCTGCAATTCGACCGGTGTCCCGCTTTGTTCATCGATCCAGATGCGGCCGCTCAGGGCTTGCGCAAGGCGCTCTTCCACGTTGTGCGGTTGGAACTTGGGGTCGCCAGACATGTCGAAGGCAATGGTGTTGCGCCCCCAACGGCTTTCACGCCGTCCATTGGTCAAGCGCTGTGCCCGCAGAAACATCGCCGTTCGCCGCGCTTTCGTATCTTCCTTCCTGGCCGCCTCGGCTCCGTTGCTGTACTGCTTTACTTGCCGGTCGGCTTTTTCCTTCTCGCGTTTGGCTTCAGCACCGGTAAGATCCTTGCCATCCCGCGCGAGCACGTGGTCTATCTGTATGCCATTCACGAAGAAGCGTTCAGACCGGCGCGAAGAATGCTTCTTTACCGAGCCATCGTCGTTCAACTCATCGTAGTAACCGTGGACGTCACACGAATACCGCTCCAATGCCTGCTGAGCCTTCTGCATATTGGCAAGCGCGCGTTCTTTCAACTGCTGCGGATCAGGGATGAGCGCGTCCTTTGTAGCCGGGTTATTCTCTGCCCCAAACAGGACGGGAACAAAAAGGAGGAACAAGGTCAGCCTGATCATGCTTTCCCGGCGGCGACCAGATCTGGAGCTAAGGTGCTGCGGAAAGCGGCGGCGGTGGGCGTTTGTGCCCGGGAGAACTCGGAAGGAGTGGCGACGACCTCCAACCGGCCCTCGCTTAGCACGGCAATGCGAGTGCCGATAGCCAACGCTTCTGCAATATCGTGAGTGACAAAAACCGAAGCCACCCGATACTGATCCCGCAGGCGCAGAAGCTGCTGCTGCATCTCGCGCCTTGTGATGGGGTCAAGAGCACCGAAGGGTTCATCAAGGAGAAGCAGCGCAGGCGAGGCAGCCAAGGCTCGAGCAACGGCCACTCGCTGCCGTTGACCTCCCGAAAGCTCTTGCGGATAGCGGCCGCGAACAGATTGATAGCCGAGGCCAACCTGGTCCAAAAGCTCCCGGGCGCGCTCCCGCTGCCGCTCCGGAGGCCACTCCAGCAGCCGCGGCATGAGCGATACGTTCTGCTCAACCGTCCAGTGTGGCATTAATCCAAATTCCTGGATCACATACCCGATCCGGCGTCGCAGCGCAATCGGGTCTACTTCCCTGTTATCCTGCCCGTCCAAAAAGATACTGCCCGAGGAAGGCTCCAAAAGGCGATTGATGAGTCGCAGGGCAGTGGTCTTGCCTGAGCCACTTCGGCCCAGCAGCACCAGTGTCTCTCCCCGTTCTACTTCAAGGCTCAATCCTTGAAGCACGATTTGACTGCCTGCGGAGTAGCCGACATCACGGAACTCTAGGAATGCCAGGACGTCTCCATGCTACGGTTTCCACTACTATTGTAAGGGAAAGAGTACGGGGTAAATATATCTGCCCTGGAAACGTGAATTGCTCTGCTATTTTGGAGCTTCCGGGCCACTTCAATTGTAGAAGCTGGTCCGCTTCTCTGCATGCCTTATCAGATTCAACCTCTCCGCGAGTTCCTCGTTCATCCTTCGCTTCCGCCCTCACTTGGCCGGCTTTCAGAATTGGCTTATAACCTGCTTTGGAGTTGGGATCACTCCATTCGAGCGTTGTTTCGGCGGTTAGATCCTGTGCTTTGGAAAGAATTGAATCACAACCCGATTGCACTGCTAGGCCGTGTTTCGCAGGAGAAGCTGGACAAGGCAGCAAGTGACCCTCGCTTTACCTCGCTGT
The DNA here is from genome assembly GCA_964248405.1 of uncultured Bryobacteraceae bacterium. Classification (GTDB taxonomy): domain Bacteria; phylum Acidobacteriota; class Terriglobia; order Bryobacterales; family Bryobacteraceae; genus Bog-105. The sequence goes on from CAXTYH010000002.1 coordinate 317,920, forward strand.
ACCGCCGGGCTTGTGAACGCTACGACGACTACTTGCACGTGGCCCCCAAGAACGAGAACACGCCGCGAATCGCGTACTTTTCCATGGAGTACGGTTTGCTCGATTGCATGCAGATCTATTCCGGCGGACTGGGCCTGCTGTCAGGCGACCACATGAAGGCGGCTAGCGATAGCGATTTTGCCCTGGACGGAGTGGGGCTGTTATACCAGCGCGGCTATTTTCAGCAATCTCTGAATCCGGATGGTTGGCAGCAGGAACGCCAGCCTGTGAATGACTTCTATACGCTTCCCGTAAGGCCCTGCGAAGGCGCGGATGGAGGAGACGTTATCGTCAGCGTGACCCTGCCTTCGGGCGAAGTATTTATAAAGATCTGGCACATTGACATTGGCCGCGTCAAGCTGTATCTGCTGGACACCAACATCCCTCAGAACACATCGCAGGACCACCGTGATATCACCGATCAACTGTATGGCGGCGACACGCATAAGCGCATCAAGCAGGAAATTGTCCTCGGCATCGGTGGCTTGCGCGCGCTGCGGGCGCTGAACATCCAGCCCACCGTGCACCACATGAATGAAGGCCACTCGGCATTCCAGGCTTTGGAGCGGGTGCGCCTGCTTATGGCCGAGCATGGGTTAGCTTTCGACCAGGCATTGGAATCCACGCGCCTGAGCAATGTTTTTACAACCCATACCTCCGTTCCAGCAGGTATCGACCTGTTCGACAGCGGACTGGTGTATGAGTACTTTGCCAGGTATTGCGAGATGGCGCAGATTCCGTTCGAGAACATGCTGGCGCTCGGCCGCAATAAGATGAACGATCCCACCGAGCGGTTCTCCATGGCCGTGTTTGCGCTGAAGACTTCCGCCTTCCGCAATGCGGTCAGCCTGCTGCACCGTTACGTTTCGCAAGAGATGTTCCAGGAACTGTGGCCGCGGTTACTGGTCGATGAGGTCCCGATTACCTCGGTAACCAACGGTGTTCATTCGCCCACCTGGATCAATGGGGATCTGGCCAGCCTGTACGACCAGTATCTGCAGCCTGATTGGCGCGAGCGGTTGGAAGACAGTAAGATGTGGGAACTGGTCCATGAGATTCCGGGGCAGGAGCTCTGGGAAATGCATCGGAAGAGAAAGCGGCGCATGGTGGCGTATGTGCGCGAGCGCGCAGTTGCTTCGGCTACTCAGCGAAAAGCGTCGGCGGCAGAGGTACGGCGCATGCAGGAAGTGCTTGATCCCGATGTGTTCACTATAGGCTTTGCGCGGCGTTTTGCCACTTACAAGAGAGCCACTCTATTATTCAGAGATGTTGCCCGGCTCAAAAGATTATTGAATAATCCGAAGATGCCGGTGCAGATTGTTATCGCCGGCAAGGCACATCCTAAAGACAACGAAGGCAAGACGCTGATTCGGGAGATTGTTAATCTATCGCGGGATCCGGAGCTGGCCAAGCGGCTGATCTTTGTCGAAGACTACAGCATTCAAGTAGCGCGCGAAATGGTGCAAGGTGTTGACCTATGGCTCAACAACCCGCGGCGCGGCGAAGAAGCGTGCGGAACCAGCGGCATGAAGGCCAGCATGAACGGCGTACTGAACTTCAGCGTGCTGGATGGTTGGTTTGATGAGGCATACGAGAAGTCGGCAAGCTGGGCAATTGGCGATCGTGCTACGTATTCAGACGACCAGAACGACCTGCATGCCAGCGCGATCTACTCGATGCTTGAGAACGACATTGTTCCGCTCTACTACGCAGCGTCGGAGCAGGAGATTCCGGCCGATTGGGTTGAGCGCATGAAAACCTGCATCGCGAACATCACTCCCTGGTTCAGCTGTGGTCGCATGGTAGCCGAGTATATGTCCGACTTATACCAGCCGGCGCACAAGCTGTGGCGACAGATCTCAGCCGATGAGTTCGAGGAGGCCAGACAGAAGAGCGTCTGGGATAGACGTGTCAGCCAAAGCTGGAATGCGGTCCGTTTTGTTGGTGTGGGTGAACCTGGGGACGAACAGGTTCAGAGTGGCTCTGCAGTTCCCTTGAGCGCGACGGTAGATCTTGCCGGCCTGAAGCCCGATGAGGTACGAGTGGAAGCGGTGATCGGCCAGGTGGGGGTGAATGGGCAGCTGCAGCATACATTTCTGCTTCCGTTGAAGCCTGAGAAGCACAGCGGAACCGCTGTTACGTTCTCCAGTGAATTCAACGTTCAGCAGACAGGCCGCGTAGGTTACTCGGTTCGGATCGGACCGAATCATTTCGACAATCCTCTTACGAGGCCTTGTGACTCGCTCTTAAAGTGGATATCGGAATAAAGTAGTACTAATTGCGCGGAAAGGTAGTGAGAAAAGACGCGAGGCCACTAGCGCCGTCTCTGTTTATCGTGGTACATCTCTAGCAGAGGCAGGCAGGTTCTGCTTATCACCCTCCTGAATTTGGAACCTGCTCTCAAAACCGAGACGCCAGCGTAATACATTTTTCTCAACATCACTGGTGATGCAACTAACGTACGTCCAACTATGCGAACAGGCACTGCACATTCCTCTTCGACTGAGTATGGACGATTGAAGGAGCCGATCAACAACTATGGACGGCGATCGCAAGTACAGACAGCAAGGCTATCAGGACACTGGGCGGAGGTTTGAATCAAACAATTTCGACCGTCCGCGTGCACCAGGTCCGAAGCCTCCGCTCGATATCACAGGCCCCCGGCTTCCGCGGCTGGTGCAGAGTGTAACGGCAACACGTTGCTTTAATTGCGCCTGCACTTTGATGCCGGACATTGCGGCCGACACAGTATGCCCGAAGTGTAAAGCTGAGCTGCACTGCTGTAAGCAGTGTGTTCACTTTGATTCTTCCACCCGGTTTCAGTGTTTGAAAACAATTGCGGTACGGATTGTGGCAAAGGATAGGGCTAATACATGCGACTACTTCATGCCGCGGGTAACAGTGGCGAAAGACTCGCAGCCAATGGGTCCGGTGGAGCGCGCGGCCGCTAGCTATCAGCCTTCCGAGGGAGCGCCACGTTCGGTGAGCGATGCTCGCGCCGCATTCGACAGCCTCTTCAAAAAGTAAACCAGTTTGACCTCCATTTTCCTTAGCTGTGCCCGGCTCCGCTCTGCACAGATTCCCCTGCATGGCCGCTCCTAAAATTAAGAAAAAAGCGCTTAACACCAAAGCCTCTCCACTTCCCAGGCAAGCTGCGATTCCCTGCCTGGTGTTGATCGCTCTGATCTTCATCTTTCTGGCGTTCTTCTTTTTCGCTGGATTCCACTTCGCAACGCAAAGCTAAACATGGGAAGCAAGGAGAAGGTTTGAGAACAGATGGGCGGTCGCCCGATCAACTCAGAGAGGTTCGGATCACCCCCGATTACTTGAAGACGGCGGAAGGTTCGGTTCTGATCGAGGCCGGCAATACGCGAGTGTTGTGTGCGGCAACGGTGGAAGACTCAACTCCTCCCTTTCTGCGCAATTCGGGCAAGGGCTGGGTGACGGCCGAGTATGCAATGCTGCCGCGTGCGACGTCTACGCGAACACAGCGTGAGGTGTCCAAAGGCAGGCAGTCAGGCCGAACACATGAGATTCAACGACTCATTGGGCGATCACTGCGGGCCGTGGTGGATCTGAAGCTGCTTGGAGAGCGCAGCATCATTGTGGATTGCGATGTGTTGCAAGCCGATGGCGGCACACGCACTGCTGCCATCACCGGTGCCTATGTAGCGCTCGCGATTGCCCTAAAGACTCTGGTGCAATACAAGGTCGTTGCCAAATCGCCTTTGCTTGATTCGGTAGCGGCGACCTCGGTGGGCATCGTAGGCGGACAAGCGATGCTTGATCTGGCATATGAGGAGGATTCCCGTGCCGACGTGGATATGAATGTCGTTATGACAGGCACCGGCAAGTTCATTGAACTGCAAGCCACGTCCGAGCGCGAGCCTTTCAATGATGATCAATTAGCCGTGCTGCTGACGCTAGGGCGGAATGGCGTAAAACAACTGATTGAGCTGCAAAAGCAAACACTAGCTGCGCGTCTCTAATGTTGGTCTATGCTTGCACCACAAATGCCGGCAAGCTCCAGGGACTGCTGGCTGCTGTCGAGAAAAGCGGCAACACCTCTCTCACTCTGAAGGCCATGCCAGGATTCTCGTCGATTGTGCCGCCGGAAGAGACGGAGCCAACCTTCGAGGGGAACGCCGCTTTGAAGGCCAGGTACTACTCAGGGTTCACAGATGTCGCAGTGCTGTCAGACGATTCAGGGATTGAGGTAGACGCACTGTTTGGTGCACCGGGAGTACTATCGGCGCGCTACGCCGGGCCAAGCGCAGGCGACGAAGAGAACAACAACCTTCTTTTGAGCGCGTTGAGCAATGCCACGGTCAGAACGGCCCGATATGTCTGCGTTCTAGCTTTGGCACAGTCTGGAGTGGTGCTCCAGACTGCGCACGGCGCCGTAGAAGGGGAGATACTAATCTCCCCCAGAGGCCAGGGCGGCTTTGGGTACGACCCACTCTTCTATTACCCGCCTCTGCAGCGCTCATTTGCAGAGTTGACGACGGAAGAAAAGCTAGGCATAAGCCATCGTGGACGCGCGATGCAGAAGTTGTTGCGAAGCCTCTCGACCGGAGTTGTCATCCGTGTAACTGATTATCGACGCCAGTAGCCGTTGTAGTAGCGGCCGCCGTAGTAGCGCGGAGTAACCCAGAATGCACCGGCAAACGGGCGGGCGGCCCAGTAACCAGGACGCCAGCCCCAGCGCGGACCGACCGGATAGTAGTAGCCGTTTACCCAACCATAGCCAGGACCAGGCGCAACCGGAGCCGCATAGTAGGCCACGGGTGGCGGCGGCGGCGGCGGCAGATAGTAGCCATAGCCACCGCTGCCAAAACCGAATCCAAAAAAGATACGTGGTCCGGCAAACATAGAGGTTCCAGCAAGCAACAGTAAAGCAAGCAATCTTGTTTTCATTGTTTTCTCCTCAAAGCCGAGTTGGCGTCGGCCGCTTTGAAAAGAGCATCTATGTTGCCAAACCTCAGTGGGCAGTTATGAAGGATTTTGCGGAGGTTTCGGCAGTCAGATGGAGAGTGGCGCGGTGCACTTCCAACACCGGTGGTTGATTTCGGCCTCTCCCTCAAGCAATGGCTGCTTCCATCTGCAGTTGGCGTTCTCCGGTCAGGTTAAAGGCGTCTGCCACGAGCTCATACGACCGCATTCGAGCCCCATGATCGTAAAGGATATTGACGACGGCAATCTCTTGCGCACCACCGTACTCTTGGGCGAGAGCCTGCAATGCAGCTTTCACTTGAGAGGGACTGCCTGAGATCATTCTGCGACCCGGGGGCAGCGTCGTGGGCGAGAGCCCTTGCTCAGCGAGAAAACTCAGAGCAGTCCGGACACTGGGAACCGGAACCAGGTGCCCTTGATGAAGCAGTGTCATCAGCATGCGACTGCTGCTGGAAAGCTCTAATGCTTCCTCCGATGTTTCGGCACAGACCACCCAGCACGCAACCAGTACCTCAGGCAGCGAGAGCCAGTTCGAAGGGCGGAAGTGCTGCCGATAGTAGTCCACAATCTGCGCTCCCCCGGCATTGATGAAGTCGGCAAAGACATAAGGAAGGCCAAGCTCGGCTGCCCATACTGCACTCCGTAGGGATGAGCCCAACAGGAAGGGTCGCGGGCAGGTAAAGGCCGGCAACGACCTTGCGATCTGTGGAAACGGACTACCCGGAGCACCAGGCTCAGAGAAGTAGTGAAGCAACTCCTCCAGCTGTTCTGAGAAGTCGTCAGGAGCACGTTGCCGACGATCACGCTGCAAGGCAAAGGCAACAGCGGGGCTGGTTCCGGCTGCTCGCCCGATACCTAGGTCAATGCGGTTCGGGTACATGCCGCTTAACATGCTGAAGCTCTCGGCAACTTTGAGCGGACTGTAGTGGGGCAGCATGACGCCGCCGCTCCCAACCCGGATGCGCTCGGTCGCTTGTGCAATTGGTCCGATGAGAACCTCCGGACTCGCGCACGCCAGGGCCGGCGTACCATGATGCTCTGCAACCCAGTAACGGTAGTAGCCCAGCCTGTCGGTCAATCGAGCAAGCTCGATAGAGTTCCGCAGAGCCTGTCCGGATGCCGATCCTTCGGCGATCGGAGCTTGATCCAGGACGCTCAGGCGAAATGACAAAGTTGCCGGATGGAGCATTGCCATTGGATGATGGTGAGCAAGAGTTAGTCTCGGAAGGTCCATCTTTGCAGCTAAGGACTGAAGCCCCTCATCGAGCGCTTCTATGTGTCTGCATTGCTAACGTTCGAGTTCGCGAAAAGGGACTTCCCCAAGGAGCCCCTTTTCGTTCATTGTCGATTCGGCTAGAAGGAAAAACGAATTGCCAGCTGCAACTGTCGCGAGAAATTCGCTTGCGTGTTGATCTGGCCGAACGATCCGCTCGAGAAGTTGGTGTTGGGTGATTGGAAAATCGGCGAGTTAAACGCATTCAAGGCTTCGCATCGGAACTGCGCTTTTGCTCGTTCAGTGATGGTGAAGTTCTTGAATACGGATAGATCCCAATTCTTCTCGCCCGGCCCGCGGAGCGGAATGGTGCGAGCTACGTTTCCGAAGGTGCCTTGAGCCGCTTTCGTAAAAGCGTCGGGGTTGATGTAATCGTAAATACGTGATTCCACGCTGCCGCTGGTCCCTGGCGCAACGCCGGTTGCGTTCGGCCGTTGTGCTCCGTAACCGTAAATCAAATTGCTGTTACTCTTTTGATAAATCTGCAGCGGAAATCCAGTCTGATACACCGAAACGGAGTTAACTGTCCAGCCACCGATCGCCAGGTCAGCGAGGCGGTTGATGTTTCCCAGGAAGGCCTTGCCCTTTCCAATCGGTAGTTCATAGGAGATAGAAGTCGCCCAAACAATTGGGGTATCGACATTCGACAAGCTGTATTCAGCTTGCATATCGTATGGGTTCTGTGGATAGCCCTGCGCGCCCGGATTCAATGAATTACCGGGTCCGGCACTACTTTCGTCCATGTTTTTTGACCAGGTAAAGGTGCTCAAAAAGGTTAGCCCATTGGTGAACCTTTTCTGCCCTTTGAGGACCATGGAGTTATAAAGAGCATGATTCTCTGAGCCGTAGATTTTGTAAATGTAAGTGTAAGCAGGGTACGGCAGCAAGAGTTGGAACGCGCTGACGGTAGGACTGGATAAAGTGCCCGAGCCGATCACACCATAGAAGGGGTTAGGGACCTGAGCATTCAGAGCGCTTGTTCCTTGTGAAAGCAAACTTGGGTATAGTGCGTTTAAGTTCACGACTGGATTACCCAGTGTCAGGTGGTTTGATTTGGAGCCGACGTACGCCACTTCCAGCGCAATGCCCCCGGGTAGCTGTCTCTGCACGTCCAACGAGTACTGTTGCACCATAGGTGACCGGGCATTCGGGTCAACGAGCGAAAAGCTGGTTCCGATGCCGGCGGCTGCCCCTTGCGAATTGCCGAGCGGTGCGAGCAGCCCTTGGGGAAACGGGTTCGTCAAGGTGTCCGTGCTCGACTTGCCGGTGTACTCCGTGTTGTTGGCATAACCGAGGGTGCCGATCGGGCTACCCAGGGCAATCTGCGGAGCCCAGAAGATGCCATAGCCACCGCGAAGAACTGTCTTGTCATTTAGTTGATAGGCCAGCCCAATACGAGGTGCAAACTTGTTTGAATTGTAATTACCAACGGAGGTAGGCGCCCCGTTGACACCTGCATACTCGACAGCGCCCTTCAAGTTCAGACCCGGCACCTGAGCCGCCAATGCATTGGTTGCATTGCCATTGAAGCCGGTGATTAGACCGTTGTGCGCTTCCGTGACTCCGGATTCGTGCTCCCAACGGATTCCCATATTGACCGTCAACTTACTCGATACACGATAATCGTCTTGTACAAACGCGCCGTAATAGTGGATGTAGTCAGTCAACTTCGAAGAGGTGTCAGCCTGCTTGTCGTAAGGAACTCCAAGCAGAAGATCCGCCAGGTCCGTTCCCGTATTGCTGTTGGAAAGAGTGGAATCAGTGTTGAAAGTGTAACAGCCAGTTGGACAGTTGAGGCCCGAGCCGGAAGTTGCCAGCAGCCGGTAGTCAAACCCGAACTTCAGGCTGTGACGACCGACATATTTGGCTATGTTGGCAGAAAAATTGTGCGAAGCCTCTGCATAGTAATCCCAATCACCTGTATCGCCTAAGCTGGTGAAGGTACTCATGTTTATCGCTGGAAATTCTGCCGCAGGCCCGTTTACCATATTGGCGAAGTTCGAAGAGAAGCCGAGCGACTGAGCCTTAAAACCCTGCGAGCTGTTGTAAGTAAAATTCGGGAACCGGTTGAAGCCGTACCGTATAGAAAGAACGGTGGTCGGATTTATTGTAAAGATGTTATTTAAGGCCGTAGCATCCACTCGTCTCAGAAGCCGCCACCCAGAGGGGGTGGAAGCCGAATTGAACCACGTGTCCCCGGGCTCCAACGAGTAGTATCGGAGATAGCTCAGACTGGAATGCCACCACTTGGTAAAGTCCTCATCCAGTTTGCTCGTATACTGCACGGCGCGCGCTTTGATGCTGGAGGAAACGGTAAGATCGTTGCCACCGAAGCTGGTGGGCGCATAGGAGGGAAGAGGATAGGAATTGGCAATCGCAAGTCCAACCGGGGTCAACCGGGAAGCGGGAATTTTGTTGCCCGGAAATGCTTTGCCGGTCGTAGGATCTATGACCACCTGCCCAAAACTCTGTGAAAAGTCACCGTTTCTCTCAAGTAGTGTTGGGACGTTGAAGTTGGACGAATCAGACTGTTCGTCATCGTAGTGTTCCACAGCAAGATAGAAGAAGGTCTTGTTTTTGCCGTCGTATACCTTTGGAATCCAGACTCTGCCGCCGAAGCTTGCTCCCCATGTCGTATTTGGTTGATTGGTAATGGGAATACCCTGTGCATTGTTAAAGAAGTTGTTGGCATCCCAACCGGTGCGTCGCAAGTGCCCGTACGCAGAACCGTGGTAATCGTTTGTGCCGGATCTCATTAACGTGTTAAACATGCCCCCACCGGTGCGCGCCATTTCGGCATCGTAGGTGTTGGCCTGAATTTTTACTTCCTGCACCGCTTCGATAGAAGGAATAATGATGGCGCGATTATTGGCGTCCGTGATCGGAATACCGTCGAGTAGATAATTGTTGCCGCGGACTGGACCGCCCGCGATGGAGATCATCGACGAGCCGCTCTGGTCCTCCATACGGTTGTAAGCCGGCGGCCCAACCTGCACAACATTCTGCGCGAGTCGCGACATCATGAATGGATTGCGCCCCAGATTAGGAAGGTCGGTGAGCTTTTGATTGTCCAGCACCTGGCCTTGCGAAGCGTTCGAAGATTCCACCAGCGGAACTTGTTCAGTGACCAGGACACTCTCGGTAACAGATCCGACTTCAAGGCGGACATCCACAGTTACGAATTCCTGCGTTCCAACAAGAACATTTGTGCGTTCGAACCTTTTGAAGCTGGGGCTCTCCGCAGTCACCGTGTAAGTCGCCGGAATAACATCGGAAAAGTCATAGATACCGTCGTTGTTAGTAACTGCGTTGCGAGGTTCACCTGTACCTTGACTCACCAAAGTCACCTTGGTGCCGGGAACGGCCGCCCCCTGCGCGTCTGTGACAGTCCCACGAATGCCGCCCTGCGTGGACTGACCCCAGCTTGTCGCTACGGCGATCCCGGCCAGGAATAAGACTCCTGCTGTCTGTCTGCCAAACCCTTGCCTCGTGTTTTTGGGCATAAATCTCCTTATTGATGTCTTTGCCGGGTAGTTCCGGCGAGGAGCAAACATTGCCAACTTAAAGGCTGCAACGAGGAGCAAAAATACGTCGAACGCGGACAGCTGCCGGTTCAGTGCTGTAAGAACCAGCGATCACGCTAAGCAGTAAGCGCCGAAAGGCGCTCTATCGTCGAGGATTGCTGTAGCTTACCACTACTGTTTTTGATTTACAAAAAGTTTAGTACCTGCTTGCGAAGCAGAGGGGAATGGAACATTCGTGGACTCTGGATTGACTTATTCGCGGAAAAACCCTTAAAGTCACTTATGCACCGACGTCAATTCTTCTCCGCCGCGGCCGGGGTAGCTGCCGCTTTCCGTGGCGACTCTCTGCTGCGTGCTCAATCAGCTGCTGCGGCCGTCTCCGGGCGTCCAGCCGACAGCGTCGCGCGCGACGAAGACTTCTGGTTCAATGTTCGCCATGCCTTTACCGTCGATCGCAACATGATCAATCTCAATAATGGCGGGGTCTCACCCTCTCCAAAGATCGTGATGGACACGGAGATTCGAAACCTTGAGATTGAGAATCTCAATCCGTCATATTACATGTGGAACGTGCTGGACCCTGGTCTTGAAACCGTCCGGCGGCGCTTGGCGGAATCGTTTGGCTGCGATCCGGAGGAAATCGCTATCACCCGGAACGCGAGCGAGGCGCTCGAAATTGTTCAATTGGGGATGGAGCTCAAAGCGGGTGACGAGGTTCTTACCACCAATCAGGATTATCCGCGTATGATTGCTACCTGGCAACAGCGTGAGCGGCGCGACGGCATCGTCCTAAAGCAAATTACTTTTCCCGTTCCACCGCCCAGCCTGGATTATCTTGCGGGTCGCATCGAAGAGCACATCACTCCGAAGACCAAAGTGATTCATATCTGTCACATCACAAATCGGACGGGACAGATTTTTCCCGTGAAGAAGATTTGCCAGATGGCGCGGGCTCGCAACATCGAAGTAATCGTGGACGGTGCACACGCCTTTGCGCAATTCCCGTTCAAACAGGCGGATCTCGATTGCGATTATTACGGCACCTCACTCCATAAGTGGGTGCTGGCGCCCATCGGCACGGGCATGCTCTACATGCGCAAAAACAAGATTCCCACAATTTGGCCCATGATGGCGGCGCCCGATACGATGAAAGCCAATATTCGCAAATTTGAGGAGATCGGCACGCACCCCGCTTCGCAGCGGCTCGCCATTACCGAAGCTCTAAACTTCAGCGAGAGCATCGGCCTGGACCGAAAAGCGGAACGGCTCCGCTATTTGCGACGCCTTTGGTCGAATCCCTTACGCCAGCTTCCAGGCGTAAAGATTCTGAACAGCGAGGATCCGGAACAGTCCTGCGGGATTGGCTTCATCAGCGTCGACGGCATTGAGGCTCCTAAGCTGTCTGCCTATCTGTGGCAAAAGTACAGAATCTGGACAGTGGCGATCGTCACGCCGGGTGAGTATCAGGGCCTCCGTATCACTCCGAATGTCTACACCACGGTCGAAGAGGTTAACACGTTCACAGATGTGATGACCAAGATCATCAAGCAGGGTTCCGTTCCTGCAGTTTGAGGGTTCAACAACAGTCGACCGTCGCCTACTAACGACAACGTTCAACCTGACCTGATCAGCTATCTTCTTAGCCGAACAAAGTTGAACGCCGGGCCTCGCTGCATAATGATACAGAGGTAAACATGAGTGCGAGCCCCTCTCCCAATCCTCTGTCCGTAGATGAATTTCTACAACGTCCCGAACGCGAGGACGGTTGCTTCGAAGAGCTCATAGAGGGTGAGGTAATTGTGTCTCCGAACGTCAAAAAGCTCCACAACGATGTCGTGAGACGTATGGAGAGACTCTTACTTCCATTGGAACAGCGGGGCTTTCTCGTCCATGGGGAAGTTGCGTGCCGACTAAGTAATTACACGCTGCCCAACACCGATGCTTGTGCCATTCGGAAAGAGCGCTGGGACGCGGTTGCCGACGACGACTTTATCCGGGAAGCACCGGCACTGGTTGTGGAGGTTGCCTCACCAAGCAATCGCAAGCTTCGGCAGAAAGCCGCACAGTACCTCGACCACGGGGCAGAACAAGTATGGGTAATCTACCCGAAATCTCGAACTGTTCTGGTGATGACGCCGGAACAGGATCGGGAAGCTCGCAAGGGAGAGTATCTCGAGTTTGCCGAGCTCCGAATCAATGTGACAGACATCTTCAACTGACTCTCAGCAGGATGCCGTCACTGGGGGTCTTGGCGGAGGAAGAGGGATTCGAACCCCCGAGCACCTTTCGACGCTAACGGTTTTCAAGACCGGCGCATTCAACCACTCTGCCATTCCTCCGTTCACCAGT
>CAXTYH010000003.1:0-311640 GCA_964248405.1 uncultured Bryobacteraceae bacterium
TGACGAGATACAAACCCCCGAAATGAGTTACTTTTTCAGCACCCTGCTAGATGAAGCTGGGCATTGTGCTCTCGGGTCTGCTCGGCCTAGCCATCTCGAGTGGCACGCCGATCGGACTAGCATTCTCGATACTTGCACCGGTAGTTTGGCTTCAACGAGGGTCCCGTTCTGTCTGTTACATAAGTGCGTTCGCCTATTACCTTGCGGCTCTCCGAAGTCTTCCAGTTGTCTCGCGGAACTTCTTCGGACCGGAGAGTGGATTGCTAAATGGCTTATGTCTCTGGATGGTTTCAGCGGCGTTGCTGTCCCTTCCGTGGCTTTGGGCTTGGTCAACTTCCCCTATTGCCGCGCTGTGGAAGTGCCCACTTGCATTGCTCGCTTCCATAGTCCCGCCCTTAGGGTTGATTGGATGGGCTTCACCGGTCACAGCGGCAGGTCTGCTGTTCCCATCAGCAGGTTACGCCGGGTTTGCCCTTACCCTATGCTTACCTAGCATCCTTTTGATAGGCCGTAAGTTAACCCTGCTCGTGCTACTCAGCGTCACAGCCGCAGGTCACTTCCGAGCAGGTGCCAAGCCGAAACCTCCAGGCGATTGGGAAGCCGTCGAGACCCATTTCGGGGCCGTCGCTCATTCCAGTATCGATGTACTGCGCGAGTATGAAATCTGTCAACGAATCCAGTTCCAGGCAGTTCATTCTCAAGCTCATGTCGTTATCTTTCCTGAGGCAGTCGTGCCACGCTGGACGGATGCTACCGACCTGTTCTGGAGTGAGACTACAACTTCGTTGAGTAGAGCGGGTAAGACCATGTTGGTCGGCGCAGTGAGACCTGATCAAAGCGCGAGCGCGTCCACCAAGCTGTATGACTTCACCGCTGCTCTAGCGGCGCTCGAATTGCATAATATCGCTTCAGGGAGGCTGCCAGTCTCAGCTAAAAAACAGGTCAACGCACATTACAAATACAGCAATTCTGTCATGATTCGCGGGATTCAGTCCGGGGATTTTAGGCAGCGCGTGCCGATTCCATTCGGCATGTGGCGTCCGTTCACCGGAGGTGGAGTTCCCTTGAACTTGACTGGCCCGGGAACAATACAAATAGGGGTTAAGAAAGTCGCCCTAATCATCTGTTACGAACAGCTAATTACTTGGCCGGTGCTGATGTCCTTTATTGAGGGCCCAACAATGATTGTGACGATTTCAAACAACTATTGGGTATCAGCCACAGACGTGCCCGCAATCGAGCGCACCACAATGCAAGCCTGGGCCGACCTCTTTAATGTCCCGGTCATGTGCGCTGCGAATTGGTGAGACGGTGATTCCAGTTAGACAAGCCAGCGACTGACGAAAACGGTGCACTTAGGAAATGCCTGCGACCAATCCCTACAGATGCGTATCCCTTGGGAGTGCGTTTACTCCTGCTACGATTTGGTAGTCTGGCTCACGAGCCTAGAAGCCGATTTGCCACTTGCCACAGTTTTCACCACATGTCGGCCGCGTGAGGATGTCCTGGAAGGCTCCATCCGCGATGACGAATTTGCCGCCGATCTTTACCAGGTTGTCACCGGAACTGCCCCGGAGGATTATCTAGACCCGGCACTGTTTTTCGCCAAGACGTATTCCACGCGCGGTTTGCGCGAACTTCTCAAGGCCGTTTGTCTACGGCTATCCGGCAAAGGAGGGGAAGTCTCACCCATCTTGCGTCTCGGCACGCAATATGGCGGCGGCAAAACGCACAGCCTCGTCGCGCTGGTCCATGCCGCACGTGGAATGAAGGGCGTCGGTAATATCGCTGACTTCGTTGAGCCGTCAATATTGCCGACTGGTGCGGTCCGGATTGCTGCACTTGATGGTGAAAATGCCGACCCCGCAAATGGCCTCACCCTAGAGCCTGGCCTACGCGCGCACTCGCTCTGGGGCGAGATGGCTTATCGGCTTGCCGGTCGCGCCGGGTTTGAGCGAGTCCGGGTCTCTGACGAAAAGCACGTGGCTCCCGGTGCGGTCACCATCCGCGAGCTGTTCGGCAACGAACCGACCCTCATCCTGCTCGATGAGATTTCGGTTTACCTTCGAAAAGTTGAGCGTACCTTTCCGGACGCCTCTAAGCAATTTGCCGCCTTCGTGCACGATCTGTTCAAGGCAGTCTCGTCAACGCCCAAGGTGGCAATCGTTTACACGCTGGCCATCGGAAAAGATTTAGAGGGTTCTGACGCCTATAAAGCAGAGAACGAGCGTGCCGCCGCTGCCATGGCTGAGGCCGAGAGCGTTGCGGTTCGCAGCACCACGGCACTGAATCCAACAGAAGAGGATGAAACAGCCAATGTCCTTCGGACCCGGCTGTTCGAAAGGGTAGACCAACATGCCGCTAAAGAAGCCGTCGTGGCATACACTTCAATCTGGAACGCGAACCAAGACGGACTCCCGGACGATGCCACATCCGCAGAGCTGAGAGAAGCCTTCGCGCGCAGTTATCCCCTGCATCCTAAGTTGCTGGAGATGTTCATGGAGAAGACAGCTTCGCTCAGCACCTTCCAGCGTACGCGGGGCATGCTGCGTCTGCTGGCACGTACGGTCCATTATCTTTGGCGTACAAAACCTGCTGACGCGTACGCCATTCATACCCATCACCTCGACCCGGCCGCGGAGAAGATCCGGACTGAGATCAACGTGAAGTTAGGGCAGGGACAGTATGCGCCGGCGGTGATTGCGGATGTCGCCGCGGTGGCCGGCAACGAACCGGCTTTGGCACAGCGCATCGATCAGCAGCGTTATCCCGGTATGCCGCCCATCACTAGTTATGTCGCTCGAACCATCTATTGGCACACCCTTGCCTACGGCGATGCGGCGCGTGGCATCACGCCGGAGCAGCTAAAGCTCTCCGTGTGCGGACCGCAGATTGAGCCTGCCTTCATCGAGCAGGCACGCATGCAATTCGTCACCGAGTCCATTTACCTGGATGACCGGCCCGGAGCCCCCTTGCGGTTCATGGTGGAACCCAATCTCACCATGATCATCCGCCGCAAGATGAATGAGATCGATCCTGACGAAGCTCGCACGGAATTACGGGAGCGTATTCGCGGCCTTTTCAGCTTGACCGGACGCGGCGAGTTCAACACCATCATCTTTCCAAGTTCTCCTTACGATGTTCCTGACGAGCTGGGCGATGGACGTCCCATCCTGGCCGTCATGGGTCATGAATCGACGCCCGTACCGACGCCCGTAACCGCGCCGCCGCCGGATGTCGCCGACATCTTCGAGCACCACGGGAACCAGGGCAAGCCCCGCGAGCTGAAAAACAATCTGGTATTTGTCGCGCCCGATGAGCGGTCCATTCCAAATATGCGTGACCAGATGCGCCGCTACCTGGCTCTGGGAGCATTGCAAAAGCCCGATGCGCAACGCGAGTTGGCCGATCATCAACGCGGCGAGGTGAAGGGCAAATACGAGAAACTCCGGCTGGAACTCGCTATGAGCATTCTGCAGTGCTACCGGCATCTTTTCTACCCTTCGAACTCTCCCATGCCGGGCACCAGCCTGCCACTGGGCCACACAATGATTGAGCTGTCAAATCCCGGCGAATCGCCTGGAAATGGCCAGCACCAGGTAGTGCACGTTCTGCATGAACAGCGCAAACTCCTGACGGCTGCCGATACGCCGGAAGCACCAGGTTTCGTTCTGCAGCAAGTGGGCCTGCGCAGCCGTGGTGAGATGACCACCGCTCAAATCGAACTGGAGTACCGCCGCGCGCCCAAGCTTTCTATTTTGCTGCAGCCGACGCCTCTGCTCCAATGCATTCGCAACGGAGTCGCCCAAGGCATCTTCATCTACCGGGAAGGAACACAGGTCTGGGGCACCGGAGATCCCGGCTTTGGCGGCCAAATCAGCAACGACAGTTTTCTCCATACGATGGAGGACGCAAAGGCAAAGAAGCTGTGGCCACGCGCCGAGCCGCTGCGCGTTAGCTTCCGGTCCGCTCCCACCACCATCGATCCCGGGCAGCAATCCACGCTTGAAGTCACTATTGAAGGCGGTGTGGCTCCGTTCCATATCTCGGCAAGCGAAAAACTGCTCAACACTGCCGAGACCAGCGACTCCGTGCACAGGGTCTCGGTGGCGCCTGTGCAATCGATGAGTTATGCAGTCGAGGTCACAGATTCGCGCGGCCAGGTGCAGAAGCAGACGACGACCTTAGCTGTCCGGGTCCCCGGCAGCGAGCAGCTTCCGCTTCCCCCTCCGGCTCCCGAAGCCAAACCGCCTGCGGAACCCGCACTCCCGAGTGAAGTCACCGCCGAAGGACCGCTGCCGCAGGCCCTGGAAGCACTTTGGGAAAAGGCTCGCAAGGCCAAGTTCCCCGCCATCGGGCAGCTCACTGTAAAGCTGTTCGACCCGAGCGTTACCTGGAAAGTCCACAGCGCTATCGCCACCATGAACGATGCCGATGTTACCTGCGAGTATGAGGTCGAAATAGAGAGCCAAGGCATGGAGACTTTTCAGCTTGCCTTCAAGGGCAAGATGGAAAAGGCAAACGCTGTGAAAGGTTTTTTAGACACGCAGATCCGGACCGCTGACGACTCGGACCTGAAAGCGACTTACACACTGCTTTTCAAGACTCCTCTTTCCCTTCGCGAGGACGCGACCGAGCAGTTGAAAAAGCGGCTGACCCAGTATGGCGGTGGTGAAGCGTACGTGATGGCGCAGGCCGGCAAGGCGTGAAACCCGCGTACGAGCTGCGCATGGTGGTGGAAAACGCGGGCTGCTGGCGGTTGGAAATCTGGCAGATTCCGTCTTCGTCGACACCGCGACTGAAGGCGGCTCAGCACGTCGCGACCGTTCAAGGTGCAGGCTTGCGCATGGTCGAAAACCGGTTATTGAAACGCCTGGCGCGGGAAAAGATCGTACTCGGTTCTTTGCGCCCCGGCAAAACTAAAATGTGGCCGCTCGACGAAGAAACGGCGCTTCTGCTTGGTCTTTTGTTTCGGGTGCTGGCACCGATGCGCAATCTCGATCGGATCCGGCAAGTGGCTGACGGCGTAGAACAGATGGGGCGCGAAGAAGCGGGTTACTGGCTCGGGATGGTGTTGGGGCGGCCGCAACCCCGCCGCGTTCTAGCCGCTTTGAGAATATTGCTTTCAACTGCGCACTAGGCACCGAATGAGCGACCGTAAGAGATTACTGATTGAGGAGTGGCTTCCAATCGTGGAGGTGGGGATTGAGAGCCTGCGGGAACGGACCCCGATGACCCCGTTTCCAGCGCCGAATCGTATGCACGTTTGGTTTGCTCGCCGCCCACTGGTAGCTAGCCGCGCTGCCATACTTGGGAGCTTGCTCCCGGCCGATTTCGGTCATAAGAAATTTCTCCATTTGCTCGGGATCCATGGCGATCCGGTAGCTGCAAAGCGAGAACTCGATCTGGCCAGATTAAGTGGTGAGCGGGTGGACAATCCTTACCACTATGACCGTGCCTTCAACCATCTGCCTGAATCGGGCGATACATTGTCGTTCCAATCCGTTGTAGTTCTCGATCCAACTGCCGGTGGAGGCAGCATTCCACTTGAGTGTGCACGTATGGGGGCTCAAACAAGGGCCAATGACCTAAACCCTGTCGCAGCATTGTTGCTCAGATGTACTGTAGAATTTCCAAATCAGTTTGGGTCAAAGCTTGTCGAGAGATACGAAGTGCTCGCACAAGAGTTTTTGGCCCGCGTGCGCCCGATTGTTGCAGCAACGTTCCCTGATAGTAGCGATCCCAACATCGAAGATGCAACTTACCTGTGGGCACGCACCATCGCCTGTCCTTACTGTTCCGGCATAGTACCCCTGTCGCCGAATTGGAAATTATCCGGCGATGGACGTGGAGTTCGATTGGTTCCGGAGGACCGGCGGATACGTTTCGAGATGGTCGAGCATGCGCACGAACACTCGCCCGGCACGGTGAAGGGCGGTCACGGCCTCTGTCCGTTCCCTGATTGCAAACGCACCATCGATGGTGACGACATCAAGAAGCAAGCGCAAGCCGGGCAGATGGGCCACCAACTCTACTGTGTGGTCTACAAGGAGCAGCGGATCAAGGGTCACACAAAAGATGGACGCCCCAAGTACGAGAAGGTGCGTGGGTTCCGTGCTCCGCGGCCCGAAGACGACGTCGAGGATCTGGTGCGAAGCAAGCTGGCTGAAAAGATGCCGCTCTGGCAAGCCCGCGACATCGTTCCTAACGAGGCATATCCAGAGAATACAAACGATAACCGACCGATCAACTACGGCATGCCACTCTGGCGCGACATGTTTAGCCCGCGACAGCTATTCGGACATTGCACGAGCGTTGAAGTATTTTGTGACATGTTCGAGCAATCCGCAAAGACTGAACTGCATCGGGCGGCGATGGCTTACGTCGCCCTCGCGGTAGATAAAGTCGTTAACTATAACTCCATCATGTCCCGATGGGACACCGTTCGAGTCGCGATTAGGGGCAAGTTTGACCGGCATGATATGGGTTTTCAGTGGAGCTACGGCGAGATGGCACCCACTATCACCGGTCTGGGGTACGACTGGGCAATCGAACAAACGGGTAAGTCGCTTAGAGAGTTAGTTGATCTATTAGGACAGTCGTCCCCAAACGGGTTGGCTTTTGCACGACCGCGACCCAAACCGTCCGTTTCGATCACTTGTGCTTCGGGCGATCACCTCGCACTCGAACCGGCCTCAATCGACTGCATCGTCATGGATCCGCCGTACTACCAGAACGTCATGTATGCGGAGCTGTCCGATTTTTTTTACGTGTGGCTAAAGCGAACTGCGGGCCTCCTATACCCGGAACTTTTCCAACTGCCGCTCACCGACAAGGATCGCGAAGCGGTAGCCAATCTCGCCCGGTTTTCCGGACAAAAAGGCGGTGCCAAGAATCTAGCCAAAATCGATTATCAGAACCGTATGGCTGCAATCTTCAAGGAGCAGCGCCGCGTTCTAAAACCAGACGGTGTGATGACGGTGATGTTCACGCACAAGGAAGCCGACGCATGGGACGCGCTTGCCAAAGGCCTGATCGAAGCCGGATTCATCATCACGGCCTCCTGGCCGGTCAACACCGAGGCCGAAGGCAGCTTGCACATCCGTGAGAAGTCTGCTGCCCGCTCCACCATTTTTCTCGTTTGCCGTTCGCGCCCCGAAGAGTCCGTCCATGCAGAGCCGCGCTTTTGGGAAGACATCGAGCCGCAAGTCCGGGAAGCGGTCCGCCGCAAGGTAGTCGAGTTCCAGCAGGCCGGTATCGCTGGCATTGATCTCTATTTAGCCTGCTTCGGCCCCGCGCTGCAGGTGTTCACCGAAGCCTGGCCACTCACGCGTGGTCGTGCACGCCCGGAGCCGAAGAACAAGAAGCAGAAGAAACTGCTTGAAACGTTTGACCCATACGCCGCCACGCCGGAAGATGCGCTCGAGGCGGCGCGACGCGAAGTCAAGCAATGGCGCATCAACCAGCTCGCCACTATTCAGCGGCAGCATCACCTTGACCCGCTTACCGAATGGTATGTTCTGGCCTGGGATGCCTTTCGTGCGCCACGCTTTCCGGCCGACGAAGGAATTAAGCTCGCGCGCGTGGTGGGTCTGGACTTTGATGCTGATGTGAAGAGGGTCGTCTGCGACGTGAAGGGGGACGATGTGATGTTGTGGGATTCGCGGACGCGCCTCGCCTCCGGCAAGCTGGGCGACATTGGCGGCGAGTGCATGCTGGACACCCTGCAACAGGCGGCCCGGATCAGCCGCGAGCAGAACACCGGCGCGGCCCGCAATCTGTTGGAGGAGGCAAAGCTTCTGGACGATCCCACGTTGCTGACGGCGCTGGAAGCGCTGCTAAACGTGCTGCCTCCGGGCATGATCGCGCGATCTAAAAAGAAGCCAGACGCGTTGCTGAGCGGTGCCGCCAGCGACTTCGAGGCATTGGAGAATCTACGCAAGCTAGCGTTTGCCGAGACGGTTCCCGCTCCAAAGATCCCCGAACAGATGCTCCTGCTTGCCGAGTCAGAGTCGGATGAAGAAGACGACGAGGAAGATGACTCGGCTGCCTGAGCGTGAGTGGCGCACGAGCTACCGGCACGAAGACGGCAACCTGATCGAGCTGTTCTATAACCCCGTGCTCGCCTGCGCAGTCCAATATGACCGCATGACTGGCTACTTCAGCGCCGACGCACTGGCTCTTGCGTCGCGCGGTATCGACGCACTGATAAGTAATGATGGGCGCATGCGGCTGATTGTCGGCTGCACCTTGGAATCGAAGGAACAGGATGCCATCGGGGCAGGATACGACCTGAGGGCTGCGGTAGAAGCCAAGCTCGCCTCTATTCCGGTTGAGCCTCCGGACGACCGCGCACGCAACGGCCTGGAGATGCTGGCCTGGATGGTTGCTCAAGGCCACCTGGACGTACGGGTTGCCGTGCCTGTGAATCCGTCAGGCAGACCCGTTCACGCCCCAGGCATCTATCACGAGAAGGTAGGCGTGGTTACTGACGTCGACGCTAACCGCCTCAGCTTTTCGGGTTCCATCAACGAAACGGTAGGCGGTTGGATCAACAATCGCGAGAGTTTCCACGTGCATTGCTCCTGGTGCGGCGGTCGGGAAGCGCAACATACCGAAGACGAGGTGGACGCTTTCACGCGGCTGTGGGATGGACGTGCGAAGACCGTCCGCGTGATTGAGTTTCCTGACGCGGTTCGTCGCAAGCTGCTGGAGTTTCTTCCCACTAGTGATCGCTTCTTTGTGCCATCCAGGTACATGGAGCCGGAACCGCCACCGCAGCCGACGTGGAAGTTGCTGCCGGGTGAGTTCCGCCGCATAGTCTGGACATTTGCCGCTGAGGCGCCGCGCTTGGCTAACGGGCTAAGGACAGGTGAAGCCACCTCCGCTATCAGCCCGTGGCCGCATCAGATCCTCACCTATACGCGATTTCTAGGCGAGTGGCCGTGCCGTATGCTGATTGCTGACGAAGTAGGTCTTGGTAAGACAATCTCAGCCGGCCTCATCCTGCGTCAAGCCTGGCTGTCGGGGACCGCCCGGCGCGTGTTGATCCTGATGCCTAAAGCGGTATTGCTGCAATGGCAGAACGAGCTGTATGAAAAATTCAATCTGACCGTTCCTATCTACGATGGTTCCTGCTTGCGCTGGAAGCAGATTCCAGGGCAGCGGCAACCAGTGGAGCGAGAGGTGAAACGCGACGAATGGCAAAGCGAGCGCATGGTGCTGGCTTCCAGCTATTTGATGCGCCGGGCGGAGCGGCAGCGAGAGGTGCTGGAAGCGGACGCCTGGGACCTGGTGGTGCTGGACGAAGCACATCACGCGCGGCGCAAGGGAGCGGGAAGCCCTAGTGAGAAGGGACCCAATGCGCTGCTCGGCCTGATGCGGAAGTTAAAGGATCACTGCGCAAGCATGTTGCTGCTTTCGGCTACGCCCATGCAGGTGCATCCCGTCGAGCTATGGGATCTGATAAACCTGCTCGGCCTGCCTCCCGAATGGGCTCGCGATGACAGCACGCTTGAGCGTTATTTTTCGCTTAGTGCAGTCGGCGGCAACCCCTCCGAATCTGAATGGGAGTACTTGGCCCGGCTTTTCCGGGACACGGAGGAGCATTTGGGAATGCTCTCTGAGGAGGCGTTCGTGGATTTGTTGCCGGAAGTCTCGAAATTGGTGCGAAAAAAGGTATTGAGTGCTCTCCGCAGTGATTCGGCCATTCCGCGGAAAACGCTCTCGGCCGAACATCGACGGGTCGCCCTTCGCTTGTTGCAAGCGGCAAGCCCTCTGCGAAAGCGCATGGTGCGCAATACGCGTGAACTGTTGCGGCGCTATGCACGCGAAGGCCGCTTGGCTTTGCCAATTGCGCATCGCGATCCGCAGGATATTGCTGTGCCCATGACCGAAGCCGAGTCCGCGCTATACCAAGCGGTGGAAGACTACATCAGCGACACCTACAACGCCGCTTCCAAAGACAAGCGCTCCGCTGTAGGCTTTGTCATGACGATCTACCGCCGTCGCCTTGCGAGCAGCTTCAAAGCGCTGGAAAAAACGCTTGTGAAGCGCCTGGCGCGTGTGGATGCAGTTGAAGAGGAAGATGCCTCGCAGGATGAGACGCGCGACGAACCGGAAACTGATGAGGAGCGAGCACGTCTGGCGCATGAAGCAGGCAACCTGGAAGAGCGTGACCGGATCGGTACTCTGCTGAAGCAGATTGCTCAATTGGGTAGCAACGACAGCAAGGCCCGGCGGCTGAAGGCCGAACTGGAAAGATGTTTCGGTGAGGGCGGATATCACGCGGCCATTGTCTTCACCCAATACACCGACACGATGGAGTATTTGCGGGAATACCTATCCGGGCAGATGACAGGCATTCCTATTGCTTCGTATTCCGGCAGCAGTGGCTGCGCTTGGCGCGACACCGGCGGGAACTGGAATGCCTGCAGCAAGGAGGAAATCAAGCGCCGACTTCGACTGGGACAGATTCGACTTCTGATTTGCACTGATGCGGCTGGCGAAGGATTAAACATGCAATTTGCGGGTGTGGTGGCCAACTACGATCTGCCCTGGAATCCAATGAAGGTAGAGCAGCGGATCGGACGCATCGACCGGTTGGGACAGAAGCATGAGCGCATCCGTGTTCTGAACTTCGCGTACAAGGATACGGTCGAAGAAGATGTGTTCTTCACGGTTGGCAGCCGCATCAATCTGTTCCAGGGGATTGTGGGAAGATTGCAGCCAATTCTTTCGCGGCTGCCCAGGCAAATCGAGGACGTGACACTTTGCGGCCGCGAAACGCGGGAAGCTGCTCGGCAACGCTTCATCGCTGACTTGGAGCAGCAGGTAACAGATGCCGAGAAGAGCGGATTCGATTTAGACGCGACTGCAACTGGTAGTTTGGAGTTGCCGGAGCTGCCCGAAGCTGCGCTCTCCCTGGCAGACCTGGAAGCGATTCTGTTGCGCCCCGAAGCGTGTCCGCCTGGCTGCGAAGCACGCGCCCTCGATGTGGGTTCATTTGGAGTAACAACGCCCGGGGCCATGGAATTGCGCGTCACCACCAGTGCCGAAGTGTTTGACTACCAAGCCGACAGTCAGCAACTCTTTTCTCCGGGAGGCGAAGCCTTCGCCGCATTCTCGGAAGTAGATGAACCGCACGGAGTGTCCGATGGTGTGGCCTGGCTGGTTCAGGAAGGACCGGGCCTCCGCTTTGTGATCCAGACTGAGTACGGGCCCGTGGAAGTCAAAACCGCAGGTCAACTGATTCAGGCGCTTAATCAAATTGGACAACCTGCCTGCTGCCCAGTCACACCTTCTACAAACACTGTTGTGCGTCAAATCGCCTGAGCAGAACCATCACCATTCCGCGTGCGGAATAATTCACGGGATAGAAGGGGCGGTTTTGGACTTAAACTCCGGGTTTCTAGGGGCAGAAGTCCGGGTTCTTAGGGGCGCTTTTCTATATATCCTGACTACCAGAAAAAGAACCGGATTAGTCGGGCGTTTGTTTGTGGAAATGTTGATAACCGCCAAAAAGGCTGCCGCTGCAAACTGCGCTGCCGAGAAAGGTGAAGCGCCCCTAAAGTCCCGTGGCAACAATGGCGTCGTTTCAGTCGCATGCTAGATCAGCTGTGTTGGGCAGAGTGCGAAGCTCGTCTGTTACCTGCAGCATCGTTCCAGCGCAACTAGCTTTGTGCAATGGGACGTGAGATTGCTTGCCAGAGCAACTCACCGGGTAATCTATTGGGTCAATGGAGCCGAGCGCCCCTAAAGTCCCGTAGGATCTTATCGCGTATTGTGCTCAGCCGTTCTCCGACAGCTCATTCTCGAGATCTTCAATAGTCGGGAGGCTGCCTGTCCAATTAGCGGGCAAGGACTCAGCGAGCCTGTATTCCGAGACCCCAATCGGCGTTGTCGAGTTCCTTAAAGCGTACTCTGCAATAACTTGGTCCTTCGTTTTACAGATAATCAGGCCGATGCTGGGCTGATCGTCTGGGTGCCGGAGTAAGTCGTCGACAGCAGCCAGATAGAAGTTCATCTTGCCGATGAACTCAGGTTGGAACGCTGTCGCCTTTAAATCCACTACAACAAAGCAACGGAGTTTCAGATGGTAGAAGAGAAGGTCAATGTAGAAGTCGTTGTCGCCGACGGTCAGCCGGTGTTGACTAGCTACAAAGGCGAATCCGACGCCCAGCTCTAGTAGGAATTTGCGCAAGTGTGCCAGAAGACCTTGTTCCAGTTCGCGCTCGCGAGCGTCTTCCCCGAGCGTCAGAAAATCAAATGCATAAGGATCCTTGGTTATTTGCTGAGCAAGATCTGATTGGGGCGGCGGAAGTGTTCGTTCGAAGTTTGTGACAGCCGATCCCGAGCGCTTATGGAGTCCAGTCTCAATCTGGTGTACGAGAACGCTGCGGCTCCACCCCGTGCTGCAGGGCAGCGGTTGCATACCAAGTGCGCACTTCTTGCTGATCTAGCTTATCGAGCAGCACACAATTATGAAACCAGGGAATTTGTGCAGCAACCTGCTGCACAACTGATTCATCGGGCCATGTCTCTGCAAAGGTCCTCATGTACTTGAGATTGCGAGGCGAAAAGCCCTTCATGTCCGGAAACGCCTGCTTCAAGTCTTTCGTAAGGCGATCAATAACTTTCGCGCCCCACCTTTCGAGATCTTGACGAACAAGAATGTCGCGTCCAATCCTCCAATAGAGCAGCACCAGTTCGCGGTTCACGGAAACTGACGCTCTTAGCTGCGATTCCCGGATGCGGCGCTTCAGGTCCTGCAGCAATGATTCGTAATCTTGTATCGGTTGCAATTCCGCCATGAGTTGATTCGGCTAAGAAGCGCCCCTAAAGTCCCGTGCCTTTCTTGGATCAGACGTTAGCAGATCGACAACTCTAACCGCCACAAGCTCCGCCAGTACGGCTAGATCTTCGGAACCAAGAGTGACCTTTGAAATGGCAGCAGTCTTATTTTGATCCGATTTACGATCCTCGCTGATAACACCAAGCCGTCGCTTTAGATCCGAAAGCAGGGTGTCCACTTCCGGGTCGCTTTCGCGAAGCGACTCGATCCGCTGAATCCCGTGGCAGACGGTCGAGTGGTCTCGACCATTGTAGAAATGTCCGATAGCCGTGGTGCTCCATCGACCAACCCGGGCAGCCAGGTACATAGCAACTTGACGGTTAAAACAAGCCGGCTGAGAGTTGCCCAAACCCCGTGTGGGACCAAGGCGAGCGGAGACGACCGAATCGATTTCGGACAGTCGTACCCTTCTTGGAGAGGGAAGATCGGGCGCAAAGGATGGAGATGCCATCAGGCGCTCCTAGTAGTCAAAGCCGCAGCGGGTTGAACGACGAGACGCTGGCCATCAGCGGAAAGTCTAGCCGGGCACTCGGGCCACATACTCTTGACGACCCGTAGCCACTCCTGCAGTTTTTCCCTGAACTTGCGCGGACGGGAATATTCGGCGTTTCCAAGTTGGGCCGCCAGACCCAAACCTCCAGAAAGGGAGATACTCTCCTCGCTCTTGGCCGAGAAACATCGATAAGAAAGCCACATAAATAAGTCCAGAACTGCCGGTGAGGCAGCCAGAACGCGCACAGCTTCGAGGTCCGTTGGAATCGGATGTTCTGAGATTTCCCGATAAAACTCGTCGCTCAGAACAATCACGTTTTCGAATTGATCAGACAGCACCGGCTGATCCTCACGGCGGTCGTACCAGATTTGAGCTTCTCGCAAGAAGTTGAACCTGGAGCGTTGGATTAATTTGGCAGTTGTGCCGTTCTGGTCGGTACCGAAGAAGATGGTCGCGCCGAAGATCCGTTCAAACGCTCCAACCAATCGCCGGTACTCCTTTCCGCCTTTATGCATGCCGAAGGTTTCGAGCATCTCGCCAGCGCTCCGGAACCGGACAATGGGGCTCTTTTGTTGGACAGCTAGCGTTGCTAGAAAGATCGGGACGATGCGATCTTGGCCAAAGGGCACACCGTAGTCCGGATGACCAGTAATTTGAAGGACGAACTGTCCGTTGCGACGCTGATAGACCAGCTGGTTCTCCGGTAGCCGGCGAACCGGAAGCCCGCAGAGAACAAACGGTCTGGAACAGAAACAGAGCGCCTGGTTCGCTTGTTCGCGCTTAATCCTGACGAGCTCAAGCCCTTTCGCTTTCTCGATCGTTCGCTTCGATACGATCAGCTCGGGACGGGTGTGGCGCAAGACTGTTCCCGCCCGCTCCATCGAGCCCCGCTTGGTTATAGACGGGAACACTCCCGGCCTTTTCTCATTAGTCATCCTCACCCCCAATTCATGCGCTATTCGAGAGCGCAGTTTGAAGCAAGGAATCGAGGGTTTCCGGACTGAAGTAAAGGTAGCTGCCGCCGTTCCTACGATTACTACTTTAACGGCGACCCGGACGTAACTTGTTGAAACTGAATGGCCGTCTTTGCCAAAACTTACCGCCGTTGACGCACAAGTCCTTTATTGTCAATGGACAGCTATATTGCCAAGGTTGATGTCGCGGGTTCGAATCCCGTCTCCCGCTCCAAAAACTCCTACAACGTAGCCTTTGCACTTATCGCGCAATCTTCCGCCAACTGCTCTGAAGTTATCGCGCAAGATTCACTACTTGGAACTGACGACCAACCTGCCATTCTTTATAACGCCCTTCACTCTCTCGATGGCAACCTGGATGTCGGAAAGAGGGTCACCGTCGACAGCGACGAGGTCTCCAAAATAGCCCGGAGCAACTGCCCCTAACTCCTGAGACTTGCCTAAGAGGGCCGCTCCGTTAACCGTAGCCGTTTTCAATGCTTCTTCCGGGCTCATCCCGGCTTTCACATACCAGGCGAGTTCTCTTGTGTTCTCACCGAACATCGAGAAAACCGCATCCGAACCCATGCCAAATTTCACGCCTGCTTTATACGCTCGTTTAGCGGTTTCAAAGTTCCTCTGTATATACGCTCTCAGACGCGGTTCATAGCCAGGTGCGAACTGATATTCTTTTGCAGCATCGATGTAATAACGATTGTGATCGATTGTCGGGACATAATATGTCCCTCGACGTACCATCTCGGCGAGCGTTGCATCGTCCAAATCCACGGCGTGCTCCAGGGTATCGGCGCCAGCTCGGACCGCGTCGCGGCCACCCTCGGCCCCATAAGAATGAATCGCGACTCTTCTGCCCATTGTGTGTGCCGTGTCCACAGCTGCCCTCAGCTCCTCATAGGTAAATGTCTGCTGAGTGCCTACATTGTCGAACCCACCTTCGGACCCGTAAACTTTTATGACGTCGGCTCCAGCGGCTACCTGGCGCCTGACGGCAACCATCACCTGTTCCGGAGATGAAGCCTCGCCGGGAGATGGCCTTTCTGGGGCGCCAGGAGTAGAGGGCCAGGGCGTGGACAGTCCATAGCCGCAGACGAACATCCGAGGGCCGACCATCGCGCCCCGATTGATTAGTTCCCGCATGGCGATGTCCATGTAATCCTGCGATCCCAAATCGCGGACTGTAGTCACACCCGTGTTGAGCGTCCGCTGAGCATTCTCTTGTGCAAGAAAGACTGTCACCGCAGGCATCCGCGACTCACCAAACGGGCGAGTACCGGGTTTTCTGTCCCAGTAGTACGTCATGTGCGTGTGAGCATCAATCAATCCTGGCAATCCGTAGTAACGCGACCAATCGATCACGTGCGCTCCGGGCGGCGTCGCGGCACTGTTCCCCGTCACTGAGGTAATTCGGCCATCTTCTATCACCACAACTGCGCGATCGATAACTTTGTGCCCATCCCAGAGCTTTCCAAAGCGAACAGCAGTTACTTCTGCCGCCGAGGCACTTAGCGCGTGACATAACAGGACGGTTACTAAAACGAGTTGTTTTTTCATAGGACGTAACTTAGAACAAAGCGGGGATCGGCATCGAACTCGCTGAGACCACGCCCCCTCGCAAATCTTCTCCAAACAGTCTTAGGCAGATGAAAGAGCCGCCGGTCTACTGGATAAAACTCGGGCTAATCTGCTCAACGCGCCAAATAGGGCCGCCCTCATACAGCGCGCCTTCCTCACGAATGAACGCCGGGGAAGAAGTGCCGCCGAGGATCCAAATGTGGTAATCCGAAGGTTGCTTGCCAATCATTGGGGCTATCATTCCGGTCATTCCTCCAAGCTCCACATGAACAACATAGTCGATTGCTTTGCGCTTTGTGCCGCCGATCAGGAACGGAACCTCGCCGGCCGGCTTGATGGATAGATGGATAAGCCGCGGCTTCTCAGTAGGAGCAACAAAGGATAGCTTCGTTTCCGGAGTGGAGGGGAGCAGGTTCATCAGCAGGTTCGGGGGAAGGCCATTGCAAACGTCAGGGGGGAGATCCAGGTGATCCCGCCTGATTTTGCCGTCTTTGGTGCTCGAGGTAACCTGGCCGCTTAGGGCGTGAATGAACACGTCGATAGGTTTCGGAAAAGATGGGCCACGTTGAATGTGATGGTCACTGATCAGACGGAAGATCCCATGTTGTGTGAACACGGTTTGGTCGTCGTCGAGGGAACCATCTTCGAAGTGCAAGACAAGGCGCGAGATAACGCGGTCGCCGCGAACGGTCTGGGTCACATCGCCGATGGCAATGCGCTTACCTTCCGGCGTTTTCAGTTCGAGAAACCCGTGTGCCGATCCCTGCGGATAGCGGACGGCCACCGGGTCAGCGTAGACGTGTACTCCGGGCAATACAGCTAAGAGGACAAGGAGGAAAAGATCGGCTAAGCGGCTTGGAGGACCGGGCATTTGTCTTTCCGCTATGGTAACTAGCTCCACTCTCCGTGCCTTTGATTCAAGGGACGAACAGTTGCTACGATTCAGCTCCGGCATGACTGATCTGCCGGCAGTTAGACTCAATGAGAAATGACATCGCGCCGTTCCGTGTTGAAGGGTACTGCGGCCGTGCTCGCCTCGCAAGCTGGACCCCAGCTTTCGCGCGCGCAATCGGCACCCCATTCTGTCTTCTTCGATCTACTGCGCACGCCTGACTACGCCGCCGCCTACGGCTCGAATGGCTTGGTTTCGCTGGTGCGCTCCGGGGACAAGTGGGAAGCAAGAGGCATATCTCTGAAGACCACGCGCAGGAACTCCGGGCTGAGCCTCTCTTTGTCTTCGCCCGGAGTTGAACCTGTTCGCCTTCACTGCCGCTGGCGCTTCGACACTATGGGCCATCCGATGATTCTGGGTGACGCTTGGGAGCGCAGTTACGGGGAGCTTGGCTGGCGTTCGGTTGTACCAGAACGCGTCATGCCCTGGTACTTCCTGACTCATCAAAATGACACTCTCCACGCCTATGGAGTGAAGACTGGCGCTGCCGCTCTCCCGTTTTGGCAATTGGACCAGCAAGGCATTTCACTCTGGCTCGACACGAGTAACGGCGGCTCAGGCGTTCAACTGCGCGACCGCGTTCTGGAGCTTGCCCAAGTAGTCACACGGCAGGGTCAAGCGGGCCAACCGCCCATGGAAGCCGCGACTGCTTTCTGCCGACTGCTGTGCTCAAAACCCAAGCTGCTTCACACACCGATCTACGGCACTAACGATTGGTACTACTGCTACGGCAAGAACAGCGCAGAGCAAACCTTGCGAGATGCCGAACTGGTTGCTGAGTTGGCGCCTTCCCACCCGGCTCGCCCGTTCGCTGTGATTGACATGGGTTGGAAAGATGGATCGCCTACATTCCCGAGCATGCCTGACTTGGCGAGCCGGATTAAAGGGAAGGGTGTTCGTCCGGGGCTCTGGATTCGTCCTTTGGAAGGGGACAAAGATGCACCGTCCAAACTGCTTCTGCCTGCCGCACGGTTCGGCAAACGAACAGAACGAGGGCACGAGTTAGCATATGACCCAACCATCCCCGAAGCTCTTCAAGTGGTTCTCGAAAAGGTCAAAGCTCCGGTGCAATGGGGTTATGAATTGATCAAGCACGACTTTTCAACCTATGACCTGTTAGGGAAGTGGGGCAGCGAAATGGGGCCTGAGCCTACCGTTGGTGGGTGGCATCTAAACGATCGCACCCGCACCAACGCCGAGGTGATCTGTGCCCTTTATCAATCTCTTCGCGCCGCCGCTGGCGAGCAAACAGTTTTGATCGGCTGTAACACGATGGGCCATCTTGGCGCGGGCTACTTCGAATCGCAGCGCACGGGCGATGACACCAGCGGTCGGCAATGGGAACGCACCCGACGTATGGGCGTTAACACGGTTGCCTTTCGTCTGCCCCAGCACAACACGTTTTTTGCGATGGATCCGGATTGCGTCGGCATCACGCCTGCTATTCCGTGGGAGATGAATCGGCAGTGGCTGGATCTTCTGGCCAAGACGGGTGTCGCGCTATTCATCTCGCCCGATCCAAAGGCGATGGGATCGGAGGAACGAGCCGCGGTCAAAGAAGCTTTTGCTCTTGCTGTTAGTGAGAAAACCAGGGCTGTTCCTGAGAACTGGCTGCGAGATACGACGCCCGATACCTGGCTCGCCGGCGCACAGCAGATTCGTTATCGCTGGACCGATGCTTCAGGCACCGATCCCTTTCCGATTTGAACTGCTGACCTCTCAAGTTTGAGGACAATCAGATCTCGTGTGCGAGGTAGTAGTTGCTGGTAGCGCTCGAATGCTTCAGGGGTCCAGATTATCGATGCCCGTTGTTCCAACGCAAGACATCCCGGTGACTGACGGTATTGCCTGCTCGGATCTGGTCCCTCGCTGTCTGGAGGGAGGCTTGCAGATCTGGCCGATTCTCTAGATCCTGTTGTGGATCACCAAGGGCCAGGGCTTGTTCAAGAATCTCGTTTACCAGAGCACTCGCTTCCTCATTATCGGAAGGAAGCCGACGCAGAATGGAAGGAGAAATCGTTATGGACATTAATACTACCGACTCTCCCACGAAGACCACGGTTCGTCAAGCGAGTGAAACAAGCGCTGATCTCACGACCGGACAAGCCTAGGCGTGAGATCAGCTAAGACGATTAGGCCCAGCTAAAACCAGTCTTCACCACCGGCAGCGTTCTAATGCGTTGGCCGGTAGCAGCGAAGATTGCGTTGCAGACTGCGGGAATGACCGGAGGCAAAGCCGGCTCGCCCAAGCCTGTGGGCGGATGATCGGTAGCGAGGAAATGCACTTCGATTTGCGGCGCCTGCTTGATGCGCAGCAGCCCGTGCTTGTCGTAGTTGGTCTGCTCCACTCGCCCTTGCGCCAAGGTGATCTGCTGGTTCATCAACTCGCTCAAGCCATCGATTACGCCACCTTGCACCTGAGCCTGGGCGCCGCTCGGGTTCACAATCTGGCTGCCGACGTCTCCAACCACCCAGATCTTATTCACCTTGATTTTGTTGCCGGCCAGTACTGTCACTTCGGCGACGTGGGCGAAGTAGCCCTGGAAGCTGTAGTGGAACGCCACGCCCATGGCTGTGCCCTTGGGTAGGTTTCTCTTGCCCCAGCCGGACTTTTCGGCCACCATCTGCAGAGCGCCGCGCATACGCTCCACATCATAGGATTCATGTTTGGCGTCGGACGGCTTGGTGCCCGGTTCGTTCTCCACCTTCGGCTTAGCGGCGGCGGCGACCATTTCTTTGTGCGGTTCGCCCAGCAGCTGCAGCCGAAACTCAACGGGGTCTTTGCCCGCCGCATGAGCCAGTTCATCAATGAACGACTGAAATACGAAACACTGTGCATTTGCTCCGGGTGCGCGTAAGGCGCCCGTCCGCAACAGCAGCGGCATCATGGTCGAGCCGATTTGGAAGTTCGGAACGAAGCCGGACGGGAACTCGGTCGGGGCAATGGCGGCTGCCGGGGAGTACTTCTCGCCATCACCGTAGCTGACAAAGTGATTGCTCCAAGCAACAATCTTGCCGTTGGTGTCCACCCCACCTTTGAGGTAGTGGAACCCGCCGGGCCGGTAGTAGTCGTGCGTCATGTCATCTTCGCGCGACCAGATAAGCTTTACCGGCACACCCACCTGCTTGGCAATGGTAGCGACGTCTACAACAAAATCATTATTCAATCCGCGACCGAACGAGCCGCCTGCCCGCAACAGATGCAGGGTGATGTCGTCCTCATTCATCCCCAGGCTCTTGGCCACCAGTGCGCGCCCGCTTCCCGGGGTTTGGCTCGTGGTCCAGATCTCCATCTTGCCGTCTTTGTACAGCGCGCTGGAGTTACGCGGTTCCAGCGGCGCATGCGAGATGAACGGGTAGTCGTAGGCCGCTTCCAATTGCTTGTCCGAGTTCTTCAGCCCGTTCTCGACATCGCCTGCATTGCGCAGCACCTTGGCCGGCTTCTCTTTGCTGATCTGCACTGCCTTGGCTGAAAACTCAGCGCTGCTTTGCGGCGCCGCCGGACCCTCGTCCCACTTGATGTTCAGCTTCTTACGAGCCGTTTGCGCCTGCCACCAGGTGTCCGCAACGATGGCCACGCCACCTTCGCGTCCCGGTTCGCCATCCAGTACCGGACCCAGCTTCACCTGGCTGTCGATGATGAAGGCATGCCTCACGCCAGGCATCGCTTTCACTTCGTCCAGGTTGGCGCTCACAACCTTGCCCCCGAAGACCGAACACTTTTGATAGGTGGCGTACAGCATGCCCGGCATTGTGAAGTCCATGCCGAAGCTGGGCTGGCCGGTGATGATCTTCGGCACGTCGACACCGGGCGTCCATTGC
This sequence comes from uncultured Bryobacteraceae bacterium, assembly GCA_964248405.1. Taxonomy (GTDB): domain Bacteria; phylum Acidobacteriota; class Terriglobia; order Bryobacterales; family Bryobacteraceae; genus Bog-105. The sequence continues at coordinate 20,667 of CAXTYH010000003.1, forward strand.
CCGATAATGCGGTAATCCTTCTGCTCTTTCAGCTTTAGCGTCTTGAGATCAGGTACCGGCATCTGCGCAGCAGCGGTTGCTAATTCGCCATAGCCCATCGAGCGATCGGTCGAGCGGTGGTACACACGCCCATGCGAGGCATAGCACTCGTTCTCCGGAACGTTCCAATTCTTGGCTGCCGCGGCAATCAGCATCTGCTTTCCGGCTGCCCCCAACTGCCGCATGGGAACCCAGTTGTTCGAAGCCGCACGGCTGCCGCCGGTCACCTGGTTGCCGTACTTGGCATCCAGATCGGCCTGCTCCACCTTGACCGACTTCCAATCCACTTCCAGCTCTTCGGCAATCAGCATGGGCAGCATGTTGCGGATGCCCTGCCCGATCTCGGGATTGCGCGACACCAATGTCACTGTGCCATCGGGCGCAATCTTGATGAAAGATCCTGGAGCCAGAGTCGGCTGGGCTTGTTGGCCTTGTTGCGCCGATGCCTTTGAACTTCCGAACGCCAGGGCAAAGCCACCGCCGGCCAGAGCTGTAACGCGTAAAAACGAACGTCGACTGACTTGCATGGCTAAGCCACTTCCTTCCCGGCGCCGGCCGCTTTATGGATTGCTTCGCGCACCCGGGTATAGGTTCCGCATCGGCAAAGATTTCTGTTCATGGCCAAATCGATATCGGCGTCGGTCGGCTTGGGCTTTTCAACGAGCAAGGCGGCAGCCGACATAATCTGCCCTGACTGGCAATAGCCGCACTGGGGCACATCGATCTGCCTCCATGCGACCTGAAGGGGATGGTTGCCATCGGGCGACAGGCCTTCAATGGTCGTTATGTGCTTGTTTGCCGCGGCGCTAATCGGCGTAAGGCAGGCGTAGGCCGGTTTACCCTCCACATGCACCGTACACGCCCCACATTGGCCAATGCCGCAACCATACTTGGTTCCGACTAAATTCATCCCATCTCGCAGCACCCAGAGAAGCGGGGTATCCGGAGATGCATCGACGGTTTGCGCCCGTCCGTTCACAGTCAGATTAATGGCCATAATTCAATTTGCCTAGTCCTATTTAAAATACGCCTACCGGAACTGGACAGCAATGGGGAAAGTCAACTCAACCTCTTGCCGCTTGTTTCATGGTCGTGAAGCGAGCCATTGATATACAACTGGTAGCATCCCTAGCCGGAGAGTGATTCGTGGCGGGAAGCAAACACCCGAAGCGGATCAAAGCTTCTGCCAATCCGTTCGATTTCCGCCCCCTCCAGCCAGCCGCTCGCATCTCAAGCGCGCAACGATGGAGCTCCCTCTGAAACATGATGAGCGACGGCCCGGCGTGCCCACAGCCAGTTGGCAAGAGCAATCAGCGCGGTCGTGCTCATCAACATAAGTTGCCGGGGTTCCAGCGCCGTCAGGAGGGTAGCCGAGAGCAGGATGCCGAGCACCGCAAAGGCAGGCCCAAAAGGCACGCGAAATGCCGGCGCGTGAGGCTGCGTGTGCCTGAGCCGAAGAAGAGCTGCACAGGTGGCTGAATAAAAGATCCCTAGAGCGCCGGCCGTGATAGCCACCGCGTAAAGAAAGGTTCCCGTCAAGGCTAATAGGAACACAGCGATGCCGTAGAGCAGGATGCCGGCAGAAGGAGTCCGAAAGCGCGGGTGAAGCCGGCCCAGCCACTGTGGACAATCGCCCTCTTCCGCCATGGAGACGGGGAGGCGCGAGGCGTTCAAAAATGCTCCTGAGATCCAGCCATAGGTGGAAATCATAACCGCAACGCCAATAAATAGAGCCCCGTTATGCCCCATCAGAACAGACGCAGTATCGACAGCCGGGTGGTTGCTCGGTTTGGTTCCGATCGTCAGGATGATAGCGAGTTGGAGCAGGCAGTAAGCAGCCGCAGAGATGCCCAACCCAAGGCTGAGAGCAAACGGTAACGTGCGGCGCGGCTGCTGCACCTCCCCGGTAGGCACTAATGCGTCCTCCCATCCACTGTAGGAGTAGACCAGGATCAACAGCACCTCTAACAAATTGTTCAGCGTGGGTGCGACCTCCTGCCCTGCAGGATGCTGCACTCTCGTTCCCGCCGCCGTTACCAGTGCGAGGCCAACCACAACGGCCATGGGCAACAGCTTGGCTACTGTCAGCACCACGCTGAGGCCTGCACCCTGCCGCACGCCGAGATAGTTCGCCAGCATCGGGACACTGACCACCAGCAGGAGAACAACGGCCCGCGGCCAAGGGTTCGCCACCGCGGGAACGAACGGCTCGAGGTAGTTGAGGAACAGGTTGGCTCCTGCAGCCCCGCCGCCCACGATGGCAAGCAGCCAGAACCACCCAATCTGGAGGCCCACCAATCGCCCGAAGGTTCGCCGGGAGTAAAGGTACATGCCGCCAGGCTCAGTGAACTGAGAAGCAACTTCGGCGACGGGAAGCATAATGACCGCCATAACAACAGCGGCCGCGATCATGGCCAGGGGACTTGAGCGACCAACCAGGTGGATGGCCTCGGACGAGACTCCGTAGATTCCGCTGCCAATGATGCTGTTAATGACGAGAGCGGTCAACGTCCAGCGGCCAAGGGAGCGGAGGGGACCTGTCATGGAGCGCTTAGTGTAACAGGAAAAAGCCAGTACTCACTTACACGGGAAATAAGTTTTACAAAGACCGCGGAATGTACTATTAGCCGTTTATTAATTACGAATTAAAGTAGATTATGGTTTAAGTTTTTACAAAATAGGTCAACGGTGTCAGGAGCCGAGATAGGCTGATCGTATCTTCCCTATGCTGCTCAGCGAAATCTATATTTATCCCATCAAGTCAGCACGTGGCATTGCACTGGACCAAGTCTCGGTTCAAAGACGCGGACCGGCTCATGACAGGAGTTGGATGCTGGTGGACGGTGCTGGCCTGTTCCTGTCACAACGCCGGGCTGCGCGTTTGGCGGCTATCACGCCGCGCTTCGAAGGCGAAGATTTATTGGTGGACGCCATAGGGATGCCGCCTCTTCGCATTCCGCCCTGGCGCGGAGAAGGCGATTGGGTCACGGCCCAAATCTGGGACGATCACCTGGCGCTCCCGCATCCAGACTCTCGTTGTGACCAGTGGTTCAGTGACGTCCTGGGCCAGCGGTGCCGGCTCGTGTTTTTGCCTCCCGACGTTGTGCGTCCGGTGGAGCCACCTTTTGACGGCCCGGGTTCAACGGTCAGTTTGTCCGATGGCTTTCCCTTATTGGTGATCTCTGAGACGTCCCTGCAATGTCTGAATGAGCAGTTGGAAACCCCGGTCGGCATCAACCGGTTCCGGCCAAACCTGGTGATTTCAGGCTGTGCAATCCATGCAGAGGATCACTGGAAGCGCTTGCGGATTGGCGAGGTAGAACTGGCCATGGTGAAGCCCTGCGCTCGTTGCTCGGTAGTCCTGATCGATCAGGAAACCCTCGCCAGCAGTCTGGAGCCGCTGAGAACGCTATCGACATATCGCAAAGTTAGCGGAAAGGTGATGTTCGGGCAGAACGCACTCGTCTTACGCGAAGGTACCTTGACCGTTGGCCGCCCTGTCGAACTGCTTGAGTGAGTAACCAGCCGGTAGGTCTTAGTATCAGTCGGGGCCGTTGGTCCCGATTGGCTGACTTGCTGCCCAGCTTAGGCTTGCCATTTTCCTCTTCATTTTGGATTGCAGACGTGAAGAGCTTATAGCTGCATAAATCCGACGCGTTTTATAAGTTACTTTGCTGAATTTAGGAAGCGGCGGTACTAGAACTGTAGACAGCTAATCCGTGCTTTGCCGTGACCCTAAACGATTGACACCTGTAATACAAACCCGTATTCTGACAGAGCTTAGGGAAATCCTAAGTGAAATTCAAATAAGATTTGCGTAGTAAGAGCTATCTACTGCGGTAGCTTTGTAAAGTCGGTCTTCAGCGACCCTCCACGGTAGAGTGGCGCTGAAAATACACTCTTACGCCTTTTTGTGAAATCCCTAATCTTATTTGCCGCTTTATTTTCTAGAATCATGAATTCTTATTAGTTATTTTCAAGCGCCATTGGGCGTTTGCTTAGCAAGCTGAAATATTCACTTACAAAGGCAGAAGGACATTTGTGCGCACCTCGAACGGGACGTCATTCCTATTTGATGAAGAAGAAGCAGTTCGCGGCGGTTGTGAATGGTTTGCCATTCAGGTGAAGTCCCGGTACGAGGAGCGAATCGCATCCATCCTCATGGACAAGGGCTATCCGGCGCTGGCGGCCACAACCAAGACCGCACCCAAAACGCGTCCATCAGGTTACGGCGAATCGCGCGCGCTTTTCCCGGGCTATATTTTTGCCCGGTTTGAAGTTCTCCGACGGCTGCCGGTCCTGGTCACGCCTGGAGTGCAGTCCATTGTTGGATACGGCAAGGTGCCTGTTCCGGTAGCTGAGCATGAGATTGCGGCCATTCAGCGGGTGCTCGAGTCCGGCCAGATTGTTGAGCCTTGCCCGTTTCTCAGAGTCGGAGACTTGGTGGAGGTACATGCCGGACCGCTCAAGGGCATGCAGGGCATTTTGCTGCAGCAACGCTCGGCGTGCCGGGTGGTACTCTCTGTTTCCTTGATTCAACGTTCGATCCGGGTGGAAGTACCCGAATCGGCCTTGACAGTTATTCACTCTGCTCCGTGTGAGCAATCAAACGATCGACCGCGCGTCGAGTTGAACCCTGCCACCTGTGTCGGATAAAAATTCCAGAGCCCGTATCGTAAACTTCCGCCTTTCCGATACCGAGTACGAGAGCATTGTCTTTGCCTGTCATGCAGAAGGGGTCCGGACGGTATCGGACTTTGCCCGTGAAATTGTGCTGAGCCGTGCCCGCGGAGAAACGGTCAATCGGGCGCAGACGAGCCAATGGCTACTTGGTTTAAGCGCTGAATTTTCTAAGATCAAAGCCGATGTCGCGCATGTACTGGCCATCCTTGAATCGCATGCCATGAAAGTTTCTCTTCCCTTGCCGTCCGACAATCACGCATCCAGTGCAGCAGCTGAGAACAACGGAAAGTGAGATCTCTTATGGTGCAAACGAAAACGGCTAAGTGCCTGATGACTGTCGTCCTGATGGCAGGCGTTGTCCTGCAAGGGGCTGAACAATCCGGGCCGGATCAGTCACAAGATACGCGAAAGCTGATCGACCGGACCCAGTCGAATGACGCCGGCCAGCTGTACATTCTGGGGCCGGAAGACGTCCTTGTCGTCAATGGAGTCAATGCCGAGGACCTGGTGGGAAAGCCGATGCAGATTGATGCCAAGGGGGATCTGAGCTTTCCGCTTGTCGGGACCGTTCACGCCGGGGGCTTGACCGTTCACCAGCTGGAGCAGACTTTGAACACCCGACTGGCCGTTTTTGTCAAAAACCCCCAGCTGGTAGCCACCGTTACCGAATATAAAAGCCAGCCGGTCTCGGTGGTAGGAGCCGTCAATTCGCCGGGCCTTCATCAGATTCAGGGCCGCAAGACCCTGGTGGAAATGATTTCGCTGGCCGGCGGTCCGCGCATCGATGCCGGTTCGGTAGTCACTGTCACGCGCCCACTGACGCAGGGGCGGCTGCCCTTGCCCAACGCACATCTGGATCAGAGCGGGCTCTACTCAACCGTTGACCTCTCGCTGCGCGACATCACCGGCGGCTCGCGTCCGGACGAAAACATCACCGTCAAGGCCAATGACGTGATCGCTATCTCAAGAGCCAGCACTGTTTATGTCATCGGAGACGTAAAGAAGGCAGGCGGATTCGTTCTCGGCGATGACAATCAGTTAACCGTTATTCAGGCTCTGGCGCTGGCTCAGGGCAACGAGCATACGGCCGACTTGAAGCACGCCCGCATCATTCGCAATTCCCGGATTCCCGGGCAACACCAGGAGATCTTCTGCGATCTCACTAAGATTCTTAAAGGCAAGACCGAAGATATCGGGCTGCAGGCACAAGACATCTTGTATGTGCCGGGCTCGACCGGCAAACGCGTTGCGCTTCGAGCGATCGAAGCGGCTGTGAGCACCGGCTCCGGTATCGCGATCTATGGACTTCGCTAATTTCCGGGCCCTTTTCCCAAGTGCCCACACCCCTCAGGAAGGCTGTACCCGACACGAATGAGCTCCTTTCACTACCTCGACGACCCTAAGCGCGCCAGCACGCCCGCGACGATCCGGCCGAGTATTGACCAGCGTTTCTACGCCGAACCGGATCGCTTTGCGGGGGCCGAGACGGACGATTCGGGCAAGCTGCTTGAGTACTTTCTCACGCTGTACAAGCACAAGGGCTTGCTGTTGGCCTTTGCCATCCTCGGTACCGCCATCACGCTCGGCATCAGCCTTCCGCAGAAGCCCATTTATCGCGCTCAGGTCGCAGTGGAGATCCAGGATCCCAGTGAGAATTTTTTAAACAAGGGGTTCGATAATCCTTCTTCCGGCGGCAGCGATGCCGCTGAAACGTACTTTCAGACGCAGATCCGGCTGCTGCGCAGCGACTCGCTGCTCCAGCGTGTGGCGGCGAAGCTGAACCTGCGCGGGACGGCGGCTCCGGTGAAGCGCTCGCAGTGGCGCGACTGGCTGCACCTGCCGCAAAAGCCGGCCATCCCCGAAGACGATCGCATTATCAAGCAACTCGGGGAGAATCTGACGGTTCGCGTGTCCGGTCTTACGCGCGTGGTGGAAGTCATATACGATTCTCCCGACCCGGCCTTGGCGGCCGATGTCGCCAACACCGTGGTCAGCGAGTTTATCGATCAGAGTCAGGAAGTACGATGGCGGTCCGCGCAACGGGCGGGCGAGTGGTTGACGCGCCAACTGGCCGATATGCGCGGCAAGCTGGAGAAGGCCGATGCCCAGCTGCAAGGGATGGGGCACGCCTCCGGCATGGTGATCGATTCGGGCAAGGACAGCATTGAGGATGCCAAGTTGCGCACGCTCGAAGATGAGCTGTCGAAGGCGCAAGCCGAGCAGCTGAGCCGGCAATCGAAACTCGAGCTGGCCAATCAGGTCAGCGCCGAATCGCTCCCGGAGATCCTGGACGACCCCACCATCCGCGACTACGGCATGAAGCTGACCGATCTGCAGCGGCAGCTGGCGGAGCTGAAAGCGAGCCTCACTCCGGCGCACTACCGGGTGCAGCAGGTGGAAGAACAAATCACCGAGATGAAGGGCGCGCTCGACAAAGCCCGGGCCAATCTTCTGACTCGGATCCGCAATGAGTATGAAGCCTCGCAGCGGCACGTCAACCTGCTGCAAGCGGCATGCGCAGATCAATTAAAGCAGGTCGCCAACGCATCTCAGAAGACAGTGGAATACAACATGCTGAAGCATGAGGTGGATACCAGCCGGGCACTCTATGAAATCCTGCTGCAGCGCGTGAAAGAAGCCGGCGTGGCGTCGGCGATGCGCGCCAGTAACGTGTTGGTGGTCGATCCGGCCCGCCGTCCGGTGCTTCCCTATAAGCCCAACCTGCCGTTTAACTCAGCCATCGGTTTTGCCGGCGGTTTATTTGTCGGTATCGGCTTTGTCTTCTTCCGCGAGCAGGCCAATCGCAGCGTTCGGGAGCCGGGGGAGTTATCGGTACAGTTGAATTTGCCCGATCTGGGCGCCATTCCCGATATTCGGCAGCCATTCCGGGCCCGTACCCCGCTCCGGCCTGCCCGGAACAGCGTGGATGTGGAGCTGACCCGGACGCCGGAGAACGAAGCCCTCGAGCTTGGTCGCAGCCGTAAGTTCTCGCTGATCGCCGAGTCTTTCCGGGCGACTCTGCCCTCCATCCTGTTCGGCCAGCCGAATACCCCGCGGCCACGCATCATCGTGATCGGCAGCCCCAACTCGGGCGAGGGCAAGACTACGGTGGCGGTCAATTTGGCGCTGGCCATTGCCGAGATCACCGGGCGCGTTCTGGTGGTCGATTGCGATTTGCGCAAGCGCCGGTTGCACTCTTTGTTCGGTGTGCAGAATGAGTTCGGGGTCTCGGATTTACTCAGCCGCGAAGAGCCCATCACGGTCCGCAACATTGAAGCAGCAGTGCAGGATACCGGGTGGCCCGGGTTATTCGTACTGACCGCCGGCTCGGAGAAGGAGGACTTCTCGAGCTTGTTCTACTCGCGGCGGCTGCCTGAGTTGCTCAGGCTGCTGCGGCAGGAGTTCGATACGGTGATCATCGATAGTCCGCCGCTGCTGCAGATCCCGGACGGCCGGTTGCTCGGTCGCTTTGCCGACGGCATGATTCTGATTATGCGAGCCGGCAAGACAGCGCGCGAAAGCGCTATTCTGGCGCGCCAGCGGTTGGCCGATGATGGGAGCCCGGTGCTGGGAACGATTCTGAATAGTTGGGAGCCGTCGAAGGTTCGCCGCTACGCCTATGCCGGCAGTAAGTAGCACAAGCGAAGAGGCGGCGGAAGAGCTACGGCCGGGCCGCGCCTCTTCGCTCCGCTACGACTTTCTCTGGACTCTGATGGGGAACGGCATCTTTGCCGCGTCTCAATGGATTGTGATTGTGATGCTGGCGAAACTAAGCCGGCCGGAGCTGGTGGGAAAGTACTCGTTTGCTCTGGCCGTCGGCACGCCGTTGATCACGTTCGCTTCCTTTCAGCTGCGCTCGGTGCAGGTGACCGATGTGCGGGGCGAGCACCAGTTTTCCGATTATCTCGGTTTCCGCCTGCTCAGCATGGGCGGCGCCATGGTGGCCTTGACGGTGTTGTGCCTGGCCATGCGTTACCAGCCTTCGATGACGGCGCTCATTGAAGCGCTGGCGTTAGGATTGGCCGTCGAATCGGTCAGCGATGTGTACTACGGCCGGATGCAAGCGCATAGCCGAATGGACAGCATTGCCAAGTCGATGATCCTCCGCGGCGTCCTGTCGAGTCTGGCGACGGTGGCCGTGGTAGTGGCGACCGGGAGTCTGCTGCTGGGAGTGCTGGCGATGGTGGCGGCCCGGATGGGTGTTCTGCTCCTGTTCGACCGCAGTTTAAAGAAGACGATTGCGCCCATGCCGGTTCGGCCCTGTGATCTCGGGGCGCGCCCGCGTGTGCAGTGGCCCCGTCAGAAAACATTGTTGTTCACCACCCTGCCGATCGGATTGGTGTCTGTGCTGGTGTCCCTGAACACCAGCATTCCGCGCTACTTCATCGAGTGGGCGGCGGGGCCGCGCGAGTTGGGCATTTTTGCCGCGCTCTCGTTCTTTCAATCGAGCGGCAATATGGTGGTGGGCGCCATGGGGCAGGCTGCTTTCGGGCGTCTCGCCACCAGCTATGCCGAGGAGGATCGCCGCAAATTTTTCGCCCTGCTGTTCCGGCTGGTCGCGGTCGGGGTTGGGTTGGGAGCGGCGGGTGTCTTGGTCGCCGCCTTTGCCGGCCATTGGATTTTGCAGGTGATGTTCCGGCATGAATACGCGGACCGGGCTGACCTGCTGGTGCGCTTGATGATCGCCGCCGGGCTTGGCTATTGCTGCCAGTTTGTGGGCAGTGCGGTGACCGCGGCGCGGATTTTCAAGCCGCAAATGGCCTTGTTTCTCGTTGTGGCATCCAGCTTGACCCTGTTCTGCTGTCTGTTTGTGCCTGGGCATGGCGCGGCCGGTGCGGTCTCGGCTATTATGGCGGCAACGGTGGTGCAAATCGTTGGATTTGCCCTGCTGCTGCTCTTTTCAACTCGTCGGCGTGGCGGGCAGAACACGCCTGGTTTCGAGCGGGCTGACCAGATGGCGGTCGCCGAATCGGGCCGTTGACAAGGCTTGGGCGTCTCTCCCGGGAACATTTCTGTGCTCTCTTTCTCAAAAAACCCGGAGTATTTGATTCGTTTCGACGATATCTGTCCCACCATGCCCTGGTCGGTTTGGGATGGCATCGAGCAGGTTTTAATTGCCAATGAGATCCGTCCGATTCTGGCGGTGGTTCCCGATAATCAGGATCCGAAACTCCACCTGGAGCCGGCCGATCCACGCTTTTGGGACCGCGTTCGGGAGTGGAAGGCGCGCGGCTGGACCATCGGTCTGCATGGCTATCAGCACCGGTATGTGACCGAAGAGCGCGGGCTGATCGGATGCAACCGGTATAGCGAGTTCGCTGGGCTGCCCTATGCTGAGCAGCATCGCAAGCTAAGCGCCGGCATTGCCATTCTCGCCCGGGAGGGTGTTCCCCCGGACCTGTGGGTGGCTCCGGCCCATACCTTCGACGCCGTTACGCTGCAAGCTCTGCGGTCCTTAGGCATCCCCACGGTGAGTGACGGGTTTGGGTTCATTCCGCAGTGGGATGCGGACGGCACGTTCTGGATCCCGCAGCAGTTAGGCCGGTTTCACCATATGCCGTGGGGGTTCTGGACCGTGTGCATCCATGTCGACGAGCTAACGCCGGCGGACGTGGCCGCCTTTGCCGAGTCGGTTCAGGGTTTCCGGCGCTTTTTTACGGATGTGCCGGCAGTGCAGGCGCGCTACGAGAACCAGCGAAGTCAGCGGGTCAACCAGGTGTGGGCGAAAGCGCTCTGCTGGTCCAAGCGGATGCGGTATCCCGGGGTTCGCTCCCAGGCGTTGGAGCCTACCGGGAATGAGTAACGGGCGAGCGGGTGCGCTGGTCCTCTCGCTCGACTTTGAACTCCAGTGGGGCGTCCGCGATCACTACCGTGCCGATTCGCCTTATCGAGTCAATCTGATGGGCGCACGCCAGGTGGTGCCCCGGCTGCTGGATTTGTTTGAAGAGTTCGGTATTGCCGCGACCTGGGCCACGGTTGGGTTTCTCTTTGCCCAGTCCCGCGCCGAGTTGCTCGCATGTGCTCCGGCGCTTCGCCCGGCCTATGCCCGGCCCGAGATGGATCCCTATGCGGAGGAAATCGGGGAGGACGAAGAGGAAGATCCGCTTCATTATGCGCCGAGTCTGCTGGCGCAAATTGGCCGTCGGCCCAGTCAGGAGATTGGCTGCCACACGTTTTCCCACTTTTATTGCCAGGAGCCAGGCGCTCATCCGGCAGCGTTCCGGGCCGACCTGGAAAGTGCCGTGGCGCTGGCGGCGCGGCGCGGGCTGCCACTCGAGTCGCTGGTCTTTCCGCGGAACCAAGTGACGGCTGCGTCGCTGGACGTCTTGCGCGCGCTTGGGTTTCGAACGTATCGGGGGGCCGAGACCGGCTGGATGTACCAGACGAGTCCGGCGCTCCGCAATCAGCGGCATCGGCGAGTCGGCCGCTGGGTTGATCAGCATCGGGTACCGGCGGCGCGCCTGGTGCGCTGGGATCAGATGGAGCCCGAGCGAGGACTGGCGAATGTTCCGGGATCGCAGTTTTTCCGTCCGTTCGGCCCGGCGCCGTCGCGTTTGGATCGGTTCCGGCTGGCGCAAATGAAACGGGCCCTGGTGCGGGCGGCTGAACGGGGGGAGATCTTCCATCTGTGGTGGCATCCGCACAACTTCGGCCGCTACCCGGAGGAGAACTTGACGGCCTTGCGCAGCCTGCTGGTGACTTGGGCCGAGTGCCGTGATCGGTTTGGTTTCGATTCGTTTTCGATGGCCGGTGCGGCCGCGGCGGCCCGAGGCGAAGGGAAGCAGGCGGTCCGGGCTGGGACCGTGGGAGCAGGCGAGGAACAGTCGCGATTGGGCCGTTCTTTATGATCCGTGTTTGCCATGTGATTACCGGGCTCGCTGCCGATGGGGCCGAGCGCATGATGTTCAACCTGGTCACGCGCATGGACCGCGCGCGGTTTCAGAACGAAGTGGTTTCGCTCACCACGGCCGGCGATCTGGGCGGACCGCTGGCCGAGGCCGGCATCGGCGTACGCGCGCTGGGGTTGGGCCGCCATCCAGCGAGTCTGGCTGCGTTAGCCGGCCTCGGCAGGCGGTTCCGGCAGACCCCTCCCGATGTTGTGCAGACCTGGATGTATCATGCCGACCTGATTGGCGGCGTGCTGGCGCAGTGTTCCGGGATTCGGCGGGTGTTCTGGGGCATTCACCACTCCCATCTCGCTTGGGGGAACAACAAGTTTCTGACTGTGGCGACAGCCAAAGCCTGTGCGCTGCTCTCGCGTTCGGTTCCGCAACGCATTGTGTGTTGTTCGGATGCGGCGCGTACGGCGCATACCGATTTCGGCTACTCGCCCGAGCGGGCGGACTGGATTCCAAACGGCTTCGATACCGCACGGTTCCGGCCGGATGAGGAGGCGCGGCTGGCGGGGCGGACTGCTCTCGGCGCGGCGGAAAGCGATGTGTTGGTCGGTCTGGCGGCGCGCTTTCATCCCGATAAGGATCACGCCAATTTCCTGGGAGCGGCGGCCCGAGTGCGGCGAGACCACCCCGACGCTCTGTTTGTGCTCTGTGGGCGTGGGGTGAACGGGGGGAACGAAGGGTTGGCGGCGCTGCTGCGGCAGTTTGACTTGTCCGAGCGGGTTCGCTTGTTAGACGCGGTCCGGCAGCCGGAACGTTTTTTTGCCGCCATGGATGTCATGGTCTCTTCTTCGCGCACCGAAGCCTTTCCGCTGGCCGTGGGCGAGAGTATGTCCTGCGGGGTGCCTTGCGCGGTGACCGATGTGGGCGACTCGGCTCTGCTGGTGGGCGATACCGGGCGGACGGCGCCGCCCCGCGATGCGGCTGCGCTGGGGAACGCTATTGGCCAGTTGCTGGCGGGCGGCCCGGAGGGGCGACGCCGGCTAGGGGCTGCCGCTCGCCGCCGCATTGAAGAACAGTTCAGCCTCGACTCGGTGGTGGCGCGCTACCAGGACTTGTATACACGGGCCATGCTGCAGTAGCGCCCAGCTTTCGGCGCCCGACACCCTTTTCTTCCATCTTCTTTCAGAAAGCATCCGTTATGCCATCCCGTCTGAAGTTGCTCTTTGTCGACAACTCGATCGACACGTTTTACTCCTATCGAATGCCGCTCGCTCTGGCTGCCCGCCAGGCTGGGTACGAAGTCCATGTGGCGGCTCCTCCTGGGCCTGGCGAAAGCAAGATGCGGGAGGCGGGCTTCCCGTTCTATCCGCTCGGCCTGTCGCGCAGCGGCATGGGAACCGGAGAGCTCGCCACGCTCGGGCAGCTGTACTCGCTCTACCGGCGCGTCAAGCCCGATCTGGTCCACCATTTACGGTTGAAGCCGGTGCTCTATGGCGGGCTGGCGGCCTACGCGGCGCGGGTGCCGGCGCAAGTCAGCATGCCGACCGGTCTCGGCCATGTGTTTACGGCGCAAACCCGCAAGGCCTTTCTGCTGCGGACAGTCACGCTGGCCGGCTGCCGGATCGCGTTCCGTCACCGCAACCTGAAGGTCATCTTCCAGAACCCGGACGATCTGGCGGTGTTTGTCGATTCGGGCACACTGCCGAAAGCGAAGAGCGTTCTCATTCGCGGTTCGGGTGTTGACGTAGCGGAGTTCGTGGTGACGCCGGAGCCGGTGGGGCCGCCGGTGGTGATGCTGGTCGCGCGGATGTTGCTCGACAAGGGCGTGCTGGAATTTGTCGAGTCGGCCCGAGCGTTGAAAGGGCGCGGCAGCAACGCACGCTTCGTACTGGTGGGCGATACCGACCCGGGCAATCCCACGGCTGTGCCGGCCGAGCAGTTGCGGGCGTGGCAGGCGGAGGGGCTGGTCGAGTGGTGGGGCTACCGGGGCGATATGCGCCAGGTGTTCGAGCAATCGAACCTTGTGTGCCTGCCGTCGTACCGCGAGGGGGTTCCCAAAGTTTTGATCGAAGCGGCCGCGGCGGGCCGAGCCATTGTGACCACCGATGCGCCCGGGTGCCGGGAAGTGGTGACGCACGGGGTCAATGGACTGCTGGTGCCGCCCCGGAATGCCGAAGCGCTGACGGGCGCTCTGGCCTTTCTTCTGGATAGCCCCAGTACCCGAGCGCGGATGGCCCGCCGCGGCCGGCATGCGGCGGTCGCCAACTTTTCCCTGGATCGCGTGATTGCCGAGACGCTGGAGATCTATCACGGCGTGCTGGAGGGAACGGTCGCGGGTGGGGGGAGCCGGGCGAGCGCGACAGCCAAGCGGGTTGTCGACCTGGCGGCGTCGGGCGTCGGTTTGCTGGTAGCCAGTCCCTTGCTGGTCGGCCTGGCGGTGGCGATTAAGGCGAGCTCGCCCGGTCCGGTGTTCTACCGAGGCGCCCGGACCGGGCGCGGCAATACAACGTTTCTGATGTGGAAGTTCCGCTCCATGGTGATCGATGCCGAACAGCAGGGCGGATCGGCCACCGCCAGCGACGACGCGCGGATTACCGGGATCGGGCGCTTTCTGCGGCGGTATAAGCTCGATGAGCTGCCGCAATTGATTAACGTGTTGCGAGGCGAGATGAGCCTGGTCGGTCCGCGCCCGGAAGTGCGCAAGTACACCGACTTACTGGTCGGCGAGCAGCGCTCGATCCTGAAGCTGCGCCCCGGCATTACCGATTGGGCAACTATCTGGAACTCGAACGAAGGCGAAGTCCTGGCGGGCAGTCCGGATCCGGAGGCGACCTATGAAGAACTCATCCGTCCGACCAAGATTGCGCTGCAACTCGCGTACTATGCCCGGCATAGCCTGATCGTCGACCTGCGCATTGTGGCCGGTACGCTGCGCAAACTAGTGCAGCCGGGCTATGTTCCCGGCGCTTTGCAGAAGGTGGCGAAAGTTCGTCATTACAAGGATTTGGTGAAGCTATGAAACACACTTTAACGTCCGTTGAAACGCCTGCTTACTGGGGCGGCGCGCCTGCTTTTTCCGAACGCTTCCGCTTCATTGCGCCGCTGCTGCCGCCTTTGGACGAGGTGGTCGAAGACTATCGGGGCGTCTACGAGAGTGGCGTCATTACCAACGCTGCCTGCGCCAAGCGGTTTGAAGAGGGCGCAGCGGCTTACCTGGGCGCGCCGGATTGTGCGGCTGTCTCCAGTTGCACCAGCGGGCTGATGATGGTGATGCGCGCTTTGGGGCTGACCGGGGAAGTCATCGTTCCGAGTTTCACCTTCTTTGCCACCGGTCATGCCATTCGCTGGAATCAACTGACGCCCGTCCTGGCCGATTGCGATCGCGAGACCTGGTGTGTGGATCTGGCCGATGTGGAGCGCAAGATTACCGGTCGTACCTCCGCCATTCTGGCGGTGCACATGTATGGCAATCCGGCGGACGTGGAAGGTTTGACAGCGCTGGCGCACAAGCATCATTTGAAGCTGATCTTCGATGCCGCGCACGGGTTCGGCAGCAAGCATGGCAATCGACACGTGGGGCAGTTCGGAGATGCCGAAGTGTTCTCGCTGTCGCCGACCAAATTGCTTGTGGCGGGCGAAGGCGGCCTGGTGGCGACGGCGGATCCGGCGCTCGCCCGCGCCATTCGGCTGATGCGCAACTACGGCGACGACGGCTCCTACGATCCGCTGCACATTGGCATGAATGCCCGGATGCCTGAGTTCAATGCGGCCCTGGGTCTGCGCGGACTGCCGCTGGTGGAAAGCAAGGTGGAGCGCCGCAACCAGGTGGCCGGGATGTACACCGACGGGCTGCGCGGGTTGCCGGGCGTTTCCTTCCAGAAAGTGAAGCCGGGCGATCGCAACACCTATAAAGATTATTCGATTCACGTCGCCGCGAACCGGTTCGGCTGTACGCGAGACCAGCTGGCGACGGCTCTGCTGGCGGAAAATATCGAAACCAAGAAGTACTTCTATCCGCCGCTGCACAAACAGACCCTGTATCGGCAGTTTGACTTGTCGCCACTGCCCAACACCGATGAGGTGACAGGAAACGTTCTCAGCCTGCCGATTTATGAGTCGCTTCCCGACTCCACCATCCGCGGCATCATCGATGCCATTTGGCGCATTCAGTCGTTTGCGTCTGAGCGCTCGTTCTCCCCTGCTTCCGGCCGGTAAGCCGGGAGCCTCACGGCCCTGTTCTCCCAAAGGATTCCTCGTACCGCATTTGATTCCCATGCTTCCAACCCTTGAAAAAGCGTCTACTTCCAATTTATTCTCCCGCATTTTTGCCGATTTTCTCGTGGTGCATACCAGCCTGCTGGCAGCCCTGGTTGCTTCCTGGATCCGTAACGCCCATGCCGGTTCCGAGATGGTGATGGTCGGCGAAGCGAAGGGCGGAATCGATCAGTACCTTCATCTGTTCCTGCCCTTATCGCTAATCTTTCCCGCTGCGTTTGTGCTGAGCGGCGTTTATCAGGACCACGCCGGGTGGTCGCTGAGCCGGCGTATTAAAAGCCTGCTGCGAGGGCTGGCCGCCGGACTGATCGCGTTTTCTTCGGTCTCGCTGGCGCTGCTGCCCAACAGCAGCCTCGGCTCGCGCAGCCTGCTGATCTTCTGCGCCGCCATGGCGGTTCTCTTATTTGCCTCCCGGGCCGGGGAATGGGCGCTGCTCAATGCGCTCCGTAACCGGGTCAAGCGCCCGGATCTGCCGGGCGTCGAGCGTCCGGTGCTGGTGATAGGAGGCGCCGGCCATATCGGGTCCCTGATGGTGGCTGAACTGCTTCGCATCGGGCGAAAGGTGCGGGTGCTCGACAGCCTGCTCTATGGCGATGGGGCGCTGCGCACTGTTCTGCAGCATCCCAATCTTGAGTTGGTGGTGGGAGACTGCCGCAGCCTGCAGACTGCGATCCGGGCGGTCAGCGGCGTCGACTCGGTCATTCACCTGGCGGCGATTGTGGGCGATCCGGCTTGCGAACAGGACCGGCAGGCGGCGCTGGAGACCAACTATGCCGCCACGCGCATGCTGGTGGAAGTAGCCAAAGGGCAGGGCATTCAGAAGTTCCTGTTTGCCTCCAGCTGCAGCGTCTATGGGGCGTCCGAAGAGCTGATGAACGAGCATTCGACAACCGTGCCCATCTCGCTCTACGGGCAGACGAAGATCGATTCCGAACGGGCGCTGCTGGACGCAACCGATGCGGCGTTTCGCCCCACGATCTTCCGGCTGGCCACCGTGTTCGGCCTCTCGCCCCGTCCGCGCTTCGACCTGGTGGTGAATCTTCTTACCGCCAAGGCCTCGACCGGCAGCCCGATCACTATCTTTAACGGTGACCAGTGGCGACCCTTCATCCATGTCAGCGATGTGGTGCGAGGCTTTCTGCTGGCGCTCGATGCGCCACTGGCCAAGGTGGGAGGAGAGATCTTCAACTTGGGCGACAACAAGCTGAACCATACCTTGACCGATGTGGCGCTCACCATTGCCCGGCTCTTTCCCGAGGCGACGGTGGAAAACGCGCCGACCGCCGATCGCCGCAACTACCGGGTCTCGTTCGACAAAATTCGCAACCGGATCGGCTTTGAATGCACGAAGGATCTCACCTTCGGCATCCAGGAAATCCGGGCTGCCTTTGCGGCGCACGAGATTTTGGACTACACCAGTTACCAGTACAACAATCAGAAGTTCCTGCTGGTCGCCGGCTGCCCAACCAGCCACGGCGAAGTGGATGAGAAGGTGATGGCTGCCTTCTCGGATGCGCCGAAGCTCGCCGCCGCTGCTGCCGCCGGTTCCTGAGACTCGGGGACACTGCGCTACGTCGGGTTGGGGTTCTCACCGGCAAAGTCAGGAAAGCGGTAGGCGTAATCGGTATCCAGATAGCTGAACACCTGGGGCTCGGCCGGCACGGTGCCTCCATCCCGGGTTAAGACGTAGAACGGACGCCGTGTTTTGGATTTGACAAAGCCATAGCGGCGCGCCAGATGGAGACTGGCTTTGTCCAGGTGCGAAACCAGCAGCGACACCAGCCAGCCACCCTCCTTGCGGATGTAGGCGAGGGTCCGATGGAGCGCGGCGGCCAGGTCGGCGAGTCGGATTTCAGGCGAGCGGCGGTCGGGGAGCGGGCAGATGCGCCACCATCGAGGGTCGTGCAGCGGCCGCCAGAAGAGGACGGCTGCCGTCAGTTCTTCGTCCGACCGGCTCACGCAAACGCCGCCGGTGAGAGTCGGGCATCGCTCCAGCAGCCATTGCAGGTAGGGCAGGTCGTAGCGCGGTACGTCGCCCGCCGCGGCCGGCCCCGGCTCGAGCAGACGTTCGAGGTCCGCCGGCAGAGTACGCAGAATCTCCGGCCGCCTGTTGCGCAGGGCAAACGCAGCGGGAAGCGGAAAGTGGTTGAGGAACGAGAGGGAAGAGAACGGTGGGCGCCCGGTCGCTTTTTGCAGCATTTGGAGGGCGCCGCCGACCCGCAGCGGCCGATAGAGTTCGATTCCCGCCTCCGGGACGGTCAAGCGGGCGAGACGGCCCATAATGGCCCGGGTCATCTCGCTACCGCCAAGTGAGTAGGTGAGCGGGTAGGCCTGCGCGCCTTGCCGCATCAGCATAATGCCGAGCGGGCCGCTGATGTCGGGGTCTTTATACCAGTCGCAGCTCCAGGCCGCTTCGGCCGGTTTGCCGTCCTGGCGGGCGGTAAACGGAATGAGACCGAGAAACGAGACCAGGCGGCCATCCTGCAGGCCGGCAAAGCCACGCTCCCGGCCGCGATTGAAGACCGTATCGAAGTACTTCCAATCGACCGTCGCCGGCTGGTGGCCTTGTTTGATGAGGTACTCGCGCACCAGCCCGGCAGGGAGCGAACTGAGTGGCTCAATGCGAACCGGCGGCACATCGCCAAGTGTACGTTACGAAAGCGGTCCGGCCAGCCGGAGTCCGAGAAAGGTCGGCAAGAATTTCATGACTATGCGTGCATCCTCCCAGATGGAACAGCCGGCAGCAGCAGGGGCGGCGGTGTCTTGCTTCGGGGCGTGCCAGGTGTTTGCCACCACTCCCCAGTCGCTCGATGGGCGGCCGGATACTTACCGGGACAGCGTTGTGGCCGTGGCCGGGTGGTCCGAGGCCGCCGGCTGTACCGGGACGCTGATCTATACCGACAATTCCATTGTTGACCCGTGGCTGGTGGCCCAGTCGGTTCTGGCCCATACGGTCACGCTGACTCCGCTGGTTGCGGTGCAGCCGCTGTATATGCATCCCTATGCGGTGGCCAAGATGGTGGCGTCGCTCGGCTTTCTCTATGGGCGGCGGGTCATTTTGAACATGGTGGCAGGCGGCTTTAAGAACGATCTGCTGTCGCTGGGAGATGCCACCCCGCACGACCGCCGCTACGATCGGCTGGTTGAATACGTGCAAGTGGTGAAGGAGCTGCTGGCCAGCCCAGGCCCGGTTACCTGGGACGGAGAATTCTATCAATTGAAGCAGGCGGTTTTGAAGCCGGCGCTGCCGGCCGACTTGCAGCCTGGATTTTTCATTTCCGGCTCCTCCGAAGCAGGCCTGGCAGCGGCTGCCGCCACCGGGGCGGTGCCCATTCAGTATCCCGGACCTCCGGACGAGGCCGTTGCTCCTCGACCTGGAAGTGGGGAGGGAACGGCCGCGGCCGGGGTGCGCGTAGGCATCATTGCCCGATCGACCACGCAAGAAGCTTGGGAGGTGGCGCACGAGCGCTTCCCCTTCGATCGGAAGGGCCAGATTGCGCACCAGATGGCGATGCGCGTCTCCGATTCGCAGTGGCATCAGCAACTGTCGGCACGGGCCGGGGAAACAGGCCCGGTCGGCGGCACGTTCTGGCTGGGCCCGTTCGAGATTTCCAAGTCCAATTGCCCTTACCTGGTAGGCAGCTATGCGGCCGTCACCGAAGATCTTCACCGTTACATGCAGAGTGGGTATCAGACATTCATCCTCGACATTCCGCCTTCGGCCGAGGAGTTAGCGCATAGCCGGATCGTTTTCGCCGGAGCGGCGGCACGCCTGGCCCAGGAGGCGCGCCGGTGAAGGGCGTCGAGCGGCTGCAGGATTACCTGGCGAGACAAGCCCAGACCCGACCCGGGAGCGTGGCGGTGGTCGGGGCAAACAGCCAACTGAGCTACGGGGAGCTTCATCGGCAGTCCAACAGTCTGGCCTCTGCCCTGCTAGGGGCAGGTTGCGAGCGGGGCGACCGGATCGCGCTGCTGCTGCCGAAGTCGCCGGTGGCGCTGGTCAGCATGCTGGCGGCGCTGAAAGCCGGCTGCATTTACGTGCCGATGGATGTCGACAGCCCGCGCAGCCGTCTCGATCTGATCTTGGAAGGCTCGGGAAGCCGCTTTCTGCTGGCTATGCCCTCCTCGGGCGCACTCGCCGAGAAGTTACTGCATGAGACCGCGACTGACACCCGGCTCGGTTGGCTGGAAGAGGCCGGCAAGCACCTGCCGACATCCGGCACCGTGCGGCGCGCCTTTACGTGGGTGAGCGGTACCGAATCGGTCGACCTGCCTCCGTGTCAGACGACCTCGGCCGATGTGGCGCACCTGCTGTTTACCTCCGGCTCGACGGGCCGGCCCAAGGGCGTCGCGATCACACATGCGAATGTCATCGCCTATATCACGTGGGCGATCGACCAATTCCAGTACACGCCGGAGGATCGCATTTCAGGCCATCCGCCCTTGCACTTTGACCTGTCGACGATGGACATTTACAGCACGCTGGCAGTTGGCGCGCAACTGCATCCGGTGCCGGCGCAATTAAACCTGCTGCCGCAGAAGATTGCCGACTTCATCCGGCAGCGCGAGCTGACCCAGTGGTTCTCGGTTCCTTCACTGCTTTCGTACATGGCGAAATTCGACGTGGTTCGTCCCCACGATTTTCCCAGCCTGAAGCGGCTGCTCTGGTGCGGCGAACGCTTTCCCACGCCTGCCCTGCGCTACTGGATGGAGCGGTTGCCGCATGTCGAATTTACCAATTTGTATGGCCCGACCGAAACCACAATCGCCAGCAGCTTCTACGTGGTTCCCGCGTGTCCGGCAACCGACGAGGCCGCCATTCCGATCGGCGAGCCTTGTGCCGGCGAGTCGCTCCTGGTGCTGGACGACAAGCTGAGCACGGTGGGAGCAGGCGAGATCGGGGACCTGTATATCTCCGGCGTCGGCCTGAGCCCCGGCTATTGGAAGGACGAAACCAAAACCCGCGCGGTGTTTCTGGATGAACCGTTTGGGCCCGGCTCGGAGCGAATCTATAAGACCGGCGATCTGGCGAGCATGGGCGGCGACGGACTGGTGTATCTGCATGGCCGGTGCGACTCGCAGATTAAAAGCCGTGGCTACCGGATTGAGCTGGGTGAAATCGAAGCAGCTCTGCAGACCACCGCGGGCATTGGCGAAGCGGCCGTGGTGGCCATCGACAACAGCGGCTTTGAAGGCGCCACCATCTGCTGCGCCGTGGTTCCGGCGGCCGGGACGCCCTATGAGCCGCAAGTGTTTCGGCAGCGCCTGGCGCAGCGGCTGCCGCACTACATGCTCCCGGCACGATGGCTCCCGTTTGAGGCGCTGCCTTTGAACGGCAACGGCAAAGTGGATAAGCCTCTTTTGCGCCAGCAGTTCCTGGCGTCGGCCGCCACCGCTCCGGCCGCGCAGCCGGCCTAGGCCGCCCTTCCCCTCTCATTCCCTTCGGTTGATTTCTTCCTCTATGTCTAGTTGCATCGAGCAAATACAAACTATTTTTTCGCAAGTACTCTATCGCGAGGTCCAGTCTCCGCAAGCTGATTTATTCGAATCGGGTCTGCTCGATTCCATGAGCCTCATTGAGCTGCTCTTCTCCCTGGAACAGCAGTTCGGCTTCACGCCCGACATCAGCAACCTCGATCTGGATCAATTTCGCTCGATTGAGACCATCGCTCACCTGGTCGAATCGAGCACTACAAGGAAAGCTTCATGAACATCATCGGTATTAGCGGTCTCGACCAATCTGTCTCGTTTCGCCGGGAGCAGTGGCCCGGGCTGGACGAGCGCGAGTATCGCATTTCGCAAGGCCACGACTCGGCAGCGGCTTTAGCCATTGACGGCAAATGCGTGTATGCGGCTGCCGAAGAACGGTTCAGCCGTAAGAAGCATACCGGCGACTTTCCCGTGCATGCCATCAACTACTGTCTGGCCGAAGCCGGGCTCACCATCGACCAGGTCGATGAAATGGCGCATGCCTTTGACTACTCCCCGTATAAAAGCATCTTCATGCTGGACCCGGCATCGGCCAGTCAATACAAGACGGTCTACTCGCGCGAAGCTTTAGTCAGCGCCGTGCACCAGCACTTCCCGCAGTTTCCGGCCGAACGCATCACTCAGGTCAACCATCATTTGGCGCACGCGGCGTCGGCCTACTACACCTCCGGGTGGGACGAGTGCCTGGTGATCGTGCTCGACGGCATGGGCGAGGTGGACAGCGTCTCGGTGTATGTCGCCCGCAACGGACAGCTGGAGCGGATTCATCGCATTCCGGCCACCGATTCGATCGGCATCCTCTACTCGCTGGTGACGCTGCACCTGGGCTTTGACTTCAATGCCGATGAGTACAAGATCATGGGCTTGGCTCCCTATGGGGATCCCTCCAAGTTCCGTTCGTTCTTTGAGCGAGTGGTCACATTCGGCGATAACGGCTCGCTGCGCATTCCGATACTCCGTATGCAGTCTAAGGGCGTAGAGGACCACCGCTACTGCGCCACGCGCGAGTTGCTCTCCAGCAGTCTGATCAAAGAGCGTAAACCGGATGATGAGATTACCGATGAGCATCGGGACATTGCGGCAGCGCTGCAGGAGGTGCTGGAGAATGCGCTGCTCTACATCTGCGGCTACTTTGGGGCGCGCACCGGCTTGCGCAAGCTGGCGCTCGCCGGCGGAGTGGCGCTCAATTGCACAGCCAACGGCAAGCTGCTCAATTCCGGGCACTTCGATGAGCTCTACATCCAGCCGGCAGCAGGCGATGACGGCACAGCCGTAGGCGCTGCCCTACATCGGTCAGCCAAGGGCGGGTACATCGCCAATGTGCGGCAGAGCGTACCGTTCCTGGGACCGGCGTATCGGAATGGCAATATCGCTTCGGCCCTGGCGCAGGAGTCTGAGCAGGTGGAGGTGGTGCCGTTTGCCACCTTGGAAGAGACCTGCGCGGAAGCAGCGCGCTTGATTGCTGACGGCAAAGTCATTGCCTGGTATCGCGGACGGATGGAGTTCGGGCCGCGCGCGTTGGGCCACCGCAGCATTCTGGCCGACCCCGGCCATCCCGAGATGCGCGATCGCATCAATGCCATGGTCAAGATGCGGGAAGCCTTCCGGCCTTTTGCTCCGGCCGTGGCATTGGAAGAGGTGCATAAGTGGTTTGAGGTTCAGCCGGGCACCGAGCTTCCCTACATGATCACGATCGTCGATGTGCGCGAGCCGCATCGGGCCAAACTGCCCGCCATCACGCATGTGAACGGCAGTGCCCGCGTTCAGACCGTCTCGGCCACCGATAACAGTGATTTCCATGCACTGCTCGAAGCGGTGGGCCGGACCACCGGACGCCGCATGCTTCTCAACACCAGCTTCAACGTGAAAGGCCAGCCGATTGTGAATACGCCAGGCGAGGCCATTGAAACGTTCCGGCGCACGGGGATTGACTACCTGTTCCTGGAAAACAACCTGGTCCGGCGTAAAGCGGGGGCGATGCCCGTCCGCCAGACGGTCGCGGGTGCGGCCGAGCCGGTTACGGTCGCCTGACCGGCGCCTTCAATCGCCAACCTGTTGCATCCTGCCATGTTTGCCATTCTCTTTCTCGGTGTGATTGCCTGCGCATTGTCGCTGCTGCTGACGCCGGTTGTGCGCCAGATCTTCTTTACCCTCGGCATTGTGGACCATCCCGATGGCGAGCGGAAACTGCATGCCCGGGCGGTGCCGCGCGCCGGCGGCCTGCCCATCGCAATCAGCTATGCCGGCGCCATTGCCATCGCCATGATGGTGTTGCCGCAGGGCTCGCGCCTGGCGGTACACCATGCGCCGATCTTTGTCTGGCTGTTTGCCGCCGCGGCCCTGATACTGTTTACCGGGCTGGTCGATGACGCGGTGGGTTTGCGTCCGCTGCCCAAACTGGCGGTGCAGCTGCTGGCGGCGGCCATCGCCTGGTACGGCGGGGTGCGGATTGTGGCCCTGGCCGGCCAGCCGATCTCCCCGTGGCTGGGCGTGCCGCTGACCTTGTTCTGGATTGTGGCCTGCACCAATGCGCTCAACCTGATTGACGGGCTGGATGGGTTGGCGACTGGGGTAGGGCTGTTTGCCACCCTGACCGCGCTGACGGCGGCTTGCCTCGGCGACAACATCGGGCTGGCGCTGGCTATGGCGCCGCTGGCCGGGGCGCTGCTCGGGTTCCTGCGCTACAACTTTAATCCCGCTTCGGTCTTTCTGGGCGATAGCGGCAGCTTGACCGTCGGCTTTCTCCTGGGCTGTTTTGCGGTCATCTGGTGCCAGAAGGCCGCTACCCTGCTGGGCATGGCCGCCCCGATTATCTCGCTGCTGATCCCGCTGCTGGACGTCAGCATGTCGGTGGCGCGGCGCTTCCTGAGTAATCGTCCAATCTTTGGAGCCGACGGCCGGCACATGCACCACCGGCTGCTGGCGCGCGGCTTGAGTCCGCGCGCCGTGGCGCTGGTACTCTATACCGCCTGCGGAGCCGCGGCGGTACTGTCGCTGCTCGACAGCGTGCTCTCGCGCCAACTGGGCGGCTTGGTCGTGGTGCTGGCCGTCCTGTTAGCCGGGGCCGGCATTCGTTTTCTGGCTTATGACGAGTTCGACATTGCGCGGCGCATTGCCCTGAACCGCGGCTTCCGGCGCGCCGTCGGCGAACAGTTGTGCTTGCGCCGCTTCGAGCGCGGCATCGCCCAGGCGCTCACGCTGGAGGAGTGCTGGCCGCCTATCCGGGATCTGTGTTACGACCTGGATTTTGAGGCGGTGAGCTTGTTCTCTCCGGCGCGGGTGTTTGGCGAGGCAGACGCCGGCGGCGCGGCTTCGCCGGCCGAAACCGGGGGGTCCGTACTATGGCGCTTGGAGATTGCCTTCGATCCGCAGTTGAGTCTGATTCTTCACCGGCGGTGTGATGCACGTGACAAATTGCCGGGAATGGGGTTTATTAGAATTATTCAACAGTCGTTAGAGGGCAAGACAGCGGTGCGGCGGCAGTTGTCCGAACCCGAGCGGTCCAAAGCCTTAGCGGCCGCGGTGGGCTCTTGACGGTGAGGCCAAGAAAAGGAATCGATCCCTGTATGATGCGTATTGTTCACATTTTCCCGACCTTGAACCCGGGCGGGGCCGAGCGGATGCTGGTGCACATGTTGATGCACCTGGATCGCTCGCGCTTCGATGTGTCGGCCATCTGTCTCGGCCGTCCGAACGGTTCGGAGCTGGAGGGCCTGCTGGCCGAGGCTCAGGTTCCCGTGCAGTTTCTTGGGAAAGGGCCGGGCTTCGACCCGCGCATGTTCACGCGCGTGCATCGGGCCATCGCGGCAGCTCGGCCGGACGTGCTGCATTCGCACGTGCACGTGCTGCGCTATCTGTTCCCTTATATCAAATACAGCGGTTGGCTCGGGCGGCGGCCGCGCATGCTGCATACGGTGCACAACGTGGCTGCCTTCGAGGTAGAGCCGCGGGCCCGCTGGATTCAAGGGCTGGCCTTTCGTAACGGGGTCCAGCCGGTGGCGGTGGCCGAAGAAGTGGCGCGGACTGTGGCCGAACTCTACCGCATAGGCGAGCCGGTGGTGGTGCCCAATTGCGTGCCGGTCGACCGCTACAGTTGTCCGGAGGTGAGCCGGGAGGAGTGGCGGCGGCGGGAAGGATTTGGGAGCGAAGCGATCCTGGTGGCCTGCGTCGCGGGATTACGGCCGCAGAAGAATCATCCCCTGCTGCTGGAGGGCTTTGCCCGTACCGCCGCCCGCTACGGGCAAGCGCACCTGCTGCTGGCCGGCGGCGGCGAACGGCGCGAACTGGCCGGCTTAGCCGCGCGGCTGGGTATCGGCGAGCGCGTGCATTTTCTGGGAGTGCGCAGCGATGTGCCGGACCTGCTGGCCGCATCCGACCTGTTCGTTCTGGCCTCGCACTATGAGGGAAATCCGATGTCGGTGATGGAGGCGATGGCGGCCGGGCTGCCGGTGGTGGCCTCGCGCGTGGGCGGCGTTCCGGAACTGGTCGCCGACGGGAGGGAAGGATTGCTGTTATCCTCGCTCGACGGCGAGAGTCTGGCTTCGGCCCTGGACCATTTAGTCGGCGATGAAGTCACACGGGGGCGCATGGGGGAAGCCAGCCGCCTGAGGGCCCGCCGCTCCTTCGATGTCAGCCATATGGTGGCGGGCTATGAAGCGCTGTATACCTCTGGAGAACCAGTTGTTTCTCGTCTGCTGCCGCACCAGGCGCCACTATGATCGGCTCGCCGGCGGCCCCCGGTTGGCGGCTGCGGGCCCAAGTGCCGCCCCCCCTGCCGTACCCGCGCAGAGGAAAGGCGTCGCGCGAGCCGCTGCTGATCCGGATCGCATTCTTTTTCTTTTGTTGCCTCATCTTTACCATTCCCTGGGAAAACCTGGTGGTGATCCCGGGCCTGGGAACGGTCGCACACCTGGTGGGCTATGCGGCACTCGGCATCGGGCTGTTGGCGATGCTCGACAAAGGGCGGCTGAACCCTACCACCGGAGGGTTTCTGCTGGTGGTGCTGTTTGCTTTCTGGCGCTGCCTCAGTTATCTCTGGACCGCTGCGCCCGAAGCGACTGTCATTGAAATCGGCACCAGCTTGCAGATGGTTGCCATGCTCTGGCTGCTGCACCAATTGGCATTTTCTCAGCAGCGGCTCCTTTCGGTGTTGCAGGCGTATGTGGTGGGGACGCTGGTCTCGGACGTGGATACGATCTATCAGTACCTGCACGGAATCAATCCAGCGGGAAAATCGCGCTTTTTCGCCATCGGCTTTGACCCGAACGAACTCGCCCTCACGCTGGTTCTCTCGCTTCCGCTCAGTCTCTACCTGGCGAGCGTTACGCGCCGGCAATGGCTGGTCTGGTTCTACCGCGTGCAGTTTCTTCTCACGGCCTGGACGATCCTCTTGACCGCTTCGCGCGGCCCGGTGATCGCAGCTGCCGGTATTCTCCTGGTGCTGCCGGCTGTGTTCTTCCGGTCCAATGAACGGCAGAAAGCAGTTCTGGTGGCGGTGACCGCAGTGGGCGTCAGCGTGGCTTTGTTTGCCGTGCCCGCTGCCTCCTGGAAACGCCTGGGGAGTATCGGAAGTGAGGTTTCGAGCGGTAATTTGAATGACAGGCGCGTGATCTGGGAAGCTGGCCTCGAGACCTTCCGGCAGCGTCCAATTCTCGGCGTAGGCGCCGGAGCATTCAGCGCCACGGTGCATAATTCGACCGGCATTGCTTACGTGGCCCACAACACCTTCTTGTCGATTCTGGTCGAACAGGGACTGATCGGGTTCGGCATCTTTGTGGCGCTGTACTGTTACTCCATCCGGTTGTGCCTCCGCATGCCTGCTTTTCAGCGCGCCGTCTGGATTTCAACGCTGGTCACCCTGAGCATCGGGGTGTTTTCCCTTACTTGGGAATATCGCAAGCCCATTTGGCTGATTTTCGGTCTGATTTCGCTACAGGTGTGTGTCACGCGACGACCGGCGCAGGTAAGGCGGCTCCGCCCCGTGTCGTCCGCCGATACTGTCCGATCCGTTGAGGTAACCCGGTCTACTCTATGATGTCTTCTTTCAGCGCGATTGTTTGCACTGCTTTCCTTCTCTGGCCCGGCGCGCTGCTCCCACCGCCGGCCGGCGCCGAGAAGACTTCGGCGGCTGCGTCCCAGCCGGCTGCGCCGGACAAGAAAGGGATGAACGTACTGTGGCTAGGGGAGTTCGGCAAAGCCGGCCTTGGCCGGGATGATACGTCCGTATTCGAGCGGGCGCTTGCCGAGGCCAGCCGGACCGGGCGCGCCCTGGAGATTCCCGCCGCGCACAGTGCCTATCGGGTAGCGCCGCTGCATCTGCGCTCTCACACTACGCTGCTGCTCGATGCCGGGGTAGTGCTGCAGGCGCGGGATGGATATGCCGAGGGGCAGAAACTGCTCAACATTGACGATGTCAGCGCCGTGCAGATCATCGGCTATGGCGCGATCCTGAAGATGAACCGGGCTGAATACAAGACGGGAGAGTACCGGCATTGCCTCTCTATCCATGGCTCCAGCCAAGTGGTGATCAAAGGGATCAGGTGCCAGACCCCGGGCGGAAATGGGCTGTATATTGGCGGGGGCGACCAGAAACCGTTTAGCGCGGCGATCACGGTCGAAGACGTGACAGTCGACGGGAGCATCGGCGCGGGCCTGCTGATCACGTCCGCCCGCGAGGTAACGGTGCGCCGTTGCCGCTTTTCGCAAAGCCACGCGCAAACGCCGCTCAACGCGGGGGCCGGCGCGGGAGAGAAGAGGTCCGGTATCGAAGTGCTGGCGGCAGCCCCGGAAGCGCGTCTGGAACAGGTGCGCCTGGAAGACGACGTGACGGCGCACAACTCCGGCGATGGCGTGCGCTTGGTTCTGAGCCGGCAGACCGCGCACAGCGCCCCGGTCAGCATCACCGTTTTGCGTCATCGCGACGAGTCTGCCGGCGCCAGCAGTTATTTTGGCAGCAACGAACCGGCCGCAGGCCGCGCGGTGTCGGGTCTGGTCGTATTTCAGGATTGCCTCAGCCAGGGGGCGCAGGACTATGGGGCGGTGCTGTCCTATTGGAACAGCTCCGGCGCCCAGGTTTCTTTCCGCGGGCTCACCGTGATCGATGCGAATGGATCTGGGTCGAACTGGGACAATGCTGCCGTCGCGGTGCGGCGCGGCGGTGGCGGACGCGACCGGATCGGGAACGTGGAGTTTGTCCGGACCACCATCCGGGACACGCGTCGCCAGCCGAAACTGGATTACTACTTCAGCTTTGCCGATTACTCGCATCTCGGTATGGAGAACGTTCTCTTTCGCGACCCGCTGCAGCTCAGCGGCGCCCGGCATAAGCAGCCGCTTGGGTTGTATCAGGGTGAAGGAGTCGAGCAGATCCAGCGTGCTGACGATCCGGCGCTGCTGGCGCTCTGGAAAACGGCCGAAAAACGCGAGCCGGCCGCCGCTTCATCGCGTATCCGGCCGTAACGCCGCAATTGTCCACAGAGACACTAGAAGGTCACTTGGAAGGAGTTCCCACGCCATGTCATACACCCACACATTTACTGTCTTTACTCCGGCCTACAATCGTGCAACCACACTGCATCGCGTATACGGATCGCTCCGGGCACAAACCATGCGCGATTTCGAATGGCTGATTGTCGACGATGGTTCGGAGGATGGCACCAGGAGCTTAGTCGAAGCCTGGCAGAGGGAAGCGGAGTTTCCCATCCGCTACCTGTATCAGTCCAATGCCGGGAAGCCGACGGCGTGTAATGCCGGCATTCAAGCTGCGCAGGGTGAGCTTTTCCTCACCCTTGATTCTGACGACGGCTGTGTACCGAATGCCTTGGAGCGTCTCCTGTTTCACTGGAACAGCATCGGGGAGAGCCGCCGGTCTGAGTTCAGCGCCGTTACTGTGCTGTGTCAGGATCAGAACGGGAAGCTGGTGGGTACCCCGTTCCCATCCGATCCTCTCGATTCCGATTCGATCGAGTTGGTCTACAAATACCGGGTTAAGGGCGAGAAGTGGGGATTTCAACGCACGAGTGTCTTGAAAGAGTTTCCGTTTCCGGTCGATCCGAAACACAAATACGTCTCAGAAAGCGTTGTCTGGATGGCCATTGCCCGCAAATACAAGACCCGGTTCGTCAACGAACAGCTGCGCATCTATTGGATCGACGACGGGGCGACCGATCACATAACCACCTTGCGTCCTGAAGTTGTGTACGGTCGCGCCGCCAGCCACCGCATGGTTCTCAATGAACTGATGTCCTGGTTCCCCCGGGCTCCGGAGGCGATCGCCAAGTCCGCTATCAATTTCAGCCGTTATTCTTTTGACCGCGGTATTGGGTTCCGTGAGCAGCTCCGGCAAATACACCCCAAACTTGCTCAATGTCTTTTGCTTGCGACACTGCCTCTGGGCTATGCACTTTCTCGGCGTGACCGTCGCTCCTTGTCCGGTACTATGCAGACTAATAGTACTTCCTGACCTAAAACTGAGGTAACTAAGACCGCAGCCGAGTGAACCTTTTAGTGGTGCCCGTTTTAGCGCGGTGCTGCATGCTGGAGGTTCGGTCGTGAGCCGAGTGTTGTTGGAGAAACTATCCGGTCGGAGTAGGCAGAGAGATTCGCGCGTGAAGCGATCGTTCGAGCCTTTGCTGGTGTGCCCAGCCTGCCATTCCGATCTGCTGCTCGGCCAGGACTACTTCTCTTGTACCGGCTCTGCCTGCGGCCAGGAGTATCCGGTGGTGGGCGGAATTCCCATTCTATTGTCGGAGGGGCTGAGTACCTTTCGCCTTGCACCCTATCGCGGCCGGCTCAACCGAACCGACCGGCCATCCTGGCGCACACGGCTGCGCCGGCTGGTTCCCCGAATTTCCGGGAACCTGGTGGCGCGGCGAAATTTCAAAGCTTTTGCTCTCCGGCTCCTGACCCAGACCGACCGGCCCCAAGTCCTGATCTTAGGAGGCGCTGAGAGAGGCGAGGGAATCGGTCCTTTACTGGACGATGGCCGGATCGAGTGCCTGGAAAGCGATGTGGCGATCGGGCAGCGAACACAAGCAGTCTTCGATGCCAGTTACCTTCCCCTGCGCTCGAGCTCGGTAGACGGTGTTGTCGTGCAGGCGGTGCTCGAGTACGTGCTGGATCCGGAGCTTGCGGTAGCCGAGATTTACCGGGTGCTGAAGCCGGGGGGAATCGTGTATTCGGAAATGCCCTTTCTGCAAGCTGTGCATGGCGGGCGCTACGACTTCACTCGCTTGACCCACCTTGGGCACTTGCGCCTGTTCCGTCAGTTTGAAGAGATCGCCAGCGGAGCCTGTGCTGGACCGGCGACGGCGCTGGCCTGGGCGGTCCAGCAATTCTTTCTAGCGCTCGTACGCTCGCCTTGGCTCCGGGATGGAGTGAAAGTCGTTACCGGCTATTTGTTTTTTTGGATCCGCTTCTTCGATTACTTCCTAACTACTACGCCCGGCGGTTTGGACGGGGCAGCGGGGACCTATCTCATGGCTGCCAAAAGCAACCACGTGTTATCGGATCGGAGACTCCTTAAAAAGTACCGTGGTGCGGTGCCGGTGGGAGACATCCTTTAACCTGCTGTCAAACGGCGTGAGAGTTTGCTTGTCCATAGGTACACCAGTACTTCGCGCCCTTCATAATTGTTTTGAATAAGCTCATAAGTGCGAGACACTAGACACCGGCTTATGTTTCGACAAAAAACTTCTTACTCCCGTATACGACCGATGACTGTGTGGCTCCCGATGAGCTTGCTCCTGGCCGGCTTGGCATCAGGGCAGCTTCCCAAACCGACGGCCGGTTCCAATTTGATGGTGACTTTGGGCAGCTTTGGCGCGGCTGGCCAAGGCGCCGATGATACGGCCGTGTTCCAAGCCGCTTTTAACGGCGCGGCTGCTAAAGGGCAGACCTTGTCGGTTCCGGCCGGCATGTACAACGTCCGCCCTCTCTATTTACCGGCTAACACTTCGGTGGTCTTCAGCGCAGGAGTGACTGTGCAGGCGCTGCCTGGCTTTGGGCAGTATGAGCACCTGCTCAATGTCGAGGATGTGCAGAATGTCTCATTGATCGGAACTCCCGGCCAGACCGTTTTTCGCATGAACAAAGCGGAGTACACCTCCGGAGAGTATCGCCATTGCCTAGCCATCCGAGGAGCGACGAATGTCACGGTGAGCGGCATACAGTGCAATAATTCTGGCGGTGACGGGTTGCACATTTCGGGAAGTGTGCAGCCTTACAGTTCGACCGTGAAGATTCTGAACTCCGGATTTGACAATAATCGGAGACAAGGAATGAGCTTGATCTCCGGCAAAGACATCCTGGTGAGCAATTGCACGTTCACCAATAGTAACGGCACTCTTCCTTCTGACGGCATCGATATCGAGCCGAATGGCGTCACCGACGTGCTCCAGAATGTCGACATTGAAAGCAGCAGCGTGACGGGCAACGACGGCGACGGCTTGGCCATGAGCATCGGGCAGATGAATGCCACCAGCGATCCCATTTCGATCAAAGTCGCTAACCTGCAGTCTGCGCGGAACAAAAAAAGCGGTTTCTTTGCGCAAGATGGTGAGGAAGGAAGATATCCTGCTGTAGCCGGTACCATCCTGATCTCAAACTCCTCCTCGACGCTCGATGGTCTCTACGGGGCAGTAGCCTCATTCTGGGACAGCAATGGAGCTTCGCTGACGTTTCAGAACCTGACTGTGACCAACGCAAACAGTTCGCGAACCACCATTGACAACGCGGCTATCGCGGTCAAGCGGGGCGGAGGCGCTATCTATCCCATGGGCAATGTCCATTTCCTGGGTACTTCCATCACTGACACAGCTGGTTATCTGGATGTTTACTTCACGGTGTACGACTGGTCAAACATTGGGATCGCGCAATTACAGTTGATGAATTTCGGTGCGCTAAGCGGCGCCAAGGCAGGGACCGGATTGTTCAACGGGTCGCCTGCGCCCTCTGTCAATATCAATTAGCGGGCTGGGCCTTACTGGAAGGAGCGGCACCCGCTCGGATCGTCTCGTCAGGTGCGCTCCTCCCATTGCTTGCTGGGAAGGCTCAGCGGTTTATGCTTGCCGGCCAAAGCCATGGCCTTCGAAAGTCCGACCCCCAAAGCAATCCCAGTGACATTGATCAGCACGTCGCGCAGGCTAGGATCGCGCTTAGGAAAGAACATCTGCAGGAGTTCGCTGCCGATTCCGATGGCGCTTCCGATACCAAGCACCAAGCTGGTCCGGCGTTCCATCGAGCCGAAGATCCAGTAGAGGAGCGCTCCGAGAATCGCAAACAGAAACAGGTGGACGTTCTTTTCGGCCACGAAATGGATCAGAGACCGATTTTCCGGCTCCCAGCTGCGCAGGTGAAATGGTTTTCCGATCACCGTCTCAAAGGCAGAATCGGCCCAATGCCCGGCCCAGCTGGTCGACGAAAAGGCGATCAAGCTCAACCAAAACAGGACCACTAACCGCCAGGGGATCGAGTGGTTGCGAGAGAATGAAGAGGACAACGCTGTATTCCAGGACCGCTTCCTAGCGCTCCAGTTCTATTGTAAGGACCTGCCGGGGAACAGGGCAACCAGAAGAGCAGCCGGATTTGCCTGAGACTTAACTGTCTCCACCCGAGCGAAACACCGCGGACCGGAACGCGGGTGACCGATGGTCTTGTCAACCGATGGTGCGTCCTAAAATAGGCAACACATGCGAAAACTTCGCTTCCCTTCAGCCGTTGTGCTGATCGTTGCCCTGCTTGTGCTGTTGTCGGCAGCTGTGCAGGCCTGGGCCACGCGCTACGAGATGAATGAGGATGGCACCTCCTACGTGGAAGTGGCAGCCATGTACCTGCACGGTCCCTGGACCGCTGCCATCAATCCGTACTGGAATCCACTCTACACCTGGCTTCTTGCGCTGGCTTTGTCCCGCAACGCTCAGGGGGGTGTGGCCGATTACGCGAGCGCCCATCTGATCAACTTCGTCCTCTTTCTCATCTGCGCGGTGGCCTTGGCTTTTTTCCTGGGCGAGCTGAGAAAGAGTCAAAGACGTTTGTTCGATCCTACTCTTTACGGCGAATTGCCGCAGTGGGCATGGTTTCTGCTCGGCTGTGCTCTGTTGATCTCTTGTAGCCTGGACTTGATCACTCTGGTCTGGGTCGGTCCGGACCTGCTGCTTTCCTCCCTGGTGTTTGGGGCGCTGGGCGCGGCGCTACGAACACAGCGACACCGCCCGGGGGAGAACCGGATTCTGACCTGGTGCGGCCTGGGAATCTTATTGGGCCTGTGTTATCTGGCAAAGCCCGTCGGGCTGATCGTTGCAGCCTTGCTTGGCCTGGGGGTGCTTGTCTCGGCACGGGCGCAACGGGTTGCCGGATGGCAGTGGGCGCCTGCCGTTCTCCTTTTTGCCTGCCTGGTAGTGCCGTATATCGCCTTCATTTCGGCGAAAGCACACCGGCTCACCATCAGTTTTAACGGACCCCTGACTTACTTGTTCGTCACGGTCGGGGAACCTTATGGTTATCCTCACGGCGTCCCGTTACCTCCCGGCAGCGCTCTCCTGCATCCTCCGCAGCGTCTCTTTGCGAAACCGGCCGCCTACGGGTTTGCTTCTCCGGTGCCTGGCTCGATACCCATTTGGTTCGATACCTCCTACTGGTATGAGGGAGTGAAGATCCCGTTCTCGCCGCGGGGCCAGATCCGGCAACTGGTGAAAAATGTCCGGACTGCTGCCCGGATCGTGTTAATCAGGCAAGCGGCTCTCTGTGTAGCGCTGCTCGGATTACTGCTGACGTTTCGTAACGGTCGGGAACTCCTGGTGAGCCTGCTCCGGCAATGGGTGGTGACGGTGCCCCTTGTTTGTCTCCTGCTGCTGCAGTTTTTGTTCAACTTGGAAGGGCGTCTCATCGCACCCTATCTGACGGCGCTTTGGGCTTGCGTTCTGGGTTCGTTCCGACCGCGCCTGGGCCACCAGTACGCCGGAGTACTGCAGCCGTTCGTGGTCGCCGCATCCATCTTTCTGGTGATCAATGTCGTTTCCCAGGTCGGCACCGATGCAGCCAACGCGGTGCGAGGTGTTTCCACCGAGTTTCAGCATTCCACCGCCGAGGACCGTGCCATCGCTGCCGGGATGCGGCATGCCGGGGTTCCCCAGAACGCGGCGGTAGCCTATGTGGGAAATTCAATTGCGACGTACTGGCCGCACATCGGGCAGTTCCGCATTGCGGCGGAGATCCCCGTGGAAGAGGAACAGGCGTTTATCGATGCGCCTTTGCCGACCGCCAACCGTCTGTATGCGGCGCTAGCCAAAGCCGGAGTCGTAGCGATCATCTCGCCGTTTCGCCCGGTGGAGGCGGATGGGGGATGGCAGGCGCTTGCCGGAACCAGCTCTTATTTGCATTTCACCTCCCGGCAGGGCAGCAGCCCTGCTAACCAGTAACAGGGCTGCTGCCAGAGCGGAAGGCAGTCAATGGGAAAAGGGACAACCTCTAATGAGATTGTCCCTTTGCTTTGCCTGTCGATGATTGAGGGATTCAGGGAACGTTCACCGAGGTGACAGCAACTCCCTGCAGCAGGCCAAAGGGAGCGCCGGCCGGCAACCCGCTGGTGGCGCCGAACGAACCGAACTGAATGCTCGCCAGGCCACCTGAGTTGTAGGGGGCAACACTGAAGTAGGCAGGGGCATTCGAGCCGTTGCTGTATTGAATACTGGTGCCCTGGATATTAATGTTCCCGGCGGGATTAGAATCGCCGCCTCCGGCAGTCACCGACAGCGCGGCATCGTGCACCGGTTGCAGAGTGTTGTGATTCTGCATCGGATTAACGATCGTGTTGCCGGTTGCGGTAAGCTTGGCTCCACTCGGGTTGAAGTCCCAGAAGTAGGCAACAATCCCCCACTGCCCGTCATTGGTTGAGCTTGAGTTTTGCAGCGTTACCGAACCGGGGACCGGACCTTGGCCGTTGATGCCATTGCTAAAGAAGTAGCCGCTGCCGAGGTTCCCTCGCGAGGTGAGGTGATTCAGCACAATGCCAACCGTCCCGCTATTGGGGCCGAGTAGATCCGTTTCCACCGTGATGGCGTTACCACAATGCGAGCACATCCCGTTGCCAGACGGTAAGGGCAGGCCGTTGCCGGTAAAAGTGGAATTTTGAATGGTGATGTTCTGCAGCGTGTTGTTCGTCCCGTTTGGTTCAAAATCGATCCCGTCCCAGGGACCGTCCGGAGCGCTACCTCGGTTGGGATTGCCGACCGTATTTGAAAAGGTGCAGCCATCTGCAAGTAAGCCGTTCACTCCAATAACCGACATCGCATTCCGGCTGTTGTTATTGAAAGTGTCCTGTTTGAGAGTTACGTTCTTGGCGCCGTTGACATAAACGCCGTCTCCGCCCGAGTTGTTGCAGAAAATTCCAGTGGCTGAAACATTGCTCGCATTCACGATGTTGAGACAGTGGCGGTACTCGCTACCGTCTGTGTACTGGCTTTTCAGCATTTGGAAGCCGCTCTGACCGGGGGTACCACTAATGTTCACATTGCTTGCGCCGGTAAGATCGATCATTACCTGGCCGCCGTTGGAATATCCGTTAGCAGTGGCTTGCACCAGCGCGCCAGGGGCCAGGATCAGGTTCGTGTTGGAGGGGATGCGCAGCGGTTGCACATGATACGTTCCTGCCGGAATCCACAAGGTTTCCGAGGCTGAGGCGGTGGCGTTCAAAGCCTGCTGGAAGACTGCGGTGTCATCTCCGCCCTGGCCGGCTGAGCCGAACGTGTTAAGCGATACCGAGTTCGCCGGCTGAACGACCGGGGCCGGAGCAGGCGCGGGTGCCGGAGTCGGGGCAGGCGCTGGGGCAGGTGCCGGCGTCGGCGCTGGGGTTGGGGTAGGCGCTGGCGTTGGGGTCGGTGTGGGCGCGGGCGTAGGAGGGGCTGGGGCAGGCGCCGGCGGCACTGGTGCACTGACTGATGGCGTTAAGGCGATGCTGCATAGTTCGCCGACGAAGTTGCCGGTGATGGTGCCGAACTTGAGTGAGTTCATGCCTTTAGCGAGCTGCACCGTGCCGCTGGCTGTCTTAACAGTGCCCCAGCTGCCCGTAGGAGGAAGGTGGAAGGTTTGCTGCTTGCCGTCGTTGACATTCAGACCAGCCGGCAGATCGGTCGAACTGCCGTTGTCGTAGGAGATCGTGATGTTATAGGTTCCGGCTTGGGGCGCCAAAACGTTGGAGAGGGTGACCGTTCCTTTATGGGGGCCGCCAAGATTCTGAACGGTAAACCCAATTCCACAATCGTGGCAGGCACCTACGGTCGCTCCGCCCCCCAGTTTGCTTGTCGGTGAATCTGCATAATAAACCGATGGAGTACTGGCGCTTAATTGCAGTGCCGCTACCAACAGTTGACTTCCTAGCGCTAAGGAGACAAGCTGTCTCACATTGACTTGACTTTGCACGAAAACACTTCCTTGTTGGGCCGTGAATTGCCGGCCGAAATTTTCTTCGGAGAGGGACACGCGTCCTTCACGAAAAGATCGAGAGATGACCATCGCCGGGCCGTTCAGACAACGCGGACGTAACGGTGATGGCTTCAGAAAAAAGTGTCGGGACCTACGGAATCTTCTCCGACTAGATAAATGTGATTTATGGAATGGGTGCGGCAGGGTGAATTAATAAAAGCAATTAATTCCCCTGGGTTTCAACCGAGGCGACAAGAACCCGTTTCTGCTGAAATCCCGGACTACCCAGCACTCGGGCACAAAGACTAGTACTGCAATACGCTTCAGCTTCTGATACCAATGAGGGTTGTGTTTCACGTCCGAGGCGGGCTTTTCATCTCGGCCCAAACAGTCAATCCCAACATTTCTCTTAAATAAAAAAGCTTCATTACTACAAAGGCAAAACTCATGATTATGGAAACGGTTTTAACCCAGGCGGCAACGGGCACGTCCACCTATGCCGATCGGCTTCGAAGGAGACTGTCGGAGAAGACTGCTCGGGTCGGTGTTCTCGGTTTAGGTTACGTAGGACTCCCTTTGGCAGTTGAATTTGCCCAAGCCGGGTTTCATGTAATCGGCATGGACGTTCATCAGGGGAGGATTGAGGATCTTCAGCAGGGTCGCTCGCATGTCAAGGACATCAAAGATGAAGCGCTGAAGCCGCTGATCGCAAGCGGCGCCCTGACGGTTACCACTGACTTCTCCTATATTCGCGACCTGGATACGGTGGACATCTGTGTGCCCACGCCTCTGCGCAAGACCAAGGATCCGGACATGAGCTACGTGATTGCTGCGGCCGACGCCATTGCTGAGCATGTACATCCGGGGCTGCTGGTCATGCTGGAATCCACAACCTACCCGGGTACGACAAACGAGCTGATTCTGCCCCGGCTGGAGGCGCACGGCCTCAAAGTGGGTGAAGACTTTTTCCTGTGCTTTTCGCCCGAGCGTGTCGATCCGGGCAATCGCCACTTTCAGACCCACAACATTCCAAAGGTTCTGGGCGGCATCACTCCGGCTTGCACCGAGTTGGGCACGCTGTTTTATCAGCAGGCCTTGGAGACGGTTGTGCCGGTCAGTTCCACCCGCGTAGCGGAGATGGTGAAGCTGCTGGAAAACACGTTTCGCATGATCAACATCGGGCTGGTGAATGAGCTCGCGGTGATGTGCGATCGCATGGGGATCGATGTCTGGGAAGTCATCGATGCCGCGGCTACCAAGCCGTTTGGGTTCATGCCGTTCTATCCTGGGCCCGGCCTGGGTGGTCACTGCATTCCCATCGATCCGTTCTACCTGTCATGGAAGAGCAAGGAAGCAGGTATTGAAGCGCGCTTTATTGAGCTGGCCGGCTACATCAATGGCCGCATGCCCGAGTTTGTGCTGGAGAAGATTCAGAACGCCCTGAACGACGCGTCGAAGCCAATTCGCGGATCCCACGTGCATATTCTGGGCGTGGCCTATAAGAAGAACATTGACGATGTGCGGGAGTCGCCCGCGCTCGATGTCATTCTGCTGCTACGCCGGCGCGGTGCGGTAGTCAGCTTCTCAGATCCGTTTGTCGAAAAGCTCAGTATCGACGGAGTGACTCTTCATTCCCAGCCGCTGAGTCCGACGATCGCCGAATCCGACTGCACGGTAATTATCACCGACCACAGCCCGTTCAATTACTCCGAAATCGTTGAGCAGAGTCAGCTGATCGTCGATACGCGCAATGCTCTGAAGGGGTTTAAGTCCGAGAAGATTGTTCGGCTGTAGATAGGCCGAACCATTCGATTATTGGATAGAAGAGGAGGGGGACAGCTGCTTTAGTTCCTTGGCGGTTGCCTTCCTGATCCAACCATCTGGTTTGTAGATAAGGCTCACTGAGCGGGATAACACGTGAGTCTCCGAAACTTGCATGGGGATTGGGGAAAGCTAATTGGGCATTGGGATTGAGACGGCCTTGCCGGCGCCGCGCTCTGCAATCCAGAGGACGTTGCCTGCAGGTTCAACTCCGGTTGGTGTATTGAGGCCTTCCTTAATCACCGTGACGCTTGCTTTGTCTCCGTTCACAGTGATAGAAGAGATCTTGCCGCTGCCGTTCTCGGCCACAATGAGTTTGCCGTTTGCCGCCCGCATTCCATCTGGACCTTTCATCGGCTGATCCATCCAAATATCGACAGGCTCTCCGGCTCTGCCGCTCCCGTCGACCGGGATTCGATAGAGATTGTTCGAGATGACGTTGTTCACGTAGAGCGTGCCATTCAAGAACGTGATGCCGTCAATGCCCATCAGCGCCCGATGCTCCAGAAACAACTCTGCGGTTGACGCGCCCGCTGGGAGCCTGTAAATCCTGCTGTTGGCAGTGTCCGTTGTATAGAGCGCTTTATCCGGGCCAATGGCAAAATCGTTGCAGGTGCTGTTATCGCCTGGCAAGTTCCAACGAATCTTGGGTGCGCCCGTCGAGAGGTCGAAGCCTCTTAGTGCAGTATGCCGCTGTACTGGTTTGGTCCCTGGTACTGGAGTCAGCTGACAGGTCCACAACGTATTGCTGGAGGCATCCGCCAGCATGCCGAAGAAGAATGTTCCGGCGCCTTCAGCACTGGCGTCAACAAACCTCTCAGCCGTGACTCCCCCAGGACTTACTTTATAGACGAACGGTGTGCTGGCGCTGCCAACGATTAAAACGCCTCCTGGCGCCACAGTTAGACTTTCGGGCTGGGATTTTACGTCGGCAATCAAGATATCGGCAGCCCATCCTGCTTGGGCCAAGCCTGCGACGAGCGCAACGCAAACAGAAAGGCGTCGAACGGCTGCGATAGACATTGTGATTTTCCCTGGAGTCAATGTTCAATTAGATCAAACATCGTCATTGGTACAGGGGTAACCGAAACATCTTGCCGAACACTGCTCGGTTTGGCGGTGAGGGTGAGATTCGAACTCACGGAACCCGTGAAGGTTCAACGGTTTTCGAGACCGCCGCATTCGACCACTCTGCCACCTCACCGCTTCTGTGCGTGGTCGCCGTGCCGCTTACCAGCCTAACACTTGGGCGAAGATCAGCGGCGCCACAATGGAGGCGTCCGATTCGATCAAGTACTTGGGCGTGTCGATGCCCAGCTTCTCCCAGGTAATCTTCTCATTCGGCACTGCGCCCGAGTACGAACCGTAGCTCGTCGTCGAATCGCTGATCTGGCAGAAGTAACCCCAGAGTGGCGTATCGTGCTTTTGCAGATCCTGCCGCATCATCGGTACTACGCAGATGGGGAAGTCGCCAGCAATGCCGCCCCCGATTTGAAAGAAGCCGATCGAGCTATCTTTCGAAGTCTTGCCGTACCAATCGGCCAGCTCCATCATGTACTCGATGCCGGTGCGTACCGTGTGTACGTTCTTTACGTCACCGGTAATGCAGTGGCCGGCGTACATGTTGCCCATGGTTGAGTCTTCCCATCCAGGCACGAACAGCGGCAGGTTGCGTTCCATGGCGGCATATAGCCAGGAGTGCTTGGTGTCGATTTGGAAGCTCTTCTGCAAGTCCGGCGATTGCAAAATGCGGTAGAAGAACTGGTGGGGGAACAACCGCTCACCTTTCGCATCAGCGTTCGTCCATTCCTGCAAAATCACGCCCTCAATCCGGCGCATGGCTTCCTCTTCTGGAATACACGTATCGGTCACGCGGTTCATGTGCTTGTCGAGCAGGCGCTGCTCATCTTGCGCACTCAAATCGCGCCAGTGCGGCACACGCTCATAGAAGTCGTGCGCCACCAGATTGAACACATCCTCTTCCACATTCGCGCCCGTACAGGAGATGCCGTGAATCTTGCCGGCGCGGATCATCTCCGCCAACGACACGCCCAGCTCGGCCGTGCTCATTGCGCCGGCTAGGGTGAGAAACATCTTTCCACCCTGCTCCAGGTGCTTGCGGTAGCCTTCGGCTGCCTCGACGACCGTGGCAGCATTGAAGTGGCGGAAGTGATGTTGAATAAAATTGGAAATCGGACCTAGACTCATTGCTTTCTTACGATAGCCTTATCGGGCTCGGCGTAATAAGATCAGCCAGGCCATTGCATCGATGCTCTTAGAAAGCCAATTTCCCCATAAGCTAGGATCCGTACCGCTAAGGGCTCCCACTGCACGGCGTCCAACGGCGCAATATATCGCTTTAGCTGCTCTGTTCATCATCGCCGTTGCATACCACGCTCGCGGCCTCGAGGAACGGTTTCCGCAATGGTTCGGCGCATCCTTTGTTCAGTGGCCTTTTCTGCTTGATGCAGAAGATCGGCCTCACTTTGACTTAAGTTTTGTAGATGGAAGTGCGCAGCGAGCGGGTCTGGGAGAAGGCGACACGCTAATCGCAATCAATCATGTTCCTGTCAGTTCGCGATCAGTTTTCGCGGACGCGCTTTCCGCCTCAAGACCAGGCGACAGCATGGGGATCACCTTTCAGAAAAAGGGAAAGCAGGTTCAAAGGGGAGACAAGCCTTCGGTTAAGAAGGGTGATCGGCTTCTACAATCCTGTAGCAATCCTGTTTTTTGCAGCAATGCCGGCGCTCTGCCTGACATTAGGGTTCTGGGTAGCTTTTACCCGGCCCCGCGATTCACGTGCTTGGTTGCTGCTCGCGCTGATGTTAGGTCTAGCCGCCTTTTTTAATTCGTTTGCGGAATTTTGGAATCCTCCTTTTAGAGCTTTCGGATCCATCTACTACTCACTCCAACAAAATAGCTGGCTTGCCTGGCTGTTTCTACTTGGGATCTACTTCCCCGAACCCTTCCCAAGCTTGAATAATTGGAAATGGTGGAGACACCTGCCGTGGATCATTCTGCCGCTTTGGGGAGTACTTGCTTTTGCGTACATAACCAGCTACGTGACCGAACTCTACAGCATCAGCGCCGCTCTTCCAATCAATCGCTTCATCGGTCACACACATGTCCTAGGCGAAATTCTTGGTGCTTCTTTGGTGTTAGGCTTTCTTGCCTGCATCGGAGCCAAATACCGCATCACCCCTTCAGCGGATGCTAAACGCCGGTTGCGGGTGCTGTACACCGGAACTGGTATCGGTCTGTTGCCGCTTACTTTCTTGCTGACCTTCGCGCGACTGAAAGGTGTTGAGCCGGAGCGATATTTCCCCCAATGGGCAATACTCACCGCCTATGGAACATTCCTTCTTTTGCCCATCACTCTCGCTTACGTCGTGGTAGTCCAACGTGCGATGGATGTGCGGGTTGTCATGCGGCAAGGCCTGCAGTACACGCTGGCGCGCCGCGGAGTCTTGATCCTGCAAATCCTGCTCAGCGGGGCGTTACTCATCTCCCCCACAACTTTCATGACATCGCAGGTAGCCAATCCAATAGGCACAGCTACGGTGCTTGCAATGGGTCTCTTGATCATCCTTTTGCTGAATAGCGCAGCCAAGCGAGTGGCCATCTGGGTGGACCGCCGCTTCTTCCGCGACGCGTACAACGCCGAGCAGATCCTCAGTGACTTAGCCGAAAAGGTTCGCACGATTGTCGAAACACAACCGCTGCTCGAAGTAGTCGCGCAACGTGTAGCAGAGTCTCTACATGTTACGCGCGTGGCGGTGTTGCTGGATGGCGGTGGGATATTTCGGCCCGCACATGCGCTTGGTTACGGCGCTTTACCGGACTTGGCCTTTGCTAAGAACGCAGCAACGGTGCAAGCCTTACAGAGCGAAAGGCAGCCAGTCCGGGTCTACTTCGATGATGCAAATTCGTGGATCTATCAGCGATCGGAGATGGGCGACGAGGAGCGCGGTCAACTCGCGGCGCTGCAATCTGAGCTCTTACTCCCACTCTCGGCCAGAGACGAATTAATCGGCTTCATGAGCTTAGGCCAGAAGCTGTCAGAGGCGCCGTACTCTGGTACCGATTTACGCCTGCTGAGTTCAGTGGTAGCGCAGGCGGGCATGGCGTTGGAAGTCGCTCGGCTCACCACTGCGATTGGCAGCGAGATCGCGCAACGGGAGCGCGTTAATCGC
Organism: uncultured Bryobacteraceae bacterium; assembly: GCA_964248405.1. Classification (GTDB taxonomy): domain Bacteria; phylum Acidobacteriota; class Terriglobia; order Bryobacterales; family Bryobacteraceae; genus Bog-105. The sequence continues at coordinate 63,424 of CAXTYH010000003.1, forward strand.
GAACTGGAGATCGCGCACGAAGTACAAGAGCATCTGTTCCCTCAAGTTTTCCCCGCAGTTCCTGGTCTGGACTATAGCGGAATGTGCCGGCCTGCGCGTACAGTGGGCGGTGACTACTACGACTTCCTGGAATTACCGGATGGCAAGTTTGGGATAGCAGTCGGTGACGTCTCAGGTAAAGGAATCGGCGCAGCACTCATGATGGCCAGCCTGGTTGCTTCGCTGCGTGGCCAAGCTTCGGTTGCGCAGAACGTGCCGGAGCTCATTGCGCGAGTCAGCAACCTGGTCTACGGAGCTTCTTCGGCGAGTCGCTATGCCACGTTCTTCTATGCCGAGTACGAACCGCAAAGCCATCAGCTTTCGTACGTTAACGCGGGCCATAACGCACCCTTCGTACTTCGGGGTGGCCAGGAGGTTTATCGCTTAGACTCGGGAGGCGGTCCGGTGATTGGACTGTTTCCTAACTGCCGCTATGAGCTTGGCGGTTTCGCTCTCAAACCCGGAGACTTGATGGTCTTATTCACCGATGGCATCTCTGAATCGATGAACAACGAGGACCAAGAGTGGAGCGAAGAACAACTCATCGAGTTTGCAAAAACGTGCGACGGCCATACTGCGAAGGAAGCTATGAATCGGATCATGACGGCTGCGCAAGCCTTCGCGGCCGGAGCTCCTCAGCACGACGATATGACGGTGGTCGTACTCCGTGTCCTTGCCTGAAGTTGAGCTACGAGGAGTTACTGCCGACGACGCCATGGCAGTGAGGAGCCTTCTGCAAGGGGATACTGCACTCGCCTTACAAACGGCAACTATGCCGATCCCGTACACGCTCGAGAGTGCGCAGCATTTCCTCAGCACTAACCCAGTAGATGTCTTCGCTATTACCGTCCGCGGGGATCTGGTCGGCATGGTCGGCTGGTCCAGATCGGATGACCTGGCTGAGATCGGATATTGGGTTGGTCGGATCCATTGGGGGAGAGGATACGCGACCACCGCAGTCGAACTACTGATTCGACAAGCACGCCGCCGTGGGATTGTAAATTTCATTGCTGAAGTTTTCCCTGACAACCCAGCTTCTATGCGAGTTCTTGAGAAGAACGGGTTCGCACGCGTCGGAGAAGTAGATCGAGACCTGCCCCTGCGCGGGGGCCTCAGGCGTCTTATTCGCTTTTGGAGAGATTTCCATTCAGTTGATTTCGGAAGGTAACTTCACGGGAAGCAACGCTAGCGACTTATACGGTTCGTACATCAAGAGGGAGCGACGAGCGACCGATCTGCCCGACTGCCATGCACCCATCTTCAATCCAGCTGCAACGGAATATAGATCAAATGCCCATTGCGCTCCACCAGCAGAACCACCGCTCCGGACGGCTTAATCTGATTCAGCACCCCCTGCAGTTGCGCTACGTTGTTCACTACTTTGCGATTCACGCTGTAGATGACATCCCCGGTTTCTAACGGCGGCCCTGAATACGGCGGGTTCGACTTACGGGCAGCAATTACCACACCGGCCGGGCGGCGGAGCTCGGGAAGCACTTCCAGCACAGCTTTATTGATATCCAGACCAACAATGCCCAGTTGCGGCACCAGATTTTTGACCGCATCCACGCTATCGGCAATGGCGTCAAGCTGGGCACCGGACTGTTCCTCGGTGATCGCCGGCAAGGTCAGCACCTCTGAGCCACGCTCGATGCGTAGGTTGACCTTCGTACCGGGAGCGAGTCGAAACACTCCCGCCTCCAGCTGATGCACGGTGTTAACCAAATGCCCATTCAGGCCGACGATGATGTCGTCTTGCTTCAAGCCTGCGTGACCAGCTGGGCCCTCTGGCCGCACATCCGAAACAATCACCCCATGCGCCGTCTCCAACTCCAAGCCGTCCGCCATGTCGGGCGTAATTGTCTGACCGACTAGCCCCAGCTGTCCGCGATGGACATGGCCCTGCGTCTTCAACTGCTGAAACACTTCACGAGCCAGCGAACTGGGAATGGCAAACCCGATTCCTTCACTGCCGCCGGATTGGGTCAGAATGAAGGTGTTGATGCCCACAACGGCGCCCTCGGCGTTGACCAGCGGACCGCCGCTATTCCCTGGGTTGATGGGCGCATCGGTCTGAATATAAACCATTGGGTCGTCCGGCTTGATCTGGCGAGATACCGCGCTGACCACGCCAAAGCTGACCGAACTTTCCAGACCCAGCGGATTGCCGAGCGCAAGGATCAGCTCACCTTGCTTGAGTTCGTCCGAATCGCCAAAGCTGAGAAAAGGCAGGTTGTTGCGAGCGATTTTGATGACGGCCAGATCACTCTCTCGATCAACGCCAACAATAGCCGCGGTAATCGGCCTGGTGAAGGAAGTATCGCCACTGGCCCGGGCTTCGCGCTGCACCTGCGCATTCAACTGCACCTTCACGCTGTGTGCGTTCTTAACTACATGCGCGTTGGTGAGAATGAATCCGTCGGCGCTGAGGATAATGCCTGAACCGCTACTGTCTTCCGCTATCAAGACGTCGCCACTGGCGTTGGCGGACTCGCTGCCGCTACCGGGGCCATAACTGCGGACAAAGATCTGCACGACTGCACGCCCGGTATGCTCTGAGATTTCCTCGAACGACGCGCTGAGATCACGCAGAGCACTCATCCGAGTAGGGTTAGGCCTCGGCGACGCTTTACTCTCTGTTGGCCCACTGGCGTGCTCGGCCTCCGAAGGTTGGGCCGGCGTCGGCGTTTGAGGGAGGCCGATACACGAACTTAGCAATCCCACAACAACCAGCCGCCTGACATTGCAGTGGAGCCTCATCAGAGTGTCTGTGCCCCTTGGATGCGCCAACTCTCATTTACAGGCTCACAATTGTTAAGCTTTACAGTAGATTCATCATTTGCATGTTCGCATTCGGATTCGGCGGAGCTTTCAGCCACAAACATTAAGCGATTCCCGCCAAGCTGAAACTACAAGCAACCCCCTAGGCGACCCGGCTTCCGTTCATGGAGCTCGCCGGTCCGTTCCGGCTCTGGGCGCTTCCTCTCTTGTTGCACTCGGAATTCTCATAAGCAGGATCACCGGCCTGGTGCGAGAGCGAGTGATTGCTCATTATTTTGGACAGGGACCGATTGCCGATGCGTTTCGGGCGGCTATTCGTATCCCATACCTGCTTTACAATCTGTTCGGCGAAGGCGTGCTCTCGGCCTCGTTCATCACGGTTTATTCCAAACTGCGCGCACAGGGCGAAGCCGAGGAGGCCGAGTATCTAGCCGAAGCGATCTTCGGTCTGCTGGCCGTAGCGTCTTCAGTGCTGGTCTTGGCCGGGGTGCTGGCCACTCCCTGGTTGGTGGACATCATCGCGTGGGGTTTTAGCGGCGAACGGCGCGCTCTGACTGTCCGGCTGGTGCGCATCTTATTTCCCGGAACGGGCCTGCTCGTGATGAGTGCCTGGTGCCTGGGTGTGCTCAACAGCCACCGCCAGTTTCTGCTTTCCTATCTGGCGCCTGTTGCCTCGAACATCGCCATGATTGGAGTGCTGCTCTCCTTTGGCGGCGCAGAATCAGAGGAGAAGCTGATCACGGACTTAGCGTGGGGATTCGTGCTGGGCAGTGCGCTGCAATTCCTGGTGCAACTGCCGCGTGTGTTGCAGCTGTTGCCGCACTTCCGCCCGGCCCTGGAGCTGCACTCGCAGCATGTACGCACTGTAGTAACAAATTTTGGGCCGATCTTCCTTAGCCGTGGCGTAGTCCAAATCAGTTCCACCGTAGACTCGATAATCGCGAGCACACTACCCGCGGGTGCGGTAGCGGCTCTGGCGAACGGGCAGATCATCGCACTATTGCCGGTGAGTCTGTTCAGCATGTCAATCTCGGCTGCGGAACTGCCGGCCCTGTCGAGCGCTGTTGGGACCGATGCGGAAGTAGCCGCCCTTCTGCAACGTCGACTGTTAGCGGGGCTGCGGCGAATCGCGTTCTTTATCGTTCCCTCCGCGGTGGCTTTTCTGGCTTTAGGCGATACGCTGGTGGCGGCACTCTACCAAAGCGGACGGTTCTCGCATGGCGACGCTCGCTATACGTGGTCGGTGCTGGCGGGTTCTGCCATTGGCTTACTGGCGACCGCCATGGGACGGCTCTACGCTTCGGCGTTCTATGCGCTACTCGATACGAAAACGCCGCTTCGTTTTGCCATAGTCCGTATCGCGTTGACCATCTCGCTGGGAGCATTGTTCGCGCTTGCCGTCCCGCGCTGGCTCGGCATCGGACTGCGCTGGGGTGTGGCCGGCTTAACGGCCTCGGCAGGACTGGCCGGCTGGGTTGAGTTTGCCTTACTGCGCCGAGCTTTGCAAACACGCATCGGCGCTGTGTCTTTGCCGCCCGCTTACACGGCCAAGCTATGGTCGGCAGCCATTGCTGCTGCCGCCGTTAGCTATCCTTGCAAGTTTGTCTTTAGCAGGACGCATCCGCTTCTGGCAGCGGAGTTGGTGTTACCCGTCTATGGCGTGGTTTACTTCGGGGTCTGCCATGTGTTAAAAGTCGCGGAAGCTAAATCGGCCTTCGCGCCTCTCCTACGGTTCATGCCAGGGCGGCGGTAAGTACTGCGATTTGCAAATCTTCCTGCGACGGCAGAGCGCGCGTTTCGAAGCGTCCCAAAAAGCTCAGCTTGCGACTGACCTCCTCGCGTAGTGCGGCAATGTGCTCGCCAATACCGCCGGTAAAGACAAGCAGATCTAATCCACCCAGGGCGGCGGCCATGGCGGCCACGGACTTGCCAATCTGATACGAGAACATCCGCAAAGCCAGGTCCACCTGCTTATCCGCGGCGCGCAGCATTTCCAGTTGCCGGAGATCACTGCCTTTCTGCGACACGCCGCTCAAGCCAGACTCATGATTAAACAGCTGCTCCAGCTTCTCCGGCGTTTCGTATCCGTGGCGAAGCAGGTAGGTCATCAGACCCGGATCAAGATCGCCCGGGCGCGAGCCCATCATGACGCCGCCCGTTGGGGTCAGCCCCATGGTCGTATCGAGGGACTCGCCCTTGCCGATTGCGGTAATGCTGCACCCGCTGCCTAAATGCGCCACCACCAGACGCTCGGGCACCGGTTTCAATTGCGGAAGAATGGACTCCAGCGAGAGCCCGTGAAAGCCGTAGCGTTGCACGCCCCGTTCGCCAAATTCGGGTGGCAGTGGAAAGAAACGCGTAACGTCAGCAATGGTGCGGTGAAACGCGGTATCCAGGCAGATCACCTGCGGAACGTTGGGCAGATGCTTTTCGACCGCGGCAATGGCCTTCAGGGCAGGCGGAACATGCAAGGGGGCAAACTCTTCGGCCCCGCGCAGCTTCTCGAGGACAGCAGGGGTGAGCTTCTGGTGTTCGCGAATGTCCAATCCGCCATGAACAACACGGTGTCCCACAGCAACCGGTGAGGCGGCGCCGGTAGCGCGAACCTTTGCCAGAGCATGCTGGAGTGCGGCATCGTGGTCAGGTAAGTCGACCTTCTCATCCTCCTTGGCGGCACCTGCGTCCTTCTTGAACCAGAAGCTTGCGCCCTGCTTGCCCAGCTCTTCCGCTTCACCTTCGCAGAGCAAAGCAACATTGTTCCCACCTGCGTTGTACAGCCCGAACTTGAGCGACGAAGAACCGCAATTGACAGCCAGAATGGCCCCGGTCACGCAGGCCACTTCCAGTTACTAACCTCCGGCATGTCCTCCCCGTGTTCCATAACGTACTCTTTGTGCATTTGAAGCTTTGTTGCCAGCCAGTCATCGGCCTGGCGGACAAAGTAAGCGAACCGTGGAACGCGCCGAATGGCGTCGTAGGCAAGCTGAAAGCGATCAAGCTGATTGAGCACCGTCATATCGAATGGCGTCGTTGTGGTGCCTTCCTCTTTGTAGCCGCGCACGTGGATGTGGTCGCTGCAATCGCGTTTGTAGATGAGCCGATGGATAAGCCAGGGATAGCCGTGGAAAGCGAAGATCACGGGCCGATCCTTGGTGAATAGCGCATCGAACTGTTGGTCCGGCATGCCGTGCGGATGTTCGCTGGGTGGCTGCAGGGTCATCAGGTCCACCACGTTCACCACGCGAATCCGCATGTCAGGCGCCAGTCTGCGCAATTCAGTAACAGCAGCCAGAGTCTCAAGCGTCGGCACATCGCCCGCACAGGCCATCACAACATCAGGGTCGCCTGCATCGTTGCTGGCCCATTCGAAAACCCCCATGCCCATCTGGCAGTGGCGCACCGCCGATTCCATATCGAGCCACTGCGGCGCGGGCTGCTTGCCGGCGATGATTAGATTCACATATTGGTGGCTGCGCAAACAGTGGTCGGCAACTGACAGCAGCGTGTTGGCATCTGGCGGAAGATAGACACGAACAACATCGGCCTTCTTGTTGGTCACATGGTCAATGAAGCCGGGATCCTGATGCGAAAAGCCGTTGTGATCCTGGCGCCAGACGTGCGATGAGAGCAGATAGGTGAGAGAGGCGATCGGCTTGCGCCAGGGAATGGCGCCCGTCGCCTTCAACCACTTAGCGTGCTGGTTGAACATGGAGTCGATGATGTGAATAAAAGCTTCATAGCAGGAGAAGAACCCGTGCCGCCCGGTCAGCAGGTAGCCTTCCAGCCAGCCCTCACACATGTGTTCGCTGAGCACTTCCATGACGTGGCCATCCACGCTCAGGTTTTCATCCACGGGCTCGGTCGCGGCCATCCAGTCTTTTTGCGTAGCCTGATAGATGGCTTGAAGCCGGTTCGAAGCTGTCTCATCCGGCCCGAATACACGAAAATTACGAGCCTTAGCGTTTGCTTTGGCTACGTCGCGAAGAAACTCGCCTAAAACTGCAGTAGCTGACTGCTCGGTCTGCCCAGGACCATTGGTCTTCGCCTCATACTCCCAAAATTCCGGCATCACCAGAGGAACCTTCAGCACTCCCCCGTTGGCATGCGGATTCATGCCCATGCGCCGGAAACCGGTCGGCGCCAGAGCGGCCAGATCGGGGCGAAAATGCCCGTTCTCATCGAACAGCTTCTCGGGCTGATAGCTACGCATCCACGAATCTAAAATTTGCAGATGCTCCGGGTTCTGCACTACGTTTTCAAGCGGCACCTGATGCGCGCGCCAGGTGCCCTCAATCTGTTTGCCGTCGACAAACTTGGGACCGGTCCAACCCTTGGGGGTTCGCAGAATCAGCAGGGGCCAGCGCGGCCGGTCGGGCACTTTCTGTTCACGCGCACGAGCCTGGATCCTTTGGATCTCGGCCACCATATCGTCCAGAACCGCTGCCATCTTCCCCTGCATTTCCAGCGGATCATCGCCCGCAAGAATGCGAGGCGCATAGCCATAGCCCTCGAAGAGCGCTATCAATTCCTCTTCTGAGATACGCGCCAGAATCGTCGGATTGGCGATCTTGAAGCCATTCAGATGCAGAATGGGCAGCACCGCCCCATCGGTAATCGGATTCAGAAACTTATTGCTGTGCCAGCTGGTGGCAAGCGCGCCTGTTTCGGCTTCGCCATCGCCGACGATGCAAGCCACAATCAGGTCCGGATTATCAAAGGCCGCGCCATAGGCATGCAGAAGCGAGTAGCCGAGTTCGCCCCCTTCGTGAATCGAGCCGGGGACTTCCGGAGACACGTGACTCGGAATGCCGTACGGCCAGGAGAACTGACGGAAGAGCCGTTTGATGCCGTCGCGGTTACGCTCAATCAGCGGATAGTGCTCCGAGTAAGAGCCTTCCAGGTAGGTATGCGCCACAATGCCCGGACCACCATGGCCCGGACCGATGACGTACATCATGTTCAAGTCGTTCAGGCGGATCAGGCGGTTCAGGTGCGTATAGATGAAGTTCAGCCCAGCGGTTGTACCCCAGTGACCGAGCAGGCGCGGCTTAATGTCGGTGGGGGCCAGCGGCCGCTGCAGGAGCGGGTTGTCTTTCAGGTAAATCTGTCCAACGGTCAGATAATTTGCGGCAGACCAGTACTCGTGTAACGCTTGTGCTTCTTCAATGCTGATAGGCTGGGCCAATCGTCGCTCCCTTGGTGCCCCTAGCAGGGCAATCCTCATTATGGGTGCCGAATATGAACTTCAAGTTGCAAACTAACTACGCCGCGGAACCGGCCTGCATCAACTGCTCGGCCTGGCGCAGCGCTTCCGGCGTGATTTGCTCCCCAGAAAGCATGCGGCCAATCTCGCGAGCTCGCTCGGCATAGGGCAATTCAGTGATCTCGGTTGTCACGCGACCGCCCCGCTCACGTTTCGCCACTGCGAGATGATGATCAGCGAATCCGGCAATCTGAGCAGTGTGTGTCACGCAGATCACCTGGTTATGGTGCGAGAGACTCTTCAGGCGTCGGCCCACTGCCGCAGCAGCCGCGCCTCCCACGCCCGCATCCACCTCGTCAAAAACAAGCGTCGAGCCGCCGACCGTATCCGTTGTCGAACCAGTAGCGGTCTTCAGCGCCAAAGCAATGCGCGACAGCTCACCGCCCGACGCAATCTTCTCGATGGGCTTCAGCTCCTCACCGCGATTCGGTGAGACCAGAAAAGCAACTTCATCGAAGCCATTCGCGCCCCACTCCCCTTGCGTCACGGTGACTTCAAACTGAGTACCTGCCATGGCTAACGATTTGAGTTCGGCTTCCACCTGCTTACTCAACTTCACAGCACTCTCCGTTCGCAGTTGGTGGAGTTCGTTCGCCAGCTTCTCGTACTCAGCAGCCAGGCGCGACTGTTCCTTCTCAAGCGCGGCCCGATGCTCACTGGCGTTTTCCACTTCATCTGCTTTGCGTGCCGCGTCGGCTCCAAACGCCAGCACTTCGTTTAATGTGCCGCCATACTTGCGCTTTAACTTATCGAGAGACTCCAGACGCGTTTCCACCGTTTCCAGACGCGCCGGGTCGCCTTCCAGCTTGCCCACGTAATCCCGCAAGCTATACGTGGCTTCCTCCAGCAAGACCGCAGCCTGCTTCAACGTTTCAGAAATCCCGCCCAGACTGTCGTCGATGCGGAGCAATTCATCGACGCGTTTGATGGACTGCCGAAGCTGAGTGGCGGCGCTGTCCGGAGCCTCATAGAGAAATTCAAAAGCAGCATTGGCGCTCTCCTGCAGGCGGGTGACATTCTGGAGGATCTTGCGCTCGCTTTCCAGCTCGACATCTTCGCCCGGCTTTGGCTGTACGGAGGCGATCTCTTTGCTCTGAAAAGTCCAAAGATCCAGCAGCCGCAAATTCTCCTGCTCGTTGCGCGTCAGATCCCGCAGCTTGTCGCCGACCGTGCGCCAGTCAAAGTAGAGCCGGCCCACCCTGGTCCGAAGCTTCTCCGCTTGCGCGTAAGCATCCAATACGCCGCGTTGAGCGCTGTTCGAAAACAGTGACTGCTGTTCATTCTGGCCGTGTATGTCGCCAAGCGCCGGAGCAAGCTGACGCAGAAAGGCAGTGGTAACCAGTCGGTTGGCAACGAAAGCCCGAGATTTTCCCGTGGCGGCCAGTTCGCGCTCCACAATCAGCTCATCCTCGCCCACTTCTTGTGTGATGCCGGCTTCTTCCAGCAGCGTTTGCAGTTCCGGAGTTTGTTGAGCCGAGAAGATGCCCGACACGCGTGCCTTTGCCTGGCCGCTACGAACCATTTCGGCCGAAGCACGCGCTCCCAGCAGCAACCCCAGTGAGTCGACGACAATCGATTTCCCGCTGCCTGTTTCGCCCGTTAGAACGGTTAAACCCGGCCCAAAACGAATGCGGGCCTGCTCGACAACAGCGTAGTTCTCGACAATCAACTCCAGCAGCACTTAGCCGAATTATAGAGCGATGCGCTGAGTTCAATCGACAATGGTTGTCTTAGTTTCAAGACAGAAAGGAGTCAATGAGCATGAACAGTCCAGAAATAAAGAGTGAGAAGCTCGATTTGCGTCTTTCTCGTTCAGCTAAAACCACCTTGCAGATGGCGGCAGCGGCTTCAGGCTTGAAGCTTACAGAGTTCGTATAGAGAGCGCCATGGATCGAGCGAGGAGTATGCTTCCGGATCGTCGAGTATTGGCTTGAATGCCGAGCAATGGAAAGCGTTTCAGTCCGCGTTCGATGCGCCGTCGCGCGATGTGGCGCTTCTTGTTAGGGTCTTGCGTGAACCTAGTATCTTCGAAAACTAGCTTTGAGCAACAAACCTCGGATAGAGAAGCTGCAGCCGAGCCATAATGCCGATTCATTTGATTGTGGACAGAAAGACCTAAACCGGTTCCTTGTCCGTTTTGCTCTGACAGGTGAGCAAAGTGGCTCGTCAAATACCTTTGTGGCCCTTGTCGTTAGTGAGGTGGTAGGCTACTACACACTTGTTAGCAGCCAAGTGCAATATGAGGAGGTGCCTGAGCGTCTTAGAAAAGGGCTGGCGCGGCATCCAGTACCGATGATGGTCATAGCCAGACTGGCCGTTACGAAGGATTGGCAGGGGAGAAGTTCGGCACAGGAATGCTGAAAAACGCTGTTCTGCGGACACTTCAGGCGACCGAAATAGCGAGCAACTTCCGAGGAATCCTGGTCCATGCCAAAGATGAAAACGCGAAGCGATTTTATGAGCACTTTGATTTTGTGCCGTCGCCATCTGACCCGCTACATTTGATGATTTTGCTGAAGGATCTTCGCAGAGCACTGGACATTTCTTAAGAGTGGATTCTCCATCGACAGAGCAGCACTCGTTAGCCGGAAAGCTTACTCATTGTGCTGGGGCAAAGTAACCTTCTATGTCAAGGATCAGGTGAGTGGGATCTGTGGCAAAAACATTCAAAGACCCAGCTTGGCTTGGGACTATAGCCATGTTCGAGGTCACCGTTCCATCGTAAGCATTCAGTGTCGAAGCATTCGGGCGATTGCCGCTGTCAGGCCACAGTGTGAGGAAAGACAAGGGACCGGATGGAACAACGGTTGCGTTCGTGACGAAAGCTTTCGCGTTACTGGGTAACGAGCAGCTACCGGCAAATGGTACGGTGCGCTGTCCGTTGAAAGGCTGCGTTCCGGTCCCACTGCGGGTATCAAGAACTCGGCATGGCACTTGTGTGTAGTAGGACAAGCCACCGGCAGCTGGCGCGGCATAGTAACCATTCACATCAACAATCAGGTCGGTATCGTCAGTGGCGAACACGCTTACGTCGCCGGCTTGCCCAGCGGGTACGACGGCTGCATTGGCTGTTACTGCGCCGGTTGGAGCATTCAGGGTGGACACCACGGGCCTTGCTTGTCCCGTGGGCCATACCGTGAGAAAGCTCAAGTGCGACCGCGGCACAGCTGTGAAGTTAAGCGAGTAAGCCTGAGCATTGGCCGGCAAACCGCAGGAACTCATGGGCAATGGAAGATCGCGCGATTGCCCGCCAGCTAGAAACGGCCCGCCTAAAGGAGCACTGCTGTTCCGGGTATCGACCACTCTGCACGGAGTCAGAGGATAGAAGGCCAGACTGGATGGCGTTGAAGCGGGCACGAAGTACCCGTTTACATCCAAAATGACTTGGCTCGGATTACTTACGAACACGCTCACGTCGCCGTTGTTGCCGGCAGGCACGATCGCGGCATTGGCTTTGATTCGTCCATCGCTGGAGTTTAAAGTCGAACTGATCGGCTTGTACTGACCACTCGGCCAGATAGTCAACCAGCCCAAAGGACCCGAGGGCACGGCGGTGACATTCAAGGAGTAAGCAACGGCAGTAGCCGGTACGCCGCACGTCCCGCCCTGGATGGGAAAGTCGCGCGTATTTTGTTGAGCAAGTTGGCCCCCCGATAAACGCGTGTCTGCAACGCGGCAAGGAGCAATGGGAACGAAAGCGAGTGGAACCGCAGCACCCACCCCGGTTATCGACGCAGTAAAGTCGGCGGGCGTCTGGCCATTCGGGTTCCCGATATCAAGCAGACCGGTGCGCGTTCCGCTCGTGCGGGGAATGAACACAATGTCCACTGTGCAGCTTTGGCCTGCTTGCAACCTACCTTGAGGCGAGGACGAAAAGCAAGTGTCCTCGGGAACGTAGTAGTCGCCAGTAACCAGGAACCTATAAGGCTGAATATCGATGGGTGAACCACCGCTGTTAGTCACCGTCACGGTCCTGGCAACACTCGGGCTACCTACATTCTGGGTGCCGAAATCAAGCGTCGCGGGACTGAACGAAATGCTGCCCGGGGTTGTGGCGGTGCCAGTCAGCAGGACAGTTTGAGGCGAGGACGCTGCATTGTCGTTGATATTTAGAGTCGCACTTCTCGGCCCGGGCCCAGTCGGGTAGAAGAAAAGGTCAACCTGACACGTGCTTCTTTGGGCAATTAGAGCGTTGCATAACGTCGTGTCCACCCTGAAATCGTTCGGATTAGCACCTGTGAGAGTGAAACTACTGATTTGAAGTGGTACCAGTGTAGATACATTCGAAATGTTGAACCAGGAGTTTCCTCCGAAGTTTCCGACCACGCCCGAGCCGAATGAGACATTACTGACTGAGAGCACTGCTTGCGGATAGAACGTTTGCAAGGTGATGGTCTGTTGCGAGCCGGCTTGATTCAGAGCATCGTCTACCAACACAGCCGACCCTGGCTGCGCGGATTGCTGCGCTGCATACGAGAACGCAAGATCACACGAGGAACCGGGCGTCACTGTACCCGGAAACGCACAAGGGGAGGTGGCTGCGGTTTGGGCCTGGTACGCGCCGTTCGTGCTGAGCGAACTTAGATTGAGCAACTGGTTCCCTATATTCAGAACTGTTGTTGTTTGGTTGATGCTAGATCCGGACGAGCCCTGCCACGGAAAAATTGCATACCCATTTTCCCGGACGACCTCAACCAGAGGAGAATTAAGTTCGGTAAGAAATAGATTACCCTTTGCATCAACAGCTACTCCATAACCTGATGGGAGTTGAACTTGGTTTGCTAATAGGCCGTCAGCTATTCCGACCCCGAAATTATTGCCCGCCGCTGTGTGAATGAGACCTGTGGTTGTTTCCACTTCACGGACCCTGAAGTCGCCCAGATCGGCGCCGATATAAAGATTTCCTGCTCCATCTACTCCCAGTGCTGCAACAGAGATCTGAGCGCTGGTCGCTGGTCCACCATCGCCTCCTGATCCTCGTGTGCCGTCCCCGGCAAGCGTTGTGATTCGGCCGGAACTTGCATCAATCCGTCGCACCCTGTTATAGAATTCGCCAACAAACACGTTCCCCGAATTGTCCACGGCAATCGAGTTCGGCTGTGCAAACCCGGCATTAGTTGCCAATCCTCCATCTCCGGAGTATGTGTGATCACCATTGCCGGCAATTACCGAAGCACTTCCAGTTCCAGCCGCGATTTTCCAAATCTTCGCCGAGTCTCCATCGACATAGAAAAGATTGCCATCTGTATCTGCGGCAATGGCGAGGGGTGAACCTCCTTGGACCACTTGTCTCACGATTCCCGATTGAGCTTCCACTTTTAGGATTCCATTGGCTATGACAAATAGGTTCCCCGCGCCATCAAAGGCAAGACCTCCCACTCTGTACAGGCGGAACTGTGTAGCTGATACACCAGGCGTAGTTGAACCTGCGTCATCCAGCCTGCCAGCCACGACAGTGCTGGTCGAACTGCCTGGAGAAAGTTTTTCAACTGTAGCGCCGCCATAAGGCCGATTTACGCCGAAGTAGACTGTGCCAGTTCGGTCGACGGCTACACCTTGGAAAGACCTCGAGACCGTGGACGTTTGTCGGAATGAGACAAGGCCAGGGTTGAAAGCAACTTGGGCTCCCAAGCCAACGCCGTGCAGCACAGCCGTCGCAAGAAGCGGTCCATTTGCGCCATCGGTAACCAGTACTGCATCATGCTGCAGTCCGGCAAGCTTCGGGTTGAACGTCACTGTTACGCTGCAAGCCGGCGCACTGCAACTGGACGTGCTTATTCCGAAGTCGACGCCGTAGTGAAGGGAGACCGTGGGATTGCCGGACAAGCCCGAAAAGGTCACGGCTTGGGTGGCCGGCGAACCAGTATTGACACTGGCCTGACCGAAGTCCACACTTTGCCAGTTCGCCTGCGCTGAGGCCAACCCTCCAAGCAGAAAAGGGCTCAGAAGAGCAAGGGTCGATATCAGTTTCAAATGGACATACCTCAACCTCACGAAATACTCGTGACTTAGTCGAGGGTGAATCCAATTGCTCTCAGAGGTTTTCCTAAATTAGGCCGTTTACCTCCCTCGGCTCAGAACTCAGTGGGCCACCGCGAAGTAACCCGTCACGTCAAAGATCAGGTGAGTTGGGTCTGTAGCAAATGCGTTCAGTGATCCAGCCAGCGTTGGCACGACAGCCATGTTCGAAGTCACTGTTCCGTCATACGCGTTCAGTGTCGAAGCATTCGGGCGAGTGCCTCCGTCGGGCCATAGGGTCAAGAAGTCCAGCGGACCGGAGGGAACAACGGTAGCGTTCAGAACGAAAGCTTTCGCCCCGGTAGGCGAGAAGCAACTGCTGGTGAATGGAATAATGCGCTGTCCGTTAATGGGCTGCGCTCCTGTTAGGGTTCGGCTATCGAACACACGGCATGGTGCTTGCGTGTAGTAGGACAAGCCACCTGTGGCAGGCGGGGCAAAATATCCATTCACATCGACAATCAGATCCGAATCATCGGTGGCAAAGACGCTGACATCACCAGCTTGCCCGGCAGGAATGATGGCCGCATTGGCCGTGACGGCACCAGTAGGCGCATTTAGAGTCGAGACAACGGGACGAGTCTGACCAGTCGGCCAGGTTGTGAGATAGCTCAAAGTGGAGTGCGGTAGAGCGGTCATGTTCAGCGAGTAGGCTTGAGCGTTTGCCGGTAAGCCACAGGCGCTGGTCGTTAGTGGAAATTCGCGCGATTGCCCTCTGGCGAGAAAGGGCCCGCCTAAAGGAGCGTTGCTGTTGCGGGTATCCACCACTCTGCATGGAGTCAGCGGATAAAAGGACAGACTGGAGGGTGTCGAGGCCGGGACAAAGTACCCGTTGATATCCAGGATGACCTGGCTCGGATTGCTGACGAACACGCTCACGTCACCGTTGGCGCCGGCAGGCACAATGGCAGCATTGGCTTTGATGCGGCCGTCGCTAGAATTGAGCGTCGAAGCGGTGGGCTTAGGTTGACCACTCGGCCAGAGCGTCAGCCACCCCAAAGGACCCGATGGCACCGCGGTGACGTTCACAGAGTAGGCGACAGCAGTAGCAGGTACGCTGCAAGTTACGCCCTGGACTGGGAAGTCACGTGTCTCTTGCCCGGCAAGAATGCCGCCTGACAGACGCGTGTCTGCGACTCGGCATGGCGGAAGAGGAACGAATGCGAGCGGAATAGTTCCGGTTCCGGTCAGGGAAGCCGAGATAGGAATGAACGCTGCGCCGTTGTAGCTGGTGATCGAAATGCTTCCACTCCGCGGGCCATTGGCGGAAGGAACAAAGGCAACCGTAACCGTGCAGCTTTGGCCCGGTTGGAGCTGGCCGATCGCAGCAGAGGTCGTGGTGCAGTTGTCAGTCTCTTCTCTGAAGTCGCCGGTAAACGTGAAATACGAATACCCGAAAGTGCTTTGTGAAGCGCCAACATTCGTTAGAGTCAAGGTCCTGGTGACTGCGGGAGCACCTACAATCACAGAGCCAAAATCAACAGGAGTTGTTGTGAACACAATGTTCCCTGGGGCAAGTCCGGTCCCGGTGAGCGAAACAGTCTGGGGTGACGACGCCGCATTGTCGTTGATGATCATGGTTGCGCTGCGCGATCCGACCCCGGTCGGACCGAAATTTACATATAGTGTGCAAGGCGATTGAGAAGTGATGGCAGAGCAGTTTTGCCAGAAGACGGGAAAGTCGTTGGGGTTAGCGCCCGTAAATGTGATCCCTTGTAGATTCAGCGGTGGCGCACCGGCAGCGTTGCTGATTTGAACCGTCTGAGTGTAGGCGCCTTGCTCGGCGGCTATGTCGCGGCCAATTACGAAACTGCCAAACGACAGGCTACTCACAGAGATAGTTGCTTGCGGACTTTGTCCGTTGGCCTTGGTGGAACCCAGCCCCCCAACAATCAAGGCGCTTAAGAAGGCGAGTATCGGTATTCGTTTCAATTGAGACCTCGAGATCCTAGTGATGCTTCGCGATTTAGTTAGTTATCTGTAAGCTCACTTGCTCTCAAGACGTTTACGTTCAACACTCAGGGGGAGCACTTCTAAACTGACGTCAACGTGCTTTCATGATGAACAAGATGCTAAGGCGCGAAGTAACTTGCGACATCCAGCACAAATGAGTCGGATCGCTGGAATACACTGAGCGCTCCTGTGTGGATAGGAACAATCGCCATATTTGGAAGTAATTGTGCCGTCGTAAGCGTTCAAGGTGGAAGCATTCGGGCGACTGATGCCACTGGGCCAATAGAGTTAAAAAGCTCAGCGGGCCAGACGGAACAACTGTTGCATTTGCCACCAGCACCTGGGCTGTTGCCGGCGGCGGAGCGCAAGCGGCATTCATTAAGATCGTGCTTTGCCCGGTAATGGGCGCAGATCCAACGAGGTTGCGCGTATCAAGAACACGGCACGAGGGCTGTAAGTAAAGGGCAAGCCGCCCGAGTTTGGCGGGGCAAAGTAGCCGTTAATAACAATGATCAAGTCTGCTGGGTCCGTTGCAAAGACTCTGATATCGCCACCCTAACCAGCCGGAATGATTGCCGCGTTGGCGGTTATCGCTCCCGTGGATGCGTTCAATGTCGAAACTCCAGGCTGACTTCGCGTTCTAATAAGCGATAGGGTTCCTTCGATGCGCGCAACGTCACCACCACTTACTCCTACGACGCTTTAGATCGGCTCATCCGCAAGAGCTACTCGGACGGAACATCCCCGGTTACTTACGTGTACGACACCAAAGCGGACGGTACCGCCCTGGCCTACGCTGTGGGCAGACTAGTGCAGGTGTCCAATGGCGCGTCTGTCACCAACGTCACCGGCTACGATCCGATTGGCGAAATCAGCGGCAGCCAGCAGATTACAGGAGGGCAGACCTACAACTTTGCCTACGATTACAATTTCAGCGGCGCGTTGATCAGCCAAACGTATCCCTCTGGGCGAGTGGTCACATCGGGCTACGACGGGGCCAATCGCCCTGCTTACGTGGGAGGCACTTTCGTCGGAGCAACGACCAACTACATCGGGAATCGGAATGATCCGAACTATTGGACCAACTACTGGCCGCATGGCGGGATCCACTTTTACGCGCAGGCGAACGGTATCTTTCACGCGATCTCCTTCAATCCGCGCCTGCAACAAACCGAGAGTTACGACATGCTGTTCAACGATCCGAGCCACACGTTCTTTGTGTCCTGCCCGAACTGGGGCTCCTCGGAGAACCCGGGCGTGTACGACATGTGCCCGCACCCGGCTCGGACAGCGAACAACGGCAACCTGGTCGGCTACGACGAGTACCACGGAGGGCCTGGTTACCCAAAGTTCTTAACCTTTCACCAGAACTTCACGTACGATGGGGTGAACCGCTTGCGAAGCGTAGCCGACAGCGGCGGCTGGTCTCGGACCTTCAACTACGATGCGTTCGGAAACATGTGGGTATCGAACGTGGCCGGCTTAGCGACAGGCGCTTATACCAGCGGCAGTGTGTACGACGCAAACAACCGGATTGCCAACACTCCTTACGACCCGACCGGCAACCTGCTGCTGGTGAACGCCAATACCTTAACCTACGACGCTGAGAACCGCCAGACAACGGTCACAGCGCCAGCGGCCTTTGCCGGCGGCACCGAGCAGTACGCCTATGACGGCAACGGTCGGCGCGTCATGAAGAGCGGCCCCTCGGGAGCGACGGTCTATATCTACGATGCAGCCGGTCAATTGGCGGCTGAGTACCCGACAGTAGCCGCCAGCTCTCCCTGCGCGACCTGCTACCTTCATACCGATCACCTGGGAACCACCCGGCTAATCACCGATCAGAATGGGAACGTGGTGTCCCGTCATGACTTCGCCCCGTTCGGCGAAGAGATTCCGGCGAACCAGGTCGGGCGCGATGCCCACTTCGGCCCCTACAACGACACCGTGAACCAACAGTTCACCGGCAAAGAACGCGATTCTGAATCGGGTCTGGATTACTTCGGCGCCAGATACTATGGCTCGGCATTGGGGAGGTTTACGAGCCCGGACCCAGCCAATGCGAGTGCGAATCCCTTAGACCCGCGGGGCTGGAATGCGTACTCCTACGTCCGCAATAATCCTCTTGCGCTTACCGACCCTGATGGGGAAGATTACAACGTATGTGATGCCCAGGGCAAGAATTGTCGTAGTTTTGATGATCAAACTTGGGCGAAGTTCCGAGACGCAAACGGGATTCAGCAGGCGGGTAACGGTGCTCTTTCGGTTACAAATAATAACGGAAGTGAAACGAAGATCGAAAGTGCTCAGTACTACGATCCTAGAGCCGGAAATGCTGTTGAATTCCTGAATCGCGCAACACTTGGACTTGCAGTCAATTATGCAGGAGCGGCAGCAGAAGTTGGACTCGTCGAAGTTGCTTCAGGTCTTGCCAAGTTTATTCCGCCACAGGTGGTTCAGAACGCTGCGAAAGGCGCCGTAGGCGAGCGCGTTGTCGAGGCGGCGCTGAGACTAAAGGGGTACAAGATCGTCGGTCGGCACGTCACGGTTAGAACGGCAAAGGGAATTAGGTATGTGGACTATGTCGTGCAAAAAGCCGGTGAGACCGTCGCGATCAAGGTCAAAACGGGGGATGCGGTCAGGAATGCTGGACAGCTTGCGAAGGACGCTTCGATGGAAGCCGAAGGCGGTCTGATTGCTTCAAGGCCAAACGCTAAAACTGAAGACGTTGGAGGTCAGACCTTTTTGACACCGGGAAAACTCAAACGAGCAGTGCTACTTGAACTCGATAAGCGCCTTTCCAGCGAGGGGTTTCGGCGCAGTAGTGACAAGTTCTTCGGTGATCGATATGACAGATGGGAAGGCGAAGTCCGTCAGTCATTCACTCCCAACCTAGTGCCTCGCAAAGATCGATTCGAATTGGATGTTCCCCTTGTGAGCGTGCGCTTTGAGCCGGCAGAGGAGTTGGTGGCGAAGTATGAACAACGCCCACCTTCGTTTCAGCGGACGATACGCGCGCCCGCGCCACTTTAGGAATACGACTGGAACCGAAGGGGTTGAAGTCTTTGGTAGGAAAACACTGGGTGGTTATGGAGGAGTCGCAGGCACGGGACTGCATTGAGCAGTACCTTGCATATTCTCTTCCAGAAGCAAATCAGTTCTGGAAGAAGTTTTCAGATCCTGATGAGACCTTGAAGGTTCTTGCTGGAACGAACGCTCCTTTTGAATATCCAGTCCCACCGGCGGTGAAAGCGAAATCGGCGCTTGCTCTTGCGATGACGACCCGTTCCCCTGAAATTAGAGAAATGATCGATTTGGTGTGATGCAAAAACTCCCGGACGAAAACGCACGCCAGGAAGTTAGGCAATGGATAGAAAAGGCAAATGAGATGAGGGCTGAAACGGGCTGGAGGGATTCGCCCCTCGCTTAGGCTGACCCTGCATTCCCGGAGTGGCCGGATCCACGGTGCTGGCGCACCGGCTGGACAAGCCAGACGTTTCAAATGTCACGAATGACCATTCCCTGACCCAAGTAGGACGCTCAACGGCGATCACAGCTAAGATCATCAATGGCAAGGGTGGCTATCGCGCACCCAGGCAAGGGGGCGGATTTTCATATTACGTATATACAGCCGTGAGGTTGGTTGATCAGGTAGGTTCAAATTAATCGTTCGGTGATCGATTCGTGTTTCAGGCCTTGATCGCGAGCTTCGAGACACTATAAAGCCGAGGCAACTCTTATAATGAGAGCGAAGCCGATGGAGGACCAACTTCTCATTGCCGTGTCTGTATTTCCCTGCTGACCTGAGTCTGTGGGATCTGTTCCAGAACCTGCGCCCAGTTCCTCTGGCCATTATTCTTCTTCTGGTGCTGTTTTCTCTCTTCTCCTGGACAATTGTCTTTTCCAAGAGCAGCGTCTTTCGTAAGGCGCGCCGGGATAACCGCAGCTTTCTGCGTGCCTTCCGTAAGGCCAACAGCTTGCAAGCTGTGGCAGTCGCCAGCGAACAGTTCGCGGCTTCGCCACTAGTTGCTGTTTTCGACTTCGGTTATGGGGAGATGGAGCGTCAGGTGAAGCAGCGCGGTGCCGTTGTAAATACGGCCGCTGTGGAGCGCAGCCTGCAATTGGGCATAAGCGAAGAAGTAACTAAGCTGGAGCAGAACATGAACTGGCTTGCGACGGTCGCGTCGGTGTCGCCATTTATCGGACTGTTCGGAACGGTGTGGGGCATTATCGATGCTTTTCAAGGTCTTGGCAACGCTGGCAGTGCTAGTCTTCGTGCGGTGGCTCCTGGTATCTCGGAAGCGCTAATCACCACTGCCATCGGCTTGGCAGCGGCCATTCCAGCGGCAATCTTTTATAACCTGTTCAGTACCCGCATCAAGGAAATCGGGACGCGCATGGAGGATTTCGCCATCGAATTCCAGAACCTGGCTGAGCGAGATTTCGGCACCTAAGCATATGGCTTTTTCTTTTGGCGGAACCGGCAGTGGACGGCGCGGGCGGCGCTTTGGCGGCCCAACTACCAATGCCGAGATCAATATTGTGCCGCTGGTGGACGTTGTCCTCGTGCTGTTGATTATCTTCATGATCACGGCAAACGTCATGGAATTTGGCCTCGAAATCCAGGTCCCGCAGGTTCGGCGTGTCCAGAACACGGCACAGGATCTACCGGTGGTCAGTATCGGTAAGAACGGCGAGTCTTTTCTGAATGAGAAGCCGGTGAATATCAATCTGCTGGCTCAGACTGTTCGGCAGCGGTTTCGCAACGCCAGTTCTGTTTATGTGCGGGCTGATAAGGAAACGCCTTGGGACCCAATCGCGCAAGTTGTGGCGGAACTGGGCGAAGCAAAGCTGGAAGTGAAGATGGTGACCGCGCCGGTTGATTCGGCAGCGCGTCAGCGTCGGTAGACAAAATGACGGGACGCAGCGAGATCCTGGATGAGCGCGACCCGCTGACACTGCCCTTCTTTGGTTCGCTGCTGTTCCATGGAAGCATAGTCGGCGCCCTGGTATTTGGGTTCGTTTGGATAAACCGGCATGGCGAAAAGCTGGGCGATTTGAATCCAGCCGGGGGGCCTGCTTATACGGTTTCTTCGGTACACAATATTCCCATCCCGCAGCGCCAAGCCACCCCGAATCCAGTGGCTAACGATACGCAGTCGAACGTGCCTACCGCTCCGGCTAAAGAACATGTCGAGAAGAAGCAGCCGCTACCGGACAAGAACCAGGTCGAGATCCCAGATCGCTTCAAACGGCAGGGGGAGAAGCCATCCACCAAGCAGCAGTATCAGCAGCCGGCACCGCAGAACCAAATCTACAGCCACACCCGGCAGGCGCTATCGAATCCGATGTACAGCGCGCCCTCGGGCGCCGGCCAGGTCGGTGTGGGGCCGAACACGCCTTTGGGGAACAACCGGCTGGGCTGGTATGCCGAACTGATTCGCCAGAAGATTGCGCAGAGCTGGAATACCAACGGGTTAGATTCGCGATCGCAGAATACGCCGGCCATCGTCAGCTTCTATATCATGCGCGATGGAGCGATCCGGACGCCGTCCATTATTCAATCGAGTGGCAATCCCACAATCGACAACACGGCCTTGCGCGCGGTGTATCAGGCCAGTCCGATGCCGGCGCTGCCTGCGCAAATCTCTGAACCCTATATTTCCGCCCAATTTACTTTCAACTTACGGTAATGCGAATCTTACTTTCCGCCTGCATCCTGCTGGGCTTGCCTTGTTTATCGCCGGCCCAGGGGCAGATTAACGGAGTCATCGATAAGAACCCGGGCAAGCCGCACGTGGCGGTCCCCGATTTTCGTGCCACTGGACCTGCTGGGCCTCTGATCGCCGTTTTCAACGCGACGGTTGCCAACGATTTGCAGAGTGCGCCGGTCGTGAATTTCATTCCTAAAACACTGTACCCTTTGCAGGTTCCGCAGCAGCCGTCGGATTTGGTCGCGGGTGTCGCGCCGGCCAGTGCGCGCGCAACGGCTCCGCAAGGCACTCGCTTGACTGATTGGAGTCTGCCTCCGGTGGCGGCTAACTTTCTCGGGATCGGTTACGGTGCTGAGAGCCGGGGCTCGCTGGTGGTCTTCGGATGGCTGTACAGTACGGCGCCAACCATTCCTTCTTTGCAGCAAGCCCAGGTATTCGGCAAGATCTATACGGCAACGTTGGACGAAGCGGGCGCGGTAGATGCCGGTCACCGGTACGCGGCTGATATTCTCTCCCAATTCGGCGGGAAGAGCCTGGTCGGCACGCGAATTGTTTTCGTATCTGACCGCACCGGCTCTAAAGAGATTTGGGTAATGAACTGGGACGGTACAGGCCAGAAGCAATTAACCCATTACGGCTCGATTTCTACTTTCCCCTCCGCCTCACCGGACGGTCGCATGGTGGCGTTTACAACCTACGCCAGTGGTACGCCGGCCATTCAGATCTTCTCGCTCGATAGCGGACGCAAGTTGCCTTTCTATAATCAGCAAGCTTCCCTCAACTCCTTTGTGACATTTACGCCCGATTCGAAGAACATCATTTTCTCCTCGACAGCGCATGGCGGCGCAGCTCAACTGTATGGAGCAAGCGTGGAGGGCAGCGGTTTTCATCGCATCACCGCGTCCGGCGCCATTGAGGTTGAGCCGAAGATCAATCCCAAGACTGGAGCCGACCTAGTTGACGTTTCGGGCCGGTCGGGCTTGCCCCAGATCTATCGTATGAGCATCGAAGGAACCGATGTTCAACGTCTCAGTGCCGGCACCGGTGAAGCAACGAACCCCGCCTGGAGTCCGGACGGCACCCATATTGCCTTTGCCTGGACCCGCGGATTCGAGCCGGGCAATTACAACATTTTCGTGATGGATGTTTCTTCTCAGCAGACTACTCAGTTAACGGCGAACGAGGGTCGAAACGAAAATCCAAGCTGGGCGCCGGACGGGACTCACATTGTTTATGCATCGAAACGCGGAAGGCAATCGCAAATATGGACCATGAATGCTGATGGAACGGGGAAACATCAGCTAACTGAAACAGGAAATAACGAAAAACCTTTCTGGGTTAATGCTGAACAGTAGCCGTTTACAGTAGCATTAAGTTTCCGGAGGAAAGAATAAAGTAAATGGACTATCGCAGAGCACTACTGACTTCGACGTCAGCGCTCCTGCTTGTGGTTGCGGCAGGTTGTAAACACAAGACTCCGCCTCCACCGCCGCCGCCTGCTCCGGTCGAGGCAGCGCCCGCTGCTAAGCCGGTCATCAATTACTTCACCGCTGAGCCGAGCACCATCAGTAGCGGTCAGCCCTCCTCGCTGCGTTGGTCGGTGACCGATGCTACAAACGTTCAGATCGAGAGCATTGGGCAGGTAAGTCCCAACGGTAGACGTGCGGTTTATCCGACGAGCACCACCACTTATCACATGACAGCAACTGGGGCGGGAGGAACCACCGAGGGAGATGCGCTCGTCACTGTTGCCGCTGCACCGGCGCCCGCGCCTGCTAACACTGCGCCCACTTTGACTCCGGCCGAA
Organism: uncultured Bryobacteraceae bacterium; assembly: GCA_964248405.1. Taxonomy (GTDB): domain Bacteria; phylum Acidobacteriota; class Terriglobia; order Bryobacterales; family Bryobacteraceae; genus Bog-105. Next base: position 86,999 of record CAXTYH010000003.1, read on the forward strand.
ATGCTTGCCCGGCAGGTTCAGGACATCCACTTCGACTATGACAAAAGCGATATCCGGCCGGAGGACCAATCGATTCTGCAGGCCGATGCCACAGCGCTGAAAACTATCTTTTCGATGGACAACTCGTTCGTGGTCACCATCGAGGGCCACGCCGATGAGCGTGGTTCAGCCGAGTACAACATTGGATTGGGTGATCGCCGGGCAGCAGCTGTTCGCGATGCTTTAGTTACCATGGGGCTCCCGGCAGACAAGATGAAAACGGTTAGCTACGGCAAGGAGCGTCCTGTTTGTACGGACCCAACTGAAGATTGTTACGCTCGTAACCGCCGTGCGCACTTCTCAGCAGGCCAATAGTTACTCTTTCCTACACTAATAAGTGTCCGGCGATAAGATGCAGGTTATCGCTCCTCGCCGGATACTGGAGTTATTAATCATGAAAGTCCTGCGTTTATTCACTCTTTCGCTGACCTTCTCTTCTTTCACCTTTGGGGTGAATAAGGATCTGGTGGCGCTGCAACGCGACCTGGAAGCCAAAATGGACGCCATGCAGCAGAACCTGTCCTCGAAGATCGACGTGATGACTGGAACCCTGCAAGCCATTCAGAATGACTCGCGTCGAACGGCCGATCAGGTGGCGACCCTGCAGGAGTCACTGGGAAGTGCGCTGACACGCTCTCTCACGCCAGTGAATACGTTGAACACGCGTATCGATGCGATGGGCGAGGATACGCGAGCCCTTCGGGATTCGTTGGCTGACCTGAGCGCCCGGCTCGAGCGCATGGACGCCAAGATGACCGATCTCAAAAATCAGCTCCAGATTATGCAGAGCCCGCCTCCTGCTCCAGGAGTTTCTGGCCCGTCGCCAACGGGAGCATCGCCTGGTGCTCCGCCTCCCGGAGTAAGTGCTGAAAAATCGTTTTCTGATGCCCGGCGCGATCAGCAGACCGGCAACCTGGATTTAGCGGCACAGGAGTATCAGCAGTATCTGACTTACTTCCCCAGCACCGAACAGGCGGCAAGCGCGCAATATTATTTAGGGGATATTAGCTATACCCGAGGCGATTTTAAGGGTGCCGTCAAGGCATTTGATGCGGTCCTGGAGCGCTACCCGAGTAATCCCCGAACTGCCGATGCGCGCTATATGAAAGGGATGGCGCTGGCAAAAGATGGGCAGCGCGCTAAAGCCGTCCAGGAATTGCGTTCTCTTGTTCAGAGCAGCCCCAACACCGAACAGGCTCGTAAGGCAACCCAAGCCTTACGGGACCCTCGCCTCTTTCCGGTTGCTGCAACAGCATCTACTCGGCGCAGCCTGGCACGCTAGCGGATCACTGCTGATCGAGAGCCGCAAGGCTTTCCAGCAGATAGATCGTCCGAATGGTTGGGAAGTTCCCTTGCACCAGACGGAGCGTTCGGAAGTCAAAGCTCTGGATATCGCATCGAGCCGGCATGTCTGCGCTCGCCACAGTTTCGCCCAGAACTCCTGCAAAGACTTCGTGGCCAAATGTATGGCTCTGCCTCTCAGATTCGGGCGTAAGCTTGGTTTCCAGGTTGAAGCGAACTCGCTCCCCATTGGCGGCCCGCTCTGATGCGAAGGGCTGCGTCTTTCCTGGCCCGATCCGATAGAAGTCCACGTAGAACTTCACGAATTTGAAGAGCTGCAGGACGTTCGTCGGACTATACGGGCTCACCAAACCTTCCTGACTCGCGAAAGCCACCGCCGCCGGTGAAAGTTCCAGTTCATTCTTCTGCTGTGAGCCTCGGAACGTCTTATCGCAGATGTATGTCCGGGCTGCCATCGCCATATCGATGTCTTTGATCCAGACTTGATTGGCGCTTGTATAAGCTTCTCCATCAACACGCCGGCAGGTCTGCGGATTGATAAACTGCTCGTGGCTGATGAGCGAAACCTGGTCTCTGGTCACCCCGATATCTGTTTCGATCGTAGTAATCATGTGATCGAGGCCTGACTCAAAAGCAGGAAGCGTGTTCTCAGGACGCAGATCACGGCCACCGCGATGCCCTTCGGCATCAAAGCGCTCGGCATAACTTCGGTCCGTTTGGCGAGTTACATCCCTTTCGCGCCGCAGCAGGTCCGGGCGATCAGAGATGATGCCGTCAATGCGTTTTTGGAGAAGTACGCGCATACGAGCAGGGTCGTTAACGGTCCACACAACGACTGGAAAACCGGCTCGCTGAACTGATTTAAAATCTATTTCGGGTGTGGAGCCCTGGACCAAAGTGTCCCGAGGCGAAAAAACTGGAATTGCTTTCCCTCGACTCCGAGCTTCTTGTAAAAGTCTGATTACTTTGCCAGTGGGACTTGATGGATCCATCAACAGAAACGAGCCAAGAAGGAGAAGAAAAGGTGAAGTCGGAAACTGTTAGTTGACTATTGTTACGTAGCTTCTTAGTAAGTGACTTACTAATCGCTTACTTGCTCTGAGACTCGGTTTCAGTCATCCGTTGTCTTAGCTTTCGCAGGAATTCCTGAGCAAATTTGGTGTTGGGATTACTGATATGCGGCGACCCTGGCAGGATCCGCATGGAAGGATGTAAGTCAGGGAACGGATTATACGCACGTTCCACAAGTGCTTCCGCTTCTTCCCAGGTCAATTTACCCATCACTCTCTGTTTCATTCTATGGTGATCCGGCGCGTTTGTGTTGAGAAACTGTTAATATTTCCCGTACTGTCAGCTCCAGAGCCTGATTCATTTCGTCCCGATACTCCGCTCTCTTCTCACCGAAGCGTGTCCAGAATGGTTGAGCGACGTTGGAGGTGACTGAAATGACGAGCACAGGAAGCCGATCACTGGTCTCCAGATGCGGCATGGCGAGGAGCGAACGCCAGCTGCGCAGCCGCGTCGCATAGTACTTCTTCATCTCCGGCGTGAAGTTTTCATCGGCGACGTCCGGGTTGTCTAGAACTTCAATGGCGCGACCCTTCGAGAATGCATTACCCGTGATGCCCTGCGCAGCCTGACCCACGTGCAACTGAAAGCTTATGGCTGCAGCAGCAGCTTCGGCGCCGGTATTCTGATGCCGCGTATCAGCAAAGATCGTGATTTTGTCCAGCGCAATCTGGCCCATCAAAGTCAGGTTGATTGTTTCCTGTTGCGGAACGGCGAAGCTCTCCCGAAAGCCGGAGACGACGCGCCTTAAAATCTGGCTTGCCCTGGTTTGCCACTGGTCTGTGAACACTAAGCCGGTCGGCAGTCGTTCCTGAACCCAGCGAAATGCATCCGCCATCCAGGGCAGAGGATCGGTCGCGTTCGCGGGCAGGCCGAACTTGATTTCTCGCAGCATCTTAGGAATGCCGTCGTAGTCTTCGACATAAATGATGCGCACACCGCGGTTGGCCCAGTGCAAGGTCTGGTACGTATCCAGCAGCTTGCGGCTATGTACCCGCAAAACCGCATAGATTTCGGTCGAATCTGAAATCCGATTCAGCGAGCGCAGGTACAGATGCCGACGCAGGTTTACATCGGCCAGACTCATGCCGAGAATCAGGACCGCGCCGCCCGCCGTCAGCGCATAGTCGAGCATCTGATTAGGGCGCTGTCCCTGACGGCTGAATAGTTCAAAGTACTGTGATTCAGTCAGGACAAAGGAGCCGCCGCACATACCGTCCGGGTCAATCCAGCCATGAACGTGGTACACCTTGCTCGTCTCCGGATCTGTACCATAGGCGGGAGGATTCGCCGACCGGAACCCTTCCAGATCGGGGTCCTCCCCTGTCCCGCCGCCTGCCCGATACTTCGCGATCTCCAGCAGCGGATCGAAGTTAGTAGTGAACAGCGCCCCTTTGTTCATGGCGGCTAGCTGCCAATGAACTTGCGTTAAAGAAAGATCCCGCAGCTGCCGGCCCTCATACAGATGCCGTCGCAGATCCTCAAAAAAGTTCTCGCGGGTGCTGGAGTTCCACACGAAGTCGGCAGCGGCTTCGCGCCCAATGGTCTCGTACAACTCGCTCACTAACTCATCCAGATGCTGCTGGATGATAGGTCGCGATTTCGGGTCACGGCTTAAATCTTCCTCAATGTACTTGCGAAGAAGAGCCTGGTTCAGCTGACCCCAGCTTGGGAACCCGGCATCAACCGAAAGCCCAGCACCGGCCAGCACCCGCAAGTGTCCCTGCCGGTAGTGTTTGTTCAACCGGCGGCAATACTCAGGCCATGGATCAGTTTGCCCCGACACGCGATGAGATTAGCAGATTTTCGATAAGCGGGTACTACCTGCCGTTCACTTCAACGGCTTGATCGGGCTATACAGGCAGAGCGCAACGCTTCCGACATCAGTCCCCTCCACCATTGCCTGCCCGAGATTTTGCGCCAAGACCGCAACTTTTGTTAGCGGATTAAAGGTAGTCAACGATGAACTCCCAAACCTCTTCCGTCAGCGCTTTGCGTTTAAAACCCAGCTTTGTACCGTGATCTTGCCGGGGTCGCCACCGTTGGCGAACACCTGCATGGTCTCGACGCCTGAATGAGGAAACACAAGCGTGGTGACGGCAACCAAGCCACCCTCGGCGAAGACCTCTACCGAATCGGCGTCCACCAGAACACGCAGCCCCAGCGTTGCGCCTTCAAGTCTCAGCGGAGCTTTCACAATGCCTGGAAAATCTTTGCTGAAGCCAACCTCGCCCGATTTGGTGCGATCGACAGAAAGCTCATTCGAGCTGCGATCGAACTGGATCGTCGTCTCATTGCCGCCCGCAGCCACTAGTTTCAAACCAGCAGTCCGGGCCGAGCCCAAGTCTATGGAGACATCAATATCAGCAGTGTGCCTGGAGGATAACTGCTGGCCGGATAGCACCTTGTTCACAGCACTCACTGTTGTGCCCGCTGCTGTCTGCTCCTGCTGCCGCAAGCTGCTCAACCCATCGAGCGGTTCCTGCACTAACCGCAGGCCGTCCGAAGTCTTACGCAGTGAAAGCTTGCGTGGAATCGTCATCTGCCCACGCCAGGGACTGGTTGGCAGATCAGCCGCGTACTGCCAGTTATCCATCCATCCCATCATCACCGTAGGCTGGGCTTTGGGTAGGTTGTTAAAGGTCAAAGCGCAGTAACAGTCTTTGCCGTAGTCCGTCCAGAGGGTCTGCGATGGCCCGTTATCGTTGACAAATCGAGTTCCGTCGAATCGCCCAACGAAGTATTGCTCGCCCGATCCCCCCTGCAACGCGCCTGGGTTCAAGCCGATCTTCAATACCCACCGGCTGCCCCCTTCGTTCTCGATGGGCAATTGAAAGAGCTCGGGACACTCCCATTGCCCACCGGTTGCCCCTGCAGGACCAAAGTCGCTCAACTGCTTCCAATCTTTTAGATTCGGTGAGCCGTATATCTGGACCTTATGGTCGTCGGGCAAGGCAACCGCCATTACCCAGTGCTTGCCCTCGTCAGACCAGAACACTTTAGGGTCGCGGAAGTCCGACATGTGCAGATCCAAGACAGGATTGCCGCTGAATTTTGTCCAGGTGCGCCCACGGTCGTTGCTGTAAGCAATGTTCTGAGTCTGAAGCGCTTTCTTTCCATTGTTCGCAGCTGTGTGCCCGGTGTAGACGGCCACCAGGCATGGCTTTCCTCCTCTGCAGAAGCCGCTCGTATTCGCCTTATCGACAACGGTGCTGCCCGTGAAGATCATCACCCCGTTCTCTTCACGCAAAGCAACGGGCAGTTGGGTCCAATGAAGTAAGTCCCGGCTCACCGCATGGCCCCAGCTCATATGCCCCCACTTATCTCCGAACGGATTGTATTGGAAAAACAAGTTGTACTCGCCGTCGAAATACACCAGGCCGTTCGGATCGTTAGTCCAGTTTCTGTCTGGAGAAAAATGAAATTGAGGACGGTACTGCTCCTGCGCCGACAGCCACAACGTGCAGCCGAGCATTGTCAACGCGAGTCTGGAAAGACCAACTCTAAACATGGAGACTTGATTGTATGTGCAGGCTCAGACGGAAAGGATCATTGTCATCGCGCTGTTACCTGTGCGAGCTATACCTCATAGGGAAGTTCCGCCTTTCCACTTGCGCAATGGTCGGCTTCGCAGAGTCGTTCATTCGTGCCCTTCAATCAACAATTCAGGAGATCTAATGACGGCAGTTACTAAGTTGAAACAAATCGGATTCCCGGGTAGCCGCTACTTATTGCCTGTCGTAAGCGCAAAAAGGTTAGCACTGTTTCACTAAGCAGGAAGATGGAGTCGGTTTTACTGGACTGTTGTAATTGCGAGCGGCTCAGCGGAACCTCTTCCATCCGAGTTGCGCTCACCAATCTGCTGACGCCAGAGCGCGTAGTAGAGGCCGTGCTGCGCGATCAGGTCAGCGTGGCTGCCTTGCTCCCCTATCTTTCCGCGCTCCAGCACGTAAATCGTTTCAGCGTGCATGATGGTCGAAAGCCTGTGCGCGATGAGAATCGTCATGACATCCGACCGCTCGCCGACCTTTCGAATGGTGCGCGTGATCTCTTCTTCGGTGATCGAATCGAGCGAGGAAGTTGCTTCGTCGAAGACCAGCAAACTTGGCTTGCGGAGCAGTGCGCGAGCAATGGAAAGCCGCTGCTTTTCGCCGCCCGAAACCTTGACCCCGCCTTCCCCAATCAAAGTATCCAATCCTTTATCGGCACGCGCCAGCAATGAATCCGCCGCAGCGCTGTGCAGAACCTCCAGACACTCGCTGTCGGTAGCGGCTGGCCGGACAAACAGAAGATTCTCGCGAATGGTACCGGAGAACAGCTGCGTGTCTTGCGTGACAAAGCCAATCTGCACGCGCAGTTCGTCCTGGTCGATCAACTCGCGATCGATCCCGTTGTAGCGAACGGACCCGGTTGCCGGACTATACAATCCCACCAGCAGCTTCACCAACGTTGTTTTGCCTGCTCCGGACGGGCCGACAAAGGCGATGGTCCCCCCTTCTGAGAGGGTGAAGCTCACACCATCAACAGCAGGTCGCCCTGCCGTTCTATGTTCAAAGATGACATTGTCGAAGGCTAGAGACTCCAACCGGCCTAGCGGCACCGGATGCTCAGGCTTGGCTTCCGGCGGGATGCGAAGGATCTCATCCAATACCGCGAGAGAGGCCTCAGCCTCACGATAAATGTTGATTACGTTCCCCAGTTCCTGGAGAGGACCGAAGATAAAGAACGAATAAATGAACAGAGAGAAGAACTCGCCGATTGAGATGCGTTGCGTAAAGATCAGGTACAGCATCAGAAATAGAATGCCGGTGCGCAACATATTTACCGCGGTTCCCTGCAGAAAGCCCAGGCTTCGGAGATAGCGGACCTTCTTGAGCTCCAGCTTGAGAATCTTTCCTGTTGTCGAATTGAGGCGCTGCACCTCCTGCTTGGCTAAGCCTAAAGTCTTGACCAGCTCGATGTTTCGCAGCGACTCAGTCGTCGATCCGGCCAGCGCGGCCGTCTCAGCCACAATCACTTTCTGAATCGTCTTGATTCGCTTACTGAGAATAGAACTAATTGCACCCAGCAAGGGAATGGTCAATAGAAAGGCAGGTGCAATCACCCAATCCACGCGCAGTGCGTAGATGGTGACAAATACAATGCCTATCAAAGAGGTGAACAGGATGTTAACGAAGGCCGTGATGAACCGTTCCACATCAGACCGCACCTTCTGCAATTTGCCCAGCGTTTCACCGCTCCGCTGATCCTCGAATACGGCATACGGCAGGGAAAGGGAGCGTTCCACGCCATCGGCATAGAGCCGCGCTCCCGTTTGCTGCACCACGACATTGACGTAGTAATCCTGGAAATTTTTGGCTACCCGTGAAACAAATGCAACGCCCACTGCCGCGCCGAGAAGCAGCAACACACCGCGGATAAACTGCCCGGTGCTGTACTGGTGAAATTTGGTCGCATAGCTGTCGATGATGTGCCGGAAAATCAGCGGATCGAGCAGCGAGAAAACCTGATTCACCGTGGCCAGCACCAGCGCAAGCACGACCAAACGCCAGTAGTCTTTCAAATAAGGAAATAGGAGAGCCACAGTTATAGCCTAGTAGAGATGCCTCTGTCGCGCCGGACTTTGCTCGCCAGCGCTATCGGCGCTGCGGCCTGTAATCGAAGGCCACAGTTTCACGACGGAAAGATCCACCTGCGCCTGGCTACCTGGGGTGAACAGGTGGAGCTTCTGGGCTTCCGTCGCGTTATCGCCCGCTACCAAGCCCTTCATCCGAATGTGGTCGTTCACCTGGAAGAGATCAGCTATAACCAGCGGGCGCAAGTAGATACCCAGATTGCCGCCGGCGTCGGACCCGATCTGCTTCGGCTGCAGTATCTGGATGTGGGCCGCTACACTCCGGGCGCCGCTCTCATTGATCTCTCTCCATACATCCCGGCCGACTTAGGCGCGCAGTTTACTCCGCAAGTTTGGACAGCTGTGCTGTATGGGGGTAAGCCCCATGCGATACCGCACCAGACCGATACCAGCGCCATCCTCTACAACAAGACAATGTTTCGGAAGCTCGGCATCTCGGTGCCCCAGTCTCTCGAAACAAGTTGGCACTGGGACGAGTTTATCGACGTAGCCCGTTTTCTGAAAAAGGCTTTCGACTTCGGCTTTGCGATGAACTGGACCATGGGCGGATCGTTCCGGTGGTTGAACTTTCTCTACCAGCATGGCGGGTCTTTGCTCACCGACGATCTGCAACGCTCCGCTATCCGGTCGGATGCAGCACGGCAGACTCTGGAGTGGACACAGTCATTCTTTCGCAAAGGACTGGTTCCCATGAGTGACTCCGCTAAATCCAGCGAACAGCTCGAAAACCTCTTCGCCAATGGCGTCGTAGGCATGTACTTCGACGTCGGCCCGCAAAGTATCCGTGAGCTGCGCACCGACTTCGAATGGGAAGCAACTTTCATCCCACGAGATAAGCGGTTCGGCTCGGAACTGGGCGGCAATGCAGTGGGTGTTACGCGCAATGCCGCGCGGCCAGACATAGCCGCAGATTTCCTTCTGTTTCTGACCAATGAAGAGAACATGCGCGACTTCGTGATCTCGGCTCAGTTCCTGCCTGTTCGCCGCAAGCTGCTGGAAGAGGACTTGAAATATGTCTTTCGCCCGGAGGAGATGGCCGTTCACCTGGCGCAATCGACAACTGTGCCCGTTGAATTAGCGCGCACTGTGACCCGTCCAGAGTTTCACCGCATCGAGCGTGCACTAGGCAACGAGCTCGATCTCGCTTTCACCGGTGGCCAGTCTGCTGCCACTACGCTGGAACATCTGGAGCAGGCCATTGAACGGGCTCTGTCGGGCGCATGAAACAGCATCTCCGCACGCCCTGGCTTTTCCTTGCGCCGCACCTGTCCCTGTTCAGCGTATTCATCTTCATGCCCGTGCTGGCCATCTTCGTTCTCAGCTTATTTAACTGGAATTTGCTGGGCGGCCATCGCTTTGTTGGGTTCGGCAACTATGCCGAACTCTGGAGCGACCGTCAGTTTTGGCATGCACTCGGCAATACCCTGCTCTTTTCAGCCGTTATCGTGCCCAGCACGATGGCCATTGGCCTTGCGCTGGCTATTGCTTTGAACCGGCCAATCCCGGGCAGAAACTTCTTCCGCGCTGCCATGTATCTGCCCACAGTGATCTCCAGCGTTGTTTCGGCAATCATTGCAGCGTGGATCTTCGACGACCACTACGGCATCCTCAACGCGCTGCTGACATCGGTCGGGTTACATCGTGTTCCGTGGCTGTCGTCCACTCACTTTGCCATGCCGACCATCATTCTCACCACCATCTGGCTGCGCATCGGCCTGTGCATGGTGGTCTATTTGGCGGCATTGCAGGATGTGCCGAAAGAATTACTGGACGCCGCTGCGCTTGATGGCGCGAGTAGTTGGTCCCGCTTTCGTTACATTATCTGGCCCTTGCTCCGTCCCAGCACCAACTTCCTCTTACTAACGAACCTCATCTACGGCCTGCATGTCTTTGACTTGATTTATGTGATGACTGGCGGCGGGCCCGCTTTCTCCACTACGGTTATGGTGCAGTACATTTTTGATGCTGCCTTCGAGGAACAACGGCAAGGTTACGCCTCTGCCATTGCCGTCACACTGTGCCTGATCCTCATATCAATCACCAGCCTCATGCTCCTGAAGAGAAAGCGCATATGAGGACCAAACCGCTGTTGGTCGCCGGTCTGACAGCAGCCTCGCTGCTGGCGCTCTTTCCAATCTTCTGGATGGTAGTTACCGCCCTGCGCCCGCCCGGAGAAGTCTTTTCCCGAACCTTGCAGCTGTGGCCTTCGCACGTCGCCTGGGGCAACCTGGCAAGAACCTGGTCTACTTTTCCCGTTGGCCGCTGGCTGCTGAACTCTACGATCATCGCGGTTCTAGGTGGCGCTCTCACGGTGTTGCTCGATCTGCTTGCGGGCTATGCTTTCGCGAAGTTTCAATTTCGTGGCCGCGACGTCTTGTTCGCAATCTTCCTCGGCACTCTGATGCTGCCCACCCAAGTCTTGCTCGTTCCGCAATTCCTCACTATTGCTGCAGTGCATGGCGTAAACACACTCTGGGCGGTGATCATCCCTCGCGCTGCGGAGACGTACGGGGTGTTTCTCGCGCGCCAATTCATGGCCAATGTACCCGACGAGCTGTTAGATGCGGCCAGGCTCGATGGCGCCGGTGAATGGTCCATCTTCTGGCGCATCGCCGTGCCCCTGAGTAAATCCGGTATTGCCGTGCTGGCCCTGCTTTCCGTGCTGGGCAACTGGAATGATTTCGGCTGGCCGTTGGTGGTGTTACAGGACATCAACGCGCTCACTCTGCCACTCGGTTTGAGCCTGTTGCAAGGCGAACACGTTACTGATTGGCCCGTGCTGATGACCATTGCCGTGCTTTCTATCCTGCCGATTGCAGTCTTGTTTGTCTTACTGCAGCGCTACTTCATTCAAGGCGTTGCGCGCACTGGCATCAAATGAGATTGCAGCAGCAGCCCGGACTCTGAGTTGAACCAGACCGCATCCTCCAGGCTCAATGCAAGCCGCACCTCGTGACCGGGCCGCAAGTTCGTGGATGAGGGCAGGCGCATGATCAAGTCCTGGCCACCCGCCAGACAAGTAGTCAGGATCTCGTTGCCCAATGGCTCCAGCAGGATCACCTTCGCAGAGACAACGTGACCCGGCACGCTTCCTGATCTGTGAACAGCAATGTGCTCGGCGCGTAGGCCGAGAGTCACCCGGTCTCCCGGAGACGTGCCGCCGGGGCTGGGAACGGAGGTGCCAAGGACATCCACGATATTGCCGCCCGCAGACACCACACCATCAATCAAGTTCATGGCGGGAAAGCCAATGAACTGGGCCACAAACTGGTTTGCCGGGCATCGATAGACATCCAAAGGCGCGCCCACCTGCTGAACTTTGCCGTCCTTCATCACCACCAGAACATCGGCCATGCTCATTGCTTCAATCTGATCGTGAGTGACAAAAACAGTGGTAGCGTGGAGCCGCCGATGGAGCCGAAGAAGTTCGGTGCGTGTGCTGGCCCGCAAGGTCGCATCGAGATTACTGAACGGTTCGTCAAGCAGGAACAGCTTCGGTCTTCGTACAATCGCGCGGCCCAATGCCACTCGCTGCTGCTGACCTCCCGAAAGCTGAGGCGGACGCCGGTCCAGCAACTTATCTAAGCCCAGCAGTTCGGCGGCTGAAGCAACCTGGCGGTTGCGTTCAGCACGCGGAGTACCTCGCATCTTCAAACCAAACTCCAAATTCTCGCGAACCGTTAGGTGCGGATACAGAGCATAGTTCTGAAACACCATGGCGACATCGCGGTCTTTGGGAGGAGTATGGGTGACAGGAACGCCATCAATGAGGAGGAAGCCGCCGGTGGAGGATTCAAGGCCGGCGATGATGCGGAGCAGGGTTGATTTTCCGCATCCGGAGGGACCAACCAGAACGACCATTTGGCCGTCTGACACTTCCAGGTTAATGGGCCAGAGGGCCTGCACCCCTGAGCCATACGTCTTTGCGACGTCGATTAACGATAGTTGGGCCATCGGTGAGGGGGAATGCGGCGAACCCAGATATAAAGTGGCACGGCAACGATTGGATGTCTCCAACTATGACAGTTGGAACAAATTATTCTACTCAATAACTGTTCATGTTCCTGGTACTACTCCGCCATCTACGCTCAGAACGGCGCCGGTGACGAAGCTTGCTGCTTCGGATGCCAACCAGAGATAAGCATTCGCGACATCTGCTGTGCTGCCCAGGCGACCGAGCGGGGTGTGATTTCGCATGGTGTCCAGACTCTTTTCCGGCATCGCGGCCAGCATTTCAGTAGCAATGAATCCCGGCGCTACGGCGTTCACGCGTATCTTATGTTTGCCGAGCTCCCGCGCCCAAACCTGCGTCATGCCAATCACTCCGGCTTTACTGGCCACGTAGTTGGTTTGCCCAAAATTTCCATACAGACCCACCACGCTGGAGGCATTCACTATCACGCCGCCTCCTCCCTGGATCATGTAAGGTACTACAGCCCTGGTGCACAGGAATACACCCCGTAAGTTGACGGCGATCAAGGAATCGAACTGCTCGTCGCTCATGCAACCCGTCTGTGCGCCGTCCTTCCACTTCACCAGTTGTCCATCACGCAAAATTCCCGCGTTGTTGACCAGCACGTGGATGGCGCCCCAGTGCCCGATCACCTCCGCGACTGCTTCGTTCACTGATTCGGCGCGGGTTACATCTACCCGTCGAGCCATGCCTTCCCCGACCGGCTCAGCCTTTTGCACATCCCAGCAGGCAACCCGGCAGCCTTCCTGGGCAAAGCGCTCGGCAGTGGCTTTTCCAATCCCGGAAGCTCCACCGGTCACCACCACCACCTTGTTTTTTAGCCCGGTTTCGATCACTCAACCCCTTGTTTCGACCCGGTTTACGACGGGCCTGACAGTACGCCCCCAACTTGTCGCGGGTCCTTGCTCAACATCATACTGGCAAGGTGGAAGCTCTCGCTGAGGACATCCGCCAGGTTGTCCCAAGTCATAGGGAAACGCCAAATGCGCTCTGGCCCGTTACCGCTGTCCTCCTTTTCTTTTTCGCCCTGTATGTGTTTGTCGTGCCTACCGAAGGCGGCGACACGCTGCGCTATGCCAATGATGCTCTTTTGCATGCCAAGGGTCTGCCGGGTCAGTTCTGGGAGTTTGGTCATCTCCTTTGGCGGCCTTGGGGCTATCTAGGCTATTTGATCTGCGGACCATTCTTCGCAGCTCACTTCGGTGATAACCAGCTTCAGGCGGTTACCAGATTCCTGGTGGTCACCAATCTAGTCTGCGCCGTGGGAGCGGTGATTCTGCTATGGAGCCTGCTCCGGCGATTGAGCACGAGTTTGATCGCAACGGTAGTCACTCTGGCGTTCTGCGGTGCCAATAGCTTTCTTGGGTATGCTTCGCTGGGCAGTGCTTATATTCCAGCGCTCTTCTTCGAGACGTTGTCACTTTGGCTACTGGCGCGCCCCCGCTCTTCGGACAACAACAGTGACGCTTATCTAGCGGGGGTTGCCTACGCGATCTCGGTAATGCTCTGGTTTCCGTTTGTCTTTGTGGCGCTAGGCGTAGGGTTCTCGGCTTATCTGTGGGAAGAGAACGGTCCGTTGTCCTTCCTGCGTGCTCGCGCATTACGGCTATTCCAGGCCTTTTCTCTTACGGCTGCTGTGGGCTTTTTGGGAGGCGCGCTCGGTTATGGAATCCTGGCAGGTAAGTCGATTCATCAGTGGATCGCCGACTCGGATAATGGCTGGTCGCAAAGCTTAAATCTAGTGCGGGCCATCACGGGCGTTCCGCGATCACTATTCGAACTATCCTTCGACACCGTGCTGCTGAAGCGCTGGTTCTTCCACGATCCTTACCATCCGGTATCTGTCAAACAACTGGCGGGAGCTCTGCTGGTCAAACTGGTTCTCTTCTATGTCGGGCTGGGGAGCTTACTGTACCTGCTGGGCAAGTTGCGAACCGCGCGCCGCATGGCCGTGGTGCTTTGCGGAGCAGCCATTCCTCTGGTGTTCTTTGCGGTCGTCGTCTTTGAACCGGGCTCGACGTCTCGGTACTTGCCCGCACTGCCTTTTCTTTATATGGGCGCTGCGGTTGTACTGTATCGCAGTCCACGACGCACGCCTGCTTACTGGGCCGTGGCGGCATTGCTTGCCTCCGTTGTAGTTCTCAATTTAATCACGTTAGGCTGGGGTCGGGCGGCTGCAATTGCGTCGGTTCGAGTGCAGAAGCAACAACTGCAATCTGCCCTTACCGAGCCGTCTGACGTGTATATCGCAACTCTGCACGAGCCCTTCTACTACGTTCCCATCACCCGGCCCCTTGACCACGGACTCTATTCGCAAGGCTTCCTAATCAGAGACCTTATCGAAGTGGCTTCCAATCGTTTGCCTTATTGGCGGAGCGATTTCGCCTCGGCAACGCTTGCCGACTGGCGAGATCACCGCGATGTCTGGGTTGCTACTTCGCTGCTTTCGCCGGCGCCGCCTGCTGACTCTTCGTGGGTAGAAGGCGACGACCGCCGCGTCTCGTGGAAGGATCTTCATAGCCTCTTTCAGCAGGTTCAAACGGATCGGACCGAGGGCGGCCCCAGCGGTTTCAGCCGTATTGCTCCAAACGAGGCAAATCGTTCGTTCTTTCAGGCACTGATGGCAAGAGATCCCCAAACCGCCAGACGGTAGAACGGCAATCAATTTGAGATAAGTCAATGGTTCGACACACTCAATCATCACAAGCGTGTCAACCTCCACTTCCATCTACCCGTCGCCCGGGGCGTTGCCCCACCCAGTGGCTTTACCGCTTTCGGAAACGAAAACCGTGGACGTCCTGCTCGCCGACGAACTGACGCTCATGCGGGAGGGTCTTACTGCCCTCTGCAACAAGCTCAACGGCTTTCGTGTCGTTTCGCAAGTTGGTTCAGCCGAGGCGGCGCTCAGCGAAATCCAGCGCCTCGAGCCGGCCATTGCTCTGCTCGACATGGGACTTTCCGATCTGGCCGCTACTGAAGTAATCCGCCGCGTCCGTGAGCAGAATTTGCGTACGCGCTGCGCCGTGCTCTCCATCCGCAAAGATCGCAAAACGGTTCTCGAAGTGTTGCGAACAGGTGCTTGTGGCTACGTGCTAAAGACCGCTACTTCCGAACAGATGGCCGACGCTATGAGCCAGTTTACGCAAGGGGGCATCTACGTGTCCCCCCAAATCGAAGTGATGTCTCTCTTCAGTGAGAGCACCACCCGCAGCGAAGACGATCCCATTGACGCACTGAGCAGCCGCGAGTTCCAGGTCTTTTCCCTGCTGGTGGACGGAATCCGGGCCAAAGAAATCGCGGCACGCCTTGCACTCAGCCCCAAAACGGTAGACACTTATCGATCGAGCTTAATGCGCAAGCTCGACATTCACGACGTAGCAGGCTTAGTCAAATTCGCCATGCGCCGTGGCATTGATTAACGCAGCAAAAGGTTTCTTGCCATCGCTTGCTACGCTTTAGTCCGAGGCTCCAAGGAACTAAGCTCAACCAAGTGCAACTGGGGAACTCTCGCAAAATGTCGCCGGTTTCGGCTTACCAGCGGAAGGCTATGAGTAAGGGCTATGCCGGCGATCAGGCAGTCAGCCATGCCGATGTCCACTCCTCCCGCAGAAAGATCCCGCCGTATCGCTCCGGCAGCAAAAGCTGATTCGGAATCGAGCCCAATAATCTTCAATGTCCCAAGAAGGTTTGTTACTGCTTCCAATTGCGCTGTTGTTTGTCGGCTTGCAGCTAATAACTCAAACTGATTTACAACGCTAGTCTGCAGTCGGCCAGTCGCGAACAGATTGCGTAGAACTGTTCGCGCCGGCTCGCGGCCCCTCAGGTAATCAATCAGTACATCGCTGTCGAGTAACATCAACGCCAGGAAGCGCGCACTGCTTCCACTTCCAGCTCGAGCTCGCTTCCTTCATCTTCAGTCAGGGTGCCTGCTAAGGAGTGAAAGAGTCGGCTTCGACTTTCACGCTCCTCTTGCCCGCGCAGATAGGCACTGATAGCGTCGCCTAGTACTTCGGAAAAGCCTTTTTGCCCGCGAGACGCCGCCACGGTCAATAAAGCTGCTCGATGTTCGTCCGTCATCTCTACCGTTGTACGCATACCATCTTTTATATCATGCACATGCATGTCAGTTCAACTACCGATCCAAGATCTCGCAACTGATCCGACCATAATATTGGATCACTCTTCCCAACGTGTTACGCTACGGATGTTATAGGCAAGAAAGGCCGCAGTACGTTTTGACCCGCGAGGAATTAAAGGAACGAGTTAGGCACGATGCCTTCACCGACACTGTATCGAACGTTGTAAGTTACAGTTCCGCCAACCGGCAAAAGCTGATTCGCTATGGCATCATCGCGGCTCTGGCGTTGATTATTGCTGGTTTTGCTATCTGGTTTTCGCAATATCGAAGCTCCGTTCGACGAGCCGAACTCAGTTCTGCCTTCGATATCTTGGACACTCCGGTAGGATCGCCAGGCGCAAATGGCAAGTCGTCGTCCACCGCTGAGGAGAAAACCAAGGCCTCGCAAAAAGCGCTGAACGATATCGTTGCTAAGGACGCTGGTACTCGCGAGGGATATATCGCACAGTACTATCTGGGGACAATCAAGGCGCAAAGCCAGGACAGTAAAGGTGCTGAATCTGACTTGATGACAGTAGCCAACTCCCGCAACGAGGTCTCTTCACTAGCGAAGATTGCCTTGGCCCAGTTGTATATCACCCAAAGCAAGCGCCCTCAGGCGGAGAATCTGCTGCGCGAGATTGTAAACAAGCCTACAGATCTGGTGTCTAAGGCTCAGGCGCAGATCCTGCTGGCGCAGGTGTTACAGGGCAGTAATCCCCGCGAGGCTCAGAAACTTCTCAACTCGCTGAGAACACCAAATCAAGATCCCGCTGTTACGCGTGCTATCGATCAAGTCGCTTCCCAAGGTACTAGATAGTTCAAAACTACATGTTGGGCCGACTTCGCCTGGGTCCGCTTCGGCCGCGCGGACGCAAGTATCCTGAACCCCCTCACCCTTACCGCAACGACTTTCAGCGCGATCGCGATCGCATCATCCACTCCCGTGCTTTTCGTCGATTAGAGGGCAAAACTCAAGTGTTCGCTGCTGGCCTGCACGATCACTTTCGCAATCGGCTGACTCATACCATCGAGGTCTCCCAGGTCTCCCGGACTCTTGCTACTGCGCTCCAGTTAAATGAGGAGTACACAGAGACCCTCGCGTTAGCGCATGATCTGGGGCATCCGCCTTTTGCGCATGTGGGCGAAAAGGAGCTCCATCGGCAGATGGCAAAGTTCGGCGACTCTTTTGAGCATAACCGCCATGCCCTTCGCATTGTGGATGAGCTGGAGCGCCGCTACGCGCGTTTTGATGGACTCAACCTGACGTACGAAGTCCGGGAAGGCATCATCAAACACTCGCGCGAACTACCACTCGACGCCGAGCCTGAGCTACAGGATCTGCTGCCCGGTAAGCGCCCTGTTCTAGAAGCGCAGCTGCTTGATCTCGCGGACGAGATTGCCTATAACACTGCCGATATAGACGACGCTTTCTCAGGCAAGATCTTCACTATTAAACAGATCGGCGAATCGATTCCGGCCTTTGCCGAACTCGCTGAGGCGGCCGATACGCAATTTCCGGGCGCTCCCGAACACGTACGCTTTTGGGAAATTCAGCGCCAACTCATCAATCTCCTGGTGGGGGGACTGATCCATGGGACAGTAGAGGCGGTCAATGCTGCCGGAGTTGAGTCGGTCGAGGATGTGAGAGACCTACCGGCTCGTCTTGCGAGATTGACGCCCGAAGCTGCGGAGCTAAGCAGCCAGATGCGCCAGCTGCTGATCAGCCGCGTTTACTCTTATGCGCAATTGATGGAAGACCGAAGCGCCGCTGTCGATAAGCTGCGAACGCTTTTTGAGTTCTTGGTTGAGCATCCAGACCGCGTGTCCGGGTACTACCGCGAACGCCTCGCCGACGAGCCTCCGCACCGGGTAGTCTGCGATTACTTGGCAGGCATGACCGATGCTTATCTCCTTCGGACGTATCGGGACCTGCTCGGCTGAGACCGGCTAGTCGCGAGTGATCACGCTCGACAATTCAGCCTTCCGAACAATGTACATCTTTTCCACTTGGCGGCAGATCTCGTTGGTCACTCGTTCCAGCTTTTCGTCGTCCTCCAGCTCCACTTCTACTTTGATATAAACATCTACTCGCTGCATTCCTTTCGAGTTTACCGACCGAACGATAATGACTGATGTGACGGTGGACTGTAAAATCTGCGGCAAGTGCCGAGCCAAGCGATACTGCCCAGCCGTCAGCGGCGACATCTGCCCCCTCTGCTGCGGTACCGAACGCGAGGTGACGCTTTCCTGCCCCCTCGAGTGCGAGTATCTGCGCGAGGGCCACAGACGCGAGAAGCCACTCGAAGTATCAGACAACAAGCTGGCCTACCCGGAAATTCCAATCACCGAAGAGTTCTTGGTTGCCAACGAAGAATTGATGCTGTTCACTATCTACTCTCTGGTACAGGCTGCGCTCCGGACCGCTGGCGCTATTGACTCCGATGTCATGGCCGCACTTGACGCAACAGTTCAAACCCGGCGCACTCTCGATTCAGGGCTCGTGTACGAGACTCGTGCCGAAAACACCATTGCTGCCGGTGTGCAGCAGTTACTGGGCGCGTCTCTCGATGATTACAGCCGTGAAAGGGAGGCCCAAGAACCGCTGTCACCGCTTCGCAACTCTGACATTCAGAAAATTCTAGCCCTGCTTCTCCGCATGGGCCAGAGGAACCGGAGTGAGCGGCCACGCAGCCGATTATTCATCGATCTGCTACGCCAAATGACTCCTGACACCCCTCCGCTGCAGCAAAACTCCCCTCTAATCATCGAATAGAAGTGATGGCAGGCAGGCTCTGTGTTGAAAGCTAGATTGTTGGGCTGGCGGCAGCTTGCCCCGGAGGTCCACCACTTCGATTTCGAAGTGCCGGAGGTGGAGAAACTCGTCTTTACACCCGGCCAATTCGTCTCGGTAGTAGAGGGGGAGCATGGCAAGGAGATCACGCGTGCTTACTCCATTGCCTCGCCTCGCGACAGCAACCGCTTCTCTCTTTGCTTGAACCGAGTTGCCGATGGCTTGGTCTCTCCGTACTTATTTGCGTTGCCGATCGGCGCCGAGGTGCAGATTCATGAGCCGCTCGGCTACTTCACTTTGCGTCACCCCGGCCACCGCAGCATCTTCGTGGCAACAGGCACCGGCGTGGCTCCGTTCCGCTCCATGTTGCTGGATTACCTGCCGCGTTTGCAGCCACATCTCACCCTTCTCTTTGGCGTGCGCTACCCACAAGGCCTGCTCTATCGAGACGAGTTTGAAGAACTGGCCCGGCAACATCCGAACTTTCGTTTTATCCCCACCGTCACGCGTCCCGATGATAGCTGGAGCGGCCGTAGAGGGCGGGTGCTGGAACACCTGGACGAAGCTCTTGCGCTGACAAATCCGGAGGAGTTGGCGACAATCGACGTCTACATCTGCGGCTTGAGGGAAATGGTGGACGACGTCCGGCACGAGCTCAAAAGCCGCGGATTCGATCGCAAGCAGATCATTTACGAAAAGTACGACTAATCGCTATCTGCACCTGCCGGCGTGATCTGCGGGCGTTAAACAATCACCCGAGTAATCTGGGTTAACGGGTAAATTTCCTTTGTCTGCTCCAGATTTGCCAGTGTTATGCCGGGAAGCTTAGTGGAGGCAGTGCCGGCCGCCACTCCCCACCGCAGAGCTTCGCTGAAGGGCTCGCCTTTATTCAAAGCCCAAACGATGGCGGCAGACATGGCGTCTCCAGCGCCAATCGGGCACACTGCCTCGATAGCAGGCGGCACAACTTCCAACACTCCCTCGCTGGTACTCGCTGCCACCACGCCGCGACTGCCCAGCGACAACACTACCGATTTCGGTCCCATCCCCTTGATTCGCTGCACCGCCTCGATTAACTGCGAACGCGTAATCAGCGCCATGTTCAGCAGTCGTTCAGCCTCTGACTGGTTTGGTTTGACTACCGTGGGCGCAGCTTCCAGCGCATAGAGTAACGGATCACCATCGGTATCGAGCAGTGTCTCTACTTTGTGCGCCTGGGCCAGTGCAATCAGCTTGGTGTACAGGTGATCGTCCACCTCAGGCGGCAGGCTTCCGCAAAGCATGAGCCAGGACGATTGCGGGAGCAGAGTCTCCACCGCTTTGACAATACGATCCTGTTCCTGCACGCTCAGCTTGGGCCCCAGTTCGTTCAGCTTTACCGACAGCCCTTGCCGATCGGAGATGGTCAGGTTAATTCGAATGTTACTGCGAATTTTGACAATTTCCAGACCGAATTTGTCGTTCTGTAACTGCTCTTCGAACTTACGCCCGACCTCTTTTCCTGACGTAGTAACCGCCGTGTTCTCAACTCCCAGACTGGTCAGCACGCGAGACGCGTTAATGCCCCGCCCACCCGCCATTTCGGTCGTGGATTCGATATAAGCACGGTCCTCAAAGACCAGCCGGTCGACCGTTACAATTCGATCTAAGGCAGGATTAACGGTCAGGGTAAGAATCGATTTGCTCATTCAGCCCAGGCCCTTCAGCGTAGCAACTGAAAGAAGCACTCTGTGTTGTTGCTTTCATTGCCTTGAAGGTTCCAAATCTTCAGGTGGAACGCCGGCGGGCCGGAAACTTGGCCGCGAGCATGCCGCCTAAACCAGGCAGTATTGTCAGCAGCAAGAACCAGAACGGAACGGTAAACAGGATCTGCATAAGTAGGTCGTGCTGAGTCAGTGTCAGCAGCTTTGCTACCTGCGGCGCCTTTGCATACGACTCCTGCAACTGCTTCCAGACCTCCGGATTGGAGATGGAGATGGCGGTCAGCGTGAGCAAAACAACCACTACAATGAAGAGCCAAAGGCCTGTCATCCAGCCAAGCCGAGCCCCTGCGCTGGTGCTCAGCGGCTCAGCTGATTTGCCCCGATAGAAACGAACAGCAACGTAGCCGACTCCGCAAAGAAAGAAGGGAAACAAGGGCGCCGCGTGCAGAGCAATCAGCAAGAGCACCACCATCGACACCGCAGCTACGATCAGCGTGGTGAAAACTGCCCGGGTATTGTTGAACGAAATGGCAGCTAGATCTTTGTCTGGCGAGGTTGATCTGAGGGGAGGCGCCAGCGGCCCTTGCACCGGACCTGCTGCTGCGTCCACCGCCTCAATTCGCGCGATGTCTTCCGCAAATTGTGGCTGACCGCAGCGATGACAAAATCGAGCGTCAGCCGGCAGCACCGCCCCACAGCTACATCGTTGTTCCACACCTTTAGTGTAAGGCGAAAGTTCTGTGCGGGAACCGTCCGCCGGAGTTCCTGAGTGTGGTTTCTAACGAGCTTTCGTTATTAGGCAGCCAGAGTTATGACCTACCATTTAAGGAGGATGTCTACCGCACCCGCCTCATTCATCAGTCCGGATGAGTATCTGGAACGAGAGCGGCACGCCAGTGATAAGAGCGAGTATCTCCGGGGCGAAATCTTCGCGATGTCCGGAGCGAGTCGCCGTCATGTGCGCCTCGAAAAGAATGTATTGGTGGCGCTTGATCGTCTCTTGCAAGGGAAGAGATGCGAGACCTACGGGTCGAATATGCGGGTTCGCGTCTCACCAGTCGGACTGTACACCTACCCGGACGTAACCGTCACCTGCGGCGAAGAGCAGTTTCTGGATGCCGAAGTCGACACTCTGCTAAATCCTGTCGTTCTCGTGGAAGTACTCTCCAAAAGCACGAGCAGCTACGACCGAGGAGAAAAGTTTGAGAGTTACCGGAGCATTCCGTCGTTTCAGGAGTACCTGACGGTTGCACAAGACCGTGTTCAGGTGGAACATTGGGAGCGGCAGAAGACAGGACAGTGGCTCCTAACGGTTTATGCGGACGCCGGCGCCGCGGTGCCGCTTCCCGCTCTCGGCATTCAGCTCCCTATGACTGACATCTATCGCGGCGTACTTTGAGCGGCGCGGCCTTGTCCAAAGCCACCTACCTCGTACCATAGAACTTAAGCCGATGAGCAAGCCTAAACTGCTGGTGGTGAGTCCGCCTGATCATTACCTGCTGCGCAATCTCGACGCTATCCGCACCGATGCCGAAATCCATATCGGCAACAGCGTAAGCGATTTTCAGCCGTTCGCAGCCGATGCGGACATCATTCTTTACTCAGGCGTCGCGTCCGGTATGCCTACAGTCGGTGAACTCTGGGCCACGACGCCGAAAGTTCGATGGATCCATTCGCTTTCGGCCGGCGTAGATAAGGTCTTGAGTCCGGAGCTAAGGGAAAGCGATGTTCCGGTTACCAATGCGCGTGGTGTCTTCAAGCGCCCGCTGGCCGAGTTTGCACTGCTCGGCATGCTGTACTTTTACAAACGCGTGCCGCTGATGCGGGCCAATCAGAAGGCTCATCGCTGGCAGCCGTTCTCTGTTGACTGGCTGCGGGGAAAGATCATGGGTGTGGTCGGATACGGCGAGATTGGCCGCGAGTGCGCCACCTTGGCCAAGGCTGCGGGCGTGACGATCTATGCAACCCGGCGCAATCATCATAAATCTGAAAACGATGCGGTTCTCGATCGCGCGTTCCCGTTGGCCGACCTGAACGAGATGTTAGAGCAGGTGGACGTTCTGGTAACGGCTGCTGCTCTGACGCCAGAGACACACCACATAATTAGCGACGCTCAACTAGCCGTTATGAAGCCGTCCTCCATTGTTATCAACATCGGGCGCGGACCATTGATCGACGAAGCGGCGCTTGTCCACGCACTGCAAAGTAAAAAGATAGGCGGCGCAGCGCTCGATGTCTTTGAGGTAGAACCGCTGCCCGAAGATTCGCCATTGTGGGACATGGAGAACGTACTGGTTTCGCCGCACTCTACCGATCGCACGTCTGACCCGGACTGGCTCGATATGAGCGTGCAGCTTTTCGTAGAAAACTTTCGGTTGTTCGTTGCGGGAAAAGAGTTAAAAAACATCGTAGACAAGAAGGCGGGGTATTGATGGCGGTTGAGGAAGCAATCGGGCACGCGGTAACTTTCGAGGATGTGCTGGCCGCGCAGGCACGCATTGGCATTCTTGCGCAGCAGACTCCGGTTGTAACGTCACGCCTGTTCGACCAGGCTGCACGTCTGGACGCTTACTTCAAATGCGAGAATCTACAGCGCGGGGGCGCTTTTAAGATTCGCGGTGCTGCCAATTTCATGCTCTCCCTGACAGAGGCGGAGCGCAAGCGCGGCATTGTCACTGCCTCTTCGGGAAACCACGCGCAAGCGGTAGCCATCGTGGCAGCGCACCTCGGCGTTTCGGCAACCATCGTGATGCCCTCTGATGCTCCTCGCGCCAAGGTGGATTCGACGCTCGCTTACGGGCCTAAGGTCATTTTTTTCGATCGCCTGCGCGAGAGGCGCGACGAAATTGCTGCGCGTGCCGCTGAGCAGACCGGTGGCATCATGCTTCCTGCCTTCGATCACCCCTGGGTTGTGGCCGGCCAGGGAACGGCTGCTCTTGAACTACTCCGCGAACATCCGGAGCTTGAGGTCATTCTGGTGCCCACCGGCGGGGGCGGACTGCTTGCCGGCACTCTCATCGTTGCCCACCAGATCAATCCTCAGATCAAGGTCTATGGCGTTGAACCCGAGCTGGCTGACGATTGGCGTCAATCACTTGAACTCGGTGCGCCCATTGAGATTCCGCCGCCGCCCACCATTGCTGACGGCCTGCGAACTCCCATGCCCGGCAAGGTTACGTTCCCGATTGTTCATGAGTTGGCCGCCGGCATCCTGACTGTAAGCGAGGATCAGATCAAGAGCACCGTGCGCTTTCTGCTCACACGCCTGAAGCTGGTTGTGGAGCCAAGCGGAGCCGTTGCTGCAGCAGCAGCTTTGCATCAAAAATCACCTGTTTCGTCGCGATCGGCAGGCATCTTATTAACCGGCGGCAATATCGATTTCAACGTACTTGCCGGCATCTGCGCGGAAGCGGCTTAGGGTGGCAGAAGAAACCAGTCCCTGGATTACCAAAACATCGCGCGAAGTCTATCGCAATAACTGGATTCGCGTACGTGAGGATGAAGTAATCCGGCCCGATGGTGGACCCGGTGTCTATGGTGTGATTGAGATCAAGCCGTCGGTGGGCATAGTAGCCCTGGATTCGCAGGATCGCGCAGTGCTGGTGGGGCAGTGGCGCTATACGGTCAATCGCTACTCGTGGGAGATTCCGCGCGGCGGCTCGTTCCCGAATGAGACAGAAATTCAGAAAGCTGCCGAGCGCGAACTGGCTGAAGAAGCCGGCGTCACTGCGAAAGCATGGCAGCATCTTGGAGCTGTCGATGTGTGCAATGGCGTGGCGGACGATATCCAGAGTCTCTTCCTTGCCACTGAGCTTTCCCCAACCAGCCGCAACCTGGACCCGGAAGAAGAGATCGCGGTACGCTGGGTTCCCTTCGGCGAGGCTGTTCGCATGGCTCTCGATGGCCGAATCACTGAAGTCTGCAGCGTTGCGGCCATCTTGCGAGTGGCTCTGTTACGAGCCGGTGATCAACAATGAACTTCCACTCTGGTCCATCGCGCAAGTGGCTGGCCCGTTTTGCCTGGGCGCTGCTGCTGTTCAACATTCCGGTTATTCTTTGGGGCGCTTACGTACGCGTATCGTTCTCCGGCGATGGATGCGGTGCACACTGGCCGTTCTGCAATGGCTATGTTGTGCCGCAGCACATGGCCAAGCCGATGCTGATCGAGTTTACTCATCGCATGATGACGAGCGTGGATGTAGCCGGCGCGGTCCTGCTCTGCGTTTGGGCCTTCCTCGCGTTCGTCAAGGGCCACCCGGTGCGCCGCTATGCACTGATCTCTTTGTTCTTTCTTTTTGTCGAGGCGTTGCTGGGTGCGGGCCTCGTGCTGTTTCGCAAGGTGGCACATGACCAATCAGCCGGGCGTGCCATCTACCTTTCCGCTCATCTGACGAACACGATGCTGCTGCTCGGTGCGCTTGCCGTCACCGCTTGGCTGGCGCAGAATCAATCGCTCCGGTTCCGTTGGCAGAACGTGTCCCGTACGTTCTCCCTTGCCCTCGCGATCACGATCGTCATCAGCATCACCGGCTCCATCGCATCCCTTGGCGATATGCTGTTCCCGGCCTCTTCGCTGGCAGCCGGCTTTCAGCAGGACTTTTCAGCTTCCTCACACTTCCTGCTCCGGCTCCGGCTATTCCATCCTGTGCTGGCAGTGCTCGGGGCAGCGTATTTGATTTGGGCCTCACTGCCGGCCCTCCGCTGCGAGGAAGGCTCGCCGATGCGCAAGGCCGGCGCTCGCGTAATGGCGGTAGTTCTTCTTCAAATCCTGGTTGGCGTCATGAACCTTACTTTCCTGGCGCCAATCTGGCTGCAGATGATTCACCTGCTGCTTGCTGACGTTCTCTGGATTGCGGTTGTACTGACGGTGCTGGAAAGCGCCGCTGTTTCAACAAGTCAGAGCGAAGCGGACGCGGCAGACAGACCACTCCACCGCATCACGGCATCCATTGCTAGTTCTTGAGCGTTGCCATATCGATCACAAAGCGATACTTCACGTCAGCCTTCACTGTGCGCTCGAACGCCTCGTTGATCTTCTGGATCGGAATCAACCTGATGTCGGAAACGATGTCGTGGTCCGCACAGTAATCCAACATCTCCTGGGTCTCCCGAATGCCTCCGATCTAGGAGGAGGCGCCTGCACGGCCACGTGGACTGTTTGGAACCCGAGTAATAACGCATGTTCGTAGCAAGATCACAAAGGAAGTGTGCAGTCTGCACGCTTATTGCGCTTGTGTTTAGCTGTTGTCTACTTTTCGGAGGATCACTCTCCACTCTTCGCCTCGACCCACGTCCCTGTGCACCTGTAACACGGGGACATCCTTTTGGGGCAACTTATCATTGCCAGACGAACGAACACACGGCAGTCACTGTAATCGGAACGATACAACGGGATAGCGTTGGCCGGCTCAGTACTGCCTGGCACTTTTCTTCGGGAATGCATTGCCGCCTGATCGAAGACTGGTCTTCTGTAGACACTTCAGCTCATATAGAAGACGGGTGGGCGACCGCTCCCGGTTTTTTTCTAGATCTCACGGGAAAGGCCGTTACGAAACTGGAAGGAGTATCTAAGTGGCTGCAAGGCTGGGGTTATTTGAATGCTGGCCGAGTCATTGACACCGGAGACAAGAAGACTATTCACGGCGTCGCTTGTAGACGCATTCAGTTTCGCAATAGTGAGACTGCGGCGGATGAGGGGGACGCATGGCTTTCAGATGATCTTGGGATTTTAATGTCTGACAACGAGATCAAGGGGCATTGGCAAAAACATTGGGAGATCACGGAAATCACACTTGGTGAACCGCCCCCAAATGCGTTTCTCATACCAGCCGGTTTTCATTCTGTGGACGCCGAGGGCTCACATTAAACAAGTGCAACACCTCTTTTCAATAGTGCCGATCGCAGTGTGTCTACTTATCTCCGCATCGTTAGGGTATTCAGCGTCACCACAGACGGTGCTGGAAAGCGCCACTGTTTCAACAAGTCAGAGCGAAGCGGACGCGGCAGACAGACCACTCCACCGCATCACGGCATCCATTGCTAGTTCTTGAGCGTTGCCATATCGATCACAAAGCGATACTTCACGTCAGCCTTCACTGTGCGCTCGAACGCCTCGTTGATCTTCTGGATCGGGATCAGCTCGATGTCGGAAACGATGTCGTGGTCCGCACAATAATCCAACATCTCCTGGGTCTCGCGAATGCCGCCAATCAGTGAACCGGCAATGGATCTCCGGCCGAAGATCAAGTTACCGATTGCGAGCGGTAACGGCTCGTTCGGTAACCCCACCATTACCAGCTTCCCTTCACGCTTCAGTAGCGGCGTGAGTTGATTCAGATCATGCGTTGCAGAAACTGTATCGATGATGAAGTCGAATGTTCCTGCCTGCGCCTTCATCGCCTCTTCGTCTTTGGACAGCGCCACTTCGTGCGCACCCAGGCGCAACGCATCCGCCTTCTTATTCTCTGAGGTGGTGAACTGCACTACCTGCGCCCCAAAGGACCGCGCAAACTTCAGTGCCATATGCCCCAGCCCGCCTAAGCCAAACACGCCCACTTTCTGGCCCGGTCCCACTTTCGAGTGGCGCAGGGGCGAGTACGTCGTGATGCCAGCGCAGAGCAGCGGAGCAACCGCGGCCAGTTCCAGCTTCGGTGACACCCGCAGCACGAAGTCCTGATCCACAACAATATTGTTGGAGTATCCACCAAACGTAGGACCACCGGTGTTCTTGTCAGTTGAAGCGTAAGTAAACGTGGTGCCATTGGAGCAGAACTGTTCCTCGCCGTCCTTGCAGTTTTCGCAAGAGCGGCACGAGTCAACCATGCATCCAACGCCAACCAGATCGCCTTCTTTAAAGTTTGTGACGGACGAGCCCAGTTTCGTTACGTGGCCAACAATCTCGTGACCGGGCACCATGGGAAACATTCCCATACCCCATTCGTCGCGGGCTTGGTGAATGTCAGAGTGGCAGACACCGCAGTATCGAATATCAATAGCAACATCATTCGGACCGGGGTCGCGGCGTTCAAAAGAGAACGGAGCAAGAGTTTCTTTTGCAGCCAAAGCTGCGTAACCCTGACTTTGAATCATATATTCGCTTCGATGTCCTGGGAAAATTCGAGACTCCTAGCAATTACGACAGGACTTCTTTGACCTTCTTGGCCCGAAACATCATCTATAGGGAGAGGTCATCCATGTCAGAAGAAGAGAAATCGAACCCAGACGCGATCGTGTACGCGGCCGCCTCAGCAATAGGAATCATCGCCGGCTTCCGCGCCATGGCGCCGCCTGCCATTGTCAGCTACATGGCCAGCTCCGGATGCCTGCAAGAGGAAAAGAGCAGGTATGGCTTCTTCGGCAAGAAAGGGGCGGTGAAAATCCTGGGCAGCTTGGCCGGTGGGGAGGCGTTCTTCGACAAACTGCCTTTCATGCCCAAGCGAACCGATACTTTCGGGCTGACTGCCAGGATCTTGTCGGGCGCCCTTTGTGGCGCAACCATCTGTGCGGCAAAGAAAAGGTCACCCCTGCTAGGCGGGATTGCAGGAGCCTTTGGCGCAATTGGGTCAACCTTCGCGGTAACCGAGGTCCGGCGCTCAGTTACTCATGACTTACATGTTCCCGATACAGCCGTCGCCTTACTGGAAGACGCCATTGTCGTGTGGGGCGGCAAGGCTCTCTGTGAACGTCTGAACTCGAAACAGCTCGATCCCGTAACGAGTTAAGGTGCTTGGGGCCTCGCTATAGGCGCCCTTGCAGGAACCAAGTTTAGCTCCCTGAGGTTATCAGAGTGCCGCACACTTTGAAGCCCGCTTTTAAACAGCGACTTGGATGCTCGCCCGAAGAGTCTAGCGCAGCAACAATAACTCCTTTGTCGAGTAACTTACGCCTGCCTTTCTGCTAATAATGGGCCATCGTAGCCTAAGCTATGCACGTGCGCTTCTTTTCCATCACCATCCCTCCAAGTATGATTTTAAAGACTGCGACAGCCGTGGCAGTGTGTCTTCTTGCTCGGTCCATGATGGCCCAGGTATCTCCCCCTGAACGAGCCGCAAGCAACGTTCAAATCGTCGCGCACAGCGGGGGCTACACGCTGCTGCGGAATGGTCAGCCATTCTTCATCAAAGGCGCGGGTGGAGGCCCAAAATACCTGAACGAAGCCGTCGCGGCCGGCGCGAACTCGATCCGCATATGGTCGCCTGATGAAGAAGCGCTTGAACGTGCCCGCGACGCAGGAATAACGGCCCTGGTCGGGCTCACCCTCGGCATCCCACGGCAAGGGTTTAGTTATCTGGATGCAGCCGCTGTTCAACAACAACTGCAGAAGACCGTAGGGGTTGTGCATCGTCTTAAATCCAACCCCGCCGTCCTCATCTGGGCGCTAGGCAATGAGGTTGAATTGGGCGCTACCGAGGAGCAGCGGGTAGCGGCTTGGAAAGCTCTAGAGCAATTGGCCCAGGCAGTGAAGCACGAAGATCCCAAGCATCCGGTGATCGTCGTGCTGGCCGGCGCCGGTAAGAGTAAGCTGCGTGAGCTTGACCGCTACTGCCCATCGCTGGATGCGGTGGGAATCAACACGTACGGCGGTATCGTGGGCCTGCCGGAGTCGGTAGAAGCGCAAGGCTTTCGGCGTCCCTACATCGTTACCGAGTTTGGGCCGCGCGGCCATTGGGAAGTTGCCAAGACTGCCTGGGGCATGCCGATTGAAGACACCAGCTCACAGAAAGCCGCCCTCATCGTGAAAGGATATGAGCACGCCATCGCGCATCAGCCGCAATGCCTGGGCTCTTACGTCTTTCTTTGGGGCCAGAAGCAGGAGAAGACGCAGACTTGGTACGGCCTCTTTCTTGAGGATGGCTCGCATGTCGCCGGTGTCGATACGATGCAATACCTTTGGACAGGCAAGTGGCCCGCCCATCGATCTCCCATCATCGACGGCACAATCGCCGCGACGGCGCAGAACGCCGCTAGCAAGACAACGCAGAACGTCTATAAGCCCGGCTCACTTGTGGCCTGTTCTGTGAAGGCCAGTGATCCGGACAACGATCCCGTCACGGTGACTTGGGAGCTAAGGCCCGACGTGGCCAACAATGTCAGTCAGGGAGGAGACTTCGAGCCTCCTGCAGCACCCATTGCCGGAGCCGTCGAACAGCACAATGGGCAGTCGGCGATGATTCGCATTCCTGGGAACGCCGGAGACTACCGCATCTTCGTGTATGTTCGTAACCAGTACCGAGGCGCAGCTACCGCCAACCTTCCCATCGAGGTCAAATAACGCTTGTCGACCTCCTCTTTTCCACCACCCTCACTCGCAGAAAAGCTCGTGCAGGAAGCCTGGATCGGCGATGCGGTGTTGCTGCTCTATGCCCGCCGCAAAGTGCTCGACCATGTCGGCAAGCTCGATGCTGCCATGTGTGCCCGACTGACTTCAAATCAGTTCCTAAGCAGCTTCGGAGAACCGACCAAAGTCGAAGCCGAGATCGGCAGAGTCTACCAGCAGTCTGGCTTGGAAGCCGCCTTCTTCTGGATTGAGGAGCGCCTGCTGCCCTTATTTCAGCGCCAGGAAGGAAATCGCCTGCGCAAGAACTTAAGACGCTAAAATCATCGCAGCCCTCTTCGTCCGAGGTGTACAAGGAGCCCTCGTGTTTGTCCTGCCTAAGTTTCCCAATTGCGTTTTGCTTTGCGCGCTAACAGTCACAAGCTTGCATGCCCAGAACGCCCAGCCTACGGTTAAGCCATCGCGGTGGCAACGAATGGATGGCTTCGTGCCGATGTACTGGGATGGAACAAAGGGACGCATCTTTTTTGAAATCCCCAAGCTGAATGAAGATCTGCTCTACTTCGAGGGCGTGTCACAGGGCATCGGATCGGTAGCGCTCGGGGTTGATCGCGGCTCTACCCTTAGCTCCGCCGTCATCTACTTCGAACGGACTGGCTCCCGTGTTCAGGTGGTGGAACGCAATCTCAAGTTCCGGGCGCCGCACGGAAATGCGGCGCTGAAAGACGAGCTTCCTGATTCGTTCGCCACTAGTGTCATCGCTTCGCTGCCTATCGAGTCGGAACAGGATGAAAAGCTGATCGTAGATGCAACGACTCTGTTGCTTCGTGACCCCGGCTTTAACGATCTGATACGGCAGAGCAACCAGGGCAGCTACAAGCTCGATCCCTTGCGTAGTTCCATTTATCTTCCAAGAACAAAGGCCTTTCCGCGCAATACCGAAGTGGAGGTTACCATGACTTACGCCGCTGACACCCCGGGCAAATTGCTCGATGGGGTCGCGCCGGATGGGCATGCGGTAACGCTGCGGCTGCACCATTCATTTGTCAAGCCGCCTGGCCCGGGCTTTGTGCCGCGAGTGGCTGACATTCGAATTGGCTCACTACCGGTCAGCTTCAAAGACTACTCAGCGCCTTACGCAACTGAGACTGACACGCACTGGGTAGAACGGTTTCGGCTTGAGAAAAGGGACTCCAGCGCAAAGGTAAGCGAGCCCAAGCAGCCCATCGTCTACTACCTGGACGCCGGTATCCCCGAGCCGATTCGTAGCGCGATGCGTGACGGCATTCTCTGGTGGAATGCTGCCTTCGAAGCGGCCGGTTACAAGAACGCGATTGTTGTGAAAGACCCGACGCCTGACATAGACCCAATGGATGTCCGCTACAGCTTTGTGTTCTGGGTCAATCGCGACGAACGTGGATTTTCTGTGGGCGAGAACTTCACCGATCCGCGCACGGGCGAGATTTTGTCGGCAAAGGCGCGCATGGATTCGGCCCGCATCCGGACCATCAGCACATATTGGAAAACCTATCGTGCGGCCGGCATTGCTGGCAACACAACGGAGGAACAATTTGTCACCCTGCGGCAGGCGTTGGTAACCGCGCACGAAGTCGGTCACACGCTCGGGTTCCCTCACACCTGGAACTCGAGCATGAACAACCGGGCGTCGGTCATGGAATATCCCAGCCCTCGCATCAAGCTCACGGCAGACAACAAGATCGATTTGAGCGATGCATTTGAGAACGGGATAGGCGAACTCGATAAGTACATGGTTCGTTACTCCTACACGGAGATTTCGCCTTCACAAGAGCGCGAGAAGCTGAATGCAATTGTCAGCGAAATGAGGAAGGAGAAACTGCTGTTCACGCCGCCCACAGATCCGCGGTGGAACCGCTACGACGATCTGGGCGACGAGGCAACCTATCTTCGAGAGACCGCCAAGCAGCGGCATGTGTTGCTGGATCATTATGGCCTTGCCGCCTTGGACGTCGGAGAACCTGTGGCTCATTTGCGCGGCGAAGGACTGTGGATGACTTACCTGCACCACCGCTGGGCCATCGACTCCGGCGTGCGATATATCGGCGGCCAGTATCACGGCTACGCAGTAAAGGGCGATGCCGGCGTTCCAACCGAGATTGTTCCTGCGCCCTACCAGCGACAGATACTTGGCCTCCTGATAGATGAACTGACGCCGAAGGAACTGGCCATTCCGGAGTCCTTACTGGCCCAGTTAACTACCGATCCCTTCACCACAAACAGCGAATACGACGGCCCTCGTTCGACCACCGCGCCCGAAGAGTTTCATGTGGAGACCGGCTATGCTTTCGATCATCTCTCCGCCGCGCGAACCTTAGCTGACCTGATCATTGGGCAATTGCTGAAACCTGAAACTGCCAATCGCATGATCGCGTTTGCAGATCGGCAGGAGATTGCTTTGACACTGCCCGAGATGATCACCCGATTGACTGAGGCAACGTGGAATGCGCCGCGGGACAGCACTGCCGCCGAGCGATCGCTTCGGCGGGTCACGCGCGGGGTGTTGCTGGATGAACTGATGATCCTGGGAGCGAGTCCAAAGGCCAGCCCCGAGACTCGAGCTGTAGTGCTCGAGCAATTGGTTCAGCTGAAAGGGAAGCTTGCCGGTATGAAAGATGACGATCCGGTAACGGAGGCGACAGTACGCCAGTCGGAGCGGGACGTAACGCGGTATTTACTCGATCCAGTCGCTAACGCCCCTAAGCGGGCAGCTCTGCCGCAACCGGCGGGCGCTCCGCTATAGGTTGACGGTGCGGATTTCCCGACCCGTAACTCGCTCTGTTAGCCTCTAATGAACATGCCCGAGCCGAAGAGCCCAATAACAATCTTGTGGAATACAGGGGCGGGTTGGGATGAAGGCGATAAAGAAGCCGAGATCGTTAAAGGTGTTCTGACCAAGGTTGATCCTGATCTTCACTTTCACATCATCAAGAAGGGCGACGACATCGGCAAGAACTGCCGCAGCTCTGTCGATAGCGGAGCAGAGGTCCTGGTGGCTGCCGGGGGCGATGGAACCATTAACGCAGTCGCTTCAGCCGCAGTGGCCGCATCTAAGGCTCTCGGCGTAATTCCAGCGGGAACACTGAATCATTTTGCCCGCGATCTTGAGATCTCTCTCGATCCGGCTGAGGCCGCCGAGCAGTTCCGCACCGGGCACGAGGTAAAGGTGGATGTCGGCACGGTCAATGGACGCATCTTTATCAATAACTCAGTGTTGGGACTGTATCCGGTGTACCGGACGGCGCGCAAGTCAATTGAATCCCGGGGCTTTGGCAGTTCTCGCATCGGTCGATTTTTCTCTGTGGTTGGCGGAATGATTCAGGTTTTCATTCGCTTGCCGCACCTGAAACTGCGCCTCGTGCTCGACGATGAGACAAAGCAAATCAAGACTCTGTTCGTTCTGATTGCGAACAACGAGCATGAGCTGGAAACGTGGCGCGTCGGTCACAGGCAATCCATCAACGAGGGCCACCTTTGGGTATACGTGATGCGCAAGTGCAGCCGCTGGGCCGTGCTTCGCTACTTTGCAAGTTTTCTAATGAAGCGCTTCTCCCGGCACGATGCCTTTGATGTGTTTAAAGTCAAAGAAGTGCGGATTGAGAGCAAGCGCAAGAGCATCCGAGTGGGCATTGATGGCGAGGTAGTGAGGATGAGGACGCCGCTTGAATATGCTTCCAAGCCGCAGGCGCTTCGCGTGATTGCACCGATAAACTATCTGCCCGAAGGTGGAAAAGAGCAAGGCTGATGCGGCGAGTTGTTCAGATTTCAGACCTGCATTTCGGCAACAACGACCCCTTGCTGCTGGCGCCTTTGCGCAAGGCGATTGAGCAGATTGGCCCTGATGTGCTGGTGATCTCGGGCGACTTCGTAGAGCATGCAAGCGAGGGGGAGTTTATTGCTGCGCGAGACTTCATCCGAACTCTGCCAGGGCCGCAGATTGTTGTGCCCGGTAATCACGACTTACCCTTCTACAATCTGATTTCGAGAGCAAAAGTGGGTCTATCCCGTTACAAAGAGTTTATTACCCCCGACCTGCTGCCACGCTTTGAGGATGAAGAGATCTGTATTTTTGGAGCGAACACGTCGCGGGTTTGGCCCATCCGGGGAGGCAGCCTTAGTTCCACGCAACTGGAGCAGCTGGCGGCTGAGTTCGCGGCCGTTCCGGAGGATCGCGTTCGGCTGCTGGTGACGCATCATCCATTCGATCTGCCTGAATCGCAAGGGCACCGCTTGATCGTGGGCCATGCTAAACGCTCCATCAATCGGCTGGCGCCCTTAGTGGACATTCTGCTCGCGGGCCACATCCATCTCAGCTCCACGGGAAGCACGGCAACGCACTATAAGACCGCCGGTCATGCCATGACGTTCGTTCAGGCCGGCACGGCTGTCTCCCATCGCGATAAAGGCGAGACCAACTCATTCAATTCTCTTTTGCTGAAAGGGGCAAGAGAGAACGGCAAGAGCGTCACTGTGGATCGCTGGACCTGGCGCAAGGAAGCGGCCGAGTTTTACTGCAAGTGCGCGACCGAGTATCGGCTGGAGAGCGAAGGCTGGACGCGTGCCGAACGGAAAGAGCCGGTACCCGCCGATGCAGAGGTGCATGTCGAGTCGGGAGTTACCAGGAGCTAGGCGCTCACTCGCTGACTTCGTGATCGATGACTCGGGCTGACCACTCGGCGCCTGCCAGGATAATCAGTGTCGCGATAAACGACCACAGCAGAATGCTGATTGACTGCACGAAAGGGGGAGTCTCCTCCATGAGTTTGGAGCGCAGCCAAGGCCACGTCAGCACGTTCAGGTACTTCGAAACCTCAAGCAGGACGGAGACAGCCACAGCGGCAGGCAGAACGCGCTGGACGGGAACCCTGGCGTTTGGCAGGACGTAGTAAACCAGGAAGATCATCAGGCCGGTAATGGGCAGGGCAACGAATCGCAGAACAATCGATTGGGCATCAGAATTCCCGTAGCTGGTCCCGAAGTGTGCATGCAGAAATTGCGCGTTGATGGTGGTGAAACTGACGTTTGCCAGCACGAGAATGCCGCAGCCAACGATGAGACCGAGGCTTAGGATTTGATTGCGGAGCAAACTTCGATTCTTCTTAACGCGCCAGATGCGATTCAAGGCCACTTCGAGCGGAACGAAGATTCCGTTAGCCGCGAAGAGCAGAATGAAGACTGAAAGCCAGCTGAAACGATGGGAAGCTGCCGTCAGCAGGTAGTAGCGAAAGTTGACCCCGAAGCCTTCGGGGAAGTAAGTGTTTAAGGTTTGCAGAATGATGTCAACGGCAGCGTGCCAGTGCAGGACCGAATGGCACAAGCTGATGATGACGACCAGAAACGGAAAAAACGACATCAGAATATTCGCTGCGACGGCGAAGGCATAGACATGCACCTCCGTCTGCGTGAGAAAGAGCAACGACGACCAGATACCGTTCCGAAACTTAGCCCACAACAACACCCGAAACGGGGAATCGAGTTGAGCGAGAGTCGGCGAGGAAGTTGTGGCGATAACTGGCCTACTTCTTGCCGGACTCTTTTACGCCGGACAGATCGTAGTCGCCCGAATCATAAACGTTCACGGTAGCTTGAATCTGTTCACCTGCACGAAGAGATTCGAACTCGGATTTTGACGCAATGGGATAGCTCATGGTCATGGCTTCCATATAATCGGGAATGGCAGCACCCTCAATGGATGCAGTCTGGTCCTTGCTATTGAGGGAGAGAACTTTCCCGGTCAGAGTGTAGTGCTTCCCTGCGCCTTCAGCAGCGGGTTTCCGGCTACACGAAGTGCTTACTAGGAGCAACAGAGCGGCTGTAGCAAACAATCTGGACATCTCTTACAAGGTAACTGGTGTGGCTACCCTGCGCGAAATCTCTGTCTATTGACGGCGGTTGGAGATACAATGCAGGGCAATCCTGAAGGAGAGGCAATGCGATGAATAACGTAGGAGCCGCAACGGTACAGCCGGGCGGTCAATCAACGGCGGGAAATAGCGTGTCGGGCCTGCTGAGCTTTCTTATTGACCCGTCGGGCGCCGCACGGCAGGTGTTCCGGAAGTGGTTCTGGGTAACGCCCTGGATTCTATATGCAGTAGTCTCCCTTATCGTTGCGTTCCTGATTCTACCGGTGATGCAGCATGTACTGGCGACCGCGCCACCGCCGGCGGGAGTGGACCCGGCTAACTACGAGGCCAGCAAGGAAATGATCCTCAAGTTCAGCCGCATTGCTTCCTATCTCGCACCGGTGACGACGCTGGCGATTTTCTGTATCCAAGCCGGCCTGATGCTGGTATTGGCATCGGTCATGTCTATACCGGCCAAGTTCACCGAGTTGCTGAACGTAGTGGCTGGGTGCTCCATCATCCAAGTTTTAGCTGCGATCGCCACGGCAATCATTCTAAGAGCTAAGACCGATATCGCGACAATGGCTGAGATGCGGCCCGCCCTGGGGCTGGATATTTTTATGCCGGAAGGAAGCAACAAAGTCTTGACTGCGTTCCTGGGATACTTCTCCATCTTTGAGATCTGGTGGATCGTCATGGCAGTGCTTGTGATAAGCGTGGCGTTCCGGATCTCAAAAGGAAAGGCGCTAGCGGTAGTGTCTCCGATTGTTGTGTTGAGCCTCCTATTCAGGGTTGTCGGCGCAGTTTTCTCCAAAACCTGATTCGTCCGAAGCGCGAGGCTCTACAATAGAGACGTCAACAGGAACACAAACTTATGCTGCGATCCATTGGTCCTACGGAGCTACTCATCATTCTTGTCGTTGTGGTGCTTCTGTTTGGCGGCAAGAAGATTCCGGAGTTAGCCAAGGGGTTGGGCGAAGGACTTCGAAACTTCAAAGGCGCTGTGAAGAATGAGGATGAAGAAGCGGCCTTGAAAGACAAGAAGCCGGTCTAACTACTCAAGCGTTACGAAGGCTTCGAACAGTGCATTCGAAGCCTTTCCTCTCAACTGCTACTTTGCAGGGGCCTTCTCTTTCTTGGGTGGAACGATTGCGTCCTTGACTGACTTGGCCACGCGGAACTTTACAACCTTCTTTGCAGGAATCTTGATTGCTTCGCCGGTGGCAGGGTTCCGTCCGGTTCTTGCCTTACGGTCAGCGCGGACCAGACGACCGATGCCAGGAAGAATGAACACGCCGTTCTTCTTCGTCTCGCGAACAGCCAGTTCGGCGAGCGATTCCATAAACTGTTTCACCACGCGACTATTGGTCGCCGTGGTCTCCGCGAGTTCCTTCACTATCGCGGTTTGGGTCATTCGTTTTACTTCAGCCATTTACAACTCCTCAACTCGGGTTATGAGAACTCCTACGGAACACTGCGGGGCCAAAACCACCGAAACAATTCGGCGACCAAATGTTCTGAGCTCTTCTTAGTCAACTCGATCATACGGAACCAGGGCACGGATGTAAAGACAAAAGGCATAAAAACAGGCTATTTTCCGGGATTTTACGTAACTGGCGCCCGTCAGAGTTAATAAATACGGGGCTCCGGGAGATATTGGCCCTCTGCAGACAGCCGCCGACATGGTTTCGGGCAAGCACGGTTTATGATCAGAAGACCACCAACTGTAGCTGGTGTGCCTGAGACCAGGCACTAAAGAAGCAGCACGCCCGGGTGGCGAAATCGGCAGACGCAAAGGACTTAAAATCCTTTTTCGCGCAAGCGGAGTGCGGGTTCAAGTCCCGCCCCGGGCACCAATTATTGTAAGCATCGCAATTAGTTAGACGCTCTTGGCTCGTTTCGGCCTAGACAATCTTAGAGTTCCGTCTCGATCTTTCGCAATAAACTGTAGTCATTGCGTCGTTCCATATCTTGGCCGCTGCAAGCTCATCTGCCTGTAGCGCGTGCGAATCGATCGCCAAAAGTGACGCTTGGCGAGGCATGGCCCAATCGCTTGGCAACAACCGGTAGCGGCGCACCACCGCTTGACAATTGGCTTGCATGAGAGTGTCGCAACACGTGTAGACTGACACCTTTCGGCAATCCGCATTTCCTCGCAAGCTCAGTCACACGGCCAGCTAATACTGTTCGGCCGGTAGAATGATCCGTCTGGCTTGCAGAAGACCAGGTTGGCGATGCTGTATGTGTTGGCCGCGACCCGGCATACATCGCGGTCAAACTTGCTAGATTCCGGAGAGGTGTTTACTGCTAGATCACTAAATCAAAGACTTTGGCTCAGGCGAAGACTTCAGTACAGTTTCGGGACAGCGAAATAGACGATGTTGAGCCGAAACTGATGAGCGAGTTCAATGTTACGGTTTATCGGAAGCCAACCGAACATCGGTTGCGCTTGCGGGATGTCGAGCAATGGGCGCAGCCAAGTACGCTCGGAGGGCCGACTCGCATTAGGCGACGCGAGAAGGGAGAAAGCTACTTGGATGATTGCGATTCACTCGTGTTCATCCTTGTTAGCCGGGAAACCTTCGTCGCTAGAGTTCCGCGTCGATAGTTTCTGTCTCAGAAAAAGTGCTACTACCGACAACATTGTTGAACCTCCCAATACTCCAGCTACAAGGGGATACCCAAGGAAAAAGCCATATGCTGCAGTTGCCAAAATGAGCACGATAACACCAAAGGCAAGAAATTGACCACGTGTTGTTTCGTGATGATCATTTTGAACCAGAGTCTTAACGTTCGCTATGTTGGCGTCTTGTTCTTTAGTCTCAAGCTGATGACGGTGTTGTTGCTCACGCACCGCCATGCCCGCGATCTCACGGGCCAGTCCAGGACAGGCATCCTCATAAGCCTGGAGTTCGCTCGCCGGCGGCAACGGGCCAGAATACGTAAGCGAGGAGAAACGAGAACGATGAGCTACTCTATCTCCGGCATTTGCTGGTGATTCAACACTGTTCTCATCGTGATTAGCCGTCTCATGATGAAGGGTGACCGCTCTATCGTCTTCTTCCGGAGTAGCTTCGGTCATTTGTCGTTACGGCACCTGTCGCATTGTGTATGTCAGTTCCAACTGCAATCCAATCGTTTGCGACAGCTTTAGCATCATCTGCAAGGCTGCGGAATTTCATACGTGGTACCGCACGTTTTAATGAATGATCTGCAAAGACTGAACCGAGGGTTGCCGCGCCCTTCAGGAAGTTACGGTAGTTTCGACTTTTGATAAACCTCTGCATGTCAGTAAAGTTACATATTCCCAGCAATCGTCTCATACAGACGCGGAATGTTCTATCACAATCTTACGCTGAAGCCTTGTGCAACGGGAGCCAACCTAGACAAACCCTACTCCTGGTAAAAGAGGCTGATACGAGATAACAAGTCATGAGCTGTATAAGTCTACTTGCAACGAGATAGCAGGCATTAATGTCATGCAAGACACTCTTTACCGGGTTCAAGTCCCGCCCCGGGGCACCATCTCCATTTGAGTGGCGCTTTCGCCGTGTTGCTTAAAGGAATAACTCCCGTCAAACTCACGCCGTTGTAGCTCAAACTAAACTCTGTGAAGATCGCTACTTTCAACATCAACAACATCAATAAGAGACTGGAGAATCTTCTGGCCTGGCTTGCCGCGTCTGAGCCGGATGTTGTTAGCTTGCAGGAACTGAAGGCCGAGCAGGGGGCGTTTCCTATGCGTGCTTTGGAGGCGGCTGGGTATCAGGCTGTCTGGCACGGTGAGCGGTCGTGGAACGGAGTGGCGATCCTGGCGCGTGGGCGTGAGCCGGTGCTGACTCGCTCAAGCCTTCCTGGTGATCCCGACGATCATCAGGCACGATATATCGAGGCCGCTATTAACGGAGTCCTAATTGCCTCGCTTTACTTGCCCAATGGCAATCCTCAGCCCGGTCCGAAGTTCCGGTACAAGCTGGCGTGGTTTGAACGCCTGATTATCCATGCTGCCGAGCTTATGGCTGCCGGCGTGCCTGCCGTGTTGGCCGGGGACTACAACGTTGTGCCGACCGCAAGCGACATCTATCTGACACGATCGTTGGATGACAATGCTTTGGTTCAGCCGCAAAGCCGTGAAGCCTTTGCGCGATTGGCGGCTCAGGGCTGGACCGATGCTCTACGAAAGCTGCACCCACAAGGCCCGCTCTGGACCTTTTGGGATTACAAGCGCGAGCGATGGCCGGGGGACAAGGGCATGCGCCTGGACCACCTCCTGCTCTCGCCGCAGTTGTCGGCGCGGCTGGTAGATGGCGGTGTCGATCGATGGGTACGTGGTGAGGAAAACGCCAGTGATCACGCTCCAGCTTGGATCCGTTTGGAGCTCTGATCGGTCACGCCGGATTCCGGCTCAAAAGCGTAAATGTAACCCGAACTGCATCTGGCGCATGGCGATTTGCACGTTCGTGATCTGGCCTGCGCCAGACGTATCGATCGTGGAATTGGGAAGTCCGAGGTTTACGTGATTGAACACGTTGAACGCGTCAGCGCGGAGCTCCAGGTTCCATCTCTCTGACGGCAGCAGGTCCTTCGCAAGAGAGACATTCGAGTTGGCAAGGCCCGGACCACGCAACGAGTTTCGCCCGGCGTTACCGTTCCGATAAGGCTGTTGCGGCTCACTGAAAGCAGCCGGATTGAACCACAGGTTTCTGTTCTGGTTCGCAACATGATAGTCGCCGATAACGTCTGCGCGCACGTTATTAAAGTCGGCATTCAACAGCGGAGCATTCGAGACACCAGGTGTAAATGGCAGACCGGACGAAAAGGTATGAACTCCACTTAGCCGCCAACCTCCAAGCACGGCATCTGCTACCCGGCTGTTGCCCATGGTGAATCGCCGCTTGAGGCCGAACGGCAGATCAATATCGTGTTCCAGGGTAATGGTGTGTGTACGATCCCAAGACATGGGTCCGTAACTCGCGCGAACATCGTAGCTATCGGAAAAGCCGCCTGCACCCTCGGAGTCGCCCAACGCCTTGGAATAAGTGTAGGTCAGTAAAAAGTCAAAGCCATGCGAAAACTGCTTCTGCAATTTTGTTTGCAGCGAATTGTAATTTGAGTTATCGCAATTGCAGTATTGGTAGAGTCCCTGCGTGAGGCCGTATAGATTGTAGAACGGACGGCGCGGGTCATAATCGCCGGGGCCCGGAACAGCCTGGTTGCGATTCAATGCCAGGAACAGATGACGGCCTACATTGCCCACGTAAGCTACTTCCCAAGCTAAGTTGTTAGTGAACCGGTGTTGGACGGTGAAGTTATAAAAGTAAGCTTCCGGAATCCGGTAGGAACCAAGCGGATCGGTAAAGTAATTGATGCCAATGCCGTTTGGAAGAGGATAACGACCGCTGGCAGAGACCGGCGGACTAAGTGGAGCGGGTGGCCCTGCCAGCAGGTTGAACGCCGGCGTGTAGGGATTGTTTTGCGGAACACTCTGCGGGTTAACGATAGGCGGATTGTAGTCGGCGCCTTGCCCAAACACTGCACCCAGACCACCGGGATTGGAGCTTTCGCCGTAGCCGACTCGAACTACTGTCGATTCACTGGTTTGGTATGCCAGACCGACACGCGGCAAAAAGCCAAGATTGTAGGGCTTCACTCCCAAGTTACTTGGGACCGAGCCAATGCCAGCAGCAAGCACATCGCCGGTGGCAGGATCGAATGCCCCTGCGCCACCTGGTTTGGCAGCTGTTTGAGGAAGATAGTCTTCCCAGCGCACGCCGTAGTTAAACGTAAGTTTGGGGCTGATCCGCCACGAATCCTGTAAGTAAAGAAACACGCGGGTTTGGCGTAATCCAGGATAGTAGTTAGAGCCCGTATAGTAACGGCTAAAGCCACTGGGAAGCCCAAGCAGATACGAAGCCAAACCTGCTCCCGTAGACACGGCGCCCGAAGCAAGCGTGTCCAGGAAAGCGTCCCCAGTGCTGGAACTATTAAACGTGATTTCGCCCGAACGGTGGGAGTCGCTCGGAATGCGCTGCTGTTGTGCGCGGCGCACATCTACACCAAATTTAACGGCGTGATTACCGGCAGTCTTAGTCCAGTTGTTGACCCACTGAAATTGATTCTCGGTTTCTTTCAGGGGACAGTTGCATTGATTGATAAC
Source organism: uncultured Bryobacteraceae bacterium (assembly GCA_964248405.1). Classification (GTDB taxonomy): domain Bacteria; phylum Acidobacteriota; class Terriglobia; order Bryobacterales; family Bryobacteraceae; genus Bog-105. Next base: position 128,940 of record CAXTYH010000003.1, read on the forward strand.
CAAAGCGTAGCCAAAATTGAAACCGCCGTTTCCTCCTACGTAGAAGCCGGGCATGCCGCTGGTCTCTATCGATCCGGTATTCAGGCCAGGAAGACCGGCATCGGTTGCCGGCGTTGTACCCACGTCGTTCGGCTGCACGCGAATGCGATATCGAAAAAAGCCGAAGCGGGCATCGGTGAGTAGTGTCGGACCGAAGCTATGGTCTATGCCAATAGCTAGGCTCTGGTTGCGGTCAACAGAGTCGCCGGAGAAGCCAAACGCGGACGGGCCACCGGCGGCATTACCGAAGGCTGCCGGGGCGTAGTTATTGAAGTTGGCAAGGGTATACCGGCCGAACACATGAGTCTTGTCGGATAAGGTGTAGTCAACGCGACCGTTGTACTGGTCGGAATCGAAGCGCTGGCTCTGTTCGCTGATGTAGTTGTTGAAGATATCGGAGCCGTTATTCGGAAGCGGCAGCAGAGACAGAAGCTTACCCATCGGCGCTGCAACAGGGATTACGTTGATCACGCCATTTTGCGAGTAAGCCTGACGATTGGCTCCGCTCGCATCACCGGTGTTTGGGTTGAAGATCATACCGGCGCGTGCTTGCGTGGTGGAACCTTCTGTCGTGGGAACCAGCGTTGGCTTAGCACAGGGCCCGGCAGAAGTGGTGCCATCGGCGCAGATATAGTTACCAAGAAGAGCGCTGAGATCACCGTTGCGCTCCGCAACTGTGGGGACGGTAGTTAAGACCGAACCACCCGTGCGGCGGCGCGTGCCCTGGTAATCGAAAAACCCGAATAGCTTGTTCTTAATTAGCGGGCCGCCAATGGAGCCGCCAAACTGATTCCAACGGAGGGGTGAATTCTGCTGTGTAAATGGGTCTTCGGCATTAGCAATGTTATTGCGCAGAAACTCAAAGGCAGAACCGTGGATTTGGTTGGTGCCGGACTTAGTAGTGGCTTGGATCAGAGCTCCAGACGCGGCGCCGAATTCCGCTTCGTAGTTACTGGTACTTACTTTTTGATCCTGGAGTGAATCAATGTCGGGATTAATAACGGCGATTCCCAGAATCGCGCTTTGATTTTCAGTACCGTCGAGCAGGAATCCGTTAGCCGTGAAGAATTGGCCATTGACGTTGGCCTGGATACCGCCCTGCGGATTCTCGCTGACGGCGTGCTGCCAGGAGTTGAGCTGTGTGCCGGGAACTAACAGCAGAAGGTTGGTAACATTACGGTCCAATACCGGAAGTTGCTGAATTTGCTCGCCGGTCAATGTTGTTGAGATCTCGGCACGATCGGTTGTCAGAAGCGGGGTGGCGTCGGTGACAACGATGTTGGTCTTGACGTTCGCTAAAGGAAGCTTAGGGTCTAAGTGCGTGGTGGCGTCTACCTGAACATCGGCAGTAGCGGAGTAAGCGCCAAAACCGCTGCTCTCGACCTTGATGCTGTAGTGGCCTGCCAGCAGGTGACTCTGGGTGAAGTCGCCGTTTTCGGAGCTTTGCGTGTGAAAGACCGAGCCGCGGTCCAAGTCAGAAATCGTGATTGTGGCATTGGGAACGGCCGCGCCCGATGCGTCCTGTACGGTACCTGAAATGTTGCCCGAAACTGCCTGGCCTGAAAGAACAGCGGAACTGTCGATTACCAGCCCAAGTACGATCAAACTCAACCGAACGATCAAGGACAGTCGGCCATTTCCTTCAATGGGCTTCAAAAAAGTTCTTCGCATGTTTGCAGGGTATTTGGTTAGGGTAAGCGCAATACAGGACTTAGTCAATAGAATTAGTTCGGCTCTTAGGTTTACTGGGGACCTCTATTCGGTATACACTCCGATCTATGCGATTCGCCATCCTCACCATGGCTACCCTTCTAAGCTGTGCCTGCCTCAAGGCGCAAGTACAAAAGCCTTCTACTGCACCTGATGATCGATTTAAGGCGGACCTGCTTCTTGTAGTTGCACATCCTGACGATGAGTCTGAGATCGGGGCCTATCTGGCAAAGGCGGTATTCGATGAGCATCGGCGGGTTGCGGTGGTGTTTGGAACCCGCGGAAATAGCGGAGGTAATGCGATTGGGCAGGAACAGGCAGGAGCGCTGGCCAGTATCCGTGAGATTGAGGGACGGCGAGCACTCGGCTTTCTTGGGGTCTCAAACGTCTGGTTCTTAGATGCGCCCGATACCCCAGGGCAGGATGTGCTTCGCAGCCTTGAAACGTGGGATCATGGGCGGGCACTCAGCCGGCTTGTGCGGATCGTGCGACTCACTCGGCCCAATGTTATCGCTACGTGGCTGCCGGCCTACTCAGCGGGAGAAAACCATGGCGACCATCAGGCGGCGGCTGTGATTGCAACAGAGGCGTTCGATATGGCCGGAGATCCTACGCAATTTCCCGAACAGGTGACAGCGCCGCGCAATCCGCGCGACATCTCCAATTTGACAGAAGGTCTGCATCCGTGGCAGGCGCAAAAGCTCTACTTCTTCAGCGATGCATCTCACTACGATTTCATGAAAGGTCGAGGCCCAGAGTATTCGTCGACAGCGATCTCACCCTCGAAACAGAAGAGCTATGGGCAGTTGTCAGCTCAGGAGACTTCGTTTCACCTGACCCAATCCGACTCGGGTTATCTGGCGGCTGTGTCGCTGGAAAAAGGGGATTTGGGCGACTCGTACTTTGCGCAGCCATCCCGCTTTGTGTTGGGAAAATCGCACGTGGATGCCAGTACGACAGCAGATGTCTTCACTGCCGTGAAAGCCGAGCCGATTGGGTATAAGTCCGCCCCTGGTTATAAAGCAGTGCAGGCATCAACTCCAAGCTTGGAACTGGGCGGCCCCTGGAAGTTCTATAAGCAGTTCTGGGCCGCGCATAATCTGGACCACTTAAATACTCTGCTTACTCCCGAAGTAGAGGCGGGCCTTGGAACCAGATTGAATCTGCCTATTCTGATCGATAACCCTGAAGGCACATCGTTGAAGGGAAGACTGGATGTCACGGTGCCGGAAGGGTGGCGTGTGTTGCGGGGGCAGGGAGACTTTGAAGCGCGCGCAAATGAGAGCAAAGCAATAGAGCTGGTGATCAGCATTCCGAACAACGCCAAACTGGATTGGGATCATGTAACGATTCGTGCCGCAGGCCTGGGCAAGGACACCGATGAAATCAAAGTGCGCGTACATGTTGCGCAATCGAGTTTGCCGCAATGAGTGGTGGAGGGATTAGTGAACAGGCGTAGATTCCTGATCGGGTCAGGGATTGCTTGCGCTGTGAGTGGAAAAAGTTTTTCGGGGCAGGGAACCAAAGCTAAGAGCCTGAAGGTAGTGGTGGTCGGCGGTCATCCGGGAGACCCTGAGTATGGCTGCGGCGGAACCATTGCTCGTTATGTAGAGCGGAAGGACCAGGTAACGATGCTCTATTTAAATCGCGGCGAAAAGGGATGTTCCCAACGGTCCTCACAGGAGTGCGCCGACATTCGGAGTACCGAGGCGAAGAATGCAGCGAAGGTCCTAGGAACGTCGGCTATGTTCGCGGATCAAATTGACGGAGAGTCTGTGGTGAGTCCGGGGGCTTACGACAAGTTTTTCACGCTGGTGCAAGCGGAAGCACCGGATGTGGTGTTCGCTCCGTGGCCGATCGATAACCATCGCGACCACCGGGCGGCTTCGAACCTGGCGTACGATGCCTGGTTGCGAGCTAAGAAGAGCTTCGGTCTTTACTTCTATGAAGCATCTACCGGTGAGGACACGGTGATGTTCTCGCCTACGGACTTTGTGGACATTGAGAAGGTGGAGGCTAAAAAACGTTCGGCTTGCTTTGCGCATGCTTCACAATCACCAGAGCGCTTCTACGCATTGCAAACTGAGATTTCGCGCTTTCGAGGTATAGAGAGCGGTTGCCGCCTGGCAGAAGCATTTGTAAGACATCGGGAAAGTGTCGGCTACCTGCTGCCATGAGATGACGTTACAACCTCCGATTTCTTCCAGCCGAACCGGTGTGGTCCCTCTGCTCTGGGCATTCGCATTCCTAAGCTATCTGCTTCGCATGAATATCACCGTGGCACAGCAGTACATAGCCCGGGATTTTCATTTCACTGACACTCAGATCGGCTCAATCTTTTCCGCGTTTCTCATCGGGTATTCGCTGTTTCAGATTCCGGGGGGAGTGCTTGGTGATAAGTGGGGACCGCGGCTGGTGTTGGGTGCTTGCGGTTTCGGGTTGGCGGTGACGACTGCGCTTACTGGGTTTCTGCCTGGCCGATTTGTGTCGAGTACCGCAGCTGTGCTGTTTGTGTTCATCGGCATTCGGTTTCTGCTCGGGATTGCTCAAGCGCCTACTTATCCTGTCGCTATGACCGCGGTATCCGGATGGTTCCCGGCCAGACGGCATGCTCTGATCACGTCACTGATTTTCACTGGATCGACTCTTGGGTCAGCGTTTGCACCTCCGTTAGTCGCGCAACTGATGATCAGATTTGGCTGGAGAACAACGTTCTACTTGGCGGCGATCCTGCCATTGGTTGTCATATTCTTCTGGTTCCGACAAACCAAGGAGCTGGATAGTGTTAGGTCTGCCGTTCGTTCGGTATCGAGTGCATCGTGGTGGGATATCTTCAGGACACGCAATGTCTTCTTCTTATGCGTGAGTTACTTCCTGTACTGTTATTCGATATCGATCTTCGTTTACTGGCTGTTCAAGTACCTGGTGGATGTGCGGCATTTGAGTATCGTCAACAGCGGGTGGGCAAACAGTCTGCCATGGATTACAGCCTCGATGACGGTTCCGGCTTTCGGGTTCTTGAGTACTTGGTATTCGGATAGGGTGGGCTTTCTTCAGGGCCGTCGCAGGATTGCGAGTGGGTGCTTACTCGCGGCTTCGCTGCTCCTGTATGTCGGTGCGCAAGCGGCAGATATTGTTGTCGCCATTGGAGCCATAGCGCTGAGTGTCGGACTGTTATTCAGTACGGAGTCGTCTTACTTCTCGACCGCCATTGAGATAGCGGGCCAGGATGCCGGGGCTGCGAGCGGGCTGATGAATCTGGCAGGTAACCTGGGCGGCGTTGCTGCCACTAGTGCTGTTCCACTTCTGGTGTTTTATTACGGATGGCTGACGGCGCTGCTTTCGGGTTCGGTGATGGCGGTTCTGGCGGCAGGTACATGGTACGGATTGCGAGTGACGGAAGGGACGGCGCAAGAAGTACACCAGCGCGTTTCGTCAGAATTGATAGTGTGATGTACGACGTTATTGTGCTGGGGTTGGGGGCGATGGGGAGCGCGGCTGCCTACCATCTTGCGGCTAGAGGCAAACGCGTGCTGGGGTTTGAAAAGTTCGGCGCTGCGCATAACCTGGGTTCCTCCCATGGCGACTCCCGGATTATTCGCCAGGCGTACCATGAGCATCCGAGCTACGTTCCTTTCGCGCTGCGGGCTTACGAGTTGTGGGAGCGCTTGGAGCGGGATACGGGCACCCGCATTCTCCAGCGAACGGGCGGCTTGATGATCGGTCCTCCGGGGAGTCCGGTGGTGGAGGGCGCCATCCTGAGTGCAACGCAGCACAACCTTCCATTTGAAGTGCTTACTGCACGCGAGCTCAAAGGCCGATTCGCGGCGTTTCACCCCAGAGAGAACGAGACGGCTATGTACGAGGCTGCCGCTGGTTTTCTGCGGCCTGAAGTAGCGGTACGCGCTCACCTGGAGATGGCTGCACGGTGTGGGGCTGCACTACATTTTCAGGAACCGGCGAAGGCGTGGTCGGCCAGTGCATCAGGCGATAGCGTTACCGTCACTACAGAGACGGGCACCTACCAAGCGGCTCGCCTGGTGATTGCGCCAGGAGCCTGGGCTCCGCAAATCCTGTCTGAGCTGGGGGTCGACTTCGATGTTCGTCGCCATGTGATGTGCTGGTTCAAACCTCTGGAAGACACGATAATGTTTCAGCCGGACAGGTGCCCTATTTACATCTGGGACGTGGACGGAGCTAACTGCTTCTACGGTTTTCCGATGAGCGGGAGCGTTGATGACGGCGTGAAAGTGGCAATGCACAGCGGAGGGCAGAAGTGCGCAGCGGACACGGTGGATCGCGAAATCTCTGACGCCGACATCGACGAATTGAGAAGTTACTTAGGCGAGTTCATTCCGGCCTTGAACGGTCCATGTAACCGAGCTGTTGTTTGTCTTTATACGTTAACGCCGGATGAGCACTTCGTGGTTTCGCTTCACCCCATGTATCCGCAGGTCAGTGTGGCGGCCGGCTTCTCCGGGCATGGCTTTAAGTTCAGCTGCCTGATGGGAGAGATCCTGGCCGATTTGGCCATAGAAGGACAGACGGGATATTCGATCGACTTTCTAGCTCCACAACGGCTTGTCAGTAAGCACGTTCTTCCCACGAGGCAGTCTGCGCCCGGTATTGAGCGGGGCTAAGTGCCGGCGTGGGCTCGTGGGCGGGCAGGGTGGTAGGTGGGACATCAGGTGTAAAAACGAACTCCGCTCCGTGAACTGACACAGGTGCGGCGATAGCAGGCGAGGCGTTTGGGGCGGCTTGGCTAAGACGCTCGGTTTGCAGGTGGCGGAGATCGGCGAGATCGCGATCGCGCTGACGGCGGAGGCGGCCTTCCTGGATGTGGAGATTGCGGAGCTGCTTTTCGTAGGCGAGAAAGGTGTGGGTCTCAATCAGGCTCTGGTGAGTGTCGGGATGGTGGCCTTCGCAGAGGGGAGCGAACCGTTCCTGGCCGAGGGCGAAGAGAGACATTTCCAGACGCGGGATTCGTTCGAGACGCCAGAGGGCATCGGCAATGGACTGAACGAGAGCGGTTTCGCGGAGACCGACAGGCTGGAGTTCGGCGGCGAGGCCGGTGAGGAGCTGGGTGTAGGCGTGGGCGTCGTCGGCAGGGAGAAGGACGGTACGACCGGTGAGTCCGGTGGGAAGGGCGTTGAGGGATGAGATGGCTTTGCCGGCAGCGGAAGTGGGGCCGGTGGCGTGGCGTGGGGAAGGCGGGTCAGACGGCTGGGTAGGCGGATGCTCAGGAGATGAAGGATGCGCGGGTGGGGTGGTTTGGAGACGCTGCTCTTTGCGGGCGAGCTTGCGGGCGCTGCGTTCCTGGGCGCGGCGGATGGTGCGGGCGTTCATGGTGAGTGCTCCTGTGTGGAAATGAAAAAGGCCCAGTGCGCGAAGCGCAGTGAGCCGATTGGAGCGTAGCAGGTGGGTGGGGAATTAGTTATGGCGCCTTTGGGGAGTGGCGGGGGTAAGTGCTTTGGCTGCTAGGAGAAAGGAAAATTGTGATGAGGTGTGAACGGGGCTTTAGTAACGGGGTGCCATCAGCCGACGGTCGGGAAGGTCGGGTCGAACTCAACCGAGGGTCAATTGTATAAGAAATGAAAGGTCCATTCCTTATACAATTGGCTGAGTCAGCCAATGCTAAAACTGTTTCTGACTGGTGCAAGCGGCTTCATTGGCACCCACTTTATCAATCATGTCCTTCGCGACTTGCCGGACCTTGCTCCTTGCAATCTAGATCTCAGCCCGCCAAAAGTGGCGAGTCATTTCAGTTTCTGGTTAAAAGGCGACATTTTGGATAAGGACTCAGTAAATAAGGCAGTTCTAGCCTTTAAGCCGACTCATGTCGTACACTTCGCGGCGCGGACTGATGTAGAGGGGAAGACTCTCGAGGAGTATAGAGTCAACACTGAAGGCACCCAGAACCTAATTCGAGCTCTCGAGTCTGTGGGCTCAGTAGAGCGTGCCATCTTCACCTCGAGTCAATACGTGGTTGGCCCCGGTCCATTGTCAGGTAGCCCTTGGGAACATCGACCACATACTGTCTACGGCTTAAGCAAGTGTGAAATGGAGGATATCATTCGAAATTCCGAGCTTCCCTTTATTTGGACAATTGTTCGACCTACCAACATATGGGGACCGTGGCATCCCCGGTACCCAAACGAGATCTGGCGAGTAATCAAGCGCGGATACTACTTTCACCCTGGTGGTGAAAAAGTGGTGAGGGCTTACGGTTACGTGGGGAATGTAGTGGATCAGATGTGGAAGCTGATGCAGGCTGATCCGGCCCTTGTAAATCGGAAGCCGTTCTATGTCGGAGATCCAGTCGAGGATATTCTGAAATGGACAACTGCGTTTTCGCTGGCGATCACTAACAAACCACCGCGGATCATTCCTCGGGCAATCTTAAAAATGATGGCCCGATTGGGAGATTCTGTCAAAGCTATAGGCGCTCCGTTCCCACTATTTTCGTCGCGTTATCGCAGCATGACCGAGAGTTACCTGGTAGATATGGAACCGACCTACGAAATCGTTGGTGAGCCAAAACTTTCTGTAAATGAAGGAGTCCAGGAGACGATCTCTTGGCTTCGGACTCAGGGCCATCCCTGGACGGAGCCCGATGAGCCTAAGGGTTGATTTGCAAAGATCTCTTGAGACCTAGCAGGACCCGTGTTGCATAAAGTCGGCTTAGTTCCTGAGAGGGCAACTGTGGACTAGGTACTGTTTTGCATGAGACTTCGTCTAGCACCAGTCGGTTGTTTGTTTTTCTTGGCTTGTCAGTCCGTTTTTGGTCACCCCGGGGAGACGGGTACAGGAAGCGCTGTTCGATCAACGGCCGCGTTCTACGTCGGGGGGACGGCAGCATCCGATAGCAACCCAGGGAGCGAATCTAAGCCCTTGAAAAGCATAGCGAGGGCATTAGTATTAGCAACTGACAGTAACATCAAGGGTATTGATTCAACGGTCCTTGTTCGAAACGGGATGTATCGGGAGCGAATGGACCTCCTGCCAGTTGCTGGGCTGACGGATGCCTCCATTACCATTAAGGCGGTAGAAACCGGCCGCGCTACGATTTCCGGTTCCGACCTCTGGAACAGTAATTGGCAACCGAGTGTAGTCAAGGACGTTTACGTTCATCCGTGGCCGTTCACTTGGGGTTTGGTTCCGTACCCGGCAGGATGGGAAGGAAGCGTAGTCGTTCCTGATCTATTGCGTCGCCGTGAGCTGATCAGCGTGAACGGTTCACTTCTCAAGCAAGTCCTTACAGAAGCTGAGCTTGTCCCAGGTTCGTTTTTCGTATCTGAATCTGCAAAGACGGTTGAGGTATGCCTTCTGAACGGAGTTAGTCCTTCGAAAGCAAGCTTCGAAGTAGGCGTTCGTTCCAATCTCCTGTACGTAGATGGGCGACACAATATCCGAATTCAAGGATTGATCTTCGAACATGACGCTTCCGGCCTCGAACAGGGAAGTGCTCTAAGCATAATCAACTCTGAGAACGTGGTTCTTTCTGAGTGTAAACTCTATCAAAACGGAATAACCGGACTGCGCTTGTTTACTTCTCAGGCAGTTCAGATTAACAACACCGTAGCCAACCAGAACGGGTTTCAAGGTGTGTCGGCTTGGAAGCTGGCAAATTCGTCATTTTCGAACAGTGAGACTTCCAACAACAATTGGCGAGGAAGCGGCGCTGGATTTTTAGAATGGGCTGCAGGTGGAGCAAAGTTGATGCTCTTAAGGAATGTCAAGATCGAGAATCATAGAGCATTAAATAATCAGACCTTTGGATTATGGTTTGATACCGATTGCAAGGATGTTGCCGTCGAGAATTCGATGTTTGAAGACAACCTTCTCGATGGAATCTTCTTAGAAGCGAATGAAGGTCCGCTGAGCCTAAATGGCAACCTGATTTGCCGCAACCGTAATGGAGCCCTTTTTGCCACCTCGCAAAACGCTACTTTGGTCAACAACATCGTTTACGATAACAGGGAGGCTCAGGTAATGATCTCCGGGCAACCAGGCGGCAGAGAGATACTTGACCAGGACACAGGTGCCTCGATTCAAGTTCTTTCTAGAAACGTTCGTGTAAGTGGAAACGCCTTCGCCCGTCAGAGTGGAGCAGCACTTGTTCTCACGACATTACCTGAGTCTGATTGGCTTACCTTTGTGGATAGCACGGTTTTTGACTCTAACACTTACTCCGGCCCCAAGGATGGAGCGCCCGAGTTTGCAGGTAACAATGGCTCACTATTGACCTTTCCAGAATGGCAAAACGCATACAATCAAGACGTAAATTCCACTTGGAGCAACACGGTCGTGCAATAGCACAAGGACAACCTCGACAAGATCCTACGATCTACCGTGCTGTTGGTGGAGTAGCTGTTGCGCGAGAAAGAGAACGAAACGCGGGTTGTGTTTTGCATAGCGCCACCAAAGCCTTCGTGGCTCTGTCAGGAGCCTGAAAACCCATTCAAGTCCCAATGTCATCAACCAACGGGGTGCCTGGGGTTTGGTTCCGGCCAGGAAATCGAAGGCTGCGCCCACGCCGAGCATAACAACTGACAGCTTGCCAACGTTTCTGGCCATCCAAAGCTCCTGCTTAGGGCAGCCGAGACCTACAAACAGAACTCGTGATTCCGAGACGGCGATCGCATCGAGGGCGGCTTCCTCTTCCTCGGCTGACAGAGTGCCAAAAGGCGGTGAACACTGATAATTTATCAAAATTTCCGGGAAGCGCTCCCGAACTCTTGCGACCAGGGAACGAAGGGTCGACTCCTTTGAACCATGGAAACCAACCGGTATCCCGGCGTCGGAGCAAGCCGCTAGGACGCGTATCATCACGTCAGGCCCGTATACCCGTCGTGCTTGTAACTCACCTAGCTGCTTAAGGGCCCAAACGAGCGGCATTCCGTCAGGCGCTACAACGTCGGCAGCCTCTATCGCGTGCCTGAATTTGGCGTTGTCTCTCGCTTCCAAGAGGCTATGAACATTTGCGAAGCAGATGTACTTTGACAATCCAGATTGGGCCCATCGAACAACAACTCTCTCGATCTCTTCATAGGAAGTTGTATCTACTCGTACGCCGATTATTGCCTTTGCCATTTCAACTTTAATCTCCTACTTCTGGCGGCGGCTTGGAAGGGAAGGTAGCCAGTATCCACTCACGCCGGTCGTCCCTGGTCTGCTATGGAAGACTTCTATTGCCTCCGTATAGCATTGGATATGTTCACGCACGGATTCGTCGAGATCGTACTGGGACAATACATGCCTCCGCGCATTCGCAAGAAGCTTGTTGCGTAAGTCATTGTCACTGAGCAGTGTGAAGATTGCTTCTGCTAACTCCGCATGGTTTCCCGGCTCGAACAACAGCCCAGTGCTTCCATGGGAGATTTGTTCTGCGATACCGCCGATGTTTGAGCCGATTACTGGGAGGCCGCTCATCATTGATTCAAGAACGACACATCCGAACGGCTCGGCAACTATTGATGGAACCACGCTTACACTCATGCAGGCAAATGCTGCCTCGACATCTCGTACATCGCCGGTGAACGTGAACCGATCTTCAAGCTCATACTCACGTATAAGTTGATTGAGCCTCTTCAGATGCTCTTCATTGCCGGGGAATGGGCTGCCGACGATTAGGAACCTAAGTTCTGGATAACGAGATTTGACCAGGTTGGCTGCGCGAACAACAACCTCCTGCCCTTTTCGGTGCCACTTGATACGGCCGACAACACCTATGGTCGCGTTGTCAGGGATTCTGTACTGCTCCTTGAACTTCCTGAGGCGCTCATCAGATACACCACCGAACTCCGCTGTCGACAGACCATCATAAATAAGCCTCGTTTTGTAAAGCGCGCGAGAGTCGAATTGGCTGAGTACGCTTTTCGATATGACGATAACCTTAGTTGATAAAAACAGAAGGATGTGACGATAGATTTTCCACGCACGGGGATACTCAAAGTACGTTTCTCGCACGTGCCATACGTGAGGGATACGGGCCACAAAAGCAGCCAAGGCCGGTCCGAAGATAACGGAGGTGTTTGTATGAACTACATCCGGTTTATATTCGAGTAAAAGCCGTATAAGTCTGATCGTTGACCCAGGAATGGCTAGCAGCGCTCTTAGCTTCTTCCAAGCCGTATCGATGTTTTGCCGTTCGATGATCCCGATTTTGGGTTGAATGACCACTTGACAGCCGACTTGGGAGAGCTCTGAGAGTAGCGGGCCCTCTACTGGTACAACGACGCAAACTGTATGGCCGGCATGTACCAGCCGCTGAGCCAGGCGAAGAAGACAGCGGCTTGCGCCGTATAAATCCGCCGTGTTGTTGACGAGCAAGAGTCTCATAGCGAAGCCTTGAGACTTGGCTGGGCGGAAAAGCTTGGGGCTCGCCTCGGCGGAATGGCGAGCGAGAGCAGTAACAACCCTGGACCTGCTACACCGGTGACCACTGGATTAATAAAACTGGTCACTGCCAGATAAGCATGAATCGGGATGAAGGAACGCTCGGCCGCGCATCGATAATTACGGAAGGCGGTCGAAAACCAAGCGGCTATGAAAGCGAGCCATCCGAGTGGTCCTGCAATCAGATAGACCTCAATGAACGCGTTGTGTGAGTGCCCGGCCCACTCAGAATACTTGATCAGTTTTGCCCGAGCTCCTTCAAAGCCGAAGCCTAAAGGAAAATGTTCATTCCAGATAGTCGAAGCGTATCTCCATAACGGCAGTCTTCCGTTAAGAGCAACTGCACCCTCATCTCCTCCAGCTATTTCGTACGTCTCGTCGCTGGAAAAGCTAGGATCTAAGAGCATGGCGCCAGAGTAAGTAAGGATGATAGCTGCCACGATGGTGGCGAAGAACAGCAAAGCCTGAGCCCTTTGTCGCATGCTCAAGATGGCCCTCAACGCTAAGCATAAGACCAGAAATGCTAAGCATGTTCTCGATCCAGTCGCGACCACAAATCCAAAGAACAGCAGTTGAGTCCACCAACGCGATTTGGAGGAGGGACTGAGCCCAATCAGAAAAGCAATCCCACACAGATCTGCTACGGCGAGTGGATGTGTTTGCAAGATGTTCATGCGAACGCGCCAGCTTTCCTTCCCGCTTTGATCAGGTGCGAACAGCGGAAAAGTGTCAGGAGCTACTAATGAAATCAATACACCAATGCAATTAAAAATCAAAATTATCCAGTAGACCTTCCGCAGAATAAGTGGAGTTGGAAGAATTGAGACAAGCAAAACCGCGATGGCTAGAGTTGAACAGACAATGACTGATTTTCCCAGGCTTACGCGTATGTCGAACGAGTTAACGAAAGAGGCGGTACCCAAGGTGCAATACGCTGCGAACAAGACGACCTGAGGCGTAATGAGTAGCGGTGATCTTCGAGTTACAGCAACCCACACAAGAAGGAGGAGCGCCAAAAGTACAAGCGCCAGTTGGATCGGACCTTGAAGCCCGACGTCCGCGGCTAGGGCATCTCGAGAAGCAAAGGAGTAAAAGGAGGCACAAAATAAGCAAAGTGCGATCGTCGTGTAGCGGTCAGTAATTCGTTCATCCATGGCTTGCCCGCTCTCTCCCGGCCGAAAGATTGTCCCCTACTAAAGCGTAATGTTTACTTCTCCATCTCGGATCGCCCACGTTAAAGTACTGGACCGCGTATGGACGACTTGCCGCGCCTATACACGATCCTTCTCTCCGACTTTTCAAACCTAGATGTAAGCGCGGTGTAGTCATAGAATTCTTAAAGAGGCTACATTCAATCGTCTGAAGTTAATACGAGCGAATATAAACGGTTCATGGCCTGAACCCGGTTCTCCCAACTCTGGGTTGCAGCGAACTCCAGCGCATGGCGGCCCATGTCTTCTCTTAAGGTGTGATTTTCCAAGAGCAGCTTTACGGCTTCCATCAAGCCAGTAATCGTGCCCTCTGGATCTAAGACTTTTACCTTTACTGCCGATATAGATGGAATGTTCTCTCCGATGCCCTGATGATCTAAAGCTATGACCGGCAATCCATGGGCCATTGCTTCCAAGACCACCGAGCCGCTTGAATCGTTAACGCTGCTAAAAACGAAAGCATCCGCGTCTTCAAAATTCGTAGTCATTTCTTTCCGGCTGAGTCTACCCAAGAAGGTAACCTTCGACGTAAGGTTCAGTTGCAAGCACAATCTTTCGAGAGCTAGCCGCTCGGCACCATCTCCGGCTATTCTAAGGTGGACCGGCGGATCCCCTGGGAGCCTGCTCAACGCATACAGACATAACTCCAGGCCTTTACGAGGCGCAAGGATTCCAGCCCAAAACAGTTGTAGAACCTCGGTTTTTCGCTTTCGAGGAGTGCTCACGCCAGTGTCAACAGGAGGCGCCCCGCAATCCAGGAAGTGCTCGACGTTTTTGGCACCGGCGAGAGTGAGAAGTTTTGTGGTATCGCTGTTTGTAGAAAGCAGAAGTACGGATCGCTTGACGGCGGACGCGAGGGAGGGTGCATACCTCAGGGAACGCACCCTGAGGGTTCGTAGCCGCTCTCGCCAAGCTGACTGCCTGTAGAGACATAGGAAGGATTTTGGGGTAGTCTGGCCACCCCCTATGGGACCCCAAATGAATGGAATCGCCAAACGCCAGAAGGGCGACGGTACGCTGATTGTGTTCCATCCGGTATGGTGCACTAAGTCAAAGTGGATTAACTGGTGAAGCTTACGAGCTTTGCTCAAAGCGAAGCGTAAATAGAGAAAGTAATGAAGGCGAACATACTTCTGTCCCGAAGCAGGATTCCATGGATCCAGCCATCCCGGAAGCGATACCCACACTACAGTTAGTCTGGGCCGAGGGTGCCGGTTCAGCTCTGCCTCGACCTCCTCTCGAAACTCAGGATGGGCAATCAACCAGACGTCGTGAATGTCAGACATATGGGCAGCCCAGTTCCAGCTATTTCCTGGTTCCGAACCCTTATACGGACTGCACCCATGGCCTACTAAGAGAATTTTCATGCGACGGCTTTCAGCGTTCGACGCGTAAATTTAATCCAACTCAAATTCCTGTAAAATTCAGGAGCAGACGAGAGCGCTGACAGACATCGGACTAGATGAACAACAGCTCCCAAGATAAATGCGCCGCGAACGCCAACTCGTACCGTAATCGGCAGGCAAACCGCGACCAGAACGCAGAAGCCAAGTATCTCTGGAACCAGTCGAGACTTAGCACGATTCAACCCTTCGAGCAATGCTTCTGAAAGCTGCGCTGCAAAGATGGCGACGTAGTAGAAGACGCACAGCCGAAGATTCAGTTCTTCATTCTGGTAATGAGAGTGCGCTCCATAGATGACTCTTAGTAACTGGTGGCTAAACAGCATTAAAGTGAGCCAATATACAAACATTGGGGAAGACCGCTTGGCAAGATCTACGAATGCACTAGTACCAACTGAACCGAGTTCATTTCTGTGTTTATGGTTAAAGCGGGAAACATCTGCCAGCACAAGCCACGAAATACTGTTCATGATCAAGTGGCTGGGTCCAAGCAGTGCTAGAACGGCCGAAAATCTCGCCGTCTCCGAGGCGCCAAATCGAATTGTTAAGGCCCACGCAATCGAATAGGGAGTCAGAGAAGACAGCATCCCGGCAAGTAAGACATACTTGCCAGCCTTCCAAAACTCCAGCGTGACGCTGACAGTCCTGGACCAATCGGGCCGAGTAACCTTCAATTGAGCGTATTGGACAATCGCGGCAATTACTGATGTACCGACAATAATCGAGAAAACAGCGAGTAGTGACGGGGTACCAACCGTTGCCAGAGCCCCTACAATCATTGCCTGACCTAAGTAGCTGATCGAATCACCTATAAGGGTAATTTTCAACGCACCTTGAGCGATTGCAAGCCGACGTAAGACGTCCTGTAATTGCATGGCAACAGGAAGCAGAATGAGGTAAGGGAGTAGGCGGTTCGGGACGCGTAAGTAGAAACCTGCAACGACAAGGCAGAAACCTGCGAATAGTCCTAAACTGGCAGCAAAAGAAACAGTGCCTGAAGCAAAGGCGCTGAAGGTTTGGTTTGGCTTTGGAACAAACTGGGCGATTGTTGTCCTGGTAAGCCAGTTAGAGGAAGTCAGCGAAAGAATGGCTAGACCGTAAAGGAGCGTATACTTTCCGAAGTCCGAACTGGAAAGGAGGCGCGCCACCAGAAGTGCCGTCAAGAAGTTTCCGCAGCTTACAATTGCATTGTCGAGCGTCAGTAAGCCGTGGATAGAACCTGGTAGCCGTAAACGGTTGAAGTAAGAGCTGGTTTGCATCACGTGCTTCAAACAGCCCCAGTTCCTCTGATCACTGCGGGAATTGTCATGAGCAAGATCTTGCAGTCCAACAAGAATGTCCAGGTGTCGATGTATTCGAGGTCATAAGAGATCCACTGGTCGAAGCTCGTTCCGCTGCGGCCTTTGACTTGCCATAGGCAGGTGAGGCCGGGCTTGACGCTGAAGCGGCGCATCAGGCAGGAGTCGCTGAAACGGGCTACGTCGCGCAGGGGTAGTGGCCTTGGGCCCACTAGCGACATTTCTCCCTTCAGCACATTCATAAACTGTGGGAGCTCGTCAAGGGAGGTCTTCCGGAGGAAACGGCCGATAGGTGTCACGCGGGGATCGTTCTTCATCTTGAAGACCGGGCCTTGTGCTTCGTTCTGGGACTCAAGAGCCTTCTGGCGCGCTTCGGCGTCCGGCTCCATGGTGCGGAATTTAAACATCCGAAAGCGCTGCTTGTTCAGGCCATAGCGCTCCTGGGAGAAGAAAACCGGGCCGGGGCTGGTGAGCTTGATGGCGATTGCGATGGCGGCCAGAACGGGTGCCAAACAGAGTAGTGCGGCGGTGGCGCCCATCGCATCGATAACTCGCTTGGCGAAGCTGGACTGTTCGATGCGGCTCGGGCGCCAGGAGATGTAGTGCTGAAGCGAGCGCTCCTCCATGCGGGCAAAGCCGAGGGAGTGGGAGAAGGGCTGGAAGTGGTAGCTGACTGGAACGCCGGCACGTTCGCAGACCCGAATGCTCATTTGAATCAGGTCGTAGCAGGAGCGGAGCGGCAGGGCGACGAGCACCTCGTCGATGGCTGTAGACATGAGGACGCTTTCCAGCTGATCGAAATTGCCGAGGAGGCGATCGCGGCTCGTTTCCGAGACGGTGTGGGGGCCGGGAGCATCGACAAAGCCGACCACCGATTGGGGTGAGCGGGCATGAAGCGAATGAAAGAGCCGGGCTGCCAGGGGTCCGCTGCCGATGATGAGTGTGCGGACGGGGCGGCGCTGCTGAGCGGCGGCGTAGGAGGACAGGAGCGGCCAGAGGGCGGAGCGGGCCAGCAGGCTGCCGGTGCAGGCGGCACAGAAGAAGATCAGAACCGGGGCGAGCAGCGGCATCTCGTGCTCGTGGCTGAAGAGCGGAAAGACCAGAAAAAAGATGGAACCGAGAGCGCAGGCCAAGACGGCTCGACTGGCCAGCGAGCGCCATGTAGTGACGGCCGGATTGCGATAGAGCCCGCTGAGCTGGTGGATGCCGGTCCAGACGACCAGAAACAGGGTGAAGAGCAGGAAGTTTTTGAACGAGAGGCGCTGGGCGAGTACGGTAGAGAAAGAGGCCGTGTGAGGGCCAGTGTAAACAAGCCGAAGGCACAACAGGGTGGCTGCGGCGGCGATGACCGAATCGAGACTGGACCAGAGCCAGATGGTGGAAGCGTGTGTGCGATGCATGGCTGTCAACCTTTGGAGAAGACTAGAAGCTCAAAGGATTGAGATAGAAGCCGGCGTTGACCAGCTTGATGTAGGGCTCGACTTTGGCCAGCCGGGTCTTGGGGACGACGAGCATGTCGCCGGGGTGGAGCTCGACGTCTTCGTTGAGTTCGCGGTGGTCGACAACGTTCTTCAGGTTGATCAACTTGGTTTCGGCGTCGACGCCGTTGACCGGGCGGATCAGCAGGATTTGCGTCATCTTGCCGGAGGTTCGGAAGCCGCCGGCTATTTCGACGGCGCGCAGGGCAGTGATGCGGCCTCGAATTTCGAAGCGGCCGGGGGTGCCGACTTCGCCTCCCACGATGTAGTAGGGCTTTTCGAATTCTTTGAGGCCGACTGTGATTTCGGGTTGATTGAGGCGCTCGGCGGCTTTGGATTGAAGCTGGTCATGCACTTCGGTGAGGGTAAGGCCGCCGAGCTTGAGGTCGCCGAGCAGGGGGAGAGAGACGAAGCCGTCGGGCTGGATGGAAAGGGTAGCGTTGTACTCGGGGGTGTAGCGGTACTCGACAGAGATGACATCACCGGGGTGGAGGTGATAGCGGGGCTCACGCGAGGCAAAAGTATCGCCGGCACACAGGCCTGCGGCGGCGCTGAGGACGAGAAGAGTCAGTTGGCAAAGTCGGATGGACATAGAAGTGGCTCCTGAATGTTTGGCTGGGGAGAAGAGTTAGTCGCCTGAGGCGGCCTGGTAGGCGCGGTTGGGGAAGAGATGTTCGCGCGAGGGGTCGGAGTTGAGTGCGGGCGGCATGTTGGTGCTGCGGGTTTCTAAGAGAAAAGCGACGGCGAACGCTAGGAACAGGCCGAGCAATGCCCCGACGGCCAGGTTGAGGCTGAGCTTAGGCGAGACCGGGATGGGCGAGGAGACGGGCTTCTCGATCATGGCGACGTTGGCAAATTTTTCACGGTCGAGAGCTTCGGCGAGGCGGGCTTCGTCGAGGCGGTGCGTGTAAAGCAAATAATTGTCCTGCGCCTGCTTTTCGTACTGCTCGAGGCTTTGCAGTTGGACGAAAGACTGATCCATATCGCCGAGCTGCTGCAGATAGCCCTGGCGCATGCGGGCCAGCGCGGCGCGACGCGTTTGCAAGCCCTTAAGTTCGACCTGGCCTTTGGTGAAGTCCGAGTTCAGGCCCTGGTGCAGGGTGTTCAGATCGGTGGTCTGCTCGGCGGTGCGTTCGTCGCGGATGGCGGCCAGCTGAGCGCGGGTGTTGGCAATTTGCTCGTCCAGCTCGACGACGAGGCGATCGGTGGGCTTGAACTTGGTAACGAGCTCGATGCGGCGGTTTTGGAGCTGGGTGAGCATGGGCTCGAGCTGCTGTATGGCGAACTGATTGGAAACCTGGCGCACTTGGGTGACGAGGCGTTCGGGGGTGCCTGCGAGCTGATGGGCATTTTCGGCGAGGCGGCTCTGCTCTTCGCCGAGTTGAGCATCGACGTCCTTGAGCTGGGAGTCGACCGATTGAAAGCGTTCGAGAACGGCGGCCTGCTGCTGGGGCATGGAGAAGAGATGGCGCTGCTGGTGGAAGGCGGCGAGGGCGGCGCGGGCGCGGATGAGCCGGGCGCCGAAATTCTCCACCTGCTCGGCGAAGAACTTGTCGGTGCCGGGGGCGCTGTGGACGGCCAGGTGCGAGGTGAGGTAGCGATCGCCTAAGTCGTGCAGGATAGCGACAGCTAAGTCGGGGTCAGCATCGCGGTAGGTGACATCGATGATATTGGTTTTGCGGAGAGCGGTGATGGTAAGTGCCTTTTGCAGCTTGAGGCCGGCGCGCTCGATGCTCTTGCGGGAGGGCTGGGCGGATTTAATGGTTTCAAAAGGCAAATAGAGTTTGTGGTCCCGGACGATGGCTTCGAGGATGTCGTGACTCTTGAGAAGCTCCATCTCGGAGTTAACCTCTGTTTCGGTCACTTCGGAGGCGGTAACGGTGCTCTGATTCTTATCGGGAGTAATGACGAGATCAGCGCGCTCATGATTAACCAGAAATTTCATTTCCGATTCGTAGCGGCGGGGGAGGATGAGCGTAATTAGTCCGGCGAGGCCGATGGCGCCGGCAATGATCCCGACCGAGAGTTTCCAATGGCGAGTAACTAGCTGTAATAAAGATATTTCTTTTTCGTTCATTGAGTAAATAATTAACCTTGCTTTTCGGGAGTTTTGCGCGCGCTGAGTATACGTGTAGCCTGGGAGACAGCCAGGCATGAATTGTCAGACAAGCTGGGACGGGGAGTTGTCAGGCAGAGCGGGGACCAAGGCTCTGGCAGAGACGTTTGACTTCGACAGTGAGCAGGCGGAGGCGGCTCTCCATCTCGGCGACGCGGCACTCAAGAGATTCCTGCGGCACGCGCGTGGGTTGCTGGAGCAGGAGGTTCAAGCCG
This sequence comes from uncultured Bryobacteraceae bacterium, assembly GCA_964248405.1. Lineage (GTDB taxonomy): Bacteria > Acidobacteriota > Terriglobia > Bryobacterales > Bryobacteraceae > Bog-105. The sequence continues at coordinate 148,808 of CAXTYH010000003.1, forward strand.
GCGCGCGCCATCTCCGACACGTTGCCGATGCCGTTCAAGAAACAGAGATCGCGCAGCTGTTCATACTCTTCTTTGGTAAGGCGGAAGCTTACCATGTGGTTTTTGGAAGCGGAGGACATTAAGAGAAGATTCAGCTCGCAACGAGGCTTTCATAGGGCAGAAACAGATTGCGGATCGACCTCGACCGACAGCGAGCGTTGGAGCATTTCGACGGAGACAACGAGACGCCAATTAGACTTTTTCTGCACCAAAATTCCTTCCAGACCGGTAAGCGGGCCGCGCTGGAGGCGGATGCGCTGGCCTTGGCGGAGGAAAGCACAAGGCTCAGCGGCGAGACCGGAGCGCAGAACATTTTCGATAGCATTGATTTCGTCATCCGGAATAGGGGCCGGTTTGCCGCCAAAGCCGAGCACGGAGACCACGCCGGGAGTGCAGGTGACAGAGCTGGGAACGCGGGAATCGAAGCGGCAGAAAAGGTAGCCGGAAAAGAGCGGGAGACTGGTTTCCACAGTGCGATCGGACCACTGGCGGCGCGTGCGGTAAAGCGGCAGATAGGGCTGAAGGCCCCGAGCTTCGAGGAGACTGGAGACGCACTTTTCGCGATTGCTTTTGGTGCGGACCGCATACCATGGCAGGCCGGCCGGGCCGGAAACAACTGCCTGTGAGCTGATCATTTTTGGAGTCTCCGAATTAAGAAGAATTCTGAGGTCACCGGTCAGCTTGGACAGGCTTCCGCCCTTTCGGTCCCAGAACGCTTTTTCACGCTGAAGGCCGATAGGATTGAAAGATTAAGCCGCTTTGCCCTGACAACTGTCAGACTTACGGAACTTAAATTCTTTCGGCGTGAACTATGTAGTACCACGTTTACGGGCCTCCATTCCAGTGATTAAATACGGAGAACCGTCGGATCACGTACTAGGACTTACGAACCTGACTGAATAAAAGGCTAAGGACGGCGCGGTAATATGCACGGTAAGGTGAGTAAATAGATGTTTTTACAGTTCCTAAATCGAGCGTACAACCGAGTTAGAAGTACTTAGATTGCAGGTGCCAAAGCTAATTTAAACATTAGTCGTGGTCGGTGCTAAGTGGTTGACACGTTTGAGACTATGGCTATGGAACCGGTTCACGATCAGGCGTAAGTATTTGAAGAATTTCGATTGATAGTAGGGGCCGATTTAGGAAAAGAAACCAGTAAAAGAAATGAACAATTTAACGTAGGCTGAACGATAGAACGTCTGTAATGTATCTTGCACTAGGGCAGGCTTTGAACTTTCTTCTTCTGTGAGTAAATAGAGACTATGACGCGACGATCGTTATTAGTTTCGGCTGCGCTCCGTCCGGTATTGGCGGCGGCGCAAGGCGGTGAGCGGAAAAGCCCGCATGAGACCGCTAGTTTGGAAGTGGGCGGGAAGCGGATCGAGATAGTGTATGGCCGGCCCTCATTGAAGGGGAGAAAAGCGTTCAGCGCCAACTTTGTTCCTTCTGGAGAGGTCTGGCGGTTAGGTGCAGACGAAGCGACTAAGCTGACTCTTTCGGCTGCGGCGACTTTGAATGGAACGCTGCAGGCGCCGGCTGGTTCTTATGCGCTGTTTGCGATTCCAGGTGCGACTTCCTGGACAATGATTGTGAACAAGACGGCGAGTCAGTGGGGTGCGTTCAAGTATGACAAGGCGCAAGACCTGGGCCGATTCGAGGTTCCGGTAAAGAAGACCGCGACGGCCGAAGAGTTTACAATTCAGCTTGCGAAAGCGGCGGGCAACTCGGCAACTGTCACGATGACGTGGCAGGATGTAGCCGTTGCCTTTCCGATTCGGTTCGCGTAATACGAAAAATGCTGGCGCTAAGCGGCGGCAGCTTATCTATCAACACGGAGTGATCCTGCAGCTGCCAACTGGCCTTAGCCTCGTTCTGAAGTAAGCGGTCGGTCAGCACAGAAGCTGCTTCATCGTTGCAGTTAAGGAAGCGGAGAGCTTCGGGCGGTAGCGAGAGGCTGATGGACGCGAAGGTTTGGCTGCGGTGGAGGTTGGCCATAACCAGATAACCGTGCGCGCAGGAAGGACTGTAGCGGAGGAAGGCGTAGAGCCAGTGACCGCTGGCCGTCTCCCCCGGAAGTCGTCCGTAAGCCGGATTAGCAATGTTGAAAGCATTGAGACCGAAGAAGTCGCCAGTTCGAAAGACCTCCTCAGCCGAAAGAGCGAGCAGGCGCGCATAGGTCTCCCTAAGCGATCGCTGCTGGACTGAGAGTAACTGCTTGTTACATTCACCTCCGTTGACCCACTTACTTAATTCGGGCATGGACCAGTAGTCGTAAATGGTTGTACGGCCATCGGCTCCGCTAAAACCTTCGGCGTCGGAGGCCGGCTCCCCAACTTCCTGGCCGTTATAGAACAGGATGGGCCCACGGCCAAGCGTGAAGAGGACGGTAGAGACTGGGATGCCGACTTGCATCCCGATGTTGCCCCAGCCGGCTTGCGAGGCCAAGCGAATTTCGTCGTGGTTCTCAGCATAAGCAACGCTGTTGAAGGAAACGAAGCCGTTGCCGAGAGTGGCATCTATATCGTTGGCCCAACTGACGCCGTCGTACAGGTTCTTAATGGCACGGTAGGTGTCGTGTCCGTAGACAGCGTTGAAACCAGCATGGAGAAGACCGTAGAAGAGCGGACGATCACCGAGGGCGAGTACTTCGGGAGCGGTCGTCTGGACGACGAAATAGTCGTTGTAGGCCTCGGCCATAAAGAAGGTCGCGGGGTTGCGACTGCGTGCGCGAGAAATGCTCCAGGCCCAGAATTCGGGCGGGATCATGTGAGCCATGTCGCAGCGAAAACCATCGACGCCAAGTGCCTGCCAGTGGGCGAGAACGGCATCCAGCGTCGTCCAAGTAGCAGGAATAGCGAGCGCGGCATCGCGGCTGTGCGGGAAGTGGCGGACAGGCGTGGTGCGGCCGGTGAAGTCGTAGCCGTAGTTCAGCTTTACTGTTTCGTACCAGTCGCTGAGCGAGGGAGACCAGGTAACGGCGTTGTTGCCCGTGACGCGGCCAAAGGTGGTCTCGCCTTCGAAGAGCCCATTGCAGTCGTTGGTAACTTTGCAAGTCGGACTGAGCGGACGGTTTGTATGGCGGTCGTAAGTAGGCATCTGTAAGGGCGGACCGCCGGTGGGCGATGGCTGTAAGTAGAAGAAGTTGTTCGAAGGCGCGAACGAAATGCTGCGATCGTCATGAACGCCGAAATCCAGATCCTGACGAACTTGAGAAGCGTAGGCGCGCGAGACGTGATTGCCCACGAAGTCGATTAAGACGTGCAAGCCGGCGTTGTGGATCCGCTTGATCAGTGCTGAGAACTCGGCCAGACGCTCAGGGGGATTGGTGGCCAGATCAGGCGCAACATCGAAGTAATCTTTTATGGCATAAGGACTGCCGGCCAGGCCCTTCATCAGATCTGTTTTGTCGGCTCCGAAGCCGGGCAGATCGAAAGCGCTCGTAGTGGCATGGCGAATAACGCCCATGAGCCAGATGTGGGTGAAGCCCATTTCAGCAATGCCGGCGATGGCGTGATCGGTGATGTCGTTAAACTTTCCGCAACCGTTTTCGGCGAGGGTTCCGTTGGGCTTGCGGCGATTGTTGCTGTTGCCGAAAAGCCGAACGAAGAGCTCGTAGATGCGCTCTCTGCCGGTTGAGTGAAGACGTCCCGCGGTTGTGATTTGAGGTTGGTCGGAGTCAGTCCTGATGCGGTAGAACGAGCTGATGACTTTATCGCCGAATCCAGCGCGAACGGAGGCGTCGTTACAACCAAGGAACCAGCCCCAGCCGTTGTTGGAGCGAACGTCTTTCACATAGATGCAGAGGTTGTAGCCGGATGGGCAGTGAAGGGCGGCTGTTGAGATGGCAAAAGAGAGGCCGCTTTCCTCGGCCTGTCCGCTCGCTGCAGCCGTATCGAAGGGTTCGGTCCAGGCAAGGTCCTTTCGCGCGCGGCAGAGAACTTTACCGTTTACGAAAGAGAAAAGATAGTCGGCAGGAAACGGGAGAAAGACTGTTGAGCCTTCGAGGTGTTGTGAGTATGGCACGATCGGCGAACTATCTCCCGGTTCCTGAGTTTGCAGGGCAAGGTAGAGGGCGTGCTCGGAAGGTCCATGGTAGTGAAGAGTCAGGTGTTCGGAATCACTGCGGACGCGGACCTCGCCTTCGGCGCCAATGGTGAAAGTAAGTGAGGCCTGCTGAGTCATACCTACATACTTGTTACTGCGCACAAGCTAATGTCAACGACTTCTTCGCAGCTAAGTCCATCAACCTACGATCCGATTGCCGAGATGTATCATGCACTGTGGTCGGACTGGTACTTCTCGTCTGCCGTGCCGGCGTTAGAGCGTCTGTTTTTCTCTCATGTCTCAATCGTAGGGCGCGTGCTGGATGTGTGTTGCGGCTCCGGGCATGTGACCAAGGAACTGGTAAAGCGCGGGTACAACGTGACGGGCGTGGATGCGTCCGCCGGGTTGATTGCGATTGCGCGACGAGAGATGCCTGAGGTGGACTGGCGCGTCGGCGACGTACGGCAGCTCGGCATACACGGCGGCTATGACGCGGCGCTCTGTACGTTCGATTCGTTGAATCACCTGACGGACCCTTCTGATTTAGCGGTTGCATTCCGAAGTGTGCATACAGCCTTGAAGCCTGGCGGTTGGTTCTGCTTCGATATGAACTTAGATGAGGCGTATCAGGTGGACAAGCAGCAATGGGTGGTAGAGGTGCATGACACCAGGGTGAGCATGATCCGCGGGACATACAACGCCGAAACTCGCGAGGTAGAGACGGAACTGATGTGGTTTATCCGCCAACCGAACAGTGACTCATGGAGGCAGCAACGCAGCTGCGTTCAGCAGCGCAGCTACAGCCAAGAGGAGATTTTGAGAGCGCTGACCGAAGCCGGCTTTCAGAAATTGGAAGCTGTGCCGGGAGAGGAAGCGGGCGTAACGCAAGGGATGGGAATCGGCAGACTGTTCGTTACGGCTGAGCGTGAGGGATAGGCCCAAGATGGCACAGCCGTCGCTGTTCTCGGGCCTTGTTGCACTGATCGATCAGAGGGATGAGTCTGCTTTACTCGACTTCACCTGCCTCCAGGTGCGATTCCAGGAAATACAGCTGTTCTTCGGCTTCCACGATCAACTCGTTGAAGAAGTCTGAAGTTGGTTCATCGCCAATGTCGTCGATCTTTTCCGACGCTTCGCGCATTCCCTGGCAGTAGTGGCCAAGAGCGTCCGCCAAGGCGCGAACATGGTCCATACCGTTGATGGTCTCGACAGGGTACTCCGGGATTTTGGAGCTCATGGCTGCCTGCCGAATGGTGCCGTTCGCCACCCCGCCCAGCTGCGTCAGTCGTTCTGCGATCGGGTCAATCTGCTTCCCGATGACCTTGGCCACGTGGTCGAACACTAAATGGAGTTGGTAGAAGTTGACACCCTTCACGTTCCAGTGGGCAAACTTGGCTTGAGAGTGCATATCGCTTGCTTCTGCTAAACGCTCCTGCAGCACTCCAACCACCTGGCTCTTGATCTCATCGGAAAGAGCAACCCGGTTGGGGTACATGCGGTCGACCAGTTTCGGATCTGGGCTAGCTGTGTTGTTAGTCTTCGGTTTCTTTTCTGTCTTAGGCATTTCGATATCTGGACGTTAGATACACGCTGGGAGATTTTTGACAGAAAAGCTGGGTGGGTTTTACAAAGATGCTGCCCGTAAACGACTCGCGACCTCTTCGAATTGATTACACAGTGATGACAGGTGGCCTTCTTCAGGAAACTCGGTGAGAGTTGCATTCGGTAGATGAGCCAGCATAGCCCTGACGAGGGCTATGGGAACGTTTCTGTCACGCACTCCATGGAAGGAATGAACGGGGATTTTGACGTTCGAAACGTCAAAGCCCATCGTGGTCTCGGCGCATGGTTCTAAGTAAAACCCTCAACCCAGGAGGAAATCGTTTGGCTAGAACCCAGAAGACCCGGTTCGCTAGCGGCAGACTCGTCTTGACTTCAGTACGATCCATCCGCCAAGCTCCGGAGACGATCACCGCGGCGCTGATGCGCTCCGGAGTGGCAGCGGCGCAGGCCCAGGCATAGGCGGAACCGCCAGAGTTTCCGAGTATCGCGAAGCGCGGCAGATTCAAATGGTCAGCCAGCTGCACAACATCGGCTGGCCAGCTTGAGAAGGATCTGGCACCCTGGAAGTCCGAGAGGCCAATATCCGGCCGATCGGGCGTATTAACTCTCAATTTGAAACGGGCGAACAGGGCCTCGCCCAGCACTTGCGGCTCGAGACGAGATGAGGGCGCCCCGTGAAACCAGAAGAGCGGTAGACCGTCGCGGGGGCCAAACTCAGCATATGCAAGCTTCCGTCCATCAAGTAGTGGGATGAACTGAGGGGGATATAGTCATGCCGAACCTTTCGACTTTAGCTTGGGACGCCCCAACAACGTCGCGGGGCCGGAACACAGCTCGGATTCACCGCTGACAAGAGTTATGGCACGGATGGGTTCCTGTCTTGGCTTTCAAAACGGCAGATAACGCCATACATACCAGTGTTGGATCGGAAGCAGCAAAGCAAAGGCTTCTACACGCAACATGACTTCACCGTGTCCCGGAACAAAATGCCTATGGTTGTCCAGCTTAGAAAATCAGACGGCTCAATACAGTATCTGAGCCAATCGAAAGAACCGCCAAGTAGAAAAGGCCTGAGAGGGCCCTTCTTCAAGACGATAACAGTGCAAAATCACGCTTGATCCATCTCAATCACTTCACTGAAGAGAGTTCTTCAACCAGCATCGTTCGTTTGTGACAGCGTTTTTGCAATGGACGGAGCGAAAAACCGCTTTGTTTTTGCAAGGGCCCGTACAACCTGTACGATTCTACGAACCGGAACTACGGATGAGGAAAGACGCGCACGTCCATGCCCTCGGCGGAGCTTATGAGGCGGTCGAGGTCGCTGCCGAATGCCCGCTCCCACCAGCTGTCGCGGCCTTTGTGGCCGACATAGATTTGGGTGATACCTCGCTGCCGGGCGAATCGAAGGATGGTATCCACGGCGTCTTCGCCATCTAATTGAACGATCTCTGCACCACGTTCTCGTGCCTTTTCAACGCCGGCATCCACACGCGTCCGCTGCTCGGGAGACCAGTCAGGCCGGTTCAGGTGTGCGGCAATCAGTTCGCCGTGAAAGCGATCACGGTTGCGGACTCCCGTTTCTATCATCCGTTCAGCATCAGCACGAGGAGATAAGCAGACCATAATACGCTCCTGCGTGCCCCACGATTGCTGGATGCCGTGACGCTCCAGGTATCTCTCAAGCTGCTTATCGACAACATCAGCCGCCAACAAAAGAGCCACTTCCCGGAGTTCGGAAAGCTGCAACTGCGAGAGCTTATGCGGCCTGGTGGAGTTGCCATCTTCTGAGATGCTCATGCAGCTTTCAGGCGGCACGTCCACCACGACAATCTCGTCCGCTCTATGGAGGAAGCTGAGTGGAACAGTCTGGGTAACGTGCTTGCCCGTAACCGCTTCCACCCTGGTGCGCATCTCTTCAATATGTTGCAGGTTCACCGAACTAATGACTGAGATGCCGGCTTGCAGCAGCACCGCAACATCCTGCCAGCGGTAACGGCGCGCAGCATCGGCCGGATTGTCATAAGCCAGGCCATCAACCAGACAGACCTTGGGCCGGCGCTTGAGAATGGCGTTGACGTTCATGACAGTGCAGCCTTCCACACACAGCAGCGGAATGACTTCCAGCGTGTTCGCGGTTTGCTGCAGGTCGGGAGACAGGCGCGGTTGCACGGCGGCAATGACCACATCCTGCCCGCGTTCGTAACGCCGCCGACCTTCATCGAGCATACGGAAGCTTTTGCCAACGCCTGATGCATACCCAAGGAAGACTTTTAAGCGACCGCGAGACTGATGTTCCTCTTCGGTTTCCAACTGTTGAAGGAGTTGCTCCGGTGTTGGTTTGGTATCGATCATGGATCCCATATCTCTATTATCTGATGAAACTTGCTGTCGATGTTACCAGGATCCGCTCTTGCCGCCGGACCACCAGTTGAGCCCGATGGTAGCAGTATTCTGCGACCTTACCAGAAAGGCCGGGTTGTTGGTCAGGAAGAAGTTTTGATTGGTAAAGTCGCGACGATACTCGATGCGGGCCTGAAAGCCCTCGGCGGGTTGAAAGAGAGCTGTCGCTGTTACTTCCTTCAGATCTTGCGCTAACCCGGTGAACAGCCTGCGATCGTTCAGGTACTCGAAACGGCCGTTGAGCGCAACCGTCTTGGTTAATTGCCGGTGAAGGTAGCCGGCGCCGGCATAAAAGCGGGTTGGCGCCGAATTGCTTGCCTGGCGATTGAGTACATAATCACCTTCGAGCGCTGCGCTCCACTTCGAACCGAAAGTGTAGGAAGCGTAGGAATCAATGATATGAGTGCGCCCGTTGTGCGGACCGGATACCGACTCAATAGAGAGGCCGGGCTGGGTGGGCAAGGTCGGGATGGCAGAGTTGCCGGCGGGAAATAGATCGCGCTGCTCCTGCCCTTCGTAGTAGTTGACGTTCCACGAAAGTTTAGCGTTGGGCTTATACGCAATGAGCACGGCCTGACTCTTAAAGCCGTTGAAATCTTCGGTTTGATTTTCGCCATTGACCAGCCAGTACTGAAGTGAGAGCTTCGGGTTCACGTTATAGGTACTGCGGAGTCCCATGTGATAGAAAGGCAGGGCATTGAAGAGGTAGGAGCGCGAGTAGTTCAACTGATCTCTGGTGTAGTTCCCTTCAATGCCCAGAGAACTGGCGAACTTGCCAAAGTCCACTTGAAGACCGCTGCCGACCGGAACGATATAGGAGCCGAAAGCCTGGAAGATATTACGGTAGACCTGAGGCCGCGGTTCATTGAGGCCACTACCCTGGAGCGTTTCCGTATTCTGCCCGAACATGAGGTCAATACGATATCCCCATCTGCGGTCGGCCGTCAGATCTGCGGGCCGTTCGACGATTAACCCAACCTGGCTCAGCGAAAAACTATCGGAGAGAACGTCGTTGGAGCGGAGAAAGTTGATGCGCCCAATGGGGTGATTGAAGTTATAGCCGTAGTAGCCGTCGACGCTGAAATTCAGTGTGGTGCCATCGGAAAATGCCAGGGGCGATGCACTGGCCTTAGGAGCGTTCGCTTCAGGCAGGACCGCGTTGGAGGTAGGTGGGGCTCCTTGCGTCGTCTCCTTGCCGGCAGCCGGAGGAGCAGGGCTGGCGCTTGGGGGAGCAGGCGCGGTCGCTCCACCTGTACTTTTTGCTTCAAGAGCGTTGATGCGTGCTTCCAAAGTGTCGATCCGGTTGAGTAACTCGCGTTCCCGATCGGTCAGCGGTGCAGGCGATTGTGACCGGGCCGGTGAATCGAACAAGAGCAAGCAAAACGCGGTTAAAGCAACTTTAGTTAAAATCGAAGAAAATTTCAAGATGTCTCCAATGGGCGCGAGAGTACCCTCGGTAAGCGCCGGGAATCAGACAAGCTCGAAATTCCGTTTCTTACCGGGCACTGCTTGGTCAGAATAAAATTAATTCCGATTAATTAAGAAGCCTGCAGGTCCGTGCGTCAAACAGCAATTGAGTCGGACTCAGGCGCGCACGTCGGCGACAAGAGTTATCGGCCCGCGCCGTCCAGTTTGAGGTTGAGAAGCAGGACATTGACGCGCGGCTCACCCAGAAAGCCAAGAGCGCGCTTCTCGGTAGCCGCTGCGACCAAACTGCGAATGGATGCCTCATCACGTTTGCGGGCTTGGGCCACACGAGGGATCTGGATTTCCGCATTGGCCACGCTGATGTCCGGGTCGAGCCCACTACCGGAAGTGGTGAGCGCATCGGCCGGAATGGGGCCCTGGTAGTTTCCGTTCTCTTTTCTAAACTGCTCAGCTGAAGCGGCCACACGATCAATCAGCTTCTGGTTGGTTGGCCCCAGGTTTGAACCTCCCGAAGCAGTGGGATCGTAGCCGTTCGCGCCCGCGGCAGAGGGGCGGGGATGAAAATACTCAGGCCGGGTAAAGTTTTGGCCGAGCAACTGAGAACCAACCACTGCGTTGTTCCTGGTAATCAGGCTACCGTTTGCTTGTTGTCGAAACAAAAGCTGGCATGCGCCCGTGATCAGAGCCGGGTACAGCACCCCTGTCAGCAGTGTCAGCAGGACGGTGATACGAAACGCGGGCATGAGTTGTTGCAGCATAGGGATTCCTTTTAAAGACGATGCTAGGCCAAGTGCAGGAGCGTCAGGATCTGGTCGATCAGCCAGATGCCTGGGAACGGCACAATCATTCCGCCGACTCCATAGATGAGGAGGTTGCGCCGTAGTAGGGCGGCGGCTCCGACGGGTCGGTACTTGACGCCACGTAGCGCAAGCGGCACCAGCACGATGATGATAAGAGCATTGAAGATGACTGCAGAGAGTACCGCGCTTTCGGCCGTATGCAGATGCATGATGTTGAATTGCCGGAGCGCGGGATAGGTCACCATGAACATGGCCGGAATAATGGCGAAATACTTGGCCACATCGTTCGCGATGGAGAAGGTGGTGAGAGAGCCACGCGTAATAAGCAACTGCTTGCCGATGGCAACAACCTCAATGAGCTTAGTGGGGTTGCTGTCGAGGTCGACCATGTTGCCGGCTTCTTTCGCGGCCATGGTGCCGGTGTTCATGGCAAGACCGACGTCGGCCTGAGCGAGCGCAGGAGCATCGTTGGTGCCGTCTCCGGTCATTGCAACCAGCCGGCCTTCGGCCTGTTCCCGCTTGATGTAGGCGAGCTTATCGGCCGGTGTAGCTTGTGCGAGGAAGTCGTCCACGCCCGCTTCTCCGGCAATGGCTGCGGCGGTCAGCGGGTTGTCGCCCGTGATCATGACCGAGCGAATACCCATGGCGCGCAGTTGACCAATGCGCTCCTTCATGCCGCCTTTGACAATGTCTTTGAGATAGATAATGCCCAGCGCTCGGGGACCATCGGCAACAGCCAGGGGGGTGCCGCCGGCCCGGGCGATCTTGTCAGACTGTTCCTCAAAGCCCGCCGGGAGGGTGCCGCCAAGATCCTTGACGAAGTTAGCGATTGAACCGCTGGCGCCTTTGCGCAACATGCGGCCATCGATGTCAACGCCGCTCATCCGGGTGTAGGCCGAGAACGGAATGAAGTTGGCTTCGCGCTCAGAGATTTCCCGACCGCGCATGCCGTATTTCTCTTTAGCCAGAATGACTACCGAACGGCCTTCGGGCGTTTCGTCGGCCAGGCTCGAGAGTTGTGCGGCGTCGGCCAGGTCACGATCGTCAACGCCTGGAAAAGCGATAAACTCCACCGCCTCGCGATTCCCCAACGTGATCGTGCCAGTCTTGTCAAGCAGCAGCGTATTGACGTCGCCGGAAGCTTCTACCGCCTTACCGCTCATAGCCAATACGTTGTGCTGCATGACACGATCCATACCGGCAATGCCGATGGCGGAAAGCAGGCCACCGATAGTGGTCGGAATCAGGCAGACCAGCAATGAGACTAGAACGGCGACCGTGGGAACTGTGCCGGTTCCGGAAGAAGCGACGGCGTAGGCAGCAAAAGGAGGAAGTGTCGCGACGGCAAGCAGAAAGATCAGCGTCAGGCCCGCGATGAGGATGTTAAGGGCAATCTCGTTCGGAGTCTTCTGGCGTTCGGCTCCTTCCACCAGCGCAATCATGCGATCGAGAAAGGTCTCGCCCGGGTTGGAAGTGATGCGAATCTTCACCTGGTCGGACAGAACTTTCGTGCCGCCGGTGACGGCACTGCGATCGCCGCCTGACTCACGAATGACCGGGGCGCTTTCGCCCGTGATGACCGACTCGTCCACGGTAGCTATGCCGTCAATCACTTCGCCGTCGCCGGGAATCAGGTCACCGGCTTCCGCGATGACCGTGTCGCCGGACCGGAGCTTGGAGGCTGGAACAGATTCAATCTTTCCGTTGCTGCCGATTCGTTTTGCAATCGAATCAGTCTTGGTTTTGCGCAGCGTATCGGCCTGCGCCTTACCACGAGCTTCGGCCATAGCTTCGGCGAAGTTGGCGAAGAGCACGGTGAACCAAAGCCAGATGGCGATCTGAATTTCAAAGCCGCGGTGCCCGGAGCCGGTGAAGAGATCGCGCACGAGAAACAACGTGACGAGAGCGGCCGCTACCTCGACAACAAAGATGACTGGGTTCTTAGCCAGCGTGAGCGGATTGAGCTTTACCAGACAATCGCGCAGAGCACGCCGCAAGATCTCGCCATCGAACAGAGGGCGCGACCGGCTCAGCTTAGACGGAAGAACAGAAGACGAGGGACCCGCTTCAGCTAAGGGCGTTACAGGTTTTCGAGGTTCAGTGGCGGTAGCCATTTCGTTAGCTCCAGAGAGGGAAGAGAAGAATGGAGAACAGCTTTCCATCCTGTAGAAGGAAGTGCTCTACGATCGGGCCAAGCGCCAGGGCCGGGAAGAAGGTAAGCGCTCCGACCAGCACAACAGTACCGACAAGCAGGCCCACAAAGAGAGGTCCATGAGTGGGGAAGGTGCCGCTGGTGGCAGCTACCTTTTTCTTCAGCGCCAGATTACCGGCAGCGGCCAGAAGCGGAATGAGAAACAAGAAGCGCCCGATGAGCATGGCCAGACCAAGCGTCAGGTTGTACCAGGGGGTATTCGCGCTGAGGCCGGCGAAAGCGCTGCCGTTATTGGCTGTCGCGCTGGTGTAGGCGTAAAGGTTTTCGCTGAAGCCGTGCGGCCCGGGGTTATTCAAATTGGCCGTAGCCGGTCCGGGCGGATTCCAGTAGCTTTGAGCCACCAGCTGTCCCTTAGCATCCTTGGTGGGAGTGGGGAAATGTATAACAGCGCTGGCAGCCGAGAGGACCAGCGTGGCAAGGGCAGTGGCAAGCAAAGCCAGCATGGCCATCTTTACTTCTTTCCCTTCAATCTTCTTGCCCAGGTATTCGGGTGTGCGGCCCACCATCAGGCCGGCAATGAACACAGCCAGGATAGCGTAAAGCAAAATGCCGTACAGTCCGGCGCCGACGCCTCCGAAGATGACTTCACCGGTTTCCATGTTGAAGATAGGAACCAGGCCGCCGAGCGGGGTAAAGCTGTCGTGCATGCCATTCACGGCGCCGCAACTGGCGTCTGTTGTAACAGTAGCGAAGAGGGCAGTGGAAGCGATGCCAAAGCGTGTTTCCTTGCCTTCCATGTTGCCCCCGGTCTGGGTGGCCGTGGCCGCAAGCTCGACTCCTGATTTTGCCATGGCAGGATTGCCTTTGGCTTCCGCCCAGTAGCAGACGAATACACCGATCAGGAACATGACCGAGCAGGCGGAGAAGATTGCCCAACCCTGGCGGCGATCGCCGACCATGACGCCAAACGTGTACGTAAGCCCGGCAGGAATGATAAAGATGCAAAGGATTTGCAGGAAGTTGATCAGCGGCGTCGGGTTCTCAAACGGATGAGCAGAGTTGGCGTTGAAGAAGCCGCCCCCGTTGGTGCCGAACATCTTGATGGCTTCTTGAGATGCGATGGGCCCCTGCGCAATGGTCTGAGTGGCGCCTTCCAGAGTCTTGGCAACGGTGTAGGGATGAATGTTTTGAACTACGCCTTGCGAGCAGAAGATGAGAGCCAGAATGATACTGGCAGGCAAGAGGATGTACAGCGTGGCGCGAGTGAGATCAACCCAGAAGTTTCCCAGCCCGTTCACCTGCTGGCGCGCGAAGCCTCGCGTGATGGCGATGGCGACCGCAATGCCGGCGGCAGCCGAGGCAAAGTTTTGCACGGTCAAGGCAGCCATTTGAACCAGGTAGCTGAGTGTCGATTCGCCGGAGTACGCCTGCCAATTGGTGTTGGAGAGAAAGCTAACGGCTGTATTGAAGGCAAGGTCCGGTGAGACTTGGGCCGTCCCGAACGCTTGCGGGTTGAAGGGCAGCAGGCCTTGCAATCGCTGCAACGCATAGGTGAATAGGAAGCAGAAGATGCTGAAAGCAAGGAGGGAGGCCGCGTACTGACTCCAGCGTTGCTCGGTTCCCTCTTTGACCCCGGCCAGTTTGTAAGTCAGCGTTTCCAAGGGCCGCAAAATTGGATGCAGGAACGTTCGATGACCCTCGAAAAGACGTGCTATGAAGACCCCAACCGGCTTCGTAACAGCAAGGATGATCAGGAAGAAAACAACAATTTGTAAGATTCCGTTTTGAGTCATAACTGGCGGATTGGCTCTCTAGAACTTTTCCGGTTTCAGAAGCGCGTAGACAAGGTAAATGAAAAGCAGGAGCGTTGTCACTCCGCTGACGATGAATTCCATGTGCTTAGGAGCGAACCGTTAGAGCTGGTCGCAGCCTTTCGTGAATGCCCAACAGCCGGCGAAGAACGCCAGCCCGACTAGAATGAACAGTAGGTCAGCCATAAGTTCCGGTACCTCTACTATTGACCACGATAGCGACGACCGGCTTAGGAAGTCATAAAGGCACGCGATGCCGGGCGAATCGACAGCGGTTGGTGTCCAAGCATGCTACTCTACTTGGTGACGTTTACTCGTCGCGGGGACGTAGCTCAGTTGGTTAGAGCGTCGGCCTGTCACGTCGAAGGTCGCGGGTTCGAGCCCCGTCGTCCCCGCCAAAGATTGTTTGTTGTCATTCCTCACTGGTTGCTCCGAAGTTCCCCATGTGCTCAACGGACATGAGTAGAACGCCTTGGTACTTGTCTTATTTCCTTCACCCCTCAAAGGAATCATCGTCGTTCGACCTTTTGATAGCAAACGACAGTTGCTGCTTGAGGAAAGCTGCGCTCCTGCGCGTTACGGGTAATCCGGACAGAGTCGCATTGTGGCCGGTAGACTGCCTCATCAAAGCCGATTCAGCGTGGATAGACCGCGAGTGGTTCGCATGGACTACGGCAGCTAATTAGTGGGAGCACGTAGTCGCTCGCATCAGCTTGCCTTCAGGCCGATGACCTGTGTTGAAGATCGCAAGATTCTTCTCCTGCTGGCTCACATTTGGAATGCAAAAGTCCTGACGCACAGAGTCTGGAAGCACCTTCGGGTCGTACGGCTGCTGAGTGCGGTTGATATTTAACACGTGCGGGTCAACCTGCGGCTTGGGCGTGTTTCCGGCAGCCTTGTCCCCGGTAAATTGTGTTCCAAAGAGCTGCGGGCGATTCACAGCCTGAAGATAGCGATCGAGTGTCGCCGCGACAATCCACTTGTCAGCGGAGCCCCCGTGGATCAGTGCTTCGACTGCAAGGACATGCGCGAACAGAAAGTCCTCCGCCGTCTGTCCATGCTGAAAGATCAGCGCAGCGTCGGAGAAGTCTTCTCCCGAGGTAAGCTTTCCCTCTTCAAGAAGCTTGCGGATTTCCGCACGGCGCGCATTTCCATGCGAATCTTATTCCTCGGCCGAAATATTCCCGGGATTCTCTGACTGATCCTCAAGCTCGAGTTGATGAACTCGTGAAACCGCAGCCGCGGTGGGAGCAGCGCTTTGCTTAAACAATCCAGTCCATCCCAGACTCAATGACACAATCACCAACGCTAGCATCGAAGGTTTCATACCCGGCAGTCTGGATCGTAGTCTCGTAAGAGCATGAATTTCATTCGAAATCATAAGGTCTCCCTTGGAGTGTTGAAAAGGCTGCAACCCACCTGCGAGTACGGCTTGCGATACTCCTTCTCGCTTGGTCGAATCTCGCCCTCTGACTGTCCTTATCATGAATGATTGTCCGCGATTGAGTTAGCCGGTAACTCGCGGCGCGTGAGGACATGCGGGCTGGCTTGGTTACGCCATTGGCAGAGAGAAGAAGTGGAGCCGACTGCGGGTTGTGACTTTCTGCACCGTACGGCGTTGAGCAGCAGTCTTGACTATCACTAGACAAAACAGCTTGGGCGGCTGACTGTTGTTGAACGTTGACTGCTACAACAAGTTCATGTAAGGTACTCGAGCGTTACAGCCATCGTGTCGGGTACGGATAAGTCATGGACGCTACGTAGCCATTTGGAATAGCCGGTTTGCCTGACTCTATCCAGTAACACCGGTGTTGACAGCCCCCATTGTCCTACTCATTTGGCAGGCGACTCCTTGCTCTGATTTTCAGCCTGTTTCGTTTTGTGATAGTTAATAGCGCCGCCAGCGCAGATGATGGCAATCTGCCGCTTGGAAAGAGAGTGTTTCAGCTTCAACGCGGTGCCCGAAGATTTGGCGCAGGCTTCCAGTTCCTGGCCGGCTGAAAGTTTTTGGATCAGGTCAGGAATTTCGATCTCGTCTTCGCATTGGAGCTCGTCGTAAGCGCTTTCGTCAGAGAACGTGAGCGGGACAACGCCGAAGTTCGGCAGGTTCTGCCAATGAATGCGAGCAAAGCTTTTGGCGATAACCAGTGCGAGACCCAAGAAGCGCGGCGCGAGGGCAGAGTGTTCCCGACTCGACCCCTGCCCATAATTATGTCCCGCCACGATGGCGTGCAAACCCTTTTGATCACGGAGTTCCTTCGCGCTTTTCGCGTATTCAGGATGAGTATCGCGATACACGATTTCCGAGAGAGAAGGTATGTTGGAGTACCGCACCAAGCCTTCTCCGGCCGGCGTAATATCGTCCGTTGAAATGTTATCCCCCAACTTCAGCAGCACTTTGGCCGTAAGATCCTTCGGCGCTGGGGCGAATTTGGGAAGACTCACAATGTTGGGCGTCTTTTCCAATTTGGTTCCTTTGGCCGCAACGCTGTCGAGTGGAGAGTCGAAAAGGAGCGAGCTTGCATCGGGGCCCATGGATTCAGGGAGACGGGGATACGGCATGTTCAGGTCGCGCGGGTCGGTGATCATGCCGGTCAGCGCAGAAGCAGTTGCGGTTTCAGGGCTGCAAAGATACACGCTGTCTTCCTTGGTTCCGGAACGGCCCGGGAAGTTGCGCGTGACGGTTCGCAACGAGTTTCGTCCCTTTGCGGGCGCCTGACCCATACCGATGCAGCCATTGCAACCCGCCTGGTGTATGCGTGCGCCGGAGGAGACCAGCTTGCTGAGATAGCCGGTTTCGGTCAGCGCTTGCACAATCTGGCGCGTGGTCGGATTCACGTCAAACGACACCTGGCTTTTTACTTTGCGGCCAGCAACCATTTCGGCGGCCACTGCAAAATCCCGAAAGCCGGGATTAGCCGATGAGCCGAGATAGGCTTGATAGATATCACCCTTTGCTACATCGCGAACCCGAACAACATTGCCCGGGCTGGAAGGTTTGGCGATCATCGGCTCAAGAGCCGAGAGATCCAGTTCTTCATGATGATCGTATGTCGCTCCCTCGTCGGCAGCTAACGGTTCCCAATCCTTCTCCCGACCCATGGAGCGCAGAAAGTCACGGGTTCGATTATCGGACGGAAACACGGTTGTGGTTGCTCCCATCTCGGCTCCCTGATTAGAGATGACATGCCGGTCCATGGCTGTCAGACAGTCCAAGCCGGGTCCGTAATACTCGACGATTCTGCCAAATCCGCCCTCCACTCCATGGCGTCGCAGCATCTCCAGAATCACATCCTTTGCGCTTACCCAATCGGGCAGCGCGCCTGTCAGCTTGACGCCCCATACTTCCGGCATTCGTACGTACAGCGGCTCGCCAATCAGGGCCAGGGCGACATCCATGCCTCCGGTCCCGATGGCGAGCATCCCTAAGCTTCCCGCTGCGCATGTGTGACTGTCGTTGCCGACGAGCGCCAGCCCTGGTTTGCCAAATCGCTGCATGTGGGTGGGATGACTGACGCCATTGCCGGGTGCGCTGTACCATAGGCCGTAGTGGTGGCAGGCCGAGCGCAAGAAGAGGTGCTCTTCCTGTGAAAGGTTGTTGCTTTCCACCACGTTGTGATCTACATACTGGACAGCCGGGTCAACCTTTACGCGATCCGTTTCCATGGCCTCCAACTCCAGCATCACGAGGGTGCCCAGAGCGTCTTCCAGCAGAACCTGATCCATATGCAGACCAATTTCTTCGCCGGGTTTCATGTGGCCGTCGGCTAAGTGCTTCTCGATCAGCTTAGCGGTGAGAGTCAAGGGCATGCATCTTCCTCCTATTTCTTTCGACCCACTGACAGGCGCTGCAAACTACTTACCCTCGTCCGGGTCCTTGTACTCTTCCTCTAGCTTTTCAATCTCGGTTACGCCCATAGCCTGGGTGAAGTCGTCGAATTTGGGAAGGTATTTGAGCCGTTCGAGCGGAGTGCCGACCTTCCGAACACTCGCAAAGTGCTCGCGCAAAGCAGCGGTCACCGTCAGTACTGAGCCGATAGGAAACAGCACGAGCGCATAACCAAGTTCTTTGATGCGATCGGAGTTGATCGGGGGCGTGCGCCCGCCTTCCAACCAGTTCAGCAACACCTTGCGACCTTCCATGCGCTTCATGATCTTTTCCAAGTCCGCTTCCGACTCGGGCGCTTCAATAAACAGCAAGTCAGCACCCGCATCGCTGTACCGCAGGGCTCGATTGATCGCCTCGTCCACGCCGTCCGTCGCGATGGCGTCCGTACGCGCAATCAGTACGAAGTTGGGATCCATTCTGGCCGCAACGGCTGCTTTGATTTTCCCCACCATTTCACCGGCAGGGATCACTTCCTTGCCCTTCATGTGACCGCAGCGCTTGGGCGCTTTTTGGTCCTCTATATGGATGGCGGAGACGCCCGCTTGCTCGTAGTCGTGCACCGTACGAATCAAGTTGATGGCGTTGCCGTAGCCGGTATCAGCATCGGCAATCACTGGAATGCTCACGGTTTGTACGATGCCGACCGCGTGTGCGATCATCTCCGTCTCTGTCATCAGACCAACATCTGGACGGCCGAGCGTGGAAGCTTCTGCCGCGAATCCTCCGGCGTACACGACATCGAATCCGGCTTGCTCAATCAGGCGGGCAGAA
Source organism: uncultured Bryobacteraceae bacterium (assembly GCA_964248405.1). Taxonomy (GTDB): domain Bacteria; phylum Acidobacteriota; class Terriglobia; order Bryobacterales; family Bryobacteraceae; genus Bog-105. Next base: position 167,705 of record CAXTYH010000003.1, read on the forward strand.
AGTCCGTCGTGGCAGCCGGGAGCGAGCACGGGCGATCCGCTGTTGAGCAGCTCACGCAATTTCTTGTTTCTTGATTGAGAGTCTGTGAGTTTGAGAAAGTCGTTCATCGTGTGCCTTCCAGCGAATTTATTATGTTAAGAACCTAATACGTCCTGACTAAAAATTCGGAAAGCGTTTCTGATCTGAGGACAAGTTTGCCCTATTAGAACCAGCAGCGCGCACTCCGCGATATTTAATCGAGAACGATCTGAGCTCGATGCCTAACGGATGCTGGCAGAGGCATTGAGGTCACTAGAATATGCACGAACTTCACACCTAATTTTCAGCAGCCTGCTCGATTCTTCTTCCCTGGAAGGGTTTCTGTCATTGGTCGTACAGCACTAACTGCGTTCTGTATAACTGTTCCAAGAGCAGCCCCTCTTCTCCCGGCAATTGCGTCAGCGTAATCTACAAGGCTGCGGTATTTCAAACGTGGCGTTGCGGCTTTCAATGAATGATCAGCAAAAACGAAGCAAGAGTTGCTCTGCCTTTTAGGAATTACGATCCCTTCGATTTTGGATAAACCTCCGCATGTTTGTAAGTCAATGCATGTTTGTAAGTCAAAGTTTCCCGCAAAGGCCGCATACAGACACGGAACTTTGTATTACAACTTACTGCCAAGGTCTTTTAAAAGGCGACTTGGCCTTGGGTCTTCCTCAGCTCCTGGTGAAAGAGAGGCTGCTGCCCGTGTTGGCATAGTAAACATGGAGAGTCCATTGTGAAAATGCATCGATGGCTAATTTTCAGCGCATTGCTGATGATGGGCGTACTGATCATCAACCTTCTAGGACTGGCGACAGACCACCGGATCATCACAGGAGTGCCGGCGTGGTTGAAGCCGGCGAAATTTGCTGTTTCAACAGCGATCTATGCTGCAACCCTGGCTTGGCTACTAACAAAAATCGATGTCTGGCCGCGGTTCACGAAATTAGCCGGCGATCTTACCGCAGGTGCTTTAGTCATCGAGATTGGCATCATCAACTTGCAGGCGTGGCGAGGAACCACCAGTCACTTTAACTTCACAACGCCGGTCAACGCGAGCTTATTCGGCATCATGGGCATAGCCATCGCGATTCTCTGGCTGGCGAGTGCAGGACTATTCGCGGCTCTGCTGCGGCAGCCTTTTGCAAACAAATCATTCGGTTGGTCGTTGCGGCTCGGCATGTTGATTACGGTGCTGGGGTCAGCTTTGGGAGGTGCGATGTTAAATCCGAAGCTGGGCCATACGACCATAATCGGAGCACATACGGTTGGCGCGCCGGACGGTGGTCCGGGGTTGGCCGGCACAGGTTGGAGCCGCGAACATGGAGATCTTCGCATTGCGCATTTTATGGGGTTACACGGGCTGCAAGCGATGCCGATTGCTTATTGGCTGCTTGCACGGAGGCGACGGCCGCCTGTGAGCGGCGTAGCTGCTGTTGCAGGAAGTTACTTTGCGTTAGCGGCACTGCTGGAGTGGCAGGCAATGCGCGGTCAGTCGGTGGCTGAGCCGGATACGGAAACTGTGGTCGCGCTGATGGTATGGCTTGCCGGAAGCGCGTTGGCTTTACTGCTCGGCTGCCGCGTACGTCCGAGCGAAGGACTGCACCCAACGGCTCATGCCATGCCGCTATGACGGCGCAAGCGTTCTTCAAGATTGCCAACACTGTCAGTCTCCTGGCCTGGCTGCTTCTGATCGTACTGGGACGGAAGCGCATGATTCCTGAGTTAGTAACTGGAATCATTGTTCCCATTCTGCTTGCCGCCCTGTACGTCGCGTTGCTGTTCACTCATCTCGGGGGAGCGCATGGTGATTTCAATTCGTTGGATGGCGTCGCCGCGCTGTTCTCCAATCCGTGGCTGCTGCTCGCCGGGTGGGTGCACTACCTGGCTTTCGATCTATTCATTGGTAGCTGGGAGGTGCGCGATGCGGTGCGCCACGGGATCTCTCACTTCCTGGTAATCCCGTGCCTGGTCCTCACATTTCTCTTCGGACCGGCGGGACTGCTGGTGTATCTGTGCCTTCGCTTTGCCCTACGTCGCTCCATTGCAGTTGGCAGCGCAGGTTGACAGAGCACTTGTGGATACTAATGAGATGAGTCCTGCTCAACCACCGCCGAAACTGCAAATGACAAATACCGAACAGTTCCGGGAGCACTACGCCAATAGTGTACAGATGCGCGTGAGCCTGATGGACTTTTATCTGCTGTTTGGCACGGTGAACCAGACAGCCGTGGATGCAGTGATGATCCAGAACTTTCAAGGCATATACCTGAGCCCTCCGCAGGCAAAGGCACTGGCCAATATGCTGGGTCAAAATTTACAGCAGTACGAAGCAGCATTCGGTGAGATCAAGCTGGAACCGCACACCCAGGGCGAAGTCATTCAATAGAGGCGGATGCCGACGAAAAGCCGGCCGCCGATGCCAAAGCTGCCTCCGTTTGCGCTGGCCGAAGAGCAACGGAAGCCTCGACGCCCATACTTCTTACTTGTTTTTTATTTGATCTTTGCGGTTCCGCTTTTTGCGATTCACCTGTCGCTGTTGAGCCTGCCGTATTTCTGGGATGAGCTGGGCCAGTTTATTCCCACGGCGCTTGATTTATTGCGGGAAGGCGCGTGGGTGGCACGATCAGCCGTACCCAATGTGCATCCTCCCGGCGTAGAAGCGTATCTCGTACTGTTCTACCGGGCGTTCGGTTACAGCATTCCAATCACGCGCGTCGCCATGCTGCTGATGGCGAGCGTTGGGCTGCTGCTCTTGTTTCTACTTGCCATTCGGCTTAGTCGGGGCACGAAAGGAGCGCCTGCGTTTCTGCCGCCGATCTTTCTGCTGGTCTCGCCGTTGTTCTACACGCAAAGCATGATGGCGCAGCTTGATATGCCGGCCATGGTCTTTACCCTGCTGGCGCTGCTGTTGTTCTTCGATAAGCGTTACGAATGGGCCGCTATCGCCTGTACGGTTCTGGTGATGATGAAAGAGACCGGTCTGGTGGCGCCCGTGGTGTTCTTTGTTGTTCTGGCCTTACGAAAAGAGTGGCGCACTGCTTCGTACTTTGCCGCTCCGGCTGTTTTGCTGGCGGCGTGGCTGGTCGCCTTGCATCATGTGACCGGCTATTGGCTCGGCGACCCGGGTTTTGCCAACTACAACGTAAACTACTCGCTTCATCCGGTGCGCGCCGCCCTGACGCTTTCGCGCCGCCTTTACTACTTGTTTGCCGCCGAGTTCCGCTGGATCGGCACGCTGGCGCTGGTGCTTTCGGCCCGTAAAGTTATGTTGTTCCGCAGCCGAGAGTGGCGCATCACGCTGGCCGTTGCTGCCGGTACAACGTTACTGGTTTCGCTGCTAGGAGGCGCTGAACTGGAACGCTACCTGATGCCTGTGTTGCCCATCTTGTATATCGGGTTCAGCATCGCCATTACCTATCAGCGCCGCGCCGTCCAGTTAGGGGCGACTCTGCTGCTCGCAGCCGGTCTGCTTGTCAGCTTGTACTGGAATCCACCGTATCCATTTCCCTATGAGAACGACCTGGCAATGGTGGACTTCATTCGCTTACAAGAGGCAGCGGCCGGTGTGCTTCAGAACTCATTTGGGAAGTTCCGCATTGCGACAGCCTGGCCTTACACGGCGGCTCTGCGACGGAGTGAGTTCGGGTACGTAAGCAAGCCGCTGCACGTGCTTGAGACAGGCGATTTTCAGTATTCCTCCATTCAGAAACTGCCCCGGCAAGACTTCGACGTGCTGGTTGTGTATAGCCGCACATGGTCTCCGGAAACCGGTGTCTTGGCATTTCCCTCTGTCCGTGGATTCCTGACACGCTTTTATGGATGGCAGCCGGAGATCACCTCTGCCGAATGCGCGACACTTGGCCTGAGCGAAGCAGTCAGTTGGGAGTCGCGCGGCCAGCACATCACTATTTATGTACGCCGGCGAGCAGCAAGAGTTTGATGACCGCGGTTAACCGAGCCTGGTACGGCGTAGTTGTACTGTTTTTGATTCACGGCATTGTTGTGGCTTCCTGGATTTCGCGCATTCCAGGAGTGCAAAACGCGCTTCACCTCACTAACGGAATCCTGGGACTGACGCTGCTGAGTTCAGCGGTTGGAGCGGTGCTCACCATTCCGTTCAGTGGATATTTGGTGAGCAAGTACGGCAGCAAGTTAGTTTGTGGCGCGGCAAGCATTGCGTTCTGCCTGTCGGTGATTCTGCCTGGGCTTGCTCGGAGTGCGGTCACCCTTGCCTTGGCGCTATTTGCTTACGGCGTGTTTGCTGCGGGTATGGATGTCGCCATGAACGCGCAGGGCGTGGAAGTAGAGCGGCGCTTGGGAAAGCCGACCATGTCGCGCTTCCACGGCATGTTTAGCCTGGGCGCCATGATCGGTGCCGGGTTTGGGGGGTTACTGGCCGCGCACGAGGTTCCGCCGCTACGCCAGTTTACCGGCAGTGCACTGGTGAACGTCCTCGGTGTTTTAGCGGCCCTGCCGTTATTGATCCGTGACGCTCCACAGGCGGAGGAGACTGAGCATCGGCTATCGTTTCGCAACCTGCCGATTGTGCTTGTTGCCTTAAGCGCCATCGGATTTCTGATGCTGCTGAGTGAAGGCGCGATGGCCGATTGGATCGCCGTATATCTTCGCCAGCAGTTTAAGGCTGGGGGAGGGTTAGCGGCCTGGGGCTTCTCGGTCTTCTCGGCAGCAATGGCTTTGTTTCGTTTTCTAGGCGACTGGATCACATCTCGGCTGGGTCCCATGCGCACGGTTCGATCCGGTTGCGTGGTCGCAGCAGGAAGTCTGTTGTGGGCGCTGGCCGCTCCGACCGCATTGTGGTCCCTGCCTGGATTCGCAGGCACCGGCGTTGGGCTTTCGGTAATCATTCCCCTGGTATTTGGGGGCGGTGGGCGCGTGACAGGCGTGAGCCCGGGCGCCGGCATCGCTACCGTCACCGGGCTTGGTTATATCGGATTCATTGTGGGCCCGCCAGTTATCGGCTTCGCCTCAGAAGTGGTCACGCTCAGGTATGCGCTTGGCATTGTGGTGCTTTGTTGCCTGCTGGCCGCTTGGTTTGCCAAGTCGATGCGGCTGCTGGCTCCGATTTCGGGAAAGACTCAGGAAGGATAATCTAAATACATTAAGACTGTTGTATGGGTCTTTCTCGGTATTTAGCAAGAGCTCTGACTAGAAAGAGATACTTGGCCAAAGATGGAAGTCGCTATGTCCGAGGGCGCAACCGGTCGGGTAAGTTTTGGACTCAAACGCTCAAAGGGCCTATCAGGTCCACTCCTACAACGAACGCAGTGGTCCCTAGGGAGACTCTCTCCTCCAGACGATTACTTGGCCCAAAGCCAGTTCAAGAAGATACAAGGTATGCTCCGCCTACTGATTTTTCGGTCTGGAAAAAGAACATGTGTGCGTGCCCCCAATGCGCGAGAGAACGGAATCTCAATTGTGCGAATCAAGATCCGGTTTGGTTGGTGAATCACGACCCGGCGTGGCCTCATGAGGGTTTGCTAGTAGCTAATGGCGGCTTTCTGCATCGTCATCCGCGTATTCCAAAGGTTAAATCTGAGCCTCCTGACAGGCCGTGGGTAGCTTTCACTCCACCTGTCCTGCAAGGGCTCATTGCACTTGTCATTTTGACTCTGAGTATGTTGCTAGGTTATGGCCATTGTTGAGGGCGTGTGGAGGGACAGACGGAGTGAATATCTGAGGAGATTCAACCCTTGGCTATGTGGCTATCGACTTTCCCCAGCCATCAAATCCGATATTTTTAGTTGCGCGCCGAATGAATAATTCCTTTTGCCTTCTCAAGCCCGTTGCGAGCGCTTCGGGCTCACTCTGTTGAATTCCAACCGCGCATTAATCGGCGATGCTAAGGCACGCGGACCTCATTCGATTCCAAAGAGGTGATGCCCAGTTGACGGTGGAGACCATGCGGTACAGCTTACCGAGCCGGCCCTTGATCAGCAAGCGCACCAATGCAACTTAAGTCTAGGCCAGTGACTATTTGCCTCAGATATTCACTCCGTCTGTCCCTATTTCCCCTATTTCCCCTCAGCATCCAGACACGCCTGCTCCGGAGGATATACCGGACGTAGTTTGCCTAGCTCGGCGCGAGCGCACACTCCGTAACAGTTGAATCACTTCGTCGTTTGCGTTACAAAGTTATGGGCGCAGGCAATAGACTGACGGGCGGATCTGCTCCAGATCTTGCAATTGAACGAGATTACTGATAAGACAACTGTACCCGCCATGCTGCGCATATCGAGCCGTTTCCTCAGCCTCCTGCCATTATTCGTGATCCCGGTTTTCGGGGCGGACGTGCCTCCGCCGGACGCTTCGGTGACGTTCTCGAAAGATGTCGCGCCCATCCTTTACAAGAACTGCACCGGATGCCATCGGCCAAACGATATCGCGCCGATGTCGCTGCTCACTTACAAGACGGCTCGGCCCTGGGCTAGTGCGATCCGGCAAGCGGTGGTGCAACGTGTGATGCCGCCCTGGTATGCCGATCCGCACTACGGCAAGTTTTCAAACGATCCGCGTCTTTCTGAAGCCGACATCGCAACCATCAGCAATTGGGTAAAGGGCGGAGCGAAAGAGGGTAATCCGTCTGACCTTCCCGCTCAGCCCACCTATAACGATGATTGGAAAATTGGCAAGCCTGACGCCGTTGTCGATATCGGCCAGGATTACCAGATTCAGCAGCGCGCCGTGCAGGATGAGTACATCTACATCACCGTAGATCCGCATTTCACAAAAGATGTGTGGGTGAAAGCGGTTGAACTTCGGCCCGGTAACCGCCGTGTTGTTCACCACGCGCACGTCTGGATTGACACTTCCGACTCACATCCCAAAAAGCTGGATGCAAACGGCAAGCCGATTCCGCAGTATCAGTATAAAGATGAATTTGGTCTGGAGCACATTGCGGCGGATGCGCCAGTTGTGCAGAATGGCTGCCTGGTGGAAGATGGCGGGAACCTGCCAGGCCGCAAGCTGAACGACGGTATGGGTCCGCTCGGTTCCTATCTCCCCGGCAAAGCTCCGGATGCGTATCCGGAAGGGACGGCTAAACTCATCCCGGCCGGTGCAAAGCTGAAGTTTCAACTGCATTACAACAACACGCTCGGCACGCCGCAGACCGACCGAACACAGGTTGGCTTCGTATTTGCGGATCGGCCACCGGAGCATCCGTTGAGGCGTGTCGATTCGTCGGCGTACCTGTTCTCCATTGCGCCGGGCGAGCCGAACCAGGAAGTCTCTAACTGCACGACTTTTCAGAAGAATGTGAAGCTGATGAGCTATGTCGCGCATATGCACTTTCGCGGCAAGGACATGCGCTTTGAATTGCAGCACCAGGACGGCCGGCGCGAGACGCTCCTGTTTGTGCCGCACTACAGCTTTGCCTGGCAGCAGATCTATCGCTTACAGGATCCAGTGTCGGTCGAAAAGGGAGCACGGCTGATTGTCACCGCGCACTTCGATAACTCGGTCAATAATAAGTGGAACCCGGACCCAACCAAAACTGTGCGCTGGGGTGAGCCGAGCACATCGGAGATGATGGACGGCTGGGTGGAATACATTGATGCAGTCCCGCCGAAGCCGACGCAGTTATCCGCCGCTGCCAAGTAGCAGAAGCTATTTGACCGGGCTGCTGCCGAGATGCATAGTGCCGTCGTAGCCCGTCATTTCCAGGTAGCCGACACCGGTGACGGGCTGGTTGTGCATGGTGCCCGCATATGTAACTGCGCCCTCCCAGTAGTTGGGCGCAATCCGGTCATGGCTGAAAAGCTCCTGGTTTTTAAGCGCCGTTCGTTCGTTTAAGTCGAGCTGAAGACCGGGCACGGAAATGTGCCAGCCCACCGGATATTGCTTGCCTGAATCGGGACTGCGCCACTGCTCCTCCGGCGTCAGGACGAATTGCGTACTGTCCAGAAAATGCGCCTGCCCATTTGCATCGATGTAGGTTCCCGAAGAGAAGCGGTCTTGCCCAGCCGGCGGCTCTCCGACCCTGCGCAGACGGTACAACATAAGTTCTTCATTGTTGTTCAGCTGAATAGCAAACCAGTCCCATCCGACTAGCTGATTGTCTGCGGGCTCGGTGAAGAACTCGTGGTCCATCCAGGCCGTGCCTGTTACCTGATACTCGGTTCCTTTCCATCGAAGCGGTCCGGCAGCTTTGAGCCGTGTAAATGAGAGATAGTGCGAAGCTTCGCCCGGCAACGGTCCTTTGCGGCTGATACCGTTCTCCCCGTTTACGATGGCCGGCTTTTCCGGGGTGAGATTGAGCTGGAGATAAAGCTGATCGGCAACGGCCTGCAGGGTTTGGCGGCCATCCAGCGGTTGAAGCCAGCGCACTTCCCAGTTGCCATTCCAGTAGCGGCTTTCGTGCCGGCTTGCACCGGCCAAACCAGGACCGGCACGGCTGAGACGCTCAGTATGGAAGAACTGCTTGCCGTCGATGTCGCTCAACGCCAGATGCGCCAGGTAGTAATCGCTTGGCCGCCAGGCTGCTGTAGTCAAGAGATCTTGCGGCAAGGCGGCTGCCTGACGGAAGAACGTCAATTCAAAGCCAAATTGATGCCCGTTTTTCGCACGCAGGTTCCCGGTGTAGTACCACCACTCGGTCTGAAATTGCGGATGATCGAAGTGGTCGCCCGGGAACTGGAAGTGATAGCCGACGGTTGCAGGACGCCAAGACACAGCAGCCAGCGCAACTGAGGCGATGAGTGCTACCGCGATATTTCGCCACGGACTAACCCTCATGAATCACCTCAATCGGATCGAGTTGGGTGGCGGTTCGAGCCGGGTATAAGCCCGCCAGCACGGTGGCAATGTAGATGCCGGTGAGCGCAAGGATCAGCAACGTGATGGGCCAATGAAACTGAATGGTCCAGCCAAACGATTGCTTGTTGATGACGAAAATAAGAATGAGCGACAGCGCCGTACCAAGCAGTAAACCGATTGCGTTCGCAAGCAAGCCCAGCAGTCCGGCCTCGCACAGAATGACCTTTCGCACCTGTGGTCGATCGGCGCCGAGGAAACGTAGCAGCGCAAACTCACGGCGACGATCAATCACCATGGCAAGCAACGATCCGGCGATGCCCATGACGGCAACAAACACCGCCACGGCTTCTAATGCGTAGGTAATCCGAAACGTGCGATCGAACACCGCGATAGCCGCGCGACGTAGAGTGCCGTTGGAGAAGAGCAGCACGGCACGGCCACTGATAGCCGAGTCAATGCTTGCACGGACCCGGTCGGCATTTGCATTGGGTTTCAGATACACGGCCAGGTTTGAAATTGCGCGATCAGGTAGATAGCGCAGCAGCGTTTGGCGATCGACGGTAATGAACCCGCGTTCGGTTGAGTAGTCGTAGTAGATCCCCAGAACTTTAAGGTGACGAGTCGCCCCGCCCACTGGTAGCGCCAGCGATGACCCGACTTTCACACTGTGCTTGTTGGCGAAGGGCTCACTGACAATGGCATAGTCGCCGGTGGGGAGCTTCGCAGAGATTTCATCGCGATTCTCGCCCGGTAAAAAGCGCGTGCTGGAGGAGCCTGGGATGCGGGCTGTTTCGCTACCGGCCAGGATCGCGGGAACGCCTTCGTAAAAGATAGGGTAGCCGCGAAAGCGATCAACGGCAGCTACGCCTGGTATCTGCGCCAGGCGGTCGGCAATGGCGGCGTCCATGGTCGGGTATTGATCGGCGCCCGACCCGCCTGCGGGACGAAGGTAGAAATCGGCGCGCAGCTGATTGCTCATCCATAACGAGACTGTTTCGCGAAAGCTGCCGACCATAATGCCGACGCTGGCCGTCATCGCGACAGCTGTGGCTAAGGCGGCGGTCAGCACAGACGTGCGCGCAATGGAAGCGCGTAGCGAGCGCATGGCCAGCAGACCTTCCACACCTAGGGCCCGCTGCAATAGCGGATAGCCGTGAGCGGCAAACCAGGTGACTACGTTTGGAATGATCAGCGACGTTCCACCGATGAGAAGCACGACCGCAAGATAAGCCCAGAGCGGCTTTCCATAAACCGGCCCGAAGGTAGAAGTAAGTGCGCCGAAGAGCAGCAGCGCAACGGCCCAGATCACGGTGCGGCGAGACCGAACGGCTGCTACATATTGTTCGCGGCCACGGGCCATTGCTTCTATCGGGGAGACAAGCGATGCTTCCAGTGCCGGTGCCATGGCCGCCAGCAGAGAGACTCCCAGGCCAAGCGCGATCCCCGTGATAACTGCCGGTCCAGTCAGTTGAATAGGCGCCGGAACGCTGCTGACATAGAGCGCTTGTACGGTGGCGCCGATTAAGCGCACTGCGCCGATGGCCATCAGTCTTCCGAGTGCCAGCCCGGCGGCGGTACCGATGGCAGCAAAGAATAACGCCTCAAACAGGAATCCGAAGGCAATCATCTGTCGTGTGCCTCCCAGAGCTCGGACAATGCCAATTTCAGTTCTGCGCCGCACAACAGAGATGGAGATAGTGTTGTAGATCAGAAAGGCTCCCACCACCAGCGCAATGTAGCTGAGCACGTGCAAATTCCAGCGAAAGGCCGAGAGCATCTTGCGGTTGGAGTCGGTACGCGAACCTTGCGGCTCCACCGAAACGGTAGAGGGCAAGTGCTCGCGAAGCAGATGGGTCCAATACTCAAGCGATCGCTCTGGCGGTGCCACTACGCTGATCGTGTCCAGCTTGCCCGCCTTACCCATCACTTCTTGCGCCAGTCCGATATCGCAAACGATTACGTTGTTGGCGCCCAAGTCGCCGCTTGAGGGGATGACGCCGGCCACGGTGAAGGAGCGCAGGGCATCGTTCACCAGAAGCTGCACCCGCTGCCCTTTCTGCAGGTGAGTCCCCTTACCAACCCAGACGGGGTCGCCGGTCAGGGCTTGGCCGGGATCGTTCGTATCGGTTGAGCTGTCGGGGGTGTCCTGGCGGTTCGCAATCAGGTCAACGCCAATGAAGGGCAGCGCCTCGCCTTTGCCGTTGATCGACGCGAAGCCTTCCATGCGTGGAGTGAACTGAAACGCATACGGCATTTGCACAAGCTTGCCGAGGAGTTGCTCATCCACTCCGCCGGTGGCCGAAATGGTCAGATCGCTCTTGCCGGTCAGCGACTCTACTGACGAGTGAAAACTGCCGGCCGCTGCCTGACCGGATAGATCAACCGCGACCACCACACCAACGCCGAGCGCGATGGCCAGAACAATGAGAACTGCCCGCACCGGCTCGCGCAAAACAGGCCGCAGTATCAGCCGTGCGAACAGAATCAACGCGCACCCGCAGCCAGCGGAGTCTCAATGCCGGCAATGCGTCCATCGCGCAACTTCACAATCAGATCAACCACCGCCGTACTCTCCATGCTGTGTGTAGCCATCAGGATTGCCACATTCAATTCGCGTGCTGTGCGGCTCAGCAAGGCAAGCACCAGCTCCCCAGTTGTGGTGTCGAGATTGCCCGTCGGTTCATCCGCCAACAAGAGGCGGGGTGAACCGGCCAACGCGCGCGCAATTGCCACTCGCTGTTGCTGGCCACCTGATAATTGATGCGGAAATCGGTCAGCCAGATCTTCCAGTTCGACCAGCCGCAGCCGATTGAGCGCCGTCTTTCGTGCAGCTGGCTTCCGTGCAAGCAAGAGTGGCAGTTCCACATTTTCCACCGCGGTCAGTGTGTGCAGCAGTTGAAACGATTGGAAGATGAAGCCGACCTTTTCGCGGCGGAGGCGGGTAAGGCCGCTATCGTTTAAAGCTTTCGTGTCCTGGCCGTCGAGCAGCACTGTGCCCGCAGTGGGAAAGTCCATCGCGCCGCATAGGTTCAACAGCGTTGACTTGCCGCAGCCGCTTCGCCCGACCAAGGCTACGAACTGTCCGGCTTCGACGGTGAGCGATAGGTTGTCGAGCGCAAATAGCGGCGCCCCCTCGGCCTGATAGCGTTTGCTGACAGTCTGCAGTTCCAGTAACGCCATATCTCTCAGCATCTCAACAGTTAAACTTGGAGGTGATTTGCCGACCATACTTGTAACTGGCGGAGCGGGTTATATCGGCTCCCACACGCGCTACTTTTTGCAACAGCGGGGCTACCGCGTTGTCGTACTAGATAGTCTGGAACGCGGCTTTCGCGAGGCGGTGCCCAACGAGATCCTGCATGTGCTGGATTTGCGCAACACCGAAACAATCGCGATGCTGCTGAAAGCCGAGAAGGTGGACGCGGTTATCCACTTTGCCGGCTATATTTCCGTGGGCGAATCGACGAAGAATCCCGAGATGTATTTCGTGAATAACGTCAGCGGCTCGCTTTCATTGTTTGAAGCCATGCTGCATGCGGATGTCCGCAAACTAGTGTTCTCGTCTACTGCCGCTGCGTACGGCGTGCCCGACCATGTGCCCATCCGCGAAGACCAGCCCTTTGCGCCCATCAATCCGTATGGCGAATCGAAGGTGATGGTGGAGAAGATTCTGGGGTGGATGGACAAATATCAAGATTTCCGGAGTGTCCGCTTACGCTACTTCAACGCGTGCGGTGCTGAGCCGGAAGCGGGTTTGGGCGAACGGCACGATCCGGAGACTCATTTGATCCCGCTGCTTCTGACAGCAGTGCAGACCGGCAAGCCTGTCACTCTCTTCGGCGACGATTATCCGACTCCCGACGGCACTTGCATCCGCGACTATATTCACGTGAGCGATCTGGCGGAGGCACATATTCATGCAGTTGAGTATCTGCTGAATGCGGGCGCTTCGGATGTTTTCAACGTCGGTACCGGTGTGGGCGCTTCAGTGAAAGAAGTGCTGGAAGCGGTGGAGCGTGTAACGGGAAAGCCGGTACCGTTCACCATGGGCCCCCGGCGCGAGGGAGACCCACCATCGTTGGTAGCGGATTCTACTAAGCTGCAGACAAAGCTAGGCTGGAAACCGCAGCGGGCCGACATAGACCGTATCATTTCTGATGCCTGGCAGTTTGCACAAACCCTGAAGAGCTAGGTGTAGATGCTCGGCCTAATTGGCCCAGAAGTAAACGTTTGTTGCAGGCAGCTACGCTGGTGGGCCGACTTCACTGGCTACAAGGCCCTAGCCCACCATCGCTTCGTCACTCACGTTCCAGAGGACGTCCGCTGTACGGCATCATCAAGATCAACTGTCAGCTGCTGGTGGACTGGCTTCACCAGCACCAAGGCCTAAGCTGACCATTGCTTCATCACTTACGTTCCAGAGGACGTCTGCATGCAGAACCTCAACCAAAGCGTCACATCCAATAAATTGCGGCTTGTCTTCGAAGGCCTGAATTCTGACTCGAAAATAGCGGAAGTCCCTCCAATTTTCGATTTCCCAATCAAAAAAGTTCAGAAGCGTCAACTTCAGCTGCTTAGCAGTGAAAGGCCCCGATACCTCATCCCACTTGAAATTTGGTGTATCCCCGATCCTTTCTGCAACAATGATTACCGCAATTTGCTGGGTCCGGAAGGCTGGAACGATTCTGAAAGAGCTTCCAAAGATCTCATCGGAGTGTAGAGCCAAAGGCTCTAAACGTCTGGCAACGAGCCCGCGGAAGAGTAAAAGTTCCGCCTTTTCGAAATCCCTGACAGATTGGTAATCGCGATATGCTGGATTACTCCAATAATGGGTGTTCCATAAGGTGCGCAGAGCCAAGCGGTAGTTCTGAACTATTTCGGTAGCGAGGGTCATTGATCTTCTACCTGCCAAATGCCTGATATTGGACCAAACTGCTTTTCTGTCGCGTTTGAAGGCACCCGTAAGGCTCCATAAAACATCCCGAAGGCAACGTTGTCCGGGATAAGCTCTGGATGGAAAGCCACGCCGATTTCATTTCTTGAGGATTTTGCACCAACGGATGATCATGTTGGCCAAAACACAGGATAAGTGATTAAGAGTACGACAACGGTCAATATCGAATCGCCACTCTCTAGCACCTTCCGCCAGGAGCAGGAAGCGGAGTCGGAGAGGTGCAACGGTTTCCAGCTAGCAAACTCAGGTCGTAAATGTTATGACTCCCACGTTGTTATATACTTCTTTGGCAGTAGTTTAGGGTGTTAACTCGTTTGCACTATGGGAAGAGGTCAGCGATGAATAATAGGGCCGCGACGCCTTGTTTGCACAAAGGTGCGAGGGCATGGATTTTAAGTTTAGTTTGCTTGTTTGTAGCGGCTGGGTCACTGCGGGTGGGCCAGGCTCAAACGTTGAGCAGCATGACGGGAACCGTTACCGACACCAGCGGCGCCACCGTTGCGAATGCGACGGTTACCGTAACCCACAACTCTACAGGCGTTTCCAAGACGGCCAGCACCAGTTCGGCAGGAAGCTACACGATTACCGATTTAAACCCCGGTATATACACGGTAAAAGTAGACATAGCAGGATTTCAGACCTCCGTACATGACAATGTGGGTATCGATGTAGGACGCTCTTCCACCGTGGATGCTGTTCTGCAGCCTGGCAATACGCAGCAGACTATCACTGTTTCGGAGAACTCGATTGCACTGGACACGACTGCGCCTAGTCTCAATACGACGATCGAGAACAAAGTAGTGCAGGAGTTGCCGCTCGAGCTTCCCGGTGGCCGCGGCCGCCAGATTGACGCGTTTATCTTCCTGGCACCGGGCGTTACGGGCGACACCTTCAGCCACCGCATCAATGGCGGCGTCGATTTCCAGAACGAGGTCGTTTTCAACGGTATTCCCATGGCGCAGTCTGAGACTCAGGGGTACCAGACAATCTGGAACCCGCCGTTCGAACTGGTCAACGAATTCAACGTGCTTCGCTCATCTTTTTCGGCGCAGTATGGTCTCGCGCAAGGTGTCATAACTTATCACACGGCTTCGGGGACGAATGAGTTACACGGTGACGGGTTTGAGATCTTTCGAAACAACTTCTTCGATGCCCGTGGCGCGTATAACCCGAAGGTGCCTGTTGATAAAGAGAACAATTATGGCTTCACTATCGCCGGCCCGGTGATTATCCCCAAACTGTACAACGGCAAAAACCGAACGTTTTTCCACTTAAGCATGGAGTGGTACCGCCAGAATGTCACGTCAACAGGTTTTACCTCACTACCCACCGCTGCTGAGAAGAGCGGTGACTTCAGCGGACTGGTTGACTCCTCCGGTAAACAGATTCCGATCTTCAATCCCGTCGCTGGACAGCCAGGCAGCTGTACCGCCAACGGCAACACGCCGGGAACGCAGTTCCGGAACAACGTTATTCCGACCCTGTGTTTCAGTCAGACGTCTGCCAGCCTCTTGAAATACCTGACTGATCCAACCCTACCTGGTTTCAGCAATAACGGATTTAATGAGTTGGGCGTTCTTCCCATTCGCCAGAACCCCTGGGGATTCAGCATCGACCACAACATCAGCGAAAAGCAATCCATCCACTGGGCGGAGTGGCGCGATCGCCAGACTTCGTTTGGCAGCAACGTCAGCGGCAACAATTTTGGAGCATCCAACCCGCTCAGCGCCTTTACTTCTTACCCTGATCTGGGGACAGTTTTTATCGCTAACTATTCGTTCACGATTACGCCCCATCTGGTAATGACTGCTGGAGCAAGCTGGCTGGGCGAGCTGAACTTCCAGTTCCCGGTTCGGGCTAGTGCGCAGCCGAATCTTTCTGCTGCGCCGGGTTCGCCGCAGGTTCCTCAAATCACCTTTGCCGGCCCCCTGGCTCCGTCGACTTTCGGAAACCCGAACACCAGCTCTGTCAATCGCAAGCTCGGAGTCGTTTTCGACAACAACTACTTGTGGAGCAAGGGCAAACATACGCTGAACATCGGATGGGAGTACCGCAGAACCTACCAGGACGATAACGAGTGCCAGCACTGCGCCGGAACCTTCGCCTTTAGCAACAACGAAACCGCTGATCCGAACAATCTGAGCAACACCGGCAATGCGTTCGCGAGTTTTCTGCTGGGCTCGGTGGACAATGCCAACCGAACTGGTTCTCAGGAACTCCGGTTAAGAAATCTCGATCTTTCGACGTACATTCAAGACGACATCAAGCTTACTTCGAAACTGACATTCAACATCGGTGTCCGTTGGGATGTAATGGTGCCATTCACAGAGCAGCATGATCAGATCGTCTACTTCGACGCCAATATCCCAAATCCGGGCGCCGGCGGACGGCTTGGCGCCGCCACAAAATTCGGCTATTGCGTCGAATGTGCAAAGGTCACTCGGGCTGCGATCCACTGGACCCACTTCAGCCCACGCACTGGGTTCTCCTACCAGATTGGCCGCAAGACTGTACTTCAGTCGGGCTTCTCTGTTAATTTCCTGAACGGAGGCGCGTACGAATATGGAATCAGCAAAGTAGCCGTTAATTACGGCAACCTTCTGCTCGGCTCATTCACTCGTCCTTCCACCGGTTCAACAAACGCCGGATTCGGATCCTGGGATAACACAATCCTGCCCTCGCCTGGGACGACCCCGTTCAGCCCCACTATCGGCAATGCCACCGGTATTAATGCGTTCGATCCGAGTAATGACGGTGTCGCTCCCTATGTTGCAACCTGGAACATCGGCATTCAGCGGGAGCTGCCGTACAACATGTTCCTGACAGCGAACTACACGGGCAACCGGGGAAATCGCCTGCCCTCTCAGCTGAACCCGATTAACCAATTAGGTACAGGATATCTGGCGACCTACGGCAGCCAGCTGGGTCAACCATTCGCGACCTTGGGGCCACAGCTCGGCATTCCAGCTCCGTATGCAAACTTCAACAAGGACTTTCCAACCGGGAGCTTGTTGCAGGCCCTGCGGCCCTACCCGCAGTACTCGAGTATCTTCAACAATTTCGATAACAACGGCTCATCACTTTACAACGCGATGCAGTTGCAGGTCGAGAAGCGGTACAGCAACGGGCTCAGCTTCCTCGTCTCCTACAATCTTTCGCGGTCGATGTCAAACACAAACTCTGGTTTCACCTCCTTCGTTTCGACGTCGCTGAACAAGGCCAATCAGAAAGCTGAGTGGTCCATTGACAACAACGATCAGACTAATATCACAAAGGTTGCCGCCACTTACGAACTTCCATTCGGCAGAGGGCGGACGTTTATGAATCGGAGCGGCGTAGCAAATGCCGTGCTCGGCGGATGGCAGATCAGCCCAATTCTCACTTACGCTTCCGGCACGCCGCTACAAGTAACGGTCGCCGGAGACCCGCTGGGCAACGGCACCAGTAATCGGCCCAATGTTATCTCCGGCGTGCCCATGCAGTTCTCCTACAGCAATGTCTATAAGGGCCTGCCGGTTATAAACAGCGCTGCCTTTCAGGACCCTGGCCCGTGGGCGATTGGAGATGAGCAGCGGTATGTCGGCAGAATGAGAACTCCCTTCCGGCTGAACGAGGATGTTTCCCTTGCCAAGTACTTCCCAGTAGGCGAAAGAGTTAAGTTCAAGTTGGAGATGGAGTACTTCAACATCTTCAACCGGGTCATCTTCGGCTCACCGGATACCAACTTGAATGACGCAAACTTTGGTTTAGTGATCAACAATCAAAACAATAAACCGCGACAAGGCCAAGCTCTGTTGTCAGTTAATTTCTAGGCTTGATCGAGGTGGGAGGGGCGATTTGCTCCTCCCAAAGTTTTCATTTAATCGCGCTTAACAGCCAGTGCTGCGAAAGCCTGCTGCACCGGCATCAACTGGACCACATTGATATTGACGTGCGCGGGTCGTGTGGCGACCCAATGCACCGTGTCTGCGATATCTTCGGCTGTCAGGGGCTGTACGCCTTTGTAGACAGCTGCTGCCTTCTCTTCATCGCCTTTAAAGCGAACCTTGGAAAACTCCGTTCCACCTGCCAGGCCCGGCTGAATGTCAGTCACCCGCACACCGGTTCCCAGCAGATCAGCCCTTAGGCCATAGCTGAACTGGTGAACGAATGCCTTGGCTGCGCCATACACATTTCCTCCCGGGTACGGAAACTCGGCCGCAACCGAGCCCATGTTGATCACGTGCCCACGTTGGCGCTCGACCATTCCCGGCAGCAGCAGGCGGGTGCAATACAGCAAGCCGTTGATGTTGCTGTTCACCATCGCCTCCCAATCTTGCAGGTGTGCAGACTGCGCGGGATCGAGACCGATTGCGCCACCTGCATTGTTGACCAGCAGATCCACGTCGCGGAACTCATTGGGTAAGCCCGCCACAGCCTGCTCCACTTCGTTCAGCTTTGTTACATCGAAGGTCAGGGGCAGGAAGTTCTCCCCGAGCCCTTCTTTCAACTGCTGCAGCTTCTCTCCACGTCGCCCCGTCCCGACAACCTTTGCGCCGTCGCTTAAGAAACGTCGCGCAATGGCCTCTCCAAACCCAGATGTTGCTCCCGTTATGAACACGATCATAGTTTTCAGCATAGGATGCGCAGACGTCTTACTCTGAAGCAGTGAGGTCCATTCGATTTCTCATCTGCCAACTGCTTCTGCTGGCCGGAGTCAGCGCGGCCCTCTCAGGGCAGCAGGGCGGTGACCTTTCGCGTGCGCGTGCCCTGGTGCAGCAGAACCGTTGGGGAGAGGCGCGGGAAATCCTGGATGGCGAAGTAAAGCAGCATCCCGATTCGGCCGAAGCGCATGCCTTGCTAGGCTCCGTGCTGTTCCGATTAAACGACCCGAAAGGCTCGCTGGCTGAGTACACGGCGGCGGCTCGCTACCGAACGCCCTCTGCGGTCGATCTAAAGGTTGTTGCTTGCGACTATGTTCTGCTGCAGGATTACCCGGACGCCGAGCATTGGCTTCGGTATTCTTTAAAGCTTGATCCAAACGACTTGCAAGCTCGTTACTATCTTGGTCGCACTCTTTACAATGAGAACCGCTTCGATGAGGCTGCTGCGGCATTTCGCGAGGTGCTCGCTCACGACGTGCACAATGTGAAGGCGCAAGACAATCTCGGGCTCTCGCTGGAGGGTATGGGGCAGACTGCCGAAGCTAAGGCCGCTTACCGGCAGGCGCTCTCCTGGGGGGAGACTTCGGCTGACAAGGATGCAGGTCCGTCGCTCGATTTGGGGAACTTGTTACTGGCTGAGGATCATGCTGCCGAAGCGCTGCCCTATCTGGAAACTGCCGCGCAACTGGCGCCTTCCGATCCGCGGACGCACCGGTCGCTGGGCAAAGCGTACGCGCATCTGAACCGGCTGGACGAAGCGAAGGGGGAACTGGAGAAAGCTGTTTCGCTAGCTCCAGACGAGGCCGCTACCCATTACGTGCTGGCCCAAGTGTACAGACGCCTCGGTCTTGAGGAGAAGGCCAAGGCAGAGTCAACCCAGTTCACTAGGCTGAGCGGGTCGGCTGCGAAACAGGATTAAGGCTCAGTGTCCGGAGCCTCTGCTGTTGATCACTTCGGCGGCGTGCTCGGCCGTGGAAGCTCGTGCTGCTTCGTCCAATCGCCGGAACACTTCCATTTCGGCATTCGCTTTGGCTGGATTGCCCTGAAGACGATAAGCTTTAGCCAAAAGAAAGTGAACGCTGGGGTCTTCCGGCGTGCTTTTCAGCGCAGTGTTCAAGTCGGCCATGGCCCTATCCGGCTGATTGAGCTTAATCAGCGCACGGGCACGATCCAACGACGCCGCCGACAGGTTCGGGCACGCAGCGAGCGCCTCATTCAGCAGCTTCAAAGACTCAGTGCCGTCCGATTCAGTTTGCAGCAGCACGCCCCCCAGCTTTGCTTTGGCCTGGCAGTTAGCGGGATTCAACGCAAGCTCGGCTCGAAATTGCTGGGCGGCTCCGTCCCACTGCGAGGTTGTATAGAGCGCATCGCCTAACTTGTAGTGTGACTCCAGCCGGTTCGGCTCGCGCTCCACTGCTTTCTTCAGCTCCACAATTGCGCCCTCATAGTTGCTCATGCTCTCCATCACTTCGGCCGACAATTGGTGAGAGAGTACCGAGTCAGGGTCGACGGCATTCATACGCGCCAGCGCCTGCTCCGAGAGAGACATGTGCACCTTGGCCAGCAAATACCAAAGTTCCTGATTGCGGCTGTCGGCCTTGGCCAGCGTTTGCAAGTTGACGGCAGCATCGTCGAAGCTGTTCTGTTTGAGCAGCGTTTTAGCCAGGAATAGCCGCGCGTTGGTATCGGACGGATTTGCCTTGAGCACTCGTTGGAGCGTGGCGTGTGCCCGGTCAAGGTCTCCCAACTCATAGAACGAGATTCCAAGCAGGGCGGAGGCGGACAGCATCGACGGGTCGCGCTGAAGACCTTTGGTAAGAACAGCAACTGCCTTGTCGTATTTGTGATCTTGAAAGTACAGTGCGCCCAGGTTGTTATAGGCTGGAGCAACCGAAGGATCAAGCTTCAGAATCTGTTCGTACTTGCTCTCGGCACTGCCCAGATCGCCACGGCTCTGAGATTCCTTGGCCCCCTGGTATAAGACTTCTATCCGATCTTGAGCTTTTGAGCTGCCAGCAGCGACGATCAGCAGGACCGCTACCCTTCGAAATAAACCCGGACTTGTCATACTTCCTCGACTGCCGTGTACCATCATAGTCGACTTTTTGACGGTCTTCCTCCCATGTACAAAGCTCTCGCGGCGGCTTGCCTCATCCTGTCTTTGGCCGTGTTAGCCGTCGAGCCACATCCGTCCATTCGCTTTGAAAGAGTTCCCGCATCTGCCAGCGGTATTCATGCCGAGTTGCACTGCGGCAGCAGGCAGAAAGACTGGATCCCGGAGGCGAATGGTACCGGCGTGGCATGGCTGGATTACGACAATGATGGGCTGCAAGATCTGCTGATCGTCAATGGCGGCGACATGCCGCGACTTCGCCGGATGATTGCTCACGAGGCGCTGCCACCGGCGCCCCATTCGTTATACCTGTTTCACAACTTGGGCGGCGGCAAGTTTAAGGACGTCACCGACAGCGCCGGACTCACGGACCTGTACTGGGGCACGGGAGTGAACGCGGCTGACTATGACAATGACGGATATATCGACATTCTCATCACCAACATAGGCGTTGACCTGCTGTACCGGAACAACAAGGACGGGACGTTCTCTGAAGTGGGGCAGGCCGCCGGTCTCAGCCGGGACATCGCCTGGCATACCGGAAGCGGCTTTGCCGACTTCGACGGCGACGGTTTTCTGGATTTGTATGTAGCGGGTTACGTTGATCTAAAGGCACAATCCTGGGACGATCCAGCGCCGCGCTGCAAGTATCGGGGAATGGAAGGTTTCTGTGGCCCGATCGGCTTGAAAGGCCAGCGCGGAATTTTCTATCACAATCGAGGAGACGGTACGTTTGCCGACGCCACCGAAGCAGTAGGATTGGCTAACGTGCGGCAGGCACATAGCTTTTCGGTGCTGTGCGATGACGTGAACAATGATGGATGGCCTGACTTGTTCGTGGCGAATGATTCAGACGCGAACTTTCTCTTTTTGAACACGGGACGTGGCTCGTTCAAGGAGGCCGCTATGGAGCAGGGCCTGGCCTACAATGCTGATGGCAACGTCCAGGCCAATATGGGGATTGCTGCGGCTAACCCCGATGCTCGCGGAAACTCGACGTTGCTGACCACAACCTTTTCGGAAGATCGATTCGCCTTCTTTGCGACGGGAAAAGCCGGCATCTTTGAGGAGGTGTCAGCTGAGGCAGGACTCGATGGCATCACGCGGCCACTGCTTGGATGGGCTTGCGGGTTTGCTGATTTCACGAATGATGGGCGGCAGGACCTCTGGTTGGCCAATGGCCATGTGTACCCCAGGCGCGCAGACTATTGGCAGCCGCTGATTATCCTGGCAAGGGAGGGTGCTAAGTTCGTGAAGCAGTTCCAGTATCCTCCGACGCCGGAGGGTTCCTATCGGGGAGCAGCCGTTGGGGACTATGACAATGATGGGCGCCTGGACCTGATCGTACTCCCGGTAGACGGAGAGCCCCTGCTTCTGCGTAATACGACAGACTTACCTGGTTCGTGGCTTGAATTACAGCTGAACGGTACCGGTGCGAATCGGGATGCAATTGGGGCAACGGTAAGGATTGGCTATTGTGGCCAGACGCAACAGGCACGGGCTAGAAACGGCGGTTCTTATCTGTCCCGCAACGACTCGCGTGTTCACTTCGGGCTGGGAGCGTGCGGCAGCGTGGACCGGATTGAGGTCCAGTGGCCCCGGGGCGGGCTCCAGACGGTTCCCGGAACCGGGTCGAACAAAGTCTTACAAGTGACGGAACAGCGTTAGTACTAACACATCGCACTAACCCGGTCTTACGAAATTCGAAGCAGTTTTCTCTAAGTCCGCGTCTCCTCAGCAGAAGATACACATATGTCACTTAGTAACTTGATGGGAATGCTTTCGCAGTACGCCGGGGGCGCAAGCGGTAATACGAGCAATGTAGAAAACGACTTCGATCATGTCTCTCGAAATGCAGATTCGTCACACTTAGCCAGTGGGCTCACAGGGATGTTTGGCTCGAATCAGGGTTCGTCTTTCCCGCAAACGATCGGTAATCTATTCAGCAATTCCAATGGTCAGCAGCAGGCCGGTATTCTCGGCCACCTGATGCAGGCAGCCGGACCGGTTGCTGCCGGTGGCATCCTCGGAAACTTGTTTGGTGGTAGCGTACCGAGTCAGTTAACCCCGGAGCAGGCTCAGCAGGTGCCCCCACAAGCCGTACAGAATCTGGCACAGCATGCGCAACAGAACAACCCTTCCATTGTCGATACAGCTGGCCAGTTCTATGCAGAACATCCGACCGTAGTTAAGGCCTTAGGAGCCGGCGCATTGGCGATGGTGATGTCGCACATGTCGCAAAATCAAGGGTAATTTTCAAGCCTGGGGGTGGCGAGTCCAAGAAGAGGCTTGCTCCCCGTGTCAGATCCAGCAATAATACGGGCTTCAAGACGGGAGCCTTTGCTCGTCTGATGTAAGAGACTCATGGCTACCAATTCCAATAGACAGTTTGCAGTGGTAACGGGCGCTTCCAGCGGCATCGGTTATGAATTAGCAAAGCAGTTTGCGCAGAATAATTTCGATCTTTTGATTGCCGCCGAAGGCGCCGGAATTAACACGGCCGCGCGAGAGTTGGAGACCCTGGGAGCTAAGGTCCAGGTGCTCCAGGTAGACTTGGCGGCCCACGAAGGCGTTCACAAGCTACAGTCTGCTATCCGTGCAAGCGGGCAGCCCGTCGATGCAATCGCGATCAATGCCGGGGTCGGGGTCAGTGGTCCGTTCGCTGAAACGGATCTCGCAGCCGAGTTGAATATGGTGGAGTTGAACGTGGTCTCCACGCTCCATTTGGCTAAGTTTATTGTGAAAGAAATGGTGGCTCGTGGTAGTGGTCGCATTCTTTTCACATCTTCGATTGCCGCTACCATGCCGACTCCATACGAAACCGTGTACGGCGCCACCAAGGCCTTTGTTCGATCGCTGTCTCAAGGTCTGCGCGAAGAATTAAAAGACACCGGGGTGACCGTTACCGCGCTGATGCCTGGCGCAACGGAGACCAACTTCTTTCATCGAGCCGGGGCGGACGATACCAAGCTGGGCGCGGGGAAAAAGGACAATGCGGCGGAAGTGGCTAAGGAAGGATTTGAGGCGCTGATGGCCGGCAAAGACCATGTGGTGACCGGCGCCTTCACTAACAAGCTACAAGCTGCGGCCGGCTACACTCTGCCTGATCCGCTGGTAGCAAAGGCTCATGCCGGTCAGTCCAAGCCCGGTTCAGCCAACGAGAAGTAGTGGCTGACCTAATGTCCAAAACTAACGCTACTAAGAAAGTAGCCGATCTAATATAGAACCGCGCACAAACAGTGTTTCATTGCGCTCAGGCCCGGTGGAGACAGCACCAATTTCCACGTCTGTCCGATACTGTAAGAACTGGAGATAGGCTTGCGCTTTTGCAGGCAGGTCGCCTACCGATTTGACCTCGCGGGTTGACTGGTTCCAGCCCGGCAGGTGCTCAAAGATTGGCTTGATTGCTTCCATACGCCGAGTGCTGGCCGGCATTTGGGTCATCTGCTTGCCATCCACCTCATAAGCCACACATACCGGAATGCTGGGTAGATTATCCAAGACGTCCAGTTTCGTAATGACCAGGCTGTCGAAGCCATTGACCTCTGCCGTGTAGCGAAGGAGCGGCACGTCGAACCAGCCACAGCGACGGGGACGCCCGGTCACAGACCCAAACTCATTGCCGGCTACTCGAATCTGCTTGCCAAGCTCCGTATGATCCTCAGAGGGGAAAGGCCCGGCGCCAACGCGCGTGATGTAGGCCTTGGAAATCCCAATCACTCCGTCGATCTTCGTTGGGGGAACACCGGTGCCGGTACAAGCGCCGCCGGCTGCTGCACTGGAGCTTGTCACAAATGGATAGGTACCGAAGTCAATGTCCAGCATGGTTCCCTGTGCGCCTTCGAACAGCACGCTCTTGCCGTCACGAATCATTCCGTTCAGCAGGTGAGCTGCGTCGCATACCATGGGCCGGATCTGTTCGGCAAACCCCTTGTAGCTTTGGAGAATCTCGTCAAAGTTCCCGGCATCTGTTATCTGAAAGGCATCCGCGATCAACTTCTTATCCGCGGCAAGCAGACGATACAGTTCGCTAAAATCCTGATCAATCAGGTCGGCTACCCGGATTCCCCGGCGTGCAATTTTGTCCTCATAGCAAGGGCCGATGCCGCGCGAGGTGGTGCCAATCGGAATACGATCTGCACGCGCTTCCGAAATCTTCTCAATGGTCCGGTGAAACGGAAAGATTACGTGTGCCCGCGTGCTGATGCGGAGCTGCTGCTTCACTGGAATGCCCGCTTCCTCAAGGGTTGCTATCTCATTGAGCAGCGCTGCCGGATCGAGAACAACGCCGTTACCTATGACTGCCGTCACGTTCGGTCGAAGAATCCCACTGGGAATCAGCTTTAAAACGAACTTCTTCTCCCCGATGAACACGGTATGGCCCGCGTTATGTCCACCCTGATAGCGTGCTACTGCGTTGAACTTTTCACTGAGCAGATCGACGATCTTGCCTTTACCCTCGTCGCCCCACTGCGCTCCCAGAATGATTAAATTACTCATGATCCTGCTGCGATAAACCCAAAACTCCTCAGTCTAGCGCAATGAAACCGTAGGGCTAAAAGATACCGCGCCCGGCACCCCAGATCGAACGGCGTCCCTATGCTAACCTCAGCACAATGCAGATGTGTGGGGTCTTCCAGGCGCTAGGCCAGGAGGTGTTCGACCAACTGATCCGGGGCGTTTCTATTGGAAAGCTGAAGACGTATCAAGTGTACGAACGCTTCAAGCTGCGTGCGCGATTAACCAAGCTGAACAGTGAATCGCTCCGAAGAGCCGCACCGAAGTTCTGGTCACGTATCGAAGCCGGCGAAGAAGATTTTGCTACCGATCTCTCGCAGGTGTTTTTACTTTCCCACCTCGACATGATTGTCAGCGTGCTGGACTTCCTCGGTATCCCGAACGATCAGGGTTTCTTTGATAAGGATCTTGACCCGCAACAGTACCTGACGGAGGGTTGGCGTGAACGGGCCTTCACCGAATTCCAGCCCAAGTATCAGCGCGACATTTTACTGTTCTATATCAATCACCTGGATTGGGAACTTAATAAGACTGAGCAGGTTTTTCTCCCTGCGGCTTAGTGCATGGTCAGCCTGAAAGCCTTTCACGACGCGGTAAAGAAGGGTGACCTTCCGTCGGTCCAATCCGCTGTTGCCGAAGATCCCACGCTTCCCGCTCAGTTGAACGAAGCCGGGCAGAGCGCCTTTTTGCTTGCAAAATACTACCGTCAGGAAGCCGCGGCCGCCTATCTTTTTGAGGCCCATCCGGACCTTGACATCTTCGAGGCGAGTGCGGGTGGTTATCAAGACATCGTCGAGAAACTCCTGGCTGAGCATCTGGAATTGCTGGCTGCCCGGAGTTCCGATGGATGGACGCCGCTTCACGTAGCTGCCTTCTTTGGTCACACAGATCTGGCGCGCTACTTGATCGGTCAGGGCGCAGCGGTGGATGCCCGTTCGACAAATGCCATGAAAAACACTCCTCTGCACGCAGCAGCAGCGGGAGGGAGAGTAGCAATCGTACGGTTGTTGCTGGGACGCGGAGCGGACGTGAACGCTACGCAGGAAGGCGGTTGGACTGCGCTGCACTCGGCTGCCCAGGCCGGTAATCGCGAGTTAATTGAAACTCTGCTGGCCGGCAACGCCAACCTGAAAGTGCGCGCGGCAAACAATCAGTCGCCTGTTGATCTGGCCTTATTAGCTGGGCACGGCGAAATTGCGGAGCTGCTTGAACAGTTGGAAGGCAACGCTGCCTGACGTATGCTCGAAGCCAAACTGGAAGAGCTGAGAAGAGCGACACTCGCGGCCTTTACCGATGCTTTCTCGCTGGAAGAGTTAGAAGAGTCGCGCGTTGAGGCGCTTGGGCGTAAAGGCACGCTTGCCCAGATCACGAAAGATTTTGGCAAGCTGCCTCCGGAAGAGCGATCACGGCTCGGCAAGCTTTTAAATTCGGTCAAGCAGGATCTGGAAAGCGAATATGAGAGCAAGAAGCTGCAGTTCGAGCAGGCCGATCTTGCCGAACGTCTCTCAAAAGAGTGGGTAGATGTCACGCTGCCTGCGCCCAATCCACGTCCGGGAAGTCTGCACCCTATCACGCAACTGCAAGGAGAGATTGAGGACCTGTTTACCTCTCTTGGGTTCGCTGTTTTGTACGGGCCGGAAGTTGAGACGGAAGAACACAATTTTGATGCGTTGAACATTCCGGCAACTCATCCCGCTCGCGACATGCAGGATACGTTCTGGCTCGGGGATGGTCTGTTGCTGCGGACGCACACATCGCCGGTGCAGGTTCGGGGAATGCGCGAGCTGCGGCCACCGCTGCGTATGATCGCGCCGGGACGTGTCTTTCGTAACGAAGAAGTGGATGCCTCGCACGAGCACACGTTTTATCAAGTGGAAGGCATGATGATCGACCGGGATGTCTCGGTGGCCAATCTCATCTACTTTATGAAGACGCTGCTCAGCGACATCTTTAAGCGCGAAGTTACCGTGCGGCTCCGTCCCGGCTACTTCCCCTTCGTCGAACCCGGCTTCGAACTGGATATCCGCTGCCTCATCTGCAACGGCGATGGGTGCCCTGTCTGCAAACACAGCGGCTGGGTGGAGTTGCTGCCCTGCGGGTTGGTCCATCCCAATGTTTTGCGTTTAAGTAATATCGATCCTGATGAATGGGGCGGTTTCGCTTTCGGCCTGGGTCTCACGCGGCTTGCCATGATGAGGTATGGCATCGACGATATACGCCAGCTGCAAGGCGGCGACCTGCGTTTCCTCTGCCAGTTCTAGTCTTGTCAGTTTCAACAAATGAAGTTCTCCTATCAATGGATCTCTGAGCTTGTCGGAGATCTTTCCATAGCGCCCTCTGAACTCGAGGGACTCATCACAGTGAAGACTGCCGAATGCGAGGGGATCGAACCTTTCGGCGCGCACTTCTCAACGGTGAAAGCGGTCCGCATCCTTCGTTTCCATCCGGTAGGCAAAGGCAAGAATCAAGCGGTCACCATTGAAGCTGGAGACGGCCGCGAAGTCCAGGTAGTTTGCGGCGCACCGAATGTTCGCGAAGGATTGCTGACGGCCTGGGTTCCGCCCGGTACGGACCTGGATAGCCATGCCATTGGGGTTGCTGCCATTGATGGCGTGGAAAGCCAGGGGATGCTCGCAAGCGCAGCGGAGTTAGGCATTAGTCGCGATAACTCCGGAATTTTGGAGCTCCCCGACGGCCCTCCCGGCGTCTCCCTGTCGAACCTTCGTCCCGACTGGATCATCGAAATAGACAATAAGAGCCTCACTCATCGACCTGACCTTTGGGGTCACGTGGGCATGGCTCGTGAGGTGGCGGCTATTGCTGGCCGAACCTTGCGCGATCCCGTTGATCTAAGCGTTCTCCATGAAGGCCCTTCGCCGTTCAGCGTCAAGATAGAGGACCATGCCTTGTGTCCTCGATACAGCGCTTTGCTGCTGGAGAACATTGCAGTTGGTCCGTCGCCTTTGAGTTTGCAGGCACGTCTCCAGAGCGTAGGATTGAATCCTATCAACAACATTGTTGACATCACCAACTTTGTCCTGGCTGAACTGCCCCAACCTATGCATGCCTTCGATGCCGACAAGCTGGAAGGCGCAACTATCTTCGTGCGCAGGGCTCGTTCCGGCGAGCGTTTGAAAGCGTTGAATGGCGAGACGTACAACCTGCACGCCGACGACCTGGTGATTGCCGATGCCGCTGGTCCCATTGCTCTCGCCGGCGTGATTGGAGGCGCGGACTCGGCTATTTCCGCCGGTACGAAGCGAGTGCTTCTGGAAAGCGCCAACTTTGCGCCTACAGGTGTTCGCTTAACTTCTGCCAGACACAAGGTTCGAACTGACGCTTCGATGCGCTTTGAAAAGTCACTCGATCCAGAAAATACTTTGCGTGGACTTGCCCGAGCCGTTGCACTGTGCGGCAACAGTGTCTCAGTTGGTGGAGTGATTGATAATATTGGGCCCAGACATTCCATTCCGCCTATAGCCTTGCCAGTCGAGTTTGTTTCCCGGAAATTAGGCACTCCGCTGGCGGTAGATCAAATCACGAGCATCCTGGGTTCGCTCGGCTTTGGTGTTGCTGAATCGACGCCGGGCTTGTTGACGGTTACCGTCCCGAGTTGGCGCGCAACCAAGGACATTTCTCACAAGGACGATCTGGTGGAAGAAGTCGGGCGCATGATCGGCTACGACCAGATTGCTCTACAAGCACCGCTGGTTGCCTCGGTTGTGCCTCCAGCCAATCCGCTCCGAACTTACTTTCGCCAAGTACGTTCGCGGATGGCCGACCAGGGATTTACAGAGGTTTATAACTACTCGTTCATAGGCGGAGCGGACGCTGCTCGCTTCGGTCTGGCGCCTGGGGACTTACTCGCGGTTATCAATCCGATTGCGGCCGAGATGACGCACCTGCGCTCTAGCTTGCTCCCCGGGCTCTGGAAGAATATTGTCGACAACGTCCGGCATTTCCGAGAGTTTCGTCTGTTCGAACTGGGTAGCGCCATTGCTCGTAGCGGGGAAGAGACCCCTCACCTGGCTGCCGTGCTCTTCAGTGCTCATGCGGATGAGCGTGATCTGTTCGAACTCAAGCGGGTACTCGAATGTCTGCTGCCCAGTGCGGCTTTGCACGCTGCGTCGCCTCGGCTTTATCAGCATCCCACCCGTGCTGCCGACATTACCTGGCATGGTTCACCGGTTGGGCAGTTCTTTGAGCTTCATCCTTCCCTTCTTCAGGATGAAGGAATCGAAGGCCGCGCGATGCTGTTCGATATCAACCTGCAACAGACCCAGGTTATTTTTGCGGGCCTGACTAAGAAGTATGTGCCGCCTCGTAAGTACCCGACCAGCGGGCTTGATCTATCGGTACTTACGGCGGTCGAAACGCCGGTTGCTGAGATTCACGACGGCCTGAAAGCGCTGGGTTCCTCAGATCTGGCTCAAGTTCGTTTTATCGATCAGTACGAAGGGCCGCCGCTTCCATCTGGTCAAAAGAGCGTTACGTATCACCTGGAAATTGGCGCATTGGACCATACTGTGACAGCAGAAGAAGTCAGTGGGGTAAGAAACCGCATCATAGAAGGTATGCGCGTGCGAGGTTTTCAATTTCGCGCCTGAACCCATGTCGAGTCTTCTGCCTGTTCTACCCGGCCTGTACGCTCATGCCTCCGGCGCCTTATGGCTCCCTGAATCCGAAACTGCGCTGATCGCCGATGTCCACCTTGGCTACAGCTGGGCTCAACGACGCCGAGGTGAGCTCGGTCCCATTGCCGATTACCAAACGCGCGAGAAGCTGTTCCAGGTGCGCGACGAACTACGTCCGAAACAATTTGTCTTTGTGGGCGATGTCGTCCATGCCCCGCGCGCGTGTACCCCGGAACGCGAGTATATTGAGGAGACTCTGCGTGCGCTGGGTGAAACTGCAAAGCTGATTGCCGTGCGCGGTAATCACGACCGCCAATTTGCTGACGAGTTCAGCCACCTCAACTTCTTCAGCGTGAATGCCTGGTCAGAAGGCACTCTCACGGCAGTGCATGGCGATCGCTTTGATTTCGCCTGGCCCGAATCCCACACCCTGGTAATGGGGCATCTGCACCCAGCGCTGGCCGTACGCGACGCGGCAGGCGCTGGACATAAGCTACCGGTGTTTCTGGTGAGTGCAAACTGCCTGGTGCTGCCCGCGTTCTCACCGTTTGCGCGAGGTTACGATGTAGCAGGCGGTTTGCCGGCTGACATCTCGGGTTGTTTTCGTCAGAACGAGATTCACACATTCGCGGCCACGGGCAAGCGCGTGGTTAGGTTGGGTTGCTTGCGCAATGCGGTCAGCGTTATGAGTAATGCGGATGTTAGTTCACCTGCCCAGTTTCGACGTAGGCAACGCAGAATGATTTGAACCCGAAGTTTAGTGCCTCATAGCTTGCAAGATCTGACGGCTTTTAAGGATGTGGCGGGATGGTTGCATGAAGAAAATTATTAATACCTTTAGGAAGCAAGCTGATAACACTCAACCAGTAAGTGTTTAGGAGAGAAAATGGAAGCGAGTACGAGGCCAACTTTCGAGTACACCTCTTTTGCGCAACGGAGATACCAATTGCTACACCTACTTATCACTTTGGATCCGGCGGACACTTCCGAGTGGCCGACTGTCTATCCACAATCATAGTCCACGTAGATTGCTAGCGCAGCCTCCCCAGGAATAAGCCCATCACCGGCTTGGATTCCGAATTGGTTTTGTGTCCAGCTTCGACGAGTGATTTTGAGTCTTTCAGGAACCTTATGTATATGGACAGGCAGAGCAACTGAAGCGCGAGCTAGTTTATACTGACCTCTTACTCGAGTACTCTGGGTAGCAAGACTACCTACGGACCTGTAATTTCTAATGCTCACCTTTTGCGAAGCTTACTACAAGCGCTTGCATGACGCCTGCGGAGATGTCTGTTGCACATCCTTTCTTTCAGAGCATGCTGATTTGCAGGCGTCTAGTCATAGCTTTGTATCTGATCTTGGGCAATGGCACTCGTTGATTGCGAATCGGCCAGAGAGTGCGATATTGCGACCTGCTATCAGTGAGTACCAATTCTCGCTTCTCGCGGTCGTGCAGGGGCAATATCGACAAGCATTCATGGCCCTGCGTTTGTCATTTGAGCTGCTATTAGGCACAGTTCATCTCTCTGCTAACGAATTTCAGCTTAGACTCTGGATCAAAGGAAAAAGAGACTTGGTTTGGAACACAATCATCGATGCGCAGAGCGGCATATATTCAAAGGAATTTGTAGGCGCTTTTTACGAGGAGCTTGCGCAGGAAGCGACGCACTACAGGGCAATAGCGGAAACCGTTTATCGTGAGTGCTCAGAGTACGTCCATGGGAATGCACTAACGCAGTCAACCGTTGAAGCTCAAGTTTCTTTTCAGCCAGGCGTTTTTGTGGAATGGCACAGCCGGGCAAAGGCAATGCGGCTGGCAGCGTCATTTGCTCTTTGCGCTAGATACATCAGCATCGCAGGCGCGTCGGAGCGTGCGCCTCTCGAAGGAGTTCTTCTGGATAACCTCGGGCACATCTCAGCCATAAGGCACCTATTCGGTGCATCCGTTGAGGCACCTAGTGTCTGAGTTTTTTTTCCGGACAGAGGACATCAAGCCGGAGGAGGTCTGCGAGTATTTTGTTGAGACAGCGCGGGACCGGGAAATTGTAAACGCTGTGAAGGCTCGTAACCCCGCGATTGTCGCTGGAAGTAGGGGCGTCGGTAAGTCCTTCCTCCTTCGGGTCGCCGAAGCAGAATTGCGGCGTGACATGGCGACCTCACGCGTTTTCCCCGTGTATGTAACCTTTACTAGAAGTTCGCTCATAAACACGACTGATCCATATCAGTTTCAGCACTGGATGCTCGCAAAGATCTGCGCGCGATTGGTACGTTCGCTGACGACATCTGGTCTACTCAGCGCTATGCCGGCTGGACTCTCGATTCTCTCCGGCCAACCAAATACCGATGTGAATGCATCGGAAACTAAGATGGAGAGGCTAGCGGCGGAGTTTGAGAATTCTTGGAAGCATCCCAGTGCCAATATTGATTTAACCGGTCTGCCTACAGTTGAGGCATTCAAAGACGCAGTTGAAGATCTTTGCGGCGCGCTTGCGATCGCGAGATTCGTAATCCTTATTGACGAAGCCGCGCATATTTTTCTTCCCGAGCAGCAGCGGCAGTTCTTTACTCTTTTTCGCGATTTGAGAAGCCCTTATGTGAGCTGCAATGCAGCTGTATACCCTGGTGTCACGTCCTACGGCGAAACGTTCCAGCCCATTCACGATGCGACGATGCTCACCCTTGAACGTGACTTGTTGAGTTCTGATTATGTGTCCAATATGCGCGAGATTGTTGAAAAGCAGGCAGAAAGCGAATTCATCAGCGACATCGCGAGAAACGGTCAGAATTTCGCGATCCTTTCCTACGCTGCAAGCGGCAACCCTCGCATTCTATTGAAAACGTTGCAAAAAACGCCTCGGCTAAACTCACAATCCACAAACACGGTTATCCGCGAGTACTATCGAAACGACATCTGGGCCGAGCACTCGACTCTTCCCGAGAAGTATCCTGGTCATCGAACCTTAATTGATTGGGGCCGGCGCTTCATTGAGGACGAGGTGTTGCCGGAACTCCAGAAGAAGAATACAGCGTATTTGCAAGCAGACCAAAAATCGACTTGCTTCTTCTGGATACATCGTGATGCTCCCCAACCCGTGAAGGAGGCGCTGAGATTGCTAGCCTATACAGGCGTTGTTAGCGAGCACGCATCAGGGATAAAAGCTACCAGAGGCTTTATAGGTACTCGATATGCCGTAAATCTTGGGTGTCTCATATCGCTGGAAGCTACTCCTACCTCGACCGGGCTTCAAGTTGCACAGAATCTAACGCCGCGCAGAATGAGCGAATATGGCCTAAACCATAGCTCGTATCATTCTTTGTTGACAGCCGTTCCCACCTTTGCTGAACCAGATATCGGCGAGATTTTAGCGAAGCAACTAAGTAAAGCTATTGAAGTTTTGGATATTACTGAATGGCAGAAAGGCACGTTACAGTCACTAGGGCTCTCAACGATTGGTGGAGTTCTTCATGCAACCGAAACCAAGTTGCAAGAGGCTGCTTATGTGGGTGAGAAACGATCAAGGCGCATCAGAAATGCCGCAATTGCGGCAGTTTACGAATACCTATCAGGTTAATTCACGTTTAGTTCGGGCAGTATCTAGTGTTATCTGTCCGAGATAACGCATATTGGGATACACCAGTCCCTGAGTCCAGCGAAGGCACCCTTAGGCCCGATTCGCTAAGGCCCAAGTCGAGCAAGGCTGGGTTCCGGCTTGTCGTTGAATGATGCCGCCGCCAACTATCTTTGGAACTCCGTGCTGCCCTGCCCAGGGTTAACATCGCCGGCGGGGTTGGCACGCTAAAATCCGACATAAGGACGTGAATGAATGGACGCACTTGCCGAGAGACTCGATGCTCGCTTGCGCGAGTGGCGGCCCGAAACGGCTGCACAAGCACGGGAACGTATTGCGGAATTGATCGAACTGGCCGACGCCGATCTGCTCGACGTAGCCAGATCTCGCCTTATTGAGCAAGAAGTGCTCGATTCGATAGATGAGCCCTCGACCCGGTGAGGTATGGCTGGCTGACCTTGGATTGGCAGCCAAGTCGAGACCCCTCGTCATCGTGTCAAGGCGGGACACGGATTCGCCCAGAGCACTAGTCTTGTACGTGCCTCTCACGACTCAGAGTCGTCCCAGCAACTACGAGGTTCCGATACCCCGCCTGTCCTTTCTGGATCGAGAGTCCTTCGCTAACGTGCAAGGAATGGGCTCAATTCCGACGATTAGGCTGGAACGTAAAATTGGGAGACTCCCGGAGCAAACGATGGCTGAGATTCGAAGGGCCTTACTATTTGCTCTCGATATGAGCTAGCTTCTCGACGAGTCTCCGCTCGTAATGCCCCTTCCGCAAAGCCTCCCTCACCCGCCGGGCACAGCAGCGTTGTTGAGAAACGTTCTGCTCAAGTTGGATCAGCGTTTCACAGAAGAAAACGAAATTGCGATACTCGTCGCAAGATCTCTTTCCAAATGGGTCTTTGCTAGCTCTTTAATATCACTGAAGTCAACGGGGTAGGTCGGTGCTGCTCTTTTTCTTACAAGCAGTCGTTCTGTTTCTTTAAAGAACGCCGATGTTGCCGGTTGCCCTTCGAAGGCGTGTAGGTTCTGCAGGTCCTTTTGATAAGACTCCGCCAACTTCGAATTTGGCATCTGTTCATCGTATTTCGGGGCGATCGCTAACGTATGCCGATAGTTATGCCGAAAGTCTTTGATGCGAAGAAGTTCCTCTCGTACCTTCTCGCTGGGCTCGGTTGGCATAGCCAGAATTTTGTTCTGCCTTGCGCATAGAATCTATCAGTCCAGGCCGCTCCGAACTTAGAATCTGGAAACTGTTGCGACTTTTACCGGCCGGAACACCAATGGCTCCACTGGAATCGACGTCAGGGAGAAACAGGATTAGCGCTCTATCGATAGGGCAGACTGATTGGTATTGTCGCTGACTTGAACTATGTGTCTTGGGAAAGTTACATGCCAGTGGTCAGGCTTTGAGACCTGATAGCGCTCCTTATCTTGGAGGTTGACAAAATAGAAGAAGTTAATTGGCTGCCGAGCTGCGTTGCCGTTCGTTAGAGTGAAACTGTAGCTGAACTCTCGCGTTAATGGAAGGTATTCGGTTTCGGTTTCCACTCCGGGTTCGATGTGGACCGCCAATTTTACCGGGATTCTGAGCTTCGTTCCATCCTCGTTTGGTTGATCCCAAATGATGATGCCGTCACCGGTTTGGCGATCCAGGAATACATTCAGATCGCTGTGGCGAGCTAGCTCTTCCGAAAAGTATGGAAGCGGTAGCTCGTTCTGACCAGAAGTAGTGTTCGTGGAATCGTTGGCGAATACCAGACCGGCAATGACAGCGAAACTTGCCAGACGTTGGGCCACCCCAACATAGGTCGGCAACAGAAACCGCTTCATATCCATCTCAAGCTCCAGTCGCTCGCTATCAGTAATGCCCCTTAGGCAAAGCCTCCCGAACCTGTCGGGCACGCTCCTGGATCTCTTCTCTTTTCTCAACCGGCATCTTCGTTACGTTCCGCACCTGCAACGCCATACGCTGATTCGCCGCCAGCATTCTCTCATGCTTGATCAGAAAATCCCAGTACAGTGTCGTAAAAGGACAAGCATCCTCGCCCACCGCCTTATCCGGATCGTAGCGGCATCCCGAGCAGTAGTTGCTCATCCGATTAATGTACTTGCCCGTGGCTACATACGGCTTGGAAGCCATCAGGCCGCCGTCCGCATACTGCGACATTCCCAGCACGTTCGGAAGCTCCACCCACTCCACTGCGTCCCAATAGATTGCCAGATACCACCTGTGAATCTCAATAGGCCTCACTCCGAAAAGCAGTGAGAACAAGCCGGTGACCATCAGGCGATGAATATGATGCGCGTAGCCGTACTCGAGTGTGTGGCCAACGGCCTGCTTTAAGCAGTTCATGTCCGTGTCGCCGTTCCAATACAGATCCGGCAAGCCTTGGTGAGCATCCAGCGCGTTCTCATAAAGGTACTGCGGCATGTGCAGCCAGTAGACGCCGCGGATGTATTCGCGCCAGCCTAGAATTTGCCGCACATAGCCTTCGACGGCCGACAACGGCGCTTGCCCTCTCTGATAGGCATCCTGAACCGCGATCAATACTCGGCGTGGGTTCAACATCTTCAGATTCATCAGCGCTGACAAGCGCGAGTGATAGAGGAACGGCTGGTCGGTCCACATCGCATCCTGGTAGTCGCCGAAATCAGCTAACCGATTCGCCACAAAGTCGTCCAATGCGGCTGCAGCATCTTTCGATGTAACAGGAAACTCGAAGTGCTTCAGCGAACCAGGGTGTCGCGGGAAGCGGCTCTCGACCAAATCGAGCACGCCGCGCGTGATTTCGTCAGGAGGGAAACTCAGAGGCGTCGGCAGTAACAGGCCTGGCCCTGCTTTGCCGAAAGTCTTGCGGTTATCGTCATCGTAATTCCACTGCCCACCTTCGGGCTGCTTGTGTTCCATTAAGAATCCGGAGCGCTTGCGCATCTCGCGATAGAAGAACTCCATCCGGAGCGGGGAATGCCCCTTCGCCCACTTGGCAAAGTCTTGCCGCGAGCAAAAGAAGTGGCGATCAGGCCGAATCTCCAGGGGAATGCCGATGTCTTGCGCCAGCTCTTTCAGCATCTCCTGGATTCGGTACTCGCCCGGTTCAACCACGACGATCTTGGCCGGCGTAAACTTAGCGATTGCGTCTCGCAGTTCCGGTTCAAAATTACCCTTATTGTCCGGCGCGTCCAGTGTCCGGTACTCAACGGGAAACTCTTTGTGACGAAGTTCTTCGGCAAAGTGCCTCATCGCAGCGAGGAAGAGCGCAATGCGTACCTTGTGTGAGAACACGTGGGTAGACTCACCGTGCACCTCGGCCATCCAGATCAAATCCAAAGCTTTGTCGAAGCCGTCAAAGGCTGCCGATTCACCGTCGAGTTGGTCGCCGAAGATGATGGTGAGATGACGCGTTGGCATCACCCTGTAAGACGAGGGAAGGCACACGGGAGAAGCAGAACATTTCGCATTTCCCACTCTTCAGACCAGCGACGCAGACGGCGGAACGGGCGCCTGTTCGGCATGATATGTTTGGCAACAAGTGACCTCGCCGCTGAACTTTCACCTGGAGCAGTACGAGGGTCCGCTTGATCTTCTTCTTGATCTGATCCGCAAGCAGAAAATCAACATCTACGATATTCCGATCGCGCAGATTACGGCTCAATATCTCGATTACATGCAGCGGGCTGTTGCACTGGACATTGAACTCAGCTCCGACTTTGTCTACATGTCGGCGACGCTGATCCACATTAAAAGCAGACTTCTGCTGCCGCGTGATCCTGAACTCGACCGGATCGCTCCGGAAGACGATCCTCGACAGGAACTCGTCGAGCGATTAATCGAGCATGAGCGCTTCAAGAACGCCGCTGAGATGCTGCAGCAGAAGCGTTTGGTAGAAGAAGCAGTCTGGTCGAACCCGCAGATGGCAGAGTTCCTGGATGACGAGCCGCCCGGTTTAACTGTCACCATCTTCGATTTGGTTAAGACGCTGGGGAGCATCTTAGAACGTGCGAAGAATCGGCCGTTCTATGAGATTGGAGAAGAAACGGTCAGCATACCCGACATGATCCGCTTCCTGCGTGACCAACTGCGACACCGCCGTCAGGGTCTGGAAGGTCTGTCGACAAGCGAATTGTTCGATCGGCAGGGCAGCCGTCGCGCCATGATCTGTCTGTTTCTCGCGATTCTGGAACTAGTGAAGCGGCATGGCATTGAGCTAGTCCAGGGAGAAGCATTTGGCGACATTACCCTTCGGCGTGGCCCTGAGTGTTCTACGCTCGAGGGGGATACAACCGACCTGGCGTCCGTCGAGCAAGAGTATCGTTAAAAGGCTGTTGACAAGCTTTAAGCAATGGTGCTAGTTTTCTAGCAGGATGCTAAAAGCACAGCAGAAGCTGAGCCGGCGCGAGCGCCAGATTATGGACGTTCTCTACCGCCAGGGTCGAGCAACCGCCGCCGAGATTCTGGAGGCCATTCCTGATCCTCCGGGTTACTCCGCTGTGCGGGCCATGCTGAGGACATTGGAAGAAAAGAAGCATATCCGGCATGAGGAAAAGGATCTCCGCTACGTTTTCATCCCGGTAGTGTCACGGGAAAAGGCGCGCCGATCTGCGTTAACTCACCTGCTGGAAACGTTCTTTGAAGGGTCGCCTGAACAAGCCGTAGCCACTTTGCTGGACGTCTCGGCGCGCCATCTGTCGGACGAAGAACTCGATCGCATGGCGCAGCTGATTGAGGACGCCCGGAAGGATGGCCGCTGATGTGGGGTCTGCTCGCCGACTTACTCCTGCGGTCGGGATCAATCATGCTGGCTGGGGAAGTATTGCGCCGGCTCTCCCCTCGCGCTCCTGCCGCGTACCGTCACCGACTGATCGCCTGGGCGTTCTCGTTGCTGCTTTGCTGGCCTCTACTTTCGGTCTTGCTGCCGCAGTTTTACCTTCCAATACGGTGGCCTGTAACAGATTCGGCGACCGTTACGGTTACACAAATCAGCCTGATACAGCATCCCTCTCAATCCCGGTTCGATGTGCCCTGGCTCCTTGTGTTTTGGCTGCTTGGTTGCGCGGTAGTTCTATCGCCGGTGATCGCCGGGTACGGGAGGTTTCGCCGGGAAGTCAAAGGGGCACGAGTGTTGAACGATAGGAACTGGTTAGAGTTACTTGCCTCATGCGGCGGTGCGGTCGGCTTGCGAACGTTGCCTACACTGCTGCTCGCGTCCTCACCCGTAATGCCGCAGACGTTTGGACTGCGACGAGCGTATCTGCTCCTGCCAAGCGAGTGTCTGGGGTGGTCGGACGGCCGGCGGCGAGCCGTTCTGCTTCACGAGTTGGCCCATGTGCAGCGGCGCGATGTGCAGTGGCAGTTGCTGGCGCACTTGGTTACCGCCCTATGGTGGTTCCAGCCACTATGCTGGCTATCGCGTCGAAATTTGCGGCTGGAAGCCGAGGGAGCTTGCGATGCAGCTGTCCTTGCCTGTGGCGTGCGACCGAGCGACTATGCTGCTGAGCTGCTCGACATCGCTGCCCATTTCCAGCGAGCCGTATATGGGGCTGTGGCGATCGCGATGGCCGGGCGCAGCTCCATTGAACGACGGCTGCAATCCATACTCGCTGCACCCAATGCGTCGGTTCAGATTGGGCGACCGGGTCTCGCCTTCTCTGTTCTTTGTCTTTTTGCGATCAGTGCTTCGGCGCTGACCGTCAACCGTAGCAACTCAATCCAAACCACAGGAGCGATATCGATGAAACGTACAATCTTTTCGGGACTACTGACCTCCGCCGGCTTATCCGCGGCAATGATCACAGGATCTCTCAATGATGGGCGGGGCGGGGCAGTGACGGATGCCAAGGCGTCGCTCTACAATCCCGATACAGCCCTTCGACAGGAGTCGCACATTGGCTCGACGGGTAAGTTTGCGTTTGAGAACTTACCGGCAGGCGCGTACATTCTGCGCGTTGATAAGCCCGGCTTCGCTCCGGTGTTGGAAGAATTTAACGTAGCGGGGGATGCAAAGGTTGACCGCGGCCTTACCCTGCCTCGAGACGCGGTCTCAACTACCATCGATGCGAAGGGCGACAACTCAACAGTCTCCTCAGCAACGGATGAGCGGGTGATCCACATGGACCCGGATCAAGAGCAGGCGAACCTTGTCACCAAGGTCCAGCCGATCTATCCTGTGACCGCGAAAACATCCGGCATACAAGGAAATGTTTTGCTGGAGACGTTCGTTTCAGCGGATGGCATACCCAAACGTATCCACGTTCTCTCATCGCCTGACCCCGACTTAGCTCAGTCGGCCTTGGAAGCAGTGCGGCAATGGCGATACAGACCAGCGTTGCTGAACGGGCAGCCGGTTGGAGTGAGGACCATAGTGACCGTGAGCTACACCCTAACCCGCTGACGATACTAATTCTTGCAATCGCTGAGGGGCAGGATTCGCTTTGAAGGTGTAGCGACCAGCACGGAATGTGAGCGTCGTTTTCTGCCGCATACTTTGCGTTTGGGTGCTTGTTCAACTACTATGGTCATCGTAGTCAGAAAGCTTAAACATGATGTCAACAAGAACCTGGACCGTGGCGGAAGCGAAGGCGAAACTGAGTGAAGTGATCGATAATGCGCAGTCCTGAGGACCTCAGACAATCACGCGCAATGGACGCAATGCTGTGGTCCTGGTTTCTTTCGACGAATGGGAACGCAAAACAAAACGAACCGGGAATCTAGCTGAATTTTTCGCCGGATCCCCTTTACGTGAATCCGATCTGGTGGTGGAGCGGCCTTCGGACACTCCGCGCATTTTGAACCTGTGAGCTTTCTGCTGGACACCAACGTGATCTCGGAATGGGTTAAGCCCCGTCCGGACGCAGGGGTTGTGACTTGGCTGTCCGAAGTGGACGAAGATCGCGTCTTTCTAAGCTCGGTCAGCGTGGCTGAATTTCGTTATGGGATAGAACGGATGGCGGCAGGCGCCCGCCGGAGCCGATTAGATCTGTGGCTGCAAGAAGATGTGGCGCTACGATTCGAAACACGAATTCTTCCGGTCGATGTTTCCGTCGCGAACACCTGGGGAAAGATCGTATCCCGGAGTCAGGCTATAGGACACACTATGAGTGCCATGGACGGATTCCTGGCTGCTACAGCCGAAGTTCATGGACTGACGCTAGTGACTCGCAACATCGCCGATTTCGCTGTCCTTGGACCTTTGGTTTTGAATCCATGGACATCGTGAGCCGAACTTAGCGGATCCTTAGATGCGGCCCAGGTTGCCTTGGCCTTGGAACATAGTAGGCCATTCCAAAAGCAAGGGACGCAGCCATATGAAAATGCCGCGACCCTGTTCTACTGGCTCCATCGCTTCTGCTATCGTGGCGGTTTTACGCCTTCATGCAGTTTTCGAACCTTACCATTCCCTGTGATCAATTCACTTTAGACAACGGCCTGAGCGTGGTCGTGCACGAAGATCACAAGACGCCGATTGTTGCCGTCGATATCTGGTATCACGTCGGATCAAAAAATGAAAAGCCGGGCAAGACCGGTTTTGCTCACCTGTTTGAGCATCTGATGTTCGGCGGCAGCGAGCATCTGCCAGGCAGTTACATCGAAGCCATGGAGCGCATCGGGGCCACCGATCTGAATGGCACTACGAGCGAAGACCGCACTAACTACTTCGAGAACGTTCCCACGGCAGCGCTCGAATATGCGCTGTTTGCCGAGTCGGACCGCATGGGCCACTTTGCCGGCACCATCAGCCAGGAGCTGCTCGACCTGCAGCGCGGCGTCGTGCAGAACGAGAAGCGCCAGGGTGATAATCAGCCGTACGCCATCGTAGAAGATCTGGTTGTAAAGTCCACTTACCCGGCCGGCCATCCGTATGCTCACACCGTGATCGGTTCTATGGAAGACCTGGATGGGGCATCCGTGGAAGACGTGCGCGAATGGTTCCGCACTTACTACACACCTTCGAATGCCGTACTGGTTCTGGCCGGCGACATCACTGCGACTGAAGCTGAGAAGCTGACGCGGCGATACTTTAACGACATTCCAGCCGGCGTCCCGGTATCTCATCAGCGATCGTGGATTGCCCGGATGTCGGGCGAGCATCGTGAGACAGTGCAGGACCGCGTTCCGCAAGCGCGTTTCTACAAAATGTGGAACGTACCGGGTTATGGAACGGCGGCGGCGGACCATCTGCGAATCGCTGCGTCGGTGCTGACCTCAGGAAAGAATTCCAGATTGTATAAGCGGCTCGTGTACGACGACCAGATTGCAACGCAGGTGGGTGCGTACCTGGATGAGCGCGAGATCGGGAGCCAGTTCGTCATTGTGGCTACAGCCCGCGCCGGTGAAGATCACCGAAAGCTTGAGAAGGCTATCAACGAGGAGATGGACCGGTTCCTCGACAAGGGCCTTACCGAGCGCGAGCTGGAGCGTGTGAAAACGCAATCGTTTGCCGGCTTCGTACGTGGGGTGGAACGGATCGGCGGCTTCGGAGGCAAAGCGGACATCCTGGCTTCAAGCCAGACATATCTAGGCAATCCGCAGGCGTATCAGGAACGGCTTGCCCGGCTGGAACAGCTGACCG
This sequence comes from uncultured Bryobacteraceae bacterium, assembly GCA_964248405.1. Lineage (GTDB taxonomy): Bacteria > Acidobacteriota > Terriglobia > Bryobacterales > Bryobacteraceae > Bog-105. The sequence continues at coordinate 209,508 of CAXTYH010000003.1, forward strand.
GAGCCGACGTGCTGCAGACAGCAGGCGAGTGGTTGACCGATGGCGTATATGCGCTGGAGGTTCTGCCCTTTCGGGAGAGTGCACCTGAGACGCAGGCTTCTGCTCGCGACCATTTGCCTCCAATTGGCCAACCGCAGGAGCTGCGTTTGCCTGCCATCCATGAGGACAGGCTTTCCAATGGACTGCGCATTCTTGTGGCTGAGCGCCACGAGATCCCGGTCGTCAATATCTGGCTGGATGTCGATGCGGGGTATGCGGCCGACCAATCCGCAACGGTCGGAACAGCGCGGCTGGTGTCGTCCATGTTGACCGGTGGCACGCAGCGGCGGAGTGCTCTGGAGATCAGTGATGAATTGCAGATGCTGGGCGCTCAGCTCTCGGCAGGCGCCAATTTGGATCTGTCCACCGCGTATCTTTCCACCTTGAAAGTCAATCTGGATGACGCACTCGATTTATTCTGCGATGTGATCATGAATCCGGCGTTTCCGCAAGCGGACTTCGAGCGCCAGCAGCAATTGCAGATTGCCGCCATTGCCAACGAGAAAGTAACGCCTTTGCAGATGGCCTTGCGCGCACTGCCCCCGGTCTTGTTCGGGCACGATCATGCGTATGGCGTTCCGCTCACCGGTTCAGGAACCGAGGAGTCGGTGAGCGCCATGACGCGCGATGATATGCAGCGCTTTCACGATGCGTGGTTCCGGCCTAATAACGCGACGCTTGTCGTGGTCGGCGACACGACGGCAGCCGAGATCAAGCCCAAACTGGAGCAGCATCTTAGCGCGTGGCAAAACAAGCCGGCGCCAACCAAAAATACCAGCCTGGTAAGCCGCCCAACTAAGCCGGTTGTTTACTTGGTCAATAAGCCGGGCGCACAGCACTCGGTGGTGATTGCGGGAACCATTGCCCCGGCGCCACACAGCCAGAGCGAAGTAGCCCTGGAAACGATGAACAGCGTTTTTGGAGGAACGTTCGGGGCGCGCCTGAACATGAATCTGCGGGAGGACAAGCACTGGTCGTATGGTGCAGCCTCGGTGTTGTATGGCGCACGTGGCCAGCGTCCTTTTCTGGCTTATGCCTCGGTGCAGGGAGACAAGACTGCTGAGGCTGTTGCGGAGATGGTGAAAGAGTTAAGCGGCATGACCGGCACCAAGCCGGTGCGCGAAGACGAGCTGGCGAAAGTAAAACAACAGCAGATCCTGGAACTGCCGGGCTCACATGAAACGATGAACTCCATCGGCAATCTGTTGAGCGAGCTACTTCAACTCGGACTGCCCATCGATTTCTACAACAGCTACGTCAGTAAGGTTTCGGCCCTGACTGTAACTGAGATTGAGGATGCAGCACGCGACTTGCTTGACCCTCGCCACATCATCTGGATGATTGTCGGTGACAGATCCACACTGGAAGAGCCGCTGCAGAAGCTTCAGATCGGCGACATCGTAGCGCTCGAAACATAGACACTGAAAATTTACCGGGGCAAGAAGCTGTAACTGCCGGACAAGTCGCGCTGTCTGATTGTCAGGCAGGAAATGGGCGCGATTTTCCGGGGAATGTTCGGCTATCTTTTTCTGGTTTTCCTGGTTAGGACTGCAGGGCGGCGGCCCGGCCGTCAGTTAGCGCCATTCGAATACATCTTAGTGTTCTTCATCGGAGGACTGGCTCTGACAAGCCTGATCGGCAATGATCGCTCATTGACGAACGCCCTATGCGTGGTGTTGGGCGTTGCGTTAACCCATTTTCTGATTTCGGTACTTCGCCAGCACTCAAAAATGATGGGCCGCATCTTTGACGGCACGCCGCTGGTGCTGATCAAAGACGGCGAGCGTGTCCCGGAAGTGATGAATGGCATGCGTATTCAGGATGACGACATCATGGCGTACGCACGTAGCAACGGCATTAAGGAAATTGAACAGATTCAATATGCAGTATTGGAGCGAAATGGAGAGATTAGTGTCTTCAGCCGCGAGTAGAACGTCGGAGGAAATACAGCATGGCCGCAGCTGCCGTTGAAACCGAACCGATTCGCGAGAGTATATCCAAGGTCAACGACGAGGTTTCTGTTGGGGCGGACCTGGAGTTTCAGCGCCACTGGTGGCGCTTTGAGAAAGCAGTCTGGTGGTTGTTCGGCGTTATTGTTTTTCTTGATGTTCTAGGTTGCTTTGGCCGGGGTCCGCTGGCGAACGCCCAGATGCAAACCAAAGATGGCAGCATGTCAATAAAGTACGAACGCATAGAGCGCCTCAGTACGCCTTCCATTCTCTCTGTTGAGTTCGGCGGATCAGCGATCAAGGATGGAAAAGTGCAATTGTTAGTCAGCGAATCGTTAGTCAAGCGGCTTGGCACGCAAAGGGTGGTGCCTCAACCGGCCACTTCGAGCCTGGGCAACGGAAAGATTCTGTACACCTTTCCAGCCTCTACTTTTCCGGCGGGTATCCAATTCGGCCTTGAGCCGGCCAATGTCGGGCTTTCGCATCTTACGCTTCAGGTTCCGGGCAGCGAGGAAGTGCAGCTCAACATATATGTAGTGCCTTAGTGCACGCCCATGCACACAGTTATTTCAGCCGTTATAGCTTACTGCGTTCTGCTTTTAACCGTGCGTGTTCTCAGCCGCAGGCCGGGCGCGCAACTGACTCCATTTGAATTTGTGCTCGTGTTCCTGGTGGGCGGCGTGGTGATTTTGGCCACGGTAAAGGACGACCGTTCAATAACCAACTGCTTCTGCGGCATTCTGACGGTCGGCTTGATGCACCGCTTTGTAGCCAATGTGCGCCAACGCCATCCCAGGATTGCTGCCTGGCTGGACGGTACGCCGTTGGTCCTCCTCGAAAAAGGCAAGTGGCAGAGCGAAGTAATGAACCGCATGCGGCTTCAGGATGACGATGTTATGGCGTCCGCTCGAACGAAGGGAATTAAGACTCTGGACCAGATTGAATACGCCATTCTTGAGCGCAACGGTCAGATTAGCGTGATTAAGAGGAAAGACGAATGAGGACTGGAACAATTGCTGAGGGAGAGATAGAAACCGACGTACCCGCTCGGCTGGATCGCTTGCCCTGGAGCGGTTGGCATCGCGGGATCATTCTGGCGCTCGGTACTTCCTGGATGCTGGATGGCTTGCAGGTCACCCTGGCCGGCTCGCTGGCCGGAATTCTGGAGAATAAGCGTACACTAGGCCTGACTGATCCCCAGGTGACCGCGGGCGCAACGGCGTATCTTGCCGGCGCTGTCACGGGCGCGGTCATATTTGGCTATCTCAGTGACCGGCTTGGTCGACGCCGCTTGTTCCTGGTGACCTTGGCGATTTACTCGTTAGCTACTTTAGCCTCGGCCCTGGCCTGGAACTTTGCAAGCTTCACGCTCTTCCGGTTCATTACCGGCCTTGGCATCGGCGGCGAGTACGCGGCCATCAACTCGGCCGTTGATGAGCTGATTCCCGGCAAAGTTCGGGGGACAGTTGATCTGGTGGTGAACGCGACTTTCTGGATCGGGGCAGCGGCCGGAAGCCTAATTTCCACCGCTCTGCTGAAAAGCGCATATTTTGACCCGAACGTTGGCTGGCGACTGGCCTTCGGTACCGCCGCGGTGCTGGGAGGAGGGGTGCTGCTGCTGCGGCTCTCGGTGCCCGAAAGTCCGCGCTGGCTGATGCTGCGAGGCCGCGAAGAAGAGGCGAGCAGAATCGTCAGTGCGGTTGAAGAGAAGGTCGCCGCCAAAAAGGGCCCGTTGCCTGCCCCCTCCGGTGAGAAGTTGAGGATTGCCGTCCGCGACCGTACGCCGTGGGGCGAGATCTTTCACAACATGCTCGAAAAAAATCGGTCGCGCTCGCTGCTGTCTCTTACACTGATGATCGCACAAGCGTTCTTCTTCAACGCCATCTTCTTCACGTATGGTTTGGTGGTTCAGAAATCTTACGGGGTCAAGTCCGCCGATTTGCCCATGCACCTGCTTCCGTTTGCCATTGCCAGCTTTCTGGGCCCGGTTGTTCTCGGGCCGCTCTTTGACTCGATCGGACGCAAACCGATGATTACGGCCACGTTCGGAATTGGAGGCATTCTCCTTGCCCTTACAACCATTCCCTTTGTGAATGGAAGCTTGGGCACCAGTGGACTGGGCTGGTCCTTCAGCGTCATCTTCTTTGTTGCTTCCTCGGCTGCCAGCGCTTCCTATCTCACCGTTAGTGAGATCTTTCCGCTTGAGATACGAGCGCTCGCCATTGCCGTCTTCTACGCCATTGGCACACTGATTGGCGGAGTCGGCGCACCGTTGCTCTTTGGTGAATTGATCGCCACCGGCTCACGCTGGAACGTCGGCATGGGCTACCTGCTCGGTTCAGCCCTGATGATTGTCGCGGCTATTACGGAGGGGGTGATCGGCGTAGAAGCGGCAGGCAAATCACTCGAGAGTATCTCCGAGCCTTTGGGGAGCCGTTAGGTTTTACCGTGCCCAGCGTTTAACGCCTAGCACCGCGGTGCCCCGCGCTCTACGCCCATTCCACACGTGCGGGTAGGTCCAAGTATAGTCGGATCAGTGTACGCCTGGTAACGGCAGATCCTATCAGCTCGTCAAGTCGTTAAGTCTGCCCACGAGACTTCACCGCGCGATTCCTACCCTGCTTGCCGACCCCCAACCTTCTCCTGCCTACTCTATTCCTATTACGATTTAGGTGAATCCAAATTGGATCGGCGTCGCTCAAACAGTCGTAGATTGTTATACTTGAGTGTTTCCTCATGCCTATTACAACCCTCGACCAGCCGACTACTACGTTTTCCAGTGAGGTTGCCGTCGGGGTAGCACAGAAGAAAATTATTCTTCTTAAGCCGCGTGGCTTCTGTGCCGGTGTGGTTCGGGCAATTGACGTCGTGAAGATCGCGCTCGAGTTGTACGGCGCTCCCATCTATGTCCGTAAAGAGATTGTCCACAATAGACACGTAGTGGAAGAGCTGCGCACTGCGGGCGCGGTCTTTGTCGAAGAATTGGCAGAAGTCCCGGAACGCGCGCGTGTCATTTTCAGCGCTCATGGTGTATCTCCGGCTGTTCGTGGAGAAGCCAAGGAGCGTCGTTTACAGGTGATCGATGCCACCTGTCCTCTCGTTACCAAAGTTCATTTGGAAGCAGTTCGTTTTGCGAAGCAAGGCTACACGATCATTCTGATTGGTCATCGTGACCACGATGAAGTGATTGGCACACTGGGCGAAGCTCCGGAAAGCACAATTCTGGTATCTGATGTCGGTGACGTCGAACGGCTGAATGTGCTTGACCCTGACCGGATGGTCTACCTGACGCAAACTACCCTTTCCCTGGATGAAACCAGTGAGATTGTGACTCGTCTGCTGGAACGCTTCCCAAAAATTATAGGGCCCAAGACTCAGGATATTTGTTACGCAACCGAGAACCGTCAGCTTGCCGTCAAAGCGGTAGCACCCCTCTGTGAGGCATTGCTGGTGGTTGGTTCTCAAAATAGTTCTAATTCACGTCGCTTGGTGGAAGTCTGTCAAAAGGCCGGCGTTCCTGCGTATCTGCTGGACGATCTAAGCGAAGTGGAGCCGCAGATGCTGCAAAACGTCAACACCGTGGCAGTGACTGCGGGCGCTTCAGCTCCCGAGAATTTAGTGCAGGAGTTGATTAATCACCTGCGAAGAAACGGCTACACCGACTTGGAAGAAGCCGAAATCAAGGAAGAGGATGTACGTTTCACCCTGCCTTCCGATTTGGAGAGTTTCACGCCTCGCCTGTATACAGTCCGCTCGTAAAGGCAAGTCCATCCTGAAACGATGAAGTCCAGTCTGCACATTACAGAATCCCTGACTTACGCGGTTCCTGAAGCCATTGAGAAGGCGTCACACTCACTTCTTCGGCGGCAGATGGCGGAAGGCTTTTGGTGGGCAGACCTCCGGGCGGACACAACACTAGAGTCCGACTACATCATGATGCAGTTATGGCTGCATCCGCCTGTTCGCGGCAGGTGGGAACCGCCAACGCGGCCGCAGGTGGATCGTGCCGTGGCCAGCATCCTGGCTCGGCAGCTGCCCGATGGTGGATTTAACATCTACCTGCAGGGTCCATCGGAAGTGAGTGCGTCTATTAAGGCGTACTTTGCGCTTAAAGTGGCTGGCCTATCTGCAAGTGATGGGCGCATGGTGCGTTTGCGCAGCCGCATTCTTGAACTAGGGGGCTTACAAGAAGCCAATAGTTATGTCCGGATGAACCTGAGCCTGTTTGATCTGTTTCCGCGTAGCGCCTGCCCGGCCATTCCACCGGAACTGATCTTCCTGCCGTTCAACTTCATTTACCAGATGTCCGCGTGGACGCGCGCCATTGTCATTCCTCTGTCCATTGTTCATGCGGCGAACCCACGGCGACCAGTGCCGTCCGGTTTCAATCTCAACGAACTGTATCTTCCAGGCGCGCCCATGGTGCCCTTGCGCGACCCGAAGAGCTTCACGTGGCGCAACTGCTTTCTGGCCGTTGATGGTTTTCTGAAAAAGTGGGAACGTTTTGGCTCCAGCAGCTTACGGCAGCATGCCGTCAATAAGTGCGCTGAATGGATGCTGGAGCGCTTCGAGGGCTCGGACGGACTAGGCGCCATTTATCCCTCCATGCAGTACGCCGTCATGGCGCTGGATGTGCTTGGCTACGGGCCCGAGCACCCTTTGCGTCGTCGAGCGGAAGAGCAGTTCAACGGCCTGATGGTAGATAACGACTCGCGTGGATTTTACATGCAGCCGTGCTTTTCGCCGATTTGGGACACCGCGATAGCTGCCTTTGCGCTGGCCGAAACCGAGCATCCGCCGACCGACGCACTGCGCCGGGTTGCCGATTGGTTTCTGGCCAAAGAGGTTCGTCGGGGCGGTGACTGGGCGGTGAAACGTCCGGATGTCGAGCCCTCTGGTTGGGCTTTCGAATTTAATAACGAATACTACCCGGATGTTGATGACACTGCTATGGTACTGCTGGCTTTGCGCAACATACGCGCGTCCGATGAAACCAAGCAGCGCGCGTGCGAGAAACGTGCCATCAATTGGCTGCTTGCCATGCAGGGCAAAGACGGCGGCTGGGCTGCCTTCGATGCCGATAATAACTGGAGCATTCTCAGCGACGTTCCGTTTGCCGACCACAATGCAATGCTCGATCCGTCGTGCCCCGACATCACAGGACGTGTTCTCGAAGCTTTGATGGTATGCGGGCTGAAAGCCAATCACCCGGCAGTGAAGCGCGGCGTCGAGTACTTGCTGCGGGTGCAGGAAGCGGACGGAAGCTGGTATGGGCGCTGGGGCGTCAACTATGTCTACGGAACTTTCCTGGCGCTGCGTGGTTTGCGGGCGGCCGGAATGAGCGAAAACGAGCCCGACATCCAGCGAGCGCTCGAGTTTATCCGCGCGTACCAAAATCGTGATAACGGCTGGGGCGAAAGCTGCGCCAGCTACGACGAGAATCGCTTCATCCCGAACGCCAGTACACCATCTCAAACCGCGTGGGCGATTCTAGCGCTGTTGGCCGGCGGCGACCTTCGTAGCGAGAGCCTCTACAACGGCATTGACTATCTGGTTCGAACGCAAAAGAGCGATGGAACCTGGGATGAAGATTACTGCACGGGCACCGGTTTTCCCTCCGTGTTCTACCTCTCCTATACCGAGTACCGCAACCTGTTTCCTCTACTCGCCTTGGCAACCTTCCGCAAAGCAACGGCCACCCTTGAGCGCGATTAGTTTGTGACCACCGCCCTGGTCACCGGAGCAAGTGGCTTCCTCGGTTGGCACGTTGCGCACCTGTTGGCCGAGCGCGGCTATAGAGTGCGGGCTCTATGCCGGCCAGCCAGCGAACTCCGTGAACTACCGGTAGAGCGTGTCACCGGCGATCTGCGCGACCCTGCCTCGCTCCGTAGTGCCATTGCCGGCTGTGATCTTCTTTTTCACGTTGCCGCCGACTACCGGCTCTGGGCCAAAAATCCTGCTGATCTCTACGCCTCTAACGTAGAAGGCACCCGCAACATTCTGGACGCTGCTGAACAGGCCGGTGTTGGACGTGTTGTGTATACCAGCACTGTTGGGTGCATTGGGATGCCGCGCGGAACGGACGGCAATGAGTCGACGCCTGTTTCCGTTGCTGACATGAGTGGTCACTACAAGCGGTCTAAATGGCTGGCCGAGCAGGTGGCGCTCGAGAAAGCATCTGCCGGTCTGCCCATCGTTATTGTCAATCCAACGGCGCCGATCGGTGATCATGATTGGAAGCCGACACCGACGGGGAAGATTATTCTCGATTTTCTGAGCAATCGCCTGCCGGCCTTTGTCGATACGGGCCTGAACTTAGTGGACGTGCGCGATACTGCCGTCGGGCATTTGCTGGCTGCCGAGCGCGGCACCCCAGGCGAGCGATACATCTTAGGCTGCGAAAACCTCACCTTGAAAGAAATTCTGCAGCGTCTGGCCCAGATTGCAGGTAGACCTGCACCAAAGACTCAAGTGCCTTATGCTTTGGCGTACGCTGCTGGTCTGGTTACCACAGGGTGGGCCAACCTTACCGGTAGAGAGCCGATTGCCCCTTTAGAAGGCGTCAAAATGGCGCGCAAAAAGATGTTTGTCACCCACGCGAAAGCGAAGCGGGAACTTGGCTATACGCCCGGTCCGGTAGACGTTGCGCTCCGCCGAGCCGTCGATTGGTTCTCCGCCAACCGGTATCGTTGACCAATGGCCCTACTCTTTGTCGCCTCCGAGGCCGATGAGCTCAAGCCGTTTGCGCAGTCCCTTACCGGGTTGCGAAAGCTCTCCTGGCCACTCGCTTATGCTTACGAAGGGATTCTCGGGGGCCAGCGCATCATGCTGGCTGCTCATGGCGTCGGACCCAAGCAGGCCGCGCATGCGGTCGAGATGGCTATTCGGGCCGTATCGGCAGCCGACCTTTCTTCCTCGGTGCTCGAAGGGGTCTTCAGCGTCGGCTACTGCGGCGCCCTGCAAGACGGTATGCGGGAAAACGATATCGTGGTGCCTGACTCTGTACTCGATGTCGCTACCGGGGAGCAGTACAGTTGCATGCCGGTCAGGGCGGAACGTTCCTTCACCAGCGGCAGCCTGATCTCCCAGGACAGGATCTTCAATACTGCATCGGAAAAAAGCGCCTTAGGAGCAAGCGGCTCGGTGGCAGTCGACATGGAAGCCGGAGGCGTGGCAGCACGTTCAAAACGTGGCGGATTACCCTTTGGCTGCATCAAAGTAGTGTCTGATCGGGTGGATGAATCGTTCCCATTTGATCTGAATAGGATGCGCTCAGCAGATGGCCGGATCGCACGTGGGAAAATCGTAGCGTATGCAGCGGCACGTCCCGTGCTGATCCCTGGGTTGCTTCGCTTACGGCGACGGGCCAGAGATGCAGCCGAGGCGTTAGGAGAGTTTCTTGTCAGTTGTCGAATCGATCTCACAGGAGAACCGGTCGGAAGCGAAAGGGCGTAATCCGTTGCCCGTGACCATGCGAGCTGCAGTCTATCGCGGCGATCATAGGATCGGCGTTGAGACTGTGCCTACGCCTTCCATTGGGCCAGGGGAACTCCTGATAGAGGTTCGTGCGTGTGGCGTCTGCCATACAGATCTGAAAAAGGTCGAGTATGATCTGTTGCCGCCGCCCCGTATCTACGGTCACGAAACAGCAGGCGTGGTGGCTTCGGTCGGCGCGGGCGTCCGAAAGCTTCAGGTGGGCGACCCTGTAGTGGCCTTTCACCACGTCCCGTGCAAGAACTGCTTCTACTGCCGGCGTCGGCTGTATGCGCAGTGCCCCGTGTATAAACAGGTTGGCATCACCGCTGGTTTTGAACCGGCAGGCGGCGGCTTTGCTCAGTACGTTCGGGCCATGGATTGGATTGTGGAACGGGGGATTGAGCGTATTCCGCCGGGCGTTTCTTTCGACCAGGCGTGTTGGGTAGAGCCGGTAAACACTTGCATGAAAGGCATTGAGCTCCTTCAGCTTCAGCCGCGTGACGTGGTTGCTGTTCTGGGCCAAGGCCCCATCGGCTTGGTCTTCACCCTGCTTGCAAAGCGCAAGCACGTTTCAGTGCTCTCGACCGACACGATTCCGTACCGGCGGGAGCTCTCAGAGCAGTTTGGCGCTTCGGCTTTTCATCCCGGAGTGGAAGATCTTACAAAAGCAATCGCTGCAGCTACCGATGGCCGTGGCGTAGATGCGGTAATTGTTGCTACTAGCGCAAGGGGCCTGGTGGATCAGGCGCTTTCCCTTGCACGACCGGGCGCCAAGGTATTACTATTTGCACAGACGTCCAAAACCGAGCGTATCGAAATAGGCGGGGCCGACATCTGCGTGGCAGAGCGCACGTTACTCGGTTCTTACAGCTCTGATATAGATTTACAAGCGGAATCGGCTCGCCTGGTGTTCAGCGGAGAGCTGCCTCTGACTAAACTCATTTCGAACCGCTTTCCGCTAGAGGACATCCAACAGGGTATACATGTGGCGCAGACTCCGGGTGATCAGTCGTTGAAAGTTGTGATTCATCCACAGGTGCAGGCGTGACGGCTACTTTCGGCAGCAGTATGCAAGCTGCAGTTCTATACGGCAGGGAAGACGTCCGGCTGGAGTCGGTCCCGGTGCCGGCACTCGAAAAGGGCGAGATTCTGGTGCGGGTGAAAACTGCCCTTACCTGCGGCACGGATGTGAAGGTATTCCGGCGCGGCTACCACGCCCGGATGATCCAGCCACCGGCCTTATTTGGCCACGAGATGGCCGGCGACATAGCGGCTTGTGGCGAAGGCGTTACCCGATTTAAGCCCGGCCAACGCGTGGTAGCAGCCAACTCTGCTCCTTGTGATGTGTGCTTCTACTGCAAGCGCGCACAGCCGAACCTTTGCGAAGATCTGTTGTTTAACAACGGCGCTTATGCTGAGTTTCAGCGCATCCCGGAGCGCATTGTCCGCAAGAATACTTATCTGCTCCCAGACGGACTCGAGTACCGGGATGCGGCACTGGCTGAGCCTCTTGCTTGTGCGCTCCGAGGACTGGATGAGTGTGGGCTGCGTCCCGGCGACACGTTGCTGGTGATGGGCCTGGGACCGATCGGCCTGATGTTTATTCGCTTGGCGAAATGGGCATTCGGTGCGCGCGTGCTGGCTGTCGCCCGGCGCCTGGAGCAAGTGGACCGGGCCATGATGCTCGGTGCCGACGAAGGTATTCTGATGGGCAACCCGACCGCAACTGCCGCTGCCGTGAAAGCCCATACCGATGGACGTGGCGCAGACGTCGTCATTGAAGCTATCGGGCATCCCGATGCTTGGGAATTAGCTACGCTTCTGGTGCGCAAAGGCGGAGTGATTAATTTCTTCGGCGGTTGCCCGACCGGCACCAGGGTTGGCCTCGATACCAGCCTGCTGCACTACTCAGAGATCACCTGCAAAGCCAGCTTTCACCATACCCCTGATCACATCCGGCGCTCGCTGGAACTGATTGCCGACGGCAAGGTTACTTCCAGTCACCTGGTCAATCACGAGGAACCGCTGAGTGCGCTGCCGCAAGTGCTGGCTGATCTGGCCCATCATCGCAACGGGCACATTAAGACTGCTATCATTCCGTAGCAGCTTCACTCACCTTGCCTGTCGCACAGCTACAGCCCAAAGCTTACGTTGAGACTGTCGGCTTACAAACCGGCACTTATTCGCTGCGAGAAGCGCTGGAATATACCCGCTGGCTGGCCACTCATCACTACGAAAATTTCCAGGTAGTCAGCTTTCTTTTGCCGAAGAAGCTGCACCAGGACTTCTATAACGTCTATTCTTTTTGCCGCTGGGCAGACGATTTGGGCGATGAGATGGGAGATCCTGTCGAAAGCTTGCGTTTGCTCGGCTGGTGGCGTGGCGAACTGGAAAGCATGTACCGTGGCCGAACGGGCCACCCCGTCTTCACTGCTCTCCGCGATACAGTCGAGCGGCATTCCATCCCGATCGAACCCTTTGCCAATCTCATCACTGCCTTTGAGCAGGATCAGACTGTAGCGCGTTACCGCACCTTCGACGAAGTGTTCGCCTATTGCCGGAACTCGGCCAATCCGGTAGGGCATCTCGTTCTGTATCTCTGCGGTTACCGCGATGAGGAGCGCCAGCGCCTTTCTGATTTCACCTGCACGGCGCTGCAACTCGCCAACTTCTGGCAGGATGTCACGGTGGATCTGACAAAAGATCGAATCTACCTGCCGCTCGATTTGCTTGCCAAGCACGATTACAGCGTGGAGCAGCTGGCGAGTCTGCAATTCAACTCCGCATTTGAGGCTGCCATGCGGGAAGCAGTCGAGGTTGCAGATGGCCTCTTTCAGCAAGGCCTGCCGCTCATCAGCACCGTCGACAGGCGGCTTGCCCTCGATCTGGAACTTTTCAGTCGCGGCGGCCTGCGGATTCTGCGCAAAATAAGGGAGCAAGGATATAACGTACTGGCGCGTCGGCCCCAGGTTTCTAAAGCCGAACGTGTTGCGATTCTCCTCCGATGCCTGCCGCGATTGCTCCCGTTCTGAATTCGGTCTCACTCGAAGAGTCTTACCGGCACTGCCGGAGAGTGGCCCGCCAACGCGCCCGCAATTTCTACTACTCGTTCTTGCTGCTCCAGAAACCACAGCGTGATGGCATGTGCGCAATCTATGCTTTCATGCGGCAGTGCGATGACCTGAGTGACGATCCTGCCGCTACCGACAAAGCAAAGCTCGCCGGCAGCGTTGCCCTCTGGCGGGTGCAGTTAGATAGCGCCTTGCATGGTCGCTTCAGCGATGACCCAGTCTGGCCGGCGTTTCACGATACGGTGCAGCGCTACCGTATCCCGCATCGCTTCTTTCACGAGATGATCGAGGGCATTACCTCCGACCTCCAATCGCGTCAGGTTCAGACCTACGATGAGCTGTACCGCTACTGCTATCAGGTAGCTTCAGTGGTCGGTTTAACCATCATTTATATCTTTGGCTTTACCAACACGCGTGCCTTGTTGCTGGCGGAAAAGTGCGGCATTGCTTTTCAGCTCACAAACATTTTGCGCGATGTGCGTGAGGATGCTGAACTCGGTCGAGTATACCTTCCGGCAGAAGATCTTCAGCGGTTCGGCGTTCCGGTAGAGCAACTGCGCTCTGGTTCCGAAGACGATCACTTTCGCCGCCTGATGCAATTCGAAGCCGATCGAGCCCACGGGTACTTCGCCGAGTCCGAGCCGCTGCTGGAGATGATTCAGCCGAAGAGCCGCCGTTCACTTTGGGCCCTGCGCGCCATTTATCTAACTCTGCTGGCGAAACTGGAACGAGCGCACTTCGGCGTGCTGAGCCGCCGCATCAACTTGCCCACATTCGCCAAGCTGCTTCTACTCCTGCGTGCTTCGTTTAGGTAGGTAGCACAGCCAAGCAGGGATCATGGATCAGTTTTGGTCAAGGCGAACCTACTACCTAGCTTTGAGACCAGATCGGCAGCCTGAAAGTCTTCGCGCAGTCTTATACCGAAGCGGGGCTTATCAAGCTGCTACGGTGTTCCCGGCGAACCCATTTCACCGAACTTTATGCCCTCCTAAGGTCCGCGGCTCTATCTTAGTAACAGGCCGGTCGTTCGGCCAGACAACAGTGAGCACCCTGGCTGCTTTCGAAGGCACTGCACGCAAAGGAAAGAATGTGAGTTTCTCAGGCTCTCTTCTGCTGCGCTACCGCCATCTGGCTCGCCGGAGTCTGCACACTTTTCTAAATCTCAAATCGCTCGTCCTTGAAAGAGGAACTGTTCATGATCGTCATGAAATTCGGTGGATCGTCTTTAGCTACGGCTGCTTCCATTAGCCGGGCAGTATCGATTATCCGCTCGGAATCCGCGCGTCACCCTGTTATCGTTGCTTCGGCGATGGGAGACACGACAGACATACTTCTGGATGTGTTAACCGCCGCTCGTAGAGGAAACAGTTACACCGCCTGGAAGCACCAAGAAGCCATAAAGGATCATCACTTCTCTGTTTGTCAGGAACTTCTTGACCGAGGAGAACAGATCCTAATGGATCGCTACCTGCAAACTGTCTTCCGCGATTTGCACGTGCGGATGTTGGAACTTTGCGAAGGTGAACGTACGTTTACGCCGGAGTTGCAGGATTGGACGGTAAGTCTGGGAGAGCAACTCTCCAGCCATGTGCTGGCAGCCGTTCTGCAGCAGCATTGCGAGAGCACAGCTCACATGGATGCCCGACAGCTAATTGTGACCGACGATGCATTTACCAATGCCCAGCCCCGTTATTGGGAGTCCTATGCGCGCATCCGGTGGGCGGTGCCTATCGCGGCACGCGACAAACTGGTCGTCCTGGGAGGATTTATCGGCAGCACCGAAGACGGTCGCACCACCACGCTTGGCCGAGGCGGCTCGGACCTGACTGCGTCCATCGTTGGGGCTGCCGTCAACGCTGAAGAAATTCAAGTTTGGAAAGATGTCGATGGCATGCTGACCTGCGATCCGCGCGTTCGGGAGGGGAACTGCCGAGTAAGAAAGCTTTCCTATGACGAAGCGACCGAACTGGCCAATGCCGGCGCCACCATCCTTCATCCAGAGACCATGGCGCCCGCACAACGGCTCGGCATCCCCATTGTGATCCGTAACACGTTCCGTCCCGCTGGCGATGGCACCACAATCGGGAACTCTGACCGTCCGGCTACCACGCAGCTTAAATCTATTGCTGTTAAGAAAAATATCACGCTTCTCGAAATCCTTCCTGCTGCCCAGGCAGACGCGACGGAATCCTTAGTTCGATTCTGCAAGGAAGGCGGGTCCGGTGCTACGGTACTGAGTTCGTCCGAGCGCGCCGTGTACATTGCTGTGGACGAGCGCGCAAAGATTGCGGATAAGGCCGGCTTTCCAAATGGCTGCCTGGAGGTGAAGGTTCGAACTCACCAGGCGCTGCTCACATTGGTGGGTCAAATGTGCCCTCAAAAAGCGGTAACAAACAAGCTGACCCGCGTCCTTGCCGGTTCAGCAGCTCTTATCATTCCGAAAGAGTCTTCATCCTGCTCGGTCACGCTCGCGGTGCCGCAGCAGGATCTCACAAGGGTTCTCGATCTGCTTCATCAAGCCTTCTTCTCGAACCCCGACCCGGCCTACTTCACCGTTGAGAGCGCGCCTGAAACATCAGGCAGACGGGTTGACCCGCCCGTTCAAAATCGCGTGGAAGATACGGCGCCGTTTGTGCCAAACACCAGTCTCCTTCTGCCAAACTGAGTCTCAGCTTCTTGTAACTCCAATTCCATAGGTCACGGCAGATCGCATTCATGGTCGGAACACTCTCTCCTAAAACAAAGTTTGTTATCCTCTCGAACATTTCGCTCTCGTTTGTGTCATTTTGGCGCGCTTCTGCGATTGTTCTGTGTGATCTAGGCTCATCGGCTTACTATGTCGGCGGCATTGCGGAGAAGGCCATCGGCCCTGCAGCCCCCTGGTTCGTGCTCGGCGTTATGCTGTTCAGCTACGCTGTTCGCGCAGTCTACATTGAAAGCTGCAGCATGTTCGTACGCGGGGGCGTTTACCGGGTGGTCCGCGAAGCCATGGGCGGGCTTGCCGCCAAGCTCTCTGTCTCAGCGCTGCTCTTTGATTACGTTCTAACTGGTCCTATCAGCGGTGTCAGCGCCGGCCTGTATCTAGCGGCGCTGATGAACGAAATGGGCGAGCACTTCCACATTCTTTGGCTGAAAGTTCCGCCCAACTTTTTCGCAGCTGGCTTCGCACTTCTGGTCACACTCTACTTCTGGTACACCAACCGCGTCGGTATTCCTTTCAGCAGCGCTAAGGCGCTGCGGATCATGCAGATTACTACCGTCATGGTGGTGATTCTCATCTTCTGGTGTATCCTCACAGTCTGCCTGCACGGCTCTCAGTCTGTTCCGGCGCCCATTCCCAGCAACTTGCATTTCAGTAATGACGCTCTTGGCTGGTTCAAAGGCACGGGCGTGCCCAGCATTGCCGTGTTCGGCATACTCATGGCGTTCGGGCATTCAATCCTCGCGCTTAGCGGCGAAGAAACTCTGGCCCAGGTCAACCGCGAAATTGCTGCGCCGAAACTGGTGAACCTGAAGCGCTCAGGCTTCATCATCTTCGTTTACAGCGTGCTGTTCACGTCCCTGGTTTCGTTCTTCGCGGAGATGATCATTCCTAACGCAGATCGCAGCAAGTACTTCGACAACCTCATTGGTGGTCTGTCCATATATCTTGCCGGCCCGTTCGGGTTGAAGTTCGCCTTCCATATCTTCGTTGTTCTCGTGGGTGTCCTCATCCTGTCAGGGGCAGTTAATACTGCCATCATCGGCTCAAACGGCGTGCTAAACCGAGTGGCCGAAGACGGCGTTCTGCCTCCCTGGTTCCGGCAGCCTCATGCCAAACACGGCACCACGCATCGATTGATCAACATGATTGTGGTGTTCCAACTGATCACCATCCTGATCAGCCACGGAGATGTGTACCTGCTAGGAGAAGCTTATGCCTTTGGAGTAATTTGGAGCTTCGCCATGAAGTCGCTGGCTGTGCTTGTTTTACGGTACACGCGACCCGGTGAACGCGGGTTCAAAGTTCCATTTAACTTCAGCATTCGCGGGTTGGAGGTTCCGGTCGGGCTCATCCTGATTACCCTGGCGCTTTTCTCCATCGCCGGCATCAACTTGTTCACCAAGAAGATAGCCACCATGTCGGGGCTCACGTTCACTGCCGTTATCTTTTCCGTCTTCACCTTGAGCGAGCGCCACAATAAGAAGGTAAATCCGGCCGCGAGAGAGGCGCGCGGGGAAGAGGACGAAGTGGAAAATTTCCGTCTTGAAGAGCGGGACAACGTCTCGGCATTCACTCTGCCCGTTCGGCCAGGAAACACTCTGGTCGCCATCGAGGACATCGAACACCTGCAGCATTTGACCCTCGCTCTCCAGGAGCTAAATCCTGATGAGTCTGAAATCATTGCCCTTCACGCGTCTCACAGCACACCTGACCCTGAGAATTCCAGTGCTTCTGCCACGGTGTCAGAGCGTGAAAAGGAGCTCTTCAGCAAGGTGGTTCACTATGCAGAGAAAGAGGGTAAACCGGTTAAGCTGCTGGCAATTTCAGCAGATCAACCCTTGCACGCAGTTTTACAAACGGCACACAAACTGCGCTCGTCACGCGTGATGGTTAGTTCTTCGAAAGACAAGAAGCCGGCCGATCAGGAACGAGCGATCGCCTATGCCTGGGAGCAGTTAGTAGCCCCAAGACCCACGCTGAGCGTCGAGATCGTTCCGCTTGGTGATGAACAGCCATGGTTTGCCGAACTTGGGCCTCACTTGACCCGGCTTTCTGCCGCCGATGAGGAGCGAACTCATCGCCTGTGGTCCGAACTTGCAGAGTCAGATAGCGGCATACGTCCTCATCACAGTGAAGTGTTGAGTCTGGCGATCAGACGCTTGGAAGAGCAACTGCAAAGCGATCAGTCGGGGAACTTGCGGGCAGAGCTAGCCAGCCTTGTGGAGCTGCAGCGCTCGTTCAAGAAGGTTTCTCACGTGAAGGAGCAGCCGGCGGTTTAAGTTGCAAGTCAGGCATAAGCCAATGCGCATCGAGGAAAAGATTTTGTATGCTTGAGCGCTCGACCGCCAATCGGAAAATATCTCTGATAACGGGTGCGTCACGTGGGATTGGAGCCGCAACCGCCCTCAAGCTTGCTGCAAGCGGATCAGACATTATCGTCAATTACCGAAGTAAAAGCGCGCGTGCCGAAGAGGTTGTCTCAGCGGTTGAGCAGCTTGGCAGAAGAGCTATATCGATTCAGGCAGACTTGACCAATCCGAACGATGTTGAACGCATGTTGGACCAAGTCGGGCAAGTTTTCGGTCGGCTCGATGTATTAATCCTAAATGCAAGTGGCGGCTTGGAGAAGGGCAAAGCAGAAGACTATGCGATGTTACTGAACCAGGATGCGCAGTTGCACACCGCGCGGTCGGCCACCAGACTCATGGGTTCAGGGGGCCGAATTGTTTTTGTAACGAGTCACTGGGCTCACTTCTACGGAGAGAAACCCGTCCTTCCCGGATACGAGCTTGTTGCTAGAAGCAAGCATGCTGGCGAGCAAGCGCTGCGGGCATACGCGTCCGAACTCGATTCGCGGGGAATCTCGCTTGTCGTGATCAGCGGCGACGCAATCGAGGGGACGATCACGCTCCGTCTTCTTGAGCGCAGCAATCCTGGGTTGCGTGAACAGCATAAGAGTGAGACGGGTCTTTTGCCGACCCTGCAGGAGTTTGCAGATGTGATCGTCGAGGCAGCCCTCAACGAAGATCTTTCGTCTGGCCACACAATCTTCGTTGGTACTACTGACTAAAACGGTGGAAACGGACGGAACTAAGCAGACTGAGCGTACAACACGCTAAAGAGTAAGGACGTGGAGGCGGAGCGGCGAAAGCGCAGGTGGACAAGTCCAGCTTTCCTAAACTTCGCAGCGGAACCCGACTGTATCCCCTTAGGGGAATAGCTTCCTACCTAGAGCGGCAACATAATGCTGGTATGTTCACAAGCAGTCTACCCTCGGGCCAAGCAAGTTGGACGTTCCGCAGGTAACGACTGACTCTGTTCGTCACTCCGGAAAAGAAGGAAGAACTTATGCCACGCTCGCAGAATATCCTTTCTCAGCATGCATCCCGCTTCCAACGCATCAGTAACTCCGGCCTGCCTGCACTGCGCGCAGAGGCAGTACGCTATCCGTCTTGACGACGAACAGGTGCTGGAGCAGTTGGCATGTTCGTACACAAAGGAGAAACATCATGGCTGCACCCAAACTCGGTTATGAGAGTTCCGTTAGTGTCCCCCTTCCATCTCATGAAGAGCTAAGCCTCCTCAGGAATCTTGCTTTGAAGTCAGGAGGCGATCTCAACGTCTCGCGCATGGTCGCAGGAACCGACGACATGATGCTCGGAGTTGTCATGATGGTACGGGGCGTGTTTGGCGCAAAGGGGATTCCCAAGCAGTCTCGGGAGCTGATCATTCTTCGCACGGCAATGCTGCTCGACTGTCCGTATGAGTGGCAGCAAAATACGCAGATGGCTAAGAATGCGGGATGCAGTGAGGAGCAGATTCAAGCAGTCGCTTCAGAAGAGCCGGTCACGAGCTTGGGAGACGAACTCAACTTGATTATGTTGGCAACGGACGAACTAACAAACGTAGGAACCTTAACTGACTTAACTCTACAACAGCTTCTGAATCGATACGAGCCGACCCTTACCCGCAAACTTATCCTTACGATCAGCTGGTTTAATCTACTCACACGTTTCCTAAACGGCTGCCGGGTTCCTTTGGAAACAGAAGACAAGATCGGAAATAGAACCTCTCCCCTATAGAGAAAGATCTTGGTTCCGCTCGACTTAAGGTACGGGCTCTCGAAAAGCTTCGTTAAAGCTATCGGTGCCTGCACGCGCTGTTGTTTTGGGAGGGAATGGCGTCAACCATCCAATACGAAAATCATCGTCAAGAAACAAAAGCCATCGTATTTCGTGTTGCCAGTGATTTCAGTGCTCACTCAGACGCTTCCGGCATAATCAATACCGTCAGGCTTCTTGCACCCTGCGCACCATGGATAATCACGCCTTCGATGTCGCCGGTCGCTGAAGGTCCAGCCATAAACAAGCCATAGGCGCAGGTGGAGAAGTCGAGCTTTCCCCCATAGGCCTCATGTAAAGTCGGCACAATCTTCCCTCCATCAAGCAAGATGACGATGTGCTGCGTCAGCACGCCCAACGATGGCACAATCAGGTCAGTTTCGGTGAGAAAGACGGCCCCGGCTTCGGCAATGCCAAGGTGGCTGCGAACGATGGCAACGTCCACATCATGAAAGCTGTGCGGGTCGTCGCTGGACTGGACGCGGCGTGCTTGCGGGATCTCCGGCGTAGCCGAGCAAACGACTTTGGCGTCCGGAAACAACTCGTGGATCTTTGCCGCTGCCTCCCCGGCATTTTGCAGGACGAATGATTGGCCGCCCATAGCTGTCAGGTGCCGCTGAAAGTATGGAACTAACGATTCGTCAGGCTTTGGGAAACCCTCCACTTCCTCCATTGTTGTGAAGTCGCCGTGATAGCCAACTCCTCCGGTTGTTGGGTGCTTGTGTGAGTCAGATTGCATCTCGGGCAAGTCAATCGGCGGCTTTGGCAAAGCCTGTCGAACCGCGGCAAGAATGGTTTCGCGAGCGCTTACGGTTGCCGGATTACTCATCGGTCCCTCGAGTCTTCGCATACCATTCGTGAAATGTTTCGGAAGGCGCGCTCGGCATCTCGCGGTGCTTTGTCCAAGGATTGAGCGAGTTGTCAAGCACAGCACGAGGCAGATGCTCGATAGCAGCCAACCCGGCCGATTCAGCCGCATGAAACGTCGATGGGTGAGCTAAGACCTTGCCAACCACGTCCATACCAAGGCCTTTTTCTACCGGCAGCAATCCTTCGGCTGCAATCACCCGACGCCATTGGTAGATCTGTTCAGCAATGTCGATACGAACCGGGCAAACTTCTGTGCAACTGCCGCACAATGAGGAATGAAATGGCAATTCGCTATATTTGCGATGATCGAACGCAGGATCTAAGATGATACCGATCGGCCCGGAGTAGGTGGCCTGGTAGGATAACCCGCCACTACGGCGATAAACAGGGCACGTATTCATGCAAGCACCGCACCGAATGCACTTCAAGACTTTCCAGAATTTGGATGAGGCTAGCCGTTCCGATCGCTTATTGTCCACCAGAATGAAATGCAACTCCGCCCCGGGTCGTGGCCTATGCAGGTGCGTCGTGTACTGAGTCATTGGAGGCCCCAGCGCGCTGCGCGAGAGCATACGTAGAAAGACGCCCAGATCTGCAACGCGCGGAATCAGCTTTTCAATCCCGATGCTGGAGACTTGCAGCGGCGGTACGGTCACACCCATGTCTGCATTTCCTTCGTTCGTACAAGCGACGATTCCGCCCGTTTCTGCAATGGCAAAGTTCGCGCCTGTCATGCCGGCATCAGCCTTCAGGAAGTCCGGCCTGGCGTCCTTACGCATCGATTCATTTAAGTAGTTCGGGTCCGAGTTCTTGGCGTCTGTCCCGATAGTTTTGGCAAACAACTCAGCAATGTCAGTTCGCAGCTGGTGAATAGCAGGAACCACAATGTGGCTGGGACGCTCGTGCGACAACTGCTGGATGCGCTCTCCTAAGTCAGATTCACGAACTGTGATGCCGTGTTTGCTGATGAACTCAGTCATGCCGCACTCCTCTTGCAGCATCGACTTGCTCTTGATCACCCGCTTCACCTTGTGCTCTTCGAAAATCTGAAGCACAATCTGGTTGTGCTCGGCTCCGTCACGAGCCCAATGCACTTTCACCCCGTGAGCCAGCGCGTTCTCCTCAAACTTCTGGAGGTACTCATTCAGGTGCGTGAGAGTATGCTCTTTGATTTGCGATGCCAGATCGCGCATCTGCTCCCATTGGGGCACGGCCTTCACGGCCTTATCACGCTGCAGGCGCATGGCCCACACCAGCCGGTCGTGCGTCTCCTCGTGCTTGGGATCGTCAACGAAGCGTGCCGCGGCGGCTTCCGGATCGACGGGTTTATCACTGAATACGTGCAGCGGATTAAGCAAGGGGACCTCCGTTCAGGATCTGAGCGATGTGAAGCACTTTCATGGGCATCTGTTGCCGATCAATGATGCCTTTCAGTTGAAGCAAACAACTCGAATCGGCCGAGGTGATGTACTCGGCCCCATGGCGAAGAAAATCAGATGCTCGATCCAAGCCCATCTTGGAACTCACCGCCTGATCGGTCACACAGAAACTGCCCCCGAATCCGCAGCACTCATCTTCCCGGTCGGCTTGAACCAACTGCAAGCCTTGAACATGTTTAAGCAGATCTTTCGTTTTTGAGAAGTAAGGTTTGTCTACCAATTCACTAGGCCGCGCCTCACCCAGGCCCCGAACCGCGGTGCAGCTGTTGTGCAGCGCCACCTTGTGGGGAAACGAAACCGGCGGAAGCTGAAGTGACGGCTGATCGTCGTGCAGGAACTCGACTAGTTCGCGGACAACTTTGCGTACGTGCACCACTTTCGGCGTCTGCTCACAAGCATCCATTCGAAATCGTATGTGATGAACGCAACTGCAGGAAGGGCCCACGATCACGTCGTAGTCTCCAAAGCATTCGGCGAAGAGCGCCTCGGTAGCTGCCGACGGTTTCTGGTCACCACTGTTGGCCATCGGCTGACCGCAGCAGGTTTGCTGGCGCGGATACTCTACCTGGTGGCCAAGCCGCTCCAGTAGCTGCAAAGTAGCAATGGCCGCTTCCGGAAAAAAAGCATCGATGTAACACGGAACAAATAGGGCTATCTTCATGGCTCTTTTTTTCGCTACTGCCGTAACCAGGTGCGCCCGTTAGTCATGGAAGATGCGGTCGAGAAGGTTCGTCTTCGCAAGATCAATCAACGAATCTCCGCGCCCATTCAAAACAGCGCGTAGAAAGTACAACCCAAACCCGCCAGCTTGCTCGGCCGTTATGGTCGGTGGCATGGAAAGCTCCTGGCGGTGGGTGGCTACATCGATGAGCGCCGGGCCGTCATACGCGAGTGCTTGCTTTAAGGCAGGCTCCAATTGTTCCGCACTTGTTACGCGAACACCAAATAGTCCGCAAGCTTCCGCAACCTTGGAGAAGTCCGGATTGTGTAGGTCAGTGCCGAACGGTAAGATTCCGGCCGCCAGCATCTCCAGCTCTACGAAGGCGAGAGCTCCATTGTTATAAACAACGATCTTGATCGGAAGTTTGTTTTGAATAGCTGTCAACAACTCGCCCATCAGCATCGCGAGCCCGCCGTCGCCGGACATGGAGATCACTTGCCTCTGGGGAAAGGCCGCTTGAGCACCAATGGCCTGCGGCAAAGCACAAGCCATGGAGCCATGGGACCACGAGCCAATCAGCCGACGCTTACCGTTGAAATGGAGATAACGAGCCGCCCAGACCGTTGGCGTGCCGACGTCTGCGGTGAATACAGCGTCGTCATCGGCCATCCGGTCGAGCACAGAAGTAATGTACTCGGGGTGAAGCGGCGAAGCGCCTGGTTTGCCTACCGCTAAGCTGTCGAGTTCTTTCCTGGCATTCTGGTAATGCTCCGTGCTGCTTTTCAAGTGCGCGCTGTCCTTGCGCGCCCCAAGAAGCGGGAGCAGAGCGGTGATACTGTCCTTGACCGTGCCGATCAGCCCGACGTCAACCACTGTTCGACGTCCAATCTGTTCGCCGCGGACGTCCACCTGGATCTTCTTCGCTTTTTCTGGGTAAAACTGCGGATAAGGGAAGTCTGTTCCAAGCGCTAGCAGCGCATCGCAATCCATCATGGCGCGATAGCCGGAGGAGAAACCCAGCAGACCCGTCATGCCGACGTCGTAAGGATTGTCGTATTCAACAAACTCCTTTCCGCGAAGCGCGTGAACGATCGGCGATTGTAAATGCTCAGCAATCTGCAGCAGTTCTTTATGAGAGCCCTCGCAACCAGCGCCGGCGAGAATCGTCACTCGCTTGGCGCCGTTCAGCAACTGCGCCGCCAGCGCAAGCTCTTCGTCCGGCGGTATCAACTTCGATTCATTCCGGCGAAAACCGATAGGGCACGGCACTGACTGGCATTTCTCTGACGCGATATCACCAGGAATCACCAGCACGGCTACCCCGCGCTTGGCCACAGCCGTGCGTATCGCTATCCCCAGCAGGCGCGGCATCTGATCAGGGTGAGAGATTACACCGCAATACTCGCAACAATCTTTGAAAACTCGGTCAGGCGCTGTCTCTTGAAAGTAGGTAGTGCCTATCTGGCTACTAGGAATCTGGGAAGCAATCGCAAGAACAGGAACCCGGCTGCGATGGCAGTCATATAGCCCGTTGATGAAATGAAGATTGCCCGGTCCGCAGCTTCCGGCGCAGACCGCCAGTGCGTTTGTCAGGTGAGCTTCGGCTCCAGCAGCAAAAGCAGCCGCTTCTTCATTCCGGACATGTACCCAGTCGACGTCCTTGTGCTTCCGGATGGAATCGGTGACGCCATTCAACGAATCTCCAGGCAAACCATAAACCCGCTTGACTCCGAAGAGCGCAAGAGTCTCCACAAGAACTTCGGCAACGCTGGCCATGCATGCTCTCTCTCTAAGCAGGACCGATACACGGCTCCCGCATTTTGTACTCTCTCTAGCAAAATTACCACTTCGTACTTTCCCTAGCTAGGAGTTAAGGATGCAGGTAAGTCTTGCAGAGTTTCAAAGCCTGCCCAATTACGCCGTTGTGGATGTACCGCTCCATTCGGCGAACGGCTGGAGAAAGCCTGCCCCGGAATCGTTCACCGTGCTTCGGTGCGGACCAAAACCAGGAACAAGGCAGTCTGCCAGTATGGCCGCGAAATGAGCAAGCATCGGCATGAACTCCGGCCTGAATCAGTTTGGGCAGCAACCAGGTTGCCCTGCCCACGCGCCACCGGATCTTGCTAAAGCGCCTGACGAGTGTGCCGGCGATAAGTCGCGCTTCTCTTAGCTAACCGTGTAAGTAAAAATCCACTCGGACCCTGGTCCGTCAATCTGCACCTCCACACTGGCCGGCACGAACCAGCAACGGCCTTTGGAGAAAGCCTGCCCCGCGATCGTTCCTGCTCCCTCTGTGCAGATCAACAGTGAGTAGGATGAGCCGCCGGGTATCGTCATTCTTGAAGTCGGACGTAGTCGCTCAATGTTGAAGTAGCTGTTCTTTAGTAAACAGTCGCGACCTTCCGCCACAGGCATTAAGTCCGGTACGAATTCATGGGGTCCAAGTTCGGACACAGCCACTCCATGCTGGAGGTGTAACTCGCGTGGCCGCCCATAATCGTAGAGGCGGTACGTGATATCCGAGTTCTCCTGGATTTCGCAAATCGTAACGCCCGCTCCAATCGCATGAACTGTGCCCGCAGGCGTAAAAACCACATCACCCGCCTGTACCTTGCGCCAGTCGAGCAACTGCTCAATCTCACCTGTCTGAATGCTTTGCTCGAATCTCTCCGGAGTCAACCGCTCCCTGAACCCGATTGCTACCTCACCCGGCGGCTCGGATCGCAACACGTACCAGGCTTCGGTCTTGCCCAGGCACCGGTGATGTTCCCGCGCATAATCGTCGTCGGGATGCACTTGTACCGACAGACGCTCGGTAGTAAACAACAGCTTGACCAACAGCGGACACACGCCTGGATGCTCGGGCAACCAAGCGCGCCCCAGAAGCGCGGGCTGGTCGGTTAACACTTCGCCTAAGGATTTGCCCGAGGCGGTCTGATTTTCGTGAAAGGTGAACCAAACTTCGCCGATACGTTCTTTTCCAGGATGATTGTCAAAGTAAGGTTCGAGGCTGGTACGGCCCCAAACGCGCTCTCGGAAAATGGGCAACAACTCGAACGGAGCTTTGGCTTCTGAATTCATCTCATACCTCTATGACTCAACCCGATTTCACATCCAATTTGACGCCCACCCTTTCGGACTTAGCGCTGCCACCGGACCTACTAGCCGAGTTGCGATTCAGCCAATCTCTTCTCGCCCTAAGTAGAGGTCGCTCACTAGCTCCTTGTGATTCTCCAGAACCTGAGCACGACGAATCTTCATCGTTGGTGTTAGTTCACCGTGCTCAATCGAAAAATCTCTTCCCAAGACCTTGAAGCGCCGGATTCGCTCAAAGTCGGCCAACTGCTGATTCACGCGCGCGACCACTTGCTGGACGGCTTTGGTGACCGGCTCGGTCTGAAGCTGGTCCGCCGTGTTTCCGTCTTGAAGCGGCGCAACGCCATCCAGTCCTTGTAGCTGGGCGGTGTTCAGGGTTAGGATCGCTGTCAGGTATGGCTTCTTGTCACCGACCAGCAACACCTGGCTGACGAGCGGCTCCATCTTGAAGAGGTTCTCAATGCGGGAGGGGAAGATCTTTTTGCCATTTGAGGAGACAATCAATTCCTTCTTGCGGCCGGTGATGAAGTAAAATCCCTGCTCGTCGACTTGCGCGATGTCGCCGGTGTGAAACCAGCCGTCCGCATCGAGCACTGAATCGGTCGCGGCCTGATCCTTGTAATAGCCTTCAAAGACGCACGGCGCGCGCAGCAGGAGTTCGCCGTCCTCTGCGATCCGCCCTGCTACGCCCGGCAGCAGCTTGCCGACACTGCCCGCCTTCGGACTCAACCAGGGGTTAAAACAAACAATGCCAGCCTCGGTTAGCCCATAACCTTCCACGATGGGAATGCCGATCGCGGCAAAGAACTCAGCCAAATCTTTCCCCAGCGGAGCTGCGCCCGAGATGGCAATGCGAATTCGTCCGCCCAACCGCTCCCGAATCTTGGAATACACTAACCTGTCTGCCACTTTCAACACAGCCGACAACCATACCGGCACCGACCGGCCCGCGGCCTGATACTTCACCCTCAACATGCCGAGCGCCAAAGCTTTGGAAAAGATCCTACGTGCCGTAGGTGGACGTTTCTTCACTTCCGTCGTTACGGTCGCATACATACGCTCCCAGACTCTTGGCGGTGCCAGAAACACGGTGGGCCGCACGGTCCGCAGGTCGCCCGGCAACCGTGCCAGACTTTCAGAAAACCAAACCGGCGTGCCCATCACCATGGGTACGAGTTCCACTACGATCCGCTGTGCAATATGTGCCGACGGCAGAAAAGCGATAGTTGCATCTTCCGGGCCCATCGGCAGCACAGCCGGGCCCATATCGAGGTTGGCCAGGATTGCCGCATGGCTCGTCAGCCCCATCTTTTGTACGCCCGTCGCTCCGGACGTCAGGTAGAGAATGGCCGGATCTTGCGGTGAAATCTCAGCCTGCAGGCGCTCGAACACCGTTCCATCGCGCTTGAGCATCTCAGACCCGAGTTCCTGCACTTGAGCGAGAGTCAGTACCGCGGAATCTTCAGCCGAGCCCAGCATGCAAATCACGTGTCTTGGCCGAGCTATCCCTTTCTGAACCAGCGCATGGCTGAGCGCAGCCAGCGTTTTAGCGTCTTCAACGAACAGGAAATCCGGCTCCGCACCCCGAATGTTTTCTGCCAGGTCGGCCATCGTATTTGCCGTATACAGCGCGCCCGATATCCCGCCTGCACCGATAATTCCAAGGTCAACCAGATACAACTCCGCGCGAGTCTCAGATAGGATGCAGGCAATCTGGCCCTTTTGCAGCCCCAGCGCACGTAGCCCCAGCGCGATCTCCCGCGAGGTCGTCAACCATTGGTTCCAGGAATAAGACCGATACTGCGTCCGTCCTTTCCCAGGGAACGGCTGATGCAGGGCAGGGGCGTCACCGTATTTCTTAGTCGCCTGCTCTAGTACGGTAAAGACGTTACGCCCGGCCATCGCTGAATTTTATAACAGCACTCTCGTCGGGCTTTCCCTATCGCTCAAGGGTGCGCACCCACTTAGATCATGGCTTGATAAACGTCACCCGTGCTCCCAATTCGCCCCGGTGGAGCCGAACTCGCAGCTGTTCGTCAACCGCAGAGTCTGAACATGATCGAAGAATCTGCCCGGAGCGCTTCTCGACAATCGCATACCCGCGCTCCAGTACGCTCAAAGGGCTGAGTTGGGTCAGGTGTGCTCCACCAGCATGCAGCCGGCTTGCCTTGGCACGAAGCGTATTCTGCCATGCAGAGAGCAACCTTTGCTGAAGCAGTTCCTGCCGGTGGCGGTTTCGCGCAAATCGAAGAGGCAGATTGCTTTCCTCCACCCGCCGGATGAGGTCTGTGAGACGCCGGCGGCGGCGCTCGAGGGCTCGCCTTTGCAAAGCGCGGAGTTGTGTATCCGCGTCGTCGACCTGCTGCATCCGGCGGGTAATCGAACGGCCAATCAGGGTGTGAGTGCGCTCGATTCCCCGGCTCTGAACGTCTCGCGCTGCCACCAGCAAGCGA
Source organism: uncultured Bryobacteraceae bacterium (assembly GCA_964248405.1). GTDB lineage: Bacteria > Acidobacteriota > Terriglobia > Bryobacterales > Bryobacteraceae > Bog-105. The sequence continues at coordinate 237,387 of CAXTYH010000003.1, forward strand.
TAGCGGAAGGCACGCGCCATCTTTGACGAGCACTCCCGCAGTTGCAGGAGCAAGCTCTCCCGGGTACAAATCACAATTTCGGCAGCCGCTGAGGGCGTGGGCGAACGGTGATCTGCCACAAAATCAGCAATAGTGAAATCGGTCTCATGTCCTACGGCTGAAATGACCGGTACAGCGGAGGCCGCAATTGCGCGCGCGAGACGCTCGTCATTGAAGCTCCAAAGATCTTCCAGCGATCCGCCTCCGCGTGCCAGGATCACAACTTGCGCCCAACTCTTAGTCCCAAAGTGTTGCAGAGCCGCGCACAACTGCTCCACTGCTCCTTCCCCTTGCACCTGCGCCGGGTAAAGCCTGAGATGTAGCCCCGGGAAGCGACGCCCAAGTACCTGCAACATGTCCTGGAGAACCGCTCCATCGGGCGAAGTGATCAGGCCAATGCGCCGGGGATGAACAGGAAGGGGTCGTTTACGCTCAGGGCGAAACAGCCCTTCAGCTGCGAGCCGTGACTTCAACTGTTCAAACGAGGCCTGGAGCGACCCTGCCCCCTGCAGTTCGAGTCGTTCGATGACCAGCTGATACTCGCCCCGGGCGGAATATACCTCGAGGTTTCCACGCACTATCACCGCTAAACCCTCCTGGGGCTTAGACCGAATGAACCGGGCAGATCCCTTGAACAAGGCGCATTTGACTTGACTGTCGGCATCCTTCAATGAAAAGTAGTAATGCCCGCTGGCGGCAACACGGCAGCCTGATATTTCTCCGGCTACCCAGATTCGGCAAAACTCACCCTCAAACAGGTGCTGAATAGTACCGTTTAGTTCCCCCACGCTCAGAACGTGCCGCTCCGGTCCAAGAGTCAACTGCATTTGGGAGGGCAGCGAACTTTCTTTTGGCGTCATCGAAACCAGTTTCTTATAGAAGCTCTAATGCAACACCAAATAAGAGAGTTTCTCATCTTTAGGAATAATCCTATATGTATTCTTAATACGAGAAGATATACTAGCCGGTTTAATGCTTTTCCATGCCAATAATCGTTGCTATTATCGAAATTGTTGTTGTTTGGTGCGGAGAGACCGCTCTTTTCAGACTCAACACAGTCTATTCAATTGGCGTAAACCTAAAACGAATCGCGAGACGGTTGCACGTTACTGCACCGACTTAGGGAATGGGCTGATAGCTTCCTAATATCTTGAGAAAGCTGGTAATCTCTTCGAGATTAGCCAGAGCTTTAGCCACGGGCGGTTCGTTTATTGACCCGGCTATGTCTGCGTAAAAGAGGTATTCCCATGGTTTGTCTCGGAGCGGCCTGGATTCCAGCTTGATCAAGTTCAGGTCTCGCAATGAGAAGCATGCGAGAGCCTTAAAAAGTGCGCCCGCCACGTTGGGGGTAATGAATGCCACTGAAGTCTTCCACAAGCCCTCCCTGGGGACGCCGGAGGTTCGCTCCGCAGGTTGTTTCGACAGCAGAAAAAATCGCGTAAAGTTGTCGCGGTTGTCCTCGATGGCGCGCAGCAACACTTGCCCGCCGTAGTATTCGGCCGCAGCCTCTGAAGCAATCGCAGCTGCGTCGGACATGTCTCCAGCAACCAGCATTTTCACACTTCCGGCGGTGTCATAAAACGGAACTGGCTGAATCTGGCGGTTCTCGTCAAAAAATTTACGGCATTGATCTAGCGCAACGGGATGCGAGAAAGCTCGCTTAATATCCTTGAAAAAGACGCCGGGGCACGCAATCAGGTTGTGCGAGATGCGCAGCGTCGTCTCACCACAGATCTCTACTCCGAATCGGAGCAGGTGGTCATAATTCTCATGTATGCTGCCGTACAGAGTATTCTCAACCGGTACTACTGCGTATTGCACGCTACCTTCCGCTACCGACGTGAATACCTGCTCAAAGCTCTCTCTTGGCTGGACGGAAACGTCGGCTCCCAGCAGCTTCCGAATAGCTGAAAAGCTGAAAGCACCTACTTCACCCTGGAATGTTACTGAAACGCCTGCATTGCTGGACATATCGTCGCTTCCTCCCGAACTTCGTAAGCAGTTTCAGCTTCAAAGGACTTTTACCCTGGGCTGCTTCGAAGCAAACTTCCAACATCTCAACATACGGGTGCGCGAAATAGCCCGTTCTGAAAAAAGAACAAAAACACCGGATTGTGCTAGTTTGTTTCCAACCATCTCAATTCATTCAATAGCTGATTGAGGAGCATACATGAAAGAGCCCGGACAGCGACTGCGACAGGCGAGAGAACGTTTGCAACTGCGCTATCGAGATGTGGAGGAAGCAAGCCAGCGGATTGCCAACCAGCACGGCAATCACGAGTTTCTGATTGGCTTAAGCCGCCTCGCTGATATAGAGAACAAGGGAACAACCCCCTCCATCTTTCGCCTCTACTCACTTTGCGCGATATACCGGATCGATTACACGACTGCTTTAGCTTGGTATGGCGTGCAACTCGATAAACTGCCCGCCGATGCTTCGCATTTCGGCTCACAGCAGACTCAACCGTTTGACATGCAGCCCCGAGATGAAACGGTGATTACCTTCCCGACCCGCTTGGATGACGGCATCGACCTTCGATCCACTTTTCATCTAAATCGCTGTGTTCGCAGTTGGGGTAAATTACCAATTTCTCTAATAAATGGTTTGGAAATAAGAAAACATCGGTATGCTTTTATCGGAACTGAAGACTGGTTTATGTTCCCAATTATTCCCCCAGGTTCTTTCCTGCAGCTTGACGAGAAAAAGAACCGAGTAGCACGGGATGGTTGGGATTCCGAGTATGAGAGACCGATTTACTTCGTAGAACACCGCTCTGGCTATAAGTGCGGGTGGTGCAGCGAACAGGATGGCTGTTTCATAATGCAGCCCCATTCAGCATCGCGCGAGGTTCCACTTGTATTCACAAACGCAAAAGAAGTGGAAGTAATTGGCCTGGTAATAGGAGTAGTTAAACGGCTTGATCTGGCGAAGAGACACCATACACGTTTTTAAGCAGGCCTAGTATTGCTTCGAAGTCGGAGATGTGCCGTTGCCGCTCCGGCCCTTGAATCGCCGCCGGAACCAGGTTCTTATAAGGCGTGAGCCGAAGCCATGCATCGATCAACTCCGCGTGATCGACCCGGTCAATACCCGCTATGTACAGTTCGATGTCGGCCATCTTGCTTTCTAGCGGCCACCCGATCCACTCATGGAAGATCGACTCATGCAGGCTTCTTAGCGACTTACTCGCAGCCAAGGCTTCAGAAGGGTCTGCCCCATAATGCTCATACCGTCCACTGTCCGGATCTCTCAAACCCGCCAGGTAAACAAGCCGGCCGTACGCTGTCGAGACGTGATAAAGATCTTGAACCCAGCTTTCGGGGAAGGATCGCGAATCCAGCGCTCTGTGTAAAGGCGGCGTCATGTCGTGAAGACCTTTCAATGATACAAAGATTTTCCGAAAACTCGAGTCCCTTTAGTACTATCTGGTCATACGTTCTGTTGTCGGAAAACGTGTTTAGCAGGGCTTCCTTCTACCGATCTTTCTAACCTACTGTAGGATCACAAGTTGTTGACGAAGACAATTCAAGAAAAGGAAGCTAAACACATGAAACGATTTCTCTCGACCTCAATGATGTTCTTTGTTCTCTCCACTGGAGTAGTACTAAACGCGCATGCAGAATGCGGTCCGCCCCAACCGACCGGTGGATCCGGAAAGTGGCCTCGGGCGAATGATGCTCCTAGCATGGACATCCTCATTCAGGTGTTACAAATTCTAGGTCTCTAGCCAGAGACTCCCTGTTAGTGCTGGCGGCCTCAAGCCGGTGCGTTAAATTCACCAGCATTATTCCCGGCACCTCCGAGTACGCGATCCCAGGGGCATGTCGGCGGATTGAACCCATTTTCACGGATGGCCAACAGGAGGACTAGTGGATTCGTAAGTTGCCCTTGTTCCTCCCATAACTTATGATTCGAAGTGCAGTCAACTCAGCATGACGACTTGGGAATATGTTGCGCAGTATCTCGGTATTGCCCTGAGTATCGTCTTAATCGTCAGAGTGCTAAGTCTTCGTTTGCATACGGTTTACAGGGTTTTTGGTCTCTTCTTGCTAATCGATCTAAGTGGCTCCATGCTGTGGCTACTCAGCAGATTTTCTCCGTCTGCTCTACAATCCTTTCTCAGTAACAATGTTGACTATCGCGTGGTTTGGACCGTTAATCATTTACTGACCTGTGCAGCTCTGGTTGCTGCCACTTATCTGCTTCTGGGCGAGATCCTAAAGGAACTGCCTGGAATCCTTCGCTTTTCGCGGAGACTTTTGAATGGCTCTTTCGTGGTTGCTGCAGTGGTTGCCGTTCTAACAGTTAAGCCGGAGTACTCCGCTTCGGGGTATTCGGCCTACACGTCAGCGTTGGATGAATTGCTGTATGGAGAACTCATTATAGATAGGGTTGTATCGACTGTCGTATTTCTGGTCCTGCTCTCTATACTGTGCTTTTTGCTATGGTTTCCCGTAAGTACACCCAGGAACCTGGCGGTGTTTATCATCGGATTTACCGCCTATGCAGCGGGAAACGTAACTATTCTCCTGGTTCAAAGTCTTTGGCTTCATCAAACTTCGCAGTCGGTCAGTCTTGGTGTCCAGTTGTTGACCTGTGCCTGCCTTGCGTTTTGGCTGGCGTTCATAACAAGCACTGGTGAGAACAGATCCACAAAGCTGAGATATCGGCTCACTCAGGAAGACCAGAACCGTCTGCTTCATCGCCTTGACCTGATTAATGAGTCTCTGCTGCGTGCTGCCCAGCGCTAGAAAGACTCAAAGTGAACCTCCAGCGCGGCTAAATGCAGTACTAAAGTTTTCTTCTGCGAGTTGAAAAGGAGCGGATTAAAATAAAACATTAAAAACAGCACAGAATAAAGAGTTAACCCTTGAAATTCAGTCGTTCTTTCTGTACCGTATTGATAGTACAGAGCCGATGCTCACTGTTGTTCTTCCCATTCTCATGCTGACTGCGCTCAGCTTGTTGGCAGTTGTACCAGTTTTGGTGCGGCTGTTCCGAGGCTGCTCCACTGCCGATCCTTCCTTTCAGTCGCTGGAGAGCTTTTCTGTCTCGACTTATTACCCGATGCAATGCCTCCTGGCAGAGGAGGACTTCGCGTTTTTGGCGCGTCAACCTGGGTTCGATTTCTCCCTTTACCGAAAATTGCGACGGGAGCGGATGCTCATTTTCCGGCAGTATTTAGGACGGCTCATCTCTGACTTCAACCATCTGTATACGGCTTCTTGCTTCCTGATTTCGCATAGCCAGGGGGACCACTCTGACACGTTGCTGCGTCTCTTTCGGCTCAAGATACGATTCAGCCTCAGCGTCCTGCGAGCCGAAATGAGCTTCTACTCCTGCTGGCTAGGTCTCAGTTCACTGGTTGCCCATGCTGCTGTTGCCCGCCTGGAAGAAATGAGTAACGAGTTTTCGAGCCTAGCAGGCAGTTCCCAAGCAGCCTAGCTTGCGACGAACTTCGCCAAAGCCTCCCTCGCCTGAGTGTAATCAGCAAATCCCTTTTCCGCTTCTTTGAACGCTCTGGTGTGTACGCACCTCCTGATTTCTCGGTGTTCCGTCGGATATTGAAGGTGCAACATCTCGTGAAACAGTACGTATTTCACAATGAGTTCTGACGCTTTCTCAGAATCGAGAATTTTGCTCAGCACAATTACATTGTGAGCAGGGTCGTAGTGCCCAAGCGTACATCTCGAAGGTTGCAAGCTCCAACCCAGCCGGGGCGTGGCTAATTTACCGGCGAAGTACGATTGGTTGATCTCTGCAAACAGCATCTTCAAATCGAATACGTCACCGCGCGCGTCGGCCATAACTTTTCTACCTCGCTCCTTCTTGGCCAGCTGCAGAGTACGACGAACTTCCGCGCGATTCAGATAACGGTGGTACAAATCTAATGCCTGACGATCGGGCTGGGTTCGAAATAACTTGGCTAACAGGATGGTCGCCAAAGCTTCTTGGACCGGCGCAGGAGCACTTTCCAGTAAGTCGCTGATGCTGACCTGCAAGCTCCCGTTGTATAACCGAATCCTGCTGTTTGCATTGGCATATCGGCGATAGTGCACCGTAATAACAGGAAGAGCAGTGCGCGGTCGAAAAGATCGGAAAACGCGTGCATAGATCTCTTCGGCCGTCTCGAAAAACAGAGCTGTCTCGACGGGCACTTCCCAAAATGTAACATGGTCATACGCGACGTTAATGTCCGGCTATAGAACCGGATGATATGTCGTAGAGGACGGGAACAGCTCTGTTGAAAGCAAAGATTAGCGCGGTAGGTTGTTTCGCTCCGCCCAGATTACTAACCAATGACGATCTCTCGCATATGGTGGAGACTACCGACAACTGGATTGTGGAACGAACAGGGATTCGACAACGCCATATCGCCGAGGCAAACGTCGCAACTTCGGACCTGGCAGTTGCTGCAGCTCGCGAGGCACTGCGCAATCGGGGTATCGGAGCTGAGAAATTGGATGCGATCATTGTTTGCACAGTTACCCCGGACATGTTGTTCCCATCAACCGCCTGTCTGGTCCAGGATCAACTATGCGCTCCACGCGCCTGGGGTTTTGACCTGGTGGCGGCCTGTTCCGGCTTCGTCTATGGGCTCACGGTCGGAGCCCACCTGATTGCGGCAGGAACTCACCGGCAGGTTCTCATCATCGGTGCTGACACCATGTCTCGCATCATCGATTACACAGACCGCTCCACTTGTGTGCTCTTCGGCGACGGCGCCGGTGCGTTCCTCCTTGAGTCAACCACAGAGGAAAGTGTCGGTTTTATCGGACATCGGAATGAGGTGGATGGGTCGGGCGGAAGCTTTCTCCAGATGCCCGCAGGAGGCAGTCGTCTCCCTGCATCCGCCGCTACGGTGCAAGACCGCCAGCACTACGTGAAACAGGAGGGCCAGCAGGTATTTCGATTCGCTGTTCGCAAGATGCTGGATTTGTGCGAGAACATCCTAAAGCAGCACAATTTCACTCCGGACGATGTTGATTTGTTCATTCCGCACCAGGCGAACCAGCGCATCATCGCTGCTACCGCGGAGCGCATGGGGTTTCCGGCAGAGAAAGTCATGTTGAATCTGGAGCACTACGGAAACACTACAGCGGCTACTATTCCTCTTGCGACGAAGGACGCAGTAAGCGCCGGGCGATTGAAGAAGGGTGACCTGGTTCTATTCGCGGCCGTAGGCGCTGGATTCACAGCGGGCGCTAATCTGTGGCGCTGGGCTTTTTAGGGGTTTTCCGGACTGCAATCTGCTGCCCTCTCGGTTCGTTGGTACGCTGCAGAAGGCGCTGACGGTTGTACTCCTGCAACACCCGGACTACATAATTCCGGGTCTCGTGGTAAGGAGGAATCCCTTTAAACTTGTCAATTGCTCCAGGCCCCGCATTGTATGCAGCAAGGGCCAGCGCTGAATTACCTTTGTACCGGATGAGTAGGTCACGAAGATACTGCGCTCCCCCTTTTGCATTTTGCTCCGGTCGCAGGGGATCGACACCTAACTGTTTGGCGGTTGCAGGCATGAGTTGCATCAGGCCAATGGCTCCTTTTGCCGATAGACTTGCCTGACGTAGCCCCGATTCCACCTTTGCCACACTCCGTACAAAAGCAGCATCGATGCCCTGGGAAAGCGCGGCTTCCGAAATCAGCACCTCTGGTTTGGCTGCCGAGGCCACCGGAGAAGATCCTTCCACGGCCGCACGAATAGGGGAGGCAAGATTCTCGATTGACTTGATTTGGTTGCTATCAAACTCAAGTGTTCCGCCACCGACAGAGAATTGCATCTGGTTCCCATGTTGAACGTGAGAATCAGCTTGCAACGAGAAGCCGTTGGAAAAATGGACCAGCTCGGCTGAGTAAGTCAGACTGCTGCAGCAAATAACCAGGAAAGCGCAGCGACAAAAACCCAGAATCCCAGCCATTCTCTCCTGTCTAGGACACTTTGCTGAGACCGTGAGTTTTGGCTTCAAGTAAAGGATCCATGTGGTGGCTGTCCAGCGAAAGCAATTCATGCTCCAGTAGCGTCGCCGATACCAGAGTTTTAACGGCCGTCTCTGCCAGGCTGGTGTTATTCCCGTACCGCGTCGAGAGCAGGTCGCAAACATCCTGCAACTGTTTACGAATTCCGGATAGGTAACGAGCTAGGGCGGTGTGTTCATCCCGACTAAGGGGATATTGCATCCGGAGCCTCCTAAACAGTCCTTTTCGGTCGTTACTGGTATTCTGACACAGCTAACGCAAAGAACAATAGATTTTTTACCGAATAGTGCAGGAGTTACAACAGCAACATGGGTCAAATCGCCTATCTGGAATGTAGCCGGTGTAGTAAACAAAAGGAATCTGGCAAATTGGTCAACCTCTGTGAGTGTGGAGGACCATTTTTAGTCCGGTACAATTTACAAACCCTCAAGACCCAGTGGAACCGGGAGACGCTCCTGACAGGTCCCGCCAGCATGTGGCGATACGCGCCCGTCCTGCCCGCCGATGCTCGCGAGGCGATCACCCTGGGCGAAGGCTGGACCCCAACGCTTCCTGCGGCCAAGCTCGGCATGCAAATCGGCCTCCCCAACCTCTGGATTAAGGACGAAGGGCAGAATCCGACGAATTCCTTTAAGGCTCGTGGCCTGTCGTGCGCAGTTACCATGGCCAAAAAGTTAGGAGCGAATAAGCTGGCGATCCCATCTGCCGGTAATGCTGCCGGTGCACTTGCGGCGTATGCTGCCCGGGCTGGTCTCGAAGCCTACATATTTATGCCGCAGGATGTTCCCCAGGCAAACTTTATCGAGTGTAAGGCCTTCGGCGCCAATGTGACGCTCGTTGACGGCCTGATTAGTGACTGCGGGCGTATTGTTGGCGAAAGAAAGATGAAGGAAGGTTGGTTTGAGGTCAGCACTCTAAAAGAGCCGTTTCGCATTGAGGGTAAAAAGACGCTGGGGTATGAGATAGCTGAGCAGTTGAATTGGCAGCTCCCTGACGCCATTCTGTATCCGTGTGGCGGCGGAGTGGGCCTGATCGGAATGTGGAAGGCTTTCGATGAGCTGGAGGCTCTTGGCTGGATTGGGTCAAAGCGCCCGAAAATGATCTCGGTCCAGGCAGCTGGCTGCGCTCCCATTACGCAAGCCTTCGAGCAGAATACGGAATCAAGTGAGTTTTGGCAGGGCGCCTCGACCGTAGCCAGCGGTCTGCGAGTTCCGAAGGCTCTGGGCGACTTTCTGGTTCTTCGTGCAATCCGTGAAAGCGCCGGCATAGCGTTGTCCGTCACTGACAGCGAGATGCTGAAATCGGGCCTGCAGCTAGCGGCAACGGAAGGTATCTTTCCGGCTCCGGAGGGTGGCGCATGCGTGGCCGCTGCCGCCCAGTTGCGCAAGAGCGGCTTCTTAGTTGCTGACGACCAGGTAGTCATTTTCAATACCGGTTCAGGTTGTAAGTATTTGGAAGCGTACGCCCCTCGATTTCCCCGTCAGGTTTCCAATGAGTACGACAAGCTCGGAGGGTTGATCACGCCGCGCTAGCATGCGAAGGGGCAACCTACTCTTCAGGTCATCACACTTCGGCGCGCTTTTACGGCCTCCTCAAGGCCGCAGATGTTGTGGGAATATAGAAAAGTCAGTTTAGAGTTTAGTTTCAACCTGGAGTGAGTTCCTGTGAAAGTCGTTTTGATTTCCTGAACCTCCCGGAATAGCAGTAAGGAGACTCATAAATGACTAAGCTTTTTGTCGGGAACCTGCCGTATAAAGCCACTGAGGCCGACATTCAATCGTTTTTTGAAGAAGCCGGTGTTCACGTAGACGGCGTTAGCATTCTTCGGGATCGCTTCAGCGGCGAGGCGAGAGGCTTTGGATTTGTGGAGATTAACGATGACGCAGTCGCCACCCAAGCCGTTCAGAGTTGCAATGGGCGCGCCATGATGGGCCGAGCACTTGTGGTCAACGAAGCGCGTCCACCCGAGCGTCGCGAGCGATCCGGTGGGGGTGGCAGCGAAGGCGGCGCGAACCAACGCGATTTCGGGGGAAGCAGAAATCGCTGGTAGCGTTCCTTCTGCATTGAGACGCTCGATTACTCAATGAGTAATCGCGAGATTGCAGGGCTTGTCATCGCCGACCGATATAGCTACGTCGGATCGGGGGCATAGGATAAGAGCAGCTATGCAGTCCGAGGTGACGCCGCCGGTATTACTCATTTGTGTGGGGAAGTATCTGGCTGAACTAGAGCGGCGCGGCGCTTCGCGTCACACTGTTCGGAATTACAGTTCTGACCTACATCAGTTTGCGGACTATCTTCAACCAGCGCCGGTGGTGGAGGAGATCGATCTAACACTTCTTCGCGAGTGGCTGGGCAGTTTATATGATGCAGGGCTGACCCCGATTAGTATCCGACGGAAGATTGCCGCCGTCAGGGCGCTGTTTCGCTTTCTTCGTGAAGAAGGGCTGCTGGCGGCAAACCCGGCGGCCCGGCTACGGACACCAAAAGCACCTAAGCGCATACCTGACGTGATGAGTGCTGAAAAAACCAACCGCCTGATCGACACTGTCGAGGAAGGTCAAGCCATTGAGAAGCCGTCCCGAGAGAGGGACTTAGCGTTCCTCGAGCTGCTCTATGGCTGCGGGATTCGAGTGAGTGAACTGGTTGGCATTGATATCGGGGATATTGACCTGAGGAGCGGCTGGCTGCGGGTGAAAGGAAAAGGGGACAAAGAGCGCCAGGTTCCGCTGGGCGCAAGGGCAGCGGCAGCCGTTGAACGCTACCTGCAAGGCCGAAGCATAACTGCTGAAACCGCCTTGTTTCTCAACGGAAAAGGATCGCGGCTGGGCGACCGCCAGGTCAGGCGCCTGGTAAAGATGTATGCTTTGGTCGCCACCGGCGATTCCACAGTGCACCCGCATAGCTTCCGGCATGCCTATGCGAGCCATTTACTGAACGACGGCGCTGATTTGCGAGCGATCCAAGAGCTGCTGGGCCATGCGCGCCTTTCAACGACACAACAATACACGCACGTATCGCTGGCCGATTTGCAAGCTGTCTATGACCGGGCACATCCGAAAGCCTGACTAATCTCTTGTTACAGCAAGTACTTGAAGTACTTTTAGCATCATTCCGTCTCGCCCATAAACAGGTACTCTCTAACGTAGTCGAAAGTACTATCAACCAACGGAGACTTATGTTTGCTTTTCGATCTTTCCCCGCGTCGCTGTTCGCGATCGGCTGCGTGACCATCCTGAACGCTCAAACAGTAACTGAACAGCAATTGAAAGTTGTCGGGTCTGCATCGCTTGCTGCGGGGGGTGCATTTGGTGCTCCTTCGCCAAGCGAGAAGGGGCAAGCGTTCGCGATGCGAAAGCCGGATCTCGTTGCGGCTCGCAAAGCCGGCATAAACGGAATCGTGGGATCAAATAGCCAGACCTTGGACGATGCAATTTCAGCGGCAGCCACGGCAGCCTTAACCAACCCTGCTCCCGCGCCCAAAAACGTGATTGGGACCAGGCCTAACTTTTCTGGGTTTGCAGGGTTGACGGCGCTGGACAATTTGACAGTAAACGGGTTCGACCTGGAACCGCCAGATCAAGGATTGGCGGTGGGAGCGGATTTGTTTTCGAGGCAATCAACCTCGTGTTGGCCGTTTACGACACGTCTGGAAATAAGTTTGGTGGACCTGTTTCCATCAACTCGTTTCTCGGGCTTGCGCCGGGCTATGACAGTACGACCGGACAATACGGGCCAGCGTTGAGCGATCCAAGAGTCTATTACGACCAGGATTTGAAGCGGTGGTTTTTCACGATCTTGGAGCTCGATGTGGATCCACTGAGCGGAGATCTTACTGGGCGCACGCATGTTTACATCGCGGTAAGCACTAGCAATCTTCCGCTTAACTTTAAGGTACTGTCAATCGATACTACTGACGATGGCACGCTCGGCACGCCCGCTCATCCTGGCTGCCCTTGCCTTCCGGACCAGCCCCTAATCGGAGCAGACAAGTATGGATTCTATATCTCGACGAATGAATTTAGCGTGTTCGGGAACGGATTCAACGGAAGTCAGATTTATGCTCTCTCGAAGACTTTTCTGGCCGAAGGTGCGTTGCCCACGGTTGTGCATTTCAGCGCACTTCCTTTGGCGGAAGGAGTCGCCTACTCGGTGCAGCCCGCTATTTCCCTGAAGTTCGATGGCGAGAGCGGAACGGGAGTAGAGTACTTCCTCAGTTCACTTGATTTTCAGGGAACGCTCGATAACCGGATTGCAGTTTGGGCGATGACAAATACCGTTTCTCTGAATGACCTGAGCCCTAAGGTCAAGCTGCATAAGAAAGTCATTCAAAGTGAGGTTTATGGCATGCCGCCGCCTGCGGTCCAAAACCCCGGGCCTTTCCCGTTCGGTAGCTCTCTCCGAAAGAGTTTGGAATTGATTGACACCAATGACGACCGGATGAACCAGGTTGTTTACGAGGACGGCAAGCTTTGGGCAGCCGTGGATACGATCGTCGGCGGGGGCAGCGTGAATCCGGATGGATCGGAGAACGTTGCTCGTGCGGGTATTGCCTATTTCGTTGTGGAGCCTAGTGTCGACACGGGCGGCGCAGTGAGTGCTACGGTGGTCAACCAGGGCTATGTCGCAGCGCCAGGAGAAGACAGCGTCATGTTCACCTCGATCGGCGTCACGACGGCGGGTAAAGCAGCCATGACGTTCACCCTGGTGGGACCAACCCCGACGCAACTTTTTGGCGGCGGGTTTTTTCCCAGCATGGCTTTCTCGCGTTTGACGAGCAGTGGTGCAGGCAATATTCGGCTTGGAGCAGCGGGACTGAGTCCGGACGATGGCTTCAGCGGATATGAATCGAACGGAAGCGGGCCGGGCATCGCGCGATGGGGAGACTATTCGGCAGCTGTCGCCGACCTTGACGGGTCAATCTGGATGGCCGCCGAATGGATCCCGGATACGCCACGAACCAAGTATGTGAATTGGGGTACTTACATTGGAAGACTTCAATAATCAACGGTATGGTGGGAGGCCCTGCAGCCTCTCCCCATGTGTATCAGGCTTCCACGGTTTGGATGCCGGGCTGAAGCAAAGCCATATGCCCGAAACCCTGTTCTGAAAGTAGTTGAGCCACTATCTTAAAGGAACTCAAATTGGCCCGCCCAAACAAGTGCCTCGCATTGCTTCTGGAGCTAATTTGCGGAAAGAAGCTTGCAGGCATAGAATTTCTCATACACGGAGAATAAACTTATGCTCAAACAACTTGGTCTCATGTTTCTGGCAGCGTCGCTTGCTGCGGTTGCCTTCTCGTCCAGTATGAATGGAACGTGGAAGGTCAATACGGATAGATCCAAATATATGGATAGAAAACCCCCGAAGTCATCCATAGTGACTGTTTCGGAAGACGCAACGAAGCATCACCTCCATTTCTACTGGGTGTCGGATGATAATAAGCCATTCACTGTGGACTTGAGTTTCCCTCTGAACGGCGGACCGGTGGAGTTCACCGCTACGCAGTCCGAACCGCTCGACTCGTCCATAGATCATGCGGTTGTAGAAGTCGTTAGCCCTAACAAGTGGATCTTCAGCTACTTTTCGAAGGACAACAAGCTCACAAGTACACGAGTTGTCACCCGCACTGGAAATGAGACCGAAGCAAGATACTTTATGAAGACTCCCCACGGCGACAAGCTGATCGAAGATGAAGTAACCGAACTTCAATAGAACGTTGCGCACGGCGGACGATCCGCGAAGTGAGATGCCGACCCTGCCGGCCAGTAGTTGCTGCCACCCCTTTGTGGCTAAGGTTTGGGTGGAGCGCTAAAGCCGTAGCGGGAAAAGAGCGCCTGTACGTCCGCGCTCTTTAGGAATTCGACAAACTGCAAGGCTGCCTGACGCTGGGAGGAAACTGCAACCACCCCTGCTTTCTGAATAATCGGCTTGTGCCAGTCTTCCGGGATGACCTCCACTGAAGGCTTTCCCTGCAGGAGCGCATCGGAAGTAAGAACCGCGTCGGCATTACCGCTTTCCACCATCTGCAGAGCCTGCCGGACGTTTTCGGCATACACCACTTTGGGTTGGACCATCGCCCAGAGCCCGCCATACTCAAGCGCTTGCTGGGCCGCCACTCCATAGGGCGCCAGCTGCGGGTTCGGCAGGGCGAGGAAACGGACCTGGGAAGTGGTCAAGTCGCGCAAGGGGTGTTTGCGACCGTCTCGCCAGAGAACGCCCACGCGCCCTTGAGTATAAGCAAGTACGGATTCGGGAAGAATCTTGCCTGCTGCCGCGAGGTCGTCCACATAGGCTGCGTTCGCTGAGAGGAATACATCGAACGGAGCTGAGGCGGCAATCTGTTGCTTCAACAGAGCACTGCCCGAAAAAACGAAACGAACCCGTTTTGCCGGATAAGAGTGTTCGTAGAGGGCCGCAAGGTCTGGACCGAGAGTGGAGAGATCCGCAGCCGCTGCAACCGTTAGCGTGGGCTGAGCCGGCGCGCTACTTACGAATGGTAACAAAAAGAGCAATACGGACATTGACAACCGGACACTCATATTAGATACTGGACATGTGCTTAACGCGGCCGACCTTCCGACAGGTTGGCGGAGGAACTGAAGAACATGAGTAAGATTATCGGAATTGACCTCGGCACGACGAACTCCGTTGTGGCTGTGATGGAAGGCGGACAGCCTGCTGTCATCCCGAACCAGGAAGGTGGACGGACCACTCCCTCGGTAGTAGCCTTCACAAAGAATGGCGAGCGCCTGGCTGGACAGGTCGCAAAACGGCAGTCGGTGACCAATCCTGAGAATACGATTTATTCGATCAAGCGATTCATGGGTCGCCGCTTCAATGAAGTAAATGAAGAAGTGAAGCTGGTGCCCTACAAGGCCGTGGCTGGCGACAATGGCGATGCACGGGTAGAGATTCAGGGTAAGAAGTATTCGCCACCCGAGATCTCGGCCATGATTCTGAGCAAGCTGAAGGAAGCGGCTGAAGCATATCTCGGCGAGAAGGTTTCCAAGGCGGTAATTACTGTACCCGCCTACTTCAACGACGCCCAGCGGCAGGCGACCAAAGATGCCGGCCAGATTGCCGGACTTGAAGTAATGCGCATAATCAATGAGCCGACTGCGGCAGCGCTGGCTTACGGTCTGGACAAGAAGAAGGACGAGACCATTGCGGTCTATGACTTCGGCGGCGGCACGTTTGACGTTTCGATTCTAGAAGTCGGCGACGGCGTGGTGGAAGTCAAGTCGACGAATGGCGACACCCACCTCGGCGGCGACAACATCGATCAGCGCATTATTGACTGGCTGATTCAGGAGTTCAAGAAGGAGCAGGGCGTCGATGTGTCGAAAGACCAGATGGCGCTGCAGCGGCTCAAAGAAGCAGCCGAGAAAGCCAAGATTGAGCTCTCCACGTTGCTCGAGACTGAAATCAACCTGCCGTTTTTGACCGCTGATGCTTCGGGCCCCAAGCACTTGAGCATCAAGCTGACACGAGCGCGGTTCGAATCGATGATGGACGACATCCTGCAGCGGACAGTCGGGCCTTGCAAACAGGCTTTGGCCGACGCAGGTGTGACTCCGCAGCAGATTGATGAAGTGGTTCTGGTTGGCGGATCAACCCGCATTCCGAAGGTGCAGCAGATTGTCCGCGACCTTTTTGGCAAAGAGCCCAATAAGAGCGTAAACCCGGACGAAGTAGTTGCCATCGGCGCGGCCGTACAAGGCGGCGTGCTGGGCGGCGAAGTAAAGGATGTGCTGCTGCTCGACGTGACCCCGCTGTCGCTCGGTATCGAGACGCTGGGTGGCGTGTTCACCAAGCTGATTGAGCGCAATACAACCATTCCGACGAAGAAGAGCGAGACGTTCTCGACTGCGGCTGAGAACCAGACGTCGGTGGAGATCAAGGTTCACCAGGGCGAGCGGGCCATGGCACGGGATAACCGAATGCTGGGCGTGTTTCAACTGGTCGGTATTCCTCCGGCGCCGCGTGGTATTCCGCAAATCGAAGTGACCTTTGACATCGACGCCAACGGAATCCTGAACGTAGTCGCCAAGGACCGGGCGACCAACAACGAGCAGAAGATCACCATTACTTCTTCCTCCGGCCTGAGCAAGGATGAGGTGGAGAAGATGGCGCGCGACGCCGAAAGCAACTCTGCTGACGATCGCAAGAAGAAGGAAGAGATTGAGGCTCGCAACCGGGCCGATGCCATGGTCTACAACGTCGACAAGATGTTGAAAGAGCACCGGAGCAAGATCTCTGACGCGGATGCCAAGCAGGTTGAAACAGCGCTGGAAGGTGTTCGCACGGCGATGAATGAGGGCGGTCTGGAGAAGATTACTTCTGCTACCGACCAACTCACGCAGGCTAGCCATAAGCTGGCTGAGGCGATGTACAAGACCGGGGCTGACGGAGCCGGTGCAGGGGCAGGCGCTGGGTTCAATGGAGCTTCCGGTGCAGGCTCGGCAAATGGCGCCACGGCAGAGCCGAAGGATAACGTAGTGGACGCCGAGTTTGTGGACGTCGAAGACAAGAAGTAAGCCCCGCTAGAGGGTTGGAGCATTTGCGGCGGCTTCCGAATAACGGGGCCGCCGTTCGTTTAGGTTTGGGTGATTTAGATGGCTGCAGCAACTTCTAAGAACGATTACTACGAGACGCTGAGCGTAAGCCGAAGTGCAGACGCGGACGAGATCCGGAAAGCATACCGGAAGCTCGCTCGCAAGTACCATCCGGATTTGAATCCCGGCGATAAGTCAGCCGAGGAGCGTTTTAAAAAAGTGCAGGAAGCTTACGACGTTCTCAGCGACGACGATAAGCGTAAGGTCTACGACCAGTACGGTTTTTATTCGGACAACATTCCTCCCAACGGTAGTGGAATGGGCGGCGGAACCTCGAGCGGGCCGAATTTTGGGGGCTTCGATTTCAACGAATTCTTAAGGCAGCAGCAGGCGGCTGGTGCAACGGGCACCGCTGGGAGCAGCGGGACTAATTCGGGCACCGGGACTGGGAGCGACCGGCCTGGATTTCGGAGCATCTTCGAGCAGTTTTTCGGCGGTTCGCGTCAGTCTGCTCCCGCACCGACTCCAGAACGCGGGGCCGACTTAGAGTATGGCTTGACCGTTGATTTCTGGCAGGCCATCAAGGGAACGCAGGTTCGCTTAAACATCTCGCGGCAGGAGGTTTGCGAGACCTGTCATGGTACGGGCTCGGCCGGCAGCCAGGTGGCGGTTTGTCCGGAGTGCGATGGCACCGGGACAGTAACCCAGATGGCGGGCGCGATGAAGTTCAATCTGCAATGTCAGCGTTGCGGCGGATCAGGGCGGCTGAAGAATGCCTGTCCAACCTGCCGCGGCGAAGGTCGAGTGGCACGGCCCGATGCCGTAGAAGCTCGTATTCCGCAAGGCGTTGGGTCTGGAACACGGTTGCGCGTCGCCGGCAAGGGCAATGCCGGTGTAGACGGCGGGCAGGCGGGTGACTTGTACATCACAGTCCGGGTGGAGGAACATCCTTTCTTCAAACGCAGTGGCGATAATGTCGAGATTCAAGTGCCGATGACCATCAGCGAAGCCGGACTGGGAGCCAAAATCGAAGTGCCGACGATTGACGGTCGCGCCATTCTCAAAATTCCGCAGGGTACGCAGAATGGGCAGAAGTTCCGGCTGCGTGAAAAGGGCATCTTCAACGCACGCAAAAACACTCGGGGCGATGAGATTGTCGAGATGGTTTTGAAGGGGCCGGATGTTCACGATGAACGCACTCGCGAGTTGCTGCGAGAGCTGGCCCAGGTACAGACCCAAGATGTACGGGAAGAGATCTGGAATAAGGTTGGAGTAGTTCAGCCGACAACTTAGAGGATCGGGGTAAGTGGAGAGCAGGGTAGCGGCATGACTAAGAGTCGGGGTAAAGCGGCGTATATGATCTCGGCAGTGGCCGAGCAGTATGAAATACACCCGCAGACGCTGCGATTGTATGAGCGGGAAGGTTTGTTGGCGCCCTCGCGAAGCGAAGGGAACACGCGCCTCTACACGGACGAGGATCTGGAGCGGCTGGAGGTGATTCTCAAGCTGACGCGTGAGCTAGGCGTGAACCTTGCGGGCGTTGAGATCATCCTGAACATGCGCGAAAAGATGGAAGCCATGCAGGCTCAGATGGAAGGTTTCATTCAGGGCCTGAACAATGAGCTTTCGCAGCGTGCATCGGGCACCCGTCCCATGGCGAGCACCAATTCACTTGTGCCGGTGATACAAATCAGCTCGGTGACGGTGCGGTCCAGTGAGGGCAAACGCGCTGCGGCAGAACGGAAGCGTCGCTAGGCGCTGCATTCGAGATCGCTTGTCACATATATGGGGAAGGGGGGCGGAGCATGGGTTCAGATTGCCCGTCAAGTAACTTACCCGAAACAACCGTGAAGCACCTACGTGAAATCTATTCCGTTTCTTGCCCTACTCCTAACCCTCTCGGTTCCATCTTGCAGTGCTGTGCCTCCAGACTGGACCACCCCCGTCGCTCCGTTCGTTATTTCGGACAACTTATACTACGTGGGCTCACGCGATCTGGCTGCTTATCTAGTCGTTACTTCCCAGGGCAATATCCTGATCAATGCCAACCTGGAGTCTTCCCCGGCGCAGATTCGCAGGGCCATCGAGAAGCTTGGATTTCGTTGGGCTGATACCAAAGTTCTCCTGAGCAGCCAGGCACACTACGACCATGTTGCCGGCGCAGCCGAAGTTCTCCGGGAGACTCAGGCCAAGTATATGGTTATGGACGGGGATGTTGACGTCGTTAAAAGCGGAGGAGCGACGGACTTCGATCCCACCCTTCCGCACTATCCCCCAGCCCGCGTTGACCGCACCTTGCACGACAACGATACGGTCACCCTTGGCGGCACTACCCTCACCGCGCATAAAACTGCCGGTCATACGCGAGGCTGTACCGCTTGGACCATGCAGACGCATGAGGGCGGACGGACTCTCGACGTAGTCATCGTCGGTGGATGGGCTCTGAATCCGGGTGTGCTGCTACTCCCGAGTCATGGGAGACCTTCCGCTTACCCGGGCATCACAGGTGACTTCGAACATACTTTTGCAACGCTAAGAGCTCTGCGTTGCGACATCTTTCTCGGCGCACATGGCGGCTATTTCGACATGCTTTCCAAGCTCAATCGGCTGCCCAAGGAAGGTGGTTCCGTTTGGATCGACCTTGCTGGGTATCGCAGCGCAGTCGGCGAGCATGAGGCTGCGTACCGTAAAGAGCTGGCGCGGCAGCAGGGAAGGGAGTGACGGCGGCGGGGTCGTGGAGGGCGCTGAATTGTGACGTCTGGGCAGGGCATCGCCGTTTGCAAGTGGCAATCTCTTCCCGGTACACTTCGGGCATGGACCTGCATGTTACTCCTGATCTCCAAGCAAAGCTAGTGCACCTTGCCGCTCGGCAAGGGCGTGATACTGGCGCCTTAGTGCAGGACGCCCTTGCCCGCTATATTGAAGACCAGACTCGCTTCCTGGAGGGCGTTGAGAGGGGCATAACAGCCTCAGAAGGCGAGTTTATTGATGAGGATGAAATGGATGCCCGCGTTGCACAGATGCTTAAACCGTAGTGCGGACCCTATACGGTGCAATTAAGTCGTTGCAGCCTGGCATGGGGCGCAGAAGCGGGAGTAAGTCTGATTCGTCGCAGAACGCCAGGGCATTGTCATCTGAGGCGAAACATGTTCCATTCCTCCTGGTCTCTTCCTTGCTTCTTTCGCTACCGCTCATTTCTTCTTTGCTTTTTTTGCTACCGCTCAATGTGGCGGTATTTGGTCAGCAGCAACGATACAGGTCCAGCGCGGCGAGCAGTACAGTAAGCAACATAAATCCGCAAACGATCGATCAAGTCATAAGCCGGTTAGGAACAGATTTCATTACTGCAGGTAAGAGTGATGGGCTCTCCATCGCCGTTGTCAAAGACGGCCATCTCCAGCTTCACCATTTCGGTTCGGTAGTGCGAGAGAAGAACCAGCTTCCGACCGACGGCACGGTGTACGAGATTGGCTCTATCAGCAAAGTCTTCACCTCGTTGATTCTGGGCTATGCGGTTACCCAGGGAAAAGTTAACCCGCAGGACGACATTCGCCGATATTTACCGGGCGCATATCCAAATCTCGCTTTCGAAGGCGCTCCGGTGCGACTACTGGATTTGGCAGACACCACGTCGGCTCTTCCGGACAATCTCCCTGACTTGTCCCGGGCAATCGCAGAAGCTACGCCGGAGCAGACGCCCTTCATTGTCACGAAGGCCCTGCGGCAATACGGTGAGGGAGATCTGCTCCAGGATCTTAGATCGGTGAAGCTTGCGGACAGGCCAGGAACTGTCCCGCGTCACTCGAACGTAGCCGCTGAAGTCCTGGCAGTGATACTCGCGAATATTTATGGAGAAGCATATTCGAGTCTTATTCAGCAGCACATTGAGGAGCCCTTTCGGATGCAGACTGGGATAGATGGTTCGCGTGTCGAGTCACTAACACCCGGGTACAACGCGCAACATGTGCTGATGCCCACAACAGATCAGATTTCAGTTTTGGCGGCAGGCGGCTTGCGATACAGCCTCTTGGATATGTCTCGGTTTCTCGTAGCTGAGCTTAGCGCCGGAAATAAGGCGGTGCAACTTACGCAACGGCCAGTGTGGGGCGATCCCGAAAAGCTTGCCATGGGATATGGATGGAAGATCCGGCGGGACGTGGATAACAGGCTGCGTCTGAGTGCCTCGGGAGCCACTTTCCGCTGCTCCAGCTACATGGAAATGTACCCGGGCTCGGCGTTCGGAATCGTGGCACTAATGAACAGATCCTTACCGGACACTGAAGGGGAGCTTGAAGAATTCGCTGAGGCAGCTTATCAATCCATTGAAGGGGCTCCGGCTCTGAAGGCGCTACAAGAAGGGGCGAAAGCAGGATCTTATCGCCACTTCCAAGACATCGTCGCGAACGTCAGGCAAAAGCATCCGGAGTTGCACCTCACTGAGGAGTACGTGAACCGATGGGGAGGCCAGCTGCTGGCTGAGGGTCGAGCTGACGCGGCGGTCGCGTTATTTGAGTACAACACCAACCGATGGCCCGACAGCTCAGATGCGTTCGACAGTTTGGGTTATGGGTTTCAGCAGCTAGGAAATAAGCCACGCGCGATTGCGGCTTATCGAAAGGCCATAGCACTCAACCCAAAGAATGGCGAAGCTCTTGATGGCTTGCAGAGCCTCACTCGCTGACTTGGCGGCTGCGAAGCTTTCGGTCGGGGTGCCAAGAGCGGTAGGCTAAGGTGAGGTTCAATATGCGCAATCTGCCAGTGCTTGGGGTGGGATTGTTTTGGTTCGCCAGCGTCGCAGCTTTTGGACAGAGTCTGCCGCCGCAAAGCGACGGTGTCAGGGCACGTAGCGGACCTGGAGCCTATGCGTCGCAAGCCAAGCTGGGGAATGCGCAGATGGCGGCTACACTACTTCCAGCGGACCAGGTGAAACATGCGTTTGCTTACGACATCAGCAAGCTATACGCGGTGATCGAAGTGGCCATTTACCCTGGCGGCAGAGGAGACTTGATCGTTATCCACAATGGTGATTTCTCCATCCAACTACCGAATCAACTGGACGTTGTTCGAAGTGCTGAACCCGAGACAGTAGCCGCCGATTTACAAAACAGAAAGACGCCCTCCGCAACCGGGCGATCGGTTCCCGTCTACACGGCCGCAAATGTCGGGTATGCATCGGGGACCGACCCGGAAACTGGCCGGCGAGGGCATGCTGTGTACACGGGCGTGGGCGTTGGAGTGGGCGGACCGCCTCTACCTTCCTATCCGGCACCGGGCGGCTATTCCGAGGATCGCGCTTTGTTAGAGGAACAACTGTTTCGAAAGAGTCTGCCCGAAGGAATGGTCACAAAGTCAACGGCCGGGTACTTGTACTTTCCACTTTCTGGGTTAAAAAAAGTGAAGGGTAACTACGAGGTTGAGTTTCGGGGCGACGACCCTCAACCGCAGACAGCAAAGTTGTCCGTTCCCGTTAGGACTAAATAGGCAGGGACCGGTACCAATACTGTGCTTGCGTTATGAGACACTTTGGCCATTGAGGTTTCTATGTCGCAACTGTCGGCACTCCGCTACAAACTTCTAGGTGTTTCTCTTCTGCTTAGTCCCGTGGGCAATGTTTGGGCGCAAAAGAGCCCGGCGCCTGCGGCTGGGCCCACCGCCGGCGTTGGGACGTCAACTACCGGGCGCAACACGGGAAACACAAATCCGCTCAACAACGGAACGAACAATTCGAACTCCAATCCGTCGGGAGGCAATCAGAGCCCGATCTTCTTGTCCGGTCGCGTGATGTTCGATAACGGCATGCCTTCGGACCGGGACATACGAATTGAGCGTGTCTGTAACGGAAGCGTTCACGTAGAAGGCCATCCTGATTCAAAGGGTCGATTCTCCTTCCAACTTGGGCAGAGTTCTGGCATGGATATAGATGCCTCAGACAGCTATGGGTCTAGTTCCGGCAGGAGCGCAGGAAACCCAAACTCCAACCCTAGCTTTGGAGGAGGGAACTCTGGCATGAGTGGGCGCGGCAGCTCCATGTTGTCTAATTGCGAGTTGAGAGCCTCCTACCCGGGTTACCGCTCAGATATCGTGCAATTGTCTACGCGCCATTCACTCGATTCACCTGACGTGGGAACTATCGTGCTGCATCACCTTGGCAATGTGCTTGGTTCGACGATAAGCATGACCACAGAACTGGCTCCGAAGGACGCGCGAAAAGAGTACGAGAAGGGCATGCAGTTAGCCCAGCGTGGGAAATTCGATGAGGCCCAGCAGCGGTTAGCCAACGCTGCTGATATTTACCCCAAATACGCCATTGCGTGGTTTGCTTTAGGGCAACTGCAGCAAAGAGAGGGGCACGCCGGCGACGCCCAGAAGTCTTATCTGGCCGCTGCCAAAGCGGATAGTCATTACGTGAGTCCTTACGACGCGTTGGGGCACCTTGCCGCCCAAGAGGGTCGATGGGAGGACGCTGCTCAGTTCAGCAAGCAGGCAATCAGCCTTAACCCGGTTGAGTTTCCTACCTCTTTCTGGTACAACGCGGTGGCAAATTACAATCTGAAACGGCGGGCAGAGGCCCAGAAAAGCACGGCTGATTTGCTGAAGCTGGACACGCGGCACAACTTTCCAGAAGCAGAGAACTTGATGGCTCAACTGTTGGTAAACGAGGGGAAGTATGCCGAAGCGTCAACTCATCTGCGGACCTATTTGCAGCTTGTTCCGAATGCGAAGAATGCCGATGCCTTGAAGCAGACGTTATCGAAAATGGAGGCTGCTTCCAACGTGGCGCCAGGACAGGCTCAGGCCGCGTCGCCGAAACCATAATCTTCGTCGTTTCCTCGCGTTACTCTGAAAGTGAATGGAGTTACCTTCAACCGCTACCAGTGCGATTCGAGCAAAGCTGAAGGGTGTAAGGCAGACCCTACTTTCATTGCACAAAGCGCTGCTGGATTCCGAGCGAACAGCCTATGAACTCGTCCATGGCGAGATCGCGTCGCCTGCAGCGTTTCTACAGCTGCTGATTGGCGACCCCTGGTTCAGCTGGCTTCAGCCCACTACAACATTGCTGGTTCAAATTGACGAAGCGTTAGCGGCGAAGAATCCGCCGCGCAATGATCGCGAACTGGAACAACTGCTGGACGATACGCGAGCGTTGCTTTCGCCACCCCGCGGGGAAGCGGAGGGTTTTTGGAAACGCTATTCAGCTACCCTGAGCCGTGACCCGGCCGTGGCTCTCCTCCATCGTGAAATGCAGGGACAGCTTACCTTGCAGCTGTGAATATCAGCGATAAGCAGGGATACCGGTAACGCGTTCGCCGATGACCAAAGTGTGGATGTGGTCGGTACCCTCATACGTCTTCACCGTTTCCAGGTTGCACATGTGACGCATAATTGGATACTCATCCATGATGCCGTTGGCACCCAACAGATCGCGGCTTAGGCGCGCACATTCAAGCGCTATGGCCACGTTGTTCTTCTTCAACATGGAGATGTGAGCGGCCTCTGCTTTGCCCGCGTCTTTCAATCGACCGACATGCATAGCCAGAAGTTGACCTTTGGTGATTTCGGTAATCATCCAAGCAAGCTTTTCCTGCACCAATTGATGGCCAGCCAGCGGCTTTTCATCGAACTGCTTACGGGTCAGTGAATACGAACGTGCCGTTTCATAGCAGTCCATGGCTGCACCGAGCACGCCCCAACCGATTCCGAAACGCGCCTGAGACAAACAGCTGAGAGCAGACTTCAAGCCTTTGGCAAGCGGCAATTGACTGGCGGCGGGAACCCGGCATTTCGCTAGATGCAGACTGGAGGTAACAGAGGCACGCATGGAAAGCTTGCCGTGGATGTCGCTGGTCTGGTAACCAGGAGTTTCCCTCTCTACCAGGAAACCGCCGATGCCTTCCGGCGTCCGGGCCCAAACCAACGCCACGTCAGCAACGGACCCGCTAGTAATCCAGGTCTTTTCGCCGTTCAAGATCCACCCATCGCTGTCCCGTTCGGCGGTCGTGCGCATGGCCGAGGGATTGGAACCGAAGCCGGGCTCGGTCAAACCGAAACACCCGATCGCCTCTCCCGTCTGCAGCCTGGGAAGCCAATGCTGCTTCTGCTCCTCAGAGCCGTATCGATGGATGGGATACATCACCAGGGCGCCCTGCACACTCACAAAGCTGCGTAGGCCGGAGTCGGCTCGTTCCAATTCTTGCATGATAAGGCCGTACTCGACGTTGCTCAGGCCCGCACAGCCGTAGCCTTCCAGGTTCGCCCCAAAGAAGCCGAGTTCGCCCATCTGCCTGATCAGACACTTAGGGAAAACTGCATTGTTGAAGGCCTCGCGCATAAGCGGAATAGCCTGATCGTCTGAGAATTGGCGGGCAGTTTGCCGGACCAGTAACTCCTCCTCGCTGAGCAGCGAATCGAAGTGGAGGTAGTCGACACCAGGAAAACGGGGCATGGCAGTTCCAGTTTAGCGGCTTTGGCCGGGGCTCAAATCGTGCTCGTAACCCTGAGATTCCGGCCGAGGTTACAGAACTATCTGAACAGCGACTTCTTCAATGCGACTGAGATTGCGCCCTCTTTACATCGTCGCTACTGTGGCCGGGATTCTTTGCGGACAAATCGGTTACAGCCAGACAACCGGATCGGCTAACCCCTTATCGGCAGACCTTCAGGCAGCATACAAGGAAGCTGCTGGGAAGAACTACGATGCGGCAATTGCAAGCTTCCGGAAGGGATTGGCGGTGCAGCCCACCAATGCAGGGGCGCACAAAGACTTTGCGTACACGCTGCTGAAAACGGGCGAAACGGTGGAGGCTCGGGACGAGTTCGCAACGGCAATGCGGTTGAACCCAGCCGATGAAACGGCTGCGCTGGAGTTTGCTTTTCTGGCGTATGAAACGCAAAAGCCGATTGAAGCGCGGCGGACCTTTAACCGGTTGCGAAAGAGTTCGCAGGAAGGGACACGCGCCACCGCCGAGGCGGCATTTCAGAATATCGACAAGCCTCTGGCCGAAGGCATCGCAAGATGGAAGGCGGCTCTAAAGGCTGCGCCGAACGCGGATACGCTCGCCATGTACAGCGCTCATTGGGAACTGGGACAACTGGCTGAGTTGCGTGACGAACTCGTGCTGGCGGCTGAGCAGTATGAAATCTGCCGTAAGCTAAAGCCGAACCTCAGCGAGTTGTTAATGGTGCTGGCGCGGGTGTGGGCAGCGAGCAACCGAACGGAAGATGCGCATGCTGCTTTGCTGGCCGCCTCGCGGGCCAAAGATTCACGCAGCGCAGAGCTGGCCTTGGAGAAGCTGGGCCCGCGCTATCCATACCCATACGAATTTGTGAATGCGTTGAAGCTTGACGAAAGCAATACAGCTCTTCGCAAGGAACTCGGGTATTTGTATCTGGCGATGGGCAAACCGGAAGACGCTAAAGCCGAGTTCAAGCACGTGCTGGAGATTGATGGGCGCGACCAGGCATCCATTGATCAGCTGTCGGAGTTGAATGGATTTCATCGGCGCACACCTGCCCCCGCGGCAGTGGCTGCACCAGTCGCGCCGGCTGCTAAAGCGGCGGCGCCGGAGAAAGTAGACGCACGCACGATGGGGTTGAAGAGCCTGGCCCTTGGTTACTCCCGCGACGCAATCAAGTATTTACGACAGGCGCATGAGGAGCATCCGGACGATGCGGAAGTGATGATGAAGCTGGGGTTCGCCTACAACTTAGCGCATGACGATGCCGACGCTATTCCCTGGTTTGATCGCGCGCGGCACTCGAGCGATGAATTGATTGCCGCCCAATCGAATAAGGCGTATCACAATCTGCGGGGCGATGTCGGCGCACAGACAACCGTCTGGCTGCAACCATTCTTCTCTACCAGGCGGAGTGATCTGGTGGGCTATGGGCAAGTGAAACGCACGGTGCCGCTGCCCTTCTTGAACCACAACTTTTCCTTGTACTTGTCGAACCGCTTTGACGGGGACATGCGGGGCAAACTGCAGACCGCGTATGGCCCCAGCTTCCTATCCGACAGCGCCTCCATCCTGGCCGGTGGCATCGGGCTGCGACCGTGGCATCATTTCACGGCCTATGCAGAAGCCGGTGAGGCGTTCAAATATATGCCAGGACGGCGGGATAAGATGCGGCCTGATTATCGCGGCGGACTGGACTATGCGCGATTCTTTGGAGCCCCACTCTCCGGCGCATCGAACGGTCCTTTTCTCGAGACTTCGGCAGGTGCTCACTACATCAATCGCTATGACAAGGACTGGACGTTCGGCGTGCAAAACAGCGCCGGCTACACCTTCCATCTGTTTGGAGAAACGGCTACGCAGGTCCTGGTGAATGGGTTTTACACCAGAGACGCCAAGCGCGAGTATTGGGCCAATACAGCTGAGTTCGGGCCGGGGTTGAAACTACATGCCCCGTGGATGCCCTCGCATATGAACTTCACTACTGATTTTCTCCGAGGGGTTTACCTGGCTGGACCGTATGTGGATGGTAACTTGCATAGTCACTCCAGCTACACGGATATTCGAATTGGCTTTTGGTACGCCTTTACGAAATGACAGGAGCACGATCTCTCCTTGCCTTGGCCGTGGCGGCGCTGCCATTGTTTGGTGCGGGCACCGGCACCTTTCAGGTGCAAGGAGTTGAGGCCTCGCCGTGGGCCAAAGTATTCGGCGCAGTCGGGATGACGGAAGTGCATGGCGGCCATCCGACGGTCATCGTGCTTGGGCCGAATGAGCACGTTAATGCTACGGCACTAGCGGCCACGCATCTTGTCATTGTGGAAGGAGCGGGAGCGATTGCAGAAAGTCTGGGCATTCACGCGGGACCGACCAGTACATCTGTTCGGCAGATCTGTGACAGCCATGCACCCCAAATGCAGATTATCTGGGAGCAGCCGCTGGCGGTACCGGGTGTCGAGGTGCCGGGCGATTTCCAACTATTTGCGACTGAGCGATGGAAAGCCGTACCTGTGCTGGCGGGTAAGCGAGTAGGGCGCGGGGCAGTGCTTTGGATAGCGGCAGCGCCGGGCCCAAGCGGCAATGAGCGGTTCCCCTATCTACTACAGGCCGCCGTAGATCTTGGGTTGGAACTGCCCGTTGGCAGCGCAAATCTCTGGGCCTTTTTTGATTCGGCCTATCGAATTCATGCCGATGTAGATTACCTGGCGCAGCGCTGGCGAAAGGCGGGCATCAGCGTTCTCCATGTGGCGGGCTGGCACAATATGGAGCCGGACGCCACGCAAGATGACTACCTTCGCAACTTGATTGTTGCGTGCCATAGGAACGCGATTCTGGTTTATGTGTGGCTGGAGTTGCCGCATGTAAGCGAGAAGTTCTGGGCAGCGCATCCGGACTGGCGGGAGAAGACAGCAGTTGGACAGGACGCACAGCTGGACTGGCGAAAGTTAATGAACCTGCAGAACCCGGCCTGTCGGCGTGAAGTAGAGAGCGAGGTCAGCGGCTTGCTGCAGCGCTTTGATTGGGATGGCGTGAATGTGGCGGAGTTGTATTTTGAGTCGCTGGAAGGCGCCGCCAATCCTGCCCGGCTGACGCCAATGAACGCCGATGTACGGGCCGAGTTCAAAGCGCGGGAGGGCTTTGATCCGCAATCGCTCTTCAACGGAAGCCAGGCGTTTACGGCCGAGACACGCGCGGCAGCGCTGCGGAAGTTTCTGAATTATCGTGCGGCTCTGGCCACTCGTATGCAGAAGGACTGGCTGGATGCATTGACACGCTGCAAGAGCAGCAAGCCTTATCTGGACGTGGTGCTGACACATATCGACGATCGTTTTGAGCCGGGGATTCGCGATGCGCTCGGGGCGGATGTGGCCAGCAGCCTGCCCGCCATCAAGCAGACGCGAAGTACCTTGCTGGTGGAAGATCCTGCAACGCTGTGGAGTCTGGGGCCGGAACGCTATGCCAAGCTGGCGGCTGAGTACAGCGAGTTGACGCCCGAGCAAAACCAGCTTGCGGTGGACATCAATGTGGTCGAGCGATACCAGGACGTTTATCCCACGAAGAAGCAAACAGGCACTGAGTTACTGCAGTTAGTCCATCAAGCTTCTTCTTCGTTTTTCCGGGTCGCTCTATACTTCGAAAACTCAATTGAGAAACAAGATTTGGCGCTGCTTCCCGCCGCCGCCACCAGCGCCACTGCGAAGCAGGTGAGCGTGGATGAAATGGACGTCACTGCCACGGAGACCACCAGAGTGAATTGGCAAGGCCCGGTCGAGGTAGATGGAAAGCTGTGGCCACTGCAGAGTACGGCGGCTGTGCTGGCGCCATCCGGCAGGCACCGGCTGCGACCAGCCGTGGAATCGCCAGGTGTTTTGGTTTGCGACTTCAATGGTGACGTGCAATCGGCAGTGGCAAACAGAGACCGGGCCGACATTTCCTATACTTCTAAAAGCAGGGCGATAGCCGCGTTTGCCACCCCTGTCAACACGGTCGAGGTGGATGGAATGCCGTTCTGGAAATCAGACAACACGTCCAAAACAGGAACGATTCTTCTGCCCGCCGGTCAACATGTGGTTACCTTTCTGCGCGATTCTGTATCTTTACGAAATCCTTAGCTGCTGCTTATGAATTCCTAACTGCTGAATCTCTAGCATAAGAAGGACGTAGGAAAACTTTCACTACGTACTTATAAATGAATTGCACCCCTTTATTGTTGGCAGCGGGAGTTATTGCCTTTTCGCTCCCGATGGATGCTCAAAAAGATCATCCTACAACTGGCAACCAGACACCGGACGAAGTAACAAACGTCGCACATCCAGATAAGAACTTTTGGCAAAATTTCGGCCGAGCCTACTTCGACGATTGGCGCGGTACTTCCACGAGTGGACCTGCGCCTCTGATGCGTGGCGACGCGCCACCGATTGATCAGCCGCCCTATCCGTATGCGATTTGGCCGTACGGCGGCTCGCCTGTTATAGGTATGCCAGATACGAACGTTCCACCACTGATGCAGGCTCTCTACGCAGGTAAGCATGGAGAGGCTTGGAAGAAAAGTCGCATCAAGCTTTATGGCTGGGTCAACGCTGGATTCAACGTCTCAACCTCAAATAAAGGCAAGTACGCTAACTTTCCGACTGCTTACTACACGATTCCGAACTCAATCCAGTTAGACCAGGCCGCATTTTACATCGAACGAGTTCCAGATACGGTCCAACATGACCGATTTGACTGGGGATTTCGTCTGACTAACCTTTACGGGTTGGATTATCGGTTCACCACCGCTAAGGGCATCTTCAGTAATCAATTACTCGGCAAAAACAACACTTATGGCTACGATCTAGTGATGGCGTATGTGGATCTGTACTGGGGGCAGGTACTCGATGGATTGAACATTCGTGTTGGAAGATACATCTCTCTGCCCGATATTGAAGCGCAGCTTGCGCCGAACAACTATACTTACAGCCACTCGCTTCTCTACTCTTTCGACGCTTATACTCAGTCTGGTATTACCGGAACCCTTAAAATAAATCATAACTGGTTGTTCCAGTTAGGGCTTTCTGCGGGTAACGACGTCGCCCCATGGACCAGTGACGCGAAGGCAACCGTCAATACTTGCCTCGGGTACTATTTCCGTGAAAGCGCGAACAACATATACGCCTGTGCAAACTCAATAAACGACGGTAAGTATGCTTACAACAATTTACAGGCTTACTACCTGACTTGGTATCACAAAATCAATACCTCTTGGCATACCGATACCGAAGCCTGGTACATGTATGAACGAAAAGTGCCCAGCATCTTTGGCACGGTTCCGACCGAGACGGGCGGAAATGGCGCGTGGTGCAAACCAGGAGAGCAGACTTGTTACGCGCCTGAGTTTGCGATTGTGAACTACGTTGAAAAAACCCTCAATAAACATAATTACCTTTCCATAAGGAACGAATACTTCGATGACATTCGGGGTCAGAGGACAGGCGTAAAGACGCAATATAGCGAACACCTGCTCGGCTTAGGACATTGGATCGGATCCACGGTGCTGTTACGGCCTGAACTTCGGTACGAGCACGCTTACGATCGCCCTTCTTATGATCTGGCGACGAAGAAAAACCAATTCGCGGCAGCGGGCGACGTAATCTTCTTCTTCTAGTTAGAAAAGGGTCAGGCTCGAATGGTAAGAATAAGCGCTGGTTCAGCATTGGTCTTGGCTATTTGTACCTGTATGGCGGCAGCAGCACAGGATAACGAACGGCATACCCGGCGTGAGCTCCATAAGCTCATGCGCGAAGCAGATACTCCTGAGAAGCGCGAGCGGGTATCTGCTTATTGTGATCGAATTGCAAAAGATTTAAGGGCACTCTCCCAAGAGGAGCATGCAATAGCAACCGAGCAGAGATCAGAGATTAAGGCTGGCTCCAGCAAGTATCCGAACCGAGGTGATTCGGCGCGGTCACTCAGTGAGCAGTACAGCAGTGAGGCTGCCCGCATGCAGAAACTAGCTGCCACATACCGTGTAGAACACAACGTTCCTGCTCAATCGGATCTCAAGAAGAAAACGGAACCGGCTTACAGCGACGCGGAGCAGCAACTGCTAAAGCGTATTGACGGCTTGGAAGAACAAATCCGCAGTTTGAAGGCCCAGCCTGCCGATGCGGCAACACCTCCTAAGTCATGAGGAAGCAGCAGCCCGTGCGACACTTACTCACTGCATTCGCAACGCTTCTGGAACTCCTGCTTTGCGCGGATGCGTACGCGCTCTCCGGGTCAGCACTCACCTGGCCGGCAGTACGTGCGGGAAGCGGAATGCTTCTTCTAGTAATAGTGTGGCTTGCTAGTTACTACTCTGTACCACAGCGCTAACAGTGGTCAGCCTGCCGCCCTGCTCCTGTAAGTCCCGGTAAAATCGGTCAGCAGCGTGCTCATTCAAACTCCTGACCGCGTCTGTGACTAGTTCTACATGCGCACCGATAGCAAGTAAGCCTAATACAGCTTTTTGGACGCAAATCTCAGTGACTACGCCGAAAACTACGTATCTATCCGCTTGTAAAAGTTGAAGTAATGGCTGGAGGTTCGGATTGGAGAAGCAGTCAACATGTTGCTTTTCTAATAGAATCTGGGGAGCAGCTTGGAGATTCGCGGCAATTTGGTCATTGCTCTTCGGGGTTGACGAAATGACCAGCGGACCGTTGAGAAGGAAGCTGCCTGGTTTTTGTTGGCCGACAGTACCTACAACGCAGTGTGGCTTCCAAATCTTGAATTCCTCATCATTTTCGGTGTGAGCGTCCGCGGTCGAGATGAGCTGAACATTGTGAGTCGCAGCATACTTAACTAGCTGGGTGAGGTTTGGGACAATCTGCTCGGCGCCAGGAACGTACAGCGCGCCGGCCGGGTACAAAAAGTCGATCTGAGTATCAACATCGAAGAAGACTGTTTTCACGAATTGGCTTCCGGTCGGTTATGTTGTTGGCGCACAGCATCAGCCATTAAACTCAAACGTCGGCTGACCTGCACAGGATAGGGTTCAGACGGTTGAAGGCTCCGGATCTCAGAAGGCAAATCGGCCACGCAGGATTGCGAATAGGCGCGGATAGCCGGAATGCTGGGAAGCGTTTCGATTGGCACGCCTTCCATCAATACCGGACGGATAAGTGGTTCGCCAGTCGATTCCGGGCTGCACTCTGAGCCTAATGCAAGAAAGTCATAACCGCGGCAACGAAACACTTGCTTGGCGCCTGGCAACGTGTTTTTGCCGTCGCTGAACTTAGCAGTGTAAACAACCTCAGCCCCTCGTTTCAGTTCAACAAGTTTGTAAATAGCCGCGAGACTCGGCGCGTCGGCAGAAGTGGAAAGTTGAGTTCCGACGCCGAATGCATCAATGGGAGCGCCTGCTGCAAGCAGTTCGGCGACGCGATACTCATCGAGATCGTTTGTGGCGAAGATCTTCGCGCCAGGAAGGCCGGCCCCATCCAAGATCTGCCGAGCTTTCTTGGACAAATCAAGAAGGTCGCCGCTATCGAGGCGAACGCCCCAGCAAGGCTGGCCCAGGCTCGCCGCTTTACGCGTTCCTTCGCAAGTGTCGTAAGTGTCTACCAGATATACGGTCCTGTCACCGAGTAGTCGCTGCAAGATTCGGAACGACTCCTCTTCACTCGGAAACGACATGATCCAGGAGTGAGCGGAAGTACCAAAGACCGGGATACCGAACTTCTTCCCTGACAACGTATTGCTGGTTCCGGAGCAGCCGCCAATATACGCTGCCCGCCCGGCAAGAACACCAGCCTCCGGTGAATGCGCCCGCCGGCTACCGAACTCTACTACCGACCGGCCTTCCGCCGCTGCTACGCATCGCGCTGCCTTTGACGCAATCATTGTCTGGTACGAAAAGGTAGACAGCAGGTGAGTCTCCACCAACTGCGCCTGAACGATGGGCGCCCGAACGATAGCAAGTGGTTCACCCGCAAAGATCGGTGTTCCTTCAGGCGGTGCAAACAAATCACCAGTGAAACGTAAGTCAGCAAGAAATCGGAAAAACTCCGCAGGCGCTTGCTGGAAATTGGGAAGCGACCGGAGGTAATCGATATCATCGGCTTCAAAATGTAAGTCGAGAAGATACTCCATCGCTTGCTGGAGGCCAGCCGCAAGCAGGAAGTTCCGCTGACCCGGGAGCCGTCGCGTAGTCAGTTCGAAGGTGGCGATCTCGTCTGTCCTACCGGCAGCAAAATACCCCGCTGCCATGGTTAGTTCATAAAGATCTGTGTTAAGGGCAGATGTCATTCAGGAGGTCATTTCTTCGAGGGCGAAGCTGCTGGTCTAATCGCTTTCCCGGCATCCAGGATATCGTTGATCGTTTTCGACTCTAATTGGTACAGAGCAGCCTCGGCGCCACGTCGTGCGATATAGCTGTCGCCAGCCTTTGCAAACTCTACTCGCTCAACGCGCTTTCCGTCGTTTGAAGTAACAGCAACTCCAAATTGAGGCGAGTTAAACCCGCTAGTCACAACCTTTGACGCCGCAAGGTCACGCAACTTATCGATAAGCGCCTGCACTGTACCCGCATCCATTGTCTGCCCACCGAGTTTCCAGTCCGTACCGCTACGAGTCAATGTCTTTTCCCCAATACTGCCAGTCAGTTCGATCCTGGTCGGGTCACTGAAGCCAAAGTCGAATACTTTCTTGTTGCGGAAATCGTCCGGCTTCTTTTCCAGCTCTTTCCCTAACTCATTGGAAATCTTGTAAGTGCCGGGAGTAGAGCTGCTTCGTACGTAGTATTCGTCCTTACTCTTGCGGACATCAAGTGTTTGTGTCCCAGACGCGTCAGCGAGCTTAACTGTCGCCAGCGGAGTGGCTGCAGAGTAAGACGCGTTCAGTTTCGCTGCTGTATCGGCGCCGGCACTGAGATCTATCTTGGCGTCGCTTAATTTCCGCAGCAACTCTTCTACCTGGAAGTTATCGGCACGATACTGCTGCGGCTTGATGATCTGCCAATCGTTGCCGTTGCTCTTACCGAAGTCGATCTCTGACTTACCGGAGATCAAATCGATACCCGTTAGATTGTTGGTGTCAAAGGTAAGCAGGCGTTTGTCACGTAAGTCATTCGCAGTTTTGTCTAGCGAGGTTCTGACAGAAGAAGACACGGCATAGACTTTCGGGCTATTCGCAAGACGTGCATAAACCAGAGAACCGGTAGGTACATCGTCTCCAAACTCAAGTTGGTCGGTCTTGCCTTTCTTGGTCTGAACAGTAACGTTCAGTACAGGAGTCACCAGGCCATACTTGGCAAAATCAGTCGTTTTGTCTTCCACCAGGTCATCGGCAGTAACAGGGCTCAAGGCCGAAGCTAGACTCGCTACTGCGTCCTGGTCAGTTGCGAAAGCTTGTGGTTGTGTAATAGCCCACTTATTGTTCTTCCGCTCCAGCGTAACCAGACTGCCGTCCTTCCGTTTGAGCGTCACGCTTTGCACCTGGGACTCCGGCACGTCAATAATTTTTGTGCTCGGAGCGGCTGTAGACGTACTAGCTGGCTGGGCAGCCTCGGGATGTTTCTTCGACCACCACACGGCACCGCTCAAGGCCAGCAGTATGATAGCGGCCACTAACAAGTTTCTAGGCTTCATACTACCTTCGTTTCAGGTAGACGAGAACTCCACCGGCAATGACTAACAGGGGCAGAAGAAACAAGTCTGTATATAGAAATGTGCTCATTTGCCGCTGGTTCACATTGAGTCTGCGGTCCTCTGGAGGTTTGGGTCGGATTGAAATCAGGTCTTCATCTGACGAAAGCCAGTTGACGATATTGAGCGCCAGATCACGGTTGCCCTGAAAGCTCAGCATGGCGTTACTGATGAAACCTGAACTGCCCACCACTACAAAGCGCCCAGGATCATTTGGCTTGCCCGTATCGTAACTGCCTGCTACACCCAGGACGAACGGGCCCTTCTGGTTGCTGGGATCAGCTGGATTGACTTCGTTGGAGTTCAACCTGGTTGTGGCGATCGCCCGATCAGTGGTGGAGAGGAGCTTCTGGACCGTTGTCTTACTGCCGTTCTTCACTTGCAATGAGCGGGCAATTGGAAAGCCGGTAAAGCGGTCCTTCATGTCATTGACAATAGGATGAGAGTCATACGAATTCACAAGAGGGATTTCCGGACCATAGCCGAACAATTGCCCCATGGGATTCTGCTCCAGAACCAGATCCTTGTCCTCGGTAACTCCCCACTTCGCTAGAAGATCAGTAAGTGGTGTATTCTCGGCGATATGCTCGTGGCCGAAATCCAGAGGTGGGTCGAGAAGAATCAAAGCGCGTCCGCCACCCTGCACGTAGTTCTGTAGAGCACTTACTTCGTTTGCAGTGTAATTCGCTTGTGGGCCGGCAATCACAACAACATTACAGTCCTTAGGAACTTCCGTTTTGTCAAGTAGAGTAATCGGCTGCGCCTGATAGTTATCACGCTCCAACGCTGTCTTGAACTGAGACAAACCGTCGCCTTCGGGATTGTCGATTGTGTGTTCCCGGCTGCCAGTCACAAAGCAGACTTTGCGAACGCCCTTCAAATCTTTTAAGAACGCGCCAGTGATTCCTTCTTCAGTTAGAGAACGGGCCTCTTCCCGTCTCGACCCAACCTCAACAAAGGCGCTTCCTGCTCGAGCGTTGTAAGCACGAGCCATCGTTGGTTGCTTATACGCGTCGATATACTCAATATGAATCTTCGGCGAAAGATTCTTATAGCGGTCGAGCATGCCTCGTGCGCTTTCGAACCCAGAACTCTTATCGAAGTAAGTGATCTTCGCGTCGGACGGAAGATTCTTGACCACTTTGTCCGTCTCTTGGGACAGCGTGAACCGCTGGTTGCTAGTAGTGTCGTAAGACCTGTTGTAACGATTTGCGAGCCAGTTAACCAGAACCAGGACTGCGATCACCACCACCGTATACAGGCCGGCAGTGGCGCCGAACCGAGCGTGTTTGGCCGCAGCCGAGGACTCCGGACGGAGGTCAGCCATTATGCCCTCCACCGCAGGGATTCAAGGGAGCGGGTTGTGAGAAACAGTCCGAGGAAAATCATAGACAAGTAGTAAATTAAATCCTTCGAATCGATTACACCGCGCGAGAAACTGTTCAGATGACTAAGGATGGAAAGGTAACTCAGTACCTGTACAGTAGCGGAATTTCCAAACGTAGTAGTCCAGTCTAAGATCCACAGCAGCAAAGCTAATGAAAAACCTACAGCTCCAGCAACAATTTGGTTCTTAGTCAGGGTAGAGATAAACGTTCCTAAAGCCAACAGTGCCGCTCCCTGCAAAATAATTCCCAGGAAGCCAGTGGCAACCGGCTTCCAGTCCGGCTGGCCGTAGATAAAGAGGAAGGAAATATCGAGAAGCATCAGCACTAACAAGCTGCCGTACATCAGCAGCGCCGCAAGCCACTTCCCGATAACTATCTCTGTATCATGAACCGGGGAAGTAACTAGGAGCTCGATAGTTCCTTGCCGCTTCTCCTCGGCAAACAGACGCATGCTGATAAGGGGAATAAGGAACAGTCCAATAACCGCGACATTAGAAAATAGCGGAGCAATCACCTGCTCGTTCAGGTTCAATGGCCCGGCGCCCTGGCCGCTCATTTGCGATTGCAGTGAGTAATTTACAAAACTGGCGCTAATGAGGTAGGAAAAGACGCCGCTAAGTAGCGCAAAAATCGCAAGCAAAACCCAAGCGATCGGCGATACAAAGTAGGAGTACAGCTCACGCCGGGCAATGGTCCAAATATTTCGCATTACAACGCTCCGTCAACAACAACCGAGGCTGGGTCGGCCTGTGAGCCGGTAATCTGTAGATAAGCTTCCTCCAGAGTTACGGTTGTTGATTTCAGTTCCAGAAGATTCCATCCGGCGTGCACAATAGCACGCGCCACGTCAGGGCGGGCATTGCGGTCAGGCAGGCTCTCCACTTCGAAACAAAGCCGCGGGCTTGGGGCCGATCTCTCCAGTACCTTACTGACACCCGGCACCTGCTCTAATCGTTGCCGCACCAGCAGAGCATCCGCCTGACCGTCGGTATCTACCTGCACTTCAACCGCATTACCAACTCCGCGGTGTTTCAGGCGTTCCACTGAATCGGTTGCCACAATGCGCCCGCGGTTTATAATTACGACCCGTCGGCAAATCGCTTCTACTTCCGGCAGAATGTGCGTACTAAGAATAATGGTGTGCTCGCCCGATAAGTTCTCGATCAGCTCGCGTGTCTCTGTAATCTGCTTCGGATCGAGGCCTGATGTCGGCTCATCAAGAATCAGCACTTCCGGGTTATGAATAATCGCTTGCGCAAGGCCAACACGCTGACGGTAACCTTTCGATAGTTTCGCAATCAGTTTATCCCGGACATCAGCCACCGAGCAACGCTCCATCACCTGTTCGGTACGAGTTTTCACTTCGGCAGAAGGCACGTTCTTTAAGCGTGCGACAAAGTGAAGATAGTCGACAACGCTCATCTCCGGATAAACAGGAGGCGTCTCGGGTAAGTAGCCGATGCGCTTCTTCACTTCAAACGAGTTCTCAAAAACATCGAAGCCGGCCACCGTAGCCTTGCCTGCAGTGGGAGGCATGAAGCACGTCAGAATCCGCATGGTGGTGGTTTTGCCAGCCCCGTTTGGCCCGAGAAAGCCGACGATGTCACCCTTTTCGACCGAGAACGAGATGTTATTCACGGCAACGTGACGCGCGTACTTCTTGGAAAGACTCTCAACCTGAATCATATTGATGGATGATAAAAGACCGGATTCGCAAACTCTGCACTTCAGTCTTACCGCACAGTGTCATACCCGGAACCCCGGAAGGTAAAACGGGTGAAACAGATCCGCACGAGCTTACTGCCGACTTCTTTTTGGACGGCATAAAGCCGCAAAGGTTAGGGTAGCAGCAATCTAACGCGAGGCTGCGCTCAGCAGGCCGCTCCGAGCGCAACAATTTGGAATCCCGCATCGACGAAAAGAATGTTGCCGGTAACGCCCCGACCCATATCGCTGGCGAGAAAGACTGCGGTGTCGCCCACTTCAGCGGGGTCGGTATTGCGACGAAGCGGTGCGATGGCAGCGACTCCATCCAGAACTTTCGAGAAGTCTTTGATGCCCCGGGCAGAGGTAGTCTTGATGGGACCGGCTGAGATGCAGTTGACGCGGATTTTCTGTGGTCCTAACTCATTCGCAAGATAGCGAACACAGGCTTCCAATGCGGCCTTAGCAACACCCATCACGTTGTAGTTCTGCACCACGCGGGTTGAGCCGAGATAGGTGAGCGTGGTGATAGAACCGCCCTTCGTCATCAGAGGCGTAAGTGCGCGCGCAACCGCTACCAGAGAGTACGAACTAACATCCAGCGCAAGGTTGTAGCCTTCGCGGCTTGTCGCCAGGAAAGGACGGCTCAAGTCGTCCCGGTTGGCAAAGGCGATGCTGTGAACCACTGCGTCAACAGTCGGCGACAGGTTCTTCAGCTCAGCAACAAGCGCGTCCAGCTCCTCCTGTTTTGTCACATCACAGTTCAGGATTTTGGCCGCTTTCAGCTCAGCGCCGAGCTCTTCGACAGTCTCCCTTTGCCGCTCGCCCTGGTAAGTAAGAACAAGCGTGGCGCCCTCGCGAACGAATGCGCCGGCGATAGCGTACGCAATGCTCCACTTGTTCGCAACACCGAGCACGAGGGCGGTCTTACCGACCAGCAGATTCGACATGAAACTGCCATTGTACAAGCCCCTCGGACTAACTTACTGAACCGCTATGCTGAGTTGCTCGCTTAAGGTGAGATAGGCGGCCACCCACTCCTGTGCCCGTTCATCCCCGTGCTGCGCTTTGCGGCGAGTCCGCTGCAGCAAGCCGGCCTGAAGCGCGTAGATCTGGTTCTGGGCTGACCACAGACTTACTGTGAACGGCATCTGTCGGACAATTTTGAGCGCCTCAGACATTACCCGCAGCCGGGCGATGTCTGATGGTTCTGCCAGGAAGCATTTCGTCAGCGCATCCACCTTGCCCCGCAGTAAGAACTCAAGCGTTGTCTTATCCAGGGCGACACCGCTCAGCTGTGCCTCTCTCAAAAGATTGCTGATTCGCTCCCCATCCAGCACATCGGCAGAGCAGGCGCGCCGAATCAGGCTGTTCACGGCATATTCGATGGCGGTGCCAAACTCACGCGGCATCGGCGTCCCTAAGCTGGTGATGAAACGCATCAGGGCTGCGTGGTGCTCGTAGAGCTGCAAGTAGGCGGCTTCAGCCTCGGCAATTGTTGAGGCAAGGATGCTGCGCATAATGCGCCGCTGCTCATCGCGAAACAGCGAGCGGAGAGAGTAGGTACGATGCCCAAAGCGGCGGTCCAGTTGCCTGACCACTTCCGGGATGTCGACGCGCTCGAAAGACTCGCTCAGGGCCGCCAGCATCTCGCGATAATCGGTTGCACCATTTACTTTCTGAACACCTCCCGCTACGTTGTGGTCTCCGAAGTGCACCACCCAGAACGTAAGGGCTTCGGCCTCCTGCGTCACTTTCGAAGTGAAACATGCTTGCCCTAATGCCATGCGCATCTTGCCGGCATCCCGCACATGATAGTCAAGTTGCTTCACCGCGTACGAGAAGATGTCGGTTCGTTCGCCATACGGCGCAAAGAGTGAACTGATGGAATAGTGAGCCCCCACCTTTTCCAGGTCAATGATCGCGGGCTTCACGTGCTTGGTGTAGACATCGCGCCCATTACCGTAATCGGCCCGATTACTTTGCGCTTCTGAGAGGCGACAAACAAACTCCTCCTCCAGCGGCAGGCCAAATAACTGCTCGCCTAACTGCACAACTCGACCGGCATATTGAATGACCTGGACAGTCTCAATGCCCGAGAGATCGTCAAAAAACCACCCGCAGCTGGTGTACATCAGCATGGCATTGCGCTGCAACTCCAGCAACTTCCAAACGGTGACTTCTTCCTGCGGCTTGAGCTTGCGTAAAAAGAACTGCTCACCGAACCTTCCGCGCGACTCCGGACTGCGATCCAGAACAACGTGGATGTATTGGTCGCGCGCCTGCCACGGATCATTCAGATACTGGCCAGCCAGCTTTTCAAACCTTGGATTAACCGCGTCCCGGAGCCAATCCAGCGCCCCTCGCAGGGGACGCCGCCACTCCTGATTCCAGCCCTGACGCCCGCCATTGCAGCCGCAGTTGCTGCGCCATCGCTCCACCCCGTGCATGCAGCTCCAGGATGTGTTTTCGTGAATCTGTACTTCGTGGGTCGGCGGACACTTCTGAAGAAACTCGCCGTAATTGGTGATCTTGGCCTGCTTGCGCGACTCAATCAGATGCAGAGAGTAAGCCAGAGCCATTTCGCCATGCTTATGATGGTGACCGTATGTTTCGCCGTCAGTGGCGATGTGAGCCAGCTGAGACCAGTTGCGGGTTTCTGAGAAAGCGCCCATCAAGCGCGATGTAAACTTTTCGCCGCTGTCCAGCAGCCTCTCAAACGCGACTGCCTGAGAGATGGGGCCGTCATAGAAGAATAGGTTGATCTTGCGGCCGCTTGGCGTGTTGAACAGGTAAGCGCGAGTGGGGTCCACCTTCGAGCCGGAGACGCTCGTCCAGTCACTCGCTCCCAGCAGTCGGACGGCTTTTGCCTGGTGCGGGGCCAGCACGGCAAAGGTGATGCCGGCTTCTGCCATCAAATCCAGCGTCTCGGAGTCAACCGCAGTTTCGGGAAGCCACATGCCTTCCGGGGCACGCCCGAACCGGCTCAAAAAATCCTCAAAGCCCCAGATAATCTGCGTCTTTTTGTCGCGCGTGTTGGCGAGCGGCATGATCATGTGATTGTAGGCCTGAGCCATTGCCGAGCCATGATTGGAGAACAGCTTCATGCTCTGACGATCGGCATCCAGCAGCCCGCGGTAGGTATCGGGCGCATGTTCGGCCATCCAGGAAAGCAGCGTAGGACCGAAGTTAAAACTGATCTTTGAATAGTTGTTTACGATGCGCGTAATACGCTGCGAATCGTCCAGAATGCGCGCAGCCAGATTTGGCGCATAACACTCGGCATCGATCCGCTCGTTCCAGTCGTGATACGGATAAGCGGAATCCTGCAGTTCAATTTCTTCCAGCCAGGCATTCTCACGCGGCGGCTGGTAAAAGTGGCAGTGAATACACAGGTAATTCATAGAGGCAAATTCAACGTGGAAATTCGGTTAAGCGGGAGTCTCGCGGCGGCTCTCAACCGGCAGAAAGATTGTGAAAATAGCGCCAGTTGCGCGGTCTCGGTTCGCAGCGACCACTCGCCCACCGTGTCGTTTCACGATAGACGCAACAATGTGTAAACCTAAACCGGACCGGCCATGGTTGGCCGCCTTGGTGGAGACATTGGGCCTGAACATGGAAGGCAGTAATTCAGGTGGAATGCCCGGACCGTTGTCTGAGACGGTGATGGTGAGCGTACTGTCGCTCTGCTGAGTGGAAATGTCGATCCGGCCGGGCTTTTGCATAATCTGCACCGTATTCAAAAAAAGGTTGGCAAACACCCGCTCCCAATCTTTCGACGAGCCGGGCAAACGCGTATTAGCATTGATTTCACGAACAAAACGCATTCGAGGCCGCCGGCCGGCTACGCAGTAATCGGTAACGGACTGAATGGCATCCTGGACCACTGCTGCAAGATTCGGCGAGCGATCCGGGATGGCACCCAGCAACCGTTGTCCGCGTATGACGCTTCTGGACAGCGCCGCCGCTAAAGATTTCCAGCGCTTATCGCTATTGAGAAGTTCAGCAGCCTCTGTAATCGTCTCGAAAACATTATTGAGATCGTGGATGAGGGTCTCGTGCGTGAGGTCGGAATCAAGCGGATCATCCATGGCAGGGCAGATTAAACCGTGATCTGACGGAGTGTTGCGAAAAATTCAGGAAATGAGACGGAGGCTGCTTCGGAACCCTCGATTGTGCTGGGTCCGTCAGCAGCGAGAGCGGCTACCGAGAAGGCCATGGCGATGCGGTGGTCGCCTGCGGAAGGTAGAGTCGCTCCATGAAGCTTCTGCCGCCCAGGAATTTCGATCATGTCTTCACTGGTCTTGACCGAGACTCCCATGCGCGCAAGGTTAGCTGAGATAGTCCCAATTCGATCGGTCTCCTTCACCCGCAGTTCGCCGCAATCCCGCACAATTAGGCCATCGCGGCTCACCGCGCCCAGCACTGCCAGAATCGGTATTTCGTCGATCAAGCCGGCGGTAGCGGCGCCTTCGATTGTGCCGCCTGCAACTTTCGAGGTCCTAACTTGGAGTGTCCCGACAAGCTCGCCATTGGCTTGCTCAATGTGCAGCAGCCTGATGTCGGCGCCCATGCCGCGCAGCACGTCAAGCAAGGCAGCCCGAGTGGGATTTAAGCCGATGTTCGAAATGGTTAGGTTCCCGTCAGGCGCCATCAGCGCTGCCACGATAAAAAAGGCCGCGGACGAAAGATCGCCGGGAACAAACAGTGGCTTGCCAATGAGTCGGCCTCCACCTTCGATGCGCACGGTGCGCCCCGTGACCAGGATGTCGGCGCCGAGTTCCGCCAACGCAATCTCAGTATGGTCCCGCGTCCTGACCGGTTCGTGAACAACGGTTTGGCCCTCGGCGAACAAACCCGCTAAAAGCACGCAGCTCTTAACCTGAGCGCTGGCCACTGGCGAATGATATTCGATTCCGTGCAGCGGTCCGCCGTGGATAGTCAAAGGAGCAAACTGGCCTTCTCTGGCATCGATACGCGCGCCCATTTGAGCAAGAGGCGTGATCACACGGCGCATCGGTCTCTGCACCAGAGATTCGTCACCGGTAATACCGGTTTGAAAAGGTTGGGCAGCCAGAATGCCGGTCAGCATGCGAATAGTAGAACCGGAGTTGCCGGCATCCAGCATCGTGCTTGCTTCCTTCAGTCCATGGGTGCCTACGCCTTGTACCTTAAGAACGCGGCGACCCTCCTCTTCCGCAAAGCGGT
Source organism: uncultured Bryobacteraceae bacterium (assembly GCA_964248405.1). Classification (GTDB taxonomy): domain Bacteria; phylum Acidobacteriota; class Terriglobia; order Bryobacterales; family Bryobacteraceae; genus Bog-105. The sequence goes on from CAXTYH010000003.1 coordinate 280,380, forward strand.
GCTCTACTCCGAGCTTTGCCATGCAAGCAAGAGTCGATTGGCAATCGGCGCCGGTGGAGTAGTTGTAAATGCTGGTTTCCCCTTCGGCAATGCCGGACAGCATGGCATACCGATGGGAGATCGACTTGTCACCCGGGACGTTTACAACACCTTTAATCACCCGTGCCGGGGAGATACGCTCATTCATGCAACCCCGTAATTGTAACGTCGGCGCTGGAGACAAAGATTTCTGAAATGAACAATGCCCGGAATGCGATCTTGTAACCGGGAGATGAACTGAAGAGATGGCAACAGTAAAAGTATTCGGCGCAGATTGGTGCTCGATGACGAAACGCACTCTCTCGCACTTGAAAGAACTGGGTGTGCCGTTTGATTACGTCGATATCGATAACGACGCGGAGGCACGTGAGTGGGTCGCATCCCAGAACCATGGCAAAGAGAAGAAGCCAACGCTCGACATAGGCGGAACGATACTAACTGAGCCAAGCAATAGAGAACTCGATGCGGTACTTAAGCAGCAGGGGATCCAGACTTCTTAACAGATAACGGTCACAGCTGACCGGCGAATCAGCTGCGAAAGGCCAGCTTATCTCCGGCAAACGCTTTGTCTTCGCCTCGTTCGCGGAACAATCCAACGAGGGTGACAGCTACTTGGGCCAAAATCAAAACCAACCAGATGTTCATGCCCATCTAGAAAGCACGGGCGAGGCCTTCCCAAAGTGCCTAGGAGACTCGTAAGTGTTTGAAAAGAGTAGCCCGACTTTTATTCAGATGGTGAACATTTCGTCTTGGTACAAGCTATGCGTTTCACCTCGGCACAACGGTTTCAAACTGGAACAGCCGAGAAGTATCGGTTGTAACCCAGCTAAACTCGAAACGCTTAGTTGCTTCGCACCTCGATGCCGACCATCACGAACATCAATCGCGAACTTGAAGGGGACGAGTCGTTCAGCCGAGCGCACCGTGACGACACGACGTTCAAGATCACGCCCCTGCTTGCCGTCCTGATCGGATTGGTTTTTGGACTCGGCTACCTCTGTCTGATGCCGCCGTTTCAGATACCGGACGAAGCATCGCACTTTAACCGGGCAGTCAGCGTGGCTTCGGGGCACTGCGTGGCACAAGGAAAAACGGAGATTCCGCGGGAGCTGTTCAACTTTGAGACTGCTTTCCCGGGCTTTCTCGAACGGCAGAAGGGCATCGGGCGCTGGGTCGCAAAAAATGATCTGACTCGTTGGTTGCACAGCCAACCTTCGGGTGATGGGGCCGCGCAGGTCTCAAATCCTAATTCGAGCTTGTACTCATGCCTGCCTTACCTTCCAGGCGCGTCTTCCCTGGTTGTCTCGCGGTTCCTTCACTTGCCTCCGCTGATGGTTCTCTATGCGGGCCGGCTTGCGAATTTGGCCTCTTTTCTTGCGCTGATTTACGCATCCCTGCACGTAATGCCTGATTTCCGTTTGCACGTGCTTGCTCTCGCGATCATGCCGATGACTCTGCACCAGGCAGCATCGTGGTCAGCCGACGCGCTGACGCTCGGCACTACTTTCTTCCTGCTCGCTTACATCTTGAAGTTGAGCTTTGATCCCGCAATTGAAAGGATCAGGGGACGCCAGATAGCCTTACTCGGCGCAGCTGTTCTCGTCTGTTCGTTGATGAAATTTAACCTATGGCTCGTCTTCACGGTCGCCTTGATTCCCGTGGCGCGTCTGAAGACGCGGTGGCACCGCTGGCTGCTGATGGGCGCGACGGTCACTCTTGCCCTTGCCTGTGTCACCGGGTGGCAGGCAGTGAACCAAACCAACACAATCGCTTACCTGAATTTCAAAAAAGCGATCGGAATAGACATCACGGCGAACACTGAGTTCATCCGCCGTCATCCTGCCCTGGTGCTCGAAAACATGGGAGCTTCACTCACTCAGCAAGGCGGCCGGCTGGCGATTATGTTTGTGGGTTTCCTCGGCTGGATCGCGATTCCACTACCTCGAAAAGTCGTGCTGGCGTATCTGGCCTGCCTGGCGTTGTTGGCTGCGACTCAAACCGGGAGAGTTCGCCTCGCAACTTATCAGCGGCTTCTTCTTGCGGTCATCTCAGCGGCGAGCATTCTAATTACGTTCGTTCTGATGTTCGACTTCGATACGACCGCCAGGTATATTGCTGACGTACATCGCTCGGTTGAGCCGATTCTCTCCATCCAAGGGCGCTATTTTATCCCGATAGGGCTGCTGGTCATGCTCGTCTTTTCGAACAGGCGATACCGCGTTCCATCGCGCGTTGCACTGGGGCTTACTCTGCTGGTGAGTTGCTGGGCTAACGCTTCTGCTTACTATCTGATCTACAAAGATTACTACTCTCGTGCCTACCTGAAAGCAGCGCCTGTGCTGGGTATTCGCTGGCCTGACGGAAAGACATTCCTGTGCGCAGATGGCGTGCTGCATCGCATAACCGGCACCGAGACGCTTGCCTATCTACACTTCCATCGGCCGCTGGTGATCGGCAAGCCGATTGAAGAGTCCGTTCTCGTGAAGGATGCATTTCCCGCACTGCCCGGGCGCGTGCTTCGAACGGCAGACGACCCTGCCATTTACTTCGTAGATGATGGCGCACGCCACAGCATTCCGAATCCGACAACTCAGATTGCGCTGGGGCTAACGGAAGTACAAATCGTGCCTGCCACGGTAATGCAGGCTATTCCGCAAGGCCCGGCGCTGAAACCGATCGCCCCGGCGCCCGTGCCTCTTCGTTAGCTGTCACCGGGGACGAGTAAACTACAAACAGATGACTTTAGAAGAATTGGAACGGGAGTACGTTTCGCTCCGCCAGCAAGGTGAAGCTGTGCGGAGCTATCTTTGACCCGTCCGGCAAACAGCAGGAAGTAACCAAGCTGGAAGTTGAGATCAATGATCCCGACTTCTGGAATCAGCCCGAAAAAAGCCAGCGCATCATGCAGCAGCGCAAGCGGCTGGAAGAATCCATCCAGCAGGCCAAAGACGTTCGCGCTCTCACCTCCGACATCGATACGTTATTCGAACTGGCCCGCGAAGGCGAGGCGGTTACCAGTGACTTGGAACGCGAGATGAAGGCGTTCGAAAAGCGCCTGGAATCCCTGGAAACAGCCATGCTGCTTTCGGGCGAGAACGATGCGCTTCCTGCTATCGTCACTATCCACCCGGGGGCAGGCGGAACCGAGAGTCAGGATTGGGCCGAGATGTTGCTGCGGATGTATCTGCGTTGGGCTGAGCGCCACGGCTTCGAAGCAGTTCTGACCGACCGGCTGGAAGGCGAAGGGGCCGGCATCAAATCCGCTACCGTCGAAATCAATGGCGAGAATATCTACGGCCAACTGCAGGCTGAAGTCGGGGTGCATCGTCTGGTTCGCATTTCTCCCTTCGATGCCAATGCGCGACGCCATACATCGTTCGCCTCTGTGTTCGTGTACCCGCAGGTAGACGAAAACATCAACATCGACATTAAGCCCGAGGATCTGAAGATCGACGTGTTCCGGGCAAGCGGCGCCGGCGGCCAACATGTGAATCGCACTGAGTCTGCCGTTCGGTTTACCCATTTGCCTACGGGCCTGGTCGTACAGTGCCAGAACGAGCGGTCGCAGCATAAAAATCGTGCCAGCGCCATGAAGCAGATGCGGGCCAAGCTGTACGAATTTGAGATGGATAAGAAGCGCGCTGCCGATCAGAAGGTGGAAGACACGAAGCTCGGAATTAACTTCGGAAGCCAGATTCGTAGTTATGTGCTTGCTCCTTATCGCATGATTAAGGACCACCGAACTAAGCTCTCGGTTGGCGATGTGGACCGCGTGCTGGACGGCGATATCGATGCGCTTCTGCACGCTTACCTGGTGTGGGCCAAGACCGGCAGAGTGTCGGGTGAAGTGAGCGACCTGCCTGATTAGCCCCGAAGCTGAGGACGATCTCGATCGGGCGGCCAAGATCATCCGTAGGGGCGGGCTGGTTGCTTTTCCGACTGAGACGGTCTATGGCCTTGGCGCCAATGCTCTGGATGCAGCGGCCGTGGCACGTATCTTTGAGGCGAAGAAGCGTCCCTGGGCGAACCCGCTTATCGTGCATGTTGCCGATATCAACATGGCGCGAGCAATCAGCGAGGAGTGGCCAGTTCTTGCCGATAAGCTGGCTGCGCAGTTTTGGCCTGGTCCGTTGACGCTGGTTCTGAAAAAAGCCGCCATCGTTCCGGACGTAGTGACGGCAAATTTAGGCTCCGTCGGCGTTCGCATGCCGTCGCATCCGATTGCACTTGAATTAATACGGCGGGCTGGGGTACCCATTGCTGCTCCGAGTGCAAACCGCTTTACCGAGGTTTCGCCAACCACGGCCGAACATGTTCGCAAGAGCCTTGGCGGCAGCGTCGATCTGATTCTGGATGGCGGTCCCGCAACGGTTGGCATCGAATCGACCATCATCGGGCTGCACCGCCACCCGCCTATTCTCCTTCGCCCTGGAATGATCACGCAGGGAGAAATCGAGCAGGTTGGGGGAGTCTGCCTGGCGGCAGAAGAGAACAAGCCGCATATTGCCGAATCACCAGGGCAGCATCCGCGGCATTACTCGCCTCAAACGCGTTTCATCTTGCTCGAAGAGAACGCAAGTCTTCCGCAAGGGCGTGGGCGCATCATTGAGATGCCACATAGTGCACCCGAGTTCGCGCAATCGCTCTATGCCGAACTGCACAAAGCCGACCACGAAGGCTGGGATTGGATAGCGATCAGAGCGCCCGTACACTCGCAAGACTGGGCCGGCATTCTGGATCGCCTGCAGCGCGCAGCATCGCCGCCGGTTGGCTAGCTAGAGATCCCTTGTGAAATCTAACTACCGGCACCCAGGCAGAACGGCTGGGTCAGAAGGTGATCCGGGCTCCGAAGGCAGGGTGAGCGCAACCACGATGGCGGTTAAAACGCAGCCGCCCAGGATATAGATGCTTCCTTCCGGACCGGTCAGCCCACCGCTCATCAGTGCTGAGCCTTGCGGATGTGAGGCCATCAGATGGTGCTGCACCAACATTCCACTGTCACGTACGCCGTAGAGAAAAGACTCCGCCCAATCCCAGGCGGCATGGTAGCCGATAGCCCACCACAGCGAGCCGGTGCGCCACAAGCTGAAAGCAAATACTAAGCCGATTAGTCCTGCCGAGAGGAGCCCCAATGGCGACTCGCCGGGGTTGTTGGTGTGTCCCAATCCGAATACAAAGGAGAAGAAAAGCGCGGCAACCCAAAACCCGAGAACCTTACAACTTCGTTCCCCGAAACCGAGGGCGCTCGTAAGGCCCGCCAGGCCTCGGGTAAAGGTAAATTGCAGAAAACCGCGGGTCAGAAATTCTTCGAACAGGCTCACGCACAGGAAACTCAGCAGCCAGACGGTGCCCCAGCGCATGATGTCGGAACCTGTTAATAGCACGCCCGTAAAGACCAGGAAACCTGTTACCCAGAGCGTGCCTACTAGAAGCGAAAGGAGCAAGACGCCCCAGATCCATCCGGCAACGAACTGCTTGAAGCGGCGCGGCGACCAGTCTAAGCCATAGCGGAGGAATGAGCGCTTCTCGATGCGTGAGACTACCCAAGCGGCGAAGACCACTACCGCCAGAGACAGCCCTTCCGTGATCAGGGTGAAGCTCGGAGAGAACTCGCTGCCGACTACCGGCTGTTTGAGGTGATAAACCCGACGGGCGAGGGTAGTCGCCGCTACCGCAACCAGCGAAGCGATAAGCAGGAACAGCAACACGGACCAGCCTGCGCGCAGCCCGTCTGCTCCATAGAGGAGTCGCCGGAACGTGAATGGCTTTTGGGCCAACTTGCCTTGCACGCCCGCATCTGAGGCGGGAGAGTCAACGCTCTCACGAGTCGTTTCGCCATCTGGGACAAGATTGTTACTCATGCTGATTTGCTGCTGATACTCAGGAAGGGTGCCAACCGTTGTGCATGAACCAATTTAACTTCCAACTAAACCTGCGACTACCAGATTCGGCGAATACCGTAGGCGTCGAAAGCTGCGTCGTTGCTCACCAGCGGTATATGCTCTGATTGTGCTTGCGCGATCAGCAAGCGGTCAAAGGGATCCTTGTGCGGACCTGGAAGCAAGCCGGCCCGGATTGCATGGTCCGCAGTTATGTTCAGTACCTGAAACCCTTCTCCGTCGAGATAGGAGACCAGGTCGGCAACAAGATGGGCAGCAGTAGGTAGCTTTTCAATCCTGACTTTGATTGCAAGTTCCAAAGCAGAGACTACGCTGACGATGATGCTGTTTTGAGGTGCCGAGATAACTGTCCGGGCCGCCTGCGTCAGTGAGCGATCATCAGAGAGCCACCAAAGTAAGGCATGTGTATCGAGAAGTGCGGTCAACCACTCACTCCCACCTAGACAGTTCGTCATCCGGAAGAGGATCGAAAAACTCAGGACCGACGGTCAGCGTGTCTTTCATAGAACCTGGCTTCCTCTCACCTTTACTGCCCTTGATGGCGACAAGTCTGGCCACTGGCGTCGAGCCACTTGAGATTACTACCTCCTCTCCGTTGGCAGCCTCCTGAATGAGACGCGACAGATTTGTTTTCGCCTGGTGTATGGTGACGGAGGTCATACTTAGCCAACCGAGTCTAGCTAAGGCTTCGTATTGGTGTCAAGGCAGCTAAGCCCTGACCAGTTCCCGTGTATCCACGGTCAAGTTTCGCTCACTTTCAAACTTCGCAATCTCATTCTGCTGCTTCAAGATGTAGCCTAGCTCGTCCACTCCCTCCAGCATGCAGGTTTTCGCAAAAGACTCAAGCGGAAACACAACCGTCGATCCGTTGGGCAGAGTCAGAGTCTGTGTGATCAGATCCACCTTGACGGTAGCGGCTGGGTCCGTCTGCAAGATGGCAAATAGCCATTCCTGTGCTTCCCGGGGAACAACGACAGGCAGCAGAGAATTCTTGAGCGCATTGCCGCGGAAGATATCAGCAAAGGAAGTACTGATCACGGCCTGGAAACCGTATTGCACCAGTGCCCACGGCGCATGCTCGCGAGAGCTGCCGCATCCAAAGTTATCACCCGCCAACAAGACATTGGCCGCGCGACCTTCCGGGCGATTAAGGATGAACTCCGGTTTGGGATTTCCGTCCGCATCGTATCGCCAGTCGTAGAACAAGTTGTCCCCAAGTCCTACTTTCGAGATCGTCTTCAGAAAGCGTGCGGGAATGATCTGGTCGGTGTCTAAGTTGTCGATGGGAAGCGGCGCCAGTCGGCTGGTAAACGCGATGAACTTTTCCATAGAAATTGCTTTCTGCCGTTACGAGAGCATCGTGCGAACGTCCGTCACAACGCCGGTCAAAGCACTGGCAGCGGCGGTCAGGGGGCTGGCAAGAAAGGTTCGTCCACCTTTGCCCTGCCGGCCTTCAAAGTTGCGGTTGCTGGTGGAGACGCTGTACTCGCCTGGCTGTAGCTGATCACCATTCATGGCGATGCACATAGAGCAGCCGGCTTCCCGCCAATCTGCTCCGGCCGTGCGGAATACCTGGTCCAAGCCTTCGGCCTGCGCTTGTTCTTTCACCTGCTGCGAACCAGGCACCACCATCACGCGTACATTCGGGCTGAACTTCTTGCCCTTGACCAAGGCCGCTGCGGTTCGCAAATCAGAGATTCGCGAGTTGGTGCAGCTTCCGATGAAGACTACGTTGACCGGGTGGCCCAGCAGCGGCTTACCCGAAGGCAGATCCATGTAACGCAGCGCTTTGCTCAACGTATCGCGCTCCAGCGGGTCGCTTATGGACAGCGGGTCAGGAACCGGCGCCGTGATCGAAATGCCCATCCCCGGGTTGGTGCCGAAAGTAATCATCGGTTCTAGTGCGCTCGCGTCGATGTCGATGCGCTTGTCGTACGTTGCGCCCTCATCGGTAGGAAGTTGCCGCCAGGACTGCAGCGCCCGTTCCCAACGCTCACCCTTGGGCGCATGTGGACGCGTCGCCAGGTATTGATAGGTGGTGTCATCGGGCGCTACCAGCCCCGCCCGTGCGCCGCCTTCGATGGACATGTTGCAGATCGTCATGCGCTCTTCCATGGAGGAGGCGCGAATGGCTGACCCTGTGTACTCGAACACGCAGCCCGTCCCACCGCCAATGCCGATGCGCGAAATCAGGTTCAGGACGATATCCTTCGCCCCTACGCCCGGCTTGAGCGTCCCATCCACCCGAACTTCGAAGGTTTGAGATGGCGTCTGCAGGAGGCACTGCGTAGCTAACACATGCTCTACCTGGCTGGTTCCAATACCGAACGCAAGCGCACCGAAAGCGCCGTGTGTTGCCGTATGGCTGTCGCCGCAGACCACGGTCATACCGGGCTGGGTGAAGCCCTGTTCGGGACCGATAATATGCACAATGCCCTGATTCTTGCTGTGCGGGCCGAAGAACGGGATTCCAAATTCACGGCAATTCTTCTCAAACTGATTAATCTGAGTCTCGGCAATCTTGTCGAGAATCGGTAGGCTGCGATCGTGCGTAGGAATGCTGTGGTCGGTCGTGCCTAAGGTTAGATCAGGACGGCGCACCGTCAATCCGCGCTCACGCAATCCGGCAAACGCCTGCGGAGACGTCACTTCATGCACCAGGTGCAGATCGATATACAGCAGCGTTGGAGCGTCCTCGCGTTGCGTGACAACGTGGCGATCCCAAACCTTTTCGATAATTGTCTGCGGCTTCTTACCCCAGCCGTTCAGTCCGTTTTGTTTCATCTGCTTACTTCCAAACCTGCCTTCTTACTTGGACGCAGCAACGGTCGCCAGGCTACTGCAGACCGCGTCGCCTACTTCTCCGGTACTGGCGGCAGTGCGACCACCCTGTTGCAAGTCGGCCGTCACATGCCCACTCTCTAAGACGTTTTCCATGGCCCGATAGATTGCGCCCGCTTCTTCGGTCAGTCCAAAGCTGTATTCGAGCATAGCCGCAACCGAGCCGATGGCGCCAAAGGGATTTGCTTTACCCTGACCTGCGATGTCCGGGGCCGAACCATGCACCGGCTCGTACAAACCTGCCAACGCTCCAGACGGGCGCCTATGTCCAAGCGAAGCCGAGGGGAGCATGCCGATCGAGCCCGTCAGGACAGCACCTTCATCACTCAAAATGTCACCGAACAGATTCTCGGTCAGCAGCACGTCAAAGCGCTTTGGATTGAGAACCAACTGCATCGCACAGTTGTCCACCAGCATGTGATCGAGGGCCACTTCGGGATAGCCCACGGCAATTTCGGACACCACTTTGCGCCAGAGTTGCGAATTCTCCAAAACGTTCGATTTGTCGACGCTGGTCACCTTCTTGCGACGCTTTGCAGCCAGTTGAAAAGCGACATGGGCGACGCGCTCAATCTCGGGCCGCGTATAGACCATTGTATTGACAGCGCGTTCTTCGGCCCCAGTGCCGGAGATGCCTCGCGGGGTGCCGTAATATAAGCCCCCGGTCAGCTCACGGACGATGATCATGTCTGCGCCGTCAGCCAGGTAATTCTTCAGCGGTGACGCATCGAGCAGCGTACGATAGGAACGCACCGGGCGCAGATTCGCGAACACTTCCAGCGCTTTGCGGATGCCTAGCAACCCACGCTCGGGTCTCAGTTCAGGCGGGGCATTGTCAAACTCCGGCAAGCCCACCGCGCCCATCAACGTAGCGTCGGCTTCCAGCGCCAGCCTGCGGGTCTCATCGGGAAACGGAGTGCCCGTCTGATGTATTGCTGTGCCGCCAAGCAGGCCTTCGCTCACCAGCAAACGATGTCCAAAGCGCGCCGAAATCTCGCGCAGTACCTTCACCGCTTCGGCAGTTACTTCTGTGCCGATGCCGTCGCCTGCCAAAATCAGAATTCTTAGATCCATGTCAGCTGACCGTTGCCGGTGTTTGAGTTGTCTGTTCTGAACGCTGCCCGGCAATGGAGCGAATCATGCCGGCGATCTCTTCGTTCCGCATACCCTTCTTGTTGTCGGCCATGGCTGTGAACTGGCTATAAAGTTGATCCAGCTCTTCCCGGGTCAACTGAAAGCCCAGATCCTCGGCCCGCTTGCTCAATGCGTGACGCCCGCTGTGCTTGCCGAGCACCAGGCGGCTCTCCGGAACACCTACGCTTGCCGGAGAGATGATCTCGTAGGTCGATTTCTCTTTGAGATATCCATCCTGATGAATGCCCGCCTCATGCGCAAAGGCATTCTCACCCACAATGGCTTTGTTCGGTTGCGGCCCAAACGAAATGAAGCGGGTAAGTGTCTGGCTTGCTCCGTAAAGCTTCTCGCTTTGAATATTTGTCTCAAACGGCAAGCGGTCTGGCCGGGTACGCATGGCCATCACCACTTCTTCCAAAGCCGCATTGCCGGCTCGTTCACCAATGCCGTTGATGGTGCACTCTATCTGCCGCGCGCCGGCCTGAACCGCCGCGAGAGAATTAGCAACCGCCAGCCCCAAATCGTCATGGCAATGAACACTGACTACTGCTCTGTCGCCCAATTGTTGAACCATCGTGCGAATCAACTGCCCGTACTCGTCCGGCACTGAGTAGCCAACTGTGTCAGGCAGGTTTACCGTGCGCGCACCCGCTTCCACCACCGCACCGCAAATCTCCTGAAGGTAGGCCAGCTCGGTTCGGGTAGCATCTTCGGCCGAGAACTCTACATCATCTACGTAGGTGCGGGCCAGGGTTACCGCCGCCACTGCGTCATCGAACACCTGTTGTCGCGACTTTTTCAATTTGTACTTCAGGTGAATCTCGCTGGTCGCAATGAACAAGTGAATACGCGGACGTTTCGCAGCCGACAACGCCTTGGCAGCCAATTCAATGTCCCTGGTAGAGGCACGCGCCAATGCCGCGACCTGTACCGAAGGGAAACGTCGGCTTACTGCCTCTACCGCTTCGAAATCTCCATCCGAAGCAATAGGGAATCCCGCTTCCAGAATGTCGACGCCTAAATCCACCAGCCGGCCGGCCATCTCCAGCTTCTCGGCTGTGGCCATGGTGCATCCAGGAGATTGTTCACCGTCGCGAAGGGTAGTATCAAAGATGTAAACTCGGCTCACGTTCCGCTCCTGTTAAAGCGATCTCTTTCATCGTAAAGGGAGCCCGTGGATTATGCAAATTTATACTAGTGGATGACTCCATTAGTTATACTAATATCAACCGCGCCCCGGGTGGGTGGGCGTCATGGAACTTTATCCTCTTAAGGTATTTCTAACAGTTGCGACAGAACGCAGCTTTTCGCGTGCTGGAGAGAAGTTACTAAGGACACAGCCGGCAATATCGATTGCCATTCAAAGACTGGAAAGCGATTTAAAAGAAAAGCTGATCGATCGCTCGGGACGCGAACTTTTGCTGACCGATGCAGGTCGGGTGGTTTTGGAGTATGCGCGGCGCTTTCAGAACTTAGAGTCGGATCTGGATAATGCGCTACGAGAACTTCGGGATAACTATGCGGGTCGTGTCGCCATTGGCGCCAATGAAAGCACGTCGCTGTACCTGATCCAACACATCGAACAGTACCGCCGCGTTTTCCCTAAAATAAAGGTGCAGGTGCGGCGCTCGGAATCGAGCAAGATTCCCTCGCAGTTGCTCGATGGTGAACTCGAACTGGGAGTGATCAGCTACGATCCAGGCGATGATCACCTGCACTCTCAGGTGATCTACACAGATCGGCTGACACTGATCGTTTCGCCGAAGCACCGTTTTGCAGGTCGCGAGGAGCTGTCCATTACCGATTTAGACATGGAAACGTTCATCGCGCACAATGTTCTTTCGCCTTATCGTGAACTTGTCATACGCGAGTTTCAACGGCATAAGGTGCCGCTGAATATGGATGTCGAGATGCCCACGGTGGAAACGATTCGCCGATTGGTACAGCTCAATGAGGGTGTAGCGTTTCTGCCGCGGATGTGTGTGGAGCAGGAGATTAACCAGGGCTTGCTGCACGAGATTCGGGTTAAGGAATTAAATGTGGAGCGGAAAATTCGCTTGGTGTACCCGGCCCGGCGCGCGCTTAGCCATGCCGCTAAGGCCTTCCTCGATGTGGTGAAGAAGTCAAACTAGGAACGGAGCCGATTGCAGGAAAAGGCGTGAACGGGCGCATAGCGATTGTGGGGGGCGGCGTGATCGGTCTCTCAGTTGCCTGGCGGTTAGCTCAATCAGGATGGCAGGTTGAGGTCTTTGACAAAGCGCAGGTGGGGCAGGAGGCAAGTTGGGCCGCAGCTGGCATGCTTGCGCCGGGCGGGGAAGTGGACGGTGACTCTCCTTTAGCTCAACTGGCGGTTGAATCCAGACAACTCTTCCGTAATTTTGTGCCCTCGCTGGAGGCCGAATCTGGCGTCTCGATAGACATGCAGGAAGCCGGTGCGCTCGACCTGGCTTACTCGAACGATCAGTTGAATCAGCTTCACCAGAAAGCGATGGTGCAATCCGCAATCGGCATCGGCTCCCGGATGCTGTCGCCCAAACAGATTGAGACATTTTGGCCGCGTGTGCGGCGCGAGGGCTTGGCTGGGGCTCGCTTCTACCCTGGCGACGGGATTGTTAACCCGCGTGAGATGGTGGCAGCTCTGAAAATTGCGGCCAGGGCTCGGGGAGTTGAGGTTCATGAGGATCGGGCGGTCACAGCAGTGCATGTGGGCGATGGATACAGCGATGTGACTGCCGGTGATTTCGATCTCCGTTTCCAGGCTGTCGTGATTGCCTTAGGAGCCTGGAGTAGCGCGCTACCTGTTTCGGGCGTTCCTCCGCTTCCCGAGGCGTATCCGGTGAAAGGTCATCTGATTGGGTACCGTCAGCCTGACCAGACCTGCAGTACCATCATCCGCCACGGACACACGTATCTCTTACAACGCGCGAATGGCCTGTTGGTTGTAGGAGCTTCGGTGGAGCATGCCGGCTTTGATCGGACGGTTAATCCCGAAACTGCGGAAGTGCTGGCGCGAGAAGCTGCCCAGGTTTTCCCGCATCTTGCCGAGACCACGCCGAGTCAAGTCTGGATCGGCTTCCGGCCGGGTAGCGAACAGTTGCGGGTGGGGCCATGGCACTCGCCCCGATTGCAGCTTGCCTACGGGCACTACCGGAATGGCATTCTGCTGGCGCCGGTGACAGCCGATCGAATCACGGCGTCCATTAACGCCAGTTTGCGAAAGCAGTAGTCCGTTTCTGCTGCACTTGCTGCAGCAACGTTCCGACCCGGTTCCGACGGCGTAGAAGCGTCTCCAGAAGTTGCTCCAGCGGTTCTTCGTCGCCCTGCAGCCAAACACTGGGAATCTCGCGCCAGGCTGAATCAACCACCTCGGCTGGAAAGTTCTCTACCATGGCCAGCCACGGCTGAAACGAATCGACCGAGCGTACTTCGTCGTACACCGACGTGCGGAAGTAAAGCCCTTGGATGGGCGAATCAGAGAACTGCCAGCTTGAGCCGTTGAAAGCGAAGCCGTGGTCGATCATTTGGGCAAAGAAGCCGACGCGCGCCGGGGCTTCTCCCTTTAACGGTGTCCAGGTCTTGGCTCGCGCACGAAAGAACACAGCCTGGCGCGAATCGGCATTTCCGATCCATTTATCGAAGACGAGAATGCCGAGGAAGTCCGCGCGGTTTTCTACTTTGGTGAGCAGCTTGTCAGGAAGAAAATCATAGATTGCTACACGGTCCGGATGAACGGCCATGCGAGAGCCGAAGTGCAGGCCTGCCGGAATGGGTTCGCGTCGCATGCCCAGCGAAAGGTAGAGATCCGGGTTGTCGTCAACGAATTCTTGCGTTAGCTCGACGACCGCCGTATCAGGAACATGAATCTGTAGATAACGAAGGAACGCGCAGGCCAGCCATTCGTTTACGAGGATGCGGCGATGCTGCGGATTGTTGGTGAATTTGACTACGTAGAACGCGCCATCCTCGCCCTCGATCAGATGGGCTTGTGCGCCCCCACGCATCTTGCGAATCAATTTTCGGGCGCGAACCGGCATAGGCCAAATCGAAATGGTAGCGGATGCGAAAATCAGGAGGTACATTCCGAGGAGAAAACACTTTCAATGCCCGAAGAGACCGCTTCCAAGCGAGACGAAAAGACGAACACTGATGAAGTCGCGCTGGAGCTGATGAAGTTTATTGCCGTGACAACCGGCTATGGCAAAGGTAGTTCGTCGAGCACTGGATTCGGCGGTAAAGGCGCCCGGTCAAGCGAAGAGTACGCCGAGTCGCTACTGGAGCTGTTCGACCGCTGCCGCACGGCTGTCAATAAGACCAGTTAATCCGGTTTCTGAGGCGACTCCGGCCTGACTGCAATACCCGCGGGCACCCAGGAACAGAAGATTTGTTTGGTGACTGCGCAGCGGCTGGGGTCGGCCTGCACTTGTTCAGTGAACGTGCTCAGCAGTTCCTGCTTAGCCGTAGCCACGATTGCCATATTGTGGTCTGATTGGCTACTCCGTAACAGGTAAATGAGGCGGATAAGGCCGGCTTTTTGCGGCAGTGCAAACGGCAGCTGCGGCGGCTCTGCTTCAGGCTTGGTGACGCCCTCTTTTGTTACTTCCGCAGAGGCAAATCGAAGATGAACCTTATCCTTTCCGCGTCCTTCGATAGCGTAGTAGGAGCTTGAATAGCCGACGAGATTTGAGGCTGCCAGGACCATCGTGCTTCCCTCCTGCTTCTGCGGACCAGTGACTACCCAGACGTGCCGGGTTTCAGTAAGGGCATCACGATACGCAGTCGCCCGCCGGGTTCCAGGTCGAGAAAAGAATCGTTGTGCAGCTGACTCGTTGAAACGGGCGGCTTTGTTGTCGCCTTGTGCGTGCAGCCTCCCGTGAGTAGGATCGAAGCTGAGCAAACGAACAAGAGTAACTGAGAATGAAATGCCATGCGCCGGCCAGCAGCAGCCTTTCAGGCGCCTAACTCGAAGGTACCAGCAAGCGAATAAGAGGGCGACAAGACAGCTACTAAAGACGCCTTCTCAAACAATGTGCAGCGACCGCGTAGCCGCTGCACATAAAACAGACAGCTATCGCCGCTTAGCCTGTTTCTTCACTGCTGACTTTTTAGCAGCAACCTTCTTCGCTGACGTTTTCTTCGCTGGCGGAGCACTCTTTTTAACAGCCTTCTTCGGCGGAGCTCCCTTCTTAGCCGGTAACTTCTTGGCCGGGGTTTTCTTTGCAGCTACCTTCTTGGCAGGCACTTTCACCGCTGTCTTCTTAGCGACAACCTTCTTAGCGGGAACGGACTTCCGACCCGACCCGGATCCTCTGCCGGACGATGCTTTCTTGGCGACACCTTTAGACTTGACCGGTGCTGCGGCGGTCTTCTTCACCGAAGGAGTCTTCTTCCTTACCGCTTTCTTTGGGGCCGATTTATCCGGTGCATCTTCTTCTGGCTTGCCGTCCTTTGACTCACCCTCGATCTCAACGTCCGCGGGCAACTCGACTTTGCCTGCCACGTCCTCTTCCAGGTCCGCCTCTTCTGCGCTGCCTTCTTTCCCTTCGGGAATAGCGGCGGGAGTTTGACGACCAACTCCACTACGGCCATTTTGGTGATTGTGACTGGGGCTCTGCTTTCCCGGAGTCGGCTTGGCAGCTACTGGCTCCTCCGCCTCGTCGTCCTCATCATCCTCATCGGATTCTTCTTTATCGGACTCTCTTTCGACATGTTCATCCTCATAATCGAAATCGTCATCTTCATCATCTGCCGGCGTTAACCAATAGCTCAGGCTCACTGATCCTCCTAGCGCACCCAGATAGTGAGTGCGAAACATAACTGTAGAAAAATGATTTCACAAGATGTGCGGATAAGCAAACAAAACCCGAGGCGCTTGCCGCTAACGGGCTTCAATTAGCGAGCAAATGAACGTAGGCGAAGGGAAGTCTTGCGGGATAGGGACGCTGAACTAAACCGATGCTGTGATGCGATGTGCGTGCCGCGACGAACTGCTGATGACTTGCTGGACGACACTGCCCGCGTTAGCCCTCGCGCATTGCGTGAGGAACGAAGCCTGCGACTTACCCCCGCCTCCGAATGAAATGAGGCCGGAATCAACAGAACATCGCCTTTGTCCAGGGTGTCGGATGTATGATTCACCGCCAGGATGCGATCGGTACTTAGATGATAAGTGCGTGCAATCGCTTCGAGGGTGTCGCCGGTGTCGACGTGGTGAATGCGCCACGCGTTACGACTTGCCGCAGGCACTGACTCCAACGCTGCTTGCGTGGCCACGGCCGAACCTTTCGGTACATGAATCTGAAAACCGCTAGGGGCTACTTGCCTCAGCAGCGACGGGTTCAGGTCCCGGATGGTGGACAAAGGCTGCATGGCGGCATCGGCAATCAGGTTTAAGTTAGTGGTTGCCGAAAGCTGAATGTTGTCATACTCCGCCGGTTGCTCGTACTCAATGCTTTCCAGGCCGTAGTCGCCTGGATTCTTGGCCATAATCGTGATCGCGATAATGATGGGTACGTAATTCGAGGTTTCTCGAGGCAGAGCATGGCGCTTCAGCAATTCCCAATAGTCTGCGTAGCCGGTACGTTCTACGGCGCGGTCCACGTTCCCTGCGCCACAGTTGTAAGCAGCCATGGCGAGGTACCAGTCACCATAGCGGGCGTACAGACTCTTCAGGTACTTGGCGGCTGCGCGAGTGGCTTTTTCCGGATCGAACCGTTCGTCGAACTCTCCCGTCCGGACTAGATCGAAATAGGCCCCAGTACCGGGAATAAATTGCCACATGCCAACTGCCTGCTTATTGGAGATAGCGCGGGGTAGAAAGCCAGACTCAGCCTGGGCCAGATAAATCAATTCTTCTGGAACATTCTCTTCGGCCAGCACGCGCTGAATCAGGGCGCGGTAACGGCCGGAACGGCGAAATCCAGAGAGGAGGGTCGCTCTGCCTCGATCCGTCGAAAAATAATGAACGTAACTCAGGACCGGATCAGACAACTCGAGCGGGATGCCGGAGGTAGTTTTGTGCAGCTCACCCTTCAACTTCGCCGCGATCTTCTCGTCAGCCGGAAAGGTCATGTTGCTGATCTCGTCAATAGGAGCCTTATCAAAGGCCACTTCCGCGTCACTCGTCTGCCCGGCGCCCAACTTCTCAACGTCGAAACGGTAAATCAAGTCGCAGATTTCATCCAGGTGCCGCTCCAGCCGACGGTGATCAGGCAAAGATTCAGGCGCATTCAGCAAAGCGTCTACTGCGGCATCAAACTCGCGGCGCGCTCCGGCCGCATCCCCTTGAAAATAAAACTGCTTGCCGTTCTTTACATGAATGTCGGCGCGGCGGAGGCGATCATCGCCGTCAGAAGAGTGTTGAACGCCGCCATCAACGCTTGGAAACCCAGAGGACACAGCCGAAGAGGCTTCCGTATTGCCATCAAGAGGGAAACTTGCAGCGGAACATCCGGCCCAGGAGAGCAGCACCACGAAGGAAAGCTTGACCGCTGCAAATCGAGAGGACAGTATCATTCAATAAACGCTTCTTATCCTAGACGTATTTTTGAACGGCAACATCACTGTAACTGAGCTTGTAAGATCAGTCAAGTAAAAACTGCCGCCGTCTACCGAAACCAGGATAGGAATTCTTACAATCAGTAAAACTGAGAGGCACAGATTCTATGAATTTTGTAAATCCGAACCTGTGCCGGACTCGTACTTCCTACCGGGATAAGACTGGTTGATTTTCACGACTGGAGATGACCCGGTCGATCATGCCGTACTCAAGAGCAGCTTCCGGCTCAAGGATGTAATCACGATCAACGTCGCGCGCAATCTTCTCGACGGTCTGCCCGGTAGCTTCCGCCAGAATTTCGTTCAGCGACTGACGCATGCGAAGGATCTCGCGGGCATAAATGTCGATATCGGCCGCTTGTCCGCCCAAACCGCTCATGGAAGGCTGGTGAATCAGAATGCGCGAGTGTGGGAGGCTAAAACGCTTCCCTTTCGTGCCGCAGGCGAGCAAAACAGCCGCCATGGAAGCCGCCTGACCTAGGCAATACGTCACGATATCGGGCTCGACCAGCCGCATCGTGTCTAAAATTGCCAGTCCGGCGGTGATCGATCCGCCCGGCGAGTTCAGATAAATCGAAATGTCCCGCTCAGGATCTTCGGCGGCCAGGAATAACATCTGGGCAATGGCCAGGTTTGCGACATTATCATCAATGGGAGTACCAATAAAGATAATGTTTTCCTTAAGAAGGCGGGAGTAGATATCGTACGCCCGTTCCCCTCTTGAGGTTTGCTCCACCACCATGGGCACCAGTACTGAATTGTTCATTTCCAAATCCTTCATTGGGCAGCTGACATGCAAGTGCAAAAGCGCCAGTACTCCAATGATATCGGATTCCTCGAAGTACCATGACCGGCTTTTGGAACGTCAATGAGAAAGCAGGAGTTGTCTGGAGAGAAACATTGCCGAAGGCTACACACTAATACACAAGGACTCAGCGTAAACTCTTGCCGAAATATGACTTGCAAGCCGGCTGCTATCGAGGAGAACTGCTGATTGTACGTGGAAAGGTAGATCCTTCGAAATCGCTATGAGGGTCTTGATAGCCGACGATAGCCTGACCTCGCGCACCATGCTGAAGCGTGCGCTGGTGAGTTGGGGCTATGAGGTCACCAGTGTCGAGAACGGCACAGAGGCATGGGATGTGCTTTCGCAGCCGGACGCGCCCAACCTCGCGATTCTGGATTGGGTGATGCCCGGAGGGTTGACTGGACCAGAGGTTTGCCAAAAAGTCCGGGAGCAGCGGCGGGAACCCTACACCTACATTATTCTGTTGACATCGAAGGGCACCAAGGATGAGACGGTCGAAGGCATGGGCGCTGGCGCCGACGATTACGTCATAAAGCCCTTTGACAACCATGAATTGCAAGTGCGGCTACGCGCGGGAAAACGCATTATCGACCTTCAGCTGGAGCTCCTGGCGGCACGGGAGGAGTTGCGCGACCGGGCCAATAAAGACCTGCTCACCATGCTCCCGAACCGGTCAGCTATCCACTCCACACTGGAAGGCGAGTTGGCCCGGTGCCATCGGGATGGGCGGACAGTGGGCGTGATCCTGCTCGACATCGACAAGTTCAAACAGATCAACGATACGTACGGTCACTTTGCAGGCGATGTCGTTCTGAAAGAGACGGCTGCCCGGCTGAAGGCCAATATCAGGCCCTACGATCAGGTGGGTCGCTATGGCGGGGAAGAGTTTCTGGTGGTGCTTCCCAACTGCGACATGGAGCAGGCCACCATACAAGCCGAACGACTGCGCGCGCGCCTGGAAGCCAGCAATGTGAGCGTGGACGGCACTGACTTACACGTTACGGCTAGTTTCGGCGTGACCATCTCTGACGCTACTCTGCGCAACTCCGAGATGCTGGTGCGCGTGGCTGATGAGGCACTGTACCGCTCCAAAGCCGAAGGCCGCAATCGCGTTTCAAGCCTGCTTTTGGAAAATTCGGGTACCGGTCTCATTTAAAACTGAGCCGTGCTTGGTATACTTGGTGTCGTTGCGCCCGTAGCTCAGCTGGATAGAGCGTCTGGCTACGAACCAGAAGGCCGGGTGTTCGAATCACTCCGGGCGCACCATTCTCGAGTTTCCTTCTTTGTCGATCCGCTCCGGCATGACTCTCTGGGCACCGCCGCCACTTGGCTGAGCTAATCGTGCTACTACTGAACTAGTGACTAGGGTTCACATTCTGGTGTTGCTGGTGCTCAGCGCGGTTATTGCGAACTCGCAATGCTACGCGTTGTGCCTTCTCCAGCCCTCAGCGCCGTCGCATCAAGCGCAAGTCGAACCGTGTCATCAGTGTCAGAAGCATAGCGGCTCAACCGAACAGCCTCAATCTAAATGTCCACACGGAGATGCCAACTTGGGGAAGGCTGAGGTGGTCACGGTGAAGACAGAGGCCACTCAAATGGTAGTGAGTCCCTTGTGGATTGCGCTGCCAGGCAGTTTTGCCGGTGACCGCAAACCAACGCTCCACGGTTCCGGAAAGCCTCCATCCCTCTTAGCGCGGCTGTCCCCGTCGGCGCCTCCTGCCTTTTCCGTTCTTCGTCTTTGATCTCGCTCTTATTTTGTTCCCTAGATCGTCCCTACTCCAAGCAGGTGTTTTGGGCTTACTCCGGAATCTGTCGCCCGTAACGATGTTCCGGTAGAGCAAGTGAAAGAAGAGAAGAGCCATGAAAGATCGTCGAAGCTTTTTCCGAAGTGCATTTGGACTGGGTGCAGGAGTTGCGACCGTTGCGCAACTGCGTGGTGAAGCAAGGTCGCCCGCCACTGTAAGGGTTAGTCCTCCGGTTCCCGTTCAAACGCCCGATTTGAAGGATCTGCCGTTTACTGTCGATAACGGAGTGAAGGTATTCAACCTGGTTGCAGAGCCGGTGAAACAGCGGATCGCACCGGGCAAAACCATCGATCTATGGGGATTTAACGGCAGTGCTCCGGGCCCCACCATTCAGATTACGCAGGGAGACCGGGTCCGCATCGTTTTCGATAATCATCTGCCAGAGCCGACCTCCATGCATTGGCATGGTTTTGAGATTCCTCACAACATGGACGGTGGTCCCGGAATCAGTCAGGATCCGGTGAAGCCGGGTGGACGGTTCGTGTATGAGTTCAGCCTGCACCAGGAGGGAACCTACTTCTACCACTCGCACATGGCGATGCAGGAAATGATGGGCATGCTGGGAGCGTTCATCATGCATCCGAAAGTTGCTTATCAACCCCGGGTGGACAAAGATTTCGTTCTCCTGATGCAGGAATATGCGGTGTTGCCGAACAACACGGTGCCCAACACCATGAACATGGAATTTAACTGGCTCGTGTTCAATGGGAAGGCCGGCCCGGACACGACTCCGCTGATTGTTCGTCAGAACGATCGGGTACGAGTACGGCTCATCAACTTGGGGATGGATCACCACCCGATCCACTTACATGGGCACACCTTCTACGTCACAGGGACAGAAGGAGGCCGCATTCCCCAATCGGCCTGGTTCCCGGGCAATACCGCACTGGTGGGAGTAGCGCAATCGCGAGACTTTGAGTTCGAAGCGACTAATCCGGGGGACTGGATGATTCATTGCCATCTGCCCCATCACATGATGAACCAGATGTCATCCAACGTCGGCCCGCTGTCTCGCAACCGAATGGGTATGCCGGCAGGCGTAAGCATGAACAACGGGATGGGCATGTTGAATGGAACGCCGGGTGCGCCCCTCGGCGAAGAATATGGCCCGAGCTTTGGCCGGGGTCTGGGTGTTGGTTCAACCAACGATCAACCCGTTGGGAATACACCCCTCTCCCCTCAAAAAGCAACGGCTGCGATGGGCGGCATGGGACACGGCATGTCGCAGATGAGCGGTGACATGTCGGCAACGCAAGGCATGGATGGTACGCACCAGAGCAGCGACATGGCAAGGGACGGCGATGTGGCGAAAGATGCCAACCGCGTACCTGGATTCCCGCAGGATGCCTATATGGAAGGTTCCATGATGGAGATGGACAGGATGGTGGTCAGGCCGCAAAACACCGGTTTACGGCCGGGCTGGAGCGGCTTTATGCAAGGCATGATGTCGTTTGTCCGCGTCCTTCCTTCTCCACAGTACGACCAGGTGATGGAGCAGATCCGGAAGGGTCAGCCCACGAACATGAGCATGCCCGGTATGCAAGGCAAGATGTAGAGCGAGAACGGGCACCTGCGATGAACCAGCACCTTGTTCTTTTTCTCCTACCTGTTTTGCTTGGCCTCCCTACCACGTCATTTGCACAGAGCACCGAGCCCGGCAGGCCGGAGCAAAACCATTCGAGCATGCCGGGCATGCAACACGACATGGGGAGCATGGGGCAGAAGCAACCGGCACGGCAGTCCGACAATCCGGCTGAACATACCGGGCCGAAGAGTCCTGTTCCTGATCTGCTAAGAGACGCGGCCAGTCGGCCTGCTTTGTCACTCCCCCAGTTTGAGCAGTTTGCGCTTGCCTCCAACCCTACCCTGCAACAAGCCCAGGCTATCGTGCGGCAATCGGCTGGACTGGCTCGACAAGTCGGACTGTATCCGAACCCCTCTGTGGGCTACCAGGGCGAACAGATTCGAGGTGGCGCGTATGGCGGAGGCGAGCAGGGGGGCTTTGTTCAGCAAAGCATCGTACTCGGCGGCAAGCTCGGTTTACGCAGAAATGTCTACGAACAGCAGCGGCAGATCGATCAGATCGGAGTGGCCGAGCAGCGGTATCGCGTACTCAGTGATGTCGGGCAGAGTTTCTATGCGGCTCTGGCCGCGCAGGAAATTGTGAATGTGCGTCGTCAGCTTCTACGGCTGGCTACCGATGTGGTCGAAACGGCTCATCAGCTGGCGAATGTCGGGCAAGCCGATGCGCCTGATGTTCTGGAGTCGGAAGTGGAAGGCGAGCAGGCCACCATCGATTTCCTCACTGCGCAGCGGACCTACATCCAGGAGTTCCGAAGGCTCGCTGCACTTGTAGGAAAAGCGGATCTGCCGGTTGCCCCTTTGAGCGGCGAGTTGGATAGACCTCCAGCTATTGACGAAGCCCAGATCGTCGATCAGATACTCCATACCAGCCCCGAAGTTAAGCGGGCACAACAGGCTGTTCTGCACGCCGAAGCGGAACTGAAGAGCGCCCGGCGAGAGCCCGTGCCCGACCTGTTACTGCGAGCAGGTGTACAGCAAAACTCGGAAAGGCTGGCTGAAAACTCTGCGCGGATTGTAGGCGCGCAAGCATTCGCCAGTGCCGGCATCACCCTTCCCCTTTTTAACCGGAACGGGGGTAACCTTGCGGCTGCCAAGGCAGACCTGGAGCGAGCGGGAGGCGAGATCACTCGCGTGCAGTTATCGCTGCGCCGCTCCACTGAGCCGTTGCTCCAGGCTTTCTTAACCGGCCAGGCGGAAGCAAACAGATACAAGAATGAAATGATCCCGCGGGCTCAGCGGGCTTACCAACTCTACCTCGAAAAGTATGGGCAGATGGGAGCTGCTTACCCCCAGGTGCTTGTCTCCCAACGGACGCTCTTTCAGTTGCAAGTCGCCTATATCAACGTGCTGGGGGGGATGTGGAGTAATGCGATTGCTCTGCAGAACTACACGTTAACGGACGGGCTAATGGTGCCGGTTCCTTTCGGCACCACCAGCACGACACTCAATCTGCCTAACTCGGGCGGGGCTGGGGCGCAGTGACATGTCTCTCCTTTGGGTAAAAGCCGCGATGACCTTTCCTTCCGTTTCCGCTATCACGCATGTTCTCCTATTGCTAAGGGCGGAGCTTTAGCCGTGCTGCATTCGCTCAGCATTTGGGCTCTGCTCGCCTCGGTCGTTTCGTTTCTGATCATCCTTGTTGACGTTGTCACGCATCGGCAAAAGATGGCGGTGATGAACTTCGTCTGGCCCGTTACCGCCCTTTACTTTGGTCCGTTTGCGTTGCTGACGTATTTCGGCTTTGGCCGCGAACAGCATTGGGGGGAAAAGAACCACGCCGCCGATGAGGAGCACAGCCAAACCGAACGTCCATTCTGGCAGAAAATCTGGGTCGGAGCTACGCATTGCGGAGCGGGTTGCACGCTAGGGGACATGGTTGCCGAATCAGCAGTGTTTCTGACGGGATTCACCATGTTCGGCTCGATGCTGGGGGCCAGCTACTTATGGGACTTCCTGCTTGCTTATCTGCTCGGAATCATCTTTCAATATTTCTCTATCGCCCCCATGCGCAACATCTCCGGGTGGCCGGCGATTTGGGCAGCAATCAAAGCAGACACCATTTCGCTCACGGCTTTTGAGATAGGGCTGTTTGCGTTCATGTTTTGGATGAATCGCCATTTCTCACCTCATCTCACGCCCAATCAACCGGAGTATTGGTTCCTGATGCAGATCGGTATGGTTATTGGCTTCTTCACAAGCTACCCGGCTAATTGGTGGCTGATTCGCAGGGGGCTGAAAGAGGCAATGTAAGCCACTCACCCCCTGCTATGTTTCGGCTCAGTGTCGTTCCGGCAGTGGCCGCGGTTCGGCTTGTCGTTGATCAACGGATGCTCCACGCCGCTTCATTCACGCACGCCACAGCGATTTAGCATCCGGCGCGCGTTGGGCACCCCGAAATCCTTCTTGCAGCGCCAGGGCTCGCCAATCTTAACTTGACTCGCGCAATCTCGTCGCCATAAGCTAAGAATTCTAGGTATGGGACGGAGGGCGCAAAAGAACGATTCGTTGCCCGGTTCACTGGACATGCTGATTCTGCGGACGCTGTCGCTGCACGACCTCCACGGATACGGCATAGTCCAGTTCATTGAACAATCATCCGACAACGCACTCCTCGTCGAGGAGGGCTCGCTGTACCCCGCTCTCCAGCGGTTGGAGCTAAACGGCTGGATCGAGGGTGTCTGGAGCGTGACGTCGAACAATCGGCGGGCGAGGATCTACAAGATCACGGCGGCTGGCCGCAAACAGCTGGCGGTTGAAACCCGGAAGTACGCGAAACTCACGCTGGCGATCGCCCGTGTGATGGGAACGGAGTGACGGACATGTTGATACGACGGCTGAGGTATTGGAGGGAGAGCGCCAGGCGCAGCGAGGCGCTACGCGAGGAGATGGAGCTTCACCTTGCGGAGAAGGCTGCGGAATTGCAAGCAGACGGTCTGACGCCGGAGTGCGCAAGGAGTGAAGCGCGCCGGCGGTTTGGGAACGTCGGCCTGAAGCATGAACAGTCACGGGAGGTTTGGATCAAGCGGTTCTGGTCGGAACTTGCCCAGGATGTCCGCTATGGATGTCGCACCATGGCCGCCAACAAGGTCTTCAGCATTCTAGCCGTACTGTCGCTGGCGCTTGGGATCGGGGCCAACACTGCCGTCTACAGTTTGATGGAATCGATTCTGTTACGCTCGCTGCCGGTGGCCGATCCCGAGTCGCTAGTGGTCTTGAATTGGCATAGCCGGCCTCCCTTTGACGCCAGTAAGCAATGGGTTCATGTCATGCACGGGGTACAAGGCATTCTCTGGCCGGGCAACAAAGGCGCCCTGGTCAGCGGGATGTTTCCGTACGGCGCGTTCGAGACGCTCGGCGAGGAGAATTCCGTCTTTTCCACCCTTTTCGGATATTTCAACGGACAAACCCGTAACCTGGCCGTTCGCGGACAGGCCGCGAGCGCCAGCTCGGAGTATGTCACGGGCGAGTATTTTCGGGGCCTGGCAGTGTCGCCGGCTGCGGGCCGTTTGATCGACTCTGCCGACGATCGTCCAAGCGCAGCGCCGGTCGCCGTAATCAGTTTCGCTACAAGCCAAAACCGCTTTGGAGGACCGCCGAATGCAATTGGGCAAGCGATTCTTGTCGATAACGTGGCCTTTACGGTGATCGGCGTTGCGCCCCCGGAATTCCTCGGAGTAGACCCTGCGGTGACGCCGGACCTCTATCTTCCGTTGCACACGAATGTGCTCGTGGACGGCACCGGAGCGGCTCGCATGTATAGCGACGGAAACTTCTACTGGATCGAAATGATGGGCCGCTTGCGTCCGGGCATCAGCATGGCCCAGGCGCAGGCAGCGCTGGCTCCTCGTTTCCATCAGTGGGTTGCCACCACCGCCAAGACTGAGGGTGAGCGCGCCAACCTGCCCGGGTTGATTCTGAATCCCGGCGCCCAAGGTCTGGGCAGCCTGCGCCGCCAGTATTCAAAGCCTCTGTACGTACTCCTGGCAATGGCGGGATTGATCCTGGCGCTCACGTGCGCGAATATCGCCAATCTGCTGCTGGCGCGGGCCGCCGCACGCCGCCGCGAAATGGCTGTCCGGCTGAGCTTGGGAGCGGGACGGTTCCGCCTCGTGCGGCAGTTGCTGACCGAGAGTGTGCTGCTGGGGTCGCTCGGCGGAGCGGTAGGGGTTCTGTTTGCGATCTGGGGCGTGCCATCGCTCACCGTTCTGCTCTCGCACGGACAAGAGAACTGTACGCTGCACGCAGAATTGAACTGGCACGTGCTGGGCGTAACGGCGGCGCTCTCCGTGGTTTGCGGCCTGTTGTTTGGCCTCGCTCCAGCGATTCAGACGACGCGTCCGGACGTCATGCCCGCGCTGAAGAATGGCTTCGAGGGCGGATCGCGCCGCCACGCCCAGCACGTTCTGGTGGTCGCCCAAATCGTCATGTCTTTTCTCATCCTGGTCGCGGCCGGTTTGTTTGTCCGGACACTCAACAAGCTGCACTCCGTCCAACTGGGATACGCCCGCGAGAACATTCTTCTGTTCTCGTTGAACGCGCGCCAGGTCGGGCATCGCGACCCGGAGATCACCACTTTTTACGCGAACCTGCGCAAGCGCTTGGAATCGATCCCGGGGGTGACGGGCGCGACATTCTCGCAATCCTCGATCATCAACGCCGGCCATGCAGGAAAGGCATACAGGGGGACAATGAAAATCGGTGCCGTTCCCGTCCAAGGCGCAAGCGTCATGGTCGCCGGGCCGCGTTTCCTAACCACGATGCAGATTCCGATCCTGACCGGACGTGAGAGCGACGACCGCGACGGAGCAGGCTCCATGCCGGTTGCAGTGATCAGCGAGCGGCTGGCGCGCACTTACTTCGGGAACGAAAATCCCGTGGGCCGGCGCATTACGCTCGTAGACGAGAAGCGCGATCTAGAGATCATCGGCGTTTCGGCTAATCTGCGGTACGGCAGTCTGAAAGACGATGGAAGTTCAATGACCGTGTTCACAGCGGCCAGCCAGTTCTCTCCGGACCTGGTGACCTACGCGCTGCGTACTGCGGGTGACCCGCTGAAGTATGTCAGGAGTGTGCATGAGGTGGTGCGAAACGCAGATTCACACATACCTGTTACAAACGTGGTTACACAGGCTGCGGAGATTGATCGGACGATCAACCGGGAGCTCACGTTCGCGAAACTATGCACGGGTTTCGCGGTTCTTGCTCTCCTGATCGCGTGCGTGGGGCTTTACGGAACGATGTCCTACAACGTCGCGCGGCAAACCGGCGAGATCGGAACCCGTATGGCGCTGGGCGCGCAACGCGGTGCTGTGGTTTGGATGATTCTGCGCCGCGTTCTGACACTGGCCACCGTGGGGCTCGCCATCAGCCTGCCTGCCGCGTTGATCGGGTCTCGGCTTGTCAAATCGTTTCTGTTCGAGACCCAGCCCAATGATCCGGGAACCCTAGCCCTGGCCTGTGTCATCCTGCTAAGCGCTGCGGTTCTCGCTGGCTATGCGCCGGCAAGGCGAGCGTCTCGAATCGAACCGCTGGTGGCTCTGCGGCACGAGTAAAACATGGTCCTTCGTACCGCAATGAAGGCTAAAAGATGTTCCGCGCCCCCATAGGTCACTTACGCCAGCGGCTCGCCACAGACCGTCGAGCTACCCTGGCGCATTTTGGAACAGAGGGCAGCGAGACCCAGACCAACGGCCAATCAGCATGAGTGCATACTCATCTTTATGCAAGCCAGTCGTAACATCATGAACCGCCACCCATTCCTTGCCGCTGCCATGTTTCTGCTCAGTGTCGTTCCGGCAGTGGCCGCGATTCGGCTTGACGTTGATTTAACCGATGCTCCACGCCGCCTGATCCACGCGCACCTGCAGATTCCGGCTACGGCTGGTCCGCTAACGCTGGAGTATCCGCAGTGGATCCCCGGCAATCATCGGCCGACCGGACCCATCGACAATTTAGCCGGGTTGTTCATCAAGGCAGGCGGCAAGGAACTGACCTGGGAGCGCGACAGTGTGGATATGTATGGCATCCATGTGAATGTTCCGCCGGGTGTAAGCACAGTGGATGTGAATCTCGATTTTCTGGCGGTTCCCGGCGCAACCGGATCTGGTGAAAATGGCTCGACCAGCCCGAATATGACGGTGCTCGAGTGGAACTGCGTGACACTGTATCCTGCGGGTCAGCCTGCTGCCGCCATTCCCGTTGAGGCCTCGCTCACGCTGCCCGAAGGCTGGAAGTTCGGGACTGCGCTCACGCCCGTCCATCAGGATGGGAACAAGGTTTCCTTCGAAACCGTTTCGTTGGAAACGCTGATTGATTCGCCTGTCATTACCGGGAAGTATTTCCGCGAGATTCCGCTTGCGCCCGATGTGACCCCTAAACACTTTCTGGATATTGCCAGTGACGTGCCCGAGGAACTGGAAGTAAAGCCGGCTCTGATTGATTCGTACTCACGGCTGGTGCGGGAAGCCGGGGCGCTCTACCGGTCGCGACACTATCAGACCTACCATTTTCTGCTCAGCTTAAGTGATACCGTGCGGGGCGAAGGGCTGGAGCATCACCAATCGAGCGACAACGGGATCAAGCAGAAGGGCCTCTCAGATCCGAATCTTTTCCTGCATGAAGCTGGGTTGCTGCCCCATGAGTTTACTCACTCCTGGAATGGCAAGTACCGGCGGCCCACCGGCTTGGCGACCCCGGACTACAAAACGCCCATGCAGGGAAATCTGCTCTGGGTCTACGAGGGCATGACCGAGTATTGGGGCTCCGTGCTGGCAACTCGTTCCGGGCTGATCACCCCGGCCGACTACCGCGATGTTCTGGCGGCTGACGTTGCCACGCTGAACTCTACGGCCGGTCGAACCTGGCGCAACCTGCAGGACACGGCCATTGCTGCACAGATCCTCCGCGGCGGCATCCCCGATTACAGTAACTGGCGGCGCCGCCAGGACTACTACATCGAAGGGGAACTGCTCTGGCTCGATGCCGACACACTTATTCGCCAGCAAACGGAAAATCGCAAATCTCTGAACGACTTCGTAGGAGCTTTTCTGGGATTGGGCGGCAACACGCCGGCGAAAGTCGTCCCGTATACCTTCAACGATATCGTTGCCGGGTTGAACGCGGTGACGCCTTATGACTGGCGTGCTTTCCTCAATGAGCGGCTGCAGAGCCACGATCCCAAGGCCGATGTTCGCGGGATCGAACGCGCCGGCTACAAAGTAGTTTTTGCCGATAAGCCTACACGCCTGGAATCGGCCATACAGAGCGAAACAGGAAGCATTGACGCTGTTTTCTCGCTGGGTTTACGCATGAACAAGGATGCCGTTATCTCCGACGTGATCTTTGATTCGGTCGCCTTCAAAGCCGGCCTCAGTCCCGGGATGAAGGTGATCGCGGTGAATGGCCACGCCTATGACAAGGACTCGCTACCGAAAGCCATTCGTGAGGCGAAAACATCGAAACAGCCGATTGAGCTGATCACATCGAACGCCGGGGAGTTCCGCACCGTGCGGCTTGACTACACTGGCGGCGAGCGCTACGTGCATCTCGAGCGCGTTAGCGGCACTCCTGACCTGCTGCAGGACATACTCAGGCCGGCTGTGCCGAACGGGTAAGAAGACGCGACTTCGGCGTCCATTGCCGACGGAGACTTTACCAGGCCAAGGTTGTCGGCAGGAACTCAGCGAAGAGGTCATCGTAGTACGGCTTGAGTTCCTTAACGTTTGGCTTGGTGTGCCCCTTAGAGTAAAGATCGTACTGATTAAACTTCAGCACCCACTCCAGCATGGAGCGATCTTTCTCGTTGCAAAAATAGTCGTATGCGCCATGGCGATGCCACGGGTAGAACGAATGGAAGCGCAGCATGTACAGAGCCTCATCCCGCAGATAAGGCTTCATGACTTGGCCGATATATCCATCGTGCCCAAATGACATGTGCAGATTTTCCAAGCCGCAGCCCGGCTGGTAAATGCCGTACTTGGTTTGGAGTTCGGGCCTGTTTCCATCCCGGTTTTGGGCAAAGTACTCGTGAAACACAATGTCAGGTGACCACGCACAGCCGACCGGGAACGTATCGCCCACCACGCCCCACTGCGGCTCGCCATAGAGGCAAAGACATTTGCCGAGGTCGTGAATGAATCCAGTGAGAACCATCCAGCGCGGGTGGCCATCGGCACGAATGGCTTCCGAAGTCTGAAGCAGATGCTCGATCTGGGTGAGGTCGGTGTCAGGGTCGCTGTCATCGACCAACGTATTGAGAAACTCGGCCGCTTCCCAAATTGTCTTCTGTCCTCTTTGCAGACTGAAGTAAGTCTTTTCCTTTTCGAGAACGTAGGCGAGGGTCTGATTGGTATGGTTCAGGCGGTAAAACTCGGCGACGGCCGGCGTGGCGGTTGCGTCATAGACGCGGAATTCTTCCTGCGACTTGCCCTCTTTGTACCGGCCTTCGAGAAACTCATCCCAGTCATCCAGGTCAACAAGAGGTCCGCCGCTGGGAATATTGGCTCCAGTTGTGCTCATCTTCGTCTCCTTGACTGTGCCGCGCGGAGAAATTCGTCACCGCATCCCTCGCCATGCTACGGCTAACGTATAGCAGAGAAAGGCAACAGTGCGCAACCGGAGGGTTCAGAGGCGTCGACACAGTTGTAAGATGCCACGCATTCTGCTGGGATTCGGATGAATATCTCATCCTCATACGAACGCAGCTCATAGGAAGGAAGCACGGGGCCTCCGGCATGCAGTGTTTCTCGCGTCTTCAAGTTCCAATTCCAAGGGTGAGGGGGACAGACTCCGTCTTCGCCATCCAATTTGCCTGCCGACAGGGGCGCACGTTGGTGAGGACATAAGTTGTCGATGGCATAAGGTTTTCCAGGACGGCTGTCGGCGAATGCTTTCAGTTTGCCCTCGGCGGGCGAGTCATCGACATTGCAAAGTTTTCGGATCAAGGGACGTCTTCAAAGGATTGCTTGTCATATGAAGTCTGTATGCGCTCGGGTGATAGTCGACTCCTTCGCTTCCAATAACCTGAGTCTTTGGTGCAAACTGGAACCCACACAGTGCAGCACTGGCGTGGCGTGTAACCGCTCCGATTTGTCGCGTTGCATAGAGGTGAGTTTTGGCCTATGCGAATGCGGCAGGTTACAGAGGCTTTGGGCTAATCCTAACGGAGCTGGCCACTCATGGCACGGTAAAAGCTCTTTGAGTTTAACCGTCTTCTCTCTGCCCAGAATTACGGCAGCTTGCATGTTGCTTTCATCGACATTGCGCATGAAATCCCTACAAATACCGCAGGGAGCCAATACATGAAGCTTCCCGGTTCGTTGGATCGTGATATGCTGCTCCAAATGCTTAAGACAAACCGCAGGAGATTCCTTGCAACCACGGGTGCTGGCATTATGCTGCCAGCGCTGTTTCCTCATCCACTTGGAGCACAATCCGCAGTTTCTTACGCGCCATTCATACAGCAGCAGTTTAATGGGCTAATAGGCGTTGCTTCAGAAAGCTACTTTCAAGCCTATATTCGTGACCCTTCCAATACTGGTTCGATAAAGCAACAATGTTTCTGTAAATTGGGTTAGTCTTGATCTGGCGGGTACAAG
>CAXTYH010000004.1:0-218909 GCA_964248405.1 uncultured Bryobacteraceae bacterium
ACAACATTGAGCAACTTATAGGAGATTCAATTTACAGACAATTTAGGACTTGACTCCGATACATGTTCATCTAGGTAGGTGCACCTTGCCGCAGGTCCAAGTTCCCGTAAGGCTGCAACGCAGTTCTCCTGTTTGCAAAACGGATAGACAACGGTGGTAAACTAGCTGCTGATAATTACCCTCGGCGTCTGCTAGGAACAACCGCAGGCCCGCTGAGGTTCGTTCTCTGTTGACGACTGCTCCTTGTTGAGGCAATTGCGGCTTATTACTTTCTGCGTTCCACGGCCTAATCTATGGAACGTGTTTCGCAAGGAGATTGGCGGTTGTTATCGCGTATGAACAATCTGGGCACGTTCAGTACACTTCAGGTGCTTCGTCGGGCGGCGTCTCAAACCCCTTGAGCTTGTCCCAGTTGAGTGTACGCTTAATTGTCTAACGTACCTTTTGGCGGAACCCCGTCCGTTTCCGTTTTGTTGTAAGCTTCTAACCACAAATACAGGAGATCAGAATGTCAGAGTTTCTCAATGCCGAACAGAAGCTGGATCTGTTGCGCCGCGGTTTTTCGCGACGGAATTTCGGTCGGGTTGCCTCAGTAATAACCGCCGGAGTGGCACTGCCGTTTTATAACGAGCATGCCTTAGCGCAGCTTTCCATGGTGCGCAACATGCCGGGCGACGCGGTGAAGATCAACGCGAACGAGAATCCACTCGGGCCTTGTCCGGAGGCCGCCGACGCGATTCAGAGCGTGGTGAAGAACGGCGGCCGGTACATGTATGAAACCACGTACGATATGTCCGAAACATTGGCCAATGTGGAAGGCGTGAAGTTCAGCTACAAGCCGGAAGAGAGCTACGTGGAAGCGTACGCCGGCTCGAGTGCGCCACTTCATCAAGCTGTTCTCGCCTACACCTCCAAAGATCGGCCCTTCGTGAAAGCAGATCCTGGTTACGAGGCCGGTGAGCGGGCAGCAAAATTCATCGGGGCCAAGACCGTTAACGTGCCGCTACGGAAAGGAACCTGGGACCATGATGTGAAGGCCATGCTGGCCGCGGCTCCCAATGG
This sequence comes from uncultured Bryobacteraceae bacterium, assembly GCA_964248405.1. Taxonomy (GTDB): domain Bacteria; phylum Acidobacteriota; class Terriglobia; order Bryobacterales; family Bryobacteraceae; genus Bog-105. The sequence continues at coordinate 1,063 of CAXTYH010000004.1, forward strand.
GGGGCTTTACTACATCTGTAATCCCAACAACCCGACCGGCACGCTGACAAAGCGGGAAGATATTGAATGGCTGGTGGCCAACAAGCCCAAAGACGCGGTTGTGCTGGTGGACGAAGCTTACATCCATATCTCGCCCAACGCAGTGAAGTGCACCGATATGGTGGCGGCTGACAAAGACGTACTCGTTCTGCGGACGTTCTCCAAGCTGTACGGCATGGCTGGCCTTCGGGCCGGCGCTGCTATTGCGCGTCCGGATATCTTGGCGAAGATTCGCCCATACAGCGCAGGCGCGATGCCGATCACTGGGATGGTGGGCGCGAATGCCAGCTTAAAGGTAAAGAACCTGGTGGCCGAGCGGCGCAAGATCATGGGCGACAATCGCGAAGATACTTTCAATTTCTTAACCTCCAAGAACGTCGAGTTCATTCCTTCCGAAAGCAACTGCTTTATGCTGAATGCCAAGCGTCCCGGGAAAGACTTCTACGCCGACATGGCCAAGCAGGGCGTGTACATCGGACGTGTCTGGCCCGTCTGGCCTGAGTATGTTCGTGTCTCGGTCGGTACCCGTGAGGAGATGGCGAAATTCAAGACAGCCTTCAACAAAGCCTATAACGCGTAGTTCCTGTCCATCCCCAGGGAGGCAGTGCGGAATCTTGCACGGGCCTCCCTGGCTCTTCTGGCACCTTCAAACCGGGTTTGTTTCCTGGTGCTAAGCCTCGTAGCTGACGTTTGTCGTGACTGCCGTGCCATCGCGCCGGCTCTGCGCCATGGCGCTGCTGAGGTGTTTGTCTGAGAGTCCCCCGCATTCGATACAGTCTACGCACTTTCCTCGGCGATCTGTCCGGTGGCGCCATTGCGGCACTCATTGCCGTTCCCTATGGTCTGGCTATGGCGAGCTTAATGGGATTGCCGCCCGTGCTCGGCTTGGTTACCTCCATCACAACGGCGCCGATTACCGCACTGCTCGGCCGCAACCCGGTTCTTATTGGCGGCACTGCGAGCGCCACTGTTCCTTTCATTGCTCAAGCAGTACAAGCACAGGGCGTGGGCGGCGCAGCCAAGGTCTGTATGGCCGCTTCTGTGTTCATGCTCACCTTCTGTGTTCTGCGGCTGGGCAGGTACATTCAAAACATCCCACAACCGGTAGTCACCGGATTCTCCTGTGGCATCGGCGCGATGATGTTTCTGTCTCAGCTTGGCGTCATGATGGGCATAAGAGCCGTCGTGGACCGAACGTCAAACAACCTGCTGGCGCAGAGCTGGCAGGTCCTCTCGCATGTGGGACAGACGCAGTGGAGCGCAGTCATTATAAGTGGCGTTGTGATCGTTGCGGCCCTCGCTTCGGCCTATCTTATTCCTCGCGCCCCCGCACCTCTGGTGGGTGTGGTGGCCGCTGTAGCTGTGACAGCCCTCTTCGGCTTGCACCAAAAAGAGGTCGGCCGATTACCTCTTGAGATTCCGAAGTTTGCCGGGTTTTCCTGGACCCCCGCCGACGTGTTGCAGGTTGTCCCTGCTGCGTTCGGACTTGCCTTCGTATCGTCAGTTAACCTGCTGATTACCTCCCGTGTTGTGGAGCACTTCCGCGGCCGGCACAAACACTTAAAGCGCGCCGATGCCGATGCTGAGCTAGGCGCTTACGGCATTGCCAACATGGTGGCCGGCGTGTTCGCTGCGCCCATGAGCGTGGGCATTCCCGCTCGCAGCCTGGCCAGTGTGCGCAGCGGCGGCACAACAAGACTTTCCATTATCTTTCATGCCTTGTTCATTGTGGGCTTCATTGCATTAGGGTCCGATTACATCTCACACATACCGATTCCTGCGCTTGCGGGTGTCACCGCCTACATCGGTGTCTGCCTCCTGGAATGGAGTACCTGGCGACGATTGCATCGCATGGGCCGTACAGATGCTGCCGCTTTCCTCTCCACAGCAATTGCGGTGCTGATGGTCAATGCCATCCTGGCCGTCGCAATCGGTTGTTCGTTCTATGTCGCCCGCTTCGTTTATCGAAAGCTCCACAGGCGATCGGAACAGACCGAAGATCCGTTGGTCAGAGTGGCCATGACGGCCAGGTAAGAAGCCGGCCGGCGGTGTGCCAACTTTCGGTCCGCATACCTGGTGCTGAAGTGCGCCCCGCGCGACTCGCCGGCTTCAGGCACGTAAATCCTTTGTCGTTCAACTACTGTGCCGTGGGCTGTACATGCGCCACCACTGAACCCCGCACCGTATCGCGGGTCATGCCGTTCACCGACAAATCCACAATCGTTCCGTTCTCGCTCTGCACCTGAACAGTTCGGTTCATCGAGAAGGAGCGGGAACGGCTGTGATCTCCTGTCGCGATAACCAGTTGGCACAAGCCTTTGCGCGGAGTCGTCGAAACCAGTCGAAGCTTCAGCGGTCCAAACGATTGGAAACGATCTGAGCGCTTCAGCTGGAAGCGAACACGCTGCGGTTCGGGTGCCTTGGAAACCGGCGCCTGTGTCGGCTCGGCAGCAGTCGGCTCGGACGCATCTGCAGATGCAGTTGATTGAGGCGCAGGTGTGATCGCCTGAGAGGTAGCAGCGGGAGGCGTCACAGGCTGAGGCACAGCTCGTGCTACGGGAGCTGATTGGGTAGCATCGTGGCGAGACAACAGAAAAAACACGACTGCGGCACACAGAAGCGTGACCGCAATGGAGACAATCAGAATGCTTCGATTGGACTTTCGCTCCTGCCTCCTCTGCGGCTGGGGCTGCGGCGGCAGCTGCTGTTGCGCTGGCGGCTCGGGTGTCGGGTTGGCCGGTGGGCCATTGTCCTGCAGCATGACATTGATGCGGCGTTCGCGGTAGGACGATCGTGGGGGCTGCGGTGTTGACATGCGACTTACCTACACATGTTGACACGACTGGCTGTATGATATGGTGCGGTTGCGATGACAATCAATCAGCAGCTTTCGCGCCGTGGGTTTGTCGCCAGCGTTGCCGCCGCGCTCCCCTTGAGTACCCTGGCCGCGCAGGGAGGCAAACACATTCCCGTAGGCCTGGAGCTCTACTCTGTTCGGAACGAGCTGAAGAAGAACGACACCGTTACTCTTCAGCAAGTCGCCAAGATGGGTTACGAATGTGTTGAGTTCTACGCGCCCTACTACGACTGGACCCCGGAACATGCCAAAGAAATCCGCAAGCAGCTGGATGATCTGGGCCTTCGCTGCTACTCAACCCACAATGGCAAAGCCTCTTTTTCTGCTGATGGTCTGGGAAAAGCGATCGACCTCAACAAAACAATCGGATCAAAGTACATTGTGCTCTCCAGCGCTGGCGACGTCACTACGGTTGATGGATGGAAAGGCGTCGCTGAAACGCTGAACAATGGTAACGACAGAATGAAGAGCGCCGGGCTGAATGCGGGTTATCACAACCATCAGCTGGAGTTCAAAGAGATCGAAGGTCAGATCCCTCTTCAAATCATTGCTGAAAATACAGCCCAGAGCGTCATGTTGCAACTGGATGTCGGAACGTGTGTGGAAGCAGGGGCCGATCCTGTAGCGTGGATCAACGGGCATCCAGGACGGACTCGATCGCTTCACCTGAAAGAGTGGTCGCCGGAGAAAGGCTATGAAGTGCTGTTCGGGGAAGGCAAGTGCCCGTGGAAAGCGATCCTGAATGCTGCTGAGAAACAAGGCGGTGTCGAGTTCTATCTGATCGAGCAGGAAGGCAGCGCCTACCCGGAGCTTGAAACAGCCGATCGTTGCCTGGTCGCCTTTCGGAATCTGAAGGGCTAAGTCGCCTTCCAAAATCAGCGTAGCCGAAAATAAGCTTGGTGGATCTTCCGCGCAGCGAATGCATCTGTGTCTTAATCACCGGGGGCACTTTCGACAAAGAGTACGACGAGATCAACGGGCGGCTCTACTTTCAGGATTCGCACGTTCCTGAGATGCTGACCCGAGCGCGCTGCGGCCTCGATATTAACGTCCGTACGCTGATGATGGTGGACAGCCTCGATATGACGGCGGCTGACCGGGACCTAATTCTGCAACAGTGCCGGAAAACGCCGGAAACACGCATTGTGATTACCCACGGGACCGACACCATGGAAGATACTGCGCGCCTGTTGGCTTCTCAGGTCCCAGGTAAGACGGTGGTGCTGACCGGCGCACTGGTTCCTTATAAATTCGGCAGTTCCGACGGGTTATTCAACTTGGGCAGCGCTCTCGCGTATGTGCGGACGCTTCCCCACGGTGTCTACGTCGCTATGAACGGGCGATGCTTCCATGCGGCAGATGTCCGCAAGAACCGGCAAACTGGCTTTTTCGAAACTGAGAATGAGGGGAGTCATTAGACCGTGCCAAATGACTGTGAAGTTCTCATTGTCGGCGCTGGCGCAGCCGGCCTCAGTGCGCTGAGGGAGTTGTCTCAGGCGGGAGTGGAAGCAGTCTGTCTGGAGGCGCGTGATCGCATTGGCGGCCGCATTTTGACGGTGACTGATCCGCTGTCTGCCCTGCCGATTGAGTTAGGCCCGGAGTTCATTCATGGACGGTCTCCGGAAACTTGGGAAGTGATCAGACGACACCTCCTCCCCGTCTACGACTGCGAAGAGAATGCTCTTCACATTGTCGATGGACGAGTACAGCAATCCTCGGACGCATGGGAGCAGATGGCTGCCATCACCGACGAGATGAAGCGGTTAGCAGCGGTGGGCGCTGACCCGCCATTCAGCCACTTTCTGAAGCAAACCGCATTCAGCGAGGAAGCAAAGCAACTGGAAACGGGCTATGTGGAAGGCTTCAACGCAGCCGATAAAGATGTCATCGGCATAGCCTCACTGGCTTTAGATGCCCAAGCGTCGGAGGCCATCGAAGGCGATAGAAACTTCCGATTCGCGAACGGGTACATCGAGCTGATGGAGGCCTTGCTCGCCGAAGCGCGCGGGGATAAAGCGCAACTTCGCTTAAGCAGCATCGTCGAAGCGGTGCGGTGGGAAGAGGGCAGGGCAGAGGTCCAGGTGTGCTCGGCTCTCAGCGGTGGGCGGTCAGTATTTAACGCAAAGCGTCTGCTGATGACCGTGCCCCTAGGCGTGCTCCAGGCAGGTGACATCACGTTCTCTCCTACCCCTGAGCCCATTGCCGAGGCGGCTGCTGCACTGGAGTTCGGTCAAGTAGTGCGAGTGGTTCTGCGCTTCCGCGAAGCCTGGTGGGAAGAGCGCGAAGACTTGGGTGATGCCGGCTTTTGGCTCTCGCGCGAACGCTACTTCCCGACCTGGTGGACCACGCTCCCCATGCGGTCGACTCTCTTAACCGGATGGAGCGCCGGGCCGCGTGCGACTGCGTTGACCGACAAGCCCCAGGCCGAAATCGTGCAGTTGGCAATCGAGGATCTGTCACGTGTGACGCTGGTGTCCCCCGAACAATTGCAGGAGCAACTCGAGGCCGTGTACTTCCACGATTGGCACGGAGATCCATTTGCAAGAGGCGCCTACAGTTATGTGCCGGCCGGTGGTATGGGCCTGCGCAAGATTCTCGCTCGGCCGGTAAACGATACGCTATTCTTTGCCGGAGAAGCGACCGAAACTGAGGGGCATGGAGCCACCGTGCACGGCGCCATTGCTACTGGTCGACGAGCGGCAAAACAGATCTTGAGGAGTCTACTGTAAGCAATGCTTACCAATCAGATGACAAGACGCTCGTGGCTTTACGGCGCTTCCGGAGCTCTTCTGTCAGCGAACCCCGGAGCTGCCGTGCAACTCGGCGTGCCCGATTGGAACTTGCACTTAGACGCCGATCCCCGGGCCGTTGAGAAAGCTGCCGCGCTTGGCTTCGCAGGCGTGCAAATCTCGTTCGGGCGGAAACTGGTCGACGGCAAGATGCCGCTGGATCATCCGGAGATCATCACTGCCTATCTGGCAGCATCCAAGCAGTACAGGCTGCCGATTGACGGAACCTGCGTGGACCGCCTGCATGACAACGGGCTCAAGAGCGACCCGCTTGCGACGCATTGGGTTCTCGATGCCATCCGGCTTACCCACGCGCTTAAAGTCCGTGTTCTCCTGGTGCCCTTTTTCGGACGTTGGGCAATCGAGACACAGACGGACAAAGACCGCGTGGCAGACAGCTTGCGCGAACTTGCGCCGGAAGCCGAGAAGGCGGGAGTCGTGCTGGGCTTAGAAGACACCATCTCGGCCGAGGATAACGTTCGTATTCTCGACCGGGTCGGGTCGAGGAACGTACTGGTCTACTACGACGTCGGTAATTCGACGAAAGCCGGTTTTGATCCCGTGAAAGAGATCCGCTGGCTCGGCAAAGATCGCGTCTGCCAGATTCACTTGAAAGACAATCCGCACTGGCTCGGCGAAGGCCCAATTCAATTCGTTCCCGTCCTGCAAGCAATTAGAGACATCGGCTGGCGAGGTTGGGCAAACCTGGAGACCGATATTCCTTCGGGTTCTCTCGACGTGGGTCTGCGCCGGAACTTGGATTACATTAGAGGCTTGATGCAGTCTCAAGCCTAGACAGCTGAACCTAAAACTCGCGAGTCTGGACCACTTTGAGAGCGACGAAGAACAGCAGGGTTGAAGCCGAAAGCGAAAAGAGCATCGCCGGCCAGGGCAGCTGATGCGTGATGAGCGGCGACGCGTCGCTCGTGAACGCAAAGATGTTAGCCGATGGCGGCAGCGCCAGTCGCGACACTCCCCACCACGCTAATCCAATGACAAACAAACTTCCGTACATCTGCCACGTCTCGTCTAAGAAAGTCGATATAGTTACCGAGACAAAGTAGAAGCAGGTGGAACAGACGGCTGAGGCCAGTAACAGCCGAACGAGATCCACAAGCGTCGAGTCCCCTCGTATGAGTGCAAACAGGCTCCAGGCAGAGACAATCATAAACACGTTCAAGCCGACGGCTTCCAGAAGTCCTAACGCCGCGCGTACCGCGAGCAGCCGAATACGGTTGACTGGCAGAGAGAGGGTGAAATAAGTAGATTCTTGGAGACCTCGACCTGGCCGGAAGGAAGATTGGGTCGTTACACCCGCGCCAGCCAGATTGACTGCTGCGAAGATCGATATAACTAGCTGCATGAGCATCAGATTGTTGGCATGTTCTCGAGAACCTAACCCGCCACCCGACGCCGCCATAGCGAGTATCAGTAGAACTATGCCAAGCAGGTAAGCAAGCCGCCATCTTGTTTCGAGCCAAGCTTTGAACCAAAGCATTAATTACTCCTCGCGTTCTGGAGAAAGATCTCTTTCAAGGTCACAGGAAATTGTTCAACCGATGTGGACGGAATCGATCGTGCCTGCTTCAGAATGACTTCCACATCTCGACTCGCCAAGATGGAAACCGAACGTCCGTCCTGATGAACATGCTCAACACCGCTGGGCCAATGGAGCGGCACCTCTGACGGCGACTCATAAACAAGGTGCAGCCGACAATACCGCGCTTTCAGATTATCTAGTGAGTTGCTCACCACCAGCGCACCGGCATCGATAATCGAAACATAGTCAGCAATCTGATCGACCTCTGCCAATTGATGTGACGAAAAGAAGATCGTCATGCCCTCATCCGCCGCAAGGCTAACCAGTTCACGCAGCACCTCTTCTACGGCAGCGGGGTCGAGACCATCCGTCGGCTCGTCAAGGATCAGAAGTTCGGCGCCTCGCGAAAGGGCAAGGAGCAGCGTCAGTTTCGACCGCATGCCCTTTGACAGCCGAGGAATCTTTTGGTTGAGCGGTAGCTGGAACGTTTGGAGGTAGCGCTGCGCAAGATCATCGCGCCAATTGGGAAAGAAGGGCCGGGTAAAACGAATGATCTGATCGACAGTCATGTATGGGTACAGATCCTTTTCCTCAGTCACGTACCCGATACGCCGTCGGATGCCCACTGCCGTTCGCCGGTCAAACACTGGTTCTCCAAAGACCGTAGCCACGCCGGAATCCGGTTTCAACATGCCCATCAGCAACTTAATCGTGGTGGTTTTGCCAGCTCCATTGCGGCCGAGAAACCCGAAGATGCTTCCCTTCGGCACTTGCAGATCCAGTCCGCGCACAGCCGGTTTACTCTTGAAGGCTTTGGTAAGCCCGGTAGTCTCGATGACAAAGTCAGTCAAGGGCTCTCTCCGATTCGTTGTTCCGCAAAACAGCCAGTTCGTTTTCAACCAGCCTTCTAATCTCGTCCTCACTTAGTTGGAGCGACGCTAAGCGGTCCATAGCGGACTGGACAATACCTTGCGCCTTTCGCATCACCTTGACCCGTGACACCACCGATTCAGCAACGAAAGCGCCGGACCCGTGGCGCAACTCAATTATGCCTTCATGCTCCAGTTCGCGATATGCGCGCGCCACAGTATTGGGATTCATAACCAAGTCCTCCGCGAGCGTCCGTATGGTCGGCAACTGGTCGCCACCTCTGAGCGCACCAACCTCTATGGCGTGTTTAAGCTGCTCCATCAGTTGCACATAGATTGGAACCCCGGAATGATGAGTAATACGAAGCGTCAGAGTGTACTAGTCCCTTAATACAGTATACAGTGATTAAGAAGCTGTCAATAGCGCGTGTCTGGCTAGCCCAAGCAGGTGATCCAAAATGCCTTCGCCCTTCTCTACACTCAAGCGATGACCGCGATCGCGTCCTACCTTTACATGCTCTATGAGGACTTACACCGCATTGGCAACGCGACCTCCTCCAAGCTTTCCAATGTCAGGGCTTCGAGGGACGTCGACACTTTCGAGCGTAACGATATCGTCATGGTACATTCCAACGGCAAAGGTATTTCTTTGATAACCGAAGAGCGTTTGGAACGCGAACGAGCTCGCTATAGCGGCACATACCTCTGGAAGATTCCGGCCTACTTCCCGATATCTGCAGGGCTGGCCTTGTTTGCCGATACTCGGGATAACGGTGCCGGCCAATCCCCGGACCACTATCTTTTATGCCCCCGATTTGATATGCCTTTAATTGAGTATGTCTCCCTGCTTTCCAAACTGGCTCTGCAGTTGGAAAGGGTACAAAGATTATGATTTACGATTTTGACAACTGGCGAGCCAATATGGTCTTGGAAGCGTTGCAGACGCTTAATGAGAAGTGGCAGGTCATCATTGACGGTATTGATGACGTGGACGTAAAAGCCGACTACGCCAATGACATGATACGCTTGCACATTCTTCAAGAAGGTTTTGAGCGAATGGCCGTAGAAGAATTCGGCTCAGGCATTATCAACTTCTCCCGCGAGCCCGTCCAAGTGAGCACGCCGTCAACTACGGACGATCTGCGACCCCGTAAGTCCGCGTAAGCTATAGAGCTGCGCAAAGCCATGTCGCTGAGCTACAACAATGACCGGTGACCTGCTGGAAGAAACAATAGCAAGTGATCAGATAAGAAATCTATTAGTAGATGCGAGTGAGCGCGCTACGCGCTATGTGATAAACGTCGGAACCCGGCGGGTTGCCTCCAGTTCCGAAGATATGGCTCGACTAAAGATCCTTCGCGAACCCTGCCCGGAAGCTCCATGCGATCCCGCGCAAGTACTGGCGCTGCTGGATGAAGTTGGTTCGCCGGCGACCGTTGCTTCAACCGGCGGACGCTACTTCGGTTTCGTAACAGGCGGCACCCTGCCGGCTGCCCTTGCAGCCCATTGGTTAGCTGGAGCGTGGGATCAAAATGCGGCGTTCTGCGCCATGTCGCCGGTTGCCGCAACCTTAGAAGAGGTCGCCCGGGAATGGATTCGAGATCTCCTCGGTTTACCTGTTTCCTGCGGTGTCGGATTTGTGACCGGAGCCACCATGGCGAACTTTACCTGTCTGGCAGCTGCGCGCCATGCGCTTCTCAAGCGACAGGGTTGGAACGTAGAGGAGGATGGACTTTTTGGCGCTCCACCATTGACGGTCATCGTTGGCGATGAGGTACATGTCTCTCTGCTCAAGGCGCTCGCGCTTTTAGGCCTTGGCCGCTCGCGCGTTATGGGGGTGCCCACTGATGGCCAGGGTCGAATCCGATCTGATGCCCTTCCACCTCTTAATGGCCAAACGATTGTCTGCATTCAGGCCGGCAACGTTAACACCGGTGCTTTCGACCCAGCGGAGGAAATCTGTGCGGTTGCGCATCTGTCAAACGCTTGGGTACATGTGGATGGCGCGTTCGGCTTGTGGGCTGCAGTGGCGCCCCAGCGAGCGCACCTGGTGAAAGGGTTCAACCAGGCTGACTCCTGGGCAACAGATTGTCATAAGTGGCTCAACGTTCCCTATGACTCGGGCCTGGCTTTTGTTCGTGAGCCCCAGCACCTTCGTTCAGCGATGGCGGTTAACGCTGCTTACCTGCAGACCTTAGACGGGCGCGAGCCGTCGCACTACACACCGGAGTCGTCGCGGCGGGCGCGAGCAGTCGAAGTCTGGGCGTCACTGCGTTCGCTCGGACGGCGAGGACTTACCGACATGATTGAACACAATTGCCAATTAGCCCATCGCTTCGGGGAGCTATTGCAGCGAGGTGGGTGTCGAATCTTGAACGATGTCGTCTTGAATCAAGTCTTAGTCTCATTCGGAAATACTGCCTTAACGAAACGCGTTATTGCAGAGGTTCAGAAGGAAGGAACGTGCTGGTGTGGTGGGACCGAATGGCAGGGCCACACTGCTATGCGAATCAGCGTGTCCTGCTGGGCGACAACAGACAAGGACGTCGAGCAAAGTGCTGGGGCAATCTTGAGAATTGCCGCCCGCGAGTCCAATCTTACTCCGGCGTAAAGTCGCGCAACCGGGCTACTGTCGTCGCATCCAAATGCTGCAACACGTCGACCAGTATCTTCACCAGCCCGTCGAAATCGTTGCGGTTCATAATGCCGTTATGCGCATGCGTGTAGCGCACTGGCACAACCAGGTTCACCGTCGGCACGCCCGCGTTGCTCTTCTGAATCTCGGCCGAGTCATCCCCGTAGCCACTGACCAGATCCAACTGCAGCGGCACATTCAGAGTCTTTGCAGCAGCCCGAACAAAGGCGCTCAGCTTGCGGTTCGGCACTTCTGAAGTGTCATAGAGGAACAGGCCCGGACCCGCTCCAAGCTTCGCTTGCGATTCCTCCGGATGAGCCGGCAGCGTATCGCCAACAACGCCGCCTTCTAAAGAAATGCCAATCTCCGGTTTAATCAGATCGGCAGCTGAGTGGGCGCCCCGCAAGCCAACTTCTTCCTGCGTCGTAATGGCGTAAAAGATCTGGTTGGGGTGCGGCGCATTTTGCAATCGGCGCATCGCTTCTACAACAGCCGCGCATCCCACGCGATCGTCCCAGGCTTTGCCCAGATAATTCGCCGTGCCGTTCATAATGCGGAAGGGAGCATCTGGAACGATCGGGTCACCAACGCCGACACCGAGCGCCTGCACCTCTTCGGGAGACTTAGCACCGATATCCAGAAAGATCGAATCTCTATTGACGGCGTGCGTTCGTTCGTCCGGCGGAACTAAGTGCACATCCCGAATGCCCGTGACTGCGCTGACCGGTCCCTTCGAGCCGAGAATAGTCCAGCGCTGATCAGGCAGAGCAGCATCCAGCCAGCCGCCCAGCATCTGCATGGTGAGATAACCGCCTGGCGTGATGCGGCGCACCATTCCGCCCAGCTCATCCATGTGCGCATCCACCATGATGCGTGGGCCACTGGCGCCCTGCGTGGCGACAATAGAACCCATGCCGTCAAAGAGAAGCGAATTGGCCAGCGGCTTCATCTCGCTGACCATGAGCTTGCGGATGGGTTCCTCAAAGCCGGAGGGGCCGGCAGCATCAGATAGGCGCTGCAGCAGACCTGCTGTACTATCCTGGGCGCTGACGGTCAGCGTGCTGAGAGCGAAGGCAAGTGCAAGGTTTGTACCTAAACGGTTGGGCATAAAAACTATACGGGAGCGGCATCCCCTTCACGCTCTTTCAGCGTGTCACGACCCAGTTTCAGCCTGCGACGAGGCTGCGAATCAGCGATAGGACGAACGCGTAAGGGACGTTCCTGCAGAATCAGGTCGCTGGCCTGCACCAGCGGCTCGGCGTGAAACCAGCGTTGGAACGGCGAATCGTACAGGACGTTGCAGATGGCAGCGAGACTCATGCCTTGGTGATGAGCCATCCAACTGCGGACCACTTCGTACTTAGGCTTGCGAAAGCGCGACACCGGCCCCGACAGATAGTCAATCGACTCGAAGAAGCCATAGTCACTCAACCACTTCTGCTTCGCCATTCCGAGCATGTTCTGCAAACTGCCGGGCGTATCAACCAGAAGCGCGAGACAGCTCGAATAGGGCGAGACAACAAGTGATTTCTCGCGCGAGACATTGAGCGCCAGGCCGGGAACACCAAAAGCAGAGTACTGGTAGTTGCCATCGGCATCGCGTTGCGAGTAAGCAGCTTCAGAGATGCCCCAGGGTACCCGGCGACGCTTGCCATACGCCTGCTGCGCCCTTACTGCCGAGCGCGTTGCACGATCCAGCAACGTACTAGGGTGTGATCGTTCCCAGATAACCGGCATCAGGTACTCGAACATAGTCCCGGTCCAGGAGATGAGAACGCTCTCTCCCTCACAAAGTGTGTGGGTGCGGCCAAGACGGAACCAGCTATCCTGTTCGGTCTCGCCCTTGGCAACCGCGATGAATGTCGCAGTGCGGGACTCCGAGGCAAGAAGGTCGTAGCAGGATTTGTTGAACTCCTGTTTCACTACATCGTAGCCGATAGACAGCAGACCACGACGCCCATCAACGAACATCTTGAAGTCCATGTGCTGCACCAGGCGGTCGGAGTGACTCGCAATGGTCTGAATGCGAGAAGCCAGGTTATGCAGGCGAGCACGGCAGGCCGGGAGCAACTCCTGAAGCTGCAAAGCAAGCGGACGCATCCGACTGTCGAGGCTCACACCGGACAGGAGAGAGCTCAGATCGATTTCGAATTGCGTGTAGTAGCTATCGGCCTCTGCCGGCTTCACAGTCGGGGAAAGCCACTGCGCGTTTCTCTTTTCGTTTGCGTTGCGCAGTTCCTCGAACTCGGGCAGCAGCCAGGGCGCAAAATCCCGCGCTTGCTCCCGCAAAGCACGGAGGCGGCGGACGTACTCCAATTGAAACCAATTGCTGCCTTCCCCTGAAGCAATTGTTTCTTGACTCTTATGGAGAGCACGAATCAGGCCTGTTGATGGGCCTGAGCTGCGTTCACGGTCCGTCTCACCAAAGCCCGAAATGATCTGGTAATCGGTTATGCCATCAGTCGCATTCTCACGAAAGAGCGGCTGGCGAAGCAGATCCAGAGCACCCTGCTTGAGACTGAGAAGAGAGGCTGCCAGATTGCCGCTGTCCACGCTGGAGATAAACGCCGGCTCCAGTGGCCGCAGCGTTAGATTGTCATACCAGTTGTAGAAGTGGCCGAATTGAGCCGGTAGCCGCGTCATCGTCTCAAACGTGTTTTCAGTGAGCGTGGTGAATTCTTCCAGTGTGATAAAGCCGAACTCGAGCGCTGCCTGACGTGAGTTCAACAGCAGACCAAGGTTGGTAGGCGAGAGGCGTTCGGCAACGCGGTACGGCTCCATCTGCAAGTTATCGGGGATCAACCAATGGTTCCCCGCGTTGCTCAATTCCGCAAAGTATCGCCAGGTACGAAGGGCCACCTCACGCAGAAAGCGCCTTTGATTCTCCGTCAGCTCAGACGTGATTGGGTGAGGCGAACTGTTCAACCAGTTTGAGATGAGCTTCGAGAAAAACCAGACAAGGAGGAATGGGGCTGCATAAGGAATTGCTTCTGGGTGAAAGTACACAGCCGCCGCTAGAATGATGGCGATGAGCGGAACCCAGTTCAGGTAAGTATCAACCGGAGTCTTCTTGCGAATACCCAGTTCAGCTTCGGTGGCCGTTTCCCATTCAAGCAGTCGCGAGTGCGTAATGTAACTTCGGATTCCCGTACGGATGATGGCGTCCAGTGCAACCAGCGATTGGTGTGCGAGGAACGCAATATTCAGAAAGATACTGAAGTGCGCCGTGAAAAAGTCGACAACCGAATCGCGAGCCGCCATTAGGTTGCGGCCGAATGCGGCACGCAAGAGTGAAAAGACAAGGCGGAAGTAGATGGGCAGGACAAGCAGCGCCAGGGTGACCAGAGTCCAGAAGCGCGGACCACCCGGCAGGGCAAACCAGCCGGCCACCAGCAGCAGGAAGGTCGCCGGCTCTACCAGGCTTCGCCGCAGGTTGTCGATAATCTTCCATTTCGAGATGGTGGAGATGGGATTGGCTACCAGCCGCCCGGATTCATCCGGAACCTTGCTGAGCACCCAGCGGGCAATCTGCCAATCGCCACGGAGCCAGCGATGCTTGCGGCGGTTATACGCGCTGTAGTGCGACGGGTAATCATCAATCACCTCAACGTCTGAGACCAGGCCGGCGCGGGCGTAAGCGCCCTCGATCAGATCATGACTAAGCAGCGCATTTCGCGGAAAGCGCCTCTCCAGAACCTCCCGCAGCGCATCGACATCATAGATGCCTTTCCCAGTGAAAATCCCTTCGCCATACAAATCCTGATACACGTCAGAAACTGCGCGTGAATAGATATCAAAGCCAGTCTGGCCGGAGTAGATACTGGCAAGCCGCGACCGGGTTGCCGAGTGAACACTGATGCCGACGCGCGGCTGCATGATGCCGTAGCCCATGGTGACGATGTTCAGTTCGGGGTCAATCAGCGCTCGATTAAGCGGGTGAGCGATGGTGCCAATCAGCCGTTGAGCCGAGCCGCGCGGCAGTTGCGTATCGGAATCGAGTGTCAGGACATACTGAATCCGGGGTAGGCGCGACATGTCCCCGGCCTTCACCGGAAAGGGATCAAACGCCTGCCGCAGCATTTGATTCAGGTCAAGCAGCTTACCCCGTTTGCGCTCCCAACCCATCCAGGCGCCCTCGCGCGGATTGTAGATCCGGTGGCGGTGGAACAGATAAAAACCACCAGAAGGCTCGTCGTGATACTTCGTGTTTAGTTCATTGATCAACCGAATTGCCAGATCAATACGAGGATCGCTCTCGCCTGGCGGTTCGGCAGTGTCGGGCAGATCGGTCAACAAAGCATAGAAGATGTTGGGGTCACGATTGACCAGGTAGCGTACTTCCAAATCCTCAATCAGCTGATGAATCTGCTTCTCATTGATCAACAGTGTGGGGATGGCAACCATCGTTGCGCTTCCGGCCGGGACAGCCTTACTGTAATCGAGTTTGGCCAGCGGTCGCGGCGTGAGCACGGCCGTCACAAAGTAGTTCATCAACTCGACGGCGGCTTGGGTGGCAGGAATGATCAGCAGCAGCGCGCCGGCAATCAGGCCCCAAGGCTGATGGTGCAGCACCAGGCTCATGATGAGCGAGACGACCGTGATCAACGTGACGAGTTCGATGCCGATGATGTAGACCTCATCGGGAAAGCGATGGAACAAGCTTTCGAAATAGCTGGCTGGAGACGGACGATAGCCGATTGATTGACGGAACTCGCGACCTCCAGCCTCATCCATCAGGTAATAGCCGACATGGCGCACCCGATTTTTGAGAGCGTCCGGTGTATTGCGGAACACCTTGGCTTCAGCAGCGGTGCGAATCAATCGCTCGCACAGCTCTACTTCGCCGGTATCCGAACGGGCAGCAATCTTCTTAACCTTGCGGCGATAAGTTTGCCGGCTCTCCAGATCCATAAACGGATACACGCCGGCCGGATCTAGCGAAAGGATGCGATGAACAAACGATAACTGCTCGAGCGTCTTTCTCCAGTCCAGGTCGCCAATCAGCCGAAACGACCGGATCAGGGAGCCGACGTGATAAGAAGCCGCCTCCTTTCCGTCCCTGCGAAATGCTTCGAGAGCTCCGAAACCAAGGTCTGTTGTTCTTTCCAGCAAGGCCAGCTTCAGAGCAGGCAGCATTCCTTCCAGCTCTTCATCGGTGAGTGGATCAACGTGCTGAGCGGAATCGAGGAACAGGCAGAATGCGGGAACTGACAGGTTATTCCCGCATGCCCGAAGCAGGGAACGCGCATACAGGAGCGAGCGCGGCGTACCCTCTTCCTTGCCGGAGCGGGACTTGGGAAGCTCATCCAGAGCCCGGACCGAATCCTGAAGATCCGCTACAGCGCTGCGAACCTGGCGAATGTTTTCGTAAAGAGTCCGAACATCGACCGAAGCCTCATCCGGGTTGATCTTCAGGAGTTCGCGTTCCAGCTGTGAAAACAAGCGGGTGTGTGACTCGAAGACCTCATGGGCACGCCCTATGCGAGATCCTGCGGCAGCAATTGCCGACCCACGGGCAGTGGACTCTCCGGCTTCACGCAAGGATGCCTGCTCGCCGGCACTCAATTCGCTGAGGTCCAGATCGAGCGGCGCAACCTTGATGGGCATTACGGATTGGGGCATGTATCCGGGCAGGGTTCCTTAGCGGTAACTGGCAGCTTGTAACTCGAACATCTCGGCATAGCGGCCGTTCAATCTGATCAAGGTATCGTGATTACCTTCCTCGGCTATAGACCCATTCTCAAGCACAATGATGCGCTCGGCCATGCGAACAGTAGAAAAGCGATGTGAAATGAATAGCGCCATCTTGCCTACCGTGAGTTCGTTGAAACGTTCAAATACCTCAAACTCAGCTCTTGCATCGAGTGCAGCTGTCGGCTCATCGAGAATTAACACCTGCGATTCACGAAGATAAGCGCGCCCCAATGCCAGCTTCTGCCACTCGCCACCAGACAAGTCGACGCCGCCCTCAAAGCGACGGCCAAGCATCTGCTCGTATCGCAGAGGCAACCGTGCAATCAGCCCATCAGCAAGACTCTTCGAGGCAGCAGCAACGACGCGGTCAGTATCGCCTAGAAACTCGATTCGCCCTACTGCAATGTTCTCACGGGCAGTCATTTCATAGCGCATGAAGTCCTGAAAGATAACCCCGATTTCGCGGCACAGGTCTTCAATGTTGTAGTCGCGAAGGTCAATTCCATCGAGAAAAATCTGGCCTTCGGTCGGGTCGTACAGCCGTGCCATCAGTTTGACGATGGTGGTCTTGCCTTCGCCGTTCTTGCCGATCAGGGCAATGCGCTCGCCTGGAGCCAGGCGAAAATTCAACTTATTGAGGATCTTGCGTTCACTGCCTGGGTATTGAAATGTCACATTGCGAAACTCAAATCCTTCGCGGATTGGTCGCGGCGCGGGCAGAGCATTCGGTCGGGAAGTCACCTTCGGCTCCATCTTGAAGAAGGCCAGCAGGTCGGTCAAGAAAAGAGCCTGGTCGGCAATGCTGGAGAGGGTTGAGAAAATTTGCGAGATTTGCCCAGACGCATTCAGGATAGCCCCCGTCAGAAAGACCAGATCCCCGTACCCCAGTCGCCTATGGACCGTTTGGTAAATGACCCAGGCATAGCTTCCGTAGTAACCCAGGGTGCTCAGTACCGACAGAAAGGATGCAGCAACCAGACGCTTCTTGGATAACGCAAGATTTTGAGTGAGAATCTGGTCAGAAATGGCGGTAAACCGGTCCGTGAAAAACCGGCTTAGACCGAAAAGCTTCAACTCCTTGGCGGCTTCCTTACTGCCCCCAACCTGTCGTAAGTAGTCAAGCTGACGCTTAGCCGGAGTCTGGCGAAAGTTCAGAGCGTAGTTGAGAAAGGCGAAGTGACTTTCCCCCAGAAAAGCCGGCAGCAGGCACACGACCAAAATCAACAGCAGCCAGGGAGAGTAGAAAAGAATGGCCGCCGAAAGAATGGCCGTAGTAAGCACCTGCTGAAACAGGCGTCCGATGGACTGAATCATTCCCAGCCGGTCAGTGGCCTGGACCCGGGCCCGTTCCAGCCGGTCGTAATAAACCGGATCTTCGTAAGACTGCAAGTCAAGACTGGACGCGTGATCCATCACCTGGATACTGACGTGGCGGGTGTAGCGGTCGGCCAGAACGCGGTCGTAGTAGTCGATGATCCGTCCGAAGACGTTCCCGGCAATTGCCAGGCTGAACTCAAGCGCGACCAGCCACCAGAGCTTTGTCTCCAACTGCGGTTTGCCGTTGAGAATGGCTGAAATGGTGTCGATGATCAGCTTGGTAACAAAGCCTGCCGCCGTGGGGATGATGGAGGCGAGCACGCGAAAAAACAAACCCATGCCGACCACGAGCGGACCTGAGTCCCACACAATCCGCAGTACCGGTGGAATGTTGGTGAGTGCCTGTAATCGTTCACCCCAGGCAGAGGAGAATGGCTTTGGTTGTTCTTCGGTTTCCGTCACGCTAGGGGAAGGATCGGCGACGCTTGCTTGCTTGCCGTTCTTTCTGACAGTAGCGAATCTGGCAGCCGGCGACAAGAGATAGTGCGGATACTTGCCGGAGCTTCGGTCTTCTTAGGTGGATTAATGGTGAGAGTGGGACTCCGCGACTTGACTCATCCGCGGCCCGAGTATCCCAATTGCGCCATCATGTCCAGCATGTCCGAACTGAGCCAGTACTCAATGATCTTTCCTTCGAGCCACCGGACAGCGATCATCTCTTCACCAAACAAAGGCGGCACTTGCACTTCAAAACGAAGCGGCATGAAGAGGGTGTGTAGGCCTCCAATCCAAAAGGCCAATCCCTTCGGACCAGCATAGTTCGAGAGGTCTGATCCATCAGCAGAAGTCACGTGCAGCACGTAGTCATCTGCAACGATGCGCTTGCGATTTGCAGGTCTCCGTTCCAAAGTGCAAGCCAACTTTCGGTGATGTTGCGGAGTTGTTCAGCTGTAGACATAATCAATTCCCTTTCTGCTTGTTCATATAGGCCTCATAGGTGAGCTGCAGGCCTGCAGCGTAGGGCGTCTTCTTTAAAGGCCCAATAAGTCGCGTCAGCGCGCTATCGTCCAGTAAGACGGGGGTTGTCTGGAGATAGTGCATCTCCACCAACTCGCGCATGAACGGATCGAAAAGACCCATCAGGCGAACCGAGGTCTTGCCCAGCACGAGCAATTTCGGCTTACGTCCGGCGAGCGCGAAAGTCTTGTTTGCTGCTTCTCGCTGGGTGATTGTTTCCGCCCCAGCGAAATTTCACCCCCGGCCATAGGCCTCCCGATTCAACGCCAAATCAACCATTACAGGCCCCAGGTCGGGAATAAAGACAAACTCGTGCGGGGCGTCGATGGGCCGATCATATAAGCCGTACCGCCTTCTGTTGCTGCTTTGAAAGCGAGGTGCAGGAAGCTGGCTAAGCCAACCTCCGGGCCGTAGAAATCCGGAAGTCGTAGGACGGCAGCTTCGATCTTGCCCTCGGCATGTGCGCGGAAGAGGATCTCCTCCTGCTCCTTGCGCATCCTGCCCTTGAATGTCGGCGGATTGCGCGAGTGAGTGTCCGCTACGGTAGGCGTTTCTGGCGGCCCATAAGAATAAACGGTGCCAAGTAGAACGATTCGCTTGACGCCGGCAGCCACTGCGTCGTCGAGAGTCTGCTGCATCACGATAGGGTGCTGTCCGGCTTTGTGATAGGGGATGCCCACCAGGTAGATCAGGGTGCCTATCCCTTCTGCTGCAGCACGCACTGAGGCAGGGTCGTTGGGATCCCAAACCGCCATCTCGGCTAAAGGATCGCTGCCGAAAGTGGAAGCAAGGCGTTCCCGATTCCGTCCAACCACTCGGTAGGGCATATTTCGTGAGCGAAGTGCATTGGCGATGCTCTTACCCGTTGCTCCGGGAGCTCCAAAAAGCGTAATTTTGTAAAGTCAATCTTCTCTGAACGCAACGACGTTTGGTCAACAGGGGTCACAAATAAGACTACGTGAAACAAAAAAATGTGTGTTCATGGGCCGTGTACAATCAACATTGTTCAGCGCTAGCGAGGGTCCATTGGGAATTCAGGAACGGCGGGAGCGAGAGAAAAAAGAGCAACGGCAGCGCATTCTTAGCGCTGCCCTCCAGATCATGACTGAAGAGGGCTATTCCGCGCTGTCCATGCGAAAACTCGCTGAACAGATCGAGTACTCGCCGGCGGCTATTTATCTTCACTTTGAGAGCCGTGAACAAATCGCTCGAGAACTTTGTGAAACAGGGTTCAGCGACCTGCTTCAGGTGCTAGCGGGTGCGTCCGCAATGGAGGAACCGGTTGAGGCCCTTCACGCGATCGGTAGAGCCTACGTCAGCTACGGTATTGAAAACCCGGAGATGTATCGGTTGATATTCATGGGTGACTCCGAGTACATGAGTGCTGCTTTCGGAAAGCAAACCGACGAGAGCGCCGGGGTCAGAGCCTACCAACTCCTTCTTGATCTGGCAGCACGTCTGCAAAAGAATGGTTTCCTGAAGCATGCCGCGACCGTCGAGGTTGCCGAACTAATCTGGATGACATTGCATGGAATCGTCAGCCTTAGAATTGCCTGTGTTGGAATGCAGCTTGCTCCACCCGAAAACTTGGTAAGACTGGCGACAGAGATGCTTGCCGGAGGGCGCTAGCGGTTTGTTCCTGGTGCGGTTTTTGGCACAGGTGCGGGCATTGAGCTCGGAATCGTAGACCTCCCTGGCGGAATCCAAGGGAAGTGCCTTCTTTTCGTACCTTGATTCTGCATCACGGGTACCTCTTCCTGTTCTGCTACGTATTGGCAGTACAAGCAGGAATGCCCATACCCGCAGATCCGGTGCTTCTGATTATGGGAGCGACCGTCGGCGACGGCCACTATCGGTTTCACATTGCGCTGCTGGTCTCCGTTCTAGCGGCGGTACTTGGCGACTGGATCTGGTATGAACTGGGGCGTTGGCGTGGGCGTTCGATCCTCGCGCTGCTATGCCGTTTCGCTCTTGAGCCTGATACTTGCGTGCGCAAAACCGAAGCCGGCTTTATGAAGCGTGGGGCGTGGTCGCTCCTGTTCGTGAAGTTTGTCCCAGGAATGAGCTTGATCTCGACGCCGCTGGCCGGTGCAATGAAAATGTCGCGTTGGCGCTTTTTGCTGGCTGATGCAATTGGTTCGGCAATCTGGTGTACTACTTATCTCTCGGTCGGAGTTCTGTTCCGGCACCAGATTGACAAGGTTGTTCTGGCACTGGGTCTGTTTGGCAGGCAGGCTGGAGCTGTATTAGCCGTTCTGCTCGCCGCGTATGTTTCGTATCGCTACTTTCAACGGTGGCGCTTTTGCAGGCAGTTGCGGATTGATCGGATTACGCAGGCTCAGTTGCTGGAGTTGATGGACGCGGGCGAGACGGTGATGATTGTGGATCTGCGAGCGCCCTCAGCAATTGAGAAAGCTGGGTCCAAAATCCAGGGTGCCCGTGTTTTGCGTCCTGCTGAACTGCGAACCCACTTTGCAGAAATTCCGGGCGACCGCGATGTGATCCTCTACTGCACTTGACCGAACGAAGCCACTAGCGCCCGTGTGGCGCTGCAACTGAAACGCGCTGGAGTGAAGCGAGTAAGGCCGCTGGAAGGCGGCTACGATGAATGGCTGCGCCTTGGCTACCCTGTCGAGCCAACGGTTGCTCAGGAGACTCACGCCAGTCTGGTGGCCGAGCCCCTTCGCTAATCAGCCAGTTGCCTCGCTCTCAACAGGTGCCGACGCCTTTGGTGCGGACGACTTGTCGCGTAGATCGGCAATCCGGACCGCCAGTGAATCATCAAGAACCAAAACCTCACCGCTACCCAGAAGAACCCGGTCTACATAGACATTGATGTTTTCGCCAACCGCTCGGGAAAGTGGAAGCGTGTTGCCCACTTCCAAGCGCAGCAGCTCGCGAAAGCTGATGGTACGGCCGTCCAGTTCGGCCAGCACACCGATTTTTACATCGGCCAGGAAGCCAAAGTCGGCCAAGTTCACCGGCTGGGGAGTTTGATCCTGCCTCATGCTCCGCCTCTACACATACTGTTCCTCGGATGTAGCGCTGAGGCTGAGAACGCCCTCTTTTTCCAATTCTCGGGCAAGCGTTATGATCTCCTGCTGGGCAGCGTCGACATCCTTGAGTTTCACCGGTCCCATCGCCTGCAGATCTTCGGTCATCATGGCGGCGCCACGTTGGGACTGAGTGGCCAGAAACTTCTGCCGCAGTGAATCGTTGGCGCCCTTCAAGGCCAAAATCACAGTACTTCGGTTTGCGCGCGAGATGATCTGGCCGATCGCGGCATTGTCCAAATTCTCCAGGTCGCGGAACACGAACATGAATCGCCGTATGTTTTCAAATAACGGAAAGTTGTCTTTCTCGACCGTATCCATTAGCTGGGAACAGGTGGTGGCATCCAGACGGTTAAATATGTCTGCGACAGCGCGTATGCCGCCATACGCCTCGCGGCTCAGTTCACCCAAATTACGCAGTTTCTGGTCGATAACAGAGGCAATGTTACGGAGAATCTCGGGGGAAATCTGGTCGAGATCCGCCATGCGAAGAGCCACGTCGGTTCGAGTTTCTGCCGGTAGAGAACTGATAAGGGTGGCAGCCTGCGATGGGTCCAGGTGTGACAGAATTAGCGCAATCGTCTGCGGATGCTCGTCCTGAATGAACTTAGCAAGCTGTTGCGGATCGGTTTTACGGAAGTTCGCGAAGTCCACCCCATCGCTGCCGAGGCTCTTGCTTAACCGTTCGAGCAACGTTTGAGCAACGGTAGGCCCGTAGGCTTCGGTAAGCATCCGGCTGGCGTACTCAATACCGCCCTTGATGAGCAACCGGTCAGAAAGCGCAAACTGATTGAATTCTTCGAAGGCGCAAGTGACGTCCTCAGGCGTTACATACTCCAGCTGCGCAATGGCACGAGCCAGCTTATCGGCGTCGTCCTCACCAACGTGTTTCAGGATGGCGGCGCTATCTGCGGGACCAAGGGCAATCAACACGATTGCTGCTTTCTGGAACCCGCTCAGGCTGCTGGCTTCGGACACGAACTCGCTCATCTCAATTCCGCAAGAAACTGGTCTGTGGACGACGAGCGACGCGTAGTACGAAATTCGGCTGCCATTGGAGGTTCAGTAAGAGAGTGGGCCAATCGAGCATTTCATAGCGAAAAATCTCTGGGGCGTGTTCGGAAGCGAACCGGGAACGCAATTTCGGCAGCTGTATGGGTGGTCGAACGGGGTGGTCGAACGGTGGTCGAACGGGACAGCCTGACTTGAGCAAATGGAAAAATTGACGAAACCGGCATAGCCGACTGAGCAGTTCACCGATTTCGCTCAAAGTCCTACTTTAATCAGCGAAACAGTGCAGAAATCCTCCGAAAACCTGAATCTCACAAGCTTGGCGGGAGGTACTCGCACCAAAGACCTGAATGGTAGAACGGCAGCTGTGTTGGCGCAATAGCCGCTTCTCTGGCGGGAAAACCCTCCAGAAAACTTCGCCAGGAAGCGTCTTAGAACGCGAATTCTCAATTAGTTTGTAGCCGTTAGCCACCCAGGACACGGAAATCAGGATTTGGGAATCACGATCCGGAGTTGGTCGTTTCCGCTGAGCTGAATTGACGTAAACAGCAGACAGCTGGCACGTGTTCGACGAATTTCCCAACCGCTCAAGTCAGGCTGTCCCCTTCAGCCCCCCCTTCAGCCCCTTCAGCCTCCCTTCAGCCTGCGGTCTGGAGTTTACGCCATTCGTTGCACCCCACTCGGGTTCCGCGGCGTCAGACTTCAGCGATACTCCTCAGTTCTAGGGTTTTTTATCCAGCAGTCGGGCAATTTCCAGGTCCAGCGCGGCGAACTTGCCGTTCACCACGTCTTTGAATTCGCGCAACTCGGTGCGGAGGTCTTTAATCTCGCTACGGATATCTTTAATCTCGCCCTTCAGGTCGTGACTGAGATCGCGCACATCCTCCTTCAGGCTCCTTATAGCGTGACTGGTCCAGTAGGTGTTAGAGCCAATTGCCGCCAAGCCGACGATCACAGCACCGCTAGTCGAAATCAGAGTGGTGAGGAGCGTGGAATCCATTGTATTGATTATGAACAATGTCTACCGGGCCAGGGAAGCTTTGTCAAGGCAGATTGAAACGTCCCCATTCGCAGCAAAGTAAAAACCTCCAGGGATACGAATTGTCTGAAGCGTACCAGAACTTCCCGAGAAAATCGTGCGAGAACCGTTCGTTCCAATCGCAACTTCTTCCATGCACGGAGGTGCGCAAACTCATGGACGACCGTCGTAAACAGATCCTCACCACGCTTTCTCAATTGGATAAGCAGTTCGGTAAGGGCTCGGTCCTGATGCTTGGTTCGCGCGCGGCGCTGCCGGTTGAGGTAATCACCACCGGATCGCTCGCCATCGACAGCGCGCTCGGCGCAGGTGGGTTTCCGCGTGGTCGCGTGATTGAGATTTTCGGCCCTGAGTCTTCTGGCAAAACCACGCTCGCCCTGCACGTGATCGCGGAAGCGCAACGGGCAGGCGGTGTGGCAGCCTTTATCGATGCGGAACATGCGCTTGATCCTGGCTATGCAGCTAACCTTGGCGTGGACACCGAGAACCTGATCGTCTCTCAGCCTGACTACGGCGAACAGGCGCTGGAAATTGCCCACGCTCTGGTGGCTTCGCAGACCATTGACGTTATCGTAATCGACTCAGTAGCAGCCCTGACTCCGAAAGCCGAAGTGGAAGGCGAGATGGGAGACAGCCACATGGGCCTGCAGGCGCGCATGATGTCGCAGGCACTGCGCAAGCTGACTGCTTCGGTGTCGCGTGCCAATACTTGTCTGATCTTCATCAACCAGTTGCGCGAGAAGATTGGCGTCATGTTTGGTAATCCTGAAACGACCACCGGCGGGCGCGCGCTGAAATTCTTTGCTTCCGTTCGCACCGAAGTGCGCCGTATGACTGCCATCAAAGACGGCGAAACCGTCATTGGCAATCGCACCAAAATCAAAATCGTCAAGAACAAGATTGCTGCGCCCTTCCGCGAAGTGGAAGTTGACATCTTTTACGGTAAGGGCATTTCGAAAGAGAGCGACGTGCTTGATCTGGGCGTTCAGCACGGCATCCTGGAGAAAAGCGGTTCCTGGTTCAGCTACAAAGGCGAGCGCGTCGGTCAAGGTAGGGAAAACGCCCGGCAGACTCTGATCGAGCGCCCCGAACTGCGCCAGGTGATCGAAGCTCAAGTCCGAACCAAGCTGGGCTTTGGCGCTAGTGGCCCGGCGAAAAACAACGCTGCGTTTGAGTTGACTGCTGATCGCGAAGCGGTCGCTTAAAAGTTCAGCTTGCCGACAGCGTCGCGTATTTGCGAAGCCAAGGCGCTCTTTCGGATGTTCAGCGTCCGTTGTGTATCGCGCACCTTGGCCAACTCAACCTCATTGCTGCCGAGTTGAGCCGAGTACTGCCGGACCTGCGCTTCCTGTCCGTTCACCCGGTTCAAACTGTCGATGTTCTGCCGCAAGCGGGTCTGGTCTGCCGTCAGATTACTGATTTGACCTGCGGCAGCCTCCGCGTTCGTCTGCACTTCGATCGCCTGACTCTTCAAGCTCGCGATATTTCCCAACTGCTGTCGACCTGCCTGCGACAGCTGCTTGTTTTCTATCAGCATAAGCAAGTAATCCGGAGTGGAACTCGTGACCTCCGTTGTCTCTTCGTTGACCCGCTCCTGCTCTACGGAAAAGGTTCGTGATTGATTCGGCGCCAGTTCCACTTCGAACCGGTAAGCAGTCGCTGTCCGCTCACTTGGCTTAGGCGACAAAACCTGGTACTCGCCAATACCTTCCTGCTGAATCACCAGGGTCTTGGGCTTGGCATCTACGTTGTTGATTGTGTAAGTGCGAGTCTCGTGATCGGCAGTACGGAGATGCAGCGCACCCTCGCTCGCGTGAATCTCACGAATCGCGTGCTCTCCGCTGTCAAACGCCGTTGTGATGCGAGTGCCGTAATCGACCGCATAGCCAATCATCCGCTTATCACCGGCTTTAAAGGTCTCGGCCAGAGCTTCACCGGCGTAAGCGCCGCCTTCGTAAACAGTGATGGGCCCTCCATCCAGAGTCTTACCTGTCGTGTTGGTGAGCTCAGCCGCGTTTACCGGATGCTCGCTGGCCGTGTTGCTGAAAATCAGAAGCTTTCGGGCGGCGACTCGATCCTGGAGAAAGGGAAGCAAGCCCGATTGGTTGCGCCGGATCGTAATCGGCTCGCGGAAGTTGTATGCGAAGAGCTCACCGACGGCAGCACTTTGGGCACCTTGCACGGTACTTTGTGCGCGCCCAAGCCTGGGGGCTGATGCCAGAACTTCGACCGCACTTTCTGTCGGCTGATTCCCCTTCTCCCGTGCTGGCCGCGGGGGTGGCGCACCAGGAACTCCGCCTAAAGTCCCGTTTATTACTCCGCCAGCAACACCGCCTCGATACACAGTCGGGTTGGCCGCTGCATCTTCCAGTAGCTCAACTACGTCTCTGTGCCCATAGCGCGGCGTATCCAGTTGACTGATGAACGACACGGGCCTGCCCGAGACCGCTGACAATCGCACCTGCTCCCAATCCTCGCCGCTGGTGTTATCGATAATTGCCCAACCCTCCAGAGCCGCCTTGGGCCCTTCTAGCGTCAGCCGGTACGACGATTTCCAGATCGGCGCCGGCACTACATACGACACGGTAAGATTCCGTTGCCCCGCACCAGCCGAATCAATCAGAACGCTCCGCTTCTCCTGGTTGCGTGACTCATTCATCGTTTGCAAGTACTGCTTCAAATGGCTCTGCAGCTTCGCATCTGGAAAGCGAAAGGACGACAAAGCGCCAAGGTCTAGAGTTTCAATTTCGCCGGACGATAGCAGCAGCGTCACCTGCTCTCGAATCAGCTCTTTCTTCTCGTCGCTTGACCTGATGACACGAGCACTCAAAATAGAACCGCTCAGCCATCGATCTGCAGTCTTCAAGTCGATGGCGGCTCCACGAAAGCCATCCAGGAAATCAGCCATGTACTGGCCCGCGCGTAACGAAAATGGGAAGTCCTTCAGCCGTTGGTCGAGGGTTTCATTTGAGTCATACCGGATACTCTGCACCCGCCGTCCTGCCGCATCGGTGATCAGCAACGATTTCAGAACGTCGTTCATGTCGGCAGTACGGAACTCCAGCCGCGCGTCCTCGCCCGCTGCAATCGTTCCAGCTCGCTCGAAAAGCGCTACGCCATTCTTGTAGAGCACTACACGCTGAATCGGTAAATCCGCCGCAAGTGCATTCGACGCCAGGACGCCCAGTCCTGCCCACCGCTGTAATTGATTCATAGGCCGCTGTTCAAACAGACACCGACAGCGGCTACAATGTGCCCGGCGAGAGCGAGCCTTAGATAGCCGCCGCTTTGCCGTTCGATGTGCGTGCCCGCACAATCTTCAGCACTGCCTCTTCCACTTGCTCGAGGGTGAGTCCGGTGCTATCGACAAGCTCGGCATCCGGGGCTTGCAACAGCGGCGCCTCCGCTCTTTTGCGATCCCGGCCGTCACGCTCTGCCATCTCGCGGGCTACGGTTTGCATATCGCCATCGCCACCAGCCGCCCGCAATTCGTCTGTACGCCTACGCGCTCGCTCAGCCGGATCAGCGTCCAGGAATATCTTCACCTGGGCTGACGGGAAGACGACGGAGCCGATGTCGCGCCCCTCCATCACCACGCTGCTCTCCTCGGCTATGGCTCGCTGCAAGCCCAGCAAAGCCCGCCGTACACCCGGAACTGTCGAAACTTTGGACGCTGCTTCCGACACAGCCGGCTCACGGATGGCGTCCGTCACATCCTCGCTATTCAGCTGCACCCCGCCATTGGATGAGAGAGTAATGCGAGCTTCTTTGGCCAACTGCTCCAAGCGGTGCATGTCGGTTAAGTCAGTGCCCAGGCGTAGCGCCCATAGTGCGATGGCTCGATACATTGCGCCCGAGTTGATGTACACGTAACCGAGCCGGGCAGCCACCCGTTTGGCCACCGTGCTCTTACCCGCACCGGCTGGTCCGTCAATGGCAACAATAACCCGCTTGTCCGCCATTCCCTATCTCATCTGGCTTTCAATTTCGTGCAGCCAATCGGGCCGCTTCAGCACCTCGCGCGGCTTACTGCCGTCCGGCGGTCCAATGATTCCTTCGCGCTGCATCATGTCCAGGATGCGTGCAGCTCGTCCATAGCCCAATCGCAGCCGGCGCTGCAATGTAGAGGTGGATGCCTTGCCCAATTCCAGTACGACGCGGACCGCATCGTGATACATCGGATCCTCTGCGCCACTGAATTCTTCCTCGCCTTCGTCGCCTGCTTCTTCCGACGGTGGCGTCATGAGGAAGCTTTCGTCGTAGTCCGGCTCGGCTTGCGCTTTCCAGAAATCGACCACGCTGTTAGTCTCAGCCTCGGTCACAAATGCTCCATGGACACGCGTCAGCCGCGAAGAGCCCGGAGGCAGGAAGAGCATGTCGCCTTTGCCAAGCAGGTGTTCGGCGCCCATTGAGTCCAGCACGGTACGCGAATCCACACGCGTCGCCACGCGGAAGCTGATGCGCGATGGGAAATTGGCTTTAATCAATCCCGTAATCACGTCCACACTGGGGCGCTGCGTCGCCAACACCAGATGCATGCCGACCGCCCGCGCCATCTGTGCCAGCCGAGTAATACACTCCTCTACGTTGGCCCGTTCCAGCATCATCAGATCGGCTAATTCGTCAATCAGGATCAAGACATAGGGCAAGGGCCTGGTCGCCTCCTCATCCGGCGCCTGACCTTCCTCGAACAGAGTACGCGGACCCTTGCGCAACTCGGCCATCTTGCGGTTGTACTGGTCGATGTTTCGCACGCCCTGCGACGCCAGCAGCTTAAGCCGCCGCTCCATCTCGAGCACCGCATTCCGCAGCGCATTGGTCGCTTTCTTGGGCTCGGTAATGACGGGGGTCAGCAGGTGCGGAATGCCCTCATAGATTCCAAGCTCCACGCGCTTGGGGTCCACCATGATCATGCGCACTTCGTCGGGCGTCGCCTTATAGAGAAACGACATGATCATAGCGTTAAGCATGACGCTCTTGCCCGATCCAGTCGAACCCGCGATCAACAGGTGCGGCATCGTCTCCAGCGAAGCGGCTTTGATTCTGCCGTTGATATCTTTGCCGAGCGCAATCGTCATCTTCGACGGAGAATCGGTGAAGCCTTCCGATTCCAAAATCTCGCGCAGGCTGATCACTTCCCGTCGGCTGTTAGGAACCTCGATGCCGACCGTCGGCTTACCGGGCAGCCGCTCAATCAGGATCGACTCGGCCTGTAAGCCCAGACACAAATCCTCCATCAAAGTGGTGATGCGGCTGTACTTGATGCCCGCCTCAGGCTTGAATTCAAACGTCGTTACTACCGGGCCGGGGTTGATCTGGACCACTGACCCACGTACGTTGAACTCTTCCAGCTTGCTCTTGATGCGACTGGCAACTTCCTTCAGCTCCTGGCTATCGAAACCACTGCCCGCCGGCACTGGATTCAACAATTCGGTAGAAGGCAAGCGGTAGATGCGTCTCCGTTTCGTTGCCGCGGGCCGAAGGGTGGTGTGCGGCGTCAGGTCAAACGGTACTTCGCTTACGTCCGGATCAGGGCGCGAAGGTTGGTTAAATGGAAACTCCCCGCGCTCTACTGGCGAATCAGCTTCAACTGACTGCCGGGCAGCAGGCTGATATTCGAGTGAACGAATCGGGATCTCGTCCGGCTCGGCGGGCTCTTCTTCGGCAGAGCTTGCCGGAGGTGCACCCGGATAGGGCAGCACCTGTTCGGGCAACGGTGCCGCCTCGCTCCTTCCTGCCACGTTCTCTTCCGCAACTTGTGCCGGAGACTTCCTGCCTCCCTTCGACGGGCGAATCGGCCCTTCTCCTCCAGCCGCTGCTACTTGTGCGACACGCTTGGAGGCGCGAGCTTGCGCTTCGGCAAACGCTGCCTGCCGGCGTTGCTCACGCGCTGCCTTGTGTCGTGCCCGCATCGCTCGCCAGTAAGCCAGTGGCCGACGAAGCCACCGCATCAGCGTGGACACTTCAAAGGTCGATGCAAAGTACAGTGCCAGAACCGCGGAGGCCGCAGTCAATATCGCGGCGCCCACAATATCGAAGCGTGCCAGCAGGAAGTCGGCAATGATCATGCCTACGATGCCGCTAGGCCGCACGGCTCCGTCAATCAGCCAAGGGTGCGGGATCAAACCGCACGCGGTCGAAATACAGAACCACAATGAGAGGTTGCCCAGCACTCGAAACCAGGTGCTTTCGATGGGTGACGACCGAACCCACTTCCACCCCAGCGCCCAGATATTGATCGGCAAAAGGAAGATACTGAACCCGAAGACCTGCAGGAAAAAATCCGACCACTTGGCCCCAAACAGGCCCAGCAGATTGTGCGTACGCGTGAGGGTGTAAGCCGTGTTCCAGGAAGGATCGGTAGAGGAATAGGAGACCAGGCTCAGCGAAACAGCCAAGCCGAATAAAAGCAGTAAAATACCCACCGCTTCATTCAGCCGGTGGTGGCGCGACGGAGAAAGTAACGTCATTCGCCTTTGCGAGAAAATCGAACCAGAGCGCCCACCATTATGCCAAACCCGGGTGCCAGAGTTGCTGCGCCTCCCTTTCGCTTCACTGGCTGCGCTGCTCCTTCAATCCAAGTGAGGTCCAATCTTCAGGCTCAGTCACACGTCCTTGGCCGAAGGGCGCTGCCAGTTCCTTGATCGCAAACTGCGCCGAACCGCCGTGGACCGTGACCAGCGTGTGCTGAAAAAACCATCCCCTCTGGTAAGTCTTCGGTTCGCGCAGATGACCGCCCGAGCTTGCCATCGAAAGATAAGTCACCCCGTCCAGTTCGAAGTGGAGCATCTCGTGAAGGTGCCCGCAGATGACATACTTCACCCCGTACTGTCGGGCAAGTTTGTGCAGCGGAAAGTCAGGGTCGCGTATCAGGACCTTGAAGATCCAGGACGGCCGGTGAAAGAAGACAAATTTTATTTTCTGCTGCGCATGCGCCTGCAAATCGTTCTTCAGGAATGCCAACTCTTCCGCCGGAAGAAACTCCGTCCGGCTATTGTCGAGCACCGTGAAGTGCGCCTCGCCATAGTCAAAGCCATAGTGCAAGGGCCGGCCCGTATACTTCTCAAAAGCTTGAGCAGAGGCGACGGACCAGACGTCATGGTTGCCCGGTACGTAAAAGAACTTGTACCTGCGATAAGGCGCGATTAATTTCGCAACCGCTCTCCACTCGACATCGGCCGTAGCGTCATCGCCGCCCTGGATCGTGTCGCCCACGTTGATGACAAACCTGGGGTGATCCAGGGCCGCTTCGCGCCAGGCTTCCGCATAGACACCAGGAACAGCTTCTCCTGTGCGATCGCCGAGGATGGCAAAGGTGAAAGTGGCGGCATCCCTGCCGGTGAACGCCGCCAGCCCTGCGGCTAAAACAATCGAAAGCCCAAGGACGACGCTACTTGTGCTTGTAGTAGGAAGAAATTTTCTCGAACAGTTCTGGAGGAAACTCCAGGCTTCGGTAGACATTACAGGTGCCAGGGTTCTCTGAATTTTCGCAAATCGGAAACTCCTGCTGATTCATCCACTCGAGAATGCGATCCCGTTTGGGCGGATTGTAGTCCTTATCCTGCACTTGCGTTATCAGCGTCCGGGCTTTCTCTTCGTCACAATCCTTGTCTTTCATCAGCTCGGCCGCAATCTCGTCATCGGAAAGAAAAAACCGGCTTACCATCACGAATACAAGTCGTCCGTAGTGCCCGATATCCTTGCCCTGCTCCAACGAGTCCAGCAGGTGCGCCATCATTTCGCTCTGGCGAAGCTCTTCAATTCCATTCGTTTTCGTCATCGTACAGGTTAGATGGCAGACCTAAGAGGACCGTTTCCCCTTTTGTTCGCTCTCTGAGAGAATGTAATTGTTGGGTCCGCAAACTACTTCCCGCGCCTATCGACTACTTGCTCTTACTCTGGTGCTGCGTCCGCTTGGAAACCTTTCGCTGGCCTGGGGCATGAAGCAGTTCGGGAGTGTTCTCTCCTTCAGTCCGCTCCCTTATCTCGCCTCCATGCTGAGTCCGTTTGTCTCCGGCGGCATACTGCTGTTGATTCTTGCGACTCTAGTCCGTATGGCCATGCTGAGCGTAGCCGACTTGAGCTTCGTCGTACCAACAACAGCATTCGGCTACGTTATCACTACGCTTCTTGCGCTTTTTGTCTTACACGAAGTAATTACTCCGGCCAACTGGCTGGGCACGGGGCTGATCTTTTTGGGAACGGCTGTGGTTGGCCTCGAGACTCAGTCTGTCACTACTACGAGCGCGAATCCGGCATACGGGAGCGAAATCGAATCGTAACTCTGTTACCTCGAATCTAAAGCTTTCGTCATACGAACTATCTGCCATCAGGTTAGAGAATAGAGAGATGAAAAATCAAAGATGAAAATATGTGTGCTTGGTGGCGATGGATACTGTGGATGGGCAACTGCTTTACACCTGTCTGCCCGTGGGCACTCTGTCTCGATCATTGATAACTTTGCGCGAAGGCAGTGGGACCATGAGCTTGGGGTTCAGACTCTTACGCCCATTCGCACTCTCTCTGAGCGCCTGCGCGTGTGGCAGCAACTCACCGGCAACGCGATTGAGCTCTATACCGGAGATGTAACCGACTACGAATTCCTTTCGACAACCATCCGGGAGTTCGAGCCCGAAGCGGTGATTCACTTTGCCGAGCAGCGGTCAGCTCCCTATTCGATGATCGACCGGAAGCATGCTGTCTCCACACAGGTGAACAACGTAGTGGGAACCCTGAATCTGTTGTTCGCCCTTCGCGAACTGCAGCCTGACTGCCACTTGATTAAGCTTGGCACCATGGGCGAGTATGGGACGCCTAATATCGACATCGAGGAAGGCTACATAAAGATCGAGCATAATGGCCGCCATGATGTTCTACCGTTCCCCAAGCAGCCCGGCTCGTTCTACCATCTGTCGAAGGTTCACGACAGCCACAACATGATTTTTGCCTGCAAGATCTGGGGGTTGCGCGCTACCGATCTGAACCAGGGTGTTGTCTATGGAACCATGACTGATGAGGTTGCGCTTGATGAAGCGCTGATCAATCGCTTCGACTACGACGAAGTGTTCGGCACAGTTCTGAATCGTTTTTGCGTGCAAGCCGCTATTGGTCATCCACTGACTGTGTACGGCAAGGGCGGCCAGACTCGTGGCTTCCTGGATATCCGCGACACGGTTCGTTGCGTTGAGCTCGCTTGTCTGAATCCGGCCGACCCCGGCGAGTGTCGCGTCTACAACCAATTCACTGAGCAGTTCTCAGTGCTTGAACTCGCGAAGCTAGTTGCAACGGCTGGGAATAAGCTAGGCCTGAATGTACAGGTGCAGCACATGCCTGATCCGCGCGTCGAAAAAGAAGAGCACTACTACAACGCGAAACACTCCAAGCTAATCGACCTTGGCCTGCGTCCACACTACTTGTCTGATTCGTTGATTGATTCTCTGATGAATGTTGCGATGCAGTATCGGGATCGCATTGACGCTTCCGTGCTGCTTCCCCAGGTTGATTGGCGCAGGACAGCAAACGATCGCAAGCGGCAATTCAGCACTCCGGAGATCCCTGTTCTAACCGGCAGCCTGATTTAACG
This sequence comes from uncultured Bryobacteraceae bacterium, assembly GCA_964248405.1. GTDB lineage: Bacteria > Acidobacteriota > Terriglobia > Bryobacterales > Bryobacteraceae > Bog-105. Next base: position 34,506 of record CAXTYH010000004.1, read on the forward strand.
GGTCGTTGGCTTCTCAGAAGAGACGCGATAAGCAGAAACAAGCCTCAGGAGCCGCCAACGGAGTGATCTCAGCATTGGATTCGTAAACAACAATGCTGCGGTAGTCACCCTCCCAAGGTTCGCGGTGCACGATCACTTGCTTACTGGGAATGTTGATGACCCAGTATTCGATGATGCCCGCGCGGGCGTACAACCCAGCTTTGACTGTGAGATCGAAACGCAAAGTCGAATCAGAAACCTCAACCACCAGTCGCATCTCCTGCGGAGGTGGATTGGTCAGGTACTCCTGAATGGGCCGGGTTGTCACCTTTAAATCTGGTTCTGGTTCGCTGGTCAAATTGTCTTCTGCAGAGACATCGGTCGGTGATTCCGATTCCACAAATTCCGGACCAAAGACAGATTGGAGCCACCACAGCATCCGGTGCTGCCAGATTACATGAGGTCGCTTCTTGCCCATCTTGTCAAATAGATCTCCGTTGATTAGCTCCAGCTTCTCGGCATTCTGAAATCCGAGGTCAACCAGAGCGTGGGCTTCTGCCCGTGTCCAGGTTTTACGGAAGACACCATCGACGAGTTTTGAGGCCGTTATGGGTGCAGCCATGATCGCAGTTTACTAAGTGCAACGGGCGCGCTCAAGAAATCGTCAGCCCCGGGTGGGTCGACCTATTCTCAGCGTTGAACACTGCGCCCCTGATGAGACCAGACTTATGCCTCAGTGCACTGAAGACACAACTTGATTGCTTACTTCCGGCAGCCATTGATTTACCAGGCGCGCGAGTTCTTTGCTCTGCAAGGGCTTAGTCAGGTAATCGTCCATTCCCGCAGCCAGGCATTGCTCGCGGTCGCCCGACATGGCATTGGCAGTCAGGGCAATGATCGGAACCCGGGAGCTTTTCCCTTGTGCCTTCCGGATAATTTGGGTGGCGGTGTACCCGTCCATTTCGGGCATCTGGCAGTCCATGAACACTGCATGGTAAGTCCGTTCGGCGCAGCGTGCTACCGCTTCGGTACCGTTTCTGGCCAGGTCAACCTGAAGCCCTAAGTTCTGCAGCAGTCGGGTTGCAAGCTTCGCGTTAATCAGATTGTCCTCGGCGAGCAGGACACGCAGCGCCTCACCGGGATCCCGGGGCGAAGAAACGGTCTTTCTCTCCGGTTCTACCATCTGCGGTTCAGTCGCCGGGGCAAAGGGCAAATCAGCCCAGAATATACTGCCGCAGCCTGGGGTACTCTCCACACCCACGGTTCCGCCCATCAGCTCGGCGAGCTGGCGCGAAATTGCCAAGCCTAGCCCTGTGCCGCCATGCCGCCGCGTCGTGGAAGAGTCTGCCTGCTCGAAATTACTGAACAGCCGCTCTTGGGCCGGAAGGGGAATGCCTGGCCCGGTATCACGCACCGCTAGTCGAACCACATATGTGCTGTCAGGTCGCCGCCGGGCGCGCATCTCCACCCGCACATGTCCAATCACTGTGAACTTAATCGCATTGCCCAGAAAGTTCAAGAGAATTTGGCGTACGCGGGTAGGGTCGCCCGTTACCCAGATGGGCATCTCCTGGGGAAAATCCAACACCAGAGACAATCTCTTCGCAGCGGCGCGCGGCTGGAGCAGTGTGATCGCTTCAGTCACCGTGGCGCGCAGGTCGAAGGGAACTTTTTCCACCGTGAGCTTGCCTGCTTCGATTTTTCCCAGATCGAGGATATCGTTGATGAGAGCGAGCAGTGCCTCGCCGGATACCCGGGCGGCCTCGGCCCACTCTCTATGCCGGGCCGGCAGCTGCTCTTCCAGTAACAGCCCCGTCATACCAATTACCCCGTTCAGCGGCGTGCGGATCTCGTGGCTCATGTTAGCCAGAAATTCCGATTTCGCTTGACTGGCTGCCTCGGCCCGCTCCTTTGCCTGCCGTAACTCGGTTGTCTGCGCTCGCACGCGTCCGCGCAGAGACCCAACCCACACCAGAGCAACTACCAACAATGTCCCAGCACTGCCGCCCATGCCAAGCCACGGAAAACTGGCCTGCCACGAAGGGCGTTCCACCACGACCACGTCGGCCGGCGATCGAAGCAAAAGTGACAATCCGAGCGGGCGAATACCTACCGCGTCCCACTTAAGCTGGCATACACCGGTCACCCGCAGCCGACTTCCCGGCTTCCAATCGGTCACCGGCAGATTCCCTGATCTGGAAAGTTGGGCTGTGAACGCGGCAGACTTCGTCCGTATCGCCAATACATTCCACGACCCTACCTGTGCCACGTCCGTCAGTTGGCCTTCAATTTGCACCAGTTGCGATTGCCGCTGCTCTTCCAGCAAGCGTTCCGCCGACACCAGTTCTGGGCGAATCCGAGTAGCGAGAGGAAACGGTTTGACTACTGCGTCGTGCAGAGCAATCCCATCGGCGATTGCAACGGGAGAACCCACGGCTTCCATCCCCTCGCCCGAATGTATGCTCTCCGGGATACCCCCCTCAACCGTGATCCCACTTCGACCGTCCTGAATATAAGTGCCTAAGACTGGGTCGGTAAAGGTCACTTCACCGCGCACTTTTACCCGACCTACTTCCGGTCCGCCTGGCCGATAAGCAAGTAAACTTCTGATCGGCATAACTGGCTTGCCCACCGTATCTGGAAAGGCTGTTCTGTCCACCAGAACGTCGCGAAAGCTGCTGATGAACAGGAGGGGCCCAAGAAATTGCCGTTGCTCGTTTGCCACTGTTCCATTCACGGCATACACGCGCACCATCGCCCCTACTAAGTGCTCGAGATCCTTAGGAGAGGAAGCGCTGACCAGGGCGCGCAGTCGCTTTCCGCTTACTTCCACATTGAGCACAGACACCGGCGCCGGTTTGTCCGGCCATAAGTGAACCTGAGACTGAATGTTAAGAATTCGCCCATGCAACTCTACCCAGACGTTGTCCAGCTTCCCGGCCAGTAAATCATCGGCGGTGGGCAGCGCCGGAGCGGGTAGTGGGCCAGCTTCGATCCGTTCAATCTTGGCTTTTTCGAGTATGGGTGCGAACTCTCCCGGCCCGGTACGGCCGGCAATGTTCACGCGATCGCCTGGATGAAACTCCATGCTGTACGGGCCGTTCACAAAGAGGCCCTTGCCCCCTTGCTGAACCACCAGCAACTCATGCGCCTTGTCAAAAAAGGTGACCGTAGCCTCCAGTTGGGCAGGAAACCCTCGCGCGGCCTGCTCATTGGTCAACGACTCTATCTGCGCCACGGTGGTCAGCTTCTGCGGCTGCGCCCCTGCGCAGGCACTCAAAAGCGGAAGAAGGCACAAGGTGCGTGCGAGAACACGGGTGCCGGCCCGCTGCCTCCACCCGGCCTGTCTCTCCTCTTCGTTCCGCGATTCTTGTTGGCGATGCCCGGTTGAAGTCATCTTTGTGGCAACATGGTCCTGCCCCTGTTAGTGCCCGCCGGGCGCGTTGATTCTCTACCCTTACCCCCAAGGGTTCCCTTAGCGAATCACTATGCCTTTGGTTTCGCAATCTCTCCTAACGTGCCGCGTACTGCCCTGAGATAGTCTTCCGGGCGCAAGAACATTTGGGAGCCGCGCATGCCTGCCGAAACAGAAATCACATCGAACAAAATCGCTGTCTTGTCCACGTAGGTCGGGTACTCTTTTTTTCCGCCCAGTGCCGTCACGCCGCCTCGGATGTAGCCGGTTAAGGGCCGCACATCCTTCAGCGGCACCAGCTCCATTTTGCGGTCGCCGGCCAATCGGGCAAGCGACTTCAGATCGAGCTCCGCATCCCCCGGCACCACCGCCAGACACACACCCTGCCGCTGGCCCCGCACCACCAGCGTCTTGAAAACCTGCTCGGCCGGCAACCCGACCTTTGCCGCCACGCTCTCTGCACTCAAGTCTTCCGGGTCCACCACATAGGAGCGCAACTCGTATGCAATACCCGCTTCGTCCAGCAGGCGTGCTGCATTGGTCTTCATCGTCAGCCGATGTCGAACTGCACGCCCTGTGCCAGCGGAAGGCGCCGCCCGTAGTTGATCGTGTTGGTTGCCCGCCGCATGTACTGCTTCCAGACATCGGAACCCGATTCGCGCCCCCCGCCGGTCTCTTTCTCACCGCCGAAAGCGCCGCCGATCTCCGCGCCCGACGGACCAATGTTTACGTTGGCAATGCCGCAATCGGAGCCCGATGCCGACAGGAACCGCTCCGCTTCCCGCAAGTCATTGGTAAAGATCGAGGACGCCAGGCCCTGTGGGACCGCATTGTGCAGCAGTAGGGCTTCCTCCAGCGTGCTGTAACGCATCACGTAGAGAATGGGCGCGAACGTTTCACGCCTGACCACAGAGGATTGCTCGGGCATCTCCACCACCGCAGGTCGCACATAGTAGCTACCATCGCCGTTCACAGGGACGCGCTGGCCGCCCCAGACCTGCCCGCCCATCGATTGCGCCTCCCCAAACGCCTGCTGCATCCCATCGAATGCGGCCCGGTCAATCAGGGGACCGACCAGCGTATCTTGCTGCCGCGGGTCGCCTACTTTCACCGACTCGTAAACTGTCTTCAATCGCGGGACAACGCTGTCGTAAATCGAATGGTGCAAGATTAGCCGGCGCAGAGTCGTGCAGCGCTGCCCGGCTGTCCCCATCGCCGAAAAAGCGACCCCGCGCAGTGTCAGCTCCAGGTCAGCTGACGGGCAGACAATCGCTGCGTTGTTGCCGCCCAACTCTAAAATGGATCGCGCAAACCGGCCTGCCAGACGAGGCCCAACCGCGTGACCCATGGCGCTTGAACCCGTTGCCGAAACCAGCGGCACTAACGGATGATCCACCAGTGCTTCGCCCAGTTCCCGGCCGCCCAACAGCAGGCTCGATAAGTGCGGAGGAGCATCGCCAAATTTGGCGGCAGCTCGCTCGAACAGCGACTGTACGGCCAAGGCGCACAGCGGCGTTTTCTCCGACGGCTTCCATATAACCGGATTGCCGCAAACCAATGCCAGGGCTGCATTCCAGGACCACACCGCTACCGGAAAGTTAAACGCCGAGATGATGCCGGTAACGCCCAGCGGATGCCACGTCTCCAGCATGCGATGGTCCGGGCGCTCCGATGCAATGGTCAAGCCGCAAAGCTGCCGCGAGAGGCCGGCCGCATACACGCAGATGTCGATCATCTCCTGCACTTCGCCCAGCCCTTCGGACAGAATCTTGCCCGCCTCTATCGTCACCAGCTGACCCAGAGCAGTTTTAGCAGCGCGCAGCTCTTCGCCCAGCAGCCGCACCAGTTCGCCCCGCCTCGGCGCCGGCGCCTCACGCCACTCGAGGAAAGCTCGGTGCGCCTTCTCCACCTTCGCCTGCGCCTCCGCCAGGCTGGTCTCCGGCAGTTGCCCGATGACCTCGCCGGTGATGGGTGTACGTGCCTGCAGGCGCCCGCCCCGTACCGCTTCCGGCCTTACGCCTAATTCAGTTAATAGCGACTCAACTTCCACGCTCATTCCGCTTCCAGTGTATGCCGTCATTGCTACATTCAAACCATGCCGGCTACTGTCTGGAAAGGCTACCTAAGCTTCGGCTTGGTCTCGTTTCCCATTCGTCTCTCTTCCGCAGCGCGCCCCGAGACCGTGCACTTTCACATGCTCCACAAAAAGGATTTGTCGCGTGTGAAAGAGGTCTGGTACTGCGCAGCCGAGGACCGGCCGCTTGAGAAATCCGAGATCGTCAAAGGCTTCGAGTACGCCAAAAATCAGTACGTTGTCATCGAGCCCGACGATCTGGAGAAAGTCGCTCCCCCCACCGCGCGCAATATGGAAATCCTCGAGTTCGTGCGCATGGATGACGTGGACCCCATCTTCCTCGAGAAGTCTTACTACGTTGCGCCCGAAGAGGCAGTCAGCCGGCCCTATCTGCTGCTTCTGGAAGCCATGCGCCAGACTCGATACGACGCTCTGGCCAAAGTCGCCATGCACGGCCGCGAGCATATCGTCATCCTGCGCCCCACCGATACCGGCATTGTTCTACACACCATGTACTTCGTTGACGAAGTCCATAAAGAAAAGGAGACCAGCGTCGACAAGCCCTATGAGTTCAACCAAAAGGAACTCGACATGGCCAAGAAGCTGGTAGAGTCGTTGGCCGGCTCTTTCGAGCCGGAAAAGTATCACGATGAATATCGAGCCAACGTGGAACATCTGATTGAGCAAAAGCGTAATGGTCAGAAAGTAACTCCAATCACACAGGCAAAATCCGCGCCGGTCATGGATTTAATGCAAGCCTTGCAGAAGAGCCTGGAAGCAAATAGCCGCGCCAAGCCGAAGGCTGCTGCTGCCAAGCCGGCAACGGAGAAAACGGCAGCGGCTAAGACTGCGACAGCCAAGGACTCAACCCCTAAGAACACGCGCCGGCGCCCGTCCAAGGTAGCCTAGCCATACACTGGAATCAGAACGGATCGGGAGGCTGCAATGGGATCTTTCACAATGCTGATCACGGCCATTAGCTTGGCATTCGACTCCATCCGCGCCCACAAACTTCGTTCTTTCTTGACTCTGCTCGGAGTCATCGTCGGCGTTGCCAGCGTGGTCCTGGTGGGTGCAGCTATTGATGGCCTCGGCACCTACGCCGAGGGGATCACCTCCAAGGCGTTCGGAACCAACAGCTTCCTTGTCGCCCAGATTGCATCAGTCGGCCGCCTCTCGGGCAAAGAGTTTGTCGCCAAACAAAAATACAACAAACGGCTGCGTATCGATGACATTAAGGCATTGCGCTCTGTCGCCGGTGACGAGATGCTCTACAGCGCCTACCAGCAACGGGTGGAGGACGTCAAGGCGCATAACCAGGTATTTGAAGCAGCCAACGTAATCGGCGTTTCGGCCGACATGCCGACCATTCGAGACATCCCTGTCGTCAGCGGCCGCTTCTTCAACGAAACCGAGGAGACGCGCCATCAGAACGTGGCCGTCATCGGTGAAGACATTCACAACCTACTCTTCCCCGGGCAGGATCCGATCGGCGGCACTCTCAAGATCTCAGGGGTCGATTTCACCATTGTCGGGTTGCTCGAACGGCAGGGCTCCAGCTTCGGGCGCAGCCTCGACAATCCTGTCTACATCCCAACCACTGTCTACGTCTCGATGTTCGGCGGCGGCAACAACATCCCGATCTTCGGCCGCGCTAAACCCGACACCGGCATCAGCATGGCGCAGGGTCTCGACACCACTCGCAATGCTCTGCGCAGCCGTTTTCACACCCGACTTGGCAAGCCCGACAACTTCGACATTTTGACGCCCGACTCGGTCCGCTCTTTTACTGATTCCATACTTGCCGTCATCTCGGCGGTGGTTGTACCTGTTACTGCTATCTCGCTGCTGGTAGGCGGAATTGTCATCATGAATATCATGTTGGTCAGCGTCACTGAGCGTACCCGCGAAATCGGCGTTCGCAAAAGCCTGGGCGCACGCCGCTCGGATATCATGATGCAATTCCTTACTGAGTCGCTGATGCTGTCCCTGGCTGGCGGTGCGATTGGTGTCGCAACCGGGGCCCTTGCCTCATTCCTGATCTCCAAAATCTCGGGCGCTACCCTTACCATCACTCTGCCCTACATCATCGTTTCCATTTTCGTTTCCAGCGTGGTCGGCATCGTCTCCGGCTGGTATCCGGCGCGGCGTGCTGCCCGTCTCGATCCGGTAGAGGCTTTGCGATCAGAATGAGAAAACGCTCTGGCTTCAACCTGAAGACCACCTTCGGCATGGCCTGGGACGCCATCTCCGGCCACAAGCTGCGCTCCGGCCTCACCATTCTCGGCATTGTCATCGGCATCACAACCGTCGTTACAGTCGCCAGCTTGCTGAACGGCTTAACGGGCTCCATCGTTGAGTTCTTCCAGGAGTTCGGGCCCGATAGCATCTTTGTCAGCCGTCTCAGCGGCGACCCGAGCGGCAATGGCGCACCGCCCAAAGAACGTAAACGCCGCAAGCTAACTCCCGAGAACGTCACCTATCTGAAAAACACGGTGCACTCGGTCTCCGACATCGCTCTCAGCGTGTACGTGATCCCGCCGCCCGGGCGCGTGATGACTGCGAAAGTGCCCGGCTTTGAATCGGATAATCTCAACGTTACCGGCGCTACAGCGAACCTGTTCAACATCACACCTCGCAGCCTCGAGCAGGGTCGCATCTTTACGGAATTAGAAGCTCGCCGCGCCTCTCGCGTTGTGATGCTCGGAGCCAGTCTGGCCGATGCGCTCTTCCCGCGCAAGGACGCGATAGGTCGCTCGGTGTTTGTCGATGCGGTCGAGTATACGGTGGTCGGGGTGTTCGCTAAAGCCAAGGGCGGATTCTTCGGCGAGAATAGCCAGGACACTCAGGTGATCATGCCTCTAGCCACGGCCCACCTGCGCTATCCGCAATCAGACAATTTCTTCATCACGCTCAAAGCGAAGCCGGGGCAGCGCAACGATGCTGTCGAAGAGACTCGCGATGCCCTGCGACGCCTCCGTAAGGTACCGACCGGTAAGCCCGATGATTTCTCGCTCAGCACTCCGGACTCGATCCTTGAGAACTTCAACAAAATCACCAGCATGATTCTCCTGATGTCGATTGCCATCTCAGGAGTCGGCCTGCTGGTAGGCGGTATCGGCGTGATGAATATTATGCTGGTCAGCGTTACTGAACGGACGCGCGAGATCGGCATTCGCAAAGCAATCGGCGCTCGTCGGAGCGATATTGTCACTCAGTTTCTGATTGAAGCCGTCACGCTCTCGGGTACCGGAGGAATTATCGGCATCGTCATTTCCATTTTGGTGACACTGCTGATCAGTGCGCTGGTGCCTGCGCTCCACACCTCTGTCCCGGCTACAGCTATTCTCATAGCCTGCCTGATCTCTATTGCGATCGGCGTCTTCTTCGGAGTCTGGCCCGCAGTTAAAGCTTCGCGGCTCGATCCAGTGGAAGCCCTGCGGTACGAGTAAGTAGCAAAGATCACGGTAGCTGAGAAAGCCGCCCTGCGCATCGCACCCTACTATTTCTGCGACCGGGCTGTGGTGTTGCTGCTAGAAGCTTTTCGGGCTTCCTAAACAGCAAACCCGCCTTCGTAAGAGGCGGGTCGGCAGGAAGCAGAAAGAGGTGCTTCTATGCATCTACTAGCGTTCGTACTAATCCTGATTTTACTCAGGAAGCGGCGAACCAAGTTGCAGATCAAACTCGATCTGTAGCCTGATCCGAGGGTCAGCAGCACCACTCTGCTGGCCCAACGATGCAATCATACCGCGCAACCGTCCTGGAGTACAAGCCTGACAGCTACGCTGAGAATCGCTGGATAAGCGTACCGACGAGTTCTCACTTTGGGGGCTGGTTCGTGATTGCCAGACGTTGCCTGATCTTGTCCTGAGCCCTGATAGACAGGCCTATGATTGTCTGCTTAACGGTGAATGTCGTTACATCCTCTGAACGGATACTTCTCGCTCTCTGTTGATCGATTAACTGTTGTAACAACGGCAGATCCGTCTGCGATCCGCAATACCCAAGCGCCTCAATGGGTGCTCCCTTCTTCTGATCCGGGAAAGTGAGAATGCGCTGATGAATAACGAAGACGATGCGCTCACGCCGCGGTTCGACGACGGAACAGGTTGCGATCTCCGGTTTCGTGCTGCACTCTTCCATTAACATGGCAAGCATTTCAGCCGCGCTAGTTTGTGGTATCTCTCGGGGGTCTTCGGACATTTTGAGGATTAGTTTGACCGCCTGGGGCTGATGCCGCAACCAGTCCCCGAAATCGGACTCGGGATTGTAGTTGGCCCATACAAGAGCATGCCAAGCCATTGGGTTGTTGTACGTCAGGGCAATGCGTTTGTTGAGCTCGAGCAGCACTTCCTCGTAATGCTCGAAGCTCTCGCGCTCATCGTTCTCTGCCCACTCGGGATCGTTTTCTTCCCGGTACAGCAATTGCGCAGCCGCTTTCTGCATAGCGGAATCTGACAGCGGAAAATGCTGCAATGCTTCCCCAAGCGCCCTTTCTCTGCCTTCCCAAGTCGCTACGCTGAAGATCCTTTGGGGAGGAGGGTACAAACGGACCTGTCCGTATCCCTGACCGGCAATGAGCAAACTCAATACGATCAGCCCCGTTCGGGTCATTCTTCTATTTCTTGATCCACGCAGGTCCGCAGGGCGAGTGACGCCAAGTTCCGTTTGGATTGGTAAGATTTCGCCAATTCATGTGAGTGTAGGCGCTGGTACGCTGCATCGAGAGGGGCTCGACACAGCCGCGTTGGTCGATGCCTGCGCTCCTTTCGACAGTATAGATTCTCGAGCCACCTTCATTGGTGCTGATGTCCGCGTGCATAGCTGAGAAAGCCGCCTTACAGATCGCGCCTTACTATTTCTGCGACCGGTAACTAAGCTTCAACTTGTACCTAACAAGGTTCACAGTCTCCGCTCAGATAGCGTGTACTCTGCCCGGCATGGATCGCTAAGCGTCCGGCCCGGGCTGCCCGGCAAGCACGATTCTCAACATCCTTATGATGGCCGTTGATGATGAGCCAAGCCCAAGGTCCCCTGATTTCTAGCTGTCAGTTGATCCTTCGATATCAGAAATGGGTCGTTCGTGAATCTCGGCAATCCGCGCCAGCGCCCGGATATTTTCCCCATCGGCTTGTACGCTTTTGCTCAGCTCGTGCACTGTCCCGCTCAACTCGTGCACGGTAGCATGCAGCGACTCGGTTGACTGTAATAAGAACTCAAGTCGTTCATCTATGGTCATAACTACTTGCTCTGCTTCAGGCCCGATTGGAGAAGCGCCCGAATCGCGTCCAGCCGCGTTGGAAAACGATTGCTGAATCGGTAGTCCTCAATCGCTTCCAGGACCTCCGGCTCAAAATGCACGTTCACCGGAATCCGCTTTCGGCCAGCGCTCGGCGTCCCGGTTTTTTTACTAATAACCTGCGTTTCCTCTACAGTCGGCATATACAGCCTATACCGCCAATTCTACCTATACCAGTAATACCAAGCGCGCCACAGAGACGGCAGTGTCAAAAAGCCGCCTATATTCCATGCGCTCGGGGGAAAGTTGCCCAGTGCTTCGCGCCAGCCCTTTGTAACCCGCCACTCTTGCGACACCTCCTGCCCTGCCAAGCACAACCGCCTCAGGGCTGCTTCCTTCGTCGGACAAGCCGCGATTCCGGGTCACCTTGCGACAGCCTAAAACACATATATCGCTACTGGTTAATCACGCTTCCATCCTGCCGTCTTACCACGCCCCAACCGCCGTTATAATATTTCCTCGCGCCTTTCTCTGACCCGAACGGATACTTCGCCGCAGCCTTCATATCGATCTCAATGCCCCAGCCGGGCTTCTCATTCGCATAAACGTAACCGTCCTTAAATTCCGGATAATTGCTGAACACTTCATTCAGCTGCTCCGACGGGAAAGTCCACTCCTGCACCCCGAAATTAGGCGATACCAGATCTAAGGCAACATTGGCGCAATGCCCCACCGGACTGACATCGCCCGGGCCATGCCAGGCCGTTTTAACCTGAAACGCCTCCGCCAGTACAGCGATCTTCCACGCCGGAGTAAGCCCCCCAGCCTGAGTTACGTGCACTCGAATATAATCAATCACCGAGTTTTTGATTACTCCATTCCACTCATGCGGATTGTTGAAGAGTTCGCCCATCGCTAACGGCGTGCTGCAGTTCGAACGGATCTGTCTAAAGTAATCGATGTTCTCCGGCGACAGCACGTCTTCCAGAAAGAAGAGGCGGTACTGTTCCATGTCTTTAGCAAATTGCACCGCCAGCCGTGGCGGCAATCGCTCGTGCGAATCATGCACCAGTTCGATATCCGCACCCAGTTCTTTCCGCGCCTGCTCAAACAGCGCCAGCGTTCTCCGCACATACGGCTCCGGCTCGAACACCTCGTCTTCCGGCAACGTCCCGGCTGAAGAAGTCTGCCTCTGCTCAATGTAACCCGCGCGACCCGCCCCGTAAGCCGCCTGGCCGGGAACCGCCACCTGTAGGCGGACCACCTTGATGCCACGAGCCATAATCTTCCGGGCTGAATCAATCGTCTCGGCTATCTCAGCGCCCGAGGCATGCGAGTAAATCATCGCCCCGCGCCGGCACTTGCCCCCAAGCAACTGATAGACCGGCATCCCCGCTTGCCGTCCCTTTATATCCCAAAGCGCCTGATCCACTCCGCTGATAGCGTTATTCAGCACCGGGCCGTTGCGCCAATATGACGAGTTGTACATCGCTAGCCAAAGATCCTCGATCGCATCCGTCGGTCGCCCAATGAGGAATGGCTTCAAGTATTTGTCCACCGCCTCTACCACCAGGTCGGCACGCTGTGTAAACGTGGCGTCACCGTATCCATAGAGGCCATCCTGATCGGTCTGAATTTTGACCACTACCAGTCGCACACCAACTGGCTCGGTTGTGATCACTGACACGTCTTTAATCTTTGGAACGGGCATCCCTCGTAGAAAGGGAGCGGCGGCTAGCGCCAGCATTTCGCGGCGGCGTAGCTTGGAAGCAATCGGCATGGTGTCTCCTCAATAAAAACGAACCGGCTCGTACTACTTAGAAAGCGAACTTCAAGGCGAACTGAATTTGGCGTGCCGGGTGTGATGTTGCGCTGATACTGCCCACTCCACCCGAACCTATCGTACTTGCAGGTATGGCGAATTGCGGATGATTGAACACGTTGAAAAACTCCGCCCGAAACAGCAGCGTCTTACTTTCAGTAATCGGAATGTTCTTCTGCGCTGTGAAATCGAAATTCGTTTCATGCGGCCCCACCAGAATATTACGCCCGGAATTGCCCCACCGGTATCCTGTCGGAATGCTGAACGCCTGGGGGTTGAACCACTCGCTTATGCTCTGATTGGACGGGTACAAGGGAGCACCGTAGACAACATCGGCGCGGCTTCCGGCACCCGTGTTCGTAGGCGATCCAGTCGTGGTAACCGTGAAGGGAAGCCCCGATTGAATCACGGCAATCGCATTTATCTGCCAACCGCCTGCTAGGTAGCGATTGACGAACGACCTGTTGCTGAGAAACCGCTTTCCTGCACCGAAGGGCAGCTCGTAAGTCCCATACAGATTTATGCGCTGCCGGATATCGTTATCCGAGTTAGCCCAATCAGCACGCCGGTTGTTTGGATCTTGCGGGATGGGGCCATCGGCGCCTCCATCGAACGGTGCATTATCTTCAGCGTGCGACCAGACGTAGTTGGCTGTAAATGACAGTCCGCTGGTGAGTCGCTGTTGAAATGTTGCTTGCAAGGAGCTGTACGCAGAGTTACCCGCCGATTCCAGGTAACTGATGCCTTGGACGTTTGGATAGAGCGCGTTATACGGCCGCCGCGCTTGTATGTTGCCGGGGCCTGGTGTTGGTTGGTCAATGGGATCTGTCCATGTCAGATGACGGCCCAGCGATCCAACGTAGGCAGCGGTGAACGATGAGTGGCTTGACAGCTGGCGCTGAACGCCAAAGTTATATTGTGTTACCGCCGCGTTCTTGAAATTGAATTGAATCGCCTTCAACGTGCCAAACGGCGAATCAAACAGCCCAGGCGGTAAGCCGGCCACTGTGATGAAGCCTTGCGAGACAGTATTTCCTGGGAACAGAGAGCCCGGCGTGAGCGTATACGCCAGCGCGAAAGGCCACTGCAGTTGCTGCCGAATCGTTGTGCCCTCGTTCGCCTGCGGGTCATAGAAGATTCCGAACCCGCCTCTCAAAACCGTCTTGCTGTTCGCCTCGTAGGCAAAGCCCACACGCGGCGCGATCGAGCTGTAATCGGTTCTCCAGTTGGCTGTTGAGGAACTATTCTTGCCTGCGATCAGAACCTGCGCGGTCACTGGATCGAAGTTCACCCAGTAATCATTCGCTTCGTGATACGGTGTGTTGATCTCGTAATGAATGCCGAGGTTCAAGGTCAGCTTGCGCGAGATTCGCCAATCATCGCGAGCAAAAAAATTGAACTCGTTCCCAATCACATGAGCGTTGGGCGGCAGATAAAAGTAGCGCGTCGTGCTGGCGGGATAACCAAGCAGCATCGTAGCGATAGCATTGCCCGTGCCCGCCGGACTGGCCGGATTATTAGTCAAAGTGTTGTCGAAGTTAAAACGCCCAAATGAACTTTGACCCGGAGCCACTTTCGGTTCGCTGATCAGGCGGTGACGAAAATCAATGCCGAATTTCAGGCCGTGTTCACCACGCTGCCAATTGATATTGGCGATATTTTCGAAGGTGTGCTCCAGGCGCACCTGCGGCTCTGACCGTGAATCACCTAAGCCGCCATACCCAGACGGACTGATGATCGGCGCTGTCGGTTGAAAGCGATCACTCGCATCACGGCCAGGAATCTGCGACCACACAGGATCGGTAAGGGGTGAGGCGAGCAAAAAACTCGTATACTTGCTGAACCCGAAACGATATTCACCTACCAGATTCGGCGTCAGCGCATTCGTATAAGCAAGCACGCCATTCTGCCCACGAGTAGCATCCGAACCCGAGAATGCATTCTCGTTTCCTCCAATGGCGTTGTTGTAAGTATTGGGTTGCTGAATTTGCGCATCGTCAATCGAGTAACGGCTGAAAACGTTCTGAGTCGAAGTTATTTGATGGTCAATTCGAATATCACCGCGGTTGTTATCTGTAGCCTTGACCGGATTGCTGACATAGTTATTAGTCAAAGCCGAAGTCTGCGGCGCAGGGTACAAGCTGACAATGCGTGCCGCAAGCGGATCGAACCGGGAAACGGGAATGATGTTGTTCGCAAAGGCAGAACGGGTGTAAGTGGAACCGACTCGCAGGGTAGTTGTCGGGTCATAGATGGGCGCCGAACCGGTGAAGATACCCAGCTTCTGTGCTTGTGTCGGCACCGTCGTGACAACGGTGGATGCCAGCCGTTCGTAGTAGCCCTCGTAATTGGCAAAGAAGAATGTCTTGTTGCGGATGGCCGGACCGCCAATGCTTGCCCCGAAGTCATTTAGTTTGTAAGGCGGAATCGGGGCGTTCTTACGGTCAAAGTAATTCTTCGCGTCCACATAGGAATTCCGCAGATACTCATAGGCGGTACCGTGCAATTGATTCGTGCCAGATTTGGTGCTGGTCACCAGGATGGCCCCGCCGCCGCGATCGTACTCGGCGCCGGCGTTGCTGGTAAGAACGCTGAATTCCTGAATCGCCTCTACGCTCGGCCTTACAACGAACGTCTGCGAAATCATCTCCGTATTATCGATGCCATCCAGCAGCAGCTTATTCTCCGTATCGCGGGCGCCGTTGGCTTCCAGCGTAGTGCCGCCAGGCCGCAATTCGTCCGGCCGCGCTCCCGAATTAACTGTGCCGGTCGGAGCATAACCCAAACCCGTCACACCAGGAGCCAGAATCGCCAACTGAGCTATATTGCGTCCGTTCAAAGGTAACTGGCTGACTGCACGCGCTCCAATCACCTGACCTACCGACGAAGACTCTGTTTGCAAGATCGGAACCTCGCCGGTCACCTCTACTGTCTCCGACACAGATCCCACGCCTAAGACAATATCCAGCCGTGCAATCTGCGAAACCTGTACGACAAATCCACGATTCACGTGTTTGGTGAATCCCATCTTCTCTGTTTCTACCGTGTAACTTCCAGGCGTAAGATTGCGCGCAGCATACGCGCCGGCCGCGTCAGTTACTAAGTTCAAAGTGGCGTTAGTGCCTTCGTCAATTACCTGCACTTTGGCTTCCGGGATAGGTGCGCCCGAGCTATCTGTCACAGTTCCGTAATGGTTGCCCGTTCTACTTGCGCCATCAACCCGCTTGCGAATGCAAGTAGCAGGACCACTGCCAGGGCCGCCGGCCTCTTACAACCAGTCACCCACAATCGAACGGAAGCGACTGCATCCTGCCAGAAGGTTGCCGATATGGTCCTCAATAGCTGCATGTGTAGGAAGAGATACTATCACCCTGATTGCGCCCTTCTTACTCGAACCATGTGTATTATGCGAAACAGTACATGCTGCGGGTCCATGTTCCACCCCAAGCCCTGTCACTGCGATCGTTCTCGAGAGAACGTAGTTCGGAGCAGACCCTACTTCGTCGAACTGATATTGGTAAAACGAGCGTTGCCGAGCCCAGTTCCAATCGTGAGGACTCCCCAATGCTCCACATCGGTCATCCATGGTGTCTCACTCAGGCCCTGGACCACCGCATCGTTATGCATCATAACCACCGTTGCACTCTTGCCAATAGTAGGAATCAGATCGCGGATGCTTTGAGGCAGGTTGAACCGCGAGCTTTCCCAATTACCAGGTAGGTTCTGGGCGCCTTTCTCGATCGATCCGTCTTTGTTGATCACCCCCGGGCAACCAATGCCAACGAACGGCGCGGGCTCGAGACCCTTTTCGCGCGCCTCGCGAATGAGCTTCTCCAGCATCTCCGCCAATCGACTCACTGCCTCGTCCCGCTTAACCTCTCGGTCATCGGCACGACGCCACAACTTTGACGAGCAGACATGCGCATCGCAGAAATCTCCATCTTTTCGAACATTCAGCTCGATAATGCCGGCGCGAATATTAGATCCCCCAATATCGACTCCCAGCATGCTGTCGTAGCATCGAACATTCTGGCCGGGATCAGATGTATAGCGCCGATCAACCCTGCTTCGTCCGGATGGTGCCGGATCGGTTTCAGGTCGATGCTGCGGCCGTGTTCCCCTTTCAGCAGAACCGAGGCCCGTCCAATCGCCAGTTCTCCAATGCGGCTGGCCCGAAAGCCGCCACCCACCACAATGCGCTCCGTATCCTGCCACGACTTGAGTTTGAGTAGCCGATTGGCCACCGTTGCAAGCTCCTGAGAAAACTCTTCCACAGCCCCATGAATCAATCCGGCAGCTTCGATATCGCCCTCCAGGAAGATCTTGTCAAGCTTCTTCTTGCTTAGTTCAGCCGTCGGTTGATCCCCCAGCGGATCTTCGCCCACCTCACTCATCCGCTCGCGCCAACCGTTCAGGATCGATTGAAATGCACCCTTACTCGCGCGGTCTCCCAGGAACCCATCGGCGTCTTTGAGCCCGGTATTATAGGTGTCGATGTGGACGGTTGCATGCTGCTTTGCGCCGTGCACCAACAGACTCTGTGGCGCGGAACTGTTCGAGCTTATTCACTTCGCTTCATCTGATGAGGGATGAAGACCACTTGATGGCCTGCGTTCGTGATGTTTCTTGCCAGCCGCTTCTCAAACCCCAAAGGCCACCAACTCCGGCGCCCCCCGACCACCACTAACGAGTTAGGAAGCAGCCGATCGCAAATGCACTGGCGCACATCGCGACAAAGGCAGATCTCGATCCGGGTCTCGACCGGTTGCTCTTCACACCGTGTAATGAACTCTCTCAATCGAAACCTCGGATCCACTGTGGCCTTGTCGATCGGCAAAGGGTAGGGGACCACGTAAGGCACAAGGATTCGAACGCGAGCCTGCAATTGAGAAGCAAGGCGGGCAGCATGCTGCAGAGCATCGAGAGTGCCTCGTACACCCGTAAATAAGACCGTGATCGAGAGTTCAATCGAATCTGCCGCCGCCGAAGACGAAGCCGGTATTGAGTGCGGAAGGCGCGCTCGGTACCGCCCCCGGTTTGGCTGATAGTCATTCGGCACTGGCACAACCCGCCTCTAGCCTATGCCCCTTGGTATAAAGGCCACATAAGGGTGGGCTAAAGGGATCCTAAAGTTCCCGTGTGGGCAAGCTACTTTGCCTAGCAACGAATGTACTTAGAATTTGTGAAATCCAATAGGACCTGTTCTGCCGCTCAACACCTATTCAGGCTTGGATTCGGTAGTGCTATCCTGCGCGCCACGCCCTATATGCAGGATTTCAATGATCTGTCGCGTAACTCGGTGACTGCAGCAGCACCCTGTGAACTTGGACAACAAGGCTGATTGGCGATACGGGAAAGGGAAGAAAGCAAGTGATCGTCCGCCAGCGGGAGTTGATGATGCAATCGGTATCGATCCCAGCAGCCGTCAATTCCGTGACTCCCATGGAAAAGTGGTGCCCCTATTCAGTGTCATATTCCACTTTTACGCGCAGGCGAACGGGATCTTTCACGCCCTCTCCTTCAATCCGCGGCTGCAACAAACCGAGAGTTACGACATGCTGTTCAACGATCCGAACCACACATTCTTTGTGTCCTGCCCGAACTGGGGTTCCTCGGAGAACCCGGGCGTGTACGACATGTGCCCGCACCCGGCTCGGACACCGAACAACGGCAACCTGGTCGGCTACGACGAGTACCACGGAGGGCCTGGTTACCCAAAGTTCTTAACCTTTCACCAGAACTTCACGTACGATGGGGTGAACCGCTTGCGAAGCGTAGCCGACAGCGGCGGCTGGTCTCGGACCTTCAACTACGATGCGTTCGGAAACATGTGGGTATCGAACGTGGCCGGCTTAGCGACAGGCGCTTATACCAGCGGCAGTGTGTACGACGCAAACAACCGGATTGCCAACACTCCTTACGACCCGACCGGCAACCTGCTGCTGGTGAACGCCAATACCTTAACCTACGACGCTGAGAACCGCCAGACAACGGTCACAGCGCCAGCTGCCTTTGCCGGCGGCACCGAGCAGTACGCCTACGACGGCAACGGTCGACGGGTTGCCAAGAGCGGCCCATCGGGAGCGACGGTCTATGTCTACGATGCAGCCGGTCAACTGGCGGCCGAGTACCCGACGGTAGCCGCGAGCTCTCCCTGTGCGACTTGCTACCTCCACACCGATCACCTGGGAACCACCCGGCTGATCACCGACCAAAATGGGAACGTAGTGTCCCGCCATGACTTCGCCCCGTTCGGCGAGGAGATTCCGGCGAACCAGGTCGGGCGCGATGCCCACTTCGGTCCTTATAACGACACCGTGAACCAGCAGTTCACCGCCAAAGAACGCGATCCCGAATCCGGCCTCGATTACTTCGGCGCGCGGTACTACGGTAGTGCTCTGGGCAGGTTCACTAGCCCGGATGAGCCCTTTGAGAGTCAGCGGTATGAAAATCCCCAGACTTTGAACCTATATGCCTATGTTCGAAACAATCCGCTGGCCCTGACAGACCCTGACGGACACCGTTATCAGGTCTGCATTAACAATCAAACAGGCGGTCAAAGTTGCGTCACTTTAAATGACGACCAGTACCAGTCGCTTTACAACAAACAGAACGGCCAGCAAGGGATTGGGCTTCCTGGTGGCCCTTCAGGCGGGAACATCACATGCGGTGGAAGTACTTGCGGGTCGGTCAGCTATACAGAAGATAGTCTGCAGAATGAGAGTGCCAGCATCGGTTTTGGGATCTTCGGGGGGAAAGTCGCGGAAGCTGTAATAGGAAAGGTTAGCAGTGAGATAGCGGGAATATTTGGGAAAACGGCGGTTGAAACTACAACGGGACGGGCAGCCTCCGGCTTTGGCGATCTTACAAGTCAAGAGGTTGTCCAAATTCAGAAGGTTGTTAACGAGTCCGGTCGACCGATTGAAGTCGTTGGTTCTGCGGCTAAAGGCACAAGGCGCGCAGTCGGCAGTGACCTTCCCGTCGGGAAGGGACCAGGAACTCAAAGCGACATCGACTACATCGCTCCACCATCTTCCCATCCGTACGTCCAGCCATACCAAGACCAGCTACCGGGTCTCGATCCAGGCCATGGCATAATACCTGGGGCTCAGAATCCTTATGTGGGTCCTGCTATAAGATTTGAACCAGGCGCGGCACCTCAGTATATTCCGATGACGAGCACCACAAAATGAAACTCAGTAAATTCTGGTTTACTTTTCAGATAACTATCCGAGACCCGCATCCGCCGGGCGCACTCATGGGATGTGGTGTCACAGCCTTTGACGAAGACGACGCAGTTTGCATCCTCAAGGACAAAGTGTTCTGTTCCTATCTGTTTCCCGAAATAAAGGAATCGATCATAGATGTAGATGTTTCTAAGCTGGATCGGAGCCACGTGCTTCCGAATATGGCCGACCCCACCCAACGCGGGGTCTGGTTTCCCTTGGGATATTCTTAGCGCAGAATCCTTGAACCCTGCCTGCGACGCAAACAACCGGATTGCCAACACTCCCTACGATCCGGCCGGTAACCTGCTGCTGGTGAACGCCAATACGCTGACCTACGACGCTGAGAACCGACAAACCACCGTCACGGCGCCGGCTGCCTTTGCCGGCGGCACCGAGCAGTATGAAGTGTCCCGCCATGACTTCGCCCCGTTCGGCGAGGAGATTCCGGCGAACCAGGTCGGGCGCGATGCCCACTTCGGCCCCTATAACGATACCGTGAACCAGCAGTTCACCGGCAAAGAAAGAGACTTCGAATCGGGGCTGGACTACTTCGGAGCGCGGTACTACGGCTCAAGTTTGGGAAGGTTTACGAGTGCCGATGAGTTCAAGGGCGGCATCGTTGACACATTTACGGGTCAGGACATTGAGACGAACTCGGCGTTGCCGTATGCCGACATCACAAATCCCCAGACCTTAAACAAGTATGCCTATGTGATGAACAACCCTCTGCGCTATGCCGATCCCACTGGCCACTGCCCATTCTGCATAGCTGCAGAAGAGTTTGTCGCTAGTCCAGAAGGACAGGAAGTAACGGAGTGGATCGGGTCTAACGCCAACAAGCTCCTGACCGGAGCCAGCGCGATTGCAGGGGGCGCGATTGCTGGGCTAGGTGATGGCACTGCGTACCCGTCTTACTACCATGGAGAATTTGATAATGGGATTACGCTCTCAAAAGCACAAGGGAGCCAATCGTCTCCAGAAATCAACCAACAGAAGCAGGCTGGGCACGTAGCTGGCACACCGGAAAACAAGAATCGGTTAAAACAGGGTAAATCAACCTCAACTTTCAATGATGCCAAAGAAGGAGAAGACCTAACACGCGATACTCATGCAACAGGAGATATAGATCCCAAATTTCCCAACCAGAAAATCAAGGAATGTGATCGACCAATAGGTAGGGGAGCGCGAGGAGGCAAGCAATCCAAGTTTCGCGTGCACGAGGACAGTAAAGGCAAAATTCATGGACATCCGGACGGGCCAGAGTATTAAGCTATGACCAACCTCAGTTCTCAATCTATCGAGGCTCAAATCAAAGAGCGTTATGGATCTTTGAAAACGCCCACATTCGGCTTTTTAGATGAGACCCGGATCGGACGTCCTTACCAAGGAATGTTAGATGACCTATTACTGAGATTTTTTGTCAATGACGCAACAAACACGAATCAGGATGTGTCTCTGGTCTATGTTATTCGTGATCAAGACAATTTAGCCAGTACACAATGGATGTTGCAGTTGTCTCTGGTTAGCAGATATGGAGTTTTATTTGCGTTGACAAAAACGCAACCGCGACTGCTTAGCAGCGATGATCTTACTTCGTCAGTCAGACAGATCTTAGATCTAGCCCAAAAGTGGAAGATCCCCCTCTTAAGTGACGAAGTTCTTTCAACGCCCGTTGGCCTCAGTTTGTTCTACACAGAGCCCGAGAACGTCTGTATTTATCAGGCGCTTTTCTCAGATATAGGTGTCCTTCCTTGGAAGACGAGCTAACCACAGCACCGGCCAACTCAGTCCAACTCAAGAGCTAACGGAAGAAGCGGTGCGCTTTGATGTTGCTGATATACCAAATGTACGCTGTCTTCCTTGTGCGCCGGAAAATTGCAGCGGTTAAACAGAAGTCCGAGAATTACTTATACATCGGGCTACGACGGGGCCAACCGCCCTGCTTACGTGGGAGGCACTTTCGTAGGAGCGACGACCAACTACATCGGGAACCGGAATGATCCTAACTATTGGACCAACTACTGGCCGCATGGCGGGATCCACTTTTACGCGCAGGCGAACGGGATCTTTCACGCCCTCTCCTTCAATCCGCGGCTGCAACAAACCGAGAGTTACGACATGCTGTTCAACGATCCGAACCACACATTCTTTGTGTCCTGCCCGAACTGGGGTTCCTCGGAGAACCCGGGCGTGTACGACATGTGCCCGCACCCGGCTCGGACACCGAACAACGGCAACCTGGTCGGCTACGACGAGTACCACGGAGGGCCTGGTTACCCAAAGTTCTTAACCTTTCACCAGAACTTCACGTACGATGGGGTGAACCGCTTGCGAAGCGTAGCCGACAGCGGCGGCTGGTCTCGGACCTTCAACTACGATGCGTTCGGAAACATGTGGGTATCGAACGTGGCCGGCTTAGCGACAGGCGCTTATACCAGCGGCAGTGTGTACGACGCAAACAACCGGATTGCCAACACTCCTTACGACCCGACCGGCAACCTGCTGCTGGTGAACGCCAATACCTTAACCTACGACGCTGAGAACCGCCAGACAACGGTCACAGCGCCAGCGGCCTTTGCCGGCGGCACCGAGCAGTACGCCTATGACGGCAACGGTCGACGGGTTGCCAAGAGCGGCCCATCGGGAGCGACAGTCTATATCTACGATGCAGCCGGTCAACTAGCGGCCGAGTACCCGACAGTTGCTGCCAGCCCCCCTGTGCGATCCAGCCCGAGTCCGCGTAGGGCGTTGGTGACCAGGTGGGGAATCGAGTCCGCGCTTCGACGCTTTGGCGAGGCACTTTGATTGAGGGCCCGGGCGCTGCTATTGGTGCCCGGTGCGGCCAGTGAATCGTATCCATCTCAGAGCGATCACTTACGGAGCGCTGCCAACCGCTCTGACATGTTGCACCTCGAAAGGCTGCTCAGCTGCTTCGAGAAAAGCCTGTCGTCCTGCATCACCCAATCGGCATCCCTCACACTCAGCCGCACTTACGGAGTTCGGTCCATCTAGATCACCCAACCTAACCAATAAGTAAAAACTACATCCATATGTAAGCTTTACAGAGCCATAAAAAGCGTTAACAACACAAGAGCTGATCACAAAGGAGCCAAAAATTGATAACTCTTCCATTCCGAACAACTTAGCCCTCTTTCTCTTCACGGGCAAAGTTCGTTTTTCGCCCTGTCCTTGCTAATTTCACAGCGTTAGGAGTTCTTCAACACATGGAAAAAGCAATGCAAACCGCTGTTTCAGCATCATCCGGCCTTCGCGCCATGCCGACCGCCACCGGTCACTCCGTTCTTCTTGCAAATGACGAGTTTCCGCTCTACCACCTGCACATCACTCGCTTCATGACCGACCTCCGTCCGGAAGGTCAAACCGAAACCGAACTGGTCCAGCGTCTCGCCGATACCGAGTGGCGTCTGAATCGGCTGATGCGCGTAGAAATGGGCATCTACGCACAGGGCCACATTGAATTTGCGAAACTGTTCGCTGACCAGGACCCCGAAATCCAGAGCCTCCTCATCGAGCAGCAGATCCTGTCTGCCTACTCCCGGCAACTGAAAGACCTGGCACTGCAGGAGTCGCGCCTTCGCCGTTATGTCACGGACGATACTGCCCGGTTGGCTTGTCTTCAGAACACTCGCAAAGAGCAGGAAGCGCAGCAAGCCGCCGCGATTCTTTCACTGCCCTCGCAGGGATGCAACAGACCGCTGGACGTGAACACGCTGCCAACATCAGACACACTCTTAAACAGCTTCGATTTTTTATCTGACGGCGATTGCACCTTCTCTACCCCACTTCACTCACGTCCCGCCCTCGCCGGCCACAAGTCACGTCGCAGGGGCGACCGCGTTGTCTGAAGCGGCAAATATCGTTCGCTCAGTCTGACCTACCGCGCTCCAACCGTAATCGAACCGTCGCCTGTCCTCACTAGTAAGGACGGACCGCCGCTGTTCAGTCGTCCTCGCGTCTGGTGCTCGCTCTTCTCCTGCGCTTGCAGCGGAAGATCCATCTGAATATGTCCGTCACCGGTCCTCAGTTCGACGTCAGCATTTAGCTCCTTCGGCAACCTCACATGCATGCTCCCGTCACCCGACTCCAGGCGCCACGGCCCTTGCAGCTTTGAGCCTTGCATCGCATCCAGTTCTACCGACCCGTCCTGCGTATGCAGTTGCAGATTGTCGAACCGTCCGCCAATGTGAACGCTTCCATCGCCCGTCCGAGCATCCAATGCCCCATCTAAGCTTTCGCCGCGAATGCTCCCGTCTCCCGTATTGACCCGCAGCGACCCGTGCACACCCAGCAGCTTGATCGAACCGTCTCCCGTGTGGATGTCGCCGGTGATCTCGCGCGGACACCGCACCTCCAGCTTGATTGACTTATCGCCGAAATTGAAAAACCCTGTCGGAACCCGGATGTCGATGTCCACGGCATCCCCGCTCTGGTGTTCGCTGATCTGCACCCCGCTGCTTCGGCCAATGGACCACCCGCGTGTTGTCACACTCGCATCAATGCCGCTGCCGTTCACCGCCTGAACCACAACGGAGGCATCGCCGGCATGAATCCGCAGCTCCGGCCTGGCTCCGGTCGTCCAGTGCTTGTTCCATTCGTCCGCCTGCAGTGGCGTCACCACTGCCAGCACCGCTACTGCCGTCTGCACACCCAAGGCTGAGATCCTCACCCACTCACCTCCCCCGAAGTGCTTAGTACGCAAATGCCCGGCAGTTCGTTCAGTTCTCTTTCCGGCTACTGCAACTTACTTTTCACTAATTCGCTCAGCGCCTTTCCATCCACCCGCTTACCGGCCAACCTTGTATTCGCAGCCTTCATCACCGCCCCCATCTGCTTCTGCGTAGCCCCGCCTACCTCGGCTATCGCGCCGGCCACCGCCGCTTCCATCTCCCCTGCGCTCGGCTCGGCGGGCAGGTAGCTCTCCAAAACCTGGATCTCCCCTTCCTCTTTCGCCGCCAGCTCCTCGCGCCCGCCCTTCCGAAACATCTCGGCCGACTCCCGCCGCTGCTTAATCAGCGTTCCCATTACCTGCATCTCGGTTGCCTCCGTCAACGGCTTCATCGAATCGATCTCGTGCTTCTTCAGCGCCGCCTTCACCATCCGCAACGCCCCCAGCCGCGCCTCGTCCTTGGCCTTCATCGCGCTCACCAAGTCTTTTCCCACCTGCTCAAGTAGTGACATCGCCCAAATTGTACATGGCCCCTCTCGCAAGCCCACGCCGTTGCCTAACCCTTTTCTGCAACCTGCCCGCGCCTTCGAACGTCCGTTCCGCTGATATACTTAGCAATCCCGGTTGCCTTGCCGCGCCTGCTTTCACTGGCATCTCCTTGCCCTTCGATCAGCAGGATGAACGCTGTCTGCTGCCCGGATATTTAACGCTGTTTGGGGTTTTTGTTTGCGAAAGTTCAGTCTCGTTCTTTTTCTGTCTGTCTCGGCCAGCCTGGCGCAGACCACCAGCTTTACCAATGGTCAAGCCGCCCGCGCTGTCATTGGCCAGGGCACTTTTACTGACGGCACTGTTCAGCCCGTCGTCAACAATATCCAAACGGCTGCCCCAGCCATCCTGGGCGGAGCAGGCGGGGTTGCTTATTACAACGGAACCGTCTATATCGCGGACGACAACGCCTTGGGCGCTGTTCCTGAAAATAACCGCGTGCTCGGTGTCGATGTCACAGTCATCCCGCCCATTCACGCTGACCCCACGAACTATCCGCATCCATCTCCCCGCTGCTGGCTATGCGGTTACGGAGCTTACGACTTGGTCGGCCAGGTGGATTACACCACCACGTTGCTCGGACGTTCGGCCCTGCCCACAACCACCGCCGGCAGCCTGAACCAGCCGACCGCCGTGGCCACCGACGGGCACTACTTCGCCATCGCCGATTCGAACAACAATCGCGTGTTGCTCTGGAACGCCATCCCCCAAAACCAGAACACGCCGCCGGACATCGTCCTCGGCCAGGCTGATTTCACTTCCTTCCAAACTCCTCAGCTGGTGAACGCCAACTCACTCCGTGGCCCCCAGGGCCTCTGGTTTCAGAGCGGCAAACTGTACGTTGCCGACACCCAAAACAATCGCGTTCTGGCGTGGAACACAATCCCTACGCGCAACAACCAGCCCGCCGATTTCGTTCTCGGCCAGCCGAACTTCACCACCTCCTACCACCCGACCACCATACCTAGCCCGGCAAGCAACGGCAGCCAACTACTGAGCCCTGTCTCGGTCACCTCCGATGGTACCCACCTGTTTGTCACCGATCTTGGCTTCAACCGGGTTCTTATCTGGAATACACTCCCGACGAGCAACGGACAGTCGGCTGATGTGGCCGTGGGCCAGCCGGACTTATCAGCGTCTCTACCCAATTACGTCCAGGCTCTCTGTCCCTCCAACGGCACCGATACGGCAGGCAACGCCACCTTTCCAGCGCGCTGCGAAAAAACACTCAACTTCCCGCGCTTCGCTCTCGCCGGAGGCGGCAAGCTCTATATTGCCGATGCCGGAAACGACCGCATCCTCATCTACAACTCCATTCCAGCCGTTAGCGGAGCCAGCGCCGATCTCGTTCTCGGCCAACCGGACTTTGTCAACGATACGGTCACCAACGTCAGCCAAAGCTTTGCCAGTACCGCTGTGGACAACACCTCATCGGTGGAGACCGTTCAATCTCCTTCTTCGCTCGCCTTCGACGGCACCAACCTTTATGTGGCTGATCCGTTTAACCGCCGCGTGCTGCAGTTCTCTCCCGCCGACATTCCGTTGCCCGGCAACTCCGTTGTGAACTGGGCCAGCGAAATCATCCGGCAGGAAGGCGTGGTTGTCCTCACTGGGACTGCGCTGGCGACCAACGACACCGTCACCGTCACCATCGCCGGTACTGCTTACACCTACACGCTCGTAAAGGGCGACACCCTTGACCTGGTAGCTCAAGGCCTGGTCGCGCTTATCAATGCGAATACCGGCGACCCGTATGTAACCGCCATTTTTACGGGAGCTGGAACAGGCACCCTCTACCTCAGCTCGAAAGCTTCCAACCTGCCCTTCGACACCATCAGCCTTGCTGCGACTACCTCCAATGCGGCGGACATAGCCGCTACTGCCTCCGGTGCTTACCTAACGGCGGGTACTGCGGCGACCGGCGCCCCGGGCATGCTGGTGGAGATCAATGCGCAAGCCGGCACTACCTTTACTGACCAGACCTTGACCAGTCCTATGCCACAGACCATCGACGGCGCGCTTCCCAAAAACCTGGGTGGTGTTGAGGTGATTGTTGACGGCATCCCGGCACCCATCCTTAGCGTCTCTCCCAGCCAGATTGTGATTCAGCTTTCCTACGCCCTCTTTGACCGCAGCAGCGTCAGCATCTCTGTCATCTCCAATCTCAGCAATGGCACTGTTACCGCTACCACCGCCACCCCTGTCTACATCGCCTTGGCCAATCCGGGCCTCTTCAACGCGCCCCAATATCCCGGCCAGCCGCGTCCCTGGCCGGCCCTTGGAGCCTTGCACCAGCTTGGCAACCCCAATGTCGTGGTCGATATCAGCGGTACGATCACGGCCAACGATGTTGCCACTATCACTATCGCCGGCAAAGCCTACAGCTATACCGTTGTTACCGCCGACACCTTGGCCACCATTACCCAGAATTTAATTAATGTGATTAATGCTGCTCCCGACCCGAACGTCACGGCCAGTGTCGGGCCTGCCTTCAACCGCGTTGTCCTGACTGCGCAGCAGCCTGGAGCGGCCGGCACTGGCATCACGGTCGCAGGCAGCACCAACACCAGCGCATCCATCACTGTCACCGCTTACAACAGCGCAACTTGCTGCACTGTGCCCCAAGGACAGCCCATCTCCCCTGCCAGCCCCGCGGTGCCCGGCGAAACCATTACGCTGCTTGCTTCCGGGCTCGGCGCACTGGCGGATCCGGCTGCCCAGGCGGGCGCCAACCTCGGCGGTACTGCATTCATTGGCAAGACTCCGAATACCGCAGGCATTCCAGTTAACGCGTCCATAAACGGCGCCACGGCCCAGATCGTTTCGGCCGGGCTTCCCACTTTCTCTTATGGCACGTACTACGTCCAGGTGGTTGTGCCCACTTCGCTCAGCGCCAATGCCGCTGCTCAGGTCTACATCGCCCAGAATGCCTTCATCAGCAATACCGTCACCATTCCAGTGTCTAATGCAGGGGCGGTGATCACCGGTCCGTCTGCGCCTGGAGCCGGCATTGCCGGTGCCGGGTCGGTTGTTGTCAGTCCGGCCAATCTCGTCTTCGCCAACCAGGTCTCACCCCCCATCACCTTTGGAAGCCAGACAGTAACCATTCAAGATACGGGCACGACTGTTCTCAACATCTCGAGCATTTCCGTTACTGGCGCGAATGGGCCGGAGTTTAGCGTTAACAATAATTGCCCTCCCACGCTTCAACCGTCTACGTTCTGTCAGGTCACGGTCGGTTTCACGCCCGGCGGTACCGGTATCCGCTCTGCCTCGCTCGTCGTGAATACCAGCGCCTCTTCTTCACCGCAAACTGTTCCGCTCTCCGGCGTCTCCGCCACTGGCCTTGAATTGATCAACGGCCAAACCGGCAAAGCATTGGAGGTGGCAGGCGGTTCAACAGCAGACGGCGCCACCATCCAGCAGTGGGAGATCACATCCAACGGCAATCAGCGATGGGCGCTTGTCCCCGTTGGCAGCGACACCTACGCGATCATGAATGTCACAACCGGCAAAGTCCTCGATGTGCCAGGAGGGTCGGCAACCGATGCTACGCCTATTCAGCAGTACACCTACTATGGCTATGCCAATCAGCTTTGGACTCTAACGGCTGCCGGCAACGGCTACTCCACGATTGTGAATGTAGCGACAGGAAAAGCGCTTGATTTGGCTGACGCCTCTTACAACAACGGCGCTGTTATTCAGGAGTACACGCCTAACGGCACACCGGGGCAAACTTGGAAGTTCACCACCTTTCAGAGCTTTGAAATTAAGAGTGTTCTGAGCGGCAGTGTGCTGGATGTGACAGGCGCATCCACCGCCAACGGAACTCCCATTCAGGAGTACCAGGCTTTCGGTTATCCGCAGCAGCAATGGTATCTCATCCCGGTCGATAACACATACTTCCGCATCCTCAATGTTTTAACCCTCAAGTGCCTGGACGTAACCGGCGCTTCTGCTGCGAACGGCACTCCCATTGAGCAGTACGACTTTTTCGGCTTCCCGCAACAACTATGGGCGCTGGTCCCCGCCGGCAACGGCAACTTCGCCATCATCAATAAACTCAGCGGGAGAGCGCTCGATATAACGGGGGCCTCCTCGGCTAATGGCACCCCCATTCAACAGTACGATTACTTCGCGTTTGCGCAGCAGCAATGGACGCTCGTCCCCATGGGTTTCCCTGGACTCTAAGGCGTAGCCCGACCGCCTCGCTTTGTTATCCTGAGGGTTCCTATAATCGGCGGGCACCCTCAGGGTACTCGTGTCTCCGTACTCATGCACATCAAGAAACAGCGACTCTTAACGCCCGGCCCTACCCCTCTTCTCCCTGCTGCTCTGCACGCCATGATGGGCTCGGACATCCATCATCGGACAGAGGATTTCCGCACCCTGTACAAGGGCGTGCTGGCAGACCTGAAGGAAGTGTTGGGTACGGCCAACGATGTCCTGATTCTGGTGGCCTCCGGCACGGGTGGACTCGAAGCGAGCATCCAGAATTTCTTTTCACCGGGTGACGAGCTGCTGATCTGCACGGCCGGAAAATTCGGCGAACGTTGGATCGAATTGGCAAAGGCCTTCGGCATGCCCGCAACCATTCTGAAAGCCGAGTACGGCAGCGCAGTCCCGCCTCAACAAGTGGAAGATGCTCTGGCTGCAAACCCAAACATAAAAGGCGTGTTTGTGCAGGCATCCGAAACCTCCACCGGTACCCAGCACGACGTGAAGGCAATGGGCGCAGCCGTTCATAAGACTGATGCACTGTTCGTTGTCGATGCCATTACCGGCATCGGGACTATGCCGCTCGACATCGATGGATGGGGCTTGGACGTCCTAATCGGCGGCTCTCAGAAAGCCTTCATGATTCCTCCTGGCCTGGCCTTTGTGGCCGTGAGCGAAAAAGCTTGGGCTCGGGCCGATGTGGCGACCGCGCCGCGCTGCTACTTCGACCTGAAGCGTGAGCGCAAGAACGCCGCCGGTGGTGAGTCTGCCTGGACGCCCAACACTTCTCTGCTGCTGGCGCTTGCTGAAGCTTTGCGATACATCAAAGCTTTGGGTATGAATCAGCTGATCGCGA
The DNA here is from genome assembly GCA_964248405.1 of uncultured Bryobacteraceae bacterium. Lineage (GTDB taxonomy): Bacteria > Acidobacteriota > Terriglobia > Bryobacterales > Bryobacteraceae > Bog-105. The sequence continues at coordinate 64,571 of CAXTYH010000004.1, forward strand.
ATGCGCAGATGCTGGCTGAGGCTACACGCCAAGCCATGCAGGCGCTGGGTCTCCAGATCTTCTCGTCTTCGCCAGGCTCCTCGGTGACTGCCGTGCGCGCCCCGAAGGGCATGGATTCTGGCGTCATCATCAAGGAATTTCGCCATCGCTTCAACGCCATCATCACCAACGGTCAGGGTTCGATGAAGGGACAGATCTTCCGCCTCGCTCACCTGGGTTACTTTGATTTTCACGACCTCTTTGCCGTCGTCGCCGAGCTTGAAATCATTCTTGCCGCGCAAGGGTTGCCCGTGCGCTTTGGCTCGGGTGTTGCCGCCGTCCAGAACGTGTACGCCGAAGCGGCACTGGCCAAAGAAGCCGTTCTCACCCGCTGAGACATGAAGATACTTGTTGCTGAGCCGCTTGCCCCTGGAGCGGTTGACAAACTCCGTGCGCAAGCCGGGTGGACGGTGGTGCAAGCCGATCCGAAGACATACACCGCTGACCTGCACGACTCCGATGCGCTGATAGTCCGTAGCGCGGTCAAGGTAACGGGAGACGTTCTGGCAAAGGCGCCGGGGTTGCGCGTCATTGGCCGGGCCGGTGTTGGCGTGGATAACGTTGACCTGCCGGCAGCCACCAACGCCGGTGTGCTGGTGATGAACACGCCTGGCGGTAATGCCGTGTCAGTCGCCGAACATACTCTCGCGCTGATGCTTTCCATGGCGCGTTCGGTGCCGCAGGCGAGTGCTTCCACCAAGAGCGGCAAATGGGAAAAGAAGAAGTTTCTAGGCAACGAGCTGCGCGGCAAGACGATCGGCATTGTCGGGCTTGGCATGATCGGACGCGAGGTCGTCAAGCGCGCCCGTGCTTTTGAAATGCGCATCGTCGGCCACGATCCGTATGTGAGCAGCAATGCAGCACTTGATCTCGGCGTCGAACTGCTGTCGCTGAACCACCTCTATCGGGCCAGCGATTACATTACGCTGCACGTCTCGCTGACGCCTGAAACTGATCGGATGCTGAACGACGCGGCCTTTGCAGCCATGAAGCCGGGCGTGCGGATTGTCAACTGCGCGCGTGGTGAACTGATCGACGAAGCTGCCTTGAATCGCGCTTTGACGAGCGGTCACGTCGCCGGCGCCGGTCTGGATGTGTTCGGCAAAGAGCCGCCCGGGGATGACCCGCTGTTCACGCATGAAGGCACAGTAGCAACGCCGCACATTGCCGGGTCTACCGAAGAGGCGCAGGAGATTGTCGGCGTCCGCATAGCGGAACAAGTGGTCGAGTATCTGAAGAGCGGCGTGGCCCTGAACGCAGTCAACATGCCTGCACTGACGGCCGAGCAGTACCGCACGCTCGGACCATTTGTCGATCTGGCGGAACGGCTTGGCCTGTTCTTGAGCCATATCTCAAGCGGCAACGCGCATACGATTCGCTTCCTCTACGCAGGCCGACTCGGTGACGGCAACACGCAAATTGTTCGCAACGCCGGCCTGGCCGGCATACTGAGCCGCTCGTTGGAGTACCGGGCCAACCTGGTGAACGCCATGCAGCTTGCTACCGAGCGCGGCTTCCGCGTGGCCGAGCAGCGCGAACCCGGCTCCGGCAGCATGGACTCGATCCGGATAGAACTGGAGACCGACACCGGCTCTTACTCCGCAGTTGGAGCGGTGGTGCTGGACAAGCCGCGCTTGCTGCAAGTAGAGGGCATCTCTTGCGAAGCCATGCTGGGCGGTAACCTGATGTACTCGAAGAACGAAGATGTGCCGGGGGTCATCGGCTACTTGGGAACGTTGCTGGGCACCAACGGCATCAACATCGCCAACTTCGCCCTAGGCCGAGAAGAATCCCAAACCGCCAGGCAACTGATGGCTATTTCTATCATCGAAACGGACCAGCCGGTACCAGATTCCGTGGTCGCCCAAGTGTTGGAACACAAAGCCGTAAAGCTGGTCCGGCGCGTCGCATTCGCATAGCGGGCAGTTTCACCGCTGATTGTTTCGTAGAATCCGGTTGGAGTAGAGCACTCCTGATCTCATCGGATACGGCAGTTGAGTCCGATAGAATGATTAGCCGTGCCAGCCACGTTTCAATCGGAGCGGGTTAGTTCACTGATGGCGGCGTACCGGGCCGGTAACGTCCAAGCGGGTAGTGAGCTTTTGGAACTGTTCTACCCCGAATTGAAGATGTTGGCAGCTAGACATCTTAAGACTGAGCGCTCCGGTATCAGCTGGCAACCTACCCTGCTGGTCAACGAATTGTATCTGCAGCTGGTGAAGGTCAAAGCACTTCCGCCAGCGCAAGCGGACCATCACAACGACCGCGGAGCATTCTTTGCACTTGCCGGCCAAATTATGAGACGGCTGCTTATCCATCATTCGAGGCCGCTATCGAGCAAAGCGCAAAAGGTGCCGCTATGGGAAGAACTCCGGAACCAGCCGGAACGCCACACGATCGAGGCTGAGCACCTTTTGTCCCGGCTCGAAGCGATAAAGCCAGTGCTGCGGCGAGTTGTGGAGTTAAAGGTGTTCGAAGGGCTGACCGCCGAGGAGATCGCGGCTCAACTCGGCTGTGCAACGGTAACGGTCCACCGCCACTGGCAGTTCTCGCGTCATTGGCTGGCCAGTGAGCTGTCGACCTGACTTGGCAATCCAGCATGTCCACTTTTAGTGAGGAAGATTGGCGGACAATCCTCGACCTCTCAGAAAGAGCAGCGGAGCTTCCCGGGGAAGCACAATTCGAGTTCCTCAAATCCTTAACTCACGTCAGGCCAAATATTATCTGCGAGGTTCTCTCATTGTTACAGGAGTTCCACCCGGTAACGGATGAGGCCGGCAGTCGCCTCGGATCCCGTATCGGTCGATTCACCATTACGGGGTATTTGGGCGGCGGAGGGGTCGGGGATGTTTACTCGGCTAAGGATCTGGAACTGGAGCGGACTGTCGCTTTGAAGTTCCTGAAGCCAAGCGCTGTGGAACAAGTTGGCGCCGGCGAACGATTTCTTCAGGAAGCACGAACCGCCTCTGCCCTGAACCATCCCAACATCGTCACGGTTCACGACACCCTCCGTTCAGAATCGACTATTACCATCGTCATGGAGTTTGTCGAGGGGCGATCGCTTCGGCAAGCCTGTGCGGCAGCACTGCCTGCCCTGGAGGTTGCTCAAATCGGGCGGCAGATTGCCCAAGCTTTAACTGCCGCCCATGCGATCGGCATGATTCATCGAGACATCAAGCCGGAAAACGCAATTCTGCGGAGCGACGGCAGTGTGAAGGTTCTTGATTTTGGACTGGCTACGTGGTTTTCGGGCTCAGCGGAACGGAGCAGCGTCTCCCCCTCCCACCTGTTTGCGGGAACGTGGCGTTACATGTCTCCGGAACAGTTGCGAGGCGAAGCTGTTGATGCTGCAACGGATGTTTATTCGCTTGGGTTGGTTCTCTATGAACTTCGGAACGGCCAACTGCCATCAGAAGCTGTCAGTGCGCATGACGCTCGGTTGGCAAGTTGGATTGGACTGTTTCGTAACCAGCGTGGCGCTAGAGTACAGCATGCGCTCAATCGTCTGATTGCGCGCATGCTTGCTGAGGACACGTCGGAACGTCCGAGTGCCTCACAAGCAGCCGAGACACTGTTTCAGGTTCAAGAACAGGCTGCTGCAGGTTTCGGGCAAGTATCACAGAGTGCTGTCTGGGTATCTCTATGCTGCCTGGTGCTGGTTGGATTAGCTCTTGTTTTTCGTCACTTTGGTGGTTCTGCCGATGAGCCTGCTCTGCCGCTATTGCCCTTGCCCCTTTCAGTTGAGCCAGGTTCGAAAATCGCACCCGCTTTCTCGCCAGACGGCAAACGCATTGCATATGCATGGCGGAAACCAGGAAGCTCGACTAAGATCTTCTTGCAAAACATTGATCCAAAATTGGGGTCGGCTTCCCAGCCGCGACGATTAACCGACTTGGAGACTGAGGAGTCTTGGCCCATATGGTCGCCGGACGGAAGAACAATCGCATTTGTACACGGCGACTCGGAAGCAACATCGAATGTTGTCTTACTGGATCTCCAGAGCGGTAGCCAGCGGACGCTTACCCATCTTTATGGGCGTTTGTTCCAATGGACTCCGGACGCAAAATGGCTTCTGGCATTTGAGCACTCTAACACCGTGCTGATTCCGATCGAGCCCGGAGGAAAACCCCAAATCTTGACCCAGACAACTGGCACTGACGGCGACTTTGATGCCGCGCTCTCACCTACCTACCGCCTGGCCTTTGTTCATTTCTTCGGCGACGGACTCAGCAGGCTTGCAGTGCTGCCCTTGCGCCAGGACTATCGGCCTGCCGGCAAGACATTCTTTCCTCAATGGGATGGCTTCAGTTCTCCACAAGTAGCAGATCCAACCTGGACCCAGGGAGGCCGAAAATTACTTTTCATTGCCAACCCAGATGGGGTCCGGCGGATCTGGAGCAGCCTAGATGGCAAACAGCCTAAGTTAATCAGTGAGCTAGGGGAAAATGTAAGCGGCTTGACAGCAACAGCGGATGGACAGCGGCTCGCTTTCATCCGAAATTTGGACGATACAAACATTTGGAAGCTAAACCTGAAAACGGCAGGTCCAGGCCGGGAGGCTCCTCAAACGCAGGTAGTCTCTTCTTCTCGCCTTGACCAACGCCCGGCTTTGTCGCCAAATGGGAGGCAGCTCGCCTTCGAGTCGACCAGAAGCGGGTTCATGGAAGTATGGGTGGCCGACTTACAAAGCGGGCAAACCCGCCGTCTGACGAATCTTGCAAGCTCGTCGGGCTCTCCCCGATGGTCTCCGAATGGAGAATGGATCGTGTTCGACTCGCGTGCCAGTGGACGCCCCGGAATTTTCAAAATAGCTGTCAGCGGCGGCGTTCCGGTTCCTCTAACGGCGAGCAACCAAGCTTCCGACGTTCTGCCAGTCTGGTCAGCGGATGGCAAATCAATCTACTTCAGCTCAGATCGATCCGGCGAGTACCGAATATGGCAAATCCCGGAGGCTGGTGGAGACGCGGTACAGATTACCAACTCCAAAGCGACAGCCCCAGAGGTATCAGCCGATGGCGAATTTTTGTACTTTCTCAAAGAGAGCTTCGTGGATAGTGCACTCTGGCGCAAATCGCTGAGCAGCGGCAAGGAGGAACTGATTGCGAAAAATGTTTTCTTCCGGAGCGTTGCTGTTGGTAAGACGAGAGTGTACTTCTGTAGCCATGCTGCTTCTGGAAGACTGAATCTATATAAGGTGGACCCGCTTACACGACGGAGCGAAAGAGTAGCTGAGCTGTCATCGTCCACTGTGGGCGGTTTGAGTCTTTCGCCCAATGAACAACAACTCTTTTTCGCGCAACTGGATCAAACCGGCGACGACCTTATGCTCGTTGATGGTTTTCGGTGACTTTGCTTCTCTGACCCGGTTCTTGCCGCCTTACTCGACGCCGATAGCATTTATTGTATTTCCAAAAAAAACTTTTTTAGTGGCTGATCAGATTTGGACTGCCGCTCTCCCCTGTAGAGATGGCACCGTCGCGAGCCATAGAGAAAGAGTAGGTCTTACAACATGCAGTTCGTCTCGAATAGTAAACGCAAGTTCCCCCCACCTTTGTTTTGTCGGACGCATCCAACGCCGTACACAAGCAAAAACCTTCAACGCACGTGCGTTAATGCCAAGCGAGCGGGCTACGCTCTTTTAGCAGTCGGCCTCATGGCTGGCAGCCATGTCTTACAAGCACAGGACAAGGCAAGCTCTGCGGTTTATCAAACGTCACCCTTAGCGGAGCAAGCAATACACGACTACATCCTGGCACATCCGGAAGTGGTTCTTGAATCGATCAAGCAGTTTCAGGTGCGATATCAGCTGGAGCAGGGAAAGAAAGCTCAAGATGCAGTTGTTCTGCACCGGAACGAGTTGCAAAACGATGCAGCGAGCCCGGTTCTGCAAGGGGCGCAACAATCTGAAGAGCCAGTCACGGTAGTCGAGTTCTTCGATTACAGGTGCGGGTATTGCAAGAAGGTCGACAGTCAGATAAAAGGATTGGCCGACAAGGGAGGCGTTCGGATTGTTTATAAAGACTTTCCGATTCTAGGCCCTGAATCTCTGCTGGCAGCGAAGGCAGCGTTAGCGGCCGACAAGCAAGATGCTTATCACAAATTTCATCATGCGCTGATCACGGCCACCGCACCGGTGAACGACACGCTAATCGATCAGATCGCAACCGATCTGAAGCTGGACCGTGAACGCTTGAAGAAGGATATGAGCAGCCCTGAGACGAGTGCAGAGATCAACCGTACGATGGCACTGGCCGGAAAATTGGGTGTCCAATCGACACCGACCTTCGTAATTGGAAGCAGCGTGATGAGCGGAGCCCTGACAGATGAGGCGTTAACGGCTGCTATCAATCGCGCACGCGGCGGCAAAGCAGCCGCACCGGCATTGGCGGGAGGACGTTGATGCGCACGCACAAAACCATTTTCAATTTCCAGAAACAGTTGTTTGCGCTGCTGACAGGCATCGCGCTCATAGCATCGTCGACGTACGCGCAAGGCAATAATCCAAGCTTCTGCTGGCAGCAGAGCTATACACGAACGGCGACTGGGATATCGACTCAGTGCCCGAGCGGTTCCCCGGTATCTCAGGGGGGTTTATGCTATCCAAGTTGCCCTGCGAACTACACAGGAGTCGGCCCCGTTTGCTGGGAGAATTGTCCGAGCGGGTTTTCTACTGTTGGCATCTTCTGTCAAAAGCCGACCAGCAACTTATCCACCGGCGGCTATGAGACAGGGTGGCAATGCGCCCAGCATCCCTATCCCGGCGGTCCCCAGACCTGTCACCAGTATCCCGGCTGCACTACTGCCGGATGTCTCTGGTATCAGGACTGCCCTTCCGGTTACACACATTCGAACGGTGTGTTGACACAGTGCCTTCCCCAGTGTCCTTCTGACATGCACGACACGGGACCGGATTGCACAAGAAACACTCAAGCAATTGGAGCGGGAACGGTTCCAGGCTGCGGTTCCGGGCTGGACTCCGACGCCGGCCTCTGCTATCCCCAATGCCAGTCCGGGTTTAACGGCATCGGGCCAGTGTGTTGGGGTTCTTGCCCAGCTGACAAACCGTACCAATGCGGCGCAGCTTGCGCAACCTCACAGGCCGCCTGCTCTCAGGCGGTGGGGAACATGGCGCTGAACACATCAGCGGTGGCCCTCAACATTCTCTCTTTCGCATTTGGCGGTGAAGCAGCCACGTCGGCTATCAAGGAAGCAGCCCAAGCGGGAGATACTGCGGCCTTCGATCAGATCCTTTCGCATACGTCAACCAATTGGGTAAGCATGGCCGCCGGGGTCGGAAAAGAGTATGCGCTTGCGTATGGAAAGCAGTTTGTAAAGACAACTTTGAAGAACAAGCTGAATGGACTTGTCGACGAGCGGAACATGTTCTGGAAGTTCGCAAAGGATTCAAATAGCGGTGCGCTGAAAGCTGTGAACTCCAGCACAACACAGTATGGAACGGTACAAACAGCACCGACCAACTCGCTGCAGATGAACACCTTGATCAGTACGGCGGAGCAAGTCGATCCCACCGGCATTGCCAATCTGATTACAAGCTTCACGCAGTACGGAAGCTGCTCGGGAAACGAAGATTTTGCGGCATCACCGAATGAACTTAGCTTCGGATCGACGGCAGCCAAGCCGGTGACTCTACCGTTTAGACTAGTCGCTCAGCAGCCATTTACGATCCTCAGGTTAGCTTCCCCCACACTGACGAACATGACTATTACACCCACTGCCACCTGCGTAGGTGAGCTAGTGAAGCCGGGAGAGAGCTGCACAATTTACGTAACTGTGAGCGGCGCGGCTAACCTCGATTCCGAGCTGCGCATTTATACGGACAACTACCCGACGGTTCCGGAAACGGTTCACTTATTGGCTAATCCTGGATCGAATACCCAGGCGAACTTGTTTGTGCCCGACCAGGACGCGTTAACCATGGCAGCGCTAGTCGGAGCTTGGAACATGAACGGCTCCGTTGTGACCATCAACACGGATGGAAGCACGTCGAATGGCGGTATGGTTCGCATCTTGAATCCTAATACACGCATGATCGAGTACAGTCAGGGCTACTACGATGGAACCTACTATGTCGACGACGAGGCGGAAAACCTGATCAGTTTCGCCCCATCCGCCTTGAACGGCAACTCTTATGGTTTAGCTAACGCAGCACCCCAATATGGAAACCTGAACATAACAGCTCCTAACTGGCAGGGGCAAGCGCTGACTCTGCAAAGCCCGGAGCACAAAGGGGATCAGCAGTTCACGTTTGAACTGCAGGGCGATGGTAGCTTCGCCATCAGAACACCTATCGGACAGGTGCTAAATGTCTACGGTTCATCCTCGGCGGATGGTGTCAGCATTATCCAATGGCCGGACGTGAAAACGGCAAATGAACACTTTCTGGTGGAGCCTAAGAGCGACGGACACATCAAGCTGGTAAGCATGAGCAGCGGCGAAGTGATCAGTTATCTGCCTCACCAGACGACAACTGTAGGGTTTCAACGCACCTACGCTGGTTCGCCTGTGGTACAGGAGCCATGGACTGGCGATTCAACCCAGATGTTTTTTCTTCCAGGTACCCCAAGTCCTTTGGTGGTCCCTAAATTACCCTGGGGCGCAGGATGCCAAGCGGGTCAGACCCTTTATGACGGGATGTGTTACGCCGTTGACATCGGTTACAAAATGTCATCGCCGGGAATTGAAGGCAAGCCTTGCCCGGTCGATTGGCGGGACGATGGCACCTCTTGTTGGCCTCCCTGGACCGGCGTAGCGGTTGGCGGTCAAGCCGATCCGAACCCGGACCCCACGTCGCTAACTGCTTATACAATGCGACATCCCATTGTGGTGACGAGTTGCTCGTCCTATGCGGCTGCTAACAACCAAAGTTGCCCGGCTAACTTTCAAAACGCTGGAGGCCCTGGCTCTTGTTCTTGTCAAGCAGTCACGAGGTCAAAGAACATCAAGGGGGTGAACGGCAATACGCCGACTCATTAGCGAGTTGTTTACGAGCCGAAGAGCACGTCTCTTCTAACTCGCTTACCTCGCTCATTGTTTGAACTTGGGCACCGGTAAAAGCCGGTGCCCTTTTTATAGAGATTACCCGAATCCATTTACAAAACGAAATTGGGTCGCTGGCGGACTGCCTTCGTGCGGTCGATCTGTGTCTAAAGACAGGCTCTGCGGCCGATGAACGCTTACGGACCGGACTACGCGCCGGGAACTGGCCCCTTCGAGACGGGCAACCGAACCTGCAGCTTACTAATGGCATCGGCTAAGTCTCCGGGCGAATGCAACTTAAGTGTTGGTCAGCTGGTGAATGGTATCGGGAAATTCATAGCCGGGGATCGGGAAGAACTCCAGGTAGAAGAGACGGCTGTTCAGGCTCCCGCAGGAGCTTAGCAGGTCACGCGGGATCTTATTCAAGTTGCGAGCGTTCGGCCCCAGGAACACCACTGCGTCGGACGGTCGTGACTTTCGTGCCTCGCTCTGAATAAGGCTTACCAGCAGGTCTGCCCATCCAGCCTGGGCCTGCAGAGTGCGATACGAAACCGTTCCCAGCTCCAAATTTCGAAGAGCTTCGCCAAGCTGAGGGAACTGCTCGCTGCGAAATAGCTCCTCGTGGAAAACCTCGCGCTGCTGCTCCAGGTTGAAGGCGATCAGCTTGACAGCGGAGGGGCGAACCCCGCGCAGAAGTGAGTTAAGCGAAGTCATCAAGAAGGTGTTGTCCCAGGCGCGCAGCTTTTGAGAGGCAGGGTAGATAGGGGCAGCGTCCAGCAGCACGGTTAACTGGGGACCGCTGGCGCCCGAAGCTGCCGGGTCACGTCCATTTACTCCATCGTGCCAGGGAGTGACGGCAGCGGAGGCAACTCTGTTTGCGGCAATGGCGATGTCGGCTTTCCGATCACTGTGGCTGGGCTGGATCTTCACGCGCCATCTTTTGTGAAAGGTGCGATTACGGTCGTCCACAATCGCCAGATCCACAGAATACTCGCCCGGGCCGGCAGCAAACACTCCGCTGAATTCGGTCTCTTCATGCAGGTGACGCCAGCGATAATCGGCCCGCATCGGCTTCGGCATTTGCGGCAGGTAGAACATGTCGCGGAGGTATACGGGAGCCGTTCCGGACGGTTGAACGCGAAGGTACGCTCCTACCTGCGCCGCTCTGCCTTCAAACTGCGCCAGCGCGCAGCCGCCTACATATCCGGCCTCGTAGCGAAAGGAGAAGTCCAGAAAGGGCTTTACGACATGAACTTCGCACTTGAGGCTGTCACCCTGGACATCTCCGTTCATCACCCGTTCAAGAAGCTGAATACGCTCCGATTCGTCCACCGGAGACTGGGCGTAAGCCGCCAATGTGCCCAGGATGAAAATAACCACAACCCACAGACCAGGCAAGCGCACCTCCCTTGTGGTTTGAACTAAATTGTACCCGCAACAAGGGAGGGCGATGGTGCAGCCGATTTCGGCTTGCCCCCTAATGCTCGGAAGCAATACTGCCGATTTACCATTCAGTGTCGCTTCTAACTTTTCGCCGGCCTGGTTACGGTGCGTTTCTCTTCGCTATCTTTTCACTCCTGGGTTTCTGCCCGCCGGCCCGTGCGCAAGGGTGGATCTCTGTTCGGACAGAACACTTTCAGATGAGCACCACCAATACGGCAGCGGACGCCGAGGCCACGCTGCTGATCCTTGAACAGGCGCGATCTTTCTTTCAACAGACCACTGACTTGATCTCCGCCTCATCACGCCCTTTACGCATCGTTGCGTTTCGCTCTAAGGAAGAGTACGAACCGTTCCGTTTGCAGAGCACGTCTTTCGCTCACTACCTGCACAGCCAGCGTGGCGATTTCATCGTCCTTCAAGACATCCAGCCGCAGCATCGGCAAGCTGCAATTCACGAGTACACTCACTTTGTCTTTCGCAGTGCAGGGCTTAAGCTTCCCATCTGGCTCTGTGAAGGTACCGCCGACTTTTATTCTTCGCTTTTAATGGACGGAACCACGGCCACTGTCGGCGGCATGTTAAGTGCGCGCATGCGGAGTCTGAGCGAGGGCGAACTGCTGCCTCTGCAGACTCTGATGGCAGTTGATGGCAAGTCTCCTTTTTACAACGAGCGGAACAAGGTTGGGCTGTTCTATGCCCAGAGCTGGGCGCTGGTTCACATGCTGGCCTTTCACGAAAGCTACCGGGCTCGCTTCCCACAATTTATCGGGGCAGTGAATGGCGGGTCGGGATCCGAAGGCGCTATGCAGCTAGTTTACGGAAAGACGGCGGGCCAAGTAATGGCAGACCTGCGGAGCTACCTTCCCGTGATGGGCTCAAACCGATCAGTCAGTCGAATCGTCAGGGTTGATTGTCCCGAACCTGCTGTTTCGTCTTTGTCTGAAGTGGACAGCGCGCTCACTTTGGCTGACTTGTTGGCTTCACACCGGGCTACGGCCGCAAGAGCTAAAGGTGAATCGGTGGCCCTGAGACAGCGCGTTGCCGGCAATCGGCTTGCAGAAGAGTTGCCGGCGTACTTAGCCGCGCAAGAACCTACTCGAACAGGAGCACCTCAACAGGAATAGAAAAACTAAGGCAAGTGCCGTTGTCCCGAGCGGTGATGGTTCGGGAGTCAATCCCGTGACCGTGTCGCTGGGGCGAGTTGTGGTGATTGGGTAGTTCGGCGAAGTAGGAAGACCATTGGAGCCGATCGTGACACCCTGTACCGGGCTGGGAATGGGACCGTTCACCAAGCCAAGGCCGCCTAGGATGGGCGCGCCTGCAGCCGTTGTACTACCCGACCGCTTAGCATCCAGGAGCGGGCCTGCCCCACCGCCAGGCGCAGCTCCCCCGGGGAAACCGCCGCCTCCTCCACCGGGAGCCGCAGATCCACCTCCCCCGGTTCCCCCTGCGGCCGGAGCACCGCTACTGAGAGGCGTATCGCTGCCAAGGGGAAGAACAAATGGAAAAGGCGCACCTTGCGGGCTTTGTAAAACTGCCAGGTCGTAGCTGAGGGGCTCCTCCGGTGCTTCAGGCGTATTCAGTACTTCCTCAGGCGGCTGCTTGCCGATGGCCACGGGAGCTTGGGGTGTTGCTGAAAGGCGGTTGCCGCACCGAGCCCGTGCCAGCGACGATCCATCAGCTATTACGGTCTCTCCTTTGGGAATCAGGTGACGAGTTTGCGACCAGTAAACATCTTTCCCCTGCCGATAAGAGACATACATCAGCAGATCGCGCGGAGTCTTTTTGAAAACCGGATGAGATCCAAAGGAAGCGTAGTGAGCATCTATCACGGGGTCTGTTCTGCGTGCGCGTGCTAACTCAAGGTCTGTGAAGGCGCCGCCACGAATCACCGAGAAAGGGAACACTTTCCGCGGACTCTGACGAACGGGTGGCTGTGACACCGCGACCAGGTTCGGCTTCCGCTTAAGGGGTGCATAGATGGTTGGTCTCCACAACGCTGCAAGCAGAGCGACAATCGCCAGAGCTGCCGGCCAGATCCATTTACGTGCGAAGACACCGCTGCCGCGAGACACGATCACGATTGTTAGTTCCGCGCAGGCACCAGAAATCTCTTACCAGAGCCGTCGAAATTGGTCCGAGACGAAAGTATTTACCTGCCTAGGTAAAAATTTCCAAACTTTCCTACAACTTTGAGCCCTTCACGCGATAAAGCTCAACAGTGGAAGTGCCATCTTTCCTGTGCCAATGTCTTCAGAAGCAGCGCGCTATCTTCCTGTTGCTCGCAATCGCAGCCATAGGGAGGCCACAAGCAGTTGACTCTGCCGGTTGGATTGCGGTCAAATCCGCCGGTCTCGAATTGCTGTCTACCGGCAGCCGGCAGGAGGCACAAGGGATGCTTCGAACGCTGGAAGAAGCCTGGTCGTTCTTTGGGCAAGTGGGACTCCGCGACACCACGCCCGACCGACCTTTGCGAGTTTATGCCTTCCAATCGCGCGCTGAATACGCGGCTGTTCGCCTGAGTCGTGGAACCTTCGGGCACTATATCCGCGGACGCCACGGCGATTACATCGTACTGGAAGACATCCAGCCACAGCATCGGCAAGCGGCAATCCATGAACTAGCTCACCTGGCCTTCAGCCGCGCTGGGTATCATCTCCCTGTCTGGCTCAACGAAGGCTTAGCGGATGTCTACTCGACATTCTCTGTCAGCGAAGGGCACGCGACAATAGGCGGTGTACTCACGGCCCGAAGTAGAGCATTAAATCGTGAGCCGTGGCTGGATCTCGCCTCCGTCCTTAGTCTGACCAACGAACAGCGGCTTTATCAGGAGGGCAACAAAGTTGCGATTTTCTACGGAGAGAGCTGGGCGCTGACCCACATGCTGATGTTCAGCCCCGGATATGCGGCTGCTTTCCCGGTCTTTCTCAGAGCGGTTTCGGATGGCCAATCCGTTAGCGAGGCTTTGGAGAAGATCTACGGAAAGACTGACGTTGAGCTCGCGGTGGACCTGCATCGCTACTGGAGGGAGGGAACCTTCGTGCCTAAGTCGCACATTGTCCTAGCGATTGAAAAGGAACAACCTGCGATGGTGTCGCTCAGTCCGTTCCAAAGCTCGCTTGCACTGGCTGAGTTGCTTAGCGCGGCTCCGGCTACTTATGTAAAGGCTAAGCATCTGCTGCTGTCTCTGAAAGAGCAGAACCCGAGCGACCGCGATGTGCAGGAACAATTAGCAGTTGTCAGCAGCGTGAATGTCCAAACAGCCGAGGAACGCGCCGCCATGGTTCCTATCCCTCAGCACTAAATCATGCGGAGCAGGGAACCCTGCTTCTGTCTTGGCATGTAAGGCCTTCTTCCAGCCAGTTCACCACGGATTGGCAAGCAGACTTCCGGCCGCTTGCTCTCAGCCTTGCCCGGGTATCTTAACCACTTGTTGTCATGGCTAAGATGGAACGAATCCCGCTTGCCAACAAGCAAAGGAGCTCTCCATCATTGCATTGGAAAACCAGACTCACTCAGCCTCAGCACGAAGCCTCTCAGAAAGGATTCCGGTCGCTTGCTCCTGCAACTTACCGTGGCTCAACGGTGATATTCGAAAGCCCAGAACGCATTTCCGACAACTGGCGGCAGTCCGAATACGGCTACACTTACGGGTCGTTCGGTACCCCCACGACGTTGCAATTGGGTTCGCGCATAGCTGAGCTGGAAGGTGCTTTGCACACCTTTATCACGCCCGGAGGTCAAGCAGCCATTACGCTGGTCTATCTGGCCTTCTGTCAGGCGGGTAGTCACGTCCTTTTGCCTGCGAACGCTTACGCTCCGAACCGAGAGCTCGCAGATGGAGTGATGGCAAGACTCGGGATTGAGGTACAAGGCTATGATCCTCTCATAGGCGTCGGGATCTCGCAGCTCATCCGACCGGAAACCGCCCTCCTCTGGTGTGAGAGTCCAGGATCAGTCACGATGGAGGTGCAGGATCTTCCAGTTCTCGCCGCGGCGGCTCACGCGAAAGGTGTTCCGATAGCGCTGGACAACTCCTATGCGGCCGGCGTCCTTTTCGATGCTTTCTCTTTCGGTGTAGATGTGAGCATGCAGGCTTTGACTAAGTACATTGGTGGGCATAGCGACCTGGTGCTCGGGTCAGTTTCGGTTGGAACAAAATCTGCTTATGAGCGAGTAGGTGAAACGCTTGCTCTGCTCGGCATGGCCCCATCGCCGGATGACTGCAACTTGGCCATGCGCGGTCTTCAGACGCTTGGGGTTCGGCTGGAGTCTCTGGAGCGGTCCACGTTGCTGATCGCACAATGGCTGTCAAAACGACCAGAGATCGAGACGGTACTGCATCCTGCTCTGCCATCCTGTCCGGGTCATGAAATCTGGAAGCGAGACTTCACCGGCTCAGCGAGCATCTTCTCGATTGTCTTGAATCGGACCTATAGCCCAGCACAAGTGAACGCGTTCGTAGGCGCGCTGAAGCTCTTCAAAATCGGCTACAGCTGGGGAGGTGTCACCAGCCTGGCGATGCTCTACCCGCAGTTGGAGCGGCCAGGCACGCATTATAGCGGCCGCCTCGTTCGGCTCAACATCGGACTGGAGGAGCCTGTCGACTTGATGGATGATCTGACAGCAGCACTGGCCACGCTGCATTCCTAGCGCATCCGACGGCAAGGCCCCAGTCTCGTTTTCCTCGGTCTATGGCGAGCACAGCCTCAGCCCGGTCAAACATTTTCTGACTGCTATGCAAGTAGTTGACCGGCGTCCACCCTCTGCTATTCTCACGAATGCATGAGCGGTTTAGTCCTCGATGGCAAGCGGATTAGAGATGAAATTCTCGCTGAATTAAGTCCCCGCATCGAGGCTCTGAGAGCAAGGAACCGAACGCCCGCACTGGCAGTTGTGCTAGTCGGTGACGATCCCGCCTCCCACATCTACGTACGCAACAAGCTGAAGGCTTCTGAGGAGCTTGGCATTCGTAGCATTGAGTTGCGCGTACCTGGCGACCTGTCTACAGCACAGCTCTCCGAATACCTGTCCGCTCGCACCAATGAGCTTGCCTCGGCCGACGCCGTCCTGGTCCAGATGCCGTTGCCGCCCCAGATCGATGCGGAGGCGATTACCACCCGGTTTGTCGATGGAGCTCATGACGTTGATGGCTTTGGTCCTTTCAGCCTGGGACAACTGGTTCTCAACCGTCCCTGGCCACGCGCCTGCACCCCGGCCGGCATCATGGAATTGCTGCGCCGTTACGAAATCCCTATTGCCGGCAAGAAGGCTGTCGTGGTCGGTCGCAGCGATATCGTCGGCAAACCCATGGCTTTGCTCCTGCTTCACGCGAACGCTACAGTAACAATCTGTCATTCCAGAAGCACCGACCTGGCAGGGGAGTGCCGCAGGGCCGACATCTTGATTGCAGCCATCGGACGCCCCGCCATGATCGGCTCTGAGCATATTAAGCCCGGTGCCGTCGTCATCGATGTCGGCATGAACCGTGTCACCGATCCTTCCCTTGCTCAACGCTTGTTCGCGCATCAACCCAAGCGCCTCGAATCCTTCGAAAAAACTGGCAGCATTCTGGTCGGCGACGTCGACCCTCGTGCCATGGAAGAACTCTCATCTGCGTATACGCCGGTGCCGGGCGGAGTCGGGCCGCTCACCATCGCCATGCTCATGGCTAACACCGTCACGCTGGCTGAACATCGCCAGGGATGTTGACCGTTGGCCTGACCGGCGGCTACGCAAGCGGCAAGACAACCGTCGCCAAAGAGCTTGAGCGGCTCGGCTGTTTTCTCATCTACGCTGACGAATTAGGCCACCAGTCGCTGGAGCCTTCCGGTGAAGCATATGGCCCAACAGTGCAAGCGTTTGGGCCCGACATACTCAATGCGGATGGAACAATCGATCGCAAGAAACTCGGCGTATTAGTCTTCGCTTCGCCCCCCAAGCTCACGCTCCTGAACAGCTTTGTCCATCCCGCTGTCTATCGCATCCAGGACCGCTTGCTCCACAATTTCAGTCACACACAGCCGAACGGCATCGCAGTGGTGGAAGCGGCTATCCTGATAGAGACGGGACGTTATAAAAGCTACGACAGGATCATAGTGACCGCTTGCAGTGAACAGTTACAGATTACGCGCGCGATGGCCAGAGACGGCCTGACCGAAAAGCAGGTGCGGACGCGCCTTGGTTCGCAAATGCCCGTGGCCGACAAGAGGTCTTTCGCCAACTACATCATCGAGACCGGCGGTACAACTGGGGAGACATTGGCGCAAGCAGCCGCCGTTCACGTGGACTTGCAGAGGTTCCTCTGAGACTTCGCTCCATGTTTGTCGGCGCCTGCCTGGCGCTGCTATTCATATGGGTCACTTCGGGAACCCCTTGGAGCCTCCGCCGCCTTTCCGCTCCGCTGCTCCGTAACGCATCCCATTGGTCCGAACCGCAATCGGTGCATGGCGCCGGCCTTTCATCAGACGAACAGAACAATATCGACATCTATAAAACTGCTCGCCTCGCTACCGTCTACATCACCAGCACTACCGTTCGCCGCGACTTCTTCTATCAGCCGGTCGCTTCCCAGAGTCTCGGTTCCGGTTTCTTGATTAACGATCAGGGCTTCATCCTCACCAACTTCCACGTTGTCTCGGGAAGCAGCCGCTTGCAGGTTACGCTTTCGGACCAGTCGCAGTACTACGCCACCGCCCTGGATGTGGATCGCTCAGACGACTTGGCTCTCATCAAGATCGATCTGAAGCGCAAGGTGGAGTTTCTGCGCCTGGGCGATTCGGAGCATCTGCAAGTCGGCCAGAAGGTGCTCGCCATCGGCAATCCCTTCGGGCTGGAAGGAACGCTGACCGTTGGCGTAGTGAGTTCTATCGGTCGAGCCATCGAGGGCGAAAATCAGCAGCGTCTGGAAGGCATGGTCCAAACTGACGCAGCCATTAACGGCGGCAACAGCGGTGGGCCGTTGCTTGATTCCAACGGCTCGGTCATCGGCATCAACACGGCCATTCTCGGCCAGACCAACCTGGGCATCGGCTTTGCGCTGCCTATTAATCGAGCCAAAGCTCTGCTGGCTGACTATCAAGCCGGACGCGTGACCGAGCGCCCCAAGGTCGGCATCACCACCGAATACGTAGCGGGCGATCTGGCAGAAGCACTCGGGCTACCCAGGCGTGGCGGCCTGCTGGTTCAGAGCGTTGGACGCGGCACCTCCGAAGAAGCCGCCGGCGTGCGCGGAGCACGCGAGATTGTTGACGTCGGCAATGTCGAGGTAGGCATCGGCGGAGACCTTATCGTGGCGGTAGATGGCCACGTTGTAGACCGGCAGGACGTGCTTGTCCGCATGATGGCGAGTAAGCGAGTGGGCGAATCCGTGGTCCTATCCATTATTCGCAACGGCAATCCCCTGAGCCTTTCCGTCAAGCTGATCCGTGCGCCGGCTGACCTTGGTTAAAATCCGGGCAAGTTTCAGCCACATTCGAGCACTTTTGAACAGAACCGCGACCGCGTTTTATCCGAATATTATTCCAGTTGTGTGTCCGGAAGGTTCGTGACGCTCTCGCCAATCGCCAGCACAACCGGAGATCACATGCAAACTTCAAGCGATAAGAAAGTCAGCTGGCGGGAACTGCTCGCGACCGTCGGCGAACCGCTACTTCTTCCCTCTGCGCACGATGCGCTTACAGCATTGCTGATTCAGCAGGCCGGGTTCAAAGCTTACCAGATAGGCGGCTATTCAGTGGTCGGTGCTCGATTCGGTTGGCCCGACATCGCGCTTGCCCAATTCGGAGAAATGAGCAGCAGCGCCCGGGAGATCATAGCGGCCTCCACTCTGCCCGTGCTGGTTGACTGCGATGACGGCTACGGCGATGCCAAGAACGTCACCAACGTTGTTCGCACCTACGAGGCGATGGGCGTTTCTGCCATCTTTCTGGAAGATCAGCAAGCGCCTAAGCGCTGCGGGCACATGAACGGCAAGAACGTGGTCGCTCCCGAGGTTATGGAAGGCAAGCTCTCCGCCGCTTTAGCCGCCAGACGTACTGATCTGTTCGTAATCGCCAGGTGCGACGCCCGCGCTCCCTTGGGCTTGGACGAGGCGCTTCGCCGTGGCGAGCGCTACCTCAAAGTTGGCGCCGACGGCCTCTTCATTGAGGCGCCTCACAATGTCGAGGAGCTAAAGAAAATCGCCAGCACATTCCGCGGAAAATACATAGTTGCCAATATGCTTGAAGGCGGAGGCAAAACCCCTCTGGTGCCGCCGGCAGAGCTCTACGCCATGGGGTTCTCTATGATTTTTTATCCAACCAGCCTGATCTTCCGGGTGGCGCGCGTTATCCAGGATGCCCTTGCCGACATCCTGCAAGGGCGCTATACGGCCAAAGAAAAAGGGATGAGTTTCGAGCAATATACGGACATCGTCGGCTTACCGGAATGGGTACGCATTGAAGAGAAGTTCTCCACCGCGGACAAGGCGCCCGTAGCTGCCTGACCCACGGCTCGCTCACCGGCAGACTTCAACTTGCATCGCCAAAGGGATTGAAGTTCGTCCCGTAATCAAAGTGATCCACACCTTCGCTTCTCTTCAGGAACCCAATCACTGCATAAGTGACCGGCGTCATCAGCGTTTCGTAAACCACTTTGATCAAGTACCCAGATAAGATCAGTTGCCAGATGACTTGCGTAGAACGCGTTCCATAGAAGGCGGCAAACATCACCACGGTGGTATCGATAGCCTGCCCCACTACGGTTGAGCCAACGATTCGGGTCCAGAGATAGCGACCTTTGGTCAACAACATCAGTTGCGCCAGCGTGTACGAATTAGCAAATTCGCCCAGCCAGTAGGCCAGCAGACTCGCAGCAACAATCCTGCCAATCGGTTTGAAAATCGTCTCGAACGCGGCCTGATCTCTATACTCGGGAGCGGGCGGCACCACAGCAGCGACGTAGCTGATGAGTGCCAGCAGGAATGAGGCTCCAAAGCCGTACCAAATCGCTCGCCGCGATGCCGCATAGCCGTACACCTCCGTGAAGATATCGCCGAAGATGTAGGTGATCGGAAACAGGATCTGCGCCGCGCTGATGCGCAACGGACCCAGTGCAAAGAACTTCGGCGCGACTAAGTTCGAGATCAGCAGCACCGTAACAAAGAACGTGATAAGCGGGTCCAGATACTTGTAGCCGCTGCTGCTCTGCGAGGACGGCCGTTCCCCCTCAGAATTCAACCGCCGCCATCTTTCCGTCCGTTACCAGCTTGTCGCCTGTCGCATTCGAAGGATCAGGCGGCAGGTTCGTCCTGTCCACCATTGCAACGCCATGGACCTTACCGGTAAACAGCAGGTCATCCACTACCTTCGATCGCTCTGCATCGATGTTCGGATCGATGCCGTGCGTGAACGACTTTGACTCCGGCGAGAACGTAATGCTTGTATCGTGAGTAGCCGCCGCCACCCATACCGGCTTGCCGTCAAACTGCTCCGGCTGCTGCCAAATACGGATATGGTGACGCTTCGAAAAAGTATCGTTCTGCCGCTGCAGCGCCAGATCAGGCGGCCGTCCATCGATTGTCAAAATCGACATGGGCGCCTCGTTATAGCCGCGATTTTCAATGATCGCGCGCGCTGTTTCCATCTTCGATGTCTCGCTCAAGGCAGCGGCCGGAAACCACCCTGCGCTCTGAAACGCAGCCTGTACCTGCTCGGCTGTCCCAATCAACACGATGTTCGTCAAATCAGAAGGCGCCGGCGGCTTCAGTGCTTGTGTCCGCAGGGGTAGCGAGTTTACCAGCTTCGCCAGTTGATCGGCCGGAGCAATCGGCGGCACGGCCGGCTTCCCAGACTGCTCCGACCACTCGAACGCTTGTGTCGTCCGCAGCGTCAGGTCCACTCCTGCTTTGAAGTCGATAGACGGGTCCACTTCCTTCACAAACGAATTCTTTACCTGATTGAGAATGTCCCCAAACTGCCCATAGCGTTCGGCGAGTTTGGCTACTCCGCGGTCCAGCTGCGCTCCGTAGGTCTGCGACTTCTGAATACCGGTAATGACCCCAGAGGACTCCACCGTCTCCCGGGCATTATCGACGCCGGTTAGAACGCACGAAAGCTTCACCCCTTTGCCTGCGCTTTCGATCCGGTCAAATTGCAGACCCAGCGTGGCAGGCTGCTCGGCAGATCCGTCCGTCCCCACTGCTTTGTATGGACTCACCGCGGCAACCTTGCCGCTGACCGTCGTTCCGATCCCGATGACCGGCGTGCCGCCTATCGAGACAGGCGCAACCACCACAGCGCTCACCGGCTGCCCTTTCTTCTCGGAACTGGAAACCGGAGTTGTTAAGCGCACGGTCAGGTCTGTTCCTGCCGGAATAGTGACAGCCGCTGCCTGACCGAGCAGCAAACAAGCTATGAAGAGAGACCTTATTAGGAACACAGTTGTTCTTTCATTTTAGGCGGTGAGCACTGCGCAGCTCTTGGCTGTCTACCGTGGGTCTGATCTGCTCCTAGCTATAATCGGGAGGTGTTACGTGCGCCTTTAGCGCTTCTAGTCTCGATTACTTTTTTTGTCAGTTGCGGTGACAACATCAATAGTAAAGAGAAGGTGCAGGCGGCCATTCTCGAGCGGTTGAAAACAAAGAGCACCGGTCTGGATGTGAATGACCTGGACGTGAATACAACGAACGTCACCTTCGATAAGAATATGGCTTATGCAACCGTCGCCATTCATCCAAAAGGCGACACGGCCGTCGGCCACGGGATGACGATGAAGTACACACTTGAAAATCGCGATGGCAAGTGGGCCGTGGTGAAGCTGGATTCCCCTGTGGCTAATCCTATGGCGCAAGCGCCTGGGGGCGCGGATCCGCTGCCCCCGGGACACCCATCTGTAGCTTCTGGAGCCGGCGGAACTGGCCGATGAAAACTGTTGCTGTTCTGGGTGGCGGTCCCGCTGGGGCCACCGCTGCCGAACGCCTCGCACGAGCTGGGCTGCGGACCATCATCCTCGATGAAAAGCTTGCGTGGGAGAAGCCCTGTGGCGGCGGCGTTACCTATAAGGCGTACTCTCAATATCCTTACTTAATCGACAACGAAACGACTAAGAAGCTCGTCACCGACACACTGCTGGCGGCGCCCCGGTCCGGCGCATACAAGATGTCGCTCTCGCGCCCGCTGGTCATCTACTCGCGCATTGACCTGAATGGTATGCTGCTGCGGCGCGCCGAACTAGCTGGGGCTGAAATCGAAAAGACACGCGTCATGGGGCTCGATCGCACCGCATCCGGCTGGACCATTCGCACTCGCTCAGGCCGCATTGAAGCCGATGCCTGCGTGGTCGCTACCGGAGCCCGCAACCCGCTGCGCGACGTGGGCACCCAATACACCGCGCAAGACACCATGTACGCGCTCGGCTACTGGGTGCCGCTTGAGCAGCCGCATATCGACATTCAATTCCTGCCGAATCTGGAAGGCTACATCTGGGTTTTCCCGCGTGCCGGCCACCTCTCGGTTGGCATCTGCGGCAAGAGCGAATCCGCTCAGTGTCTGCGCGCGCGTCTCGAGCGCTACATGGACGAGAAAGGCCTCTCGCGCAAAGACGCCAAGTTCTATGGGCACATGCTTCCGGCGCTGGAGTCGCGCGGCTGGCGCAATAATCGGCTGGCCGGCGATGGCTGGATCGCGGTCGGCGATGCCGGCGGCCTGGTTGATCCCATCACCGGTGAGGGCCTTTACTACGCCATACGTTCCGGCGATTTAGCAAGTCAAGTGCTCCTCGACAACATCGAGCCGGAAAAGAAGGCCGATGCCTATCGAAAAGTCATCGCCGGCGATTTCGGTTCTGACCTTACCTATGGCGCAGGCTTGGCCAAGCGTCTCTTCTGCGGCGCTATTTGCTTCGGCGCCGTGCCCACACGCATGATCGACTTCATGAAGCGCAGTCCCAAATTCTGCGAGATCGTCCAGGATCTGTTCTCCGGAACCCAACCTTATCTCGACCTTAAAGTTCGGCTCCTCCGCAACGTCAACACCACTCTGCACGAAATTTTCATGAGCTTCCTGTTTCGAAAGCTGATCCTCGGCCAAACCAGAGTATGAAGACCACGCTCTCGGAAGCTCTGCTCAAGCGTGCCCAGGCCAGCATCCCCGGCGGAGTGAATTCGCCCGTTCGGGCGTTTAAGGCCGTCGGCGGCGTGCCTCGCTTCATCCAGCGTGGCGAAGGCTCTCACTTCTTCGACGTCGATGGCAACGAGTACATCGACTACATCGGCTCCTGGGGTCCGCTGATCCTTGGCCACAAGCCAAAGCCTGTCATCGATGCCATTGAAGCCGTACTCGATATGGGCACCAGCTTCGGGGCTCCCACCGGGCGCGAAGTTGAGCTGGCCGAGCTGATCATCGACGCCGTTCCGTCTATCGAAATGGTGCGCCTGGTGAACTCCGGCACCGAAGCCTGCATGAGCGCTATCCGCCTCGCCCGTGGCTACACCGGCCGGGAGCTTACTTTAAAGTTTGAAGGCTGCTATCACGGGCACGTCGATTCTCTACTGGTGAAAGCCGGGTCCGGTATCGCAACTCTCAGTCTGCCCGATACGGCAGGCGTCCCGCTGGCCTTCTCTGAAACCACGATTGCGACTCCCTTCAACAATCTGGAAAGTGTCGAAACGGTCTTTCGGTCGCAAGGGGACCGCATCGCCTCAGTCATTGTCGAACCGGTTGCAGGCAACATGGGGTGCATCCCGCCGGCGCCTGGATTCCTGGAAGGGCTGCGCAGATTAACCCTTCAATACGGTTCCGTCCTGATTTTCGACGAAGTCATGACCGGCTTCCGCCTGAGCCGCGGAGGAGCACAAAAGCTGTATGGCGTTACCCCTGACCTGACTACGCTGGGCAAGATCCTGGGCGGTGGCCTGCCTATCGCGGCCTATGGTGGCCGCCCTGAAATCATGGCTAGAGTCGCGCCCTGTGGACCTGTTTACCAGGCCGGTACGCTGGCCGGTAATCCGGTGGCGGTCAGTGCCGGCATCGCCATGCTTACTTACCTGGAACAGCATCCTGAAACCTACGACATGCTGGAGCAATCCACCGCGCAACTGACCGCCCATGTCCCTCAGGGTATGACGGTCAACCGAGTCGGCTCCATGTTCACCTTCTTCTTCGGCGAAGGCCCGGTGCGCAACTACGAGGACGCTAAAAGATGCGACCTGACGGCCTTCGCTGCTTTGTTCCATCACCTGCTGGACAACGGCATCTACTTCCCGCCCTCGCAATTCGAAGCCGGCTTCGTCTCATGCGTCCATACGCCTGCCGACATCGCTCAAACCACAGCCGCCATCGCGCAGTTCGCTGACGTCCTGGTTTAACAAAGTGGGGGAGGGAAGGCGCGTCCTGGTCACCGGCGCCGCCAAGCGGATTGGCCGAGCGATCGCCATCCACCTTTCCCAATGTGGCTTTCTGGTTGCCATCCACTACGGGCAATCTAAGTCCGAAGCCGAACAGGTTTCGCGCGAGTGCCACGGCGCTCCCCTCTTTCAGGCCGATCTGGCGCAGGTCGCGGAGATCCGCCGCTTATTCGCGCAAGTCAACGACGAGTTCGGCCCGCTTGACTACCTGGTCAATAACGCCGCCCGCTTCACCCGCTTCGATCCCCTCGCTATCACCGAATCCGATTGGGATTTCATTCACGACGTCAACCTGAAAGGAACCTTCTTCTGCTGCCAGGAAGGTGCGCGGCAGATGCTGGAGCAGGGGAGTGGCCGCATCGTCAACATCAGCTCTCTAGGCGGCATCCGACCCTGGGCCGACCACGCGCACTACTGCGCTTCGAAGGCCGGCCTCATCATGCTGACCAAAGCACTCGCAAAAGCCTTCGCCCCAAAGATCACAGTCAACTCAGTCGCCCCAGGCGTTATCGCCTTCAACGACGTGGACCACCGCACACAAAAGATGATCGATGCAACTCCTATGAAGCGCTCCGGCACCCCCGACGAAATCGCCGCAGCCGTACACTTTTTCCTGACCGCCCCCGACTTTATCACTGGCCAAATCCTGGCAGTCGACGGCGGCCTAAACGACCGCTAAAGGAGTTTATTTCGCCACCATTCCATCTGGATAAAGTCTCTCGGGGGACACCCCGGCCTCACGTCTACGGGCTCACAAACACGAAAGCCATTCGCAGGCGTGTCCCCAAACAGACATATTCACCGGTAAACATCCGGACCCCAATGACCGCCAAAATCTGAAAAGTGCTCATCAATGTAGTAAACTCCTACCTCCTTGCTAACCTCAACGGCAATTTGTTTTCTGCTCCTCTCTGGACTAGCCCAAGCTGCTGCTCCCGTCGCTTTCCTAAACTTCAAAGGTGCTGACCAGGGACGCATCGTAATCGACGTGAAAGTGAACGACAAAGGCCCATACCCATTCCTTTTCGACACGGGCTCCCTCAACATCATCTCTATGGAACTTGCGAACCAGCTTGGTGCAAAGGTAAGCGGGAAGGGTACGATGGCTGCCTTCGGCGGATCAGTCGAGACTGGTTCAGCCATCCTCGATTCCATCAAACTCGGGGAACTCACCATGGGCCGAACGGAAGTAACTGCTATCGGCGGCGGACCCTTTACTAAAGGTGAGCCAGTGGGCATGTTGGGCTGGGAGTTCCTATCCAAGCTGGTCGTGGAGATCGACTACGAACACGGCAAGCTGAACCTCTACGACCCGCAGACCTACGCCTACACCGGACACGGCGTTCGTGTCCCGATCACAGTTGGAGGGACCAACATGCTGAGTATTCCCGGCACCGTGTTCGGATCTACCGCAGCCCTGCAACTCGACACCGGCTCAGAAGTTCCGCTAGTGCTCTTCCCAAAGTTTGTAGCTCTGCATCACCTGCAATCTCAACTGCACGCGATCACTGGATACGGTTTCGGGGGTCTTACTCGAGCAATGATAACCCGCGCTCCGGCCCTGACAATCGGCAGCTACGCGATCGAATCTCCGGTTGTCCAGCTGTCGCTGGATGCAAGCGGCATCGAATCGGGAACTGCCGACGGCAACATAGGAGGTCCGCTCCTGCACCAGTTCACCTGCGTGTTCGATGTTCCACACAAGTCGTTCTACCTGGAGCCGAATGCGTGGTTCGGCAAAGGCGAACTGACAGACCGGTCAGGTCTCGTCTTGGACACACGCGGCGACTCGGCGAAAGTGCTGTTTGTCTATCCTGGTTCTCCCGCTGCCAAAGCAAAAATCACCGGAGGCGATGAAGTAAGCGACGGAAACGGGCACTCATTATCCGCCGCTGGCTGGCATGATCTAACGGACCGCGCAAAAGGCACGATAGTACTTGTCACCGTGAACCATCGAGGGCATCTTCGCAAGGCAAGCCTCACTCTTTCTGACTACCTTTGATGGTGCTTGCGTAAAAGCCTCTTTGGGGACACCCCAACCTAAGGTCTACGGACTGGCAAACAAGAAAACCATTCGTAGGCGTGTCCCCAGATGGTCAGCCTTCACCGGTATTTCGCCGCCAAACACTCACCTCTCGACCCTCGCGCTTGCCTTCCTCACACCGCCCGCGAACAACCAAAAAGCACCAGTACGTCTCCTAGACAAACAAGGAGAGCCGTGTTACTCTCCTAGACGACATAGGAGACATGCCCAAACCCGTAGATCTTCTCCAAGGAACGCTCGACATGCTGATTCTCAAAGCTGTCTCGCTAAGCCCGCAGCACGGCTATGGAGTGCTCCTGCGCATCAACCAGATATCGGGCGAGCGTCTCGATATCCAGCAAGGATCACTCTACCCGGCCCTGTATCGGCTCGAGCGCCAGGGATGGATCGGTAGCAAGTGGGGCGAATCGGAGAACGGCCGTAAAGCAAAATTCTACACGCTAACAGCTGCCGGGCGTAAGCGATTAGGGCAGGAAATCGCGGCCTGGAATCAGATGAAAGAGGTAGTCACAGCCATTCTCGCCACCACACCGGAGCAGATATGAATTTGTCTTCGCTCGTACGATCCTTCTTCAAGACACTCAAGCGGCTCAAGAGCCTGAATGCCGAAATCGGAGACGAGATGCAATTCCATCTCGATTGTTACCGGCGCGATCTGGTGAAGAGCGGACTGTCAGAAGCGGAAGCCGATGCCCGCGCACGTCGCGAGTTCGGCTCCCAGCAGTTTCACAGGGAAGATTGCCGGCAGGCGCTTGGGTTGCGTCTAGTGGGAGAGGTGGCCGCGGACATGCGTTATGGAGTGCGTACCCTGCGCCGCGACCGCGTGCTCACCGCCACAGCCCTGGTCTCGCTGGCACTCGGCATCGGTGCAAATACCGCCATGTTTTCCGTAGCCAAGACGGTCATCTTCGATTCGCTTAGGGTAGAGAATCCAGAGGAACTACGGCTACTCGCTTGGGAGTTTCCGGGGCGAGACCAGCCCGTGCCTTTTTTGTGGGGTAACTCGACAACAACCGCAAACGGGAACTACCGATCGAGCTCGTTCTCCTATGCAGCCTACGGACGTCTGAGCGAAAAACATAATCTCTTTCGCGGACTGGCTGCTATGAACGACATTCATGAACTGCCGGTTTCCGTAGGCAGCGGTAGCTCAGAGATGGCCGGTACGCAGTTGGTGAGCGGAAACTACTTCGATGTACTCGGCGTTGGAGTAGCACGGGGACGTCCTCTAAGAGAATCAGACATGGCGCATAGCGCGTCCGCGGTAGCGGTGATCAGCGACGCCTTCTGGTCGAAGCACTTTGGCCGCTCTCCGGCGGCACTCGGCAGTGTCGTCCGAGTGAGTAGCGTACCAGTGACAATCGTCGGAATTACCAGCCCGCAGTTTCGTGGAGCACAAATGGACGCAAACCCAGCGGTAACCATGCCTTTGCGCCTGCAGCCAATGGTTGACCCGGCTTTCGACAGCAGCCATTTGGAGAATGAAGGTTGCTGGTGGCTACGGCTGCTCTGCCGCAAGCGGCCGGAAGTTTCTGACAGGCGTCTACAGGCAGAACTGAATGTGGTCTTACAGAGAACAGCGGTCGAAACGCTCCATGGGCGCAAGCCGGAAGAGTCGGGACGCATTCGTCTGTCAGTACAGCCAGGCAGCCGCGGAGAGGATGAGCTGCGCCGGAGACTTGCTCAACCAACGCTGATCTTGTGGACTCTTTCAGGCTTGGTTTTACTATTAGCCTGCGCGAATATAGCGAATCTACTGTTAGCGCGGGGGACGGCACGGCAAAGAGAGATGGCAGTCCGCCTGGCTCTAGGAGCAGGTCGTGCGCGCATCTTTCGGCAGCTGCTAGTGGAGGGGAGTCTGCTGGCGACTGTAGGGGCTTCCGCAGGATTGCTCTTTGCCTACTTACTGCATCGAGGGATGCCGGCGCTGATCGCAGGTTTGCTGCCCACCACTTTCGACTGGCAGGTCTGCGCATTTGCTGTAGCTCTTGCAGCTCTGACGTCCATACTGTTCGGCTTGGCGCCGGCATGGCAGAGCTCCGCAGTACGGCCCGATACGCAGGAGAACTCTCGAGCGACGCAGGGTGGTTCCAAGGCAATCCTCCTGCGTAGGGCATTGGTGCTGGCTCAGGTAGCGCTGGCCTCATCGCTCTTGCTGGCCGGCGGGCTTTTTGCGCGGACCCTGGCGGCCTTATCGTCAGTAAACCTTGGTGTCGACTCCGAGCACCTGCTCCTGGTTGCGACCAATTTCTCTGAGAAGCAATATCCGGATGAGCGACGAGTGCTTGCTCAGCAAAGACTGATCGAGCGCATCAAACAGCAACCGGGAGTACGTGATGCTTCGGTGGCGCGTGATGCGGTCGGGTCAGGTGACCAGTTCAGTTCCGATTTTCAGCGCCGCGCGGATACCAAGAAGTGGCAGGTCGGCAGCAATACAATCGATCCCGGCTTCTTCGAAACCGCCGGAATTGCCATGCTACGTGGCCGTGCCATTCTTCCTAGCGATACAAAATCCTCGCGGCCGGTTGCCGTGATCAATGAGCGGCTCGCGCGGCTCGCATTCGGTGACGAAAATCCAATCGGACAGCACTTTAACGGCGATACGGAAATAGTCGGCATCTCTGCCAATTCGCGTTTAGGTAATTTGCGGGAGGAAAATCCGCCGGCAGTGTACTACCCATTCTCACAACTCAAGTTCTGGGGCGGTGAGACGATTTACGTCCGAACATTCCTAAAGCCAGAGAGCGCAATGCTGGCCGTGCGAGCGGCCATGAAAGCCTTTGATCGGAATCTGCCGGTCATCAGCATGCGAACACAAGATGAGCAGGTAGCAGCGTCACTCACACAGGAGAGGTTAATTACCTGGCTTGCCGGGACATTTGCGCTCCTGTCTCTCATACTCGGCACCATCGGCGTCTATGGAGTAACGCAGTTCAGTGTTGCTCGTAAAACCGCCGAGATTGGAATCCGCATGGCATTGGGGGCGCAGAAGCGCTCGATTGTCGCCATCGTTCTAAGAGAGGGCCTGCTGCTTGTAGGCGGCGGTCTCGTGCTCGGCATTGCAGGAGCCTTGCTGAGCGCCCATGCCATCGCAGCTTTACTCTATGGAGTAAAGGCGACCGATACTCTCACCATTGCAGGCGTCAGCGTGGTGCTCTTTGCCTCAGCTCTCATCGCCTTGCTGCAACCGGCGCTGCGTGCGGCAAGCATTTCTCCAGTCACGGCGCTGCGTCACCAGTGACCTAGAACTCATATCTGAACACCTAAGCGTTGGTCGAAGAAGAATTCAGCTAAGGCCTAAGCAGCCCTTCAGGCAACCTTTCCGGCCAGCGCACCGATTGCCGAAAAAAACTTGTCAATCCGAGTGTCAACCGCATTTCCCCGCGTCTCAAATGCCTTCTCCATCCGATCCATACGTTCACGGCTTTCCAGCATGGCCTGACCGAGATCTTTCATGACACTCGTGTGACTGCTTAGCATGTCGGCCTGGAGTACCTGCGCTCTCAACAGAATTCTACAATCTTTGGTTAGCTCTTCAATGTCCATCTCGATTCTGGTGAGCCGATCCGTTCCATTGTCTTGCGCCATGATCGAATTATAGAGGAACTGAAGGTCCTTCAGTCCACCGATGACGGCAGACCTGCCCGCTCCCTCCACCCCTCAACTTGGTTGAAACCCCCCATCTCTGTTACCCTAAAAGCAGGCGGGAGTTCTCCCGTCCCTCCCTATTATTCGGTGCAGTAAATGGACACGGTAAATTTGAGCAACGGTGTGACTACGGAAGATGAACGGGGACGCGATGGACGTCAGGCTGAAGTGGTAGAACCAGAAGCGGCGGCGCGCCCGGACTACGCGGACGCATCTGACCGCGAGAAGCTTCTTCACGATAAAGCCGAACTGCAAGACCTACTGCAGCGGCGCCAGGCTGAATTTGAAAATTTCCGCCGCCGCACAGAACGCGAGCGCAGCGACATCTTCGAGTTCGCAGCCATGGACGCAGTCAAAGCGCTACTTCCGGTGCTGGACGATTTCGAACGTGCACTAAAGGCTAAGAGTGCCGATGATGAGTACTCCCGCGGCATGGAGTTAATCTACAACCGCTTCTACGAAGCTCTCCGCAAGCTCGGGCTCGAGCCTTTCGGCAGCGACATTTCCACCTTCAACCCGCACATCCATCACGCGGTCGAAATGGTCGATACGAAAGATCACCCCGATCAGACCATCCTCGATGAATACCAGAGAGGCTTCAACTTCAAGGGCCGCCTGGTACGTCCGGCCATGGTGAAGGTGGCGGTGAATCCGTAAGGGCCGCATGGCTGTTCTCAAGAGAGACTACTACGAGGTTCTCAGTGTCAGTCGCGACTGCGATGAAGGGACGCTGAAATCCTCCTATCGCAAGCTGGCCCTGCAATACCATCCGGACCGCAATCCGGGGAACGCCGAAGCCGAAGAGAAGTTCAAAGAAGCAGCCGAAGCCTACGCCGTCCTCAGCGATTCGCAGAAGCGTGCCGCCTATGATCGATTCGGGCATCAGGGTGTGAATGGCGGGGGCGCGCCAGGGGGTTTCGACGACGGGGCGTTCCAGGATTTCGGCGATATCTTAGGCGATCTGTTCGGGTTCGGCGACGTCTTCGGAGGTGGGGGCGGACGTGGCCGTCGGCAACGTGTTCAGCGTGGCGAAGACATCCGTTACGACCTTGAGATCAGCTTCGAAGACACCATGAAGGGGCTCTCGGCCGACCTGCAGATCCCACGCATGGAAGCCTGCGCCAAGTGCTCCGGCACGGGAGCCGAACCCGATGGCGGTCTGGTTACCTGTCAAGCGTGTAGCGGCAGAGGCGAAGTTCTTTATCAGCAAAGCTTCCTTTCTATCCGTAAAACTTGCCCCACCTGCGGTGGTCGTGGCAAAGTCATTCGCCAAGCCTGTGTGCAGTGCCGCGGCGAGGGTTTTAGCCGGACGGAGAAGAAACTGAAAGTCAACATTCCAGCCGGTGTCGACAATGGCACGCGGCTCCGTCTCACGGGCGAAGGCAATCCTGGGCCTCCTGGCAGCCAACCCGGCGACCTCTACGTCGTTGTCAAAGTCACCGAACACGCTGTCTTCGAGCGCCGCGAGTACGATCTACACTGCACCCTGCCCATCAATATCGCGCAAGCCGCGCTTGGTGATGAAATCGAAGTGGAAACGTTCGACGGCCCGCAAACTGTCCGGATCTCTGAAGGAACGCAGTCCGGCGCTAATTTTAAGTTGCGCGCGATGGGCGTTCCTCATCTGAACAGCACGCGTGTTCGTGGCGATCTCTACGTACACGTAGATGTCCAGGTGCCTAAGAAACTCACCCGCGAGCAGCGTCGCCTCTTCGAAGAACTGAAAGAACAGCTGCCGACCGAAAACACCCCTCATGAGAAGAGTGTCTTCGAAAAGGTGCGCGACTTCTTTAACTGATCCTCAGCTCTGAAGGATCCTCACCCGGTTCACCGGAATGCTGAAGGTTCTCAGCTTCACCAGTTCAGCAGTGGGAGCTCTAATGGTAGTCACTGCCTTGAACACGCACTGCAACTGTGACGGCGTAATCGTCAGTAGCCCGTATCCATGCGTCGACGAATTCCAGTACTGAATATGCGGATTGTTCAACCGGACCAGCGGCTCCAGCAGATTCGGCGGCACACCGAAACCCTTAGCCGGCACCGGCGCACTCGGCAAGTGAACCGCTGACAAAATCTCTTCTTCCAGATTGGCGGACGTCAGCGAGCCTACCATCAACTCTACGCCTACCGGCGAGTCGAAAGGATTGCTGAAATCGGTCTTTAGATAGCCTGCTAAGAATGTGTGTAAGTCGCCCGTCAAGGCCACAAAATTCTTCACGTTGGCACTGCTGACAGCTTTCAGAATCTGGTTCCGTTCCTGCGGGTAGCCGTCCCACTGGTCCAAGTTAACGTAAAGAAATCCCGCAGCCTTCAATTGCATCAACATCACCTCGTTGGCCCAGAGCTTCCAAGTGGCCTGGGAGGTTGTCACTTCATTCAGGAACCATGCTTTTTGCGCTGCGCCTAGCATAGTGCGTGCCGGATTGCGCATCGCCGGACAGCCGATTGAAAAGTAACGCCCAAACGTAATGCCGTCGCCGCACGGAGGTCCATCTCGATACAGCCGTTCATCGGTCACTATCAGATCGGCCAGCGTACCGAAGCTAAACTTCCGATACACCTTGACCGAGTCTTCCCAGTCCTTTCTTGGGTCGAACACGACATCGGCCAACCCATACTCGGCCCATGCTTGATTGGCAGCCTGCCGCAACCCGGGCTGTGCGGTTGTCGCTGTATTCGGACTGGTGTTGTTATCCGGATGAAAATCCTGGTGGCAATCGTTGCCGAACTCGTGGTCATCCCACAATTGGATGTAGGCAAAACGTTCATGCACTGCCTGCTGGTCCGGGTCGCTCCCATACACCTGATACAGATGCCGATAGTCGGCTAGACTCTGTGGAACCGTCGTGCTTCCGCTCGGAAACGGCGGCACTGTGCGAGCCGGATTGTTCTGGAAAGACGGGCTGCCGATGGTCTCGTAAATATAGTCGCCTAAATGCACGACATAATCCACCTCTTCTTGCGCTAAGTGCCCCAACGCAGTATAGAACCCATTGCCGTAATCCTGGCAAACGACGTAACCCAGCTGCAATGTCGGCAAAGCTTGTGTTGGCGACGGCAGAGTCTTGAACCGGCCGGTGCGGGTCGCAATTCCGTTGTACAAAAAGCGATAGTAGTAGACCGTAAACGGCAGGAGCGACGGACTAGATACAGGCAGCTTCACCGTGTTATCGCGCGCACCATCAATTCCTGCGACACCTTGAATCAACACAGCAGCAAAGTCCGGCGTAGCCGCTATCTGCCACCCGATCTGATTCGGAAAGGTTCCAGCTTGAGCGGACGGATCGACGCGCGTCCATAGCACCACACCGTTCGGACTGGGGTCACCCGACGCCACGCTCTGCGGAAATGTTTGTGCCTGAACATCGGCACTGATCGAGGGGTCTACAGCGAACAGAGCTTCGACCTCAGCCTGCGATAGTCCCGCCTCTCCCGGATTAGGCACGAACGCAACCCCGTTCGCATAAGGGCTGCCCTCCACTGTCTGAGCAGACATCACCTGCGTCCCCAACCATGCAATCGCACCGCCACCGGTAAGCGCACTAATAAATTCCCGACGGTCCACTTTCACCTTCCTTTACTCGAACAAGCGCCCTCTAGACGCGCTTCTCTCCAGCAGCCGTTGCGTGAATAGTCAGTGAAAATACGTTACGGTAATGGCTGCTGCTGCCGCTGCGCTTTCAGCCGGGCCATAGTCGCTTCCACATCTTCCAGCTTCGAAGGCACAAGCGCCGACATCACCCTGGCGCCCTTCTCCGTAATCAAGATGTCGTCCTCTATGCGCACCCCGATGCCCTTGTACTTCTCGTAAGCCGGCCGTACCGCTGCAATCAGTTTGTCGTTCTCCGGGCTCTTCGGCAGCGCATCCAGAGCATCCGGACGAAAGTACAGCCCAGGCTCAATGGTCACTATCATGCCCGGCGCCAGCTCCAACCCCGGCTTAGCGATATCGTGAACATTCATCCCCAGCTGGTGCGTCACGCCATGCGGAAGCCACAGCCGAAGCTGTTCGTCATCGTCTTTCTTGGTCATCAGCCCAAGCTTCACTAAACCCTCGCGCAGTACCTGGCTCGACACTCCACTGAACGACGCCGCATCTTCCTGCTTGATCGTCCCAATAGACTGCCCGGGATGCGCGGCCGCAATCGCCGCCTGCTGCGCCCGATATACCAGCTGATAAATCTCTGCCTGCGCCGCCGAAAACTTCCCATTCACCGGAAACGTCCGCGTCACATCCGCACTGTAACCGTCATACTCAGCGCCCGCATCCAGCACAACGGCGCTGCCATCCACCAGCGGACCATTGTTGTCCTCATAGTGAAGCGTGGTTCCATTCACGCCCGATCCCACAATGCTCGGATACCCGAAGCGTGCCTGTCGTCTCGTATAGGTGAAATCAAACTCGGCCTGCAGATCGTACTCGTGCAGCCCTGGCGCCACTGTCGCCCACACCCGCTGGAACCCTTCAGCACTGATATCAATCGCGTGCTGCACCAGCGCGATTTCGTACGGCGACTTCTTCACCCGCAACTCCCGAAAGATCGGCAGCGCACTCCGAACCGTGAATCCCGCACTAACAGTCGCCAGTGCGCCGGCAATCGTCTGTTCGCGACGGTACTCCTCGTTACCCGGCGTCAGCGGCAGAATCAAGTAGATCTCTGCCGTCCAGTCTTTCAATGCCTTGGTGAAGGTCTCATACTGCTTGCGCCACTGCTCCACCACCTCTTTGGCAGGTTCAGCCGATCCACTTCCGCGCGGCTCGTTTCTCACCAACTCGGTCTCGGTCAGCGCAGTTGCCGTAAGCGCCTGGCTCGCCGTCGGCGCCACTGTATTTAACAGCGGCATCAAGTCACTCATCGGACGCACATTGGAAATCCCGCTGATCGCCGCCGCTTCCCCTGACGCGATCACCGCCCCGGTGTAGATCTGGCGAGTCCGGCTTTTAACGGGTAGAAACAGCAACTCCCGTTCATTGGCCGAAGCGGCCCCCGGCAGTAACAGCAACACCGCGCCTTGCTGTTTAATCCCGGTTAGATAGTAGAAATTGTTCTCCTGTCGATACGGATACGCCACGTCCGCTGCAAACGGACGCTCCTCCGCCGCCAGCAGCACCAGCATCCCGCGCGGACCCACCTGCGCCATCACCTTCGAACGCCGGGCTGACAACTCCGCCATCCGCTCGGTCGCCGTCAACTCCGGCGCCGGCGGGGCCTGATACCAAAGCCCTGCCGCCTGCAACTGCCAGCCAACCAGGAGAAATGTTACGAGTCGGTACACGTTAGCCAGTGTAAGGCTTTGCCCACCGGCTTGCACTCAGCGTGCCGGATACTCTTTGCTGTTCTTATTGCGCGGATTGAACACTTCAAAGCTACCGTTATCCTGCGCCGTCACTTTCAGATAAAATCCCGTATCCGCCTCGTCCACGTTGGCGATATTCGGATCGCTCGTATTGTGCTCTTGTCCGGCCGCATTCGCATAATGCAGCTGCCAGATATCCTCTAACCCCGGCGAGGATTTTATGATGTCCCAAGTGGAAGGCGACCCGCCCTTCTTCGCCCCGTTGTCGATAATCGCCACCCGCGGATGCAGCGCATGCACCAGCGCCGGACTCCCACTCAGGTCCGATCCGTGATGCGATACCACCAGCAAATCCGTTGTGCCCAGCCGATTATCCGGACACATCAGCTCCAGCTCCTTGTTCCAGGTCAGGTCACCCAGGTCGATTGTCTTAAACCTTCCAAAGACAATCGCCATGCCCACAGAACGAGCATTCTCGGAGGTGTCCACTTCTTTCTTCGGCACGTTCTGACACGCTGCATTCGGCTGTCCCCCACCCGCAAGCGCACTCTGCAACACCGCCCCATCGGCACTGACAAACGTAATCTCCAAACCCTTGAAAGGCAGCTTGTCGCCCGGTTTCGCCACAATACGTTTTGCCGACGAGATCGCTGTCTGGTACTCCTCCACCATGTGGTTCACCGCATTGCTGTCTTCGCGGTTCGGCCCGTGATCGACGAACGTTTCTACCGGCATCTTAGCCACCAGCTGCGGCACTCCGCCCACGTGATCCGAATGATAGTGCGTCACCACCACATAGTTGATCTTCTTTACCTTCGCCAACTTGCACGCGGCCACAATTCGCTTAGCATCGCGGAACGCGTTGTAGCCCCACCCGGTATCCACCAGCATCGATTCGCCCGAAGGCCCCACAAATAGTGTCGCCTGTCCGCCCTCCACATCCACAAAGTAGATTTGAAGAGACTTGGACGCTGCCGAACTCGCCCCCGCCAATCCCAGCAAACAGAAGATCACTGAACACACAGCACGCATGCGCCGCCATGGTATCAGAGCACCTGGTTGAACATCCGCAATGGATTCCACGTACTTAAAAGGGCAAGATGGGAATGGGAGATTCAGTGCCGTTCTGTACCAACTGCGGGACCAGCGTAAGTGAACCCGCGCGCTTTTGCCCAAACTGTGGAACACCCCAAGCCGGAGCGGCGCGTGCCCAATACAGCCAACCCGGGACCGGCGGTTTCGTCCCTCACTCGCCCTCAGCCGACTCGGACTTCCTGGCCGGCATCGGCTCCCGCACCGCCTCCGTGCTTTGCTATATTCCCGTTTTCGGGGTCATCCCGGCTATTGTCTTCCTGGCCTCGCGCCGCTTCCGCACCAGCACCCGCGTCCGCTTCGACGGCTTCCAGTCCCTCTATCTTTTCGTCGCCTGGCTCATCGTCACCTCCGCCGCCCCCACCATCCTCTTCGGTAACTCTGCCGGCTTCGGCGTGGAGCACTCGCTGCTATCCCTGCTCAAGCTGTCGGTCTTTATCTGCTGGCTCTACCTGCTGGTCAACGCCGCCCAGGAACGCCAAGTCCGCCTGCCCGTTATCGGGGACCTCGCCGCCCGCTCCACCAATGAACAGTGGTGAAGCGTAAGACCTCTCAAAACCCTCAATCCTAAAACAAGCAAAGCTTCTTCGGGAACACCCCGGCCGAGGGTCGGCGCCCGCGACTAGAAGCCCGATTCGTAGGCGTGCCCCCAACCCAAGAAATTCGCGCACCAAATCACTTTGCACCAGCGCAACCGGTCCACCAATGAACAATGCTGAAGGATAAGACCTCTTCCTCTCCTTGAAAACCGCGTTTACAATCTCTTTTACACCCTCGGGGTTCTTGGTAAACACCGTCGCAGACGCCTCTTCTACGTCAAACTTCTGACTTAGAATTTCAGCAGCCTGCTAGATTGAAGCGTCTTTCATCGAGAGCGCCATCAAGCCGATTGTCGATACAGTTGGAAACGATCCGCGTGAAGCCTTACGACTGGTTCATGGTGAACGAGTCGGCGATTCCGAGCCTCAGCCAAGTTAAATAGCTAAGTCGGCAGTACGTCCCGGCACGGTGCTGGACCATTTGCGAAACGATTCCCCCATCAGGAAGAAAGCGACCTACTGCGGCGGAGCGTCCTGCTTCTTGGTGCCGCTATCTTTCTCATTCGCGCTCGCCGTCGCTGCGGACGTGTCCACTTGTAAGATTCGTACGGTACTCGTGTTGGGATCGTACTGGCTTACTTTGCGCAACTCGGTAAGCTGGCCTTTGAATTTGGCCTGCAACGCATAGTCAACGGTCAGGCTAAGGTCATCGAAGTTGTAGCGGCCATCCGACTTAGTGAAGAAACTGTTCTTGGCGTTTGTCTTGAGATTTGTGATGGTCACCAGCGCTCCTTCAAGAGGCTGGCCTGAGAGGTCGACTACTTTGCCTGCGACATCTCGTGAGGTAGGCGCCCTGTCCTTCTTCTTGACTAACGGCCGGTGGTTGTCCAAAAACACTTCGGGCGGTTTGGTGGTTGAGCCGGTGTTCGTCGCTTGCGCGCTCAGATTCGAGAGTGCGACCGCGGATAGTGCCAAACCAAACAGTCTCAACGTGACGACCTCCTACGAATTGATTCCATCCTATCAGCCAAATGCGCCCTCATGCGCTAAGATGCGGGAGCGATGTCGTTTGGTAGCGCCAAAGTCCTTGCATTTGAGAGCCGGCGTGCGAAAGAGATTGCCGAACTTATCCGGATCAATGGCGGCGAACCGTTTGTTGCGCCCGCTCTCATTGAAGTTCCAATAGAAAATAACAGCGACGCGTTCGCTTTTGCCGATAGCCTTTACGCGGGCGGCTTCGACATGGTGATTCTGCTGACCGGTGTGGGCGCACGCTACTTAAGCCGAGTGCTGGCTACGCGTGAGCCGGAAGAGCTTTTACCGCAGGCATTGCGCAAAGTGATGGTAGTTGCGCGTGGACCCAAGCCCGTGGCAGTTCTGCGCGAATGGCAGGTGCCGGTGCATGCCCAAGCGCCCGAACCGAACACCTATCGCGAACTACTCCGGGCAATCTCATCGATACCGGCGAAACGGGTGGCGGTGCAGGAGTACGGTCGCACGAATGGGGAGTTGATTGACGGACTGCAGCAGCAGGGTCGCGAGGTGACGTCGGTCCCGGTCTACCAATGGACTCTGCCGGCTGACCGCGCACCTTTGGAGGAGGCAGTCGCGAACCTGCTGGCCGGTACTTACGCAGCTGTCTTGTTCACTACCGGCGTACAGATGGATCATCTGTTGCAGGTAGCGGGCGCGCGCGCACCGCAGCTGATTGAATCCTTACAGAACACGCTGGTCGCCTCCATTGGACCTACTTGTACGGAGACTCTGCGAGAGCACGGCGTCACGCCCGCCCTGGAGCCCTCGCATCCCAAGATGGGTATTCTGGTCCGGGAGGCTGCCCTTGCCTGCGCGAGCCGGCGTGAGTAGAGTTTGCGCGAGGCTGCTCCTCCGGTCGCCCTCACAAAGGCCTGCAACAAACAGGGGCGTCTGAACTTCTAATGGGCGTGCAACTGTGGCTCCGCCGGCTCCCATCTCTCGTCTTCGTTCTCTACCTGTGCCCGAACCTGCCAGGGCAATCGTCCGTCCCTTCGAACAGCACCGAAACCATTGCTATCGACGCCACTGCTCCAGCCCAGCCGTTTCCGCACATCTGGGAGAGCACCTTCGGATCAGGCCGAGCCAACCTGACTTTGCGCGAAAGTTACCGGCGCGACCTACGGGCCGTACATGCCATTACCGACTTTGAGTACCTGCGCTTCCACGCGATCTTCCAAGACGAGAACGGAGTTTATGACGAAGATCAACAGGGCCGAGCCATCTATAACTTCTCCTATGTCGATCAGATCTACGACGGATTGCTGGAGAACGGGGTCAAGCCGTTTGTCGAACTCAGCTTCATGCCGCGCAAGCTGGCCGCCAATCTGGCCACGCATCCCTTCTGGTACAAGCCATATCCTTCTCCGCCAAAGGATCCGGCTAAATGGGTTGCGTTGATCGAGGCTTTCACGCGGCACCTGGTGGAGCGCTATGGCAAGGCCGAAGTCGAACAGTGGTACTTCGAAGTTTGGAACGAACCGAACATCGATTTCTGGAACGGCAATCCGCAGCAGGCAACCTACTTCGCTTTATACGACGAGACGGCGAAAGCAGTGAAGAGCGTAGACCCTGAACTCCGAGTAGGAGGCCCGGCAACAGCGCAAGCAGCGTGGGTAGACCGGTTTATTGCTCACTGCACGGAGAATCATATTCCGTTCGACTTCGTGTCTACCCACGTGTATGGGAACGACACCACGATGGATGTATTCGGCAAGAAATTGCCTATCACGCGGCGTGACATGGTCGCCCGCTCAGCCCAGAAAGTCTATGACCAGGTGAAGGCTTCGGCAGCGCCCAACACCCCTATCTTCTGGACCGAGTACAACGCCACCTACATGAACGAGGTAGATGTAACAGACAGCGCATTCATGGGCCCGTGGTTGGCGAATAACATCCGCGAGTGCGAGGGGCTGGCAAACATCATGGCGTACTGGGATCTGTCAGATGTCTTTGAGGAGCAAGGGGTAGTCAAGACGCCGTTTTATGGCGGCTATGGCCTGGTGGCGGAACGTGGCATTCCCAAAGCTTCCTTTCGCGTATTCGAATTGCTGCATCGGCTCGGCGATGGGCGTCTGCAGACTTCTTCAGAGAATGCGTTGGTGACCCGCAAGGCAAACGGGAATCTAGTGGTCGCCTTGTGGAACTACGCTGAGCCGAGTGAGGCGGGAACGCCGAAAACCTTTCAGCTGCAAACTGCGCATACTAGGGCCAAAACAGCTCGGATGCAGTTAGTGGCACCGGGCAGCGGCTCGCCATTGGAGGCTTGGGAAAAGATGGGTCGTCCGGCACTTCCAACTTTGCAGCAGATTGCTCAATTGAAAGAAGCCTCCGAGCTTCTGCCACCTCAGACGATTGCGCTAAACGAGCCGCTGACTCTGGGGCCAAAGACACTGGCTGTTCTGGAAATCGAGCGCTAAGCTGGCTGCTAAGGAAGCGATGAGCGGTTCCCTCTCCTTCGAGAACTTGGAATCAATGGTGGCGGAACCGTGTTTAGACAGCATTGCGATGCAGCCGTCGTCGTAAACCCACAACTTGGCCGATCACAAACACGGCTGGGTTCTTGACGTTGATTCGTCCCCCAGCCACATCAGCCAGTGTGCCTTCCACAACAAGCTCTTCAGTCAGAGTGCCGCGGTGGATAAAGGCGACAGAGTCATCTGGGGGACGGCCCGCCTCCATCAGCGCCTGGGCAATGTTTACCCGATTGCTCACGCCCATCAAGATGACCAGCGTATCCACCTGTGCGTAGCGTGCCCACTCGCCGTTACGACCCTCGCCACAGTGACCGGTGATCACAGCGAAAGCCTGGGATAGCCGCCGGAACGTGAGTGGAATGCCGGCCAAACCCGGCACGGCGATGGCAGAACTCACCCCCGGTATAAGCTCGAACTCAATGCGGTGTTCTATCGCCAGGGCCCACTCTTCACCGCCGCGGCCGAACACCAGAGGATCGCCACCCTTCAATCGCGCAATGTGTTTGCCGGCAGAGGCGTGATGGAGGATGAGATCGCGGATCTGCTGCTGAGTCTGCTCCTGCTCGCCTTCGTGTTTTCCGACGTAGATCAGCTCGGCATCGGCTCGTGCGTGCGCCAGGATTTCAGGGCTCACCAGCCGGTCGTAGAGGACCACATCAGCCTGGCCGAGCACGCGCGCACCTCTGAGCGTCAGCAGCTCAGGATCGCCCGGCCCTGCCCCGATCAGCGATAGCTTTCCAGCCAGTTCAGACCTGCATCAAGTCGCTGACGACTTCAAACTTGAAGCCATTGTCCTTGAGGACAGGCACAATCCGCTGCAGCGCCCGCAAGGTAGCCCCGGTATCAGGTTTTGCATCAACGCCTCGGCCATCGTGCAGGCAAATGATTCCGCCTGGACCCACGCGCGCCAGTACGTGTTGGGCAATGCGCTCGGAAGGCCATCGCCAGTCATTGCCGATGACGGTCCACATCACGCCTAGCAGCGCCAGACGTCGTTGTACCTCGCGCAGACCTACCCAGCGAAAGCCATAGGGGGGGCGCAGCAGCATGGGTGACAGTCCGGTCTCATCTTGAATTACCTTTTGAGCGTCGGTGACTTCACGACTGATAAATTCCGGCGACTTGAAGGGCAGACGCGAGTGGGAGTATGTATGATTGCCGAGTTGGTGACCAGCCGCGGCCACCCGGCGCGCGATCTGCGGATTGCGCTGGACATTCATTCCGCACTGAAAGAAAGTGGCCCAGACCTGTTCGCGGTCCAGGTACTCCAAGATCGGCAGCGTGCCTTCGGTAGGCCCGTCATCAAAGGTTAGGGCTACCGACCGTCTACGTCCCGGACCGCGGTAAACAGAGGGCCCAAACAGCTGGGAGGACCGTGACAGACTACCGTAAACCGCGGTGGCAGAAGCAGCCCCTAAAACTGTGCTGGCACCGACCCCAGCAAACTTTAGCGCTCGCATGGACATCAGGCGACCACCTCGGTTGTCACTAATGCGTGTAAACAAAAATTGCTACTCCTGAGGCTTCTCAAGAGGGTGAGCAGAAGCATGGAAAATCCTTCGAACGCGGTAGGCGTATTCGTCTAGTAGTTGACCGACCCGCTCGTACTCGGACAAGCGAGTCGGCCAGCCCCAACATGGTTCTTTTGTTCAGCGGCCAGACTAACTCGGGTTCGTCGAATCCGGAAATGTCTGGCCATTCCTGCCGAGCTAACGGAACAAGCAACCCGGCATATTCACTTCGTGGCGCCAGGGGAGAGTAACGTTCTCCACGCGCAACAGCGGCTTCGATCTTGGCCCACTCAGTCCACAGGTGCATACCTGTACTGCGCTCCACGAGCTTCGCAGTACGTGCACCACCGACCCGTGCTGACGTCTTCAGGCAGTATACTCCACCTGCTGGG
Organism: uncultured Bryobacteraceae bacterium; assembly: GCA_964248405.1. Lineage (GTDB taxonomy): Bacteria > Acidobacteriota > Terriglobia > Bryobacterales > Bryobacteraceae > Bog-105. Next base: position 106,467 of record CAXTYH010000004.1, read on the forward strand.
AACGACCGGATAGGTTCAACATGTGAGACGTGGCTGTAAAGCACAGGTTTGCACAAAAAATTCTCGTTTAGGACTGTAAAACTACTAGCGAGCTCTGAACTACGCTGAAGCAGCCACGTGTTGGATTCGCCGCCGCCTCCTTTTGCTTCTAAGCGCGGCGAGCCATAAACATTGGCGACCGGAGTCAGCATCTCGCCCTAAACTCAATGGAATCAAGAGGGACGATGCCTCTTTGTATGAACTGCTCAAGCGGACAAAACAACTGGAAATCTCCGAGAGCATGCAGAAAGGGACAGCTTTTTTCGTGATTATCAAAGCTAAGGAAAGTAGGAGTCGCTGCTCCGAGTGTCTGAGGCATTTACTGGCGCTATTCCTGAAGAAGCCCGATGCTTCCACAGAAAAGATGTTGTATCACAAAGCCACCACCTACGGGTGACTCAATGGTGCCAGGAGTAATACTGGTAATGAAGAAACTGATCGCCGGCCCTGTTCTCTGGAGGACGAACGGTGTCACTTGTAACGCTAGTTCTGCAAACTTCCTAGCTGGAAAAGATACGATTGATTGTGCGGACTTATGGCTGAGGCAAAACTCTTTTGCGGAACTTCTGGATTCTCGTACACAAGCTGGAAGCCTGATTTTTACCCCGAGAAGCTCCCTAGCGCCAAATTTTTAAGCTACTATGCCGAGCGGCTGAATGCAGTGGAGGTCAACTACACGTACCGGCGTCTGGCGTCCCTCTCCACGTTTACCAAGTGGATTGGCGAAACCCCAGCCGACTTCCTGTTTCTGCCCAAAGCGCACATGAAGATTACCCATTCACTGAAGCTGGAAGGCGCCGAGGATTTCACGCGAGCCTTTCTGCATACTCTGGAGCCACTGCGGGAAGCCGGTCGCTTAGGTCCGATTTTATTTCAGCTTGCGCCCAGCTTCAAGGCCGACATTCCCAGGCTGGCCCACTTTGTGAGGCTGTTGCCCCGCGGGGTACGAGTAGCTTTCGAGTTTCGTAACAGCACCTGGTTTGCGGAAGAGATCTTCGCCGTGCTGCGAGACGCCAACGTAGCCTTGTGCCTGGCAGAGAACGAGAATCTGGAGTCGCCGCATGTGCTGACTGCTGACTTCGTTTACATGCGACTGCGCAAGCCCGACTATTCGCTGTCCGAGTTGAACAGCATTGCTTATCGGGTGGAGCAGTACCGGGCCAATGCGTACCCTACGTTCGCGATTTTCAAACATGAGGAGACACCCGGCGGAGCGCTGAACGCAGAGCAGTTGCTGCAAAGTCAAAAGGGTCCGGCAAGAGCTGCCCCGTAAGGCTCGACTGCGACTTTTCACTAGTGGAAGAATCGTTACAGCATGGCTGATACAAAGAACGTTCGGGGTGTGTACGGCCCAGGCTCAACGCACTGGGTGGGCAACGGCTTTCACGTCCGGAACCTGTTTCCCTCGAACGGTATCACCGAGGGGATCGATCCTTTTCTGCTGCTGGACTACGCCGGCCCGACGACGATAGAGCCGACCGGAGAGTCCCTGGGGGTGGGCGAGCATCCGCATCGAGGCTTTGAGACGGTCACGGTCGTGTATCAGGGCATGCTCTGTCATCGAGATTCCAGTGGTGCTTCCGGTACCGTAGGGCCCGGGGATGTGCAGTGGATGACGGCAGCCTCTGGGGTTGTTCATGAAGAGAAATACGACACAGAATTTGCGCGGCAGGGCGGCACGGTGGAAATGGTTCAGCTTTGGATCAACTTGCCAAAGGCTCTGAAGATGAGCGCGCCGCGCTACCAGACGCTGCTGAAAGAGCAGATTCCGGTGACGACGCTGGGGCAGGCTGGCTATGTGCGCGTGATTGCAGGTGACCTGAGCGGCGTTGACGGACCGGCGAAAACCTGCTCTCCGGTAGGCCTGTTTGATCTTCATCTGAATGGTGGAACGGAAACCGAGATGTGCCTGCCTTCGGGACAGAATGCCGCGGTTTTCCTGTTGAAGGGCAGCGTGGTGGTGAATGGAGAGACGGAGTTAAGCGGCGAAGCGGTAATGGCTCTGCTGACCCCCGAAGGCTCGCTGGTGCGCTTGAAGGCTAACGGGGACAGTACACTTCTGATGATGAGCGGCGAGCCGTTGAATGAACCCGTAGTGAGCCGGGGGCCGTTTGTGATGACTACGCGGGAAGAGCTTGCGGAGGCGATGGACGATTACCGGGCCGGTAGAATGGGCCATCTCTCGTAGAGGAAGGAAACAAAGCATTGGGGAGCGTGGCTTCTTCCACCCATCCACTTGGTCGGGCGACGGCGTCCCAGCAAACTGCCGATACCGTCTTCGGCGGAGCGGGAGGTTTGCCTTGGTATGCCTGGTGTGCGGCAGCTGCAGTTACGTCGGCAACGGTCGGCGCGCATTGGGATATCTCCTGGCACATCTCCATTGGGCGAGACTCTTTTCTCACTCCGGCGCACATCGCCATCTACCTGTGCGGAGTGCTGGCGGGACTCGCCTTCGGCTACATTATCTTGTCCACAACGTTCCGCCGCAATGCTCCGCTGGCTGCGTCGTCGGTTCACATTCTGGGGCTTCGTGGGCCCTTAGGTGCGTTCATCGCTTCCTGGGGCGGCATTGCCATGCTGACCTCCGCGCCGTTCGATAACTGGTGGCACGATGCGTATGGCCTGGACGTTACGATCGTCAGCCCGCCGCACATCGTCTTATTTGCGGGAGTGTATGCCGTTGTGGTCGGCACTCTCCTGCTGATTGCTGGAGCCATGAACCGAGCCACGGGCGCGCGGCGGGAGCTCGCCCGCAACTTGTATCTGTATGTCGCAGGTATCGCGCTGGTGGCGGCGATGGTGTTGATCATGGAGTTCGTGGGCCGCGAGCATCAGCACGGCTCACTCACTTACATCACGGTCTCGTTCCTGGTGCCTCTTGCCCTATGCATCACGGCCAGAGCGACAAGATTCCGGTATGCGGCGACGTATATCTCCGGCTTCTACATGCTCTTTCTGATCAGCCTGATCCAGATTCTTCCGCTCTTTCCGGCCGAGCCGAAGCTGGGCCCGGTTTACCAGCATGTGACTCACTTCATCCCGCCAGAGTTTCCGCTGCTGCTGATCGTTCCGGCAGTGCTTTTGGATTGGCTGTGGACTCGCACGCGGACGTGGAGCGATTGGAAGACTGCCTTCGTGAGCGCTGCCGTGTTCGTTCTGAGCCTTTTAGCAGTGCAGTATCCGTTCGCGACTTTCCTTATGTCCCGGGCTGCTCGCAACGGATTCTTCGGCACAACCTACCTGGGTTATGGAGTGCCCGCGACATCGTATCTGGCCCGCAATCAGTTCTACAACACTGAGAATTCGGCCCAGTTTGCCCTCGGCATTTGCACTGCGATAGCGATTGCAACTCTGAGCATGCGGTTAGGCATTTCACGTGGACGGTGGGTATCGCAGGTTCAGAGGTAATGCTGCGGCGCACGTTCCTGGTTCTGCTGTTGACGGCGTCGGCGCGAGCGCATGTCGGCAGCCCCGATATTTACCTGGATGCGCAAGCCGGCCCGTACAAGCTTTTTATAACCGTGCGGCCGCCGGCGGTGATTCCCGGGGTAGCGGAACTGGAGGTAAGAGCCGCCGACCCGGACGTTCGCCAGATTCGAGCTGTGCCGGTTCCGCTGAACAAAGTGGCCGCCCGATTTGCGCCCGTGCCGGATCAGCTAAAGCAGCCGGCGCAGGATCGGCAGTTCTTCGTTGGGTCTTTGTGGATGATGGCGACCGGTTCATGGCAGATCCGTCTGCAAGTGGATGGAGATCGCGGTACGGGCAGGGTGGGTATCCCCATTCCGGCGGTGGCTCTTCGCACCAAGCCCATGAGCGCAGGGCTTGGGTGGGGGCTCGGGTCTCTTGCGGTGCTGCTGGTTGCCGGCTTGGTGCTGCTGGTTGGCGCATCTGTTCGGGAGGCTCAGTTAGCGCCGGGGCTTGCGCCTGATGCACGGGCCAAGCGGCAAGCACGAAGGGCCATGCTGGTCAGTTTTGCGATCACGGTCGGGCTCATCGGGTTGGGGCGATGGTGGTGGTCGGCGGCCGAAGCGGGATTTCGGCAAAAAATTTATAAGCCTTTAGCAATGAGCGCCATCCTTTCCCCGTCCGGCATCCTGGATTTGCGATTGGATAATCCGGACTGGATGAAAGTTCCGCGACCCAACGGCGGTCAGGAGGGTTCCGTTCTCTTCACGCGCGTAACGGACGATCTGGTCCCCGATCACGAGCATCTGATGCACCTCTACGCGATTCGCCAACCGGGGATGGACGTGGTGTACCACCTGCATCCGGAGATGACCGGAACCGCGCGGTTTCGGCTGCCCTTACCGAAGATGGCCGCAGGCAGCTACAAGCTTTATGCCGACGTTGTCCATGCCAATGGCTTTGCGGAAACCATGCTGGCGGAGGTGCGTGTTCCCCCTGGGTTACCAGGCCGGCCGCTGGAAGGCGATGATGCGACCGGGGCAGCACCGGCTTGGTCTGAAAGCTCGGGACCGACGCGCTTCACCTTGCCCGATGGTTATGTCATGCAATGGCTGCGCCCTGAAGGAACTCTGCACGCCAAAGTTGGAATGCCATTTCGCTTCCGTTTGCTCGATCAGAAAGGGCGTCCCGCCTCTGCTATGCAACTGTACATGGGCATGCCCGCACACGCAGCGTTCGTCAAGACCGACGGCAGCACATTCGCGCATGTGCACACAAACGGGTCCGTTCCGATGGCTTCGTACATGATGGCGCAGGGCCAATTGCCAGAATCCCGCGTCAGTACCGCTGGAATGAGTATGCCGGGCATGCATATGGAAGAGAGTGCGGTGCCGAATGAAGTTACTTTTCCTTATGGGTTTCCCGCTTCCGGCAAGTACCGTATCTTCGTACAGATGAAACGTGCCGGGCAGGTACAGACAGGGATCTTCGATGCGGATGTGCGTTAGCGTGGGCTTTTTCTGTATCATCTCAATACACCACGGTTCCGGTTGCCTGAATGCCCCAGGTTGTTGCTTTTCTAGTACACTAGGGAGATTGCCGCTCTGCTGATGGTGAAAGTCGGCTTCATGCCGTGCGCTCCGATGAGGAGTCTAGCCCCAGCTTTTTCTATACTGAACGGCCTCTTTTTGCCGAAGCACAACGAAGCTCGATCAGGTGCCGATATATCTCTCAACAAACTGACTCGATCAGCTATGAAAAGATTTGTGACTAGGTCATCATAAAACTTACTTGTCTTTCCCTTATGGCGAGATCGAAATGTGTTCTCGCGCTTCCGGCACACGATGAATTGAGTCTTAAAGTCGAGTTGCTGGATAAGCTTGAAGAATTCGTAGCGCACCTCCGGCGAGTCGTCCTTTGCATGGAAAGCGATCTTGGTTTTCTGCAAAGACGGGATCTTCGTTAAATACGGATCTGAGATTAAACGAGCTTGTAAATTGAGCACAGCCACTGTGAAGCTCATTCTGGTTGCAAGCTGACAACTCGATCGGGCATGGGCGCCGGTCGGCCCAGGAGGCTGAGCAGGGTTGAGGCGAAGTTGAGGCTGTCGTAAGGGTGCTCAATCTGGCAGGCAGGCAGGTCGGCCCCGGCCATCATCCAGACCGAATGGGTGGAAATGCGAAAGAAGCCGCCATGATTGCCGCCAGGGTTCACGTTGCGCGCATTGAAGTTCCAACCATCTCCAGCGAAAATCTGAAAGTCGGCTTGCACCAGCGCACGGCGGCGACGTTCGTAGCGGAGAAGAATCGGATTCAATCCGGGTACGCCGGGTACGTTGGCCTCCACCGGTGACAGCTGTTCGACAACATCGATCACGCCGTTCGAATAGTGACATAGGTGGGTGGTTTCGAGCCACTCGGTCTCCGTATGCCAGCCGGAGAGCCAATCGCTGCGGGTTTGTCCGTTGGGGATGTGGAGGTTCGGATCTTCAAACAGATGCAAGGGCAGTCCAGGCTGCCAAGTGCTCGCGGTCCAACGCCCATCGCGCAGGTGACTGATTGGCCGGACAGCGATGCGGCCACTGCTGTCGGTCTGAATCAGCAACTGGGCATCTTCGGAGCCATACAGCCAGTAGCCGTCATCGACGCGCATGGCGACGAAATCAACCGGTTGGTTCGCCAGCGCCGGTTGCAGTTGGTTGCGCACGTGTTGGGAGAGAAGGAGGGAAAAATAGTCCACATGCTGGAACGATCGTTCCTCGTCAAGTTGACCATTGTGATCGACAACGAGGCCTTGGCGACTCGGGCCAACAACGTAGTGCTGAAGATCGGCTGCCCTATTGCGATCGCCTAGCGAATTTGACGGAATGTACTTGTCAACGGGTCCTGCAAACACGCCGGCGCTGTTGATTTGCAAGTCGAGTAAGGCGCGAAGATGCTTGAGGTACCTGCGGTAAGAGGCGGACTCGCGCTGCCAAAAAGCGATATCGTGATCCAGTCGCTTCTTCTCTCGATCGATGCCCAAGCTTTTCTCTTCGGACCTCTTCCCGTGCGGCCGGTCTTTCACCATCAGCTTAGCTGCCTTGACGGCAATGTCGAGGGCAGAAAGTTCTTCGTCCATCTCAGCCGCGGTACTGGTCCAATCGGCTCGATGACGCTCAATTAGTTTTGAAACATAAGCGGCGGCGGCCTGTCGAGAAGAAGGCGGAAGATCCTTGCGGGCGAGTTGCTGAAGCAAAATATGAACGCGATTGAGATCGTTGTTGCGAAGCTGAACAGCCGCGCGCTCGTTTCCATCCAGGTCAAGCCAGGCGGTAGGATATCGGCCAGCTTGTCCGGCAAGATAACTGGATCCGGTGCTGGGGTTGACCACACGCTCCACCAATGGATACAGGCCCATGATCTTGTAGTCGCTCATCTGGTGGCGATTGGTGATCACGTGGTGACCGCCGCCTTCGTGGCTGCCGAAGAGGTCGGGAAGGTTGAAGCTCTGGCTCAACACACTCGGACGATTGTTCATCCCATGGTCAGAGACCGCTACAAAGATGGTTTCCGAAGCGAGAGGCCCGGATTGTATGGCCGTCCAGATGCGCCCGGCGAGCCGATCGATTTCCTGCAGGACAACAAGAAGCGCGGCCTGATTATTGGTGGCGTGCCCTTCGTGGTCGATATCGCCTGTATAGTAATCGAGGTAGAGCACTTCGGGATTGGCCGCAGTGGCCTTCAGTTCAGCCTCAGTTTGCTGGTTGAGAAGTGTGGAGAGCGGCATAGCCTCACCGGTTTCCACAGGCGCAAGAAGTTGTTCTTTCAGGTGGCGGCCTAGAACAGCGTTGAGCGTGGTATAGCGAACCCCACGCTGGTACAGCTGGAAGCCTTGGTATTGCTGGCGATAGGGGAACGAGTCAATCAGCAACGGAATGCCGGCGCGATCGAGAACAACCACGCCTGGCATATCTACTTCCTTGCTCCGTGCATAGTCTACGTAGAACGGGAAGAAGTTGAGGTAGTCGTACACACGGCCGGTGTAGCGGTCGTACTCGACATTGCCACGGATGACGGAGTGCCGACCGCTATCGAGCAGCGCCCACGAGGGGGCGGAAAGGCTTATGCCGCGACTATAGAAATTGTTGAAGACCGTCCCATGCTCGGCAAAGATGCGAGTCAGCCAGGGAAGCTTCGACTTCCCTGTTTCGCCATCGATCTCCGCCATGGTTTGTCGGAGGAGGTCTGCATTCAAGCCATCGATCTTCAGAATGACAATGCGCTTAGCCGGAGCAGGGAAAGCAAGAGGAGCTAACAGCAGAGTCGCCAGTAGAAGGCGACGGCCAATCATCATTTCGGTGCAACTACGGAGGCAATTGCCTGGTGCGCGTTGACAGCGTTCAGGAGTTCAAGACACTCGGCTTGAAGGATCGGGTTAGAAGTTAGACTGCGTACTCGAGTGAGGGTCGCAGCCGCGTGTTCCCGTACCGGCTGCGAATCCAAGTCCGGTAGTAAATCGTTTAACTCGTGTATGGACCGTGCGATACGAGAACCGTCAAAGGCCACTTCGGGGTTAGTCCCGTTGCGCGTCATCTCATTCAGCAAGTCGAGTTGTCGGTTAATGCGACGGTTACGGTCAAGGCGCACCAGATCCAGTTGGTCAGGGGGCACGCGGTCCGTGTAGGCACCAAACGATAGAACGTGCAAGGCGCTCCCGGTAGTTTGGCGCGTTACCGACTGGTCGAAGTGAGCCAGTTCAGCGCGGCGTTCGCTGTTGAGCCGAGCCAGCAAGGTACCGTTGCGGGCTGCTTGTTGCAACTGGTCGGACTCAGCTTGAGCATTGCGGAGGCTGTGAGCTAAGTCAGGAGTTAACGGATTCACAAAGACTGACTCTGCGCGAGCAGATATAAGCGAGTGAAGAGTGGGATCCAACTGGTTGTCTAGAGCTAAATGGGTACGGAATCGAGCGTAACTATCGAGACGCTCGGCTTGGTTCGAAGCCGTCCCGCGACGGGCCCAGACCGTGTTGTAAACGATTGCGCCCGCATAGTAATACCAGTTCGCGAGATAGGAGATACCGATTACGCCGCTGGTAATTTCGGTGATCGAGCGCTGCAGCATTTCATGTCGGCGGACCTGTTGCTTATCGCGAAAGTCGGCCAGCAGCAGCGGCATGCGCGAGTAATCGAGACTATAGACGGCGAGCGGAATCAGCGTGACTGACTGGTCGCCACCTGCGGGAAGGAGCGAGCGGTTTGCGTCAATCGGGCGCTGATAGAACGGTCCGCTCCAATGGGTAATCCGCGGGTCTGACCAGGGATTGCGTATATTGAGCAGCTTGTAGAATGACTTACTGGTGCTGCCTGCCCCAGGCTCTTGGGCGCCGACGGGAAACCAGAGCATGGCAAATTCGCCAGAAGTGCCGGCCAGCGTCAATGGCTCCAGATAAGTGCCGGTCTTCTCTGCCCATTGCCGCAAGATTTCGAGATTGTGGCTGCGAATGCGTTCACTGGCGAGGGTAGTTTGCTCCCCCAAGCGCCCGGCGTTCCGATCGCTTATCAGGCCGCCCAGGAACGACTTTTTAAGTACCAGCCGCGCCACCACAGTATTGCGTTCTTCGTCCGTCAGACCGATGCCATTTGTTTGCAGCGGGGCGCTTTGCAGGTAGGTGATGGCCTGTTCCAGTTTGATTCGCTCGCCCTCCAAAGCATTGGCCTGATAAGAGTGCGAGGATGCCCGAACAGCCGTGCTGAGCGGGTCCAAAGCAGTCCACTGTAAGAGCTTCCGAGACGCATTGGAGAGCACCGGATGCAAGGGTGCATTCAGATTCAAAAGGGGCGAAGGCGTGCCGTGCGGTTGCGCACCATTGCCGATGTGCCAATAGAAGAAGGGAACAGCAGAGAGCAGGTTGTCGGCGATTCCGTTGCGACGCGCAGTAAGCAGCCACATGTACAGAACGCGATTGTTGTCGGAAGAGCGATCGCCAAGGGTATCGCGCAAAACAGCAATCAACGGAACATCAGGAGAGTCGGCGTCCCTTTGCATGCAAGCGTGGCAGCTGAGCGTAAGGAGTTCGGCCGTCTGGCCAACCGGAGAAGAGGACCAGAGATAAAAAGGGTGCGGAGCCGAGCGCGAGAGTTCGGCTGCAGCAAGAAGCCCCGGGACGGTTAAGAGTAACGAAGCCAGTAGAGCAGTTAGTGCCCGCACATTATTAGCCTCGAAAGGAAGTGGTCCACTATTTGCTTAGATACGCAAAAGAGAGAAAGTTCTTCGGAAGTCTGGCATGATAAGTAACTTTTCGCATACCTCTTCCGGGCGAGTGGCAGACCTGCCTTGCTCGCTTTCGCTTGGCTAGGACGCGGCCATCTCCGATTGCAAAGACCTATTCGGATTACGGCAAAGCACTAGCGGTAACTGTCGCCAGTTGGCTTTTCTAAGCTAGAGAGAGTGGGCAAGATTCAAGTTATCGGCGCAGGCTTAGCGGGTTGTGAAGCGGCTTACCAAGCAGCAGAGGCGGGTGCGGATGTCGTTCTTTATGAGATGCGGCCGCACCGGCGTACGGCTGCGCATAAGACTGATGCGTTTGGCGAACTGGTTTGTAGTAATTCACTGAAAACCGAACAACCTCATTCAGCACCATGGCTGCTCAAGTCGGAGATGCGCAAGCTCCACTCGCTGCTGCTGCAAGCGGCTGATGCTGCTCGCGTGCCGGGTGGTCACGCGCTTACCGTCGATCGCGAGATCTTCTCCCGAGCCATTACGGAGACGATTGAGTCGCACCCGCGCATTCGCGTACAACGAGAAGAAGTGACGGCCATTCCGAAAGAGGGGGTGGTTGTGATTGCGACGGGGCCGCTGACCAGCGATGCGCTGGCAGCAGAAATCAATCGCGTAACAGGCTCGGCTCGGCTCTTCTTTTATGACAGCATCAGCCCCATCGTGGCCGCTGACTCGGTAGATATGTCGGTGGCCTTTCGCGCGTCCCGCTGGGATAAGTCGCTCGACGGAACAGATGATTACGTCAATTGCCCGTTCAACAAGGAGCAGTACAGCGCGTTCATCGATGCGCTGCTGCAAGCGGAATCGTACCAGCCGCATATACCGGAAGACAAGACGCCGTTCTTTGAAGGGTGTTTGCCGATCGAGGAGATTGCGCGACGCGGACGGGACACTCTGCGCTTTGGACCCATGAAGCCGGCCGGCCTCGATGTGCCTGCGACGGGACGCTGGGCTTACGCGATCGTTCAGTTGCGGCAGGAGAACCAACGAGCCGACAGCTACAACCTGGTCGGCTTCCAGAACCATATGCGGTATGCGGACCAAGCGCGCGTGTTCCGCTTGATTCCTGGTTTAGAGAATGCCGAGTTTGTGCGCTTCGGGCAGATGCATCGCAACACGTACATCAACTCGCCGGCGCTGCTGCGGCCTACTTTGCAGTTGCAAGCCGAAGAGCGCATCTTGTTTGCAGGCCAGATTTCCGGGGTGGAAGGCTATGCCGAATCGATTGCCACGGGAGTGTTAGCGGGTCGGAATGCTGCGGCAGTGAGTGCGGGCGAAAGGGCGGAAGTGTTCCCGCGCGAGACAGCTTTGGGCAGTCTTTGCCACTACATCACGCAAGCCGACCCGAAGCATTTTCAACCGGCGAACATCACCTTCGATTTGCTGCCGTCGCTAGATGAAGAGAGTAAACTACGGTTCAAGCATCACAAGAAAGCCCGGCATGAAGAAGTGTGCCGCCGGGCCGCCGTTGCCTTGGAACAGTTTGCCTGCCTTACCCCAGCGGTTGTTTGAAGCGACGGAGGAGAAATGAATATGCTCCGATATGTCGAGCTCATTTGCGCTCCGTCGATAATTGCGTGTCAGGTACGCAAGCCGGTCGGCCGGGCAATGCTTATAACACTCTTTACGTGAACCGTTGAACAACTGAAGGTGGCCCACATCCCGAAAACAGTATCTAAGTCGACGTGTATTCTTTGCACTTCCTCCTTCGAGTACTCTGTTTTTTCAACTACCGTTTCAAATGTCAAGCTGCTGATCACATTCTGGTGATTGAATCCTTCCAGGTGGAGGGTTTCAATATCCAAAAATTCCAACACAACCTCTACCTTATCCAGAACCGCTCGATTTCGATATACGGGAACAAGCAACGTGAGAGTCATTGCTACTCCATCCCGGTGAAGGACAACAGACAGCACCTCGCCATCATGAAAGACGGGAACGAAACCGAACTGGTCCAGGAGCTTGGCGGTACCTTCGCTATCAAACATCGGCTTTCCTTACACTAAACGGCCAGCACCTTAGAAGGCGACTTCAATCAGACGACGAATTCCGGCCGTTGCCGAATTTCCAAACAGCCTTTGCCGAGGGGCAGAAGCTTGCCCGGATTCAGACGCCCTTCCTCATCGAAGGTGTCTTTTAACTGCCGGATCAAGCCCAATGTCTCTTCGGAAAACATGTGATCCATCAACTCGGTTTTCTCCATGCCGACGCCATGTTCCCCAGTGATGGAGCCGCCGACGGAAAGACAAAATTTGAGAATCTCGATGCCGGCCTGTTGGGCTCGCTGCAAGTCCCCAGGCAGTTTCGGGTTGAACGGAAGGATGGGATGCATGTTGCCGTCGCCGGCATGAAAGATGTTGCTGATCGAAATGGCGTAGCGTCTACCAATCTCCTCGATGGCGCGTAGGGTCTCAGCGATTCGTGTGCGCGGGACAACGCCGTCCTGCACATAGTAAGTCGGGCTTACCCGTCCGATAGCGCCGAAGGCATTCTTCCGGCCCTTCCATAACAGGTCGCGCTCCTCGGCGGTCTGGGCTGTGCGAACCTGCCGAGCTCCGCACTTCTTGCAGACTTGAACGATTGCTTCCGCCTGCTCCTCCACTTCTTCGATTAAACCCTCTACTTCGATGAGCAGAACGGCCGCGGCATCCAACGGGTATCCGGCATGAGTGGCCGCCTCTACCATGCGCAACATGGGTCCGTCCAGCATCTCGAGCGCCACCGGAACAATGCCTTGGGAGGTCAGTGCGCCAACGGTGGAGCCGGCCTGTTCGGCTGAATCATAGATGGCGAGCATGGTGCGCACGCTCTCGGGTTTACGCATCAGCCGCACGCCGATTTCAGTGATCAGCGCCAGCGTGCCTTCGCTGCCGGTCAGCAGGCCAAGCAGATCGTACCCGGGGCCATCAGCTTGCGGGCCACCCATCTCGATAACGGTTCCGTCCACCAGCACGGCCTTTAGACTGGTGACATGGTTTGTCGTTACGCCGTGGGTCAAAGTGTGCGGACCGCCCGCGTTCTCCGCCACATTGCCGCCGATGGTGCAAGCGCGCTGGCTGGATGGATCAGGCGCGAAGAAGTAGCCGAACGGCTCCACGGCCTGGGTGAGTTCAAGGTTGACTACGCCCGCCTGCACCACGGCTCGTTCATTAGGAATATCGATGGTCAGGATGCGATTCATACGCGCAAACGAGATCATCATGCCGCCGGACACCGCAATCGCGCCGCCGCTTAACCCTGTCCCCGCACCGCGTCCCACAATCGGCAAGCCGTACTCGGCAGCAGTGCGAACACAGGCCACAACCTCCTCCGTGCTGCGCGGGAAAACGACTACGTCTGGAGTCGCTTTATCCACACCGCCGTCGTACTCATATAACCGTAGATCAGCAGGATTGCAAAGCACGGCGGACTTAGCCAGCAGCGCTTCCAGCTTTCGAAACACCTTCTGGTCCAGTGCCACTTACGGTTGCCTCGCGCTAGAGCAGACTTTGAACATATTGCGTTATATCGTCCCTCACCCAGTTCTCGCCTCCTGCAAACTTCCGCATCACACGCCCATCCTTGATGATGTAGCTCTCTGGAATCTGAAACGTTCCGTAGCGTGAACTTACGTCGGCACTGGGGTCGCGTGCAGTATCGAATGTAACCCGGAAATGCTCGAGAAAGTTCTTGTACTTCTGAGGATTCTTGTCAATGCTGATGGCGACCACTTTAACGCCATCTTTGGCAAAGCGCCTTTGGAATTGATTGAGCGATGGAATCTCTTGAATGCATGGCGGGCACCAGGTTGCCCAGAAGTTCAGCACCAGCACCTTCCCACCGAAAGAAGTGGTCGTAAGATGCTCGCCTGAATCCGATGTGATGGCAAACTCTGGCGCTGCCGCACCCTCCCGGGCAGACGTGTCGCGCAAGCTGTAGCCGACAAGCCCGGCAAAGCTCAGCCCCAGCGCAATCATCAGGACCAGCAAGACAGAGTTGATCTTCATGAACGGTACTTACTGCAGGGTAGGGGAGTCGTTCCCCAACATGGCGCGACGTATCAGCTTTACCGGTACCCCGCCACCCTGCATAAACTCATTATGGAATTTTTCGAGCGTGTACTCCGACCCCATCTTGTCTCGATAGTCGGCGCGCAGCTTCAAGATTTCGAGTTTGCCGAGCGTATAGACCAAATAAGTGGGGTCTGAAGTGCCGCGTTTTGTCTCACGCTCGGCATAGTCATGCGACATGTACGCTTCGCGCATGAAGAACTGAACGCCTTGCTCGTAGCTCATGCTGCCGGTGTGCATTTCAATGCCGACGATGTAGCGCGCATTGCGGAGCAGGGCATCGAGCAGTTGCCCGGCCCGTAACTCGCGGTCGCCGTTTCCGTAGCCTTCGTCGAGCATCATCTGCTCGGTGTAGTGTGCCCAGCCTTCAATGTTGGAGCTGGAACCAATCAGCTTCTGAACCTTCGACTTCACCTGTTGGAACCAGAGCAACTGCACGTAGTGCCCGGGATAAGCTTCGTGAATGGCGGTACTGGTAATGGTGCCGCGATTGAACGCGGTCATGAACTCTTCAATCTGCGGCGGCCCCCAGCTTTTTTCCGGAAGCGTCACGTTGAAGAAGGCTTCGGTGGCCACCTTCTCATAAGGGCCAGGTGTGTCCATGGAGGCGGTGGTCAGTGCGCGCAGGAACGGCGGCGTCTCTTCCAGGATGGGACGAACCGTCGATGGAATCGTTATAATCCGGCAATTTTTGATGAACTGAATCAGCCCATCAAAAGTGTTACGGAATGACTGAAGAAGCTCTGCGGGCGGCGGATGATTGCGGCCAATCTGATCCGCTACCTCCTGCACAGTTTTGTTCCGATCGATCTCCTTAGAGACCTTTTGTAACGCCTGTTGATTTTCGCGGAGGTTTGCGTACCCAAGCTCCAGCAGACGAGGCAGCGGAAGATCCACCATCTCTTCGTACTTCACCTTATTGGAAAAGTTAATCGCCCCGATCCGGAAATCGCCGTGGGAGCGTGGAAGCAAATCTGTCCGCAGCCAATCTCCATAGCCGGCCAGCGCCTTGGCGACCGCATCATTGGCGGCATGAAACTCTGCCAGCAGCGCCTGGTCCTTTACCGCCGAGAAAGCCTTAGGAACATCCTGGGCGAAGAAGTTCTGAATGCCGGGCAGTTGCTCAATGGCAACCTCGGTGTAGATCCTCGGGCAGTTCTTTAGATTGCGCCTGGCTTCTTCGAACACGCGGGGGATCAGTCGTTCGCGCGCAATCACGTCGTGCAATCGTTCTTCTGGAGAAGCGAAGCTCCGGCTAATCAGGCCAAAAATGGACGAGGTCGCGGCACTGGAGTAATAGTCAGGATTGGTCTCCTGCTGCCGGATATTTCTCAAGTTCACCAGCTCTGCGTGCAGATGCGAGATCATCAGATCACGATCCGCCGAAGCCGGTAAGTTTTCAAACTGCGGGATAAAGCGCCTGGACAACTCGATGCGTCTCTGAAATGCGGAGGCCGAGAAGTCTTCCATCTGCGAGTCATAGGGACCATGAAATCCCGCTGCCGTCGCGTTCGACGGATTCAAAGCGTAGTAAGCCCCAAAGTAGTCGTCCACCAGGCGGCTCTCGGCAGATTGTGCGTTCATCAAACCGACGCCGGCTAGGATCAGGAACCAGAGCTTCATCAAGCTTCATTGTAGATTCTGACTCTCTGTATACTGACTTGCGTTTCATGACGGCTCCGCGCTTCCGCTCCATACTGCTGCTCTTCATCATTGTTCTGGTTCCGACCGCTTACTGGCTGCGCTTTGCGGCGCCAATCGGAGCAACTCTGCGCGATGGGAGCGGCGGGGCTGCGTATGTAGTCTTCTGGTCAGCAGTTGCCATGCTGCTGCGCCCCCAGTTCTCTATCTCTAAAGTCGTGCTGTCTGTGTTTGCCGCTACGTGTACGCTCGAGTTCCTGCAGCTTTGGCACCCAGGCTGGCTGGAGGCGATGCGTCGCACTTTGGCTGGCCGTCTGGTTCTCGGTACCACGTTCGACCCGTATGACTTTCCGCCTTACGTGGCCGGTACAGCGCTGGCTTTCGTGCTGCTCCATCTCTTCCGGAAGCGTGTCCGCGGGCACAGATCCTGAGCACGTTCCCCTGTACTTTGTCGTATCTATTGCATTGCCATGACCATCCAAAGGAACATAGAAACGGACAGATGTTAATCACGCGAAAAGCCGAGTTTTCTGCCTCACATGTATGCCGGGTAGAAACTTTAAGCGATGCTGAGAACCAACGGATTTTCGGAGCGGGTGCCAATCCGAACGGTCATGGCCACAACTATGTGGTTGAGGTCACGGTTGAGGGCGAACCGGATACTCGCACCGGCATGGTGATGGATCTAAAAGATCTGAAGCAGATTTTGGAAGAGGAAGTGGTAGAGCCCATGGATCATCGCTTTCTGAACCGTGAAGTGCCGCCTTTCGATACAGTAGTGCCAACTCCCGAAAACCTTGCGCGAGAGATTTGGAAGCGCATTGAGCCCCGGATCAGTGGGCCCGCTCGCTTGTCGCGGATCAGACTCTATGAAACAGCCGATCTCTTTGTGGACGTTTTTCGAAAGGGCGTAGAAATATGATTGCCGTTACCCGGTGCTATCGCTTTTCGGCTTCCCATCGCTTGCATCTTCGTGACCTGAGTGAAGAGCAAAACACCGAACTATACGGCAAGTGCAACAATCCGTTTGGCCATGGACATAACTATCGGCTTGAAGTAAGCGTGGCGGGCCCTGTTCACCAAGTGACTGGCCAAATGATTCCCCTGCGCCAGCTTGACCGGTTGGTGCAGGACCAGATCCTGACCTCTTTCGAACATTGTAATTTGAACATGGACATTCCGCAGATGCTCCATCTGGTTCCGACCACCGAGAATGTTCTGGCGGTCATCACTGCGCTCTTGCAACAGCATTGGAGCGATTACATCCCGGGCGCATCGCGGCTTTACCGTGTCTACATTCAAGAAACAGACCGGAACGGGTTTGGCACGTTTGTGCCTGTGAACCACAACGCTGCTTATACTGGGGCAGAACAGTAGATGGCGAGGCTGAAGTCAATCAAGCAATCGCCGGCATCTAAGGAGCTGGCGAACTCTGTTGTGGAGTTTAAGTCAAAGGCGGCCGACCACGCTATTGCCGACCATGTGCGAGAGATCATTCGGGCGGTAGGCGAGGATCCGGAGCGCTCTGGCTTGCTCAGTACTCCTCTTCGCAGCGAAAAAGCGCTCCGCTACCTGACCAGTGGTTATGCAGCCGATATCAAGAAGATCGTCAACAGCGCTTTATTCGACGTTGAATATGACGAGATTGTGATTGTTCGCGACATTGAGTTCTACAGCATGTGTGAGCATCACCTGCTGCCGTTTTTTGGGAAGATGCACGTGGCTTACCTGCCGGGCTCTAAGGTGATCGGGCTGAGCAAAATTCCTCGAATCGTCGATGTATTTGCGCGTCGCTTTCAGATTCAGGAAAGGCTGACCCAGCAGGTGGCGGAAACGTTGCAGGAGATCTTGCAGCCACGTGGCGTTGCCGTGATCTGTGAAGCGCGTCACTTCTGCATGATGATGCGCGGTGTTGGAAAGCAGCACTCAGGTGCAATTACGAGTACTATGTTGGGCGCTTTCCGCGACGACAAGGGGACGCGCGCCGAACTGCTCTCGCTCATCGGTCAGCGCTCAACAGAGCTTTAGAAAGTACGCCTCAGCCATCCGCTGTGCATTCGGTTTCGCATGTTAGCATCGGGTCATGAATGAACAGGCCCGTCTCTTTGAAGCAGGTCCGGACCCGTTTGGCCGCATGTGGAATGTGCAGTTTCGATGGTTGCAGACCGGTATCTCTATCCGTCATGCCGATACGGTCGACGTAAAATTCTGGCTCACTCCGGACGGCGGACAAGTGGAGGAGAAGGTAATCGCGCTGCCCCATCCGTTGCTGCTTCGTCTGACCAAAGAGAGAGGGGAGCGCTTAACCGATCCGCTCTGCATGCGGCTTGCTGCTGCGCATGTTCGTTACATGGTGGAGACTCTTGAAGATATGGAGAAGACCATCATCACTGTTTCAGCCGAGGAGCTTGGCCGTTACGACGAGCAGCTGCATACTCCAGCCGCGCGTGCTTCCCGTTAGTCTCAAACATTAGTTGCGGCGTAAAAAGAGAAGAATTCAATGGTAAATTGCCCTAAATGCGATGCCGTCATCGACGTCGAGGAGGAAGATCTCGACGAAGGTGATGTGCTGTCCTGTGACGAATGCGGCGCATCGCTCACCGTTGCCAGTTTGAATCCTGTCGAACTCGAAACAGAGGACGAGAAGGATGATGACGAAGATGACGATGTGGACGACGATGATGAAGAGGACGAGGACGAAGAGGAGGAGGAAGAGAGCTGGCATTAATTTCGCTTCTTCCTATGCGACTGCTGCTTTTGTCAGCTGCGCTTCTCTCCCTGGGCGTTGCCCAGATTCAAGCTCCGGTTACGCCCCAAGCCGGCTCTGCTGCGGTAAGCCTTCGGTCGATTGAGGGCGTAGTTACTGACGCCAGTAAGACCCCGGTGCCCGCTGCCGAGGTGTTGCTCAAAGATACTAAGACTTTGCAGGTTCGTTCGTACCTGGTGCAGAAGGATGGCCGCTACCACTTCGACGGACTGAGCACTGATGTGAACTACGAGTTACGAGCTCAGCACGGCGACTTAACCAGCAAGGTGAAAACGGTTAGTGTCTTTGACAGTCATGCTGTAGTGAAACTAGACCTCAAAATTAACAAGAAGAAGAAATTCTAACTGGTTTAATACAAAGGTATGCTGCGGTCAATGTCTCGGCTCCAGCGATCGATTCCACCCGCCACGCTGTAACACTCGTCAACGCCGTTCTCACGAAGCCAGGCTGCTACTTGCAAGCTTCTTACTCCGTGGTGGCAGAGCAGCAGAAGTGTTTTATCTTCCGCTAAGGCGTCCAACTGCTGAAGTTCCGCAGGCACAGTTCCCATTGGAACCAGGCGCGCATTCGGCAACTTTGCTACCGCGAACTCCCACGGCTCCCTGACGTCGATCACTACTGCCTTGCCTTCGGTGGACAGCAGGCGATTTGCATCTTCCGGCGATATCTCCAATGAATGTGTCATATCAATCGCCGCCTGTCTTGATCTTTTCGAGTTTCGGTATCATGCTACCATCCATTTCGTTTAGTAACTGTGTCGAACCGACGGACACACAGTTGGTGCCTGTCTGCTTTGATCCCAAAGGAGAACGCCTGCCATGCTTGCCCCGTCCCTCACCATTCCGCTCTTAAACTTAGCGGTCCTGCTGGGAGCTTTTTCTTGCTCAGCTAGTGCTGAAAAGCTAAGTTACCCAGTTGCGCCTCGTAGTAACCAGGTCGATAGCTACGGCACAGAGAAGGTTTCTGATCCGTATCGTCCGCTTGAAGATGATCGCGCAGCCGATACGGCAGCTTGGGTAGCTGCTGAAAATAAAGTGACTACAGACTATCTGGCCCGGATTCCCTATCGAGGCGAGGTCAAAGCAAGGCTGACCGCGCTTGAGAACTACGTAAAGTATGGGCTGCCCAACCACAGAGGTTCCTACTACTTTCTTACGAGGAATGACGGACTCCAAAATCAGGCGGTCATCTATGTACAGAACGGGCTGAACGGATCTTCGCGCCCGTTGCTCGATCCTAATAAGCTCTCCAAAGATGGAACCTCTCGCGTTCTGGACATCGCCCCCTCCAAAGACGGTAAGTACCTTGCTTACTCAGTTTCGAGCGGTGGCTCCGACTGGCAGGATGCCTTCGTTCTTGAAACTGCAACTGGAAAGACACTCTCCGACCATCTGCAATGGCTGAAGGCTACCCAGTTATCGTGGGCAGGCAACGGATTCTTTTACAGCCGATATGCTGCCCCTCAAAATGGCCATGAACTCTCGTCATCGAACGAATTTCAAACCGTCTACTTTCACCGAGTGGGTGATTCTCAGAGCCAGGATCAGTTGGTCTACGAAGATAAGGAGCATCCGCACCGGTTCCATACAGTGACAACTACACCCGATGAGCAATACGCGATTCTAGCGGTCAGCGAGAGAGGGAAAGGCAAGGATGGAAATGCTATTTACTTCCGCGACTTAAATGCAGGGTCTAAGTCTTTCTCTCCTATGGTCCAGGAGATTACCAATGACAGCTATGAAGTGATAACCCATATTGGCCCAAAGCTTGTTGTTTTGACGAATGCCGATGCACCAAACAGCCGGGTGACGATCTATGACCCAACTGCTACGAGTAAGTGGAGCGATCTAATCCCACAGAAACCCGAACCGATCGATAGTGTCCGGGAAGTCGGTGGTAAGCTGTTTGTCTCTTACACGAAAGATGTAACTACAAGGGCGTATGTCTATGGACTGGATGGTCGCGAGGAAGCAGAGATTAAATTCCCAGGCCTTGGAACTGCCACCGGCTTTATCGGCAAAGACAATGATACAGATGCGTTCTATTCATTCTCTTCTGGGAACTATGCACCGACAATCTTTCGTTACAACATTGCCGGTAAGGACAGCACGGTGTTCCAGTCCGCGCAGATTCCGGGCTTCAATCCTGAAAATTACGAGACCAAGCAGGTGTTCTACAAGAGCAAGGATGGAACGCGCATCCCGATGTTTCTGGTCTATCACAAAGGCCTGCAGCTGACCGGAAACAATCCGACGCTTCTTTACGCATATGGCGGCTTCAATATAAGCCTTACCCCTTCCTTCTCGGCCCTACGCCTGGCACTGCTGGAGCAAGGGTTTGTCTTTGCCGAGGCAAACCTTCGGGGAGGCGGTGAGTATGGTGAGGCTTGGCATCGAGCCGGCATCAAAGAACATAAACAGAATGTGTTCGATGATTTTTATGCCGCGGCTGAGTGGCTAATTCAGAACAAATACACGTCGCCTGAGCACCTGGCTATTCATGGGATTTCAAATGGCGGCCTGCTCATTGGCGCCACCATCAATCAGCATCCTGAATTGTTCCGCGTCGCCATTGCTCAGGCAGGTGTTATGGACATGCTTCGATTTCAGAACTTCACCATCGGTTGGAATTGGATCGCCGACTACGGTTCGAGCGACAATCCTAGTGAATATCCTGCCTTGCGCGCTTACTCGCCCTTGCACAACATACAAGCGGGTGTGAAGTATCCGGCTACTCTCATCACCACTGCCGACCATGACGACCGGGTTGTGCCGGGTCATTCTTTCAAGTACGCGGCGACCTTACAGCAGAATGCCAGTCCCGAAAACCCGGTTCTAATTCGCATCGATACCAACTCAGGCCATGGACCGAGCAGCACGACAAAAGTCCTGGAACAGACTTCCGATATCTACTCGTTTTTGTTTTACAATCTTGGCGTCACGCCTAAGTTCAACGAAAACTCTACAAAGTAAGTATCTGCGGAGTCTTAATTAGAGTGCTTCATATCGGTCGTGACTTGACGAACTCAAAGTGCTTCTTCAAGCGTAGGAACGGCGTCTCCAGGTATTTGTAAGACAAAGCTGCGCATCCAACTGTCAGAGTAAGTCCTAGGACGAAGGATCCGACCAGCGATTCGGGAGTGGATTCCCGGTGAAAAATCAGCACCTTCACGCCGGATAAGCAGAACTGGTGAAACACATACAAGCCATAAGAGCGCTTGCCCAGGTAGACAAGCCACTGCGGAACCAAGCTTGCCGGTAAGCCAAGGACAGAGTAAAAGATAAAAACGGTTCCGGTCGCCGCAGCAGCGTAACTCAGCGACAGGCTCAAAGCTGGATGAACTCCCAACTCGTTCCAATGGTTCAGACATCCGCCTGCTACCCAGATGAACAGGGCCGCGATGAGCAGCGCAATCCGATTGCTGCCCGACAAACGCGGAATCAGCTTATCGTTGAAAGCGAGAAGTGCTCCTATGCCGAAGAATTGAAACTGTACGCCGCTGTTCCACCAGATCTGCGGATAAGTTGCGCCTCGCCCGACTAAGTAAATGATTAGTAAGTAGGAGAGCGGAATGAGTAGGACAGCTGCTAGGCGAAGGGCGCGGTCGCCGAATATCATTAGTCGCGGCCAGACCAGATAGAACTGCTCCTCTACCGAGATGCTCCAAAGAACAAAGACCGGCGCCGAGAACGCGCCTTGGAGGATGTACCAGTTTCCGGAGAGAAGCAAGAAGCTTAGAACGGCGCCCCGGGAGATAGCCCAACTGGGGATCAGGAACTTACCAATCAGCGCATTCGCCAGCAGCACGACAAAGTACAACGGCCAGATGCGGAGGATGCGCCGCATGTAGAATGCGGGGAGATGAATGGTACCTGTTCTGGCACGCTCGCGCCGCAGTAGTTCGGTAATCAGATAGGAGCTAAGAAGGAAGAATAAGCACATCCCGAACGCGCCAACATACGTAATTGACTGCGTCCAGAACCCCTGGCCGGGTATCCCGAAACTAAAGTGGTAGAGAAAGACCAGGAAGAAGGCGGCAAATCGTAAGGCATCGAGCTCGGGCCGATAGTAAGCGGGAAGGCTCCGCGACTCCGCGCGATCTGAACTGATGATCTGGGGTGTACTGGAAGCGTCTCCTTTGAGCGGCGAACTCGTGTCTTGGCTTCTCAACATCCCTCGATCACTTTAGTGCAAGCGCGCAAACTCAGCCCTGGTCCAAAAACTGAATTACTTTGCGGCGATCGCGTTTGGAGGGCCGGCTTTCATGGAGAGCTCCCAAGTTGGGCATAGCTCTGCGCTCCTGCGACACCTTGCGTCGAAGCTCTTTGCTTTCCTCTGTCTCCGCGTACAGCGTTTGAGCTACCGGAGCGGGTCCGCGCATATCACTGAGCAATAAGATATCAATCTGGAAGTCGCCGCCAGGAGTTTTCACGTCCAGCTTGTCACCAATTCGAACCTCGCGCGAAGGCTTAGCGCGCTGCCCATTGAAGTCAACGCGGCCTAGATCGCAGGCCTTTGTCGCCAGCGAGCGCGTCTTGAAGAAACGCGCTGCCCAGAGCCACTTGTCGAGTCTTACCCGGTCCACAATTCTATTGTCTAACCTGACCGGTTCAACTTGGTTTAAAGTTCCGCTAACGACCTTCGGAGCGAGTCTCAGTCCGCCTGGCAGTTGACTTCGGCTTGCGCGGGTCATCGTCAGGGTTTACGTATTTGAATTCAACAGGCCCTTGTCCGTAAAGCACAATGACTGTCGGTTCCGCGCCGGCGTAGGCAAAGTGATTCATGTGGGCCGGCATGAGAGCGAAGCCTCCCGAGGAAAGAGCTTTATTCTCCGCAGCGTTCTGGGATAGCTTGTCACCCATGCCGAATGTGAGCGAGCCGGATACCACGACGATATTCTCGTCGGTGGGGTGGGAGTGCGAGGGGATTTGGTAGTGGGCTGGGAACTTCAGTCGAACGGTATAAGGTTCGGCCAAGGTGGGATTGCCGGCAAGCACCGCGATTTTAGCGCCCGCGGGCAGCATGGGAGGAGCCGGCCCCCATTGCGCCTCTGCCGGCGCTTGCACAACATGATGCTGACTTTGTGCGTTGATGCATTTGCCTGACCCGAAACTCAAAACGACGGTGGCTAACAAAACAGGAACAATAGATTGCACTGTGGTCTCCTCTTCGGAACGCTGCAACCAGCGCCCGAGATACCCGGACTATACCTCGTATCAGGAGGACCGGACATCCTTCGTAAGGGCCATTTCGGCATCACAGCAAATTGGCCCGAACGGGCAGGAGAACTTCACTCCAACAGCCCTCGGCGTACAGCCTGCGCAACAGCTGCGGCGCGGCTTGAAACACTGAGCTTGTTCAGGATATTTGCCAGATGCCGGTGAATGGTATGCTCACTGACAAACAACCTGGCGCCGCGCGCAAGTGCTTGCTCACCTGCGGAGCACTCTGACGGTCTTGAAGGCAGCATGAAACGCTGAACGCTATCGAGAGTATACAGATGCAGGTTGCGCCGATGCTACTTTACGAGGGCCTCTTCCCGCTGCCAGGCCTGCGAGGGTTTGCTCTCCAATCCCTTCGTTTTCTTTCGGCCTTGCAAGCGATCCAGGTACACATAAACCACCGGGGTTATATACAGCGTCAGCAACTGCGAAACCACCAGCCCTCCCACTACCGCGATACCCAAGGGGCGCCTTGCTTCGCCGCCCGCGCCTGTCCCAAACGCAATGGGAAGCGAACCGAGCAGTGCTGCCATGGTGGTCATCATGATCGGACGGAAGCGCTGCAGACAGCCCGCAATGATTGCCTCTTCGGGCGA
Source organism: uncultured Bryobacteraceae bacterium (assembly GCA_964248405.1). Taxonomy (GTDB): domain Bacteria; phylum Acidobacteriota; class Terriglobia; order Bryobacterales; family Bryobacteraceae; genus Bog-105. The sequence continues at coordinate 130,446 of CAXTYH010000004.1, forward strand.
TTTGCCTTCTCTCCGCTGCAGTTCCAGTGCAAAATCGATCATCATGATGGCGTTCTTCTTCACAATGCCGAGCAGCAGGATAATTCCGACAAACGAATACAGGTTCAGATCTTCGCCGAAGAGCCGCAAGGTCAGCAATGCACCCAGTCCCGCTGCCGGCAGCCCCGACAAAATGGTAATCGGGTGAATGAAGCTCTCATACAAGATGCCCAGCACCAGATAGATCACCAGAACGGCAATGACCAGCAAAATCCCAAGGCCGCTAATGGAGCTTTGGAACGCTGCGGCTGTGCCCTGGAATGTGAACGACATCGTCTCAGGCAAGCCTGCCTGCTCGGCCGCCCGCTCCACTAATTTTGTGGCTTGGCTCAACGAAACATTCGGCTTTAGGTTGAACTGAAAGTTCACCGCCGACAGCTGCCCGATATGGTTCACACTTAACGGCGCAACGGTTTGGTTCAGGGTGGCGACTCCTGAGAGCGGCACCATTTTGCCGGTGTTGGATTTCAGGTACAGGCGCGTCAAGGCCGACGGTTCGCGCTGATAAGCAGGCAGAACCTCCAGCAGCACATCGTACTGATTGTCGCCGGTGGTGATGGTGCTCACGCGCCGATTGCCGTAAGCATCGAACAGTGTGTTGGCAATCACATCGGGGGTGACACCAAGAGCCAGCGCGCGATTGCGATCGATTTGCACATCAAGGCGTGGATTGCTCAAACGAAGATCGGTGTATACATCCTGCAACTGCGGTATGGACCGGAGCTTTGCCTCCATCACTGGAGCCCACTTATAGAGCTCACCCGTATCGGCATCTTGCAATGCAACCGAATACTGGCTTCGGCCTTCGTTTTGTCCCAGCGTAACCAGGGGCGGCGCCTGCAGGAACACCATTAATCCTGGGATTTCGGAGAACTTCTTCTGCATCTCCCCGATCAATTGAGTCACCGATGGCCGATGAGGATCAGACTTGAAGCGCATGAATAGAAAGCCCGCGTTCTGCCCGCCTTCGCCTGCGCCGGAACCAAATCGCTGAATAAAAGGATTGCTTGCTAATACGGTATTTACCTTTTCCTGGAGCCGGAGCATTTCGTCGAAAGAAGTATCCGGCGCCGCTTCAGTGCCTCCGAAGGCGAACCCCTGATCCACGGTCGGCATAAAGCTCTTCGGAATGACTACGAACAGGTAAACAGTTGCCAAACTTAGGAGAAGGCTGGTGGCCAGCACCCAGATCCGATGCCGCATCACTACTTCCAGCGTCCGTCGGTACACGTCATTCAGCCAGACAAAGAAGCGCTCAGTTCGTTGGTAGAAGCCGCCTTGCGGATGAGCCTCGTGCCGGAGAAAACGGCTGCAGAGCATGGGCGTGAGGCTCAAGGAGATGAACCCGGAGATGAGAACAGCGATTGCGATGGTGATGGAGAACTCGCGCAGCAGCCGCCCGATCACTCCACCCAGAAACAGCACGGGGATGAACACGGCGACCAGAGAAACCGTCATCGAGATAATGGTGAAGCCCACTTCCCGCGCACCGTCCAAGGCAGCCTGAAACCGTCCCTTGCCCATTTCCATGTGGCGCACGATGTTTTCGAGCATGACGATGGCATCATCGACGACGAAGCCGACCGACAGCGTCATGGCCATCATGGAAAAGATGTCGATGGTAAACCCAAGCAGCTTCATGGCAGCGAACGTTCCCAGCAGTGAGAGCGGAACAGCCAGACTCGGAATGATCGTCGCCGACACGTTGCGGAGGAACACAAAAATAACGATGATCACAAGCCCAATGGTCAGCAGCAGTGTGAACTTCACATCGGCAATGGATTCGCGGATGTCTTGCGAAGCATCGAAGGCGTTATAGATTTCAATACCCGCCGGCATGGATTGCCGTAGCGTCGGCACCAGAGCTTTTACCGCATCAGCCACGGCCACTGTGTTAGACCCGGGCTGCTTCTGCACGGCCAGGATGATGCTCTGGCGATTATTGATCCAGAAGCGGGAGCGAATGTCGCTAACGCTGGCCAGCACCGTTCCTAACTCGTTCAGGTGTACCGGGCTGCCATTCCGATAGGTGACAATGAGTTGCCCGAATTGAGGGGCCGTCGTCAGCTGGCTGTTGGATTGAACCGTATAAGCTTTGCTAAAGCCATACAGCGATCCAGCCGGCAGGTTTGAGCTGCCCGAAGCCAACGCGTTGCGGACTTCTTCCAGATCGATCGTCCGCGCCGCAAGCTTTTCCGGATCTGCCTGGACCCGCACGGCGAACTTTTGCGCTCCAAAGACCCGCACCCGCGCGACTCCACCCACCATGGAGATCCGTCTCGCTAGACGCGTTTCGGCGTACTCATCCAAATCCGGCAACGCCATTGTTTTCGACGCCATCGCGATGTATAAGATCGGTTGCTCGGCCGGGTTTACTTTCGCATACGAAGGCGGGCTGGGCATGCTCGCCGGCAGGTTGCCTTGCGCTCTGGATATGGCCGCTTGTACGTCCTGCCCCGCTGCATCAATGTTCCGACTCAGATCGAATTGCAAGGTGATATATGTCTCACCCAGCGAGCTGGACGAAGTCATGCTGTTGATGCCGGCGATGGTTGAGAACTCCGACTCCAATGGCGTAGCCACCGAAGCTGCCATGATGTCCGGGTTGGCGCCCGGCAGGCCCGCGGCAACTTGAATGGTGGGGTACTCCACTGTAGGCAGATTGCTTACCGGCAGGGTCGAGTAGCTGAGAATGCCGAAGCCAAGAATGGCCGCCATGATCAGGGTGGTGGTGATGGCACGGCGTATGAAAAAGCCAGTGAAATTCATGCAGTGCGCTAAACCCCGCTCGGAGTTCCTTTCGCGCCACTATCGCCGGTCTGTACAGTCGCGCTTTGGGGCTGCACCTTCATGCCGGGCGCCAGTCGCAGTTGCCCTTCGGACACTACTCGCTCCCCGGTAGTCAGGCCTTTCCCCAGCACCGCCTGCTCGCCGCCGTTACCGCTTGCCTGAAAAGTCCGCAGCACATCCACCGGACGCATGGCTACCGTGTTATTGCTTCTGTCCAATACCCAAACAAACTTGCCTTGCGGTCCGGTCTGCACCGCCCGGCTCGGCACCACTATCCGATCACGCTCCAGATTCAGTCGCGCAGTCACATTCACAAATTGACCAGGCCACAACGTATGAGCGGGGTTCGAAAACTCCGCTTTCATTTTGATGGAGCCGGTTGTATTGTCGACTGAGTTGTCGATAAACTTCAGAGTTCCCGTTGTGCTTGTGCCTGGGGTCGGAGATGCCTGTACCTGCAGCGGATGCTGCGCATTGAATTTCTGCACGTCCGGCAACAGTTGCTCCGGCACTCCAAACGTGACGTAAATTGGCGACATCTGCAGCAGTGTCACCAGAGCCACATCGTTATCCTTCACCAGATTGCCTGCCTTAATGGCAATTGCGCCCGCTCGTCCAGTGATAGGCGCCGTGATTTTGGTGTAGCCCAATTGCAGCTGAGTTTGAGCCAGGCGCGCCTGGTCAGATTGGATGGAAGCAGATGCGCTCTCCACCGCCGCGCGATCCGCTTCCAGCGAAGCCTGGCTGGAGTCTGCGGTAGCCACTACTTGCTCGGTCTGCTCGCGCGAATAGATTCCTTCTTTTGAAAGCGCCATGCCCCGATCCGCCATCGCTTTGCTCTGCTTCAACGTCGCTTGATCCCTCACAACGTTAGCTTTGGCCTGCTGCTCTAAGGCCCTGTCTTTGGCCAGATCAGCCTGAATCTGGGTTATTTGCTGCTGCAGCGGAATGGGGTCAATCTCAAATAGCAGCTGGCCTTTGCTCACGTTCTGTCCTTCGGCGAAATCAACGCGCACCACCTGACCGGCCACCCGCGACTTGACATCCACCGATGCAGTCGCCTCTACAGCGCCAATGGCCTCGATCGTCAGCGGTACGTCGGCACTATTGGCCGTTACCGTCCTGACCAGGGTTGGGGGCATATTCGCCATCGACGCCGGTCCTTCCTGCTTCTTGGGACCGCAAGAGCTAAGGGAGATCGACGCACACAACAAAGTAAGGAGGTAGAGAAAGAGTTTTGATTGTTGATGCACAAAGGTACAGGTACGTAAAGGATGCCCTCATCGTGCCACGACTTCTGACAACGATTTGTGGCGTTCAGCCAAAAAGCCGGAAGCAGCCAAATGAGGCGCTTGGGTTGAGAGACGCCCGTCGATCATATTCTACCGCCCTTCTATAGGCAGAGTGGCGCAAAGACTCTGTTGAGGGCTTTGGAAAGCGGCTGAACGTGCAATCCAGATAGTGTTTGCCGACGTGCGCTAGAAGACTCGGGATTTCCGTATGGAGTTCAAGCTGGCTAGAATAGCGGAGCCGTTACTGATTCCCGCCGCAATGTTCGGGCTCAACAGATCAGCCGGAATCGAAAGAAGCAGGGCCAGCGCATTCAGCCCGGCGATGATGCCGTAATTCTGCTTGATGCGCGCCATGGCGCCGCGCGAAATCTTGATCGCGAGGATCAGCTTCCAGAGATCGTCCTCCATCAGTACAATATCGGCGGTCTCACGAGCCACATCCGCGCCGTGCTTCATAGCAATACCTACATCGGCGTAGGCCAGCGCAGGCGAGTCATTTATCCCATCGCCCACCATCGCCACTATGTGCCCGCGCCGTTGAAGATCCCGTACCATCTCCGCTTTGTCGGCCGGTAAGGTCTCGGCAAAACAGTGGTCGATGCCTAACTGGTGCGCTACCGCATCAGCCGTCGTCCGGCTATCGCCAGTGATCATCAGAACATTCTTGATTCCAGCTTCGTGCAGAGAATCAACCACGTTTCTGCTCTCACTGCGAATGCGGTCCGCATAGGGAATCATTCCCTTCAGAACACCATTGATGGCAAACAGTAAAGTGGAACAGCCATTCCGCCTGGCGGCCTCCGTCGCGGAAGAATGCGCCTGGTAGCGGATCTTTTTCTGAGCGAAAAAACGCTCGCTTCCAACATGAACGCAATAGCCGTTGATGCGTGCTTCCACACCCAGGCCAATCTCAAACTCGCTGCCCAGGCGCTCCGGAATTTCCACGCCCTCGGCAACAGCCTTTGCCACCAATGCCTCGGAAACCGGGTGTTTGAGACGTGCTTCTGCCCCAGCTGCCAGGGCCAAAATCTTGCGTGAAGGGAAGGAGCGTTCATCGTAGGAAACAATGTTGCGTATCTCCGGGCTGCCATGCGTCAAGGTTCCTGTTTTGTCGAACACGATGGTATCTACCTGAGCAAGCCGCTCCATTTGCCGGCCTCCCTTGATCAGGATGCCCTCGCTGGCTGCGTGAGCGATCGAGGCCAGAACAGCCGTGGGTGCTGCCACGCGAATCCCAGTTCCGAAATCTACGATCAGCATGGAAAGGAGCCGGTCCAAGTTGCCCGAAACGGCGAACAGTCCCGCGCTTAACGCGAGCGTAGGAGCCACCAGCTTGTCTCCAAACTGCTCAGCATAGTTTTGAGTACGTGTTTCCCCAATGGGCGCGGACTCCACCAGATTAACGATCTGTGCCGCCGTGGTGCTTGCTCCTACTCTGGTTGCCCGGATACTAAGCTTGCCTTCCCGCAACACCGTGGCGGCAAATACGTTGTGATGGACGGTGCGTTCCACTGGCATGGACTCTCCCGTGATACTTTTCTGGTCGACGGCGGCCCTTCCATCCACAACCTCCCCATCCACCGGAATCAATTCTCCCGGATAGACGATGATGGTTTCCCCTTCCTTGACCTCCTTTGCCGGAGTCCGCACCACCTTGCCGTCCCGGATCACCCAAGCCGTGCTGGTTTCAAACTCAAGCAGCTTCGAAACCCCGCGGGTCGATTGCCCGGCGGTCTTATCGCGAATCCAAACACCAAGGCTCACCGCCCAGGTGATGAACGAGGCCGTGAAGAACTGGCCTCTAGCCACGGAAACTAAAATCGCCAGCGTGTCGAGGAAATCTACGTTCAGCCTGCGCTCGCTTCGCAGAACTGTCCAGGCGCGCGCAACGGACGGAGCAGCGGTTAGGGCAATGAGCGGCACCGCAGCGAAGCCGAATACACCTCCGGCCAGAGAGGCTGCCGCGGCAATTGACGACCAGAATAGGTTGTGTGGTGCGCTTAGGAAGGTAGTGATCGCCGTCGCGGCACTCGCAGCGGTGTTACTGGGCTGAACATCCTCCCGCTTCGCCTCTCCCGTCTCGTCTGGCGAAGGAAGTGAGAAGGATTCGAGAGCTGATAATAGGTGTTCGGAAAACCCAGGGGCGGAGCGGTCGTAGCAGATGATGACCGAGGCGCACCATGGGTTCACGCGATACGATTGAATGCCGAGTTCGTCGAGTAGGGGGCCTTTGATCCAGGTGGACAGGTCACTGGATTCCGCAAGTTCCGGCAGCCGCAGGCGGATACGCCCTGGAACGTGGTGAACAATTTCAGCTTGCATGCGCGGAAGAGATTAGAAGGAGAGTGAATAAATCAGCGCTGCTGGTTGCGGGGCTCTTCGTCGTCCTTCGTCTGTGCATACGGCAAGGCTGGATGAAGCGAGACGAAACTATTGAACGAAAAAACCCCGAGGGAGAGCCATAGCGGTGTGGAGATGTCAGTGCCAAGATAAACGAAACTGACGACCGCCAAGCCCAGTGGAACCAGAACCTTTAAGTCAAGGGTGTTGTCTGTCGCTTCCTTAACAGCGACGTCGAGCCGCTTTGACTCCTTCACCACCGAGCGCGCCAGTTGCGAATGGGCAGCAAGGAACTCGCTTTCGTGTTCGATCATCGACCACATTTCGCCTGCTTCGCCAACTTCAGGCGCACTCAACTGAAACGCCTGCGACGAGAGCCCCTGTTCCCGCAGACCCTCTGCAAACAGTTTCAGCGTTTTATGTCGGTAATGGATTACGACGCTACCCGTGTTTTCGTTGATTTCCACACGCGTGACGCCATGCGCCTTCGCAACTGATTCCTTCACAGACGCGAGTAGTTTTAAGTGACGCTTCCCCCCCGCCACGCGTATGCGCATACGGCCTGGTACATGGTGGGCAATGTGGGCCGAAACAGGCATTTTCAGCTAGTCTGCAAGAGCGGATCTACTCCGGCGCTAGTACAACGCCGGAATGGCCATTCACACTTGTTCCAGCCGTTGCCTGGGCCTCTGCTTTCACTTCCGCCACAATGTCCTGATACTGCTCGCCTGCTTCGGCGACCGTTTCGCGCGCTTTGTTCGTCACGTTGTAACCAGCGCGAACAGCGCTTTTGAGCAAAGGCCGGAGTCCATTGCCTATTTTCGGCAGAAGACCGGGCACCAGCATTGCTGCTACTCCCAGCAGCATGCCCGGAATTAACTCCACCTCGATCAGAGCAGCCGCTACGCCCACCGCCGCGACGGTAAGTGCCTTGTCGCCTAGTGTGCTTCCTTCCGCTTGGGGGACAATCGCCTCAGGTTGTACGGTCGTCCCGTTAGAGTTGGCTCGTGCGGTTTGTTTTGCCATTACTGTTCACTGCTCCCTGTTATCGTAGATGAACTACTAGGGTGATTGTGACAGATCTGTTTCAAAAAGTGGAGGGCTGACTTTGCTAGTTTTCCCCCTCCGTCGATGGACGTATTACGGAGTTTGTGTGTAGCCGGTTCGCGTGCGGGCAATCAGCTTTCCGCGCCGTGGCGCTTGTACTGTCACTCGGATGGTTCGAAACTTTGCCCCGGCCTCTTCGCTATTTGGCGAGTATCCAAGAGAGTACTCATTCCGAATGGTCTGCGCAATGCGCTTGCAACTGGTTGCCGCCTGATTGGCCCGAGCCGGCAGAAACGCTTCGCCGCCCGTAACACTCGCGATTTGTTTCATGAAGGCAGGATTCGCTTCATCATCATCTTTGTTGAACAGCCCGATTGTATAAATCACAACATCGGAGTCGTTCGCTTCGGCAATTACCTGCTCAGCGGTGTGAGTACTGGCGTTATCTCCGCCATCACTAACCAGGATGAGCGCTTTCTTGTCCTGCTTCAATCCGTGTATGTGACTGAGCCCTAATGCAAGCGCGTCGAATAGCGCTGTCTTTCCTCCGGCTGCTGTCGCCGGCAAAGCGCGTTCCAGCTCACGCGAATTAGCTGAGAAGAGCTTAGTCTCTGGAAGGCCCAGGATGGGTTTTTCGTTGAAGTTGACAATGAACAACTCATCTTTAGGATTACTGTTCTTTGTGAAAGCTTTTGCCGCCGCCAGCACCGCAGCGTGCTTCCGCCTCATACTGCCGCTGTTGTCCACAATGAGCCCAATCGCCACGGCGCTGTCGTCGTGACGGAAGAGCTTGATCGTTTGTGGCCGAGAGTCCTCAAAAACCTGGAAGTTAGGCTGCCGCAGCCCTCTAGCAAACCCGCCTTTAGGGGTCAGCACCGTTGTCTGCAACACGACCAGGCGTACGCCCGCTGAGTAACGAAACGGTTGATCGTCAGCTTTGGGCGCCGGCGTATCGGTAATCTGAGCGCTCAACAGAGTAGCCACAGCCATAAACAACAAAGTTGGCCTCAAGCGAATAGCTAATTTCTGGGCAGTCATAGTAGCGGCCATCAGCCGGCGCGCATCATAGATGAAATTTGGCAGGAAGGTTGCAAGATTTTTCGGACCGCGAAACATCGAGTTCGTTCGAGCGATGTCGCCGCGACTTTCTTTACTGTGTTTGCTCGGCTGGGGCTACTGAGCTTGTTTCCCAGCGAAATTTAAGCTGTTAAATACGGCTACCGCCACGATTCCTGCAAAAAAGACAAGAACAGCCAAGTCCCCGCCTGTCCAGAACTTACCTACCCGTAACAGGACATAACCGACGACCATATTGCAAAGTGCCCAGACAACGTTGAGTATCGGCGACGACAATCCCTTGCCGGAAGGGTGGGCGAAGGGCGTTGGAAAAGGGTCACCGGAGATCCCATGAACGAAATGAGGGACGGCGTTAGCCAAGAAAATTCCAGCGAAGAAACAGGCGATGTAGGCGTACCACGTCATAGCGACGCTGCCTTTGAGTTGTCAGGCGAAACTGCTGTGCCGTGCGCAGGTGGGAGCATTTGTCCATGATAGAGCTCTTAGTACTCTAACCGGTAGAACTATCAGTCCTAGTGTGATGAGAGCGAGCTCACGATGCGGACGCGCCAGATTTAAATCTTCTATGCAAGGACGCTCGCAGCACGCTCAGAGTATTAGGCGCAAAGCCGTGTATTACCCATCGACTGGTACTGCTACAGCCTTGCTTAGTTACTAAATCGAGCTAAGAAGAGACATTCTGCTCTGCGGGAGCCGCATTGCGCACATCTCCACAATCCATAACGACGACCGACCCGCTCGCTTCGAGTTCGGCTAAGGCTTTTGCGACTGTGTCTTGGGAGCAGCCATGTTGCTCAAGTTCGACTCTCAACCTGGGAAAATCGAGGGATAAGCCGCTAACTAGTTTTTTGGGAGGATTCCCGAGTTCGAGATGAACGGCATAGGTTTGCGTCTCATTGCGTACTACTGTTAATTTTTTTTGCATCGTGGGCTATCTTACCATGAAGAAATACTCACGGAAAAGTACTAGTGGTTTCACTGTTGGCAGTAGATGAAGGGGGCGCATTCTCGTGCCTCCGAAAGCTGGGGCATACGGCGCTGTGTGCTCGAGCTGGAAACGTGCAAGTGGGTGGAGCGCTGCCCGGGCGATTCACCGGGAGCAACGGCATCACCCAAAAGCTTTCTACACCAAGACTGGCAGCCAAGTAGGTTAAGGCGGCCCGCGGACGATTGACGGGACGGAAAGACGCATCCGGCGGTGATGGAGGATGGTAGCGCTAAGGGGAATCGAACCCCTATTTAAGCCTTGAGAGGGCTCTGTCCTAACCGTTAGACGATAGCGCCACGTTCCGGGGCGTTCTTAGTATACCGAGTCAGTCAGGTGCCGGCTAGAGTGCCGCCGGCATGGGCAACCCGCATTTGCCCAGAGATCGGCCGATTAGGGCCACGGCTTCGGGCTCGGCAACCGACTTGGCGACTGACGTTTCCAGAATCAGCATACTGCGGGCGCGCTCAAGCATCTTCTTCTCCCGAAAGGAGAGCGGCTTGGCCATCTGAATCAGGATCAATGCCTTAAATACCTCAGCGATCTCGAGCAGGCTTCCGCCTTTCATCTTTTCCGAGTTCTCTTTAAAGCGGTCTTTCCAATCATGTGCGCAACAGGGACGTCCAGCGGCCAGAAAGGTTAGAACCCGGCTAATCTCACTGCACTTTGTCACTTTGCGCAACCCGACATCGCCTACGTGAGAGAAAGGAACAAGAACCGTCATGCTGCTAGGAGATAAACGAAGCAGGTAGAATCGCTCCTGCTGAGTTCCAAAGCATCGTGAACTGATGTTCTCGATCGTGCCGACTCCGTGATTCGGGTAGACAACTTTTTCGCCAACTTGGAAGGTCATTCAGGGACCTCTTTCTAGTATGTAAGTTCTAAGCAGAGTGCTTACTGGATGAATGTTAAACCCACATTAAGAATTCGTCAAGAGCGAAAGTGAAAGATACACCTCACCAGGGGATGTGTAACCGAAAAATACCCCTATGTTTCTGATAATTCGAGCTTATCCGCAAACCAGTCACCAACGCCCGGTGTATAGTGGGCTGAATATTCGTCGAACTTGGGTCCGGGAAGCTGTGCTCGATTTATCCCATCAATAAACTACTTCGCGGCTGTTATCCGTCGGAGCCAATCTGCTGCCAAAGTCGGCCATTTCGTCACGGGCTCATTCGACGGCCGCAGGCCGTACCCATGCCCGCCTGTGCTGTACACATGCAACTCAGCCGGAACACCTGCCGTCTTCACTCGGCTGAAGTACCCTAGCGTTCCGTCGATGTGCGGCTTGTCGTTCTCGGCTTGCACCACGAACAGCGGAGGCGCCCCGGTCGTCGCTTCCACCTTGTCCAGGTAAGCCGGATAAATCAGCACTGTGAAATCCGGGCGGCTGTTTTCCCCGTCTGAGCTATCCACCGCTGGGTATAGTTGCGCTCCCGTTCCGTTGCTGAGAAGAACGGCCAAGTGCCCGCCCGCAGAGAACCCTAAAACCCCAACCCGGCGCGGATCGATGTTCCACTCGGCTGCATGACTTCGCACAATGCGAATGGCTCGCTCAGCATCCTGCAAGGGTGGCGCAGACTGTTCCGGGCCGCCAGGAGCCCCGACGCGATATTTCACCAGTACTGCCGCCAGCCCGATTCGGTTGAGCCATTCACAAATTTCGGTGCCCTCCAGGTCGGAAGCCAATATGCGGTAGCCGCCGCCGGGGAAGACGAGCACCGCTGCATTCGCTCCCTTGCCTTTTGGTCCTGGGTAGACCGTCAACGTGGGCACGCTGACTGGCCCTAGCCGGATGACGGTCCGCCCCCCAACCAGCGCGTCATTAGCCGTCGTAGTATCGCGCTCGGGCTCGGCAGAAAGCGTTACGCCAGGCGCGCCATGCGGCCAGAGATTCATCACCAGCAGCCCTAACAACAGTGCCGTCATTGTCTGCCTAGATCTGCGAATACGCTGCTGGGTTCAGAATCAGATTCGTGATGTTCGACACGATCGACTCGTAGTTGAACCGCGGCGAACTCACCAGCTTCTTCCAGTTGGGGTTGGAGCCGAATGCTGCCCACTTGGCGTTTAACTCTGATAAATCCGGGAAGCTCAGCATATACGTCAGATTCGGGAGGCGCTGACCGATCAGCATATCGCCGTAGAAAACCTGGTTGAATCCGGCCTCTCGGAAGATGTCGAACTCGCCGGTATGGAACATCTCGATCTTGCGCCGATGAGCAGCCTGACTGGGGCTCTCATAAGTTCGCATCTGAAAAACCCGCTGCGCTTTGGTTGCCGTCTGGGGAGGCGGAGTCAGCTTTGGAAAGCCTTCAAACGCCCGGAGCAAAGAGCTCTCCATGCGTTCATACGCGGGTGCTGCGGCCGGTGCGTTCAGGAATGCCTGTCCCGCTTTCTGGTACTCATCGTCACTGGCCAGCTTGCCTTCCAGCCCTGCCAGCACGTCGGCGGACGACGCGGGCAGCAGTAGGTATAGCGAAGGAGTCTCGGGACCGATGTATAGGTTGAATGCCCCCACCGGCTTCACGCCCAACCGGTTCAGTGCCGGAATCAGCGCCTCTGCCATGTACGCGCTTACCACCTTCTCTTGAGGGCCGGAGATCAGGTGATAGCGCCTCAGCTCATACACCTCGCGGGCGGTGCTTGCCGCGCTTTCGTTCTGCGCTAAGCCTGGCAGCGCTGCTGTGCCGGCAAGCGCCGCTCCTACTGTCGATTGAACAAACCGTCGTCTCTGCATGTCTAGTTAATCTATATCGGGCAGTTTACGCAAAGCCTTGGAGCCCAGCCACGCTCGTCGAAAAGCCTCTACTTCTGGCGTTACAGTGCGACCGGCATCCTCGAACGTCACGATCTCCAACTCTGGATTTTCTCCCACTACCAGGCTCGTTTCGCGATCTCCGCCGCGTGTGCGCACCTTGAGCCGAAGCTTCTCGCCCACCTTTCTGCTGGCCAAGACCTCGGCCGATTCGACTGCCTTTCCATTGACCGACAGGATGAAGTCGCCCTTATCCAGCCCGGCATCATACAGCGGAGTGTCACGAAGAGTTTGGCTCGTCAGTTCCAGGCCCGTTGTGCCAAATTTGGTGTCGCTCTTTCCCCACCATGCTTCGCCGGGATGACTTCGGCGTAAGAGCATACCCCCAGGGAGAAGCAGTTCCCCATACGGCAGCGGCTCCTTCCCTTCGATGTGCCGCCGGAAAACCTCGGCAGCGAACGCCTGGTCATTGACTGCGTCGCCTAGCCCAGACTGCAGATCCGCAAGTGTGTAAGGCTTCTGAATGTCGGGATGCTGTCGCCACATGACCCGCATCCAGTCATCCAGCGACTTGCCGGGATAGTGCTCGCGGATATACAGATCGATGCCTAGCGCCAAGGCCGAACCGTAGGTGTAGTAGGAGATGAAGGTGTTCTTAAAATTGTTCGGGTCAAGGGAGGTTGCTGCATCGGTAAACGGAGCAAGATCACTCATCTCCACTGCTGAATGTACGTTGCGGCCGGGCGCTGTCAGCACTCGGTTAACAGCCTGCCCCATGCTCGTGGTGAACGCCCGCATATCGGCCAGCCCTGCTCGCTGCAGCACCAGCGGGCCATAGTAGTTGGTGAAGCCCTCGGCAAACCATAGCTCGCCTGACATATCGGCTCTTTCGAAATCGAAGGGCTCGAGTGATTTCGGCCGTATCCGGCGCACATTCCAAGAGTGAAAAAATTCATGCGAAACGGTGCCGATCATCTCGCTCGCTCGTTCTCCCAAGTTGCCCCCGTCTGTGATGTAAGTCGAATCCCGATGCTCCATTCCATCGCCCTGTACATACGGTAAGTAGTCAAGCAGAAAGGTGTAAGTTCCGCCGTCATACTTGGGCAAGGCTCCGAACACGCCCTCTTCTTCCAGCACCACAGCCTGGCACATCCGGGCATAGTGCTCGGCTTCGCCTTGCGTGCCTTGGTGATGCAACGCCATCCGAAACCGCGCATTCTCAACCGTCCACTCCTCCACCGTGTGATTGCTGATCTCCACTGGCGCGTCCATCAGCATCTCCAAATCCGGAGCGCTCCAACTGCCATCGGATTGCGGCAGCAACTGCGTCGCTACTTTCCACTTCTTTCCGGGCGGCAAATCGAAGCGTACGTCCGCGGCCGCATTTTCGAATCCGTGCGCCCACACCAGAGTGGCAGGCATATTCAGGTGCGCGTGCGTCTCATCGATGCCGTCGTAAGTTCCGTCCGCCCGGTCTCCGAAGAGCGTATATTCGAACACCACTGTTCCGCTTCCTCCCGGCACCGCCACATTCCAGCCGTAAGGGTCCGGCTGCGTTATGGAAAGAGCCTGACCCGCGCCATCGCTCGCTTTCACGCCATAAACATTCTTGGCGAACTCATGCAGGGCATACCGGCCTGGCGATGACCGGCTCATCTTCACCTCCAGCAACGGTCCTTTTACGCCCGAGAACACGGCTCGCACTTGCCCCTCATGATGGACTGCGTTGGGAAAGCTGAGCGTGTACTGCACGCTTGCGTTCTCTGCGCCGAACACGGTTCCACCCGTCAGTAATAGAACGATTCGAGACAAGTTGACGAACTTACGCATTCAGCACTTAGACGTTATAGTAATCTCGCAAGGTAGCAAGTCCGGATTTATGCGCTGCCTCCTTCCGATTTTTTCTCTCGCTCTGGCTTTCTCTGCACCTGCCGCCGTTCGGCTGCCGAAGATCCTAAGCAGCCACGCTGTGCTGCAGCGCAACGCGCCCATTCATCTATGGGGCTGGTCGGATCCGGACGAGACGGTCTCCGTTTCCTTTGAGAGCAACCGCACCAGCACGGTAGCCGATCATCTTGGGCACTGGTCAGTAACGCTTCCGCCGCATGTAGCAGGAGGCCCGTACGTGATCAGGGTCAACGACGCAGTCATGGACGACCTGCTGATTGGGGATGTGTGGTTCGCCTCCGGCCAGTCGAACATGGAGATGCCGTTGAAGGGTTTCGCAGACGCTCCGGTTAAGAATGGCGCGCAGGAGATAAGCGCCGCGACTAATCCAAACCTGCGGCTGCTGCTGATTCCACGGAAGGCGTCGGCGTACCCACTTACGGACTTCGATGGCCCGCTGCAATGGACCGCCTGCACTCCGCAGACCGCTGCAACCTTCTCGGCGGTGGCTTACTTCTTTGGGCGTGAGATCGCCGAGCGGGAGCATGTTCCCATCGGTCTGATTGATTCCACGTGGGGCGGCACACCGGCCGAGGCCTGGGTCAGTATGGATCGTCTCAGCACGGACCCTTCGCTCCTTCCCGTGTTTGCAGCGTATTCTTCCATGCGAAATGAGCAAGCCGGGCAGGAGGAATCAGACGTGTCGTCTAAGCGGGAGGACGAAGCCGCGCGTGCTGCCAATAGGCCCGTTCGTCCGCACCCCTGGCATCCGGATCCTGATTCCTGGACTCCGTCCTGGCTCTACAATGCAATGGTGGCGCCTGCCACCCCGTATGGAATCAAGGGCGTCATCTGGTATCAGGGTGAGAGTAACGCCGGAGTTGAGCGCGCTCCCTTATACGAAAAGCTTTTTCCAGCTCTTATTTCTGACTGGCGCAGTCACTGGGGCCTAGGCAATTTTCCATTTCTGTTTGTGCAGATCGCATACTTCGGCACTCCTTCCCGAGACGGCTGGCCGACCGTGCGCGACGCGCAGCGCCGAACGCTTGGGCTCACCAACACCGCTATGGCTGTGGCCATCGATGTCGGGGATTTGCACAACATCCACCCACCGGACAAGGAAACCGTCGCCAACCGCCTAGCCCGAGCTGCCCGTGCTGTTGCCTATGGAGAGGCCGTTGACTACTCCGGCCCGCTGCTGCATTCCGTGAGTCCGATCCCTGGCGGACTCCGCGTGGATTTTGTGGGGACCAGCGGACAGCTGGTAAGCCGAGGCGCTGTCACCGGGTTTGAGATTGCTGGAGCGGACCACGCCTTTCAGCCTGCGGAAGCTCGAATGGAAGGCGGGAGCATTCTGCTGTCTAATCCTCAGGTAGGGCATCCGAAGTACGCCCGCTACGGCTGGAGTGGCGCACCGGCGGTTAACTTGTTTGACTCTGCGGGGTTGCCCGTCTCGCCCTTCACATCCGAAGAGACCAGCGCCGGAAAACCAGTGGTATTCTGAAGACATTGCGCCCCGCAGACTTGGGCCGGTAGCTCAGTTGGTAGAGCATCGCACTTTTAATGCGGTGGTCGCGGGTTCGAGCCCCGCCCGGCTCACTAATCACTCCACCTCTTAACGTACTTAAGATTGGGAGAGATTGGCTCTTGCGAGCCATACACCCGAAAGGCGCAGGATCGCCATCAGCGGCGCGAGAGCTAAGAAAAACTGATTGACACCGAGCACCCCATAAGAGAGCGTACTGAATGATCACGCCTCAAAGGGCAGATCAGGGCGGCGCGATCCGTGAGGAGAGTCGGCCTTTGGCCCTGCCGAGCGTATCAGCGAAGCGTATTCTCCGATGTCGTTTCATTGACCGTAAACGCGCCGACGCCGATTTAGGCTTCGGCACCGTCCGCCAATCAATCAGGTTTTTGGAAGAGAATGGCACGTTCGACATCAAAGGCTGGACTGACTAGTTGATAGCGATTGACGATGATGGTGCCATTTGTTTGATGCAACACTACAGCATCAACCGACCGCTCTACCGCCCAATGTTCCAAGGCGCAGAGGGTTCACTTGAACAAGGCGCTCGGTTCCGAATTCGAGGTCGACATTTCGAAACCCGCTCAATTTTGACAGGTTCCAGCTATTTGTTCTCTAAGCTTTCTTTTCGGTTAATTTGAGAACAGCCGCTTTTACCTCTGGGAACGCAAACGGGAGCGCCGTCATTGTGGCGGCGGCGGCGAGTACAGACCACAGGGAGAACGCCCGGAACTTCGTGCATTCATCCACGGTCAGCTTGCCGGCGAATGTCGCGTCAGCAAGAAGCTTCAGACCCATGCCGATAGGCATCAGGGGATGGGTCTGCCACCGTTTCTCGGAACCTAGTCCCGCCAGGCAGGCCGTTACCGAATAACTCACCAGACCCAGGAAGGCATCCGGTATCGCGAACATGGCGTATGCTTGCCCCGAGCCGTTCACTTTCTTAACGTTGAACGCTCGCCCGCGCGGTTCCGGCAACGTCTTCACGATGCCGATCTGGTACAGGGCGACGGCGCCGAGAACCGAGCAGGAGAACAGGGACAACCCGACGATGCCACGACGCCGTTTTAGAAACTCGCTGGACCCTTCCCGCAGATCCTGGCCAAGTTGGTTGGGCGTTAGGCTCTGCATCAGCGTCTCGATTTTAAAAAGAACAATCCCGCGGCGACCAATGCCGCAGACGCGACCAGACCCCGATGAGGCACCAGACTCATCGTTTTCAGATTTAACGAGCTTTGTATGCTGACACTGCTGGCGCGGTCGTTGAAAATTCCAGAGGCAGAATAGTCGCCGCCCTCAACGGGTTCGAACAAGTTATCGGGACGATCGGCGGCGACCGGCTGCGATGTTTGCTGACCGTTATAGCTGGTCTTCGCCAGATAGCGGTCGATGAAACCAGGCGCGACCTCATTGCCGTAAATCGCTTCTACGGTTGGAAAACCTACGAATATTTCGCGCCGCTTGTGGCTGGCGGCCCAGACGATGGCACGCGCGGCTACCTCCGGCTGAAAAATTGGCGGCACCGGTTGCGGATGACGGGGAAGCCTTGTCCGGCACCAGCTGAATTGCGGTGTGTTCATCCCGGGAAGCATGACCGCTGTGATATGGACCGCGCTTTTATCGTGAATGAGCTCGGACCGAATCGAGTCGGTGAACCCCACGATCGCATGCTTTGCACCGCAGTAGGGCGATTGCAACGGAATGGAGCGGAACGAAAGGGCTGAACATACCTGAACGATGGCGCCCCGGTTTCTTGCATGCATGCGCTTCAATGCCGCCATGGTGCCGTAGACCTGGCCCAGGTATGTGACTTCGGTGGCGCGCTTAAATTCGTCGGGTTTGATCTCCAGAAAGGGCGCGAAGATCGTTGTCATTGCGTCGTTCACCCAGATGTCAATGGGGCCTAACTCCTTCTCCACCCGCTCGGCTGCTTCTTCCACCTGCTGCGCATCCGCCACGTCGGTCGGCAACACCAGGGCTTTCCCGCCGAGTTCCTCGACATGATGCTTGGTTGCCTCCAATCGCTCTCGCCCACGCGCAATCAGCCCGATATGTGCTCCCTGGCGTGCGAACTCGGCCACCACCGCGCGTCCTACTCCGGCTGTGGCTCCTGTTACGACAACCACTTTTCCTTTATTTGTCTTTTTCATGTTGACCTCTTTCCTTATTGCGCTTGCACACTGTAATTCCGGCTTTCCCACTGTCCGCGGCCCTTCCAGAAGAAAGTGAACTCCACTTGCGATTCAAAAGCGCGCGGCTCGATATCGAAATATTCGGCATCGATACCTGTCGCCTGAGAGTTGCTATCCTGGCAGCTTTTCCAGTGGTCGGCCGACCAGCGGAGCAGGAATGGCTCAGGGGCACAAATGCGAAGTATGTGGTTCTTTCTTGCCTGGGGGATCGGGTGCTTGGGCAGCCAGAATTCGACATTGTTATTCGTCTTAGCGCCCAGGCAGTGCGCGGCCACCTCCGGAATCAGGTCGAAGACCTTTCCGTCATGACACGAGCGAAGCAGGCGCACATACTCGGAATGCGCCCACAATAAGGGATTGGCTGAACCGGTCGGACCGCCACAATGCAGGTTCTTGTCGGGCAAGTCGCCTTCGTCCCAAATCTGCTCAGGCAACAGGCGCATGCTCCCTGAGAATTGCTCCATCATTTGCAGAAAAGGGCGGCTATCGTGGCCGGCGGCTAACTCGTAATGTCCTCGCTCGCCGGTCAGTAAGGGCCAGGGCCGCCCCTTGCCCCAATCCGTATAAGGACCGCCGTCGGGTTTTTGTCCGTAGCCGTCGTGGTTGTACCGATGCCAGCAGGAACCTGCCGGAGTTTCCACCTTAAGGACCGCATCAATCACCTGCAAACTCTCGGTTATTATCGGGTCGTCGGCAGCTAGGATTCCATAGCGAACCAGCTGCAGAAAGCCAGCATCGACAATGTCACGGGCCGGATAGGAGTTGGGAGCACCGGGGGGTTGGCTGCTCAGCTTAAGTTCAGCTCGATTAACGGACCCCGGATAAGCTGCTTCTCCGGGTTTAGCTGGATTCAGGCGAACAAAATACCGAGTTGATCCCGGGACAAGTGATCCCTCGGTTGTCACCGTCCATTCCTCCAGGTGGGCTCTCAAAAAGTCGGCATAGCTTTCCAGAAACGCCGCTTTTTCTTCGTGGTGTGCCCCGCGCGCGAAAGCAGCCGCACAGATGAAAGCGGAAATGGTAGAGGCCAGAGTGGACGGAGAATAACCGCTCGCCTCTTCCCAACGTTCTTGCCCGGTAACCGGGCCGCTATGAAGCAGAAAAGAAACAGCTCGGTCCACCATCACACGCGGGTTGAAGTGCCCTAAGAGTTGAAGCTGGGAAAGCCGCCGGGCGAGCAATACGGGAAACGCAACTTCGTCCAACTGAATCCCGTTTCGGAAAGCTTTTCCATCCACCCAGAAATTCTGCGGAAAGCTACCATCCTCCTCTTGTCGGGTTGCCAGATAGACCAGCGTACGGAGGGGCGCTGCCGTGTTCCCGGCTGCTAACAGCCCCAGGGCGCTCTGGACCATGTCTCGCGTCCAAACCAGGTGATACCCGCTCTTTCCGCTTTGGTCATTGCGTGCCTCGCCCCAGGGAATGGTGAGCGAGGCGACGATTGCACCCGAGAATTTCTTGTCTCGGTGAGTTAAAAGCAGGTTGTAACTTGACTCAAAGAGACATCCACTATCCTCGCTCGTCTTACCCAGCGATTTCTTGGCGTTGCTTGCCGTGGTCCATTGATCAATAAAAGTCTTGCGGTGGTTTTTGTAAGGAACAGCAAGGCTTTGAAAAAGAGAGGAGACGGCACTAGAGAGGCTTTCGCCGAGCGCTACGCCTACCGTGAACTCACGCACTTCTGAAAGGTCCAGTTCGCCCGTGAGCGCTACATTGCCGTTCTTGGCCTCGTCGAATTCAAAACTCATTTCATGAGTTTTGGCCAGATCGGTGTACCCGTCGCTACTGCCCACATACCCGCAGGAAAGCCGCGAGAAGCCACAGGAAGCATCCAGTACGAGCCAACGATCATCTTTTTCGGCAGCCAGCAACTTACGGCCTGACACTTCAACGACAAATGCATTATTGCCCTCCCCTCCAGTTTCCAGATGGGGATTACAAAGCACATAAGCTTTCAGCTTTTGAAGGAACGCTTTGTCTCCCTCAATCTGTGTGTGTAAAAGAACGCAGGGCCGATCCGGGTCCGCGAGAATCTCTTTTTGGAAAGAAAACCGACCTTCACGATCATGCGAGCTGATGCGGTAGCCTTGCGAGGGCAAAATCCGCTCAATTTTGTAGTCGAAGTCCCGCTTCTCTTCCAGAAATGCTCCATTCCCATCGGAAAACAGGAACTGGAGATCACGGAGTTGAGGGCGATCAACGGTAGGGTAATAAATTTCGGTCAGGATCCCGTGCCAGATCGTGAACCAAGTGCGGCTACCCCTTGAATAGGCAGTGCCGATTCCCTCCTTGTCGGCAGGAGACCAAAGAGCTTGATTGCCCGGCGCTCCGAAGGCGCTGCTGTTTCCGCGAAAACGTGCCATGAATTTTCCTTTTCTTGTTTTCCTGGCTAAGCGTTGATCCGCAGTTCGTCGCTGCGGCCTTGAAATGGAGTCAGCAACTCGGCGCCGGTCTGTGTTACCGCCACCATGTCGCAATGCCGAATGCCCCCATAGCCCAGGAAATAGATCGCGGGCTCTACGTTGAAAACCATGCCGACCTCCAACGTGTCATCGCAGTTCGGATGGAGTCGCGGCTTGGCATTCGCATCGATGGCGGAGAATCCTACGCCATGCCCAGTGGAGTGCTTGAAGTGCGGCCCAAATCCGCGTGACTTCAAGACATCCCGAGCTGCCGCATCAACCTCAGATGCCTTTGCTCCAGGACGAATGGCGTCAAAAGCAGCGTGCCGCGCTGCGAAAACAGCGTCGTTCATCTGTTCCTGCCGATCATCCGACTTGCCGATGGAGTACGTACGCGTGACGTCCGTCCAGTAGCCGTCCGCATAGGAATTCATGTGCACCAGGACCAGGTCGCCCGACTCAATTCTTTTCGCTCGCGAACGGGCATAGGCTCCTGAGGCGAGCGCGGAGTCAGCGCCGGACATACACCAGGCAGAACCGTCGGCTCGACCCACGGCGGCAAAGTCCACCAGGCTGGCGCTCAGAGGCTGGCGGAACCTGTTTGCAGCTTCGACCTCACTTGCACCGATTTTGAGCTGCTCAGAGCCGAGGCGAAATCCTCTTCCCGCGATCTCACAGGCGGTGCGAAGCCGACTGATTTCGACATCAGTCTTGACCGAACGCAAGTCAGCCAAAGCTTCATCAGCAGAATCCAGCGTAGAACTAGCGTGGGTCTCTTCCAGGATGCTGCGCATCTTTGCACCATAGAGGTGCATGGCGGCGTATGAGGCCGGCTCAGAGCTCGCCCCTCCTTCAAAGCCGATTCGTACAGGCGCAGCTGAGAAGCT
This sequence comes from uncultured Bryobacteraceae bacterium, assembly GCA_964248405.1. Lineage (GTDB taxonomy): Bacteria > Acidobacteriota > Terriglobia > Bryobacterales > Bryobacteraceae > Bog-105. The sequence goes on from CAXTYH010000004.1 coordinate 151,667, forward strand.
CTTGATAAGCTCCCGGAGGGGAGGCTGTATAGCCTCAGCAGCCGTGATGAGCTTCTCGAGAGACCCCGGTTTAAAAGTCCGTATCTCATCAGCCCAGCCAGTCTTGGCAAGGTCTTGCTCGTCTTCGGGGACCAGGAGACTGATCTTCCCGTCCGATGAAGCAACAGCCACACCGGTACCCACTACCGGCCAATAGCCGGACAACAGAAGTACGTTTTTGGGTAGTGCGCAAATAAGTAAGTCCCACTGGTTGTTACGCAGTGCACTGCGAAGGCGATCCACCCGCGCGGGGTTTTTCACTGCCGGACCACCTTCCAAATCGCGCTTTCAATAACCGTTTTGGCGATGTCCCATGCGGTCCAAGAAGCAGCTGCCCTTATCGTTTCGCGCATGACCAATGATTGCGCCGAAGAACCGAAGAAGCTGTGTTTTTAGTCACGAAGTAGTCGTGAAACTTGCGAATAAAGGAAAGGAAAAAGGTTGTAGTCGTTTGCCGGCTGGCGACAATTTTGTGGGAGCGGGAAAATAGGGGCCGCCGACAGAGCCGTTCCGGGAACTGAGACGCGCGACGCTCCCGCGGGGAGACCTCGTTCTAATCAAACGATGTCAGATGAAAGATCAGGCACCGACTTGATCAGCTTAAGCGGGGTGGCTAAACCGGCGAACCCTCTGAGTGCCCGCATGTCCGGTACCGTAACAAGTCTTCTGCCTTGGACTTCAATCAATCCCGCTTTCTCAAGCTGACTAAAAGCACGTGATACGACTTCGCGCGCAGAGCCCAGGCGATTTGCAATTTCTGTGCGGTTCATGGTTAATTCAACAACACACGACTCTCTATTTCGTATCCCCCTCTGCTGGCACACGGTAAGCAGATATTGAGCCACCCGCTGATCCACATGCCGCAATGCCAAGGTTTCGATGAGTTCGGCCGAGTGTCGAACTCTAAACGCTAAGATCCTTGCCAGGTTCCACAACAGTTCAGTGTGTTTACGGCATAACTCATGCGCCTGGCGCTTTTCAATTGCCAGGATCTCGGAGTCGGTGTCAGCAATCAATGTGCTGTAAAACTTCCCGCCGTCGAAGATGGCTACTGCCGCGAGAATCGCGCCGGCACGCTCAGTAGATAGAACTTGTTCGCGACCGTCATTGTCTTGACGAACGGATCGAAGCTCTCCGCATCCAACCACATATAGTGCAGACGCCTCTTCATGCTCAGAGTAGAGGATCTCCCCGCGTTTGAGAGTGCGCGAGGCCGTGCAAGCAACTACCGTCCTGAGAATGGGATCAGGCAGGCTACCGAACAGGTCGGTTGCGCGAAGTGCAGCCAGTTTGTCAAAATGATTCCTGGGTCTAGCCTGTTGCATGTCGAGTGGAAACGCTCCTTTGCGTTGCGTCTACCTGTAAATATACCAGCTGAGAAGATTACCAGCCACGATAGCTTTTACCAGGTTTCGTAAGTTGGGCGTTTTGGCATTCGCACTTTTCGTAATCTTCCTCAAGATGGTGACTTTTCTCACGGTCAACGCATTGGAATCGCGATATTATCCAGGCGTAGCAGTCTAGGTCAGCCGCCGGGAAGCACCTAGGTAGATCCACCAGCCTTGCAGATGCTGATCTAGGCGTTCTGGATACAAAGACCTTAGCTGCTGTGGAATCTAAACGTGGACAGCGCTTCGAAGTAGGCGTGAGCGACAGTTTCCGCACGAGTTCTGAGATTGCACAGAGCTTTGTCGGTCTCTTTCAGTACAATGCACCTCAACCCGAATACGAAACTTGGTAAGTTACTCACGGCAATTCCCAGCGCAGCTGTCGTTTGCGATCGATTTTCTATCTCAATAGAAGGAAACGAAGGCAGGAGCCTGGAACAACTGTGCGCAGCGCATGAGATCCCGTTTGACAGTTTTTTGAGAGCCTTGGACAGTTTGGATTGGGATGAAGAGGATCTGGCCGAACGGGACTTGGCACGAACCGATCAGCTCGCATCTTCGGAAAACTGAAAGACTTTTCCCTTCGTGACAAAACGCACAGCATTCTGTGACCAATGGAATCGATCATGGTTACACAAGAATGTTTACTAGCCTTGTCGTCCGGTGATCGGGGTGGCATATAAGGCTTCGAATGAAGCGCTGCCGAACGAGATTGCCCCGCGGATATTCGTCAGCAGTTATATGACGTAGCCATCCAGACTTGGCCGAGGTTATTCAGTACTGTTCTGCAATGAACGAGCGATTTCGCACGGAGCGGGGTAAAGGATTCTGAGTGGGCGAGAACATTGAAGCCTATGGGCTGATTGGGGATTTAGGGACGGCTGCACTGATCAGTGCAAACGGGAATCTAAGTTGGCTCTGCTGGCCGGACTTTGACTCTCAGGCATGCTTTGCAAGCTTGCTCGGCACAGGCAAGAACGGCATCTGGAGTCTCTCTCCGAAGTCTCTTTGGACCAGTACGCGACGGTACATTCCCGGCACACTAGTGCTCGAAACCACCTACAAGCAGATGTTGGGCGCCACGGTAACGGTAACCGACTTCATGCCGAAACGCGATGGACATTCTTGCGTGATGCGCATCGTCCGAGGCGTCACGGGGCGCACGCGCATGCATACCTGCTTTGCACCGCGGTTCGACTACGGCAACGCTCAGCCTCGGCTGGAACGAAAAGACGAAGGCTGCTGGAATGCAGTGACGGGGCCGCATCGGCTCGTGCTGCGGAGTAATGTCCCGTTTGAGGAGCAGCAGGGCGACCTCACGGGGAAATGGGTTGTGAAAGCTGGCGAGACATATATCTTTACCTTGCAGCACAGCACTTCCTACGGCGAGCCTGAACCACTGCCGCCCAACGCCGAAGAGGCAGAGCGAGCAACTGTTGCGTACTGGAGCGAGTGGAGTTCCCAGAGCACGTACCACGGGTCTTACAAGGAAGTGGTCGATCGCTCGCTGCTAACCCTGAAAGCTTTAACCTATGCTGCCTCAGGCGGTTACGTGGCAGCTCCCACCACGTCGCTTCCGGAGAAAGTAGGGGGAATTCGCAACTGGGACTATCGCTTTTGCTGGTTGCGGGACACCACCTTTAGTCTGCTCGGCCTGTTGCACTGCGGCTACAAAGAGGATGCAAAGGCGTGGCTTGGCTGGTTCAGCCGATCGGTGCAGGGCAATCCGGAAGCGCTTAAAGTTCTATACGGCGTCACCGGTAAGCGTGAACACAGCGAGTGGGCGCTCGGCTGGCTGGAGGGCTACAAAGGCTCGAAACCAGTGCATGTCGGTAACAAAGCTTCCAGTCAGCTGCAGCTGGACACCTTCGGCGAAGTGCTTGATGTGCTGTACCAAGCGCGCCGCTATGGTTTGTACCCGTTGGATGACCAGAGCGGTGAGGCGCTGGAACTTCCATTGCTTGAGCATCTGGAGAAAGTATGGGCGGACCCGGATGAAGGGCTCTGGGAGTTTCGCAGTGGGCGCCGCCAGTTCACGCAATCGAAGGTGATGGCTTGGGTCGCGTTTGACCGAGGCATCCGCATCGCTGAGAAGTTTGGGATGAAGGGACCAGTTGAACACTGGCGAAAGATCAAGTCGAAGATTCACGCGCAGGTCTGCAAGCAGGGGTTCAACAAAAGGCTGAACAGCTTCACGCAATTCTATGGATCGAAGCATCTGGATTCCAGTCTGCTGCTGCTGCCCTTAGTCGGCTTCCTGCCCATTTCAGACGCGCGTATCACCGGTACGGTCGCGGCAGTAGAAAAGTACCTCATGCGCGATGGACTGCTACTGCGTTACGACACTGCGCGCGTGGATGACGGCCTGCCTAAAGGGGAAGGAGCTTTCCTTGCCTGCAACTTTTGGCTGGTAGATGTCTACGTCCAGCAAGGTAGGCGGAAGGAAGCTCGGCGTCTGTTCGAAAAGCTGGTTGCCCTGAGTAACGACCTGCACCTTCTGTCCGAAGAGTACGACTCCAAGGAAGGCCTGATCGGCAATTTCCCGCAGGCGTTTTCTCACATCGCGCTCGTCAACTCTGCGCTTGGCCTGGAATTAGGAGTGCCGGTGCGGCTGCATGATTTGGACTAATGGCCCCCGGCGCATAGCGGGCAACAGCTGCCGGCCCGAGCTTCAGGATCGCAATGTTTCTCTGTCTCTGGATCACACACCTTTGAAAAGTCAGGAAATCTGAATATGACCATCGCGGCACTACTAGCCATCAAGCAGTCGGCAGCTTACCCGGTTTTTACTCCCCATTCCGATTACGCACGCAGCATCCTTGCCCTTAGTGAAGGCGTGATGTGGACGTGCCTCGGAATTTTGGTGCTGGTCACGGGGCTTGTGGCTTACGCCTCGCGCAAGTTTCGCGAAAAGCCAGGAGACGAAGCACCCAAACCAGTTTATGGAAACGTAAAACTGGAGATCGGCTACACTGTCGCGTTTATTGTGATCCTCGGCGTCATCTCCGTATTTTCCATTCGGACGATGGAAGCCTCCGACCCGCCGGCCAACAAAGCCGATAATCTGGTGATCGTCGGCCACCAGTTTTGGTGGGAGATTCGCTACCCGGGCTCGAGCATCGTTACGGCGAACGAGATCCACATACCGATCAATGAGCCGCAGCAAGTCGGCTTCAAATCGGCGGATGTGATCCATGACTTCTGGGTACCGGAGCTGGGTCGGAAGATGGACATCATTCCAGGGGTTGAGAACCACACCTGGTTTGCTGCCGATATGCCCGGTACCTACGAGGGGCGTTGCGCCGAGTTTTGCGGGCAGGAGCATGCCTGGATGCGCATTCGCGTGATTGCACAGACTCCAGAAGAATTTCACCAGTGGGAACAAGCACAGCTGGCGATTCCGCCAACACCAACAGTCGGCCCGGCCGCACAAGGCGCGCACGACTTTCAGGAGTTGAGCTGCGCCAGCTGCCACACCATTCGCGGTACTTCCGCCGACAGGAGAATCGGCCCTGATCTGACCCATATTGCCAGCCGGCAGACCATCGCGGCCGGGCGCCTTGACAACACACCTGCCAACCTGGCCGAGTGGCTGCTGGAGCCTAATCTCATTAAGCCCGGCTGCAAGATGCCCAATCTGCACCTTCCACGACAGCAGCAGTATGCACTGGTTGCCTATTTGGAGACTCTCCGATGAGCGAAGTTACCGTACTTCCCCGCGCAATGCGGGATTTGAAGGAATACGAAGAGAACAAGTCTCTCATGACTTGGCTCTCCTCCTGCGATCATAAACAGGTCGGCATTCTCTATATGCTGACGGCCTTGAGCTTCTTCATTGTCGGCGGCTGCGAAGCGCTGTTCATACGCATTCAGCTTGCGATTCCGAACAACCACTTCCTGAAACCGGAAGCCTACGACCAACTCTTCACCCTGCATGGCACGACCATGATTTTCCTGGTGATCGTACCCACGCTGCTGGGCTTGTCTATGTATCTGGTCCCGCTCATGATCGGAGCACGCGATGTGGCATTCCCGCGGCTGAATGCATTCGGCTACTGGCTCCTGCTGCTGGGCGGCATCTTTTTATACAGCAGCATCTTCTTCGGCAATTCGCCGGATGTGGGCTGGTTCAGCTACGCACCCTTGAGCGAAAAGCCGTATTCCTCACTGCCCGGCGTCGACTTCTGGGCTCTTGGCCTCTTCGCCATCGGCATCGGCACGGTAGCATCCGGGATCAATATCATTGTCACTATCCTGACCCTGCGTGCGCCTGGCGTCACCCTGAAGCGGCTGCCGCTCTTCGCATGGATGACCCTGGTCAACTCTTTTCTTATTGTGTTTGCGTTTCCAGCGCTCAACGCCGACCTGGCTATGTTGTTGATTGATCGCGGCCTTCACGCTCGCTTCTTTACACCGGACACGGGCGGGTCACCTATCCTTTGGCAGCACTTTTTCTGGGCCTTCGGACATCCGGAAGTCTACATCATGGTTCTGCCTGCCTTCGGCATTATCTCCGAGGTCATCCCGGTCTTCTCGCGCCAGCCGATTTTCGGCTATGGCTTCGTAGCTGCTTCTACTGTCGCCATCGGACTGCTCTCCTTCGCGGTGTGGGCTCACCACATGTTTGCAGTGGGATTGGGACACTCGGTCGATATCTTCTTCGCGCTTGGCAGCATGCTGATTGCCGTGCCCACCGGCATTAAAGTTTTCAACTGGGTCTTCACCATGTGGAACGGCTCCCTCCGCTTCACCACTTCTATGAAGTTCGCTACCGCCTTTTTGGTCGAGTTCACTATCGGGGGCCTCAGCGGCGTGATCTTCGCGGTGGTTCCCATGGACTGGCAATTAACCGACACGTATGTGATTGTTGCTCACATTCACTATGTGCTATTCGGCGGCACCATGTTCGCGATCTTCGCGGGCATTTATTACTGGTGGCCCAAGATGAGCGGTCGTATGCTCTCCCACCGCCTCGGTACGTGGCATTTCTGGACAACCGTCATCGGCTTCAACGCTACTTTCTTTGTGCAGCACATGCTGGGGATCGCCGGTATGACACGCCGCATCTGGACGTATCCTGCCATGCCCCAGTGGGCTGTGCTCAACATGATCTCTACGCTCGGTGCATTCGTTCTGGGCTGCTCCACGCTCTTCCTTCTCTGGAATATGTGGCGCAGCAGGAAAAGCGGCGAGATTGCCGGCCCGAACCCCTGGCAGGCCTGGACGCTCGAGTGGGCCACCTCCTCTCCTCCCCCCCTGTACAACTTCGCGCAGGTTCCACCTGTGCATGGCCCCCGTCCCCTTTGGGATCTCCACCACCCGGACCAGCAGGACCGCGATCTCGATAAGTAGGCACAGACAATGAACTTCACGATCATGGAATCTCGCCCTAAGGGCCTGGAAAGTCTATTGCGCAAGCCGACCCACATCGCGATTCTGCTCTTCATTGCTTCGGAAGCGCTCTTCTTTACCTGTTTAATCGCTGCCTATGTTGCTTACGCAACCTCGTCTCCCATAGGACCGAACGCACAAAATGTGCTCGATCCACTGAAGACCGGCTTCTACACGGCCTGCCTGCTCAGCAGCAGCGTAACCATCTACTTCGCAGAGCGGGCTCTCCGCAAGGGCAGACCCGGTGTAAGCCGTTGGCTCGCCGGTACCATGTTCCTCGGCATCGTCTTTCTCTATGGCGAGATGCAGGAATACCACAAACTGCTCGACGAGAACGTGACAGTCAGCCGCAACCTGTTCGGCAGCACTTTTTTCACACTCACCGGCTTTCACGCGCTGCACGTGACCGTGGGGCTGATCTTACTGGGCACTATGCTGGTGATCTCATTGCGGCGCAAGATGTATGAGCGGCAGCAGAGTGCCTTCGAGTGCGTCTCCTACTACTGGCACTTTGTTGACGTAGTGTGGGTCGCTGTCTTTTCGGTCGTTTACCTTTGGTCCACCAGATGACAACCACCAGCCTGCTGCTTACTGCTTGGGAATTCGAATGGTCAATCAATATTGGCTGCGCGGCCTTACTGGCTGTGTATTTCTGGAAAGTCGAAGCGAACCTCTGGCGCAGAATCTCCTATGTGCTGGGCATCCTGGTGCTGATTATTTCGCTTGAATCTCCGCTTGATCCGCTGGGAGATGACTATCTGTTCAGCGCCCACATGGCGCAGCATCTGCTGCTGATCCTGATTGTCCCGCCGCTGTTACTGCTTGGAATCTCTGAGCGGACCACTCGTAAGTGGCTGCGTGTGCCGTGGGTCGCCAAGGCGGAACGCATCCTGGGAAGGCCTGGCCTGGCGTGGTTTGCCGCGATTGCCGTTATGACTCTCTGGCATGTGCCGGTATTCTTCAACTTTGCCCTGGCGCACGAAGGCGTGCACATTTTCCAGCACCTCACTTTTCTGGTCACGGCAACCATGTTCTGGTGGCCGGTTTTACATCCGCTTCCGGACCGCCGCCTCCAAACGGGCGCAGCTGTGCTTTATCTCTTCGCGGCGGCTGCGGAGAACTCAGTGATCGGTATCATTCTCACCTTTGCAAGGCCCGGTCACTATCCCGCCTATCTCAATCCCGAAGATGAGCACGGCGCATTGCATCTCATCCGTGATGTCTGGGGTCTTTCACCGGCAGCCGATCAGCGTCTCGGTGGATTGCTCATGTGGATTCCGGGCTGCTCGGTTTACTTCGTTGCGATCCTTGCGATCGTAGCGCTCTGGTACACACAGCCGGACACTGATACCGAAATGCCAAGAGGCATGGCGACACATAGAAGCGCGGGTCTACAACAATGAAGAAAGTTGAAAAGCTGTTAGTCAATTCCGTGGCTGTACTCAGCTACGCATCCCCCCTCTGTATTGGGGTCTGGCGCGTACTGCGGCGCAATTCCGACGCGCCTCGGGATCAACCAGCCCAGGGAACAAAGCATCCTGAAACAAAGGCGCAGAGTGGCGCGGACGGCGAGGGTTTCCAGCCGCCTCCGCCTAAGGAAGAGCCACTCGAGAGCCTCTCGCTGAGTGTGCCCGGTCAGGCTCCTCTCGATCGTCTCGCGCGGCGCGGGGCTTGGGAGCTGCACGAAGAACACTGTCCAGACGGGGAACGTTTCAGAAACTCTGAGCCTCCTGGCTCGGCTGAACCGCACGCAGCGGACAGCGAAAGCGTCCAAAGCCTGCTGGAATATCAGGATCTTGAAAGTTACCGATTGGAAGAGTGGAATCTGCCCCGGCCGGACAGGCTGCCTGTGCCCACCGCTGCCCCCTCAATTATGGCCTTGGGCATCATATTTTTTGCGATGGGACTGGCTACCGTCTGGTATGTCTGCGTCGTCGGCGCCCTCATGTTTGCTGTGGCCGCCTGGCGCTGGACTGGCGAGCTACAAGGAGAGTAAAACAGTGGAGATTAGTGGAATCAAAATCACGCGCCGGCGCTTGATGATGGGCGTCAGTATCGGTGCCGGTGGGCTGGTGGCCGCGGCCGCTGCCGTGCCTCTTATCGGCTTTTTCTTCGGCCCCATGTTTAGAAAATTCCCCGCCGTCTGGCGCGATGTGGGCCCGCTGGACCGGTTCAAAACCGGCGCTACGGTGCAGGTTAATCTGCTTACCTCGGAGGGCTTGCCGTGGGATGGGCCGTCCCAGAGTATCGGCGCCTGGCTGCGCCGCAACAACGAAGACAACTTCACTGTGTACTCTTCCAAGTGCACCCACTTAGGCTGTCCGGTGCGTTGGATTCCCAGCGCCGAGCTCTTCATGTGTCCCTGCCACGGGGGTGTCTACTTCAAAGACGGAGACGTAGCTGCCGGGCCACCACCTGACCCTTTGCAGCAGTTCCCCGTCCGTGTGCATAACGGACAGGTGCAGGTGCAATGGCGTCCGGAACAGGTTCACTATGTACAGCTGAAAAGGCCATGCAGCGGCTGCTCCGGCCAAGGCCGGCAGGAACAAGACACGCAACAGGCTGATCGGGAGAATGTATGAAGGCACTGCTCGGAATGTTGCGCAGCTTAGGGGACTGGCTCGAAGAGCGCACCGGTCTCGTCAGTAAGATCAAACCCATAATGGAGCATCCCGCTCCGAAAGAGAGTAAATGGGCCTATGTTTTTGGTTCCGCCACTTTGTTCTCCTTCGTCCTGCAAGTGGCTACGGGCGTCGTGCTGGCAACGATGTACGTTCCATCGACGGAAAATGCCCTTCCGAGCCTTGAATACATCCAGAATGTTGCTTGGTTCGGACGTATCCTTCGCGGCATGCACTACTTCGGCGCCTCAGCCATGTTCATGTTCATCGGTGTCCACATGCTGCGCGTTTTTCTGTACGCCTCCTATAAATACCCTCGTGAGGTGAACTGGGCTTCAGGCGTGCTGCTGTTGACGCTCACTCTCGCTATGGGCTTCACAGGCCAGCTGATGCGCTGGGATCAGGATGCTGTCTGGTCCGTCAACATCGCGGCCAAACAAGCCGCCAGACTTCCCTTCATCGGAGACTTTCTCTCGAATGCTGTCTATGGCGGCGATCATCTCAGCGGCATCACGCTGACCCGCTTCTTCGACATGCATGTGTTCCTGATTCCCGGGCTGATGATTGCCTTCATTGGGCTCCATCTCTACCTTGTTCTGTACAACGGAATCTCGGAGCCGCCGAAAGCCGGCACACCTGTAGATCCTCGGACCTACAAGAAACAGTACAAACAATTGCTGGAGAAAGAAGGCGTTCCCTTCTGGCCCGATGCCGCCTGGCGTGACGCTCTCTTTGGCTCGCTGGTCATTGCTGTCTGTATCGCACTTTCAATCACGTTTGGCGCGCCCAAGCTTGTGCCGCCCGCCAATCCTGGCGTTCTTCACGCAGAGCCGCGGCCGGACTGGTATTTAATGTGGTACTTTGCCGTGCTCGCCCTCAGCCCGCATAACCTGGAGTCTTACATCATGTTTATAGCGCCGCTGCTGATCTTCGGCGCCATGCTGGCCCTTCCCTTCGTCTTCAATCGCGGGGAACGCAGCCCCAGGCGCCGTCCTTGGGCCGTGGCATGGGTGGTGTTCGTCACAGTTAGCGTTCTTGGTCTTTGGCGTGAAGGCGTCGTCGCCCCGTGGTCGCCGCGTTTTCAATCCCCGCCACTTCCCAATTCGCTCAAGCCTTCGGCCTCCCTCGCCGCCCTGCACGGTCAGGTTCTTTTCCATGACAAGGGATGCGAGTATTGCCACACCGTGAATGGGCTCGGGGGACTGCGTGGACCGAACCTCTCCAATGTCGCCAACCGACTCACGCCTCAGGATATGGTCATCCGTATCATGAATGGCGGAACGAACATGCCGGCCTTTGGCGGAATCCTTCACCCGGACCAGGTCAACAGCCTGATAGCCTACCTTCAGACCCGCAGATTAGATACCGGCCCCGACATCACGCAAGCTCGCTAGCTGCCACTCCGAGAGAGCACAGCCAGATCGCGATAGAGTAGCACCGTTACCCTTGCCGATACTCTCGAACGGGAGTATTGGCCCGGGTAAGGACCCAACTTCAGTCGGGCTGAAGCTTCCATCCATTTCCCACCAGCACATCGTAAAGATACGGTAAGGGGTACTTCGGTGCCCCTTGCTCTCCATCCATTTAGTCGACGTGAAGCATTTCCCATCGGCAACCGTCTCTATACGTACGTTGTAAACAGCCACGGAGGTAAATTATGTATCACCACGTAAAAGCACTGATGTACTCGGTTCATGTGGATATGCCAGACCCAAAGTTCGGCAATATGTTGTTGGAGCAGTTTGGCGGTGAGAATGGCGAGCTTGCTGCCGCCATGCAGTACTCGGTTCAGGGTATTAACTGCGACGATCCCGAACGCAAGGATCTTCTGATGGACATCGGTACAGAAGAGTTAAGCCATCTGGAAGTAATTGGTGTTCTCACGCGAATGCATCTGAAGCCAATGAGAAACAACCGGAGCGCTGCAGAGGCTGATCCGCTTATCGCTATTTGTGGCGGTGGCGGCGTTTCGCTCCACAACTCGATGGGTTCGGCCTGGACGGCGAACTACCTGAAGGTAACAGGCGAGTTGGACGTTGATCTTAGGAACAATATCGCAGCGGAAGCTCGGGCGAAGATTACCTATGAACGATTAATGGCATTCACCGATGACCGCGGCAGTCTCGATGCTCTGCAGTTTCTGATGACCCGCGAAATCACTCACATGAAAGCTTTCACGCTGGCCCTGGAAACGATGGGTAAGCCAAAACTTTCGGTGGGCAAGCTTCCTCCAACCCCCGGCGTGGTAAACCAATTCTTCAACGACTCGACAGGCATCGGTGATCGTGGGGAACCGGACGCTCGTGGACCTTGGAATCAGGGTAACGGCTGGGAGTATGTCGAAGCTCCGGCCTTTAAGCAATTCCGGTCGGTTGCAACAGGCGCGAGAGAGGACAGCTCTTCAGATGTTGCCGGAACTAGCTCTACCCCGCTCGACGACAAGCACTCGAATGGTGTAGCCAATGGCAAAGCCGGCATGTACAACGCAGAAGTGACCCTTAAGAAATAGCTGATTTGTCGAGATAAAGGAACAAGAACACCATGTTAAAAGAATTATTAGTAGAAGAGCTTCAGGACCTTTTGTTTGCAGAACAACAGTTGACCAAGGCCCTTCCGGAGATGGCTGCGGCCGCGCATCATCCAAAGTTAAAGGAAGCCTTCGAGAAGCATCTGGTACAAACCGAAGGACACGTTCTACGGCTGGAAAAAGCGTTTGCAATCTTAGGCGTGAAAGCCAAAGCAAAAACCTGTAAGGCAATGCTGGGCTTAGTGGAGGAAGGTAAGGAACGCATCAAAGAGGGCAAAGGCAAGGATGAGCTTGCGGCTGACCTCGCTTTGATAGGGGTTGCACAAAAGGTAGAGCACTATGAGATCTCTGGCTATGGAACGGTTCGTGGGCTGGCTCGCCTCATCCGTCAGCAAGACGTTGCCAAGTTGCTGGACTTCACCTTGGGCGAAGAAGAGTATGCTGACTTTCTGCTGACTACTCTCGCCCAGCCACTTCTCCAGAATGCCGCGATGGAGGATTTAGGGGCGTCTAAGGAAGATCTGGAACTGGTTTCGGTTAAGCGATAGCCGGGGCGAGATCGCGTACCGCGGGTTTTCCCGCGTGGGGGGAAGCTCCGAGACTCCTGTTTCGAAGCTTCCTTCCCGACGACTCCGTGCGGGAATAACTTGTTTTATTGCCCCCGGCAGGGCTGCCTCAACGTCTGGCTGCGCCAGAGCCGATCATCCTAGCCGGACGCAACAAAGGCTAACAACATAGGCCAGCCTAAGATGCCCGTACACTTGGACCAAAGCGGGGGAGGCTAAGAACTACTGTGAATCATCAACGTCGTGAATTTCTAAGGGCGTCTCTCGGCGCCGCAGCTTTTACCCAACTTCGCGGGCTCAACGGTCAGGAGCAGGGCGCGTTGAAAGCCTGGCTGACTTCGGGTGAACAGAGGTTTGCCCCAACACAAGTGCCCCAATGGCGACCTGCCGAAGGAGCGGCGACTCCGGCTGTTCACCTGGATGCTTCCCGGCCAAGGCAGGAAATCCTGGGCTTTGGCGCGGCTTTTACCGATGCTTCCTGCTATCTCTTCAGCCAATTGCCCGGCGCTGCTCGCAAGCAGCTGACCGAAGAGTTCTTCGGTAAGTCAGGCCTGAACCTGAGTGTCTGCCGCACGTGTGTAGGCGCAAGCGATTATTCGCGAAACGTGTACAGCTATGACGACTCGCCGTCCCCGGATCCAACGCTAAGCCATTTCTCAATTGAACACGACCGGGCTTATATTCTGCCAGCCTTACGGGAAGCGCGGCAGGTGAACCCCGACCTCTTCCTGTTCTCCACTCCTTGGAGTCCTCCCGGCTGGATGAAGGCGGGTAATTCCATGCTTGGCGGCTCCATGCGTAAGGAGTACTTCGGTCCCTACGCGCAGTACTTCGTCAAATTCCTCCAGGCTTACCGTGGGGACGGCGTCAAGATCGACGCAGTCACCATCCAGAATGAGCTGGACGCCGACCAAAACAGCCGGATGCCGGCCTGTATCTGGGGTCAGGAATATGAAGTGGAGTTCGTGAAATGGCACCTTGGGCCGGCATTTCAAAAGGCCGGCATCGATTCACGAATCTGGATTATTGACCACAATTACAATCTGTGGGGCCGGGCGATCGATGAACTGGAAGATCGCGACATGTGGAAGTTCGTCGATGGCGTCGCATGGCATGGTTACGCCGGCAAACCCACAGGCATGAGTCGGGTACATGAAGCCTTTCCGGACATGAGCATGTACTGGACCGAGGGTGGGCCGGCCTATACGGATCCGGACTACCTGACCGGCTGGGCTAAATGGGCGGCGACGTATACCGGGATCCTGCGCAATTGGGCTCGCTGCGTCGTGGGCTGGAATCTGGCGCTGGATGAACACGGCAAGCCCAATATCGGACCCTTTAGTTGCGGCGGCATGGTCACAATCCATTCCGGAACCCAGGCCATTACACGCAGCGGGCAATATTGGGCGTTCGCCCATTTTTCAAAGCTCGTCCGGCGAGGCGCCCGCGCCATTGCATCGGAAGGGGAAGTGGAAGGCGTGTCTCACGTTGCGTTCCAGAATCCAGACGGAAGTCACGTTGCTGTCCTGGCGAACACGGGCCAGAAGCAAGCTGTTCCGCTCCGTTTCGGCGAGCAAGCGACCGAAGTTACCCTGCCGGCAAATTCAGTGCTGACGGTGGCGTGGTAAGGCCGGTTCACTCGAGATGGACGATACCGCGCTGCAAAGCGACAGTAGCCGCCTGGGTACGGTCGTTGACATTCAGCTTCTGAAAGAGATGGCTCACATGTTGCTTCACAGTGACTTCGGCCACGCGGAGAAGCCCTCCTATTTCTTTATTACTCAAGCCCTTCACAACCATCTTCAGTACGTCAAGTTCCCGTGTAGTCAGCGCGGCATGGGACATGCGCTCGGCAAGCGACTGCGCAACTACCGGATCAACGTGCCTCTTACCCGCGTACACGGCCCGAATCGCCAGCAACAACTCCTCTCTCAGTGCGGTCTTGAGAACGTAGCCCCGAGCGCCGGCCTGCAGTGCACGATAAATGTCTTCTTCACCTGAGTGCGTAGAGAGCATCAAGATCCGGGCGTCTGGGTACTCTTTCACGATCGTCGCCGTGGCCTGAGTTCCACTCATTCCTGGCAGGCGCAGGTCCATAATGACGACCTGAGGCTGGTGTTCACGATACGCATCGAGAGCGTCTTCGCCGTTGTTCGCTTCGGCCACCACCTGCATATCGGGCTCGACATTCAAAGAGGCCGAAAGACCCATTCGCACGGTGAAGTGATCGTCAATGACGAGAATCTGGATCGGCTTTCGAATGAGCATGGCTACGTTTAGATGCACTTAAGGGTATCTCCACTTCCACGCACGTGCCAAGACCGGGTGCGCTACGGATTGCAAAGCGTGAGCCAAGGCTTTCGGCCCGTTCTTTCATATCAAGTAGTCCGAAGTGGCCGCCATAGGCCAGGGCCGCCGTTCCCTGGTTGAAGCCGCAGCCGTCGTCAGCGACCGAAAGGTGAAGAGTGTCCTGCTTGTACTCCAGGTTCACGCGAATGGTGTCGGCGCGGGCGTGCTTGAGCGCGTTGCTGATTGCTTCCTGCCCGATGCGCAAAGCGTTCATTTCCACGGCTGAGCTGAGACGCGAGGCTTTCCCCTTCACATCGACATGCAGCTTCACCCGGCTGCGGGCCATCATTGGTTCTACCGCCTGCGCCAGGGCAGAGCTCAGCGTGCCATTCTCCAGCAGGTGGGAACGCAGATCCCATACCGAGCGCTTAGCCTCCACCATACTGCGACGGCTCATTCGGCGAGCCGTCTCAAGTGCTTGCTGCGAAAGCGCGGCGTCTTGTTCAAAACGGTCGGCGGCTAAGTCCAACTGGATGGTGATACCCGCCAGATCCTGCTCGAGCGTATCGTGCAACTCGCGCGCAATGCGATTCCGCTCTTCCAGAACCGCGCCGCTGCGAAGCTTCTGCCGGATGACCTCCATTTGCTCTCGGACGCGCCGACGCAAAAGCATAATCCAGGCCAGCACCGCACACAGCACTCCGACCGTGATCTCGAGCACCCAGGCAGCGTGCCGCGGATTCCACCAGGACGGTATTTGCAAGACTTGAAGGTCGTGATCCGAACGTAAAAGCAGGCGAAATGACTGCGGTATGTTCCAGATGCCTCCATTGCGGACAAGGCAAACGCCGGTCAGGCGCAAATCGCTGGAGACGGGAATGGACAGGATTTTGCTGCTCTTCTGACGGAAAGGGAGCGTTGCGGTGAACACAATGCCCGCATGTTGCAACACGAGCGTGGGTGAGTCGGCCTGTCCATTGCACTGGAGGAGCTTGGCGTCGAGTGTGACCAGAGCTCCGTCGTAGCGTTCCCAGTTGCCGGCCGAGTTGAACGGCAGTGCCACAGGCTGCTCTTGTCGGCCAACGCGGATGAAGCTGGCGTCTTCCAAGACAGGGGCTGATTCGCCCATCGCAGGAAACCCGACAACGTCTACGACATCCCCTGGCGCTGCTTCACTGTTCTGCTCGGTGAGCACGCGTAAACCCTGGTTATTCTGGGAGAGGAAGAGTGAGTTTCCGACATCCCGATAACAAACAACGCCCCGCACGCGCACCCTGTGACCGTTGTGCTGCTGGGGTGAGAAGCGTAACAGGTCAAGGACGGAGACATCACTCACCGATTCTTCTACTCGAACAAACCGCAGGGCCGGTACGTAGAGAAGAAGGCCGACAAACTGCCGTTCTGCATTGGAAAGGCTGCCTGAGACGCCACTGATCAGAGCCTCGTTGCCGATCCACGAGGAGAAATCCGCCTTCGGACCGACGGGAGCGGGAACCCTTACCCTAAATCGACCGCTACCCGAACTGACGGTCAGCGCCAGCGTCGGCTCGTGCCAGGACTGGTAATCGACAGCGACAGAACGAATCACTCCGCGGATCTGGACCCATTGACTATCCAGGTGTCCATGTTCGAGCTCCGAGAAAGTATAGGTTCGGGCCTTCGGCAAGCTCCCGGTCCCTACTACACGCGAGGTTGTCTCGTGGATCACGGGTGCAAAATGTCCCGGGCCGGTTATCCCATCAAGCTCGATCTCCTCGCCCAGCTGATGGCGATAGTGGCGCAGGGGATTCCCCTCCACATAAATGCCGGCGGTCTTATCCTGCACAAAGAAGTCCGGAGAGGGAACGGCACAGGTAATAACACCTCTGATGTGCACTCGACGCCCCTCTGCCGCCTGATCAGCCGTAAGTGCTCGAACCTGCGAGGCATCAACAAGCCGCCCAGCAGGGTGCAACAGCTCGGCAGCTAATGGCGCACAAATTGCAAGGGAGAGAGCAAGGCGAAGATGTAAAGACAGAGCCATTCGTCCGTTGAGCATCCATGAGATGCACGCTTGCCTAATACTTTAGGACAGCGTACAAGATTCAAAAAGTTGTGTAAACTCTGGTAATAATCGTTTTGATCTTTGGGAGTTAACCATGTTCGTGTCCGTTTCGCGCCTAGTTGTGCGCAGGAATTTCTTAGCGTGCTCTTCTTCTGGAAATCATATTTTCCGAGCCGCTGATCTTTTATTTTCCATCGCAGCATTGCTTGTTTGCATGTTCTGCGTTTCGCAGCCGGCCTTTTCACAAAATTCGAATTCCGGTGAGATTCGGGGTACCGTAACCGATCCATCGGGAGCGACAATTCCCGGCGTAAACGTCACCATTCTAAATACCCAGACAGGAGTTGGCCGGGATTTGGTCTCCAAT
This sequence comes from uncultured Bryobacteraceae bacterium, assembly GCA_964248405.1. GTDB lineage: Bacteria > Acidobacteriota > Terriglobia > Bryobacterales > Bryobacteraceae > Bog-105. Next base: position 168,899 of record CAXTYH010000004.1, read on the forward strand.
ACTTCTGGTGTTTATGACGCCGTTTCGGTTCTTCCTGGTACTTATTCGGTGACTTTCTCGGCGCCAGGCTTTAATAAGCTGGTTCGCACCGGAATTGATATTACCGCTAATCCGGCCACGGTAGACGGGCAACTGACCGTTGGAAGCTCAGAAACCCAGGTTTCCGTAACGGAGCAGGTTGGCCTCTTACAGACTGAGAACGCTGAACAGTCGACGACGCTTGAGGCGAAGACCATGCAGACCCTGCCGAACGTCGGGCAGGACTGGGAGAATTTCACGCGATTACTTCCCGGAGCCGCCGGCTCGGGCGGCGGTGTCGCGGTCAACGGCAATATGCCCTACTACTCCAATTTTCTGGCAGATGGGGCGAACGTCTCGGCTCCCCACAGTGCCAACTTCGATCCGAATGTCTTCGAATCCGTTGCTGAAGTACAAATTGAAACCAATACGTTTTCTGCGCAATACGGAATTGGCGGCATCGTCATGAATCAGATCAGCAAGAGCGGTACGAATACGTTTCACGGCTCGCTCTACGAGTACTTCCAGAACGACTTTTTGAATGCGACTAACTTCTTCTCGCATACAACACCTCGCTTGCGATACGACAACTTCGGTGGTTCGGTCGGTGGCCCGATTATCAAGAACAAGGCCTTCTTCTATTTCAATGCTGACAAAATCATCAACAATGGTACGGCTTATTTCAGCAATACCTATCCATCGGCCGCAATGAGGGCGGGGAATTTTTCCGACCCAAGCTTCCCCATTATTTACGATCCGGCCACGCCTGTTAATCCCGCTACAGGTACTCGTACACCTTTCGCGAATAACATCATTCCCACCGACCGGCTGGATCCGCTGGCTTTGCGGTTTCAAACCCTGTTCCCGAACCCGACTGGACCCGGCGCTACTAATAACCTCATAGCGCTGCTACCTTCCACATCCCCATACATGCGCTACTTCGGGCGCGCGGATTATACGATCTCAGACAAGAACCGTCTGACCATGTCTGTGACAGAGCGTGACAACCCCGGGTACAATCCAACTCCGGATGCTCCATTGGACACGACCACGCAAGACATAGGCAGCTACACCTCACAGATCTCCGACGTTTGGACGCCAACGGCGAACACCGTCAATGAATTTCGTTTTGGTTACACACACTACTACAGTATTTTCGCTCCGGCGTCGGCCGGCCAGAATTATCCGCAGAAGTTGGGTTGGGACTACGCAGAGGCTAACATCGCACCCACAATTACTATCAATGGAACGTGCTGCTCTACTCTGGGTGCCGGCACCAACGCCAAGTACGTTCAAAACATTTTCACTCCATCTGATGTCGTAACCCTGATCCGCGGTAAGCACATTCTGAAATTCGGCGGCGAGGTCTTGATGTATCAGGACAACTCCACGCCTTGGGGCAACGTGAACGCTGGAAGTTTCACCTTCAGCGGCGTCTTTACCCAATCGGCGCCCGCCAAAGGCAGTTCAGGCGGACTTGGTTATGCTGACTTTCTGCTGGGCCAAGTCGCTAGCTGGAGCGCGAGCAACACTCCTATCGTGGGCTTCCGCCAGAAGAGCCCGCAGGTTTTCATACAGGATGATTGGAAACTTACTCCCACCCTCACCGTGAACTTAGGTCTACGCTACCAAATTGAGGGAGCCTGGAGTGAGACTCATGGCCGCCTGGGCATCTTCGACCCGAACCTACTCAACCCTGCTACCAACACGTTGGGCGCAATGCGATTCGGGGGTAACCTGGAGAAACCCGATCGCAAGATCTTCCTCCCACGCGTTGGCTTTGCCTATTCACCTAAGAGCAACACCTCCATCCGCGGCGGCTTTGGTATCTATGCCTATGGATGGAGTATCGATACTTATAGCGGCGGCTCGGAAGGGGTTGGCAATAACAGCCAGGGATCGCTTACACAAACTAACAACACAACTCCTGTGTTTGTGCTCGGCCAAGCGACTTATGCGAATCTAAACTACGTAGGCCCGTCCCAGTCGCCCTCTGTTTACAACGGTCAGAGCGTCAGCTATGTGCCTTATCACACTCCGGTAGCCCGTAATTACCAGTACAACTTCAGCATCCAGCAGCAGTTTGCCGGTAACATGATGGTGCAGGCTGCGTACGTAGGTAGCCACGGAACAAATCTGTCATTCCCGGTTGACATCAATCAGGTGCCGCCAAATCTCATTGCCCAAAGCGCTGCAAACACCTCAACCTCGCAGTCACTCCGGCCATTCCCACAATTTCAGGGCATCAGCGGTAACAACTTCAACGCGATTTCCTGGTATAACTCTGCGCAAGTGACCTTCGCCAAACGCATGAGTCGTGGCTTTCAGTTCGATGCAAATTACACCTGGTCACGATTGCTTGACGACCAGGACTCCTCCGGATGGGGTAGCCGTGACGGTGGGCAAGTCTACCAATACTCTTACAATCCAAGCGCAAACTATGGGCCGTCTAACTTTGACATACCTCATATGTTCAAAGGTGACCTCACCTACCAGCTTCCCTTTGGGAAAGGAAGAACCTTCCTGAATCGCAACGGTTTGCTGGATGCCGTTTTGGGCGGTTGGCAGGCTTCCACAATCTTCGTTTTCGAATCCGGACGGCCGTTTACGTTTGTCGTTGGGACGACAAACAACAGCGGCGCTTTGGCGGGTAATCTGTATCCGAACGTCATCGGCAATCCCAACGCTGCCAACCAGACAATCACGTCCTGGTTCAACACCTGTACTTTGCTACAAAATGGAACTACGACTCCGAGCGGCTGTACCAATCCAGCCTTCGCTATTCCCGCTAACGGCACCTTCGGTAACTCCGGGCGAAATACGTTCCGTGGGCCCGGAATCGAAGATGTTGACTTCTCGTTCGGCAAGAACTTCGCCATTCCCCTGCCGCGCGAAACCGGTGATCTGCAAATTCGGTTCGATGCCGTCAACGGCCTCAATCACCCGAACTTCGATCTTCCGAATGCTTCAGTTGGCACCGGATCAGCTGGAATCGTTTCAGGCCTCACGGGGAACTACAATTCCAACCTGAATCCTTTTGGATCGCGGCGACTACAACTCGGGGCTCGCTTCTCCTTCTAAGGAGCAGTCATGCTCTTCGCGAGCGGCCAGGGAGCGATAGACGCTTCCTGGCCGTTTTCGCGTATCGTGCGTCAGTTTTTCATAAAGTTAAGTTATATGGGAAAGCCAACGGTAATCGGGCTGAGCTTGTTGCTGATGATTGCGAATGCGGTCTTCTGCCAATCAAGTGCAAGCCGGCAGGATGCAATCCAGGGGCACGCGAGGCAAGCGCAAATCGATCTCCAAAACAAGAAACCGGATCTGGCAATCAAGGAATATCAGGCTATCCTTGCAATTGACCCAGATAGCCTGGATGCGCGGGCTAATTTGGGCGTCACCGAGTACTTCGCAGGCCGTTACCGTGAGGCGACTGACCAGCTTCAGGCAGCGCTGAAACTTCGACCCGAGTTATTCAAATTACAAGCTCTGCTCGGTATGAGTGAAAAGCGCACGGGCGATATGCCAAAAGCCCAAAATGACTTGGAAACTGCTCTTCCACATTTGGATGAGGAGAAACTCCGGACCCAGGCCGGCATGGAGTTGATCGAAGTCGATTACGCCTTGAACGATCTAGCTAAGGCGGCAGAGGTCGTGAACGGCCTTCGGCAATCGAAGCCGAGCGATCCTGACATACTCTACACGGCACACCGCATCTACGCGGATCTGGTTGACGAGACCACGCTGAGTCTGGCCATGGTTGCTCCGCAATCGGCGCGTATGCATCAGCTTATGGCGCATGAGTTGGCAAGGCGAGCTGATAATGAAGGAGCCATCGGGCACTATCGCGAGGCCCTGAAACTCGAACCGCACCATTCGGATCTCCACTTCGAACTTGCGGAGATGTTGAATGGATCTTCTTCCGCCGCGACACAAGCCGAGGCAGAGAAGGAGTACAGGGCCGCTCTCGCTGAAAATCCGTTCGATGAGAAATCCGAGTGCCGTCTGGGTGACATCGCTGCACGCCGCTCTGACCAAAAGGGAGCTCTCGAGTACTACACCCGTGCTCTTCGATTGCAACCGAACGATACGGACGCCAATCTTGGCTTAGCTAAGGCGCTGATGGCGCTCCATGAGCCGCAGGAGGCCAAGGCTCCTTTGCTTCATGCTGTCCAGTTGGAACCCTTCAGTCCCGCCAGCCACTATCGATTGGGTATTTTGTATCGCGAACTGGGGCAAGCGGAGGAGTCACGGCGGGAACTGGCCGAGTTTGAGCGGCTCAAAAAAGAGAAGAATAATCTTCAAAGCTTGTACCAGTCGCTGCGCTTGCAACCGGGTAGACAGAACCAACCGGATCCAGGTATTCCGCAGTAAGTTCGGTGGGCGTGAGATGCTCGGAAGCGATCCGCAGGTGAAATCTGGTCAAAAAGGGTCAGCAATCAGCTGACACATTTCCTACTATAAGCCGAGGAGCGCGGGTCGAGTGTTCTAATAAGCAGCCTCCCACCCCAGGGCTCGGCCGTTGGGGAGCGCGAATCGAGTGAGCTGGGAGGAGGCAGGGCACCATGTGTTTTTCGGCGACCGCAAATTTCGTAGGCAGCGGCGTACTGGCAGGATTGGGCGTGGCGACGCTGGTAAAGGTGAAGCACCGGCGGGAGTGGATGTTCGCGGCGCTGCCGACCCTGTTTGCTATCCATCAGTTTACGGAAGGCTTTGTGTGGCTTGGGCTGGACGGAATCCTATCACCCGCCGTGACGCACGACATGGGCGCAGCATTCATGCTTTACGCCCAAGGTATTCTGCCGCTGTTGATTCCGCTGTCGATCATGCTGTTTGAGCCGAACCGCGCAGGCCGGCTGCGAATGCGTCCTTTTGTGTGGTTGGGTGGACTGACAACATTGTATATTTTGTGGGCGTTAGCGGCGTTCCCCACACAGGTGGGCATACGGGACCACTCCGTGACTTATGTAAACCCCGCCACCAAAAGTATTTGGGTGGCGGTTGCGTATGTGATTGCCACGTGCGGTTCACTCTTCTTCTCCAAGCAGCGCCCGATGGTGCTGTTCGGTGCGGCAAATCTAACCATTTTGGTGATTGTGATGGCCGTAAAACAATACGCTTTCACCTCGCTGTGGTGTGCATACGCGGCCATCGCGAGTTCTATGATCCTGATTTACTTCTGGCGGACCGAAGGCGTGCGTCCGTTCACGTATGTGGGCGCTGCAAAGGCGGCGTGAGGGTAAGGCAACCCGTGCAACAATGCCGTCCAACGCCGACTTTACGGACAAACGGATGCTCAGGTGTGAGAGCGTTAGCGGGACTGATCCAACACGAGCCCTATCTTCGTTGCAAAGCGGTACGGCTACTTTGGTGCGTTAGCATAAGCAGGATTTACAGCAACATTGTGGAAGGCGTTGATTTGCCAAACGCCATTGTCCTTGGATAGAACAAGCTGCAACTTTGTATGCAGCTCGCCATCGGTGCCCAACACTATGCCAGACGGTACAGAGATGGCTTTCGTGACGACTGAGTCGATATCCGCCACGGCAACCTCTGTCCGGATGAAGCGGAGCCTGCCGATCGTCAGTTCGTTGTGACTACCCTTGTAAATAGTTGAGAAGATCCGCTCATGTTGCTTTAGGAAAGGTGTGAAACCGTAGGTCTGCATGCCGACGATGTTGGTGAAGCTGCCGTCACTAGCGAAGTGGGCAGCGAAGGCTTGGGCATCACCCCTATTCCAAGCGTTTTGTTCGTCTTGCACAATGGCTTGGATGGCTGCTTTATCCTCTCTCTGCTGCGCGCAAACGACGAGCGGCAGCGTGACGGGGAGCAACAACCTTAAAGAATGGAGTGCTATGTTCATGAACGTCCTCCCGTGTTGCCGGAAAAAAAATTTCGGCAATCAGGCGCAGTCTTTGGCAGTCATGGTAGCAGCTCTGATGAATCGGCTTTTAGCTGCGAAACACCCGGAGCCATGCTTGATGATCGGCACAACCCGTCGATTGTGCTTTGCCCAAAGCTTGCCGAATCGAACCGCTCAATCTGCGTAGCAGTGCCAGTAGGCTGACCGGCCGACTCATTCTCCCTTAATGCGAACAAAAGACGAAAGCAGTTCGGTTACACTGCTTCTATGGCCTTGTCGCGCTGCCGCGTTTCCTATCGGAATCTGGACGGAATTGAACATGCCATAGAAGTCGAAGCAGAATCACTGTACGAGGCCGTTGCGCTCGCCGTCGCAGAGTTCCGGGAGAGCGATCTGGATGATCTTAAGCCGGATCTCATGAGTGAGTTTCTGGTAACGGTCTATCGGAAACCAACCGAGCATCGGCTCCGCCTGCGCGATGTGGAAATTGGGCTCAGCCGAGCGTACTCGGTGGGCCTGCCGGCATCACGCGCAGAGAGAAAGTGCGCAAACTGCTGGGCCGCTCCTAGTGTGTTAAAGCAGGGCAGGGGCAAAGCAACGGTCCCTCGACAGAGGCTTGGAACAAAGCGAAAGAAAGTTGCTTACCGGAACCACTTACCTCCCGCTGAGACTGTTTCGAGTGATCACATTACGGCGCAATGCACGTCTCAAATAAATAGCGCGTATGCGAGAGCAGTTACTTTTTGAGCGCCTGTAACTTAGGGTTCAGTTGCTATAAACATGCGCGTGCAATAGCATTCCTGCGGTTAGGCTTTAGTTTCTCGACCCTTCAATACTGATTGACGTCAATTCAAAGCAAGCTATGAGTTCTGCGCTTACTTCAACTCAGGTCACGCAAGAGCAGACAAAGACCCGATTCTATCGCCCCGAACTGGATCTGCTACGCCTGTTCGCCTTTGTTACCGTATTCCTGACCCACGGTCCCCGCTTAGCTGATTCACCTAATCACGTAAGGCACCTAATTGGTGCAATATACAACCGAGTCGCTGGCGGGGGCGTCTACGGCCTTTCTTTATTCTTCTTTCTGAGTTCCTACCTTATTACGGAACTGCTGCTACGGGAACAGCGGAAAACAGGATCGATTCATCTCCGCTGGTTCTATATCCGCCGTATCTTACGTATCTGGCCGCTGTACTATTTAGCGGTTGCGTGCGCAATCATCTTGCCGCTTTTTATTCACAGCATGCCAGCCCTGAGTCATCACCAGAGCTTATACTTGCTGTTGCTGGTCGGTTACTTGGCACAGGCAGCGAACGGAAACCCATTCGGAGTCTTATGGAGCATCTCGGTGGAGGAGTTCTTCTATGCAGTGTGGCCCTTGTTAGTCAAGCGGGGACAAAGGTGGCTGCTCATTAGTTGCGTGCTCATCATCCCGGCCTCACTAGCCGTTGCTTTTACCGCATTTGACATCTGGTACAACCCGTTCGTTCAGTTCTTGTTCTTCGCAAGTGGGGCGATTTTTGCTATCGTCACAGAAAACCTGGCCTGGGACGTCGGCATAAGTAGAAGACTGCTGGTAGCAGCTCTTGGCCTAGCTTGCTGGATAGATGCGCGGATCTTACTGAACCAGATTTCGCCTCGCGTTGTTGCTACTCCAGTAGCGTTTGTGCTGGGCGATCTTGGGTGCATTCTTATGTTTCTGGCGTTCCTCAACCTGCGACTATCGCTGCCATGGATCACTAAACCGCTTCTTTACCTGGGCAGAATCTCCTATGGGCTCTACGTATTTCACCTTCTTTGCTACCAGCTGGTAGAATTCTGGCTCCTACCGCACGGCGTTATTACCGGCATCCACACGATGGTTACAACCCAGGTGATCACAATCGCTCTCACCATTGGAATGGCAACGCTTTCCTACAAGTATTTTGAAGGACCGTTCTTGCGATTGAAAGAGAGATACGCTCCGATCAAGACCCGTCTATAACGCAGGCGTTAAGAATTGGTGAGACGCCCGGGCGACATAGTTTGACTTAGGCAATTAACCGCACGCTAATCATAGTAAATGGAAGTTTCAATAAGCGAGTATTTGCCCCGAATTGCGAATCGATACGTCGTGGCCGGGAACCAGTGTCTCGCAAGCCCATGAAGCAGTTGGAGTTATGCGTTCTAGTCGGCAGGAGGCTCTCCCCAGGCGCGGTTACTCTTTTTAACCGAATTGAGACGAATAGAGACGGCAAAACGACTGCCAAACAAGTATACTGATCAGAAGATGAAGGTTGTTATCCTCTGTGGCGGCCAAGGAACCCGTATGCGCGAAGAAACAGAGTTCCGGCCTAAGCCACTAGTGGATATTGGCGGCAAACCCATTCTGTGGCACATCATGAAGGTTTACGCCCATTATGGGTATCGGGAGTTCGTGCTCTGCCTTGGCTACAAGGGAGGCATGATCAAAGAGTACTTCCTGAATTACGAGGCGATGAATAATGATTTCACGATCTGCCTCGGCAAACAGGCCGAAATCAAGTACAATGATACCCACCCTGAGCAGGATTTCGTTGTCACGCTCGCCGAAACCGGTCCTGACTCGATGACCGGTGGCCGGCTAAAACGCGTTGGCAAGTATTTGCAAGACGATGACCGGTTTCTCATCACGTATGGCGACGGTGTAAGTGACGTGAACATTCAGAAATTGATGGAATTTCATCGGAGCCACGGCAAACTGGCCACGGTGACTACGTTCCGTCCTGCGTCCCGTTTCGGCATCTTGGATATCAATGAGTCCCATCAGGTAAAGAATTTCATTGAAAAGCCTAAGTCGGATGCTTGGGCAAGCGCCGGTTATTTCGTTTTCGAGAAGAAGGTGCTCGATTACTTGGATGACGACGCGACGGTGCTGGAAAAAGAGCCGCTGGAGCGCCTGGCCGAAGAGGGTCAGTTAATGGCTTATCAGCATGAGGGGTTTTTCTACGCAATGGATACTTTTCGTGAGTATCAAATGTTAAACGATCTTTGGAAATCAGGCGAGGCGCCCTGGAAGTCTTGGACATGACGACGAATTTTTGGCGGGATCGCCCGGCGCTCATCACCGGCGGTACAGGCCTGGTTGGTAGCTGGCTAACCCGGCGGCTGGTGGAAGCAGGCGCAGATGTAGTTCTTCTGGTTCGTGACTGGGTTCCACAAAGCGAAGTCGTACGAAGCGGCACCATCAGCAATGTGAAAGTGGTGCGAGGCGATATTTGCGACCGCGACATTCTGGAACGGACGCTCGGCGAGTACGAGATCAACACGGTGTTCCATCTCGCTGCTCAAACCATTGTCGGCATTGCGAATCGCAATCCAATCTCAACCTTCGAGAGCAATATTGAGGGCACCTGGAATGTTCTGGAAGCCTGCCGTCGATCGCCTTCGGTCAAGTCGGTTGTCATCGCATCGTCCGACAAGGCCTACGGCGACCAGGAAAAGCTGCCTTACTCGGAAGACACTCCGCTCGAAGGCCGACACCCCTACGACGCCAGTAAGTCCTGCGCGGACCTGATTTCCCAGGCTTATGCCAAATCCTATAATCTGCCGGTGGCGATTACGCGCTGCGGGAATTTTTATGGCGGTGGCGATCTGAACTGGAACCGCATTGTTCCGGGCACGATTCGATCGATTATGCGCGGCGAACGCCCGGTTATCCGCTCAGACGGCAAATTTATTCGCGACTATTTCTATGTCGAGGATGGGGCTGCCTGCTACCTGTTGTTGGGCGAGCGTTTGATTACTGATCTGGCGACTGTTCGTGGGCAAGCTTATAACTTTTCCAACGAGATCCAGGTGACTGTAACTGAGTTAGTCAGCCAAGTTTTGGAACGCATGGGTTCATCGCTCCAACCTGACATTCGTAATGAAGCGTCTAATGAAATTCGTCATCAGTATTTAAGTGCGGAGCGAGCACGGACGCAGCTAGGCTGGAGTCCGCTGTTCACGTTAGAAGAAGGTTTGACGCATACCATCAAGTGGTATCGGGAATTTATAGAGGGGTCTAGCAACGATGAGTTCGCAGTCCGAGAGCTTGCGGAATCGCATCCTCGAATCGGTCACTGAGTACCACGGCACCGCCTTCCCTGAACGTACGTTCGTACCAGGTGAGAGTTCGGTTCCCGTATCCGGCCGTGTATTCGATGCTGAGGATGTTCGTACCCTGGTCGAATCTTCCCTAGATTTTTGGCTGACCACGGGCCGCTTTGCTGCTCAGTTTGAAAAGCAATTTGCACGTTGGTGGGGCATACGCACTGCTACGCTCGTCAACTCGGGCTCTTCTGCTGACTTGCTGGCCTTAACCGCACTCACCTCGCCGAAACTGGGCGATCGACAGCTGAAGCCTGGCGACGAAGTAATAACTGCGGCGGCCGGCTTTCCTACTACCGTTAACCCCATCATCCAAAATGGCATGATTCCGGTGTTTATAGATGAGACAATTCCTACCTATAACGTCGATGTCACCAGGCTCGAAGATGCGCTTTCCGAAAAGACCAGAGCAGTCATCATTGCCCACACGCTGGGCAATCCCTTCGATTGCGTGGCTGTTTCCGACTTCTGCAAAAAGCACAATCTCTGGTTGATAGAAGACTGCTGCGACGCTGTTGGAGCTACTTTCAATGGACAAAGAGTAGGTACGTTCGGAGATTTGGCAACGGTCAGCTTCTACCCCGCACACCACATTACGATGGGCGAGGGCGGCTGCGTTATGGCCGAGAAGCCTCTGCTGAAAACATTAGTTGAATCGTTCCGTGACTGGGGTCGTGATTGCTGGTGTGAGCCGGGCAAAGAGAACACTTGCGGCAAGCGATTCGATTACCAACTTGGCGAATTGCCTTGTGGATACGACCATAAATACACGTACTCACACATCGGCTACAACCTGAAAATGACTGATATGCAGGCCGCAGTTGGCGTGTCTCAGTTGAAGAAGCTGCCGCACTTCATCGAGCGGCGTCGCGAAAACTTCAAAGCGCTTTATCAGGGGCTGAAAGACTTGGAAGAGTTTTTTATTCTGCCCGAAGCAACTCCTAACTCTGAACCTAGCTGGTTTGGATTTCCCATCGGTATTCGTCCTGGCGCTCCATTCACGCGCAATCAGGCCATTGCGCATTTGGAGGGCCGCAAGATTGCTACCCGCCTCCTCTTTGCCGGCAACTTGCTGCGCCAGCCTGCGTATCAGAATATCCAGCACCGCGTGGTCGGTTCGCTCCAAAATACTGACTTCATCATGAACAATGTTTTTTGGGTCGGTGTATTCCCGGGTCTGACTCCTGACATGATCAACTACATGGTCGAAATCTTTCATCAGATTCCGGTCGCACAACTGGTGACCATCTAGCACGCATGGGTGATGTTCTCGCGGAGGATCTCGGACATGTTCTGGCACATACAGAGCATGTTTGGGACTCGCTGCGAGGGCAGAACATCCTCATCACGGGCGGAACTGGTTTTGTCGGTACCTGGATTGTCGAGTCTTTAGTTGCAGCTGATAATCGCTTGAGCCTGGGGTTGCGTGTCGTTTTGGTTACTCGGTTTCCAGAGAGCTTTGGCAAGAAGGCGCCTCATCTGGCCAGTCACTCGTCGGTAGAACTGCTTAAAGGCGAGGCTCACAACTTTCCCTATCCGGATGGCGAGTTTCCTTTTGTCATCCACGGCGCGACGGAGAAGACGGTTCCCAGTACAATCCAGCAGCCGGTTCCTATGCTCGATGCAGATCTAGCTGCTACCCGCTATGTGCTCGAATTTGCTCGAACCCACGGAACTCGACGCCTTTTGTTTACCAGTTCCGGAGCGGTCTACGGGCGGCAACCGTCAGAGTTAAGGCACATTCCTGAAGAGTATCCGGGAGCCCCCGCGACTACCGACCTGAACTCGGCCTACGGTCAGGGGAAAAGGATCTCTGAGTTCATGTGCTCGCTTTACGCGCACCAGTTTGGTTTCGCTTCGGTCATTGCCAGGCTGTTTGCTTTCTCCGGACCGTATCTACCGCTCGACTTAAACTTTGCAATCGGAAACTTCGTGCGGGATGTCCTTGCGGGCGGTCCAGTGCGGATCGGCGGCGATGGTACGCCGTATCGTTCTTATTTATATGCCGCTGACATGGCAATCTGGCTGCTCGTGTTACTTGTGCATGGACAGTCTAGCCGGCCTTATAACGTGGGATCCGGCGAAGATATCAGTATCGCTGAGCTTGCCGAGGCGGTGGTGAGGAACACCCAACCGGACGTTCAGGTGGAGATAGCCAAACTATCCGTTCCCGGCCAGCCTCCGCTCCGCTATGTTCCGTCTGTAGAGCGGGCGCGCACCGAACTCGGGTTGGAGCCACGTATCTCTCTCGCTGAATCCATTCATCGGATGTACAAGTGGAATGTAGCGCAAGGGAACCAAACGCAGAGTTAATCCGGCAGAAAAACAATTCATCCACAACGGATGAGCATCTGATCGGTTCACAGTGCTAATACCTACAAACTTGAATAACAAGGACGAACGTCGATATGCAAGTTGAAAGAACTCTGATTCCGGAGACGGTCCATGTAACTCCGAGACCCACCTCGGGTTGGCGAGGTTGGCTGGAAGCTCGCGCCAGAGCGTTAGAGTCCCAACCTTGGCTTATCATTCTTGCACTTACCATTTTTTACGTGATTTTCATTGCGTACCGCGCCACCGTAATCTTGTGGCACGACGAGCTCTTCACCTACTACATATCCAAGTCGACCTCTTTCAGCCAACTTATAACTTACATTCGTCTGCTAGATCTTAATCCGCCCTTAAGCTACGTGCTCACGGGTATTTCACAGCGCCTCTTTGGGGGGAGTGCCGTCGCCACTCGACTTCCTGAGATCATTTCGTTCTTCTTCGCGAGTATGGCTTGCCTATATTTCCTAGCCAAACGCATCGGCCTTCTCTGGGCAACCTTCTCGGTTTTACTGCTCTGGTACAGCCCATGTCTCTTTTACGCTACACAGGCGCGGCCGTACGCACTCGTTATTGCCTTCTTCTCAATTACCCTGATCTCCTGGGATGCCGCTATCCAGTCAAATTCGCGCCGCAATCTTGCTCTTGCCGGCATAGTCATCGGCAATGTCGGCATGATGTTGAGTCACGTGTTTGCCGTTTTCTCCATTGGTCCGTTTATCCTGGCCGAAATGGTTCGCTCGTATAAGACCCGCCGGGCTGACTGGGCTGTCTGGGCGTGCATGCTGCTGCCGCTTGGTCTGGTCGCGTCATACATCCCACTGATGAATCGGTTCCAGGCGGAGGCCTTTCCCCTTCAGTTCCAGGGCGGACCGAAGAAGATAGTCGTCTTTTACTATAAGTGGATTTTCCTCAATATTTGTCCAGGACTTCTGGCCGCGCTATTAGGTGCATTAGCCACTATGTCCAGCCCGGCGAAAATCGAATCTAAGGACAAGGGATTTACCGCCGCGCACGTTGGTCTGTTTGTTGGCTTCCTTCTACCGCCCATCTTAATTAACATCATGCTAATGCGGACCCATGGCGCATTCTGGGAACGGTACTGCCTCACCAGTGCAGTTGTTGTTTATATTGCAACCGGCCTGTTTGTGGCCTACAAGTTGGGAGCGGGCCGATTTGCCGCTCTCATTGCTTCTCTCATACTGATCTGCCTTAGTTTCAGTAACTACATCGTTACACCTTATATGGATAAGCAGGCGCGATTGCGAGTCCTGCACCCTATTAACTTTGAGACCTTCCATGAGAACCTTCCCATGGTTGCCGCCAGCGGAGTAACTTTCGTCGATATGGATCACAACGAGAGTAGTCAATTTGACAAGCGTTTTTACTACTTAACCAATCGGGCCGCTGCACTGAAATATGGGCACGCTACCATCTTTGAAGGATTGGCCGTGGAGAAGAAGTACTTCCCCTTTCGAGGCCACGTGGAGAGCTATAACGACTTCATCCGGCAACACCAGCACTTCCTGGTAATTGGAACACTACTCGATCAGGAGGACTGGTTGTTGAGGAAACTGCAAGACGACGGAGCCCAACTAACCATCCTTGGAGACTATTTCACGCCCTATAAAGACAGCACTATCTACGATATTAAGATTGGCTCACCGGCTAAGTAACTTCTGCCGACTTACGCTCAGTGACTAGTTGATGGCGCAGGCGCCAGACGCTTGAAGGAAAGTTTTCGAAAGAAGGTGCTTTGGCCCATACCTTCGGTTAAATGGGGAGTGTTAGGTTTCAGTATCCTTGTCCATCCAGTTTGATCGGCTCCATAGGGCAGCTTCTCGGCAACTACTACTGTGGCCCCTGCATCTTGAAACGCTTGGAATACTTTAGCCTTCTGTTCCGGACTTGCATCCCAGAACGTCTTTAACTGCGTTCGCGTCCCGTAGTCAATCCTGCGAAACAGCGTGTTATCGCGGATGTAGGTTACGGGTACCTCGGCCACGATCTTGACCCCGGCAAGTCGCGCCCACTCGGCATCAATTGACTGCCCGATCCAGGCAACGCGATCAGTGGGCTTCAAGCCCATCTTTACCAGTTGCTCTTTGAGCATCCAATTTAGGTTCCAATCTGTCTCCCGTAAATGGACTAAGTCGCTGATAGCGGTGCGGGTAGGACCTTCCAGGCGGGACGCCAAAAAAACGACGGCAAATAGGACGGCTAGTTCTTGTATGAGCCGGTTAGCCTTACTTCGGAGCGCCGGCTTGGCAATCACCACGCTTGCTAACAAGCACAGCCAGATAACCAGAAGCGAACTGGCAATGTAACGAGGGTCGACGTAAACCAAAGCGTAAGCAAGTATGTAAGTACAAGTGGGAATCAGCAGCAACCAGAAAGCGAAGATTCCATGGCTGGAGAGCCAACGACGCCACCCCATAGCAAACACCAGAACCAGCACCGGGATAGTAACCGGTGATCGCAAGAATAAGTAAATAACGCCCTTCATGCTCTGGGTGAAGACTCTATTTTGCTCTTGCAATTTAAGATGAGGCTTAATTCCCTGATACCAATAAGAAGGCTCAAACCAAGGAGGGTAGGTGCCGGGTACAGGTGAGGCAAAGGTATAAACAGGGGGTTTATCCAACACCTTGTGGGTTGGATGCAGCGGCTTACCAATATCGCCCGGCTCGCCCTGCCAATGCGTCCAGCGCGATGCGCCGTCGATTTCCCATCCGTAGTTCAATGGGCCAGCGTCGCCTAGAGTAAATCTGCCTTTGGAAACAGAGAGAGCTGTAATGAAGGGAGCAGTCACGATAAGGGCGGACAGGACCGTAACACTAAGTCGCCGTATCAGACTGGCCCGGCGCCTCCACAAGACGACGGCGGCCAATACCAGGTAGAGAACCGCAAAGGGCGCGAAAGCAGCGCGGCATAGGTACTCCAAGCCCAGTGCAACGCCGAACTTGAGGTAGAGGAACTTACTCGATTCGCCTGCTTCCATCTGCAGTAACAAATGAAGCAAGTAAAACTGAATGGCCATGGCAATCAGGTCAGGCGAGTTATAACCCAAGCCAATCAATGAGAGGCACGCAATCAAAAAAGCCGAGTAGCTGACAACACGAAGAGTGATTTCAGAAAGGCCGTTCGGGCCTATGTGACGGAACCGAAACTTAACGACGTCGCCGATGAGCGCCTCCAGCCCGGCAATGGAGGCGAGATAAGCAGCGTAATTGACGATGTGGAGGAGCCCAACGTGCCAGTACGGCGAAGGGCGAAGAACAACCATCAGGATGGCGATGAGCCAGGAGTAAAGTGGACTCCAGTAACTGTTTAGTGCTGAATGCCAATCGCCTTTCGCGTAGTAAGCTGCAATATCGAGATAAGAAAGGCCGTCGCTGAACAAACGATGACGCTCAGACCAGACCTGAATGGCGCCAAAGAGTGCCAGCAAAAGCCAGCCCACAATTTGAACTTGCCTGATTGAACGACGGTCCGAAGAGCCCCCGCTAGCCTCATTAACGTGTGCATTGGGCGGGAGAGCTACGACACTTTCCCGGGTCTGCGGGACCAAAACTGGTTCCATGACTCTCCTTTAGAACATGATCGCAGAGCAAACGTCCGCTTGCTCACAATAATGAGAAGGGCGATGGTTCTACCTCTAGGGTTTCAGTGCTGAGCAGAGATTTAATCGGCGGGCGAGGGACTTACTCTAGTGCTCGTGGCTAGAACTCAGGTGAGGTTACTTGCTCGCCGGGCAGCCGCGGAGCCTTGTTACATACCCATCTGCACTCAGTCGAGCTAAAGTTTGTACAACATTCATACTTCTCGGATTACTGATGGCGGGCTTCCTGGTGGTGCAAACTTTTTCCCGCGGTCCTTCGTGGGGCTGCGCGATCGCCTGGAAAACCGAGCCGGGCAGATCGAAAGACATCGAGCCTTTCTTCTACTCGGACTGACCTTCCTCTACGTGGCCGCCGTCCAGTACAGAGGTAATCTAATTCTCTGGCACGACGAAATTTTCACTTACTATATCGCCAAATCCAGTTCCGTCCAGCAATTCTTGAACGCCATCAGGCTTCTCGACCTGAACCCTCCGCTTAGTTACCTGCTAACCAGGCTCTCTCTGGATCTCTTCGGCGACACTCCGTTTGTAACTCGTTTACCAGCGATGGTCTCGTTCTTTCTCGCCAGTATCGCTTTTATGTACTTCCTTGCCAAAAGAACCGGCTATTTGTGGGGCGTATTTGGCGTGTTGCTGATCTGGTACAGCCCATTTTTTGAATATGCAACGCAAGCCAGGCCTTATGCGATCCTGCTCATGTTTTTCTCCCTTACACTCCTGTCTTGGGATGTCGCCATTAGCTGCAATCTGAATCGAAGTTGGGCGTTGGCTGGAATTGTAATGGGCAATGCCGGAATGATGCTGAGCCACGTATTCGGCATCTTCTCGGTAGCCCCGTTCTTGCTGGCCGAGATAGTGCGCTGGCGTCGCACGCATCGTGTCGACTGGCCATTGTGGGCTTGCCTGTGGCTGCCGCTCGGCATGGCGGCGTCCTACATTCCGCTAATGAACCGGTTCCAAGTGGAGCAGTTTCCTTTTCAGTTCCAGGCGAGCTTGGGAAAAGCAGGTGTCTTCTATGTGAAGTGGATGCTGCTTGGCAGCTGCCCGGGTTTACTGGCAGGGCTCCTGGCTGCCTCCGTCACGCCTCATAGCTGGTGGAAAAGCAGATTACGCAATCCGATGTTCACGGCCTCGCATGTTTCTCTACTAGTCGGGTTAGTGCTCGCTCCATTGTTAGTTAATCTGATGTTGATGCGCACTCAGGGCGCATTTTGGGAACGCTATTGCATTACCTCTGCCATTGCCGCCTATATTACAACCGCTCTGTTCGTTGCCTATCAGCTAAGTGCCAACCGTTTATCTGCTGTGCTCTCATCGGTGTTTCTCGTTTCACTTACTTTGCTGAATACTCATATCTTTCCTCCTGTCGACAGGTCGGCTCGCGCCCGAGTCCTGCCAAAGATTGACTTCGAAACATATCGGCCGCAACTTCCTTTTGTTGCAGCCAGCGGTATGACTTTCCTAGAGATGGATCGTAACGAGAGCGCAACCTTCGACAAGCGTCTGTACTATTTGACCGACCGCGCTTCTGCGGTCAAGTACGCTCATGCAACAATCTTCGAGGGTCTTGCTGTTGAGAAGCAATACTTTCCTATCCGAGCAAACGTTCTGCCCTACCGTGAATTCGTTTCTCGCCATCATCACTTCCTGGTTTTCGGAACTATGTTCTATCCCGAAGACTGGCTTATCAAGCGCTTGCAGGATGACGGCGCAAAGATGACCCATTTAGGTGATTTTTATAGCCCCTACAAAGATGCATCCATGTACGATGTTGCCATGCCTTCACAAAAGTAAGTGGCTGGAGCCGCACGTTCGTTAGTTGCGGGACAGCGCCGTTGTGTTGAGTTAGTTTTGGAGCCCGATCTTCTTCGACGGCTCATCACCGGCCGAGTGTCCGGCAAGGTAAGTGTGTGCGTGCTTCAACTGCGGGAGAGTCGGATCCGCGTCCTTCCAACCCGAGAGGAAATCTTTATACTCCTTTGTGGCCGACTCAGTATCGCCCGACTTCTCACTATTCATTGCGAGACCGAAGAGCACGAGGCCAGAGCGTGGGCGCTCTTGCAATGCCCGTTGGTAAGCCGCTTTGGCAGTTGTCCAATCACCGACCGCCATCATGGCCGCCGCTTCGGTCTCGCTTACTGGCCTGATATAAACTGGAGGCTCACGATAACCAAGAGCCTTCTCTTCCTCAAACGCCCTCTCAAAGAAACTTGTTGCCTCGTCGGTGTTCCTCTGCGCTGTCCGGAGCGAGGCCCGAAGCTCCAGCGACATCACCGACAAACTGTTGAGTATCGGCGGCAGCAAGGCATCGGGCATCACCTGCAGCTTCGGCGTTCCCTCCGCAGGTACGGTGTGTACCGGCTTTTGTTGCAAACTTTTTAAGAGCTGAGACATCCGCCAGAGCTCCGCATCAAACCGGTCTGATGCCACTTCTGCTTTCGTGAGATCGTTTGTTTCGACTGCTTGCATTCCAGCCGCGAAAGTAAAGAGTTGGTGCGCGAGGAACCGGAGGTTCGGCCGGTCCGGGTATCGATTGCTCGTATGCACAAGGTCAATCACCTGCGCCCAATCTCCCGTTCGCAACGCTACGGGAAGACGGCAATCAAGTCGCGAAATAGAATCTCGAACTGAGTAGATATAGAGCGTCGATTCTAACCTGCCGCGCGCATCGGTGAGCTTTAAAGAGAGTGCCGTCGCCGCGTTGAATTTGCCTTCCTCCATCAGGTTCGCAATCGCGTACATCAAGTTGTGCACGTAATTCCAGTCATTATCAGGGTCAACGTGCTGCTCCCGCATGTAACGCTCGTCCACCAGCATGGAGGCCGCAAAAGCCTGTTCCGCCCTGGCGTACTCACCCAAGCGAAAGAAGATGTGGCCGGGCATGTGGACCATGTGTCCTGAAGCGGGCGCTAAATTGGGAAGAATCTCCGCACTGTGAAGGGCCTGCTCAGGATGATCACTCGCTTCAAGGTCATGGACGTAGTAGTGGTTGGCGGCCGAGTTGTTCGGGTCGTCCTTCAAAACGGACTGCAGAAGCTCTAATGCTTCCTTGCGGTCGACAAGGCCCGCCAGCTCTATCCGAGCCTGAGCATCTCGGGGATAAGCTCCCACAAGCTTCCGCCAAAGTTCCACTTCGTGAGAGAAACCGGCGCCTCCATCAGTGCTTTTCATGGCACTCTCATGCGCCGCGGTGGCTTCGATGTAGAGGCGTTCCCGTTCGCTTACATGCTCCTTCAAGCTGACCGCCTTTGCCAGCGCTCGTCCGGCGTAGCCTTGGGCCGTGCTGTGGTAGAAAGATTCCGCTTTGTAGAGACCCCAATAGCACATAGCGCACTGCGGATCTACACGGACGCTTTGTTCGAACGCGCGGGCTGATTCGTAATCCCAGAAGTCGTGGATCAGATTCAATCCCTGGTTGAACCACATCTGCGCCTGGGGTGACGCGGCAATTTGCATTGAGACATTGCCAATGCCGCTCATTCTGTGTGGTGCCGGAAGATCCTCAGGGGCGGTCTCATCCGCAGTCTCCATCGTGTGGCCGTGCATCTGAGCTAGTGCCGGAACTTGCTGAAGGATGATACCGAAAGGCAACAAGAGGAAGGCCAGCAACTTCGGCCGGAAAGAGCGGTGGCGTGCTTCGTACTCTTCCATGCGACTCCGCACCCATCTTAATCGAATAGAAGCTACGATGCTGGAGCTGGAAGTACGGTCAGCAACCGGTTTGATGATGTACTCGTTAAATAACGGTAGAAGACTCCACCATGACGCGAGGGGCCGGCGCTGCTGGTTCGCCCGCGCCGTACTCAAAGTTCACTCGTTCCTTTTCAATCACGTGCGGACGGTTCAGTACCTGGGTGTGAATCGAGCCAATGTATTCGCCCAAGATCCCGAGCGACACCAGTTGCACTGAGCCCAGAAAGAAAAGGCCAATGACGAGCGGCGCAACCCCTACCGAGAATTCACTCCAGAAGATGATCTTGTAGAGGAGATAACCCAGGCCCAGCAGGAGCGAAATAATCGCAATGAAGAAGCCCATGAACGTGGCGGCTCGCAAGGGGACTTTCGACAGGTTGGTGATGCCCAGCATCGCCATGTCCCAGAGCGTATAGAAGTTGTTCTTGGTGATTCCGCGGATGCGCCGCGGCTGATCGTAAGTCAGCGTGTAGTAAGGCAATCCAATCTCAGCGATGATTCCGCGGAAGTACGGATACGCATCTCCGTACTTCTTAACCGCCTCCACCACTTTCCGATCGTACAGCCCAAAGCCGGTGAAATTTTCAAACGTCTGAATCGACGAGAGACGCTGAATCAGCTTGTAATATTGCGTTCTGATCCAAAACATCATCTTGTGTTCCTGGCTTGTGGTCTTCAAACACAGCACCATCGAGTAGCCCTGCTCCCATCGCGCAATCATCTCCGGAATCATCTCCGGAGGGTCTTGCAGATCGGCTACCAGACTGATGACCGCATCGCCCCGAGTCTGCAAGAATGCATGATGCGGTGACCGGATATGGCCAAAGTTGCGCGCGTTTACAATGATTTTGACGTTGTGATCCCGCGCGGCAATTTCCTTGAGGACCGCCACTGTCCGATCTTCGGAACTATTGTCAATGAAGATGTGTTCGTAGGGGTAGCGACCGACGCTCGCCATTGCTTTGCGAACCCGGTTATACAGCTCCTCTACATTCTCTTCTTCGTTGTAGCAGGCCGTCATGATACTGATGGTTTTCAAAAGATCCTCTTCGTTCAGTGACTCCGGTATAGATACGACGACAAAGGGCCACCAGCAAGAAGAAAGTGGCCCGGTTGCTAGGGTAGGTGAAGCTTTACGCAGCGAGCCGCGCCCAAGACAGACAACACAAACTAGGACTGAGCGACCGCTTTCAGCTCCTGCGGTTGGGGGGGCAGACCGCGTTTGTAGATTAACTCGCGAAGTGACGGGATGCTCGAGTACGGACTGTCGATGGCGTCGATCATTACCGGAACATCTTTGGCAATCGGGCTACGCAATACTTCGCCGCGCATCAGTTCGCGACAGGAAATCTGGCCTTGTTGCAACGGAATCGCCAGGTACACGTCGTCATCGGAAAGAATGTGTCCTTCCGGCAAATCCCGCTTGGCATAAACGCCACGCACCAGCGAATCCAGATACGCGATCTCCTTCTGCGGAGGCATGCGCTTCTGCGTCCCTGAAGCGCCGCACATCTCTTTTGCTTTATGGAACGCTTTAAACCAGGTGTCCACCTGTTCGGGCAGCGAGCAATACGGCGATACCGGAATACCATCCGCTTCGATATCAATGTGCCGTTCGAAGCTTCGTGCACCCTTGGCATACGCGATCAGCATCGACGTCATCCAGTCCCCACACTCGTGTGTTGAGAACCCAATGGTCTGGTTCGGATACCGATTCTTCAGATAATCGATCTGGTTCATCTCCAGTTCGCGATCCTCAGATGGGTAGATTGACACGCAGTGATTGATCGCCAGCGGGATGCTCCGATTCTGGAAGAAGGTGACCAGATCGTCCAGGTCTTTCAGCGACGAACCGCCCGTAGAAACGATGCAGGGCTTCTTGGTCTTGGCGATCTTTTCCAGCAAGAGCCAGTCATTCAGGTCAGAGCTGGCAATCTTCAAAATGGGAATACCCAGGTCCACGCAAAGGTCAACCGACCGTTCGTCAAAGGGTGTCGCCATCGGAGTGCAGGACGTGCTTCGGATGGTTTTCACCAACAAGGCAAAGTCATCGTCGGTCAATCTGGTATCAATTGTCTTTTTGATATACCGGATATCGGTGCGGTTGCGAAATGCCTTATGGACAAAGGTATTGACGTCGCGAAACTGGAGCTTGAGGGCAGCCCGAACGTTGTTGAAACGGACAACCTGGGCGAAGTCATTGATGATCTTCAAGCCTCGCTCAACGCGGCCCCAATGATTGTTGGCCAGTTCCAGAACGAAAAGTTCTTCAAATATATCGCGATCGATCATGATATCTCCAGTCTTTCTGCAAATTGTAAAAGGTCAGCTAAGTTTGCCAGCAGCAAGCACGATGGGGAAAGGTTAGCGGTCTCAAACGATCCGTAACCATGCCGAACAAGAGCAACGGAAATGCCTGCAGCTATGCCGGACTCGTAGTCCTCGAGCGTGTCTCCTATATAAAGACACGTTTCAGGGTTCAGGTGATGCTCCGCAACGATGCTGCGCAACATCTCTGCTTTGGACGAAAAAGGTGGTTGTCGGGAATCCCGACTGACCACGTCAGTAAAGTAAGGGGCCAGTCGGAGCTCATCCAGGATGATGCGTGTGGGCAAAGCGGGCTTATTGGTAGCTACATAGAGTGCAATGCCGGCTTCGCACAATGTTTTAACAGTGAAAACTGCGTTGGCATGGGGCAGTGTGCGCTGCCAGGCACCTCCGTCATAACAGCAACGGAACGCAGCTTGTAAGCCGGCGAGTTGATCTTCCGAAGCGTTAGGGACAATCCGTTGAAAGATCTGGCGAATGGGCGGACCGATCATGCTCCGCAGCGAGACAGTTCGCGGGCCCAGTTGCATCTGAGCCAGCGCCTGGTCAACCGCACCCTCGATTCCCGGCAGAGAATCGACTAGCGTGCCATCAAGATCAAAGAGGATTGCCCTGTATTCCATGCGCGGGATCACTGCAGAGGCTTAATGAACAGGTTGGATTTTAATTCCTCACTGTCCAGGAAAGGGAACATATCTTCCAGGGCTGGAGATACGATGGTTCCATCCGGCATTTGACGGGATTTTAGACGCGGTTCGAACTCCTGCCTGGTATCCAGCATTACCTCGCAAACCGCCGGGCCGGGCGCGTCCAGCAGCTCCCAAACTTTGCTCATATCGTTCACGCTTGAGATGCAGGCCGACGGGATTCCATAAGCTTCGGCTATCTTTACGTAATCCGGGAGGGATACACCGCTTTCCGGCCCAGCCCCGATCATCAGTCCGAAGAAGTTTGTTTGCGTCTGCCGTATGGAGAGATAGCCGCCGTTGTTCAAGATGATCAGCTTGACGGGCAATTGATGATGCTTGATCGTTTGCAGTTCCTGAATATTCATTTGAACGCTGCCGTCACCTGCAAAGCAGATCACGCGCTTGCCGGCTTGAGCTACGGCTGCTCCCACCGCTGCAGGAAGATCGTAGCCCATGGACGCCGAGCCCGAATTAGAAATAAGTCGTTGACCTCGCTTCAATTTGGCCGCCTGATACGGGGTAATGCAGGCTGCCGCATTGCCACACACCACAACATCGTCCTCGTTCAAACCCGCGAACAGCATCTCAACAAAGTGGTAGGGGTTCAGCGGCGAGATCTGCTGCCGATGCTTGGCCTGCACCACCGGATACTTTGCCACGCGCTCGCGGCACCAGGCCAGCCACTCGGTCTGCTCAGGCGTTCGCTCCCAATCTGTGAGTTGCTCGCTCAGTTCCGCCAGAAAAGGCTTAAGGTCGGTGATAACGGGCATATCCGGTTTCACGAGCGGCTTGGACAGCTCAGCCGGATCGATGTCAACCTGGATCTTAAAGGCTTCTCGCGCAAATGAAGCCCAGTTGTAACTTACCTGGCGGATATTCAGGCGCGAGCCAAGAATTAACAGCACGTCTGAATTCTGTACGGTAAAGTTTCCGGCGCGCTCACCGATTGTGCCCGGCCGGCCACAAAACAGTTCGTCGTCCGAAGCAATCAGGTCGTGAGTCCAGGCTGTAGTCACCGGAACCTGCAATTGACGGATTACCTGCTCGAACTCAGGCAGCGCATGAGCAGCACGAACGCCCGTTCCGGCCAGTACAACCGGCCGTTTCGCGCTCTTCAGTCGCCCCACAACTTCTTGAACTGACCGCTTCAACGCCGCCAGGTCAGCGACTGCCTCCTCTTGCACGGCATCGTAGCCCGGCAGTTCATCAGGCTCAATCTTGCTTGACTGGACGTCTACTGGGATATCAAGCCAGCAGGGACCTGGTCGGCCCGTGTTAGCCAGGTGAAAAGCTTTCTCGAGTTCGTACCGGATTCGTTTCGGGTCGCTGACCAGCGCCGCGTACTTGGTGATGCCGCCTACCATGCGCACGATGTCAACTTCCTGGTCGCCCAACTGCCGGATGCCCTCCATCTTCAGCACCGGTGCACACGTCTCACGCTTTACCTGACCGGATAGGACCAACATGGGAACCGAGTCAGTGAAGGCGCCGAAGACACCGTTTAAGGCATTCACGCCGCCCGGTCCAGTTGTCACGTTAAGAACGCCGACCTTCCCGGTAACCCGCGCGTAGCACTCGGCCGCCATAGCGGAAGCCTGTTCATGGTGGCTGCAGATATAGTGAAACCGCGTCTGCCGGCCAATC
Source organism: uncultured Bryobacteraceae bacterium (assembly GCA_964248405.1). GTDB lineage: Bacteria > Acidobacteriota > Terriglobia > Bryobacterales > Bryobacteraceae > Bog-105. Next base: position 193,191 of record CAXTYH010000004.1, read on the forward strand.
GAATCGTTGAGGTGCATGGCGCCGCCGCCCGTTACCAGAAAGACATGCCTGACGCCGTGATCAGCCAAAAACCCGAAAATGTAGTCTGAGACTTTAACCATTCAATGCTTCTGAACTTGCCGTTTAAGTGTCAGCCAAGCTCTTTTCGAGGTTCACTCAGTTGGAAGCGAATGTCAAACAGGCAACTCGCCAGACAATTCTGTAGAGGTCAAAACCCGGACAGAACTCTGCTGCGAAATCTAGGGCAGCCACATCAACATTCGGCAAATAAGCCAAGAATTCAACCTAATATCAGAACAACTGCCTTTACCGATTGATTCAACTGCCTTGAGTATAGCGAAATTGCGAGCATTTTGGGAAAATCGGTTTCGCTGCACCGGTACAGAACTCCCCGATGTTTGTTGGGAGGGAGGACGGCAACGTTTCGGTCACTTATCCCTCTGATGACGCCCCTAGCAGCGCCAGCGCGGCACCGACCATAGCGACATTCTTCGCAAACTGGATCTGTTCGGCCTGCCTCTGTCCGGGATCCTCCACGTTCCAAAAGTCGTGCATCTTGGTCGAGGCGACTGCAAGGAAACCGGCTACGCCTAGTGCGGCTGCCTTTTGTGCGACACCAAGCACAAGACCGGTGCCGGCGGCCGTTAACAGGACACCGCTGCCCACGACGCTCAGGTGCGGGTTCGGCAGCTTTTTGGCGGCTGCATACCCCTCGAGTGCCGCCGCGTTCCTCAGGTGGTTGATTCCGTTATAGAGGAAAAAGCCCCCAAAAACGGCTCTCCCGGCTCCATAGACTAATCGCATGTTCTTTAGTTCCTCTCTTCTTTGTCAGCTAAAGGCGCGAGTTCACGAACGGCCATGTTATCGGAATTCATGAGGAGGCGTGAACAGCGCATCCCTGCGGTTTGGGACACGGTCTCCCTGGTCGCCTCCGTTGGCTCTGAGGAAGGTGTTTTGCCGCAGTGGAGTGGTTGCCATTGATCTCTTCGATCCGTTGATTGTGCGGTCCAATTGTCTCAGATAGGACGACGATTAGCTACCCGAGGTGTGTGTTCCGGTTCGCCCTCTTCAGCCTGAAGGTAGCTATGGCTGAAGCGAAGACGTGTACGCCGCGATATCCAACATGTCTTCCTGACTCAGGTTTTTGACAACCGATTTCATCAGCTCGGTCCACGGGCCGTTTCGAGTACCTTTCTGCATATCGTATAGCTGCCTCACTAAATAGCTGGGGGAACGTCCCGCAATTCCGGGCACTGGCCCAAGCCCCTTCAAATCTGTTCCATGGCATAAACCGCAAGGGCTCGTCTTTCCTCCGCCTTCGGTCACTAGCTGTTTGCCCTTCTCAACACTTCCGATCGGCACGTACGCAATGAACCCAGAGCGAGGATTGCGGAGTTCTTCGGTGCCTTCAGGATCGACTGGAACCTCAATAATCCGTTGACCAAGCGGTTCTGTCCCCCCACCCGGAATCGGCATATACATGCCCACCGAGGTATGAGTCTTGGGCACGGTCTCGGTTTCCTTGACACTGATCCACGGCGTCCACTTCACGGCTGCAAAGTATTCGGCCGCTTCTTGAATTTCCCCGTCCGTCATGGCTTTTGCAAAACTACTCATCAGAGCAGCGTTCTTCTTTCTCGGGTCAGCAGACCGTCGCTGCCCATCCCTGAACTCATGCATCTGCTCCACGAGATAGGCGACGGGATAGCCCGCCACGCTTGCATTTTCCGGCTTTCCTTTCCCGTTTGGGTAGTGGCATAAGGCGCACGCCCAAATCGCCGGCTTACGACCCTGCGCCACCACCTTCGGCATAACAGGATGATCGCTTGGATACCAGTCCGCTGGACCGAAATGATCCTGAATTTGGGCCGGTGTGAATTCCAAGGCGCTGCCCGGTAGATGCTTTGCGCCCTTATCGGCCTGCGCCTCTGTGCCATGAGCAACCGCATTGGGATCTGTACCGTATGCCCAGACAGGTGGGCCCGCAGCGGCGTCGCTGGCTCCGGAGCCGATCACCGGGCCGATTGAAATCGCAACTATCGCAACTATCGCAAGTGAAACTCCAGGAACAATCATCATCGTCACCTGACAATATCAACATTCAAACGCTGTCCGCGATACCATTAGGCCCATGAAATTCCTGAAAGCTTTCGCTGTTGTTGGCCTCGCGTTGACCTCGGTTCCGATTCTTTTCGCTCAAGAGAGCGGATGGGTCAGCATATTCGATGGAAAAACACTCGACGGTTGGAAGGCGAATGAACATCCTGAATCCTGGAGTGTCAAAGACGGGACGATTGTAGGCGATGGGGAGATCAGCCATCTATTTTGGATGGGTCGCGAATGCACAAACTGTGAATTCAAAGCCGATGTGAAAATCAGCGATGGCGGGAACTCGGGCATGCTCTTCCGAGCCGCTTTCGGACCAGGATTTCCCAAGGGCTATGAAGCCCAGGTCAACAGCACGCACAAGGATCCAGTGCGGACCGGAAGTCTTTACGGCTTCGTCAAAATCTACGCTCAGCTTGTACCGCCGGACACATGGTTCAACCAGCACATCATTGCACAGGGCAATCACATCATCATTGAGGTCAACGACAAGAAGGTTGTCGACTTTGTCGATGAGAAGAATACATTTACAAGTGGCTATCTCGTTCTGCAGCAGCACAACAAAGGCAGCGTGGTTACGTTTAAGAACCTGATGATGAAACCCCTGCCGTAGTCTTCCGATCGTGAGATGAGCACGGCCATAACTCCGGTAGGCTGGTCGCCAAGGACTAACACAGCCTTTGGAATGGTCGCCGAGATTTAACTCGCGACCATTCAAAGTTCCGAGGCTCGCCAACTTTATACGAAACTACTCGAACATGCCTTCAAACAAAATGGAACTGAGATACCGCTCGCCGGCATCGGGCAGGACCACCACAATCGTCTTGCCTTCCATCCCAGGCTCTTTGGCCACTCGGACGGCTGCCGCTGCCGCTGCACCACAGGAGATGCCACACAGAATTCCTTCCTCTTTGGCAATTCGCCGCGCCATTTCGACTGACTCTTCGTTGGTCACCTGCTCGACCCGGTCCAGCATTGAGAGATCCAGGTTTTGCGGAATAAAGCCCGCCCCAATACCCTGAATTTTGTGCGGCCCGGGTTTGATGTCATCGTGATGCAGCGCCTGTGTAATAACCGGGCTACCCGTCGGCTCTACGCCAATCGAAAGAAGCGGATGATGCTTCTCATTCTTGATGTAGCGCGACACGCCAGTAATCGTGCCGCCCGTGCCCACGCCGGCCACTAGCACGTCGATATTGCCTTCGGTGTCGTCCCAAATCTCCGGACCAGTCGTTTTAAAGTGAATCTCCGGATTTGCCGGGTTGTTGAACTGGTGCGGCATCACGTAATGATCAGGGTCGCTGGCCCGAATCTCTTCTGCCTTTGCGATCGCTCCCTTCATGCCCTTGGCGCCTTCGGTGAGCACCAGATTGGCCCCCAGCACCTTCAGCACTTTGCGACGTTCCATCGACATGGTGTCGGGCATCGTCAGCGTAATTCCATAGCCGCGCGCAGCCGCTACAAAGGCCAGAGCGATACCGGTGTTGCCGCTGGTCGGCTCCACAATCTCTTTACCCGGTACCAGAAGTCCGCGCTTTTCCGCGTCCCACACCATCGCTGCCCCAATGCGGCACTTTACTGAATACCCGGGATTGCGGCCCTCAATCTTCGCTATGACCGTTGCTTTTGCGCCATCCACAACACGGTTCAACTTCACTAACGGGGTGCGCCCGATGCTGTATGAATTGTCTTGGTAAACCACTCTCTACCTCTTCTAAATGTCCCAATTGGGAATGTATTTGGAGTTCTTTTCCTGCCAGTCACGCGCTAGTTCGGCAAACGTCATTTGATCCAGAACGTCGGAAACAGCTTGATCCACTCGATCCCAGACGTCGGCGAAAGCATCCCGGCAGCCATTCCGCTGGCTGGACCGGACGTTTTCGATGGATCGGATTACCTCGCCAACGGTGATCGAATCGGGTTTGCGCGCCAGTAGATAACCGCCTTCGGCTCCTCGCCGTGAATCGACAAAGCCGCTTTGCTTCAAGCCGGCCAGAATCAGCTCCAGAAACTTCTGCGGTATCTTCTGACGACGCGCTATATCAGCGATTTTGATCGGCTGGCTGCCATTGCTCGCTGTTCGCCCGGCGGTCTGTTGGGATGCCAGGTCGAATAAAGCTTTGAGAGCGTACTCGCTCTTAACTGAGATGTTCATCCCGATGCCACCTTCAGTCTACTCCCCATTGCCGATCTATATACATGAGATGCAGAGGAGACCTATCGGATTACCCCGATTAGACGACTTATGCCGATTTGACGGACAATGAAGAAACTGTGGCACGACAGCTTTTTGGAACAGACGGAATTCGCGGAGTAGCGGGCGAGCCGCCGCTTGATCAGAGAACAGCGTACGCGTTAGGCGTGGCACTCGGAATGTGGGTGCGCCAGGCAGCTACGCCATCGGGCGGAAATCCGCATGAAGTTCTGTTAGGAATGGATACACGGGAGAGCGGTCCGTGGCTGGCCGAACAGGTCGCGGGCGGACTGGCTCATGTGAACGTAGGCGCCCGCTTTGCAGGCATTATCACCACACCCGGGGTCGCTTATCTCACCCGTACAAAGGCGTTTGCCGCAGGCGTGATGATTTCGGCTTCGCATAATCCGTACCACGACAACGGCCTTAAGGTCATCAGCCACTCGGGCTATAAGCTGGCCGATTCCGTCGAATTGGAACTCGAACGCCTCATGGTGGAATGGCTGGCGCGAAACGAACCCGCGCCGGCTAAGTCGCTGACAATCGACCGCAGCCTTGACCATCACTACGAGAAGTATCTGGTCGGCACCGTATCAGGTAAGTTCCCTATGCACTTGGTAGTCGATTGCGCAAACGGATCGGCTGTCGAGATTGCGCCGCCCGTTTTTCGTGATCTGGGCGCCAGGGTCGAGTGGCTTGGAGCGTCGCCCGACGGCTGCAACATCAACCTCCATTGTGGTTCGCTGCATCTGGACCGCCTGCAGGAAAAGGTAGTCGAAACCGGTGCGGAACTCGGTATTGCTTTTGATGGCGATGCGGACCGCGCTCTCTTTGTCTCTTCTTCGGGCAAGGTGGTAGACGGCGATGCTGTTTTGTATCTGGCTGGGTCTGCCCTCAAACAAAAAGGCAAGCTGCCTGGCGACACGGTGGTATCCACTGTCATGTCCAACCTGGGTTTAGAAAAAGCCTTTGAAGGGCAAGGAATTGCGATGCTCCGAACGCCCGTAGGCGACAAGTACGTGCTGGAAGAAATGTTACGGCGCGGCGCAGTGCTGGGCGGCGAGCAATCCGGGCACGTGATCTTCTCCGAATACGCCACCACCGGGGATGGCCTGCTGACTGCTCTGCAAGTACTGCAGATTGTGCGGGACTCCGGCCACAGCCTCGATCAACTCGCCGGCGAGATCAAGAATTTTCCGCAAAAGCTGGTGAACGTGCGGGTGAAGCACAAGCGGCCACTGGCCGACTTGCCGGCGGTGCAGGCCGAAATCACCGCTGCTGAAACAGAGTTCGCCGGCAGTGGCCGTGTTGTGGTGCGCTTCTCCGGGACCGAACCGCTTGCCCGCGTAATGATCGAGGGCCCAACGCACACCGAAGTAGACAAGTGGACCGGCCGCATTGCCGATGCCATCCGGGCTGAGCTGGGGAGTGTTTCATAACGTATGGCCCGGTACAGCGGCGACACCTTGGTCCTCGGACAGCGGTAAGGATCTTTTCTCTCGATTGTGGCGGAAGCAATGTCGCAAGGCCCCGGGGCGGAGCGACACTGCTTCCTGGTTTCTGTATTGCCGACAATCCGGGACCGCCTCGGAAGAAAACGCTACGCCGTCACAGATGGACTACAGCTGAGCACATTTTGCGCGCGTTAACTGTGAGAGTGAGCAAGAGGAGAGAACCGGCGAAAGGAATGAGGCAAACTCGGCAAGAGCGTCGCATGGCTTAACTTCTGCATCACCCATGAAGTGAAGCTAACCGGAAACTTCAGAGTTTGACAATCGCGACACAGCAAAATCCACCTGTCCGCGGAAGAGGCTAACGCTGATCAGGATTTGTTCGACTTGTCCAGAGGTCCCATCCCGGGAAGTCACATAAGTGTGCTGTCGGCTATGGTGAGATTGGCGTCTGGCAAGGTGTTTCCCAACAATAGATCCCCTTGTCGCGCGGATTGACAAACCCTTGGCCGTCAAGCAGGATCTAAGCAGTTGCTAACGTCCGGAATTACAGTTCGGCAGACGTACGCAAGCTCTTACGCTAACCAAGGCCGGCTATTATTTCGCATTCAGGGCACCGATGTGTCGCTTGACAATGAGGTCTGTCTCAGCCGCGAACTGCCTGAAGGCGCCCGAACCCTCAACAGCTTCTTCAGCAAACAACTTTTCATCCTTCGCATGGATGGCTTGCATATCGCTAATGTAATCTGCGTCAAACTGCGCACCCGATACGCTCTTCAGCCTCTCAAGCCGCTGCTGAAACGTAGTGTTCAATTGCCCTGCCACCTCGATCCCGGATGCAGTAGCTATCTTCTTGAGCTTGCGATTCACCAGCTCGTGATCGTGGACCTCGGTGTCTGCAACATCCTTTACATCCTGAGTGACTGCCTTCTGCTCGGCCACCTTGCTGGCCTCAACTTCGTACATGCCGCCCTGCGAAACCTTAGCGACAAACGTCTTGTCTGCATTAGAAGGCGAATCCGCAGCGTGCAAGACCGATGCCGCAATCATTGTGATAGAGGCGACTGAGAAGGCAGAAGCTAATAAGATTGTTTTCAAACCGATTCCTTCCAAGGGCACCTGCTTGCGATCCCTCTCTGTCATCGTACACGCAGCCATTCAATTCATTGCATCTTTAGAAAGCAACTTATTGAAGGCTGGCGATTCGTGCTGGCGGAGATGATACAGCGACAGATCACGTGTAATCGCAAGGGTTTACCGATCCGCAGGACTGTTTCCGAGTTGCGCCAGGTAACGGGCAAATCGGACAAGTAGTTTCCGGGTAGCCTATAATCCATTCTCAATCGTCTGTATTTTTTCAAGGTGTTGCCGCTGGAACGCCTCGCCTGCTGCTGCGGCCGGGACCGACCGCTGGCCCGAGTGATGATTTAAGGCCCAACGCACAGCGAAGTGGACAAGTGGACTGGCCGGATTGCGGATGCCATCCGGGCTGAACTGGGGAGTGTTTCATAGGTGTATGGCCCGGGAGAGGGTGCCACTTTGGGCTTAGCACAGCGGTAAGATTACTTCTCTCGGTTATCGCGGAGCGGCACTGCTTGCTAGTTTTCCGATTGCCGACGATCCAGGCCCAACTCGGAAAGGAAACGCTAGGCCTTTGGTTGGGGCTTAGCCCGGGCCCCTTATTGAGGTAGCCACGTTGGTGCGGCTGATGGCAATACTCATCGTAGTCTAGGAGCTTGGATCGGTTTCGATAAATCTTTTTACCAATGTCACGCTCAAGGTGGACTCACGCTTTCCTATGGCTATCGGTGACTAGTTGGGGCATAGGCCTGGGCGCAAAGTTGTTTGACTTGCTTGTTCTTGCATCAGCTTGGGGTGCGGCTCCGCCGGCCTCACTGGTGCTCTATCCTTATGGTCGAAACTGGCCAATCAACCCTGGCGCCTTTTTCCAGCCACTGAGCGCATTAATCTTGATCGCATCGCTTGGAGCTCTCATCAGCGGGTGGAATGCTGACCGGCGATACCGCCCATGGTTGCTGTTTCCAAATATTGCATTCCTCCTGGTGTGGATAAGCACTCCAGCAGTGTTCTGGCCCATGATCGGGGAACTTTATGACGTCGCGAACGGCAGGATTACCCGAACCGATGCACAGGTAACAATGCTTGTCCAGCAATGGTTCCTTTTTGACTGGGCTCGACTTGCGGCCATAGCAGTTGGGTTCCTATCATCCATTCGCGCTATCAGTGTCCCCTCCAGCATAGAGAACACTTCGTCCCCTGGTAGAACGTTGCCCACCGCCTGAGCCCAGTCATGAGTATCAAGAAAAGTAATCGTGCGGAGCCTGACTCAGAGTAGATCCTGCCTTATTGTTAGCGTTCATCGGAAGTGCCTCTGGGAGGAGAGTGGAGAAACGCGGCGAAGTGAGGGCCGATCCACGTGCGGAACAACACTCGATATGGATGGAAGATTCACGAAAGTGATCAGCTACGATCACCACACGGCTAAGTAACTCGAGCCGTCTGAAGTGGCGAGACGGCTGAACGTATTCAGCTGTTAGATGCTCATTCAGGTCTTGGCGAGAAAACCACTCGACGAAGAATTTTCTCGTGGATCGATACCACTAAGCATTAGCGATCTCGGCGATCTATTGTGTCTGATCAATGCGTCGCGCCGCTTGCCAAGCCCGGATCAGATCGGTCGGCATCTTGGGCGCATGTTGCTTGCCCGTTACATAGAGTCAGGATGACGGGCAAACAGGAAGGTAGGCGATTCGACCACTGGGAGTTCCAATGCTTTGCGTTCGGGCCGCATTAAGGCTAGAGCAGGAAGTGCGCTTGGAGCGCAAAACACGGAACAGACGGCGTTTAAACCAAATGCTTCTTTCGGCCCCTGATACGGTTTCCCAGCTATACTGAGCGGCAGGCGACCTCCGGTGTCACTCAGAACTCTCTCAAGAGAAACTTTCTTCCCTTGTGTTCTGGTGGCTGCTCTTTTACCAGTCGCTCTGCTGTCGGCACAATCGGCGCCCACTGCCCCGAGTTCACCAGACGCAAAGAAAGGCCATCTCATGCACGCAGTTGGAACGTTTAACGCCAAGCTGGAGCCGCAAACTGACCCGCAGGCCGAACCTGAATTAGGACGGCGAACCATCGACAAGCAATTTGAAGGCGACCTGCAGGCGGTCAGTAAAGGCCAGATGCTATCGGCGATGACTGACGTGAAAGGCTCGGCCGGTTATGTCGCAATCGAGAAAGTCACTGGCAAGCTTGGTGGCCGGTCAGGCAGCTTCATACTCCAGCACACCGGCACCATGACGCGTGGAGTACCGCAATTGAGCGTTACTGTGGTGCCGGACTCCGGAACTGGAGAACTCACCGGTCTGACCGGTACTATGCAAATCAACATTGCAGAGGGAAAGCACTCGTACCAGTTCGATTACACAGTGCCTTAAACTACAACTCCCAGCCACCACCGAGTGCACTATAGATCTGAACGAGCGCAAGTCTCTCGTTCAATTGCGCCGAAGCCAAGTTCAGATCGGCTGAGAAAGCATTCGTATCGTTGGTCAGCACTTCCAGGTAACTGCTCACGCCGCCCTGGTATCGAAGTTTGGATAGATCGGACGCACTCCTTGCAGCTTGCGCAAGCAGCTCCTGGTGCTCGCGGAATTCCCGGTATTTGCGATATCCGATGAGCGCGTTGGAAACGTCACTGAAAGCTTGCTGAATGGTTTGTTGGTAAGTGAAAAGCGCCTGCTGCTGCTCGGCTTGAACTAGTCTCACGTTCGCGCGAAGTCTGCCAGCTTCGAAGATTGGTTGTGTAAGAGTTCCGGCGTAGTTCCAGATATGAGAAGAAGGGTTAAACAGCTTCAGCAGCGATGTGCTTTCAAAACCAGCGACTCCAGTCAGAGTGATGTCGGGGAAGTACGCGGCGCGAGCAACGCCAATCTGTGCATTGGCAGCCACCAACTCCTGTTCGGCTTCCTGGATGTCAGGGCGATGCTCAAGCAGATGCGAAGGGAGACCTGGCGGGATGGTGACAGGAAGAGCTTGGGCGGTAAGAGAAAGCCCTCGCGTGATAGGGCCTGGATTCTGTCCGAGGTAGATGTTGATCTGGTTTTCCTCCTGCTGTGCCTGGCGTTCGAGATCTGGAATGGTTGTCTGAGCCGTTTCCACCAACTGCTGCGCTTGACGAACATCCAATAGCGAATTTGCTCCTCGTTCTTCCAGCGTTTGAGTCAATCGCAGTGATTCTTGTCGGGCTTGCAGCGTGCTCTTCGAGATTGCAAGCTGCGAATCCAGTTCACGGAGTTGAAAGTATGAGGTTGCGACATTCGCGATCAGGCTAGTGACTACAGCGCGTCTGCCCCATTCGGTTGCGAGAAGACTGGCGCGCGCGGCTTCTGTGGCACGCCGGTACTTGCCCCAGAAATCAAGATCCCAGGATCCCGACACGGCAGCGGTGGTGGCGTCATAGGTATAACTCGGGAAAGAGCGGCTGGTGGTAGGAGAATGAGCGCCGGTCGCTTCAGGTCCTCCGGTGAGGGTAGGGAACTGGTCGGCGCGGGTGACTACAAACTGAGCCCGAGCTTGCAGCACTCGGCTGGCCGCAATCCGGAGATTGAAATTCTGCTGCAAAGCAGTGCGGATCAGGGTCTGCAATTGTGGATCCTGAAACACGGTCCACCACTTGGCGTCACCCAGGGAAGCTGAGGTCTCGGAAGGCTGGTTATCCGGACCACGATATGCCGGCGGCACCTGAACTTGTGGCCGCTTGTAGTTTGGTCCCACCAGACAGCTGGTTTGGATTGTCAGGAGGATGAAAACAGTGAAGCGAATGGAAAAACGCATCTACGCCGGCCCTTTCTCCTGCCCTGAGTCGGTGTCCGTTCTTTGCGCTGCACTCGCATCCGGCGATGGTGATCTTTTTTTACCTCGGGAAATCAGTGATTCAACAAAATTGAAAGTCACCGGGATAAAGAAGATAGCGATCAAGGAGGCAGCCAGCATTCCGCCAATCACGATGGTGCCTAGTATCCGTCGAGACACCGCGCCCGAGCCGGTGGCTACCCAAAGCGGAATGCAGCCCAGTATGAAGGCGAAGGCGGTCATCAAGATCGGCCTGATGCGCAGACGAGCCCCGGCCAACGCCGCTTCAGCTACGCTCTTTCCACCCTTTTCGTACTCGCCCTTGGCAAACTCCACGATCAGAATCGAGTTTTTCGCGGAAAGTCCGATCAGCATCAGCAACCCGATCTGGGCGTAAACGTCGTTCTCGAAATGCCGGAGCGACATAGCAAGATAAGCTCCGAAGACCGCGATGGGCGTACCTAGAAGCACGCTGAACGGCAGAGACCAGCTTTCATACTGGGCCGCAAGAATCAGGAACACAAAAACCAGGGAGATAGCGAATACAACGGAGGATGAGGTTCCTTTGGCAGCCTGCTGCTCCTGGTAGGACATGCCCATGTAATCGAATCCCATTTCGCGGGGCATGCTCTTTGCAAACACCTCTTCCATGGCTTTGGTTGCCTGGCCTGAGCTGAAGCCCGGCGCGGCTGCTCCGTTGATCTGTGCTGAGCGGTACTCGTTGTAGTGCATGACGAACTCAGGTCCAGTAATCGACTTCAGATTTGTAACGGCGCTTAAGGGAACCATGGCGCCATTGTTGCCGGTGACATAGAACTGGCCTATGTTTTGCGGCTTGGTCCGGTACTCGCCTTCTGATTCGACATATACTTGCCACTGGCGGCCAAAGAGGTTGAAATAGTTGACCAGGTAGCCGCCCATGAAGGTCTGCATGGTGCTGTAAACGTCAGAAAGGCTAACCCCTTGGCGCATGACCTTGTTGCGATCCACATCGGCATATAGTTGGGGAACGCTGGGGACGTACGTAGTAGTAAGCTTCGTCAGTTCCGGACGTTTTCGAGCAGCGGCGAGGAATTTGCTTAGGTTGTCGGCGAAAGATTGCGCAGTGCCGGCGGCACGATCCTCCAGCACAAAAGTGATGCCGCCCGATGTGCCGACGCCGGGAATGGAGGGAGGCGAAAATGAAAACGCAACGCCCTCCTGAAGCTGTCCCAACCCTTGCGCGATATGTTCCTGAATCGCCGCCAACTGCTCATCCGATTTCTTACGCACGCTCCAGTCCTTTAAAGGAACAAAGAAAAATGCACTGTATGAATCCGAGACCTGGCTGAGCAGGCTGAAGCCGACAACGGTAACGCAACCATTCACGCCAGGTGTTTTCAGAACAAGATCTTCCACCTTCTTGGCGGCAAGACTTGTGCGTTGCAGTGAGGAAGCATCCGGCAGTTGCATGGCCACATAAAGGTAGCCCTGATCCTCAACAGGCATGAATCCGGGCGGCAGCTTCATACCGAGGAACACCGCTGCCGCCGCAATCAGCGCTAACACGACGAGACTGACGGTCGATTTGCGGATGAGAGCAGCGGAGAACGCCACGTAACCATTGGTTGCTTTCCCAAATACGCGATTGAACCAGCCGAAGAAGCCGGCGAGTAAGCCTTTTTGGTCTTTGGGTTTCGGCCGAAGCAAGAGGGCTGCCAGGGCAGGGCTTAGCGTGAGTGCGTTGAACGCAGACAGGCTGACCGAGATCGCGATCGTAACGGCAAACTGCGTATAGAGCCGACCGGTGATCCCCGAAATAAAGATTGTCGGCAGGAATACTGCGACCAGGATTAGCGCCGTCGAGGTAACCGGACCGGAGACTTCTTTCATTGCCTGAATGGAAGCATCGCGAGGGTTCATTCCTTCATCAATGTGGCGCTCCACAGCTTCCACGACGACAATGGCGTCATCCACCACCAGACCAATTGCCAGCACTAACCCGAACAAAGACAGCGTATTGATGGAAAAGCCCAGCACGGGATAGACCATGAACGTTCCGACAAGGGAAACCGGAACCGCTACCAAGGGAATCAGCGTCGCGCGCCACCCTTGCAGAAAGATATAAACAACCAGCACGACCAGCGCAAGCGACTCCACAAGCGTTCGCAAGATGTCCTTCATTCCGGAAGTGACCGCTTGCGTTGTATCGAGAGCTACTCTGTAGCTCATGTCACTAGGAAATCTCCGTTTGAGTGCTTCCAGCTTGGCCCGGACAGCCTGGGCAGCGACTATCGCGTTCGAGCCCGGGAGTTGGTAAACACCTAGAATGGCAGCGGACTTCCCGTTATAGCGGGAAGTCTGGGTATAGGTCTGTGCGCCCAGCTGAATACGCGCGACATCCTTCAGATGCAGCAGAGAATCATTGGTTCCGGAACGCAGGACCACATTTCCAAATTCCTCGGGACTGGTAAGGCGGCCCTGCGCGCGAACCGCATATGTATATTCCTGCCCTTTCGGGACCGGCTCACCGCCAATTTGACCAGCAGGGTTCACATTGTTCTGCGTTTGAAGGGCGGAGATAATTTGGGGAACGGTGAGTGACAGCTGGGCAAGCTGATCGGGCTGAACCCAGATACGCATGGCATACTGACCGGTTCCGAAAACGGTGACTTTTGAGATCCCGGTGACTCGTGTGATCTCATCGACCAGGTTGATGTAGCTGTAATTCGCCAGAAAGCCGGAGTCGTAGCTTCCGTGCGGCGAATCAAGCTCAATCACCATCATGGGCGCCGACAGGGCTTTCTGGATTGTCAGACCGGCCGTGTTGACCTGGGAAGGTAGTTGTGACTGGGCTTGCGAGGTCCGCATCTGGGTTAGGATCTGATCTATATTCGGCTCTGTATTTACGTTGAAGTCGACTGTGATGGTTGTCTGCCCGTTATTTGCACTCAGCGAATACATGTAAGCCATCTGGTCGACGCCGGTAATCTGTTCCTCCAGCGGTGTCGCTACGGACTGCTCGAGAGTGTCAGCATCCGCACCCGCGTACGTGGCTTGCACCTGGATCTCGGGTGGAACAATGTTCGGAAATTGAGCAATGGGCAGCCTCATGATGCAAACCGCGCCGACCATCACCATCAAAATGGCAATGACGATGGCGACGATCGGACGGCCGATAAAGAAATTAGACATGCATGGCCTCTATCGGTTCTGCGCTTACTTCGGAAGATCCCCGGAGTTATCCGGCTTTGGAGTGACAAGCGCGCCGCCATGCACTTTGCCGTTACCTTCTGTGATGATTCGATCCTGAAGTGTCAAACCACTCAGCACGACCCACATGGATTGGTAGCGCTCACCGACAGATACCGTGTGGATGTTGACCTTGTTGTCGCCGTCAACCACGGAAACTTCATACTTGTCCTGCAGTTGCGTCACGGCGCGTTGTGGGACCAGCAACGCGTTTTTCCGGACATTGGTCACTGCGCTGATCCGGCCATATTGACCGGGCCGCAGAATGTTTCCCGGGTTTTCGAATGCGCCAACAATCCGTATGGCGCCGGTCTGGTTATCCACTTGCCGATCAGTGAATCTAATTCTTCCCCGCTTTGAGTAGACGGCGCCGTCAGCCAGGGTTAATGTGAGCGGAACGGAGGCGCTCCTCTTCAACCAGTCATCGCCCTTTTTGCCCTGCAGACTTGAAACCACGTGCATGTATTCCTGCTCGCTGATGGGAAAGTAAGCTTTGATGGGGTTCACTTGCGAGACCGTGGTGAGAACGCTCGTCGAGGTGACGAAATTTCCGATTTGAACAGTCGCGATTCCTGCGATTCCGTCAATCAGCGAGAGAACCCGCGTGAAGTTGAGATTGATCTCTGCCGATTGGACGGCGGCTTGTGCCGACTGAATATTGGCCTGCGCTGATTTGATGCCAGCTTGCTGGGTTTTGATGGTGGCTCGAGAGGTGGCTTGCGTTTGCGTATCGGTATCCAACTGGCTTTGCGCGATAGCGTGTGCTTTCGCCAGCGGCGTGTCACGGTTCACATTGATATCGGCCAAGACCGCCTGAGCTTCGGACTGGCCGAGTTGGCCCTGTGCCTGGGCGAGTCCCGCAACAGCTACCGCAAGCTGACCTTTGGCTTGATCGAGCGAGGCTCGGAAAGGGCGCGGATCAATCTCGAATAAGACTTGCCCTTTGTGAACCAACGAGCCTTCCCGATAAGTCTGTCGAATCACATAGCCTGAAACCTGCGGCTGTATCTGTGCATTTTCGTAGCCGTCAAGCGTGGCGACCCAGTCGCCGGTAACAGGTACATCCTGCTGCCTAACGGAATCAACACCAACCTCAACGGGTGGAGTTGGAGCGGGAGCTTTCTTTTCGCAACTTGCCGTCAGGATGATCGCCAGCAGGGGCGCGATCGCGAGGATCAATCGGGCGCCATTCGACTTCAATCCGCCGCAGTTCTCATCCAGGCCGTTTGGAGCGTGGTGATCCGCAACGAGGCTTCTCCGTCCACTCGGTGGATGGCCACGATCAAACATCTTGTAAGTTCGTCTACTTTCCAGGATTGGACACAACGGACTGGCTCACGAGATTATTGAAGCATCCAATTTGAGGGAGCGATGTTCTGTTTTGAACACCGCCTTCGAATCTTGGAGCGCCGCACGGGCACCATAGCGAAGTAGATCTCGCTCGTGGCTCTGGCCGCCGGAATCATATCTGATGGGGCATGCCGATTCGGCTGATGATCGAAACAGAGATAGCAGCCCGCGACATTCGGCAGGTGGTGACAATGTCGGTTCCGGTCATCTCAACCTTGCCGTCAAGCACGTCCATTTCCCTCTGCCTCCGCATGTTACAGTGGAGACTCCGCTGAAGCCTGTTCCCCCGCAGCTTCGCTGTTCCCCAAGCTCCAACACCATGGAACGCGCAGCCCGCCTCTTCAAAAATAAGCAAGTCTCCCGCGAGGTATTTAGCGTGGAGGACGTTGCCCGCGCTGCGTGGCCTACCGCGGTAGGTAAATCCATCGCCAGCCACACTTCCCGCGTGCGCCTGGTCCGTCAAACCCTGATCGTGGAAGTGGAAGATGCCATCTGGCAGCGTCAACTGCACACCTTAAGCCGCCAGATTCTCGATCGCCTGATCAAAGTGACCGGCTCGGCTCAAATTGCCGATATCGAATTCCGAATCGGCGTGCCTCGCCGTGAGCCCCAGCGCGCCGCTACCCGTCAGCCCACGTTATTCACTGAGCCCGGCGCGGTCGACGAAGCCAACGAAATTCAGGATGCTGTACTAAAGAAAGTGTTCCGACTCTCTCGTAAGAAGGCAACCGCTTGACGCTCACCGACGAACAGGTACGGTATGTCGCCGATTTGGCGAACCTGCGCCTTTCCGAATCTGAGGTGGTGAAGATGACGCAAGACCTCGGCAGCATTCTCACCTATATCGAGCAACTGAACGAACTCGATACTAGCTCTGTGCCGCCGATGGCTCAGGTGCTTTTCGAGGGCGATGAGACGGCTACTCTGCGCGAGGACATACCGCACCGTTCGCTAAGCAATGCCGAAGCCCTTGCCAATGCCCCAGCCAGCGGCGCTGGTTACTTTAAGGTTCCCAAAGTGATTGACCGTTCATGAGCTCAAGCGTGAACACGAGTGGTCTCGACAATCTCTCGACCCTGACAGGTGCGGACATTCGCGCTGCTTTGAAGGGCAAGCAGTACTCGGCTACCGAACTGGCTCAGGCAGCGCTCTCCCATGCGGAGAACGAGAACAGCGTAACCAATGCCTACCTCACATTCTCGCCTGAGCGCGCCTTGGCTACCGCTGCCCGGGTGGATCGCGAGATCGCCGGAGGGCAGTTTCCTGGTGCGCTCGCTGGCGTTCCACTTGGCGTTAAAGACGTTATCGTTACGAAGAACCTGCGTACCACCTGCGCTTCCCGCGTCCTCGAACACTACACGCCGCCGTATGATGCGACCGCCGTACAAAGGCTGGAGGCGCAGGGTGCGTTGGTGATAGGAAAGCTGAACTGCGATGAGTTCGCAATGGGCTCGTCTAACGAAAATTCTTCTTTCGGGCCGGTTCGCAATCCCATTGCGCTCGATCGAGTACCTGGCGGTTCCAGCGGTGGATCGGCTGCTGCGGTAGCTCAAGGCACGGCGGTGGTTTCGCTCGGGTCTGATACCGGGGGCTCCATCCGCCAGCCGGCCAGCTTCTGCGGGGTGGTCGGCGTCACTCCTACGTATGGTCGCGTTTCCCGTTATGGTCTCGTGGCCTTTGCCAGCTCGCTCGATCATATTGGGCCCTTTGCGCGCAACGTCGAAGATGCGGCCGCAGTCCTCGGCGTCATGGCAGGCCGGGATGAGCTTGACTCCACCTCCGCCTTTGCGCCCGTTGACGATTACCACGCCGCCCTGCAGATGCCTGTCACCGGACTCAAGCTGGGTCTGCCCAAGGAATACTTCTCCGGTCTGAACGTGGAGACCGGCAAGTTGATAGAAGCGGCCGTGCGCCAAATGGAGTCGCTCGGCTGTACCGTCCGCGAGATCAGTCTGCCGCATACGCAATACGCGCTCTCCTGTTACTACATTCTTGCCACCGCAGAAGCGAGCTCTAATCTGGCTCGTTACGACGGCGTTCGCTACTCCAGCCGCGCCGAAGCCGATTCGCTCGCCGACATGTATCGCAGCTCTCGGGGTGAGTTCTTTGGACCGGAAGTGAAACGTCGCATCATGCTGGGCACCTATGTTCTGAGCGCCGGCTACTATGACGCGTACTACAAGAAGGCGCAGCAGGTACGGACGCTGATCACGCGTGACTTCCACCAGGCCTTTGTGGATATAGATGCCATTCTGGCGCCCGTCTCTCCCTTTCCTGCCTTCCGCATTGGCGAAAAGCTGGACGACCCGCTGGCCATGTATCTGTCTGACATCTACACGCTCACCGGTAGTCTCGCCGGCGTTCCCTGTATGAGTGTTCCGTGCGGCCGCTCGTCTGAAGGTCTGCCCGTTGGCTTGCAAATTTTGACAAAGCACTTCAATGAGGCCACTATGTTTCGCCTCGCTTATCACTATGAGCGCGCCACCACGCGCTAGCCTTCTCGCCTTCTGCGATGCTCCGAATCGGTCCGGCAGGTTGGAACTATAAAGACTGGAACGGCGTTGTCTATCCGCAACCTCGACCGCACGGCTTTAGCGAACTGGCTTTCCTGGCGCGCTACTTCGATACCGTTGAGATCAACACCTCCTTCTATCGGCCTATCACGCCCAAGATGGCCGAGGCGTGGTGCCGGCATGTCGAACCGCACGCAAGCTTCCGCTTTACCGCAAAGCTGTGGCGCGGCTTCACGCATTCCCGCGATGCTTCGCTGGCTGACGAACACCTGGTCAAAGAGGGCTTGTGTCCGCTGCTGCAATCTGGTCGCCTCGGCGCGCTGCTGCTCCAGTTTCCGTGGTCTTTTCGCAATGACGAAGAGAACCGGGCTTATCTGCTCTCCTTACGCGATCGCTTCCGCGACTTTCCGCTTGCCCTCGAAGTGCGACACGCCAGCTGGAGCGAGCCTGCTATTCTTGCTCTCCTCGAAGAACTCGAGGTAGCGCTCTGCAATATCGATCAGCCGCTCTATAGCCGCTCGGTAAAGCCTGACTCCGCAGTGACTTCCACCGTCGGCTATGTTCGGCTTCATGGGCGCAACTACAAGAGCTGGTTTACCGAAAGTAAGTATCACGGCGAACGCTATGACTACCTATACTCGCCGGAAGAGCTTGACCCGTGGGCCGATCGCATCCGCGCCGTTCAACAAGCCGCGCAAGAAACGTATGTGATCACTAACAACCACTACCTGGGTAAGGCCGTGACTAACGCTTTAGAGCTGACCTCTATTCTTGAGGGCCGCTCTGTCCATCCGCCCCCGCAGCTTCTAGCCGCTTACCCCGAGCTGCAAAACTTCATGGCCGGCGACACTGACTCCGAGGGTGGCGAACAGCTATCCTTCCGCCTCGAATAGAGCTTTGACTTGTGCCACCGTTCGCTCTTTGGAATTCGTGTTGTAGTTGTCGATGTTGGAGAACGTCCGCGACCGCATCCGATCAATGTAAATGCGGCCTTGCAGATGGTCAATCTCATGCTGCAATATGCGTGCATACCAGCCGGAAGCGTGAATGGTTTGGGGCTCGCCCCGATGGTCGAAACAATCCACGCGGACCCGAGCCGCCCGCGGCACCAGCGCAGTAAACCCCGCTAAGCTAAGGCAACCTTCATAGAACTCGCGCGTGTCGCTACCCTCAACCGTCAGCACAGGATTCACAATGGCGTGGAAAGGGATTGGCTTGCGCTCACGTTCAGCCAGAACATCAGGGGGGATGTCTTTGGTGTACTCGGCCTTGTCCTCAATCACCGCGATCTGAAGGGATACCCCAACTTGCGGAGCAGCCAAACCCACGCCGGGTGCTTTCAACATGGTTTCGCGCAAAGCCGCAAGAAGGTTCTGTATCTCGCGACCCTTGATGTCCGCCGCAGTTACCGTCCGCGCTTGCTGCCGTAACACTAGCTCGCCCACCTGCACAATCTTCATCGGCATCAGATCTACAACACTCCCTTAGGCTCATCGTAAACTCAAATCGTGTCGGAGATCGCGCCCTGGGCAGGCAATCTGTCGATTGTTGTACAACGGTTGCGATTGTGGATGACGGCGTCTTTGAATCAGCGCACCATTGCCTGGGCGATCTTTCCTCTTTTGTTTGGTTGGCAGTTGATGGCCACTGCCCCTTCTAAGCTCGAAAACCAAGTGTGGCCCCAGATTGCAGAGCTTCCCATGTACAACCGCGGAACAGAGCCCCTCGACAACCAACTGGCAGCGGGAATGGAGCAAGCTGTAGTAGCGGGGATTCAGACCCCTGGAATAAGCATCATTACTATTGATGAGCCCCCGACAAGTCCCGATGGACAGCCGTTGGCGCTGACTTATGATCTCAACCACATTGTGAGCGAGGGGATTTGTAATTCAGATGCCATAGTCTTCGCGAAAGTTGAATCGAGTTCTTCCCACTTGTCTCGAGACCGGAGTACTCTTTTCACCGACTATCAAATGGAAGTTACCGACGTCCTGAAGCAGAATGCGACTTCTCCCATAAGTCCTGGCGAAAGTCTAATTCTGACTCGCTTCGGCGGACAACTGAAACTGACCGAAGGCGAACTGTCAGTTGAAGATGAAGGAGCACCAAATCTTCAAACGGATGAGAGTTATATCATCTTCGCAAAGTTCGTTCGAGGTGTCGGTGTTTATCAATCCCTATATCTGAACGGAACGTTCCGGCTTCTCAGTCGTGGATTCTCGCTCTACAGGAAGGCTTTGTCACTCGAGGAGCTTAAGAAGATGTCACCGTCAGATGTTCTGTCGTTTATCGGTAGTAGCCTAAATACGAATTGTAAAACGAAGTAGCCCGAAGATGTTCACCTGTGCTCGGCCTCTCCCTTCGTTGCAGGCCTCGAGTGCCGCAACGGTAACTCACCAACCTGCATAATCTCCATCGGCATCCCGTCGCAAGACTCCCTCAGACTTCAGCGTAAACTCCGACCGTGTCGGAGATCGCGCCGTGTCAAAGCCTACTGTTGAAATATGAAGCACGAGACGCGCTGGCCTGTAGTAATTGCTACCCTCGCCGTAGTGGCGCTTTACCAGGCGCTTCCGGAACATCTGACGCCCGGTCCCAGTTGGGCGCTCAGCATGGTAGTGCTCTCCCTTTTGGTTCTATCCATCACTTCTCACTATGCCGGAAAGGCAGGGCTCAATACGTTACTCGGAACCACCATGCTGGCCATCATCACAGCGGCTGAAATTTGGGCTTTGTTGCTGCTCATCTCCGGCCTGCCGGCAAATCGTCAAAAGCCAAGTACGCTGCTACGTTCAGCCGTCTCGCTCTGGCTCAGCAATGTGCTGGTCTGTGCCTGCTGGTACTGGCGTCTCGATGCCGGTGGCCCTTACCGTCGCGCGTCCCGCGAGGCCCACACCGAAGGAGCTTTCCTTTTCCCGCAAATGACGGTGCCGCCCGATATGCAAGACCAGTACGCAAATTGGAAGCCGAACTTTATCGACTATCTCTTTCTGGCCTTCAACACCAGCACTGCCTTCTCCCCCACCGACTCACCCGTGCTTTCCCGCTGGGCCAAGCTGGTCATGATGGTGCAATCCAGCATCTCGTTAGGGACTCTGGCCATCCTAGCCGCTCGTGCCATCAACATCCTGTAAGACCGTGCGAAAATAGAAGTAGATAGAAGCTGTCCACAACATGTAGTATTGCTCCACAGCTTATCCACAACTGCTTGTCCAGCGCTTGCTGGCGAGTATTGACCTCCCCCCGCTTTGGGCGTTAAATAAAGACAGCAAGCCTCCGTTACTCCCACGAAAGTTCAGCAGATTACTTAATTTATGGGCCAGCTTACCGTTACCCCACCGCAAGCAAAAACTTCCCTTCGCACGCTGCGAAAAGAAGAGCGTTCCGGCGTGTCATTCCCGCGCTTCTTCACCGCCAAACTCGAGGGCGGCAAGACTCCTTACGATCAGGTTCACTGGGAGCTCCGCACCGCCACTATTGGCAGCGACAAAGGCTCGGTCATCTTCGAACAGCGTGATATCGAAGTGCCGGCCGATTGGTCGCAAACGGCAACTAACATTGTCGCCAGCAAATACTTTCATGGCCGCATTGGGACGCCGGAGCGCGAGACCAGCGTGGCCCAGCTTGTCCACCGCGTTGTCGATTCCATTGCCGATTGGGGTCTGGCCGGTGGCTATTTCAAAGGCCGCGAGGACGGCGAGAATTTTCGCTCCGATCTGGCGCACCTCATGCTTACCCAGAAAGGCTGCTTTAATTCGCCGGTGTGGTTCAACGTCGGCGTACGTGAGTCGCGCGGCTACGGATTCTACTTCGATGAGACGACCCAAGTAGTCAAAAAACTGGAGCCCGGTGAGAATCATCCGCAGTGCTCGGCCTGCTTCATCAACTCGGTTGGCGACACGCTCGAATCCATTCTCGACCTTGCCAAGACCGAGGGCATGCTCTTCAAATGGGGCTCCGGTACCGGCACGAACCTGTCAGCCATTCGGGAGGAGGACGCGCACCTCTGGGGCGGCGGTCGGGCCTCCGGACCGTTGAGCTTCATGAAAGGCTTCGATGCCTTCGCCGGCGTGATTAAGTCAGGCGGCAAGACGCGTCGCGCGGCCAAGATGGTGATCCTCAATTCAGATCACCCCGACATCGAAAAGTTTATCTGGTGCAAAGCCAAGGAAGAGAAGAAGGCGCACACGCTCATCGACGCCGGCTATGATTCGTCACTCGATGGCGAAGCCTACGGGTCTATCTTCTTCCAAAACGCCAACAACTCTGTCCGCGCTACGGACGATTTCATGCAAGCCGTTGTGGACGACACCGATTGGTGGACCAAGAGCGTTGCTACCGGTCAGCCGGTCACGCGCTATAAGGCTCGTGAGGTGATGCGTCAGATTGCTGAAGCTACACACCAGTGCGGCGACCCTGGCATGCAATTCGATACCACCATCAATCGCTGGCACACCTCCAAGCACACGGCGCGTATCAATGCCTCTAACCCTTGCTCGGAATATATGTTCCTGGACGATTCGGCCTGCAACCTGGCCTCGTTCAACCTGATGAAGTTCGTGGGCGCGAACGGCTCCTTCGATGTCGAAGCGTTTCGCCATGCCGTAGACACGCTGATTCTGGCGCAGGAAATCATTGTCGATAACGCCAGCTACCCGACCGAGAAGATTGCGAAGAACTCGCACGACTTCCGGCCCCTCGGACTTGGCTATGCGAATCTAGGCGCGCTGCTGATGTCGCTTGGTCTTCCTTATGACAGCGATGCAGGCCGTGCTTATGCTGCTGCGATTACGGCTGTCATGTGCGGCCAGGCTTACTTGACCAGTGCTCGTGTTGCTGAAGCCGTTGGCCCGTGTGCCGGCTATTCCGAAAACGAAGAGTCATTCCTGGATGTGATTCGAATGCACTGGAATGCGGCCGGTAGTCTGGATTGCCGACGTGTTCCGCCAGACCTGTTCAAGTCAGCAGAGCGCTGCTGGCGCGAAGCCTACGAACTGGGACAGCGCACCGGCTATCGCAATGCCCAAACCACCGTGCTGGCGCCGACCGGCACCATCGGCTTCATGATGGATTGCGACACCACCGGCATTGAGCCCGATCTTGCTCTTGTCAAATACAAGAAGCTGGTGGGCGGCGGCGTCATCAAGATTGTCAACAACACTGTTCCGCAAGCTCTCATCAAGCTGGGGTACACAGCTGAGCAGACCGAGCGCATTGTGGCCCACATTGATTCCACCGGTACGATTGAAGGTGCAGTTGATCTGAAGCCCGAACATCTGGCTGTCTTCGATTGCAGCTTCCGGCCTCAGAATGGCACGCGGTCTATCCATTACTTCGGGCACATTCGAATGATGGCCGCCACGCAGCCCTTCATCTCAGGGGCCATCTCCAAGACCATCAACATGCCCGAGGAGTGCTCGGTGGAAGAGGTGATGGAGGCGTACATTGAAAGCTGGAAGGCCGGCTTGAAAGCAGTAGCCATTTATCGCGATGGATCCAAACGTGTACAACCACTGAGCTCGGGAACCGGCAAGGGCGAGAAGAAGGGCGCGCTGGCTCTTTCTGCGACCGCCCAACCTGTCGAAAAAATTGTGTACCGCCCGGTTCGCCGCAAGCTCGCCGATGAGCGGCAGTCGCTTACCCATAAGTTCAACATTGGCGGCCACGAAGGATACATCACGGTCGGTCTCTATGAGGACGGGACACCCGGCGAAGTATTTATCTCGATGGCTAAGGAAGGCTCCACCATCTCAGGCTTGATGGACACGCTGGCTACTTCTATCAGCTATGGCTTGCAATACGGCGTGCCGCTGAAGTTCTTTGTGGACAAGTTCAGCCACGTCCGCTTTGAACCAAGCGGTTGGACCGGCAATCAACAGGTTCCATATGCCAAGTCCATCATCGATTACATCTTCCGATGGCTGGGGGCGCGCTTTCTCGGCATCACTGAATTGAATGAAGCCGGGGAAACTCCCAAGCTGCGTCCCACCGAACCCGAGCCTCAACAGGCGCTTCCGTTCAACGTCTCAGCGCTAGGCGATTCGCCTATGTGCTCCGAATGTGGAAGCATGATGACCCGAAACGGCAGCTGCTATAAATGTGAAAACTGCGGCGGTACAAGCGGTTGTAGCTAAGTGACTGCAGATTGCCGTTCCTGATCCAAAAGTTTCCACCAGCTCGAAATAAGGCTGGTGGAAACGGCTCCGTGCGACTCTCGCGTTATTTCAAGCAGCTGCTCAGCAGTGCGTTCTCGATGGTAGGATTCGCACACTACTCCGTCGTAGGTAAACGGGCCATTGCGGGATTACAATCTCTAAGCAGATACTGGGTGCCGAGGAGGCACTATGGTTTGGAAGTGGTGTCGGATTGCGTTACGACGCTTTCACAAAGACAAGCGGTTTCGTCGTCCAGTCCTTCTCGCGCTTTCTTGGCTCGCCTACGTTGTTGGTAATCTAATCCTCCATTGGAAGATAAACCGCGAAGCTGGAGTGGGGGTTTGGACTGTTCCGTTTTATGGTCTGATCTTTGGAAGTGGGTTTCTCGCTTTCGTCGTGATTCGCAAGGTAAACCGTGGCAATGAACAGATATTTAAGTATTCATTAGTCTCGCAATGTTTGCCCGCGACGGAGGACTCCAGCCTGCCATCATCGGGTATTCGAAACTATCTTCTGCAGCGCACCGGAGTCATAGGCGGACTCGTCCTCCGAGCAAGCAGCGAACTGTCGATGGACAGTTCTAACGTGAAGCAACCTAAAGACGTGACTATCAGGGGAGCCCTCAACGAGAAGTTGCGGAAAAGCGGACTATGGAATGAGCTGGAGCCAGAAGAAGCGGACCTATTCCGTAGGGCAAGTGGTTCATGGACGTCCGAGCAAAAGCGTAATGTAACTTCCTGGTGTGAACAGTTGCGACTACTTCGATGGACGTTTGAAATTGATGGGAGACTTGAGCCGCTCGCTCATCTTCCTAAACCCGACGTCCGTTTAACTATGGGTGTTCTGGATACGAATCAGCTTTTTGTTCAATGTAAGAACACGCGGGAGCTCTGGGAAGTGCGCAGAGAAAAAGATCAGGCCTCAAAGTATGCGATTCATATCTTTTCCGAACTGAGGAGACGAGGTTTATTGGATTCTGGTCTGCCCGAAAGCTCCCCTCAAACAACCCCTTGGCTAGACCATGTGCCGCAAGCGGATTGCATTGCTGGTGTTAACACAATTAGTGAGCTGGATGATAATACGCTGCGCTCGTTGGGTTCCACCGCAGTTGCACGATATAGATATGCGGAATACCTGATGGCTCAACTCGAGGCTCAAACACCGATCTCTTATACGGTATGGTTGACTTCTAGAAAGGATTCCTAAGCGTTCTCTTAAGCAACCGCGAACCGGTAATCTTCCAATGTTGCCTTCCAGACGCGACTGCGCTCTGGTTCCAGGTAACCGCTAAGACATATAATTACCGGGTGGTAACTCAGCCTTTGGATTATCACACGCTTGACGACTATCTCAAGCTTGACCAGCCAGACTCGATTTACGAGTTCCACGACGGCATGCTCATCCCTGTTGAAGCAGCGTCTCCAACTCACGCTCGTTTAGGCACAAGACTAGGCTCGATTCTCGATAGATCGTACGTTTCCTGCGGTGTTTATGGTTCCAGCCTCAATCTCTACATCGCATCTGCGAACAAGGTTTTCCATCCGGACGTAACGGTTGTTTGTGGCGTACCGAACTACCCGAAACCGAACTGCATTGACAATCCATCTGTCTTGGTTGAGGTTACCTCACCTTCGACCAAGGACTATGACTACGGAACCAAGCAAGAACACTATTTCAGCCTACCCAGTGTGCAGCACTATCTTCTCGTGAGTCAGTCTGAGCTAAAAATAAGTCACTATCAGCGTTCCGGTGAAGCTTGGATCTATGTAAATAAATATGCAGGTGAAATCATCTTTCTAGCAGGATGCTGAAAAAGTAACTCAGCTCGTTACCGTTGCAAACATAAAGAT